>CAVVPM010000006.1:0-128980 GCA_963750115.1 uncultured Alphaproteobacteria bacterium | reverse complement strand
ACGGCCGCCCGATCCTCGGCTCGACTCGCCGCGACCTTCTGGAGATCCTGCTGGACGTCGGGCCCCGACGCCTTGCTGGTCCCCGCGCATATCTGGACGCCGTGGTTCGCCGCGCTCGGCTCGCAATCGGGCTTCGATTCGATCGCCGAGTGCTATCGTGATCTTTCCGGCCACATCTTCGCGGTCGAGACCGGCCTTTCCTCCGACCCGGCGATGAACTGGCGCATTTCCTTCCTCGACCGCTATCGGCTGACCTCGAACTCCGATGCGCATTCGCCCGGCAAGCTCGGGCGCGAGGCGACGCTCTTCGACTGCGCGCCGGATTATTTCGCGATCCGCCGCGCGCTCGAGTTCGGCGACGGCTATGGCGGCACGGTCGAGTTCTTCCCGGAGGAGGGGAAATATCACGCCGACGGGCACCGGAAGTGTGGCGTCAGGCTCAAGCCGAAGGAGACGCTCGCGCTCGGCGGCCGCTGTCCGGTCTGTGGCGGCGCGCTCACGATCGGCGTCTCGCACCGTGTCGAGACGCTGGCCGATCGGAGCGAGGCCATACAACCGCCGACCGCCGGCGACGTTGAGAGCCTCGTGCCGCTGCCGGAGATCGTCGCCGAGATTTCAGGCGTCGGCCCGTCGTCGAAGCGCGTCGCGGAGAATTACGACCAGGCGCTCGCGAAGCTCGGCCCGGAGCTTTTCATCCTCGAAGCGACCCCGGCGGAGGATATCGCGCGCGCCGGCTCGACGCTCCTTGCGGAGGCGGTGACCCGGCTTCGCGCCGGAAACGTCATTCGCGAGGCCGGCTATGACGGCGAATACGGCGTGATCCGGCTTTTTGATGCGGGCGAGCTCGACCGGGAGAAGGGCGCTCACCTGCTCTTTGACGACCTCGCGGCTGCGCCGAGGAAGAAGGGCGCGTCCGTGCCGTCCAGTTCGCCTCATCCTGAGGTGCGAGCGGAGCGAGCCTCGAAGGGGCGGGATGGGAACATGAGCGCCCGCGATCCCGATCCTTCGAGGCCGCCCCGGCTCCGCCGGGTCCGCACCTCAGGATGAGGGCCGGACGCTTCACCCCTCCTCGCCGCCCTCGATGCCGACCAGCGCGTCGCCGCTTCGGTGACCGAAGGCCCGGTCATGGTCGTCGCCGGGCCGGGCTCCGGCAAGACGCGGATGTTGACGCACCGCATCGCGCATCTTGTCGCCGAGCGCGGGGTAACGGCGGCGAGCTGCCTCGCGATCACCTTCACCCGCCGCGCCGCCGCGGAAATGCGCGCGCGCCTTCAGCGCCTCCTGCCGACGGGCGCGAAGGATGTGCCGATCCGCACCTTCCATGCGCTTGGCCTGAAAATCCTGCGCGACGACCCGGACGCCGCCGGCCTCGTGCCCGGCTTCACCGTCGCCGGCGAGACGGAACGTGCGGCGCTCCTCGCCGCAACGCTCGATATTTCCAACGACAAAGCAACACGGCTTCTTGCTCGCATTGCGAAGGCGAAGCGGAGCGGTGCCCGGGACAACAAAGACGACACGGCGCTTGCGGAGACGCTCGCCGCCTACGAGCGCGCGATGCGCGCGAAGAATTCGATCGACTTCGACGATTGCGTGACGCTCGCCGCGAAGGCGCTCGAACGCAATCCCGCGCTCGCGGCGCGCTGGCGGGGCCGCTTCCAATTCATCCTCGTCGACGAGTTCCAGGACGTTGACGCGGAGCAATACCGGCTGCTCACGCTGATCGCGCCGCAAAGCGGGAACGTCCTCGTGGTCGGCGATCCGGATCAGGCGATCTACGGCTTTCGCGGCGGCGACTCCGCGTCCTTTGCATGCTTCGCCGCCGATTTTCCGGCCGCCCGGACGCTTCATCTGAGGCGCAACTACCGCTCTTCGGGCACGATCGTGGAAGCCGCGTCACAAGTGATCGGACCGGCCCACGCGACGCCGAAGCTTGCCGAGATCGTGCGCGACATGCACGAGAAGATCGATATCCACGTCGCGCCGACCGAGGCCGCCGAGGCGGAATACGTCGTCGCCTCGATCGAGAAGCTTCTCGGCGGCCACAGCTTCTTCTCGATCGATACGGGCCGCACTGAGGCGGGAGAGCGCAGCCTCGGCTTTGGCGACATCGCCGTCCTCTACCGGACGGAGGCGCAATCCGCCGCGCTCGTCGAGGCCTTCGCGCGCTCCGGCATGCCCTTCGCGACGAGCAGGCGCCGGCCACTCGCCGAGAACCCCGCCGTGGCCGCGCTCCTCGCCGAACTGGACGCGCTACCTGCAGACCACCCGCTCGCCGATTCCCTCAGACTGGCGGCCACAGGCTTGACCACCCGTGCCTCGGCCGACGATGCCGACCCCGTAACCTCCCCCTCAAGGGGGAGGTTAGGCGGCAGCCTCGACCCGGCAGCATTGAGTGAGGCGCTGCGCTGGCTCACGGCTCTCGCGGGACAGAGCGGCGACGACCGCGCGCGTTTCCTTGAGGCGATTGCACTTGCCGATGAGGCGGATTTCTTCGATCCCCGCGCCGACCGCGTGGCGCTCCTCACCATGCACGCCGCGAAGGGGCTCGAATTCCCCGTCGTCTTCATCGTCGGGCTGGAGGACGGCGTCATGCCGCTTGCCTTCGGCGCATCCGACGAGAAGAGCGTGGCGGAAGAACGGCGGCTCTTTTTCGTGGCGATGACGCGGGCGAAGGACCGCCTCTTCCTGAGCCGCGCGGGCTCGCGTCTCTGGCGCGGCAAGGTGCGGAAGCTCGAAGCTTCGCCGTTCCTCACCGATATCGAGGCGGAGCTTCTCAAGCTTCAGCCGGCGGCGCTGCCACGCCGCCGGCCTGAAGCCATGCAGCTTGCGCTGTTTTAGCTTTTGTCGTCCGGCAGGGCGAACGCCACCACCTGGTCGCTGACGCGCGGCGTCAGGATGGTGTTCCCGCCAACGGCAAACACGACATACTGCTTGCCTTTGTAGGTGTAGACAGCGGGCATCGCCACGGCCGGCGCCTCGACCTGCGCCTTCCACAGAACCTTGCCGCTCTTCAGGTCGATGGCGCGAACGCGCGAGTCCATCGAGGCGCCGATGAAGACGAGGCCGCTCTTGGTGACGACCGGCGCGCCGATCGTGACCGAGCCCCACGAATTCGGCATGTAGAAGCCCCACTTCTGCACCTCGCCGAACGGCTCCTTCCAGAGCAGCTTGCCGGTATTCAGGTCGTAGGATGAGAGCGTGCCGTACGGCGGCTTCCAGCAAGGCATGCCGAGCCAGTTGACGAAGTTCGAGAGATAGAAGCCGTAGGGGCCTCCCTCCTGCGCGTAGTAGCCGGACTTGTCGCCGTTGTCGCTCTCCTTGGCATAGTCGGCGCGCTTGATCAGCCGATAGATCTGCACGACGCTCGAGCTGTTCACGACATAGGTGTTGGTCGTCGGGTCGACCGCGCCGCCGCCCCATTCGACGCCGCCGGCGGTTGCCGGATAGACCAGCGAGCCTTGCAGGCTCGGCGGCGTGTAGCGCCCATCGTAGCGCAGCTGCTTCGCCTTGCGGCTGCAATAGCCGGCGCTCGCGATGTCGGCGATGGCGGAGACGCCGGGCCACTGATCGGGGATCGTCGCTTGCGGCGTCGCCGGATAGGGTTGGGTCGGTGACGCCTGTTCGCCCGGGACGTTGGAAGCCCCGACCTTCTTCTCCTCGATCGGGTAGATCGGCTCGCCGGTCAGGCGGTTGAGGACGAAGAGCAGGCCCTGCTTGGTGGATTGAATGAGCGCCGGAATCGTCTGCCCGTCCTTGTTGATGTCGACGAGCACCGGGGCGGAGTTCGTGTCGTAGTCCCAGATGTCGTGGTGGACGAGCTGCTGGCTCCAGATCACCTTGCCGGTATCGGCGTCGAGCGCCGTGACCGACGTGGCGAGCGGCAGCTTCTCCTTGCGGTCGCCGCCGTAATAGTTCGGGCTCGGCGAACTGACCGGCAGGTAGACAATGCCGTGCTCAGGGTCGACCGACATGCTCGCCCAGACGTTCGACGTTGCCGGTCGTGGGTCGCTGTCCGGCGGAAGCGCGTTGAACGTCCATTTCAGCTTGCCGGTCTGCGCGTCGACCGCGAAGACGTTGCCGGGCGGCGCTTCCTGATAGGCCCAGTCCTTGCCGGCCCAGCCGAGGAACAGCGTGTTCTTGTAGACGGTGGGCGGCTGCAGCAGCGACAGCGGCCATTTGTTGTTCATCGTGTTCCATTGGTTCACGTCGAGGACGCCGCCGTTGCCGAACCCCTTGCAGGGTTTGCCGGTATCGGCGTCGACCGCATGCAGATTGCGCGTCCATCGTGCCGACATAGACGATCTTCTGGCACGGCTTGCCCGGCGACTGGGCTGCTCGCCTGCCAATAGGCGACGCCGCGGGTCTTGAGGTCCGGCTGCGTCAGCGCCTTCAGCGTCGACTTGCGTGTCGTAGGTCCACTTCACCTTGCCGGTGTCCGGCTCGATCGCGAGGATGCGGTAGAACGGCGTCCGACAGGTAGAGCGTGTTGTTGACGAAGAGCGGCGTCGCCGACCACACCGTGGCCGGCAGGTTGCCGTTCCCGTCCGACACGTCGCCAGTGTGAATCTGCCAGGCGACCTTCAGCTTCCCGACGTTCTCAGGCGTGATCTCGTCGGCGCTGGAGAATTTCTGTGCCTTGAGGTCGCCGTTGAACGTGTACCAGGTCTGATCGGCGCCGGACGCGGCTTGGTAGTCTTGAAGCGGGGGTTCGGTTGCCGGAGCCGTCGCCTGTGCCGGCGCGGCGGCCGGCTGACCCGCAATGGGTGCCGCCTGCGTTCCCGACGGCGCAGATTGATTCTGCGCGGGTTCGCTCGCGGACGGTGCGGCTTGGCCTTGCGCGGGTGCCGGCTGGCTCGCTGCAGGGGCACCCGCCGCAGGCGCACTTTGGCCCTGGGCAGGGGGCACTTTGATCCTGTGCGAGCGACACCGACGCTACGACGAGCGCGCCCACGAGGACGGGCAGGGCGAAAGAGCGGGAGCGGGGAGCGAGGCTCATGACAGGTACCCCGCTTGTGCGCGCAGCGTTCTCGATTGCCTCTCCGCTTCAGTGGCGAAGGCCGCCCGGACGAACCAGGCGATCAGCGCCACGGCCATCGATGCAAGGAGCCACTTTGCTTCGAGGAAATAGGCGGCGAGCCCGGTCCCGACGATGCCGAGGAAGATGAGGGTCATGAGGACGACGCCGATCCACTCCCGCACCGACGCGAGCGCGATGATCAGGGAAGCGCCCAGGATCAGCGCCGTCGAGACGATGACAAGGAGCACGCCCGCCGTCCCTCGAATGCCGATATCGCCGAAATAATCGAAGATTGAAACGCCAAGCCCGGCGGCCGAGCTTAGGATAAGAAGCCAGCCGCCAAAGGCCGCGCCGGCGGAAGTCGCTCTCGCCATTGTTTTCCTCAATACCGTTCCGCCGGCCAGAGCAGCTCAAGGCACTCAGTATATGCCGGCTTACGATATCCCAACGCCTTGCCGCCGAGGATGTTCCTTGCCCTGGATGTCGCGGGCCGGGGGAGGGCTATGCCGCCGTCGTGCGAAGCGGTTAGAAAGGACGGATGGCGATTCCACTTGCGGCAAACACCAACCGGCTTCGCGCGCGGCTCGCGCAAAGACAGCCGCGTGACGTTCGTCGAGCTTTTCTTC
Organism: uncultured Alphaproteobacteria bacterium; assembly: GCA_963750115.1. Taxonomy (GTDB): domain Bacteria; phylum Pseudomonadota; class Alphaproteobacteria; order Rhizobiales; family Afifellaceae; genus DASWJZ01. Next base: position 123,337 of record CAVVPM010000006.1, on the reverse strand, counting down.
GACTTCGTCTTCGCCATCACGCTTCGCGGCGTTGCGTCGTCGGGCCTCCTCGTCGTCGTCGCGATCCGGGAGACGCTGTCGCTTCGCTCCTGCAAAACGCATCGGGGAGCCGTTCATGCTCGATGATCTGAAGGCCAACAACCGCGCCTGGGCGAAGCGGAAGGTCGCCGCCGATGCCGGCTTCTTCAAGCGGCTGGAGAGCCAGCAGGCGCCGAAATATCTCTGGATCGGATGCTCCGACAGCCGCGTGCCGGCGAACGAGATCGTCGACCTCGATCCCGGCGAGCTCTTCGTACACAGGAACGTCGCGAACCTCGCCCCGCCGCAGGACGCCAACTATCTTTCGGTGCTCCAGTTCGCCGTCGACGTCTTGAAGGTCAGGCACATCCTGGTCGTCGGACACTACGGATGCGGCGGCGTGGCGGCGGCGGTGGACGGCAAGCGGCGCGGGCTCGTGGACCACTGGCTGCATCCGGTCCGCGAGGTGTTCCGCGAGCACCGCCACGAGCTTTCCGGAATTCCCGCGGAGCGCGCCCGGCTTGACCGCCTCTGCGAGTTGAACGTCATCCGCCAGGTCAGGAACGTCGCCTCCGACGTCTTCGTCCAGGAGGCCTGGGCGCGCGGCCAGCCGCTCATGGTCCACGGCTGGATCTATTCGCTCGCCGATGGTCTTGTGAACGACCTCGACGTGACGGTTTCACGCGCGGAAGAGATCGAGCGGCTCGGCTAAGGGCGAGGGGAGGCCGCGCCGCCTTTCGTCGGCCGCTACCCCACCTTCACCCACTTCTCCGTTTCGCCCGATTTGATGATCGCGTCGCAGACCCGGGTCGTCTCCAGCGCCTCGCGGAAGGTCGGCGAGCAGGGCTTGCCGGTCGAGAGGCTTTCGAGGAAATCCGCCGCCTGGTGCACGAAGGAATGCTCGTAGCCGACGACGAGCCCCGGCACCCACCATTTGCCGAGATAGGGGTGCTCGCCGTCGGTGACGAGGATGTCGATCCAGCCGCGGAGCCGCCCTTCCTTCGAATGGTCGAACCATTTCACGTGGTTCATGTCGTGCAGGTCCCACATGAAGGAGCCGCGCTCGCCGTTGATCTCCAGCGTATAGAGAGCCTTGTGGCCGCGTGCGTAGCGGGTCGATTCGAAGGTTCCGATGGACCCGTTCGCGAAGCGCGCAAGCACCGCCGCGGCGTCGTCGATCCCGACCTTCTGCACCTTGCCGGTCAGCGCGTTCTTGCGGCTCTTGACGAAGGTCTCCGTCATCGCCGTGACGCGCGCAATACCGCCGTTGATCCAGATCGCCGTGTCGATGCAGTGGGCGAGAAGGTCGCCGGTGACGCCCGAGCCGGCGGCGTTGACGTCGAGCCGCCAGGTGCCGGCGCCGCCCTGCGGCACGTCGGGCGAGATCGTCCAGTCCTGCAGGAAGTTGGCGCGGTAGTGGAAGATCTTTCCGAGCCGCCCCTCTTCGACCACCTGCTTGATCAGCGTCACCGCGGGGATGCGCCGGTAGTTGTACCAGACCGTGTTCGGCACGCCGGCGCGCTCGACCGCGCGCACCATCGGCAGCGCCTCCTTGGCGTTTCGCGCGAGCGGCTTCTCGCAGAGCACCATCTTGCCGGCCTTCGCCGCCGCGATCGCGATCTCCGCGTGAAGGTCGTTCGGCACGCAGATGTCGATCGCGTCGATGTCCTTGCGTGCGACCAGCTTCCGCCAGTCGGTCTCGACCGTCTCGTAGCCCCACATGGCGGCGAAGGCCTGCGCCTTCTTTCTGTCGCGCGCCGCAACCGCTTTCAGCACCGGCTGATAGCCGGTGTCGAAGAAATTCGAGACGCGGCGCCAGGCGTTCGAATGCGCGCGGCCCATGAAGCCGTAGCCGACCATGCCGATATTCAAGGTCTTGTTGGCCATTGTCTCCTGCCCTTGTTCCGGATTCCCTTCCCCGCGAGGGGAGAGCTCACCTCTATTCGCTCCACCCGTGCGCGTCGCGCACCTTGAGCATCGCGCCGAGAATGGCGTTCCAGGTCTCTTGGCTTTCCATCACCGCATTCGGGAACATGCAGCCGTCCCAGCAGATGTGGCGCATCTTCTTGGTCAGCGCGCCGTTCTCGTCCCTGAGCCAGTAGCCGGCGTGCTTGACGATATCGAGCTTGCCGTTCGGGTCGCTCACCTGGCAGTGCCGGCCGGTCTTCTCGTGGTCGCCGGAGCCGAACACCGAGCCGTCGTTCTGCGCCACGTGGAAGTCGAGCGTCCAGGGTCGGAGCGCATCGGCGACCTTCTTATAGGCCGCGTCGAGCTTCGAGCGGTCCTTCCAGTCATAGTCCTTCGGCAGGATGCGGTCGGCTTCGGCGTTGTAGCCGAGCGTGTAGAGCATCGAATGCGCCATGTCGGCCTGGTAGCCGACGACGCCCGGCATCCCCACCATTTCGAGGAGCTTCACCATCTCCCGCCAGGAATGCATGCCGCCCCAGCAGATCTCGCCTTCCGCCACCAGGAACTCGCCGTAATCCTCCGCGATCCTGCCGGCATCCTTGAAGGTCTCGGCGATCAGCTTGGTGTTGCCGACCGGGTCCTTGTCCCAGGCCTCGACGCCGGTGGAGGAATCGATCCTGACGCCGCCGGTCGGGCGGATGCCGAGGTCGCGCATCGTCTTTGCGATGGCGCAGGCCTTCCTGACCTGCGTCAGAAATTTCTTGCGCTCGTCGCCCGCATCCATCGCCGAGCCGCCCCCGGCGCCGCCCCAGATCGGCGCGACGAAGGAGCCGACCTTTAGGCCGTAGCCGGCGATGTGGTCGGCCATGCGCTTCACCGCGGCGTCGTCGGAATCGATGTCGAAATGCGGTGCGACGATGAAGAGATCGACCCCGTCGAATTTCTCGCCGTTCGGCCCGCGCGCATCGCGCGTCAGCGTGAGCAGCGTGTCGAGTGGGATGATCGGCTCGCCGTCGCCCGACCCCTTGCCGACGATGCCCGGCCACATGGCGTTGTGAAGTCTTGGGTAATTGTTGGCCATCATTCTCCTCCCTGAACGCTGCCCCACAGGACTGTCGTCATGCCCGGACTTGATCCGGGCATCCATTCCGTAGCGCTTGTCCTCGCACCTCGGTCACGGAATGGATTGCCGGGTCAAGCCCGCCGATGACGACGGTGAAAGCGGCGGCCCCCCCTGACTTAGACCTTCCGCATTCCCTTCCACGGCGCCTCGCCTGCCATGTCCACGAGCTCGTAGCCGATCTCGCCGACGCAGGGCCCGAGGATGGCGACGATCTTCGCCTCGCCGTCGCCGACATTGAACGAGGCGTGCACCATGTCGGCCGGGATGAAGGCGCAATCGCCCCGCTGAAGCAGCCGCTTCTCCCGGTCGACCCATTGCTCCACCTTGCCGGCGACGACGTAGATGACCTCTTCCTGGTCGGGATGCTTGTGGAAGTCGTGGCCCTTGCCCGGCGAAAGCGTCACGTCGATGACGGTGAGCTGCCTGGCGCCGGTATTCGGCGGATTGCTCATCCAGCCGAGTTTTCCCCAGTCGAGCACCTCCGGCTTCGTCTCCTTGGCGATCACGAACTTGCCGCCCATCATCCGTTCCTCCCGATTGTTTCCAAGGCCGCTCGCTCGAGCTTGATCGTCTTGAAGCGGCGGACCTGCTCCGTCAGCGCCTCTTCGACCGGCAGGCGCTCCATCGACGACGCCCCGTAGAAACCGTGGCAGCCGGCGCAGTTTTTGAGGATGTAGGCCGCGTCCGCGGGCGTCGCGATCGGCCCGCCATGGCAAAGCACAATGATGTCCTTGCGCGCGCGAAACGCCGCGTCCGCGATCGCGTCGATCGCGCCGACGCAGGCTTCGAGCGGCATCGCCGACGTCGCGCCGATCGCGCCGCCGACGGTCACCCCCATGTGCGCGACGATGATGTCGGCGCCGGCCTTCACCATCGCCGTCGCCTCGTCGGGATTGAAGACATAGGGCGTGGTGAGGAGGTCGAGCGCGTGCGCTTGGCGGATCATGTCGACCTCGAGGCCGTAGCCCATGCCGGTCTCCTCGAAGCTTGCCCGCATGACGCCGTCGAAAAGTCCGATCGTCGGAAAGTTCTGCACGCCGGAAAAGCCCATGTCGCGCAGCTCGGCGAGGAACTGCGGCATCAGCACGAAGGGGTCGGTGCCGTTCACGCCGGCAAGCACCGGCGTATGCTTCACGACCGGCAGCACTTCCGCCGCCATCTCCTTCACGATCGCGTTGGCATTGCCATAGGCGAGGAGGCCGGCGGCCGAGCCGCGACCGGCCATGCGGTAGCGGCCGGAATTGTAGATGATGATGAGGTCGATGCCGCCGGCCTCCTCGCATTTTGCCGATAGCCCGGTGCCGGCGCCGCCGCCGACGATCGGGACGTGGCTCCGCACCATCTCCCGGAACTTCGCGATGATCGTCTTGCGTTCAATACGCGGCATGCGATTCCTTTCAGGCGGCGATCGCGCGGAAATTTTCGACGAGCGCCGCCGAGAATTCCGGATCGTTGATGTGGAGGGGAAGCCGCTCGAGGCTCCGGTTGGCATTTTGCTCGATTGCCGCTTCAAGCGCGTCGAACAACGCGGCGTCGGCTTCCGGATCATAGAAGGGCTGGCCCGGCGCATCGATCGCCGACACGCCCTTCTCCGGGATGAGAAAGCGCACCTTGCCTTCGCAGGCGTTGAGTTGCGCGCCGATCCAGGCGCCGATCGCGCGGTTCTCCTCGGCGGTCGTGCGCATCAGCGTCACCTGCGGATTGTGCTTGTAGAGGTTTCGCCCGCGATATTTCTCCGGCACCGTGTCGATCGCCTGGAAGTTCACCATGTCGAGTGCGCCGACGGAGCCGACATAGGGGATTTTCGTGCGCGCGATGGCGCCGAGCCGGTCCGGGCCGGCGGAAAGCACGCCGTCGAAAAGGAGGTCGCAGACCTCCGTCGTGGTCGCGTCGATCACCCCGACCAGGAGCCCGCTGTCGGCGAGCTTCTCCATGGCGCGGCCGCCGCTGCCGGTCGCGTGGAAGACGAGGCAGTCGTAGTCGTCGCGGAGCCGCGCCGCCGCCTGGGTGACGCAAGGCGTGGTGACGCCGAACATGGTGAGGCCGATAGCGGGCTTTGTTCGCGTCTTAGGCACGACGGCGCGCGCCATCCCGGCGATCGCAAAGGCGGCGTTCGCAAGCACGACCCGGCTCAGCCCGTTGAGACCCGCCATGTCGGTCACCGAGTTCAGCATCGCGATGTCGTTCACGTCGACATAGGCGCTGACGTCGCCCGAGGCCAAGGTGGAGACCATCAGCTTCGGCAGGCCGATCGGAAGCGCCCGCATGCCGGCCGTCACGATCGAAGTGCCGCCGCCGCCGCCGATGCCGATGATGCCGGCAATGTCGTCCCTTGCCGCGATGAAACGGCGGAACGCCTCGCCCATGGCGGAGACGGCGCTGCCGCGATCGCCTGCTCCAAGCACCGCCTCGGCGCCCTCCGGGTGGAAGGCGGCGACGCTTTCCGCCGCGATGTCGACGGCGCATTGCGGAGCGCGAATACCGACATCGACGAGGAGCGGCTCGCCGCCGGCCGCGCGCAGACGCTCGGCGACGTAGAGAAGTTCCTCGCCTTTGGTATCCGCCGTGCCGACGACGTAGATTCGCCTCATCGCCTCCCCGACGAATGCAAGCGGCTGTGCGTTTTCAGTTTTTGGTTTGCTTTTGTTTTGAGACGGCAGTATCGTATTGGTATGTCCGTCTCGGGTCAAGTACGAGAGCATGCCGCCGCCGAGCGTGGTCCGCGCGCGCGCATGAAGCGGCACATGCTTTCAACCGCCATCCGCCTGATGCAGGACGGTTTCGTCCCTTCGGTGAGCGACGTCGCCGAGGCGGCGGAGGTGTCGCGCGCCACGGCCTATCGCTATTTTCCCAGCCAGGCGGCGATGGTGCAGGCGGTGGTGGACGAGGCGCTCGGACCGATCCTCGCGTGGCGCTCCGGCGACGACGACGTCGACCGGCGCGTGTCGGATCTCTTCGCTTTCGCTTTTCCGCGCATGCTGAAATACGAGGCGACGCACCGTGCGGCGCTCTCGCAGGCGCTCGACCAATGGGCGCGGCGGCAGGCGGGGACGCTCGGGGCCGAGCCGCGCATCGTGCGCGGAAACCGCAAGACGCTCTTGCGCGACGCGCTGGCGCCGCTGAAGGGCCGCGTTCCGGCGCCGACGTTTGACAAGCTCTCGCAGGCGCTGTCACTTATCTTCGGGATTGAGGCGATCGTCGTCCTCAAGGATATTTGGGGCGTCGACGATGAGGGGGTACGACGCTTGGCCGTCTGGGCCGCGCATGCCCTCGTCAGGTACAGCGGTAGCCGAAGCCTCGGCGGAGAACCCGGCCGGCACCGTTCGGAAAACCAAGAAGAACGCGGCGGCACGGCCGCGCAAGAGAAGGGGGTAGCCGGAAATCGGCGCAAGGATTGCCGCTCCGCCTGGCGGACGGCGATCGAAAGGGAGGAAACGAAAATGCTGAGAAAGACCTGGTTAGGTATGCTTGCCGGGACGGCGCTTGCCCTTGCTGCTGGGCCGGCGCTGGCTCAGGACAAGTCGCTGACGATCCTTTGGGCGGAGTGGGACCCGGCCAACTACCTGCAGCAGCTGGTGAACGAATACACAAAGGAGACCGGGGTCCAGATCACGGTGGAGACCACGCCGTGGCCGGACTTCCAGACCAAGGCCTTCACCGAGTTGAACGCCCACGGCGATTCCTATGACTTGATCGTCGGCGATTCGCAGTGGCTGGGTGCGGGCTCGACTCAAGGCCATTGGGTCGACCTCACTGACTTCTTCAAGGAGAATCATCTCGACAAGGTGATGACGCCGGCGACGGTGAAGGGCTACGCCGAGTATCCGCCGGGAAGCGGCAAGTATTGGGCGATCCCGCTCGAAGGCGACGCCAACGGCTGGGCCTATCGCAAGGACTGGTTTGAGGATCCGACGGAGCAGGCGAACTTCAAGGCAAAGTACGGATACGACCTGGCCGTGCCGAAGGACTACAAGCAACTGCACGACATCGCGGAGTTCTTCACCCGCCCGGACCAGAACAGGTACGGCGTCGCGATGTATACGCAGAACCAGTATGACGCCATGGCGATGGGAGTCGAGCAGACCATCTTCAGCTACGGCGGCTCGCTCGGCGATTATTCGACCTACAAGGTCGACGGCATCGTCAACTCCGACCAGAACGTCCAAGCGCTCGAAATGTACCATGACCTCCTGAAGTTCACGCCGCCGAACTGGGGCAACGCGTTCTTCACGGAAGACAATCAGGCCTTCAGCTCCGGCCTGGTGGCCATGGCGATGAACTTCTTTGCCTTCTATCCCTCGCTGGCGAACAAGGCGACCAATCCCTACGCCGACAGCACCGGCTACTTCGCCAACCCGGCGGGTCCCGGCGGGCAGCAGTTCGCGGCGCTCGGCGGCCAGGGCATATCGATCGTCTCCTACTCGAAGAAGCGCGACGAGGCGATGAAGTTCCTCAAGTGGTTCATCCGTGACGACGTGCAGCAGAAATGGGCCGACTTCGGCGGCTACACCTGCAGCCAGGCGGTGTTGTCGTCGGACAAGTTCCTCAACGCAACGCCGTTCAACCGCGCCTTCAACGACTCGATGCAGATCGTCAAGGACTTCTGGGCGACGCCCGAATATGCCGAGCTGCTCGACCAGATGAACCAGGATCTCTACCCCTACGTCGTCAATGGGGAGGGCAACGCAAAGGACGCCCTCGACAAGATGACGGCCGACTGGAAGGCGACTTTCGTCAAGTACAAGCGCTACAACTAAGCGAGTTCCGCGCGTCCGGGGGAAAGCTGTCTTTCCCCCGGGCAGCACGTTGCTGGAAGCGACTTTAAGACGACCGGGAGCCGGCCTTGGCCACCACTGCGACTATCGGGCAAAGCGCACGACCGCGGGTGCGGGCTCGCGGCCTGTCGGATCTGTCGATCCGCAATCTCTTCATTATTCCGGCGATCCTCTTCCTGATCGTCTTCAACATTTTTCCGCTCATCTATTCGCTCGGCTATTCGTTCACCGACTACGCGGCGAACCGCCCGGTGGCTTGGAGCTTCGTCGGGCTCAAGAACTACCGTGATCTGCTCAATGATCCGCACGTCTGGTCCAACTTCGAGATCACCGCGAAATACGTCATCGTCTCGGTCACCGGACAGATGCTTGTGGGCTTCGGCCTGGCGCTGCTTCTGAACCGCAGCTTTCCGGGCAAGGGCTTTGTCACCACGCTGCTGCTTCTGCCGATGATGATGTCGCCGGCCGTGGTCGGCCTCTTCTGGCAGCTTCTCTACAGCCCCTCGTGGGGGCCGATAAATTACGTCTTCCATCTTGGGAATTTCGCTTGGCTGTCGGACCGCAACTGGGCGCTCTACGCGATCGCCATCACCGACATCTGGATGTGGGCGCCGTTCGTGATGCTCTTGTCGCTTGCCGGCCTCTCCGCCGTGCCGAAGCATCTCTACGAGGCGGCGGCAATCGACCGTGCGAGCGCCTGGTACACCTTCACCCGCATCACGCTGCCGCTGGTTTCGCCGCTGCTTCTGATCGCGCTCATCTTCCGCACCATGGAGGCGTTCAAGACCTTCGACATCGCCTTCACGATGACCAGCCAGCCGAACGCGGAGCTGATCGCGATCCGCCTCTACAAGCAGGCGTTTCAGCAATGGGACACCGGCAAGTCCTGCGCGCTCGCCTACATCGTGCTGATCATGGTGGTGGCGATCACCAACATCTACGTGAAGTACCTGAACAAGGTGAAGGAGCGCTGAGATGGCAGCCGTCGGCACTCCGCGGCAGGCGATCCTGAACAAGGCGGCAATCGTCGCGGTCATTGCCGCGACTCTGATCTTCCTCGGCCCGATCTACTGGATCGCGTCGACCGCGTTCAAGCCGCGCGACCTTGCGGTCACCTCACCGCCGACCATCCTCTTCAAGCCGGAGATCACGCCCTTTGTGCGCCTCTTCACCAAGCGCGTGCAGATGACCAAGCCGGTCGACCCGGAGACCTACGCCGCGGCGCCCTGGTGGGAGAAGGACATCTATGACGGCGGCGAGAGCGTGCTGAAGGTCGGCAACAAGCCGCAGTTCTCGCAATATCCGGATCGCTTCGAGAACAGCCTCATCGTCGCCGTCGTCAGCACCATCCTTGCCGTCGGAATGGGAACATTCACGGCCTACGGCTTCTCGCGCTTCAAGATCGCCGGCGAGCCGGACCTCCTGTTCTTCATATTGTCGACCCGCATGCTGCCGCCGGTGGTCATCGCGATTCCGATGTTCCTGATGTATCGCGTCGTCGGCCTGACCGACACGCATCTCGGGCTGATCATCCTCTACACCGCCTTCAACCTGTCCTTCTCGGTCTGGCTGATGAAGGGCTTCATGGACGAGATTCCGCGCGAATACGAGGAGGCGGCGCTGGTTGACGGCTACACGCGGCTGCAGGCCTTCTTCAAGATCGTGCTTCCCGAGGCGACGACCGGGATCGCGGCGACCGCGGTGTTCTGCTTCATCACGGCGTGGAACGAATACGCCTTCGCCTTGATGCTCACGAGCCGGCGGGCGCAAACCGCGCCCCCCTTTATTCCGTCGCAGGTCGGCGCGGGCCTCCCCGACTGGACGTCGGTCGCGGCCGGCACGTTCCTCTTCCTGCTGCCGGTGGCGATCTTCACCTTCGCGCTGCGCGGACATCTGCTGCGCGGCGTGACCTTCGGAGCGATCCGCAAATGAGCACTGGCGGCGAGGCACGACCGATGCGGTTCAAGGAGATCAGCGCAAGCTATCTGGAGCCCCTGTCGCAATGGGTGATGGTGCTCGGCATCGTCGCCTTGTGCCAGCCCTGGGTCAACGTCATCCATCGCTACGGGGTGACGGTGATCCTGGTCGGCCTCATCGGCTTTCTCGTCTTCTCCCACATCAAGCCCGGGCCGGCGGCGGGGAAGCAGGGCTGACCGCATGGCCGAGATCGTGCTTCGCGACATCGAGAAATATTTCGGCGACAACTACGTCATCCGAAAGCTCAACCTCACGATCGCGCACAAGGAATTCGTGGTCCTCTTGGGCCCGTCGGGCTGCGGCAAGACGACGACGCTCCGCGCCATCGCGGGGCTTGAGGAAGTCGATTCCGGCGACATCCTGATCGACGGCCGCCCGGTGCAGGCGATGCAGGCGGGCGATCGCGACATCGCCTTCGTCTTCCAGCTCTTCGCGCTCTATCCGCATCTGACGGCCTACGACAACATCGCCTTTCCGCTGCGCGCCACGCGCGAAAGCCGCGCCGACGTCGACGCCAAGGTGCGTGCCGTCGCCGTGGCGCTGCAGATCGAGCACCTGCTTGCCCACCGGCCGTCGGCGCTGTCGGGCGGTGACATGCAGCGCGTCGCGATCGGGCGCGCTTTGGTCCGGCGGCCGAAGGCGATGCTGATGGACGAGCCGATCGGCGCCCTTGACGCGAAGCTCCGCGAGGAGATGCGCATGGAGTTGAAGCGGCTGCACCTGGAGAACGATCAGACCACGGTCTACGTCACCCACGATCAGGTGGAGGCGATGTCGCTCGCCGACCGGATTGCCGTGATGAACGAAGGCGTGCTCCAGCAGGTCGGCACGCCCTCCGACGTCTACGAGCACCCGGCGAACCTCTTCGTGGCGCAATTTGTCGGCAGCCCGGTGATGAACATCACCAAGGCGACGCTTCATGCGAATGGCGCCCACACGCGGGTCATGCTTGGCGACGGCGCCGCCGCCTTCGACTTTCCCTCCGATCTTGAGGAGCGGATGGCAAGCGCAAGCCGCCCGGGCGCCGATCTCGTCCTCGGTGTCAGGCCGGAGGGCGTGCTGGTCAGCCGCGAGGAAGCCGATGGCCACGTCCCCGTCGAGGCGCACATCATCGAGCCGCTCGGCGCCTATGACATCGTCGATCTCAAGGTCGGCAGCGAGTTCCTCCGCGCGCGTACGGCGAGCGGCTTCGTCGGCCGGCCGGGCGACGTCGTCTTTGCCAAGCTCGACGAGGGCCAGACGCATTTCTTCGATGCAAAGAGCGGCAACGCCATCAATGTGAGGCTTGGAGCATGAATTTTTGGAAGCGCTTGGCGGGCGAAGAAGGTGGAAGACATGGGAGAAGGAGGGAGCGGTTCTGGTTCGTCTGGAAGAAATGGCTCTGGATGGTCGCATGGCTAGATCAGGCTCGATCGGGTCACCAAGATTTTCGGTGCGCACGCCGCCGTCGGCGACCTGTCGCTCGATGTCGCGGACGGCGAGTTCTTCGTGCTCCTCGGTCCGACCGGCGCCGGCAAGACGACGACGCTGCGCCTGATCGCGGGGCTCGAAAAGCCGACCGGCGGCACGATTGCGATCGGCGGCGAGGACGTGCGCGATTGGAGCGCGGCGGAGCGCGACGTGGCGCTCGTTTTCCAATATTACTCGCTCTATCCGCGCTACACCGTGCAGCAGAACCTCGCCTTCCCGCTAAAATCGCAGGTGCACAGCTACAGCGCCGCCGAGATCGCGGAGCGGGTCCAAAAAGCGGCGCGGACGCTTCGCATCGAGCATCTTCTCGACCGCAAGACCGACAAGCTCTCCGGCGGCGAGATGCAGCGCGTCTCGATCGGCCGCGCCATCGTGCGCGAGCCGAAGGCGTTCCTGATGGACGAGCCGCTATCGAACCTCGACGCCAAGCTCCGCGAAGCCCTGCGGTCCGAGCTGAAGGATCTTCAAATGAAGCTCGGCGCGACGTTCCTCTACGTCACCCACGATCAGATCGAGGCGATGTCGATGGGGGACAAGGTCGGGGTGCTGAACAACGGGCGGCTCGTGCAGGTCGGCAAGCCGCAGGAGATCTACAACGAGCCCTGCGACGTCTTCGTCGCCGGCTTCATCGGTTCGCCGGCCATGAACCTCCTGGATGGGGAGCTTCGCGGCGGGCGCGTCTCGGCGATGGACGGGAAGCTCGAAATCCCGCTCGAAAGCTGCGGCCGGAAGAAAGGTTGATATCCGCGCGGTGACCCTCGGCATCCGTTCGGAGGACATCCGCGTCGGTCCCGACGAGGCGGTCGAGGCGCGCGTTCACGATGTCGAGAACCACGGCGTGGAGAAGATCGTCACGCTGAGGGTCGACGAGCATCTCTTCAAGGCGACGATCCCCGCGACGCTGCCCGTCAATATCGAAAGCGCCGTCAAATTCAGCTGGAATCCCAAGAAGCTGCATTGCTTCGACCGGCAGAGCGGCGAAAGCCTCGCGCTTTCCGCTTGACGCTCCGCCTCGGCCGGGGCGAACTGCCGCTGGCCTGCACGCGGCGACGAATGCCGGCTTCGCGACGAATCTGCGCAACCCGATCGCGATCGGGTAGAATGCCGGAAGACGCTGCGGGCACGGGCGGCGGAGGAGTCGATGCAGAAGCTTCAGACGCAGGGCGTCCACCACATCACGCTGGTCGGCGCCGATCGGCAGACCTCGATCGATTTCTGGGAGGGGGTGCTCGGCATGCCTTTCGTGTTCGAGCAGCCGAACCTCGATCTCGCGAGCGAAAGCCATCTCTATTTCGATCCGGGCGACGGTCGCCTGATCACCGTCTTTTCCGACGAGACGCGGAGCCCGGATGCGACGCCCGTCGGGCGCGACCAGGGGAGCGTCCACCACGTCGCCTTCTCCGTGTCGCGCGTCACCTTCGTGCAGGCCGTCAAGCGCCTCGACGAGCGCGGCATTTCGCATAGCGGCGTCAAGGATCGCGGCTTCATGGATTCGATCTATTTCCGCGATCCGCTTGGACTTCTGGTCGAGCTTGCCTCCTACCGCTTCGAGCCGCCCGCCGGCGCGACCCATGTCGACGTTTTGATGGAGGCGCACAAGCTCAGGGTGTCGCGCGGCGACCCGAGCATCGCGGAGGTCCACCTCGCCGACGCCATCGAGAATTTGACGCGGGAGCGACGCCCGAGCCTTTCGAAGGATCGCCGCGCGAAGGATCCGTATAAGGCCAGGCCCGCGAAGAAGTCACCGCGCGCCAAGGTGCGCGAGCGCACCAGCTAGTGGAGCGGATTTGACATTTACTCGGGGTCTCTCGATTCCGGCATTTGCCTGGCAGCTTTGCCCAAGGGGATGCAGATGCCTGAATTGGACCACGAGGGGAGGGGCCTGGGTTCAATCGTGCGGCCGCACTATGCTCCGGCCCGAAGCAAGAAGATGGGAGGTCAGACGTGAAGCTCTATATGCATCCGGTGTCCAACACGAGCCGCCCGGTGCTCATGTTCGCCAAGGACAATAACCTGCCGCTTGAGGAAGAGGTCGTCGACCTGATGACCGGCGCTCACCATCAGGAGCCCTATATCTCGCTCAATCCGAACCGCCAGGTGCCGACGCTCGTCGATGGCGATCTGATCCTGAGCGAAAGTTCGGCGATCCTGAAATACCTGGCCGAAAAGTTCGACCTCGCCGCTTACCCGAAGGATTTGAAGAAGCGCGCCAAGGTCAACGAGGTCATGGATTGGTTCAACACCCATTTCTACCATGACTACGGTTACGGCGTCGTCTATCCGCAGATCTATCCGCACCACAAGCGCCCGAGCGACGAGCTGCAGAAGGGCACGATTGCCTGGGGCAAGGAGCTGACCAAGAAGTGGCTGCAGGTGTTGAACGACAACATCCTCGGCAAGACCAACAAGTTCCTGACCGGCAATGACGTGACCATCGCCGATTATTTCGGCGCTGCGCTCCTGACCTGCGGCGATCCGATCCGTACCGAGTTCAAGGCCTACCCGAACATCATGGCATGGCTGAAGCGGATCGAGGCGCTGCCGAGCTGGTCGAAGGTGAACGAAGCCATGTACGGCTTCCGCGACTATCTGAAGGAGCAGCAGTTCGACACCGTGTGACGAGGTCCGGGAAAGCCTCCGGCTCTGCCGGAGGGCGGATGAGGGGGAGGCCGAAGAATCCGGCCGCGGCAGGTCGCGGAGTTCCCTCTCCCGAGGTGCGGCCTTCGTCAAGACGAAGTGCTACGACGTGCCGCTGCGGCGTCCGATGCCGACGAGCTCGACCTCGTCGGCGGGCGCTTCGGTGCGGCCGTCGCGCGCGCGGCGAAGCTCCGCGACGCGGCTCTCCGCGCCCGCCAGCGTCAACAGGATCGGGGCGTGCGGCAGGAAGTCGAGCGCTTCCGTGTCAAAGGCGACGGCGTCCAATTCCGCCCACATCGCCACCATCCTCGTCTCGTCCTCACGTGCTCCGTCATCGACGAAGACGTGGGCGCGCGGCGCAAGGTGGTGGATCAGAACCGGAAGCGCCGGATAGCGGCTGAGCGACTGCACCTTGCCGGGCGGCCCGTCGACGAACAAGAGGTCGATCTTCTCCGCCAGCGTCTGGAAGAGCGTGCCAAGGTCGTACCATCGAAACGTGCGGCCATCGAGCGCCAGATCGACGAGCGGGGCGTAAACCAGCTCGACGCGATCGGCGAGCCCGGCTTGTTCAAGATGCGCCGCCGTCTGCCGCGCATGTTCCGCGTCGTGCTCGACGGAGATGACGCGCCCGCTGCCGTTCGCCCTGACCGCCGCGGCGAAGAGCACGGTGGAGCTGCCGCTGCCGAGCTCCATGATGACTTTCGGCCGGTGCCGTCGAATGAAATGGAAGAGGAAAGCCGCCTCCTCGCCGGTGATTTCGAAACCCTGGTGCGGGAAGGGCGGAAGCGTCCCCGCTATGTCGAGCGCCGGCAGGATCGACAGCACGTTGACGAGCGAGGCGAAACCCGCCTTCAGCTTCTTCTGCGCGCGGTCGTCGCGCGTGCGGATCAGGGATCTTAGCGCAACGATATCGTCTTCGATCTTCTGCAGGCGGTCGTGCAGGCCGAGCGTGTTGGCGCGGACCTCGCCGAGATGCGCCGACAAGCCGAGTGTAAGTAGAGAGCGCAGGCGCGCCGAAAGCCGACCCAACACGACCCCCGGGCTAGTTCTGACTGTTCCGTGAGAGGACGGCGGTCGCGGTCGCGCAACCGGCAACCGCATCGCGCGTAAAGGCGCTCTCCCCCGCCAGGGCCGTCGCGTCCATGATGCCCTCCCCGGGTTGAGCAAACCAGTTTGCCGGCGACGATGCAACGCGAATAACGGTGGGCGAGGAGCCGGCGTTCCCGCCGGCGGGTGCCGGAGCGGCGCGATTTCGGCATGGCTCCCTCGCGCCGGAGGCTTTGGAAACCCGCCGATTCGCGCCTATTTAGAGGCGATCACCAATACGAATAGCGCGAAGCGGAGGGGCATCATGCAACTCACCGGAATCCACCATTTGACCGCGATTTCGGCCGACGCGCCGGGAAATCGCCGTTTCTACGAGGGCGTTCTCGGCATGCGGCTCGTCAAGAAGACCGTGAACCAGGACGACGTCAGCGCCTATCATCTCTTCTATGCCGACGGGCTGGCGAGCCCCGGCTCCGACATCACCTTCTTCGACTGGCCTGCGGCGCCGGAGCGTCGTGGCACGCATTCGATTGCCCGGACCGGCCTCCGCGTCGCCGGGCCCGAAGCGCTCGAATTCTGGCGCGCGCATCTTGCCGAGCACCGCGTTGCGCATGGCGAAATCGCGGAGCGCGACGGTCGGCTGACGCTCGACCTCGAAGATGCCGAGGGCCAGCGACTGAGCCTTGTCGACGACGGCGGCGTCGGCGAGGCGCACCCCTGGGCGAAGAGCCCGGTGGCTGCCGAGCACCAGGTCCGCGGTCTCGGGCCGATCACGCTCTCCGTCCCCGATCTCAAGCCGACCGATGCGGTGCTGACGGCGGTCATGAACATGCAGCCGGTCCGCACCTATCCGCATCCGGAGGATGCGAAGGACACCGTGCACGTCTATCAGATGGGCGCGGGCGGTCCGGCGGCGGAGCTTCACGTCGCGGTCCAGCCGGACCTCCCGGCGGCGCGACAGGGGAAGGGTGGCGTGCACCACGTCGCCTTCCGCACGCCGGACGCCGAATACGGCGCCTGGGCGGAGCGTCTCAACGCGATGCGCATTCCGAACAGCGGCAAAGTCGACCGCTTCTATTTCAGGAGCCTCTATTTCCGCGAGCCGAATGGCATCCTCTTCGAGATCGCCTCCGACGGTCCGGGCTTCGCCGCCGACGAGCCGATGGACAAGCTCGGCGAGACCCTCTCGCTGCCGCCCTTCCTCGAAGCGCGCCGCGCCGAGATCGAAGCGGGGCTGGAGCCGGTTTAGAAAATGCCGTTCCCATTTCGTCGTCATTGCCGGGCTTGACCCGGCAATCCATTCCGTTGCGGTCGAGATTGGCATCGGCGTTGCAGAATGGATGCCCGGATCAAGTCCGGGCATGACGACAGCGGGTGTGTGTCGCTAGAGCATGATCCCGAAAAGTGGAAACCGCTTTTCGGATAAGATCATGCTGAAACAAAAGGATAGAGCCCGATTTTGAATTCAATCAGAACCGAAAAGGCTCTAGGTTGCGGTCTTGTCGGCGGTGATCTCCGCCAGCAACGCCCTCACCGCCTCCACTTCGTCCGCGTTCACCGTGTGCGGCATGCCCGGATAGATGCGCTCGTCGACCACGCCGCCGAGTCGCGTCAGAACGGCGGTCGTCTCGTGCACGCGCATCAGCGGCACGTGCGGGTCGACGTCGCTTGAGCCGAGGAAGATCGGCGTGCCGTCGAGCGAGCCCTGATAGTCGCGTTTCGTGCCGTCGGGGCCGATCAGCCCGCCGGTGAGCGCGGCGATCGCGCCGTAGCGCCGCGCATTGCGGGCGGCGAATTCCGAAGCGAGGCAGGCGCCCTGCGAGAAGCCGACGATCGCGATCTTCTCCGTGCCGAAGCCGTCATCGCCAAGTTGCGCCACCAGCGCGCCGATCAGCGCGAGCGCGGAGGAGAGCCACGGCTCGTTCGCCTCGATCGGCGCGAGGAAGGATTGCGGATACCAGGTGTTCCCGTTCGCCCGCGGCGCGACATAGAGGATGTCGTCGCGCCCGAAGGCCTCTGCGAGCGGCAGCATCGATTCCGGCGTCGCGCCGCGCCCGTGGATCAGGATCATCGCGGCTTTGGCGTTCTTCCGCGCCGCGCCCGCAACGAGCCTGTCCTCGATCCTATGCAGCGCCGGCACCTGCGTCGCCGCTCACATCTTGCGAAGCGCGGCGAGGAAGGTCGGGTCGGGATAGGAATCGGCCGGCAGCCCGAGCTTCGCCTGCACCGCTTTCACGGCGGCGCGCGTCTGCGCCCCGATCACGCCGTCCGCGGCGCCGACATCATAGCCGAGCTTCGTAAGCAGCTGCTGCGCCTCCTGCACCTCGGCGCGGCTCGGCGCTTGCGCATTGCCGAGCTGCACCGGCGGCGCGCCGGCGAGCCGCGTCGCGAAATAGGCGGCGGTCGTGGCGTAGACGAGCGACTGGTTCCATTCCGTGTAGACGTCGAAATTCGGGTAGGCGAGGAAGGCCGGCCCGAGCCGCCCCATCGGCAGGAGCAGCGACGCCTTCATCCCGTCGCGGGGGAGCGCGCCCGCCATTCGCCTTGGTCACGCCGTAATGCGCCCACTCCGCGCGCGTATGCTTGATCGCGAGATCGGCTTCCGCCCACGGCATCTCGCCCGGCACGCGCACCTCTTCGAGCCACGGCTCGCCTGCCTTCCAGCCATGATGTTTGAGGAGGTTCGCCGAGGAGGCGAGCACGTCGGGCACGCTTTTGACGAGGTTCCGCTTGCCGTCGCCGTCATAGTCGACGGCGAAATCGACGTAGTAGCTCGGCACGAACTGCATCTGGCCGACTTCGCCCGCCCATGCCCCGTGCATCTCCGACGCGGTCAGGTCGCCGCGGTCGAGGATCGTCAGCGCCGCCATCAGCTCGGCGCTGAACTGGTCCGGCCGCCGGCAATCGTAGGCGAGCGTCGCCAGCGATTGCAGCGTGGTGAAGTCGCCGAGATTGGCGCCGAAATCCGTCTCAAGTCCCCAAAAGGAGACGAGGACCGGCCCCGGCACGCCGAACTGATGCTCGATGCGCGCGAAGATGCTGGCGTGCCGCTTGAGCAGGCCTTTCCCTTCGCTCAGCCGATAGTCCGGCGACCATGCGTCCGGCGAATTCGTTGAAGCTTTGCGCGAATACGCCCTGGTGGCGGTCGGCGCTGATCACCTTCTGCATCGTAGTCGACGCCATCGAGGGCGGCGACGGAAGCGGCCGAGTGCCCCGCCGCCAACGCCTCCTTCTTGAATTTCTGCAGCCACGCGGAAAAGCCGGCGGCGCTGTTGCCACAGGCTAAGGCGGGCAGCGGGAGCGCGAGAAGACCTGCCGCGAGCAGCGCTGCAAGCGTCCGCGCCGCGCGTCTTTGTCCCGTCGCCATTCTCGCTCCTCCCACCGCAATCGCTGCCAATCTGACGATCAAGGTGGCGGGGTCAAGGCGTCGCCCGCCGAAGCGGCCGCTGCCCTCTAGGCTTCGCGCCCGCTCGCGTCGGTTTGACCGCATCAGGAAGGCCGGGAGCCCGGTATTCGGATCGAGACCGGTTGGGCGCGTGCGCTTTCCGTTGCCGCGATTCGCATTGCGGCTCCCTTTCGCCTTTCGCGGCGCGCCCGGCTTGGCGTTGCGCGCTTGCCCGCGGCGCGGCGGCCTTGCCTTGCCGTTCGCGGGCCGGTCCGCGCCGGGCTCGATGCCGGCCGGCAGCGCCGCTACCGGCACCTCCGTCCGCGTGAGCTTCTCGATGTCCTTCAGATAGGCGCGCTCCTCCGCGTTGCAGAAGGAGATGGCAACGCCCGCGGCGCCGGCGCGCGCCGTGCGCCCGATCCGGTGGACGTAGCTCTCCGGCACGTTCGGAAGCTCGTAATTGACGACGTGGCTCACGCTCTCGACGTGGATGCCGCGCGCGGCGATGTCGGTCGCGACGAGCACGCGCGTGCGTGCCGCGCTTGAAGGCGGCGAGCGCCTTCTCGCGCTGCGGCTGGCTCTTGTTGCCGTGGATCGCAGCAGCCTCGATGCCGGCATGGATGAGATTGCGCACCACCTTGTCGGCGCCGTGCTTGGTGCGGGTGAAGACAAGCACGCGCTCCATCTCCGGGTCGGCGAGGATGCGGTTGAGGAGCGCCTGCTTCTGGCCCCCCGACACGAACATCACGCTCTGCTGGACGCGCTCGACCGGTCGAGGCGACCGGCGCCACCGCCACCTGCACCGGCTCGGAAAGGAGCTGGTCGGCAAGCTGCGCGATCGTCTTTGGCATCGTCGCGGAGAAGAACAGCGTCTGCCGCATCTCGGGCACGAGCCTTACGATCTTCTTGAGCGGCACGATGAAGCCGAGGTCGAGCATCTGGTCGGCCTCGTCGACGACGAGGATTTCGACCCCGCCGAGCGAGAGGATTCTTCTGCTCGATGAGGTCGAGGAGCCGTCCCGGCGTCGCGACCAGGATGTCGACGCCGCGCTTCAGCGCAGCGGCCTGCGGGCGCTGCGGAACGCCGCCGAAGACGACCGCGACGTTGAGCCTGAGCCCCGCGCCGTAGGTGCGGAAGCTCTGCGCGACCTGGCTCGCAAGCTCACGCGTCGGGGTGAGCACGAGCACGCGCGGTCGGCCCGGAACGCGCGACGGGTGCGCGGCGGCGAGGCGCTCGAGGATCGGAAGCGCGAAGGCCGCCGTCTTGCCGGTGCCGGTCTGCGCGATGCCGCAAAGGTCGCGGCCGGCGAGGATCGGGGAGATTGCTTGCGCCTGGATCGGGGTAGGGACGCTGTGGCCTTCATCGGCGACGGCGCGAAGAATGGTTTCGCTCAAGGCGAAATCGGTAAACTGGGTCAATGGGTTCTTTCGGTTTAAGTCAAAGCCCGGCAGGCGCGACGAATCGCGGCGACCGAAGCGGTGTCGTGAGACGACCCGCGCGAATTGGGCTGTCTGGGTTTTTCAGCGAATGAAGACCGAGGCCGGGTCCGTTTTCTCTCGGACGCTTTCACGCTGCCTTGGCCGAGCGCCATGTGTCGGCGCTGCCGCTGGCTGCGCATGTGGGCGTTAGGCCGCTGAAAGTCAAGCAGAAATCGCTCCCGACGCGATCGCCTCAGCCGTAGAAGAGCTTGCGCTCCCCCTGGTCGAGGATAACCGGCACGATCAGATCCTCCTCGTCGTCGAGATGCCGCATCAGGCCGGAAAGGAGACGCCCGCTCGTCTCCGCATAGAGGTCCGTTGCGGCGCGGCGGGAGCCGGCGTCGCCCTCGATCGCCCGCAAGAGGCCGTTCGCCGTCTCGACGACGCGGAGGATGTCGGCATGGATCGCCTCGTGGTCACCTTCGAGCACGTCGAAGCCCTTGGCGAGGCGTGCTTCCGCGGTGCGGAAAACCGGGAAATAGTGGGCATCCTCGATCTGGTGGTGGCCCCCGAGGCTTTCCAGGAAGAACTGCAGCCGCGGGGCGAAGAAGCGGCTGAATTCCTGCGGCGAAAGCTTTCCCTCGCGAAAATCGGCGGTCGCCGTCTGCAAGATGCCGCCGAGCTGGCGGAACCCGGCATGCCGCTCGAGCCAGAAGCGCGCCACCTCGCCGAGATTTGCGTGGCCGTCCCAGACTTCGCGCGGATAGCGCTCAAGGAGTATGCGGAGCTCGGGCGGCCAGCCGGCGCGGGCTTGAAGAGTAAGGGTCAACGCGGAGGCTCATCCGAAGGAACGTGCTTGAGGCATATGGGCCGCCGCGCCCGCGCGTCCAACCCGATTTGCTCGAGGTGCGGCTTCGCGGTCCTGCCACGATATTGCTGGCACGAGGTCATTTGTGACGAACTGGCCCGGAATGTCACAAATGTTTCACAGCGCGGCTGAGGCAAGCGCTTTGCCGACTGGCGGGACAGGGAAATTCGCCCTAACGTGACCCCTCCGGGCCGGGGCGATGCCCTGCGTTCCGGGGCGATGTGCGGCGAAATGGTGGCAGCCGTGGCGGCCGGAGGGGTGACACAGAACCGTTATGAAGCCGCGCTACTGGATTTATCCGCGCAGGATTCTGCGCCGGTCTTCGGTTCGACGATTTCGCTTCCGGACAATGAGAACAGGGAGAACGGGTATGAAATCCAAGCTGATTTGCATGGCGTCGATATCGGCCATCGCCGTATCGGTGTCCGCGGGACTGGCGCTGGCGCAGAGCCAGGACCTGATCGACGCCGCGAAAAAGGAAGGCACGCTGACGACCATCGCGCTGCCGCATGACTGGTGCGGCTACGGCGACGTGATCGACGGCTTCAAGACGAAATACGGCCTCGCAGTGAACGAGCTCAACCCCGACGCCGGCTCCGGCGACGAGGTCCAGGCGATCAAGGCCAACAAGGACAATACGGGCCCGCAGGCGCCCGACGTGATTGACGTCGGCCTCGCCTTCGGCCCGGCGGCGAAGACGGACAAGCTGATCCAGCCCTACAAGGTCTCCACCTGGGACTCCATCCCCGACAGCGCCAAGGATGCCGACGGCTACTGGTACGGCGACTATTACGGCGTGATGGCCTTCGGTGTGAACAAGGACATCGTCAAGGACACGCCGGCCGACTGGTCGGACCTGGCGAAGCCGGAATATGCCAACGCCGTCGCGCTCGCCGGCGACCCGCGATCGGCCAACCAGGCGATCCTCGCCGTGATGGCCTCGGGGCTCGCGACCGGCGCCGCGGGCGGCAAGGATGCCGGCGACGCCGGCCTGAAGTTCTTCGCCGACCTGAACAAGAAGGGCAACTTCGTCCCCGTCGTCGCCAAGTCGGGCACCATCGCCCAGGGCGCGACGCCGATCGCCATCGCCTGGGACTATAATCTGCTGGCCTGGAAGGACAGCCTGAAGGGCAACCCGCCGATGGATGTGGTGGTGCCGAAGTCGGGCGTGGTCGCCGGCGTCTACGTGCAGGCGATCTCGGCCTACGCGCCGCATCCGAACGCCGCTAAGCTGTGGATGGAATACCTCTACTCGGACGAAGGTCAGCTCGGCTGGCTGAAGGGCTATTGCCACCCGATCCGCTTCAACGACCTCGCCGCCAAGAAGGCGATCCCGCAGGCGCTGATGGATGCCCTGCCGCCGGCGGAAGGCTATGCGAAGGCGGTTTTCCCGACGCTTGACGAGCAGGCGGCCAACAAGACCGCCGTTGTCGGCGGCTGGGATTCGGTCGTCGGCGCCAACGTGAAGTAAGGCGCCCTGAAATCCGGGCCTGTCCCGCCTGAGGCGGGGCGGGCCCATTCGATTCTCCTGGGACGTGGCGGCATGGCCTCTCTCACCACCAGCATTCCCGCCGTGCCGGCCCGCCGCCGGCTTCCGATGAAGTGGATCGGCATCGTTCCTTTCGCAGTCTTTGCCCTGATGTTCCTGCTGCTGCCGACGCTGAACATCGTCGTCGGCGCCTTTCAGACCGGCTCGGGCCAGTTCACGCTCGACAACATACGCGAGCTGAACACCGACCTGATCCGGTCGGCCTATTTCATCTCGATCAAGATCAGCCTGATCTCGGCGCTCCTCGGCTGCGCGATCGGCTTCGCGATTGCCGCCGCGGTCGTCTTCGGCGACCTGCCGAAATGGGTCCGCGGTCCGCTCCTGACCTTCTCCGGCGTCGCCTCGAACTTCGCCGGCGTGCCGCTCGCCTTCGCCTTCATCGCCACCCTCGGCCCGGTCGGCGTCATCACCGTGTTCCTGCGCGACTACGGCATCAACCTGCGCGTCCTCGGCTTCAACCTCCTGACCTATTACGGCCTGATCATCGTCTATCTGTTCTTCCAGATCCCGCTGATGATCCTGATCATCACCCCGGCGCTCGACGGCATGAAGCGCGAATGGCGCGAGGCCGCCTCCATGCTCGGCGCAAGCACCGGGCAATACTGGTGGTACGTCGCGCTGCCGATCCTCTTCCCCTCGCTCCTCGGCACCTTCGCGCTGCTCTTCGCCAATGCCTTCGGCGCCGTGGCGACCGCCTATGCGCTGGCCGGGCCCGCCTTCACCCTGGTGCCGATCACGCTCTTCTCGCAGATCCGCGGCGACGTGCTCGGCAATCCGCAGCTGGGCTTCGCGCTCGCCTTCGGGATGATCTTGATCACCGGCGTCGCCAACGTGATCTACATCGTGCTGCAGAACCCGCGCCGAACGGTGGATCAAATGATCGGCCGGCGCCTCACGGCCTGGCTCGTCATCCTGCTTGGCGCGGCCTATTTCCTGCTGCCGCTCTTCGGCATGTTCCATTTCTCGCTGCGCATGAAGCGCGGCGTGTACAGTTTCGAGGCCTATCGCGTCGTCCTGAGCGACCCGCAGTTCCAGCAGACCTTCGGCTATTCGGTCGTCCTCGCGCTGCTGACCATCGTCCTCGGCGTGCTGATCGTGGTGCCGACGGCCTATTGGGTGCGCCTGCGCCTGCCTGCCGCCCGACCCTATGTCGAGTTCATCACGCTGTTGCCGCTGGTGATCCCGCCGATCGTCATCGTCTTCGGCTATATCCGGCTCTACAACACCTCCTCGATCCTGCCGCTGACCGGCAGTTGGGTCGGCACCAACATCCTGATCCTCTTCGGCTACACCACGCTGGCGCTGCCCTACATGTACCGCGCCGTGGACACCGGGCTGCGCGCCATCGACGTCGCCACCCTGACCGAGGCGGCGCAGAGCCTCGGCGCCTCGCTGGACCCGCATCCTCGCCACCGTGATCCTGCCCAACGTGCTGGTCTCGGTCCTCTCCGGCGCCTTTCTCACCTTCGCCATCGTGATCGGCGAATATGTCTTCGCGGCGCTTCTGAACCTCAACACCTTCGGCCCCTACATGGTCTGGATGGGCGGCAACCGCGCCTACGAGCCCTCGGCGCTCGCGGTGATCGCCTTCGTCATCACCTGGGCCTGCATGGGGCTGATCCAGCTCTTCACCCGATTCTCGAAACTCACAACCGTGAGGCGGTAGCGCATGGGCTTTCTCGACCTCTCGCATCTCGAAAAGGCCTTCGGCCCCACGCGCGTGGTGAAGGACTTCGATCTCACCATCGAGAAGGGCGAATTCGTCTCCTTCCTCGGCCCCTCCGGCTGCGGCAAGACCACCGTGCTGAGGATGGTCGCGGGGTTCGAGGCGCCGACCACCGGCGCGATCCGGATCGACGGACAGGACGTGACCGCGCTCCGCCCGAACCAGCGCAATATCGGAATGGTGTTTCAGGCCTATGCGCTGTTCCCCAACCTGACGGTTGCGCAGAACGTCGGCTTCGGCCTCCGCGTGGCCGGCGTGGCGAAAGGCCGAGATCGCCGCCCGCGTCACCGAGATGCTTACCCTCATCGGCCTGCCGGAGCTCGCCGAGCGCTATCCGTTCCAGCTCTCCGGCGGCCAGCAGCAGCGCGTTGCGCTCGCCCGCGCGCTCGCCCCCCGCCCGCGCGTTCTCTTGCTCGACGAGCCGCTCTCCGCGCTCGACGCAAAGGTCCGCGTCCGACTGCGCGAGGAGATCAAGGCGATCCAGCAGAAGCTCGGCATCACCACGATTTTCGTGACCCACGATCAGGAGGAGGCGCTGTCGATCTCCGACCGCATCGTGGTCATGCACCAGGGCATCGCCGATCAGGTCGGCACCCCGTTCGAAATCTACAACCGCCCGAGCACGCGTTTCGTCGCGTCCTTTGTCGGCACCTTGAACATCCTCGACGCGGAGGTGCGCGACGCCGCGCAAGGGCGGATCGTGATCGACGGGCAGGAAATCACCGCTTCGCGCGCCGTCGCCGACGCGGCGCCGGGCAGCAAGCGCTCCGTCGCGCTCCGCCCGGAGGCGGTTTCGCTGAATGGCGTCGACGGCAACCGGAACAAGCTCGACGGCACGATCGAGGGCGTGCATTTCCTCGGCTCGGTGGTCCGCGTGCGTGTGCGGTTCACCGAGAACGCGGTGTCGCTCGATACCTTCAACAATCCGAACACGCCGCCGCCGAAGCATGGTGACAAGGTCACGGTGAGCTTCGCGCCGGAGGATATCCTGGTGCTCGACGGCGAGGTCGGCTGAGCGCCCGGAACGGCGCTTGAGCTGCTTCTACCGCGACAGGACGAAGCCGCCGCCGGTGCCGAGCGCGCCGCCGACCACGGCGCCGCCGACGACCGAGCCGCCGACCGCCGCTGCCACGATCGCTCCGCCGCCGATGCCGAGCGCCGCCCCCGTCGCCATGTAGCGCTGTGTCGCCGAGCAGCCGCCCACGGCGAGAAGACTGCACGCAATGAGCGCCGCAACGCCCGCTTTTCCGATACGCATCACCATACGCAACCCTTGAGAACGTCGTTGGCGGATGGTGAAAGTTCCAGGTTAACTTTCCTTGAACGTCGTTCCGGCTTTGTTTCCGTCGCGGAATAGGCCACTATCGGTCGTTCTGCACCGGGAGAGGGCCCCGTGAGCATCCGGATAGTCGCCCAGCGCAGCCTGATTGCGGAGGCGCCGCCGTCGCTTCCGGCCGATCGCCGCCAGTCGGAGCGCGCGCTTGCGATCCGCCGCGGCGTCTGCCGGCGGCTCCGCGCCGAGGGGCTCGCGCCGATCCCGGAGGTGACGCTCCGCTCCGGCCGCCGCGCCGACCTCGTGGCGCTCGGGCCCGACGGATCGATCGCCATCATCGAGATCAAGTCGTCGATCGAGGATTTTCGCGCCGATCAGAAGTGGCGGGACTATCTCCTCCATTCCGACCATTTCTATTTCGCCACCGGCCCGCATGTGCCGGCGGAGATATTTCCGCTCGAGGCGGGCCTGATCGTCGCCGATCTCTATGGCGCGGAAATCCTCCGCGCGTCGCCGGTCGCAAGGCTTCCCGCGGCGACGCGCAAGGAGATGCTGATCCGCATCGCACGCGCCGGCGCGCATCGCCTGCACGATCTGGAAGACCCGGATTGCTTGAGCGGGATTTGAGCCCGGCGCGGAGAGTTCGGCTCGGCGAGGCCCCCAACCCCCGCATGGCTCAGGTGCTTCATTCCGCCCCTTCGAGGCTCGCTTCGCCCGCATCTCAGGATGAGGGCGGAGCCTCGAAGCACGCAACGGATTGCCGGGTCGAGCCCGGCAATGACGACAGACGTGGGGTGGGCGCGCGAAGCCGCCTAGCGCGGCGCGCGCTTGGCGAGGATGCGCTGCAGCGTGCGGCGGTGCATGTTGAGCCGGCGCGCCGTCTCCGAGACGTTGCGGTCGCAGAGCTCGTAGACGCGCTGGATGTGCTCCCAGCGCACGCGGTCGGCCGACATCGGATTTTCCGGCGGTCTGGCGCGCGAGTCCTTCATCTGCATCAGCGCGGCATGGATCTCGTCGGCGTCGGCGGGCTTCGACAGATAGTCGATGGCGCCGAGCTTCACCGCGGTAACGGCCGTGGCGATGTTGCCGTAGCCGGTCAGGATGATGGCGCGCGCTTCGGGGCGCCGGGCGCGGATGAGCTCGATCACGTCGAGGCCGTTGCCGTCCTCAAGCCGCATGTCGACGACGGCGAAGGAGGGATTCGCCATCTTCCGCCTTGGCGCGCGCCTCGGCGACCGATTCGGCGGTCTCGGTGACGAAGCCGCGCTTTTCCATGGCGCGCGCGAGGCGCTGCAGGAAGGCTTTGTCGTCGTCGACGATGAGGAGCACTTGCCCCTCTGCCGGCGCGGGCTAGGACGCACGTCGGCCATGGCTACGGGCTGTTCAAGCATGGCTGGCTGTCTCGTGAGATGAGTTGCTGCACGCAAACTAAGCATTATGCCCCGCCGATCAAGGCTTTCGTCGGTCACTTCTCGGCTTTGGCTAACGCCGCGGGCGCCGCCAGCTCGAATGCGCTGCGCGGCCACGCCATCGTCACGCACGCCCCGGTTTCCGGGGTTTTTCGGTTGGCGAGGCGGAGCTGGCGCGCCGGAGCGCTCCAGCAGCGTCTTGGCGATGAAGATGCCGAGCCCCAGCCCGCCATGCTCACCGCGCGGCGATCTGGCCGGCCGCGCCGCGTGGTGACGTAGGGCTCGCCGAGCTGGTCGAGCATGTCGGGCGAGAAGCCCGGCGCCGTCGTCCGTGATCGTGATCGTCACCTGCGTCAGCGTCCATTCGCCACGATGCGCACCTCGGTCTTGGCGAAGTCGACGGCGTTGTCGACGAGGTTGCCGAGCCCGTAGAGGAGGCCGGGATTGCGCCCCGCGACCGGCTCCGGCCCCTCGCCCTGCGCGCTCCACCGTCGATGTCGACGCCGAAATCGCGGTGCGGCGCCGACCGCCTCCTCAAGCACGTGCGACAGCGGCATGCGCGCCGAGATGCTCGCTCGCGGCGAGGAGGAGAGCGAGGCGATCTTGGAGAGAATGTCGCGGCAGCGCTCCGACTGTGCGCGGATCAGCCGGACGTCCTCCGCGTGCGGATCGTCGGGCGGGAGCTCGCTTGCCAGCTCGTGGGCGACGAGCGCGATCGTCGCGAGCGGCGTGCCGAGCTCGTGCGCGGCGGCCGCGGCGAGGCCGTCGAGCGCCGAGAGATGCTGCTCGCGCTGCAGCACCAGCTCCGTCGCGGCCAGCGCGTCGGCGAGCTGGCGCGCCTCCTCCGCCACGCGGAAGGCATAGAAGGCCATGAAGCCGAGCGCGCAGACGAGCGCCACCCACACCCCGCCGACATAGTGCAGCGGCAGGTCGAATTTCGTGCGTCCTGGAAACCACGGCAGCGGGCTGGTGGATGAAGACGAGCAGCGTCGCCGCCAGCAGCGTCATCGCGCCGAGCAGGAAGGTCTTGTCGGATTGCAGTGTCGTTGCCGAGACCATGACCGGGCCGAGGAGCAGGATGGCGAAGGGGTTCTCCAGCCCGCCGGTCAGATAGAGCAGCCCGGTGAGCTGCAGGAGGTCGTAGGCGAGGAGCAGCGTCGCCCAGTTCGGGATCGAGGCGGTAGGCCGCGGAAGGCGATCCTCAGCCCGAGATTGAGCCAGGCGGAGAGCGCGATCAGCGTCAGGCAGGCGCCCATGGGCAGCGGAAAGCCGAACCACAGGCCGACGACCAGGATGGCTGCCGTCTGTCCGCCGATGGCGAGCCAGCGCAGGCCGATCAGCGTGGAAAGCCTGAGCCGGCGTCCCGACCAGCCGCCGGACTCTTCCATTTGGCCGCGGATGGTGGCGTCCATGCCGCCCTCTTACTCCGTCCCGTCGGCGAAGTCAGGCGGAGGCCCGGTTTGCGGTTTCCGGGCCGGCGTTGCTATACGAGCGTCTGCCGGGCGACTCCGGCGGAGCTTACGCCGGGCGCCCCTGAGCGGATTGGGAAAAGAGCGATGGCCGAATTGCGGGTCGTGGTCGCCGGGAGCCGGCGGGCGCATGGGCCGGGCGCTCATCCGCGCCGTGCTCGGCGAAAAGCAGATGCGCCTCGTCGGCGCGCTCGACCGGCAGGACGCGGAGGTGCAGGGCGAGGATGCGGGCCTCCTCGCCGGCGCCGGCGCCACCGGCGTCACCGGTCAGCCGCCGATCCGCTGCCGCGATTCTCGCCAATACCGACGTGCTGCTCGATTTCACCGCGCCGGAGGCGACGCTCGCCTATTCCGAGCTCGCCGCGCAGGCGCGCATCGTCCATGTCATCGGCACGACCGGCATCGAGCGCCGAGCACGAGGGCGCGGCTGAAGGCCGCGGCGCGCCATTGCGCGCATCGTCAACTCCGGCAATATGAGCCTCGGCGTCAACCTGCTCGCGGCGCTGGTGCGGCGCGCCGCCGCCGCGCTCGGCGCCGACTACGACATCGAGATCGTCGAGATGCACCACCGCCACAAGGTCGACGCGCCGTCCGGCACGGCGCTTCTGCTCGGCCGGGCGGCGGCGGAGGGCCGCGGCATCGACCTTGCCGAAGAGTCGCGTGCGCGTCGCGCGACGGCCATACCGGCGCGCGGCCGGAAGGGGCGATCGGTTTCGCGAGCGCTCCGCGGCGGCTCGGTCGTCGGCGACCACACCGTGATCTTCGCCGGCGAGGGCGAACGGATCGAGCTGTACGCATCGCGCCGAGAGCCGCGACAACTTCGCCCGCGGCGCCATCCGCGCGGCGCTCTGGGCCTTTGACAAGAAGCCCGGGCTTTACGACATGGCCGATGTTCTGGGGCTGCACTAGACGTCTGGCGGACAGGCCCTGTCGTCATTGCCGGGCTTGACCCGGCGATCCACTCCGTCACCATCCGGCGCGCTACCATTCCGGAATGGATGCCCGGATCAAGTCCGGGCATGACGACGACATGGAGGCTCCGGCCCGCAATGCCAAGAAACCCGACGGCCCCCGCTACTGGATCGCCGTCGTCCCGAAGATCCGCGTCGAGCGCTGCCCGTCGCCGGCGGCTTCGCCAGTTCGCGCATGGCCGGCATGCAGGCGGTGATCCGCGTCCAGCCCGGCGACTGGCTTGCCTATTACTCGCCGCGCACCGTTCTGAAGGGCGGCGAGGAGGTGCGCGCCTTCACGGCCATCGGCAAGTTCGCCGAGCGCGAGCCCTACGAGGCGGAGATGAGGCCCGGCCGCGTCGGCTGGCGGCGCGACATCGCCTACGAGAAGCGGCGCCCGCGACGCGGACGTCTATCCGCTGCTCGACCAGCTCTCCTTCATCAAGGACCGCGAGCATTGGGGGCTCTTCTTCCACCGCAGCATCTTTTCCGTCCCGCGCGACGATTTTGCGCTGATCGCCGCTGCCATGGGGCTTGACCCGAAGCGGCTTTGAGGGGTTAGCAGGATCAGCCGCCGCGGCGGTCTAACCTCCCCCTTGCGGGAGGTCGGAGTTTTCAAGCCTTGGCGCGGAAAACTCCGGGAAGGGGTGAGCAGGGCTCACGCACCCCCTCCCGAAGTTTGCCTTCGCTTTCGCTCGGCAATCTTCGACCTCCCCGCAAGGGGGAGGTTAATCGCCCGCAACGATCGGAGCCCCCATGGACCGCCTTCTCGTGCTCGTGCGCCACGGCCAGAGCGACTGGAACCTGAAGAACCTTTTCACTGGCTGGAAGGACATCGACCTCTCCGAGGGTGGCATCAAGGAGGCACACTCGGCCGGCAAGAAGCTGAAGGCCAAGGGCTTCACCTTCGACGTCGCCTATACGAGCGCGCTCGTCCGTGCGCAGAACACGCTGAAGATCATGCTCGAAGAGCTCGGCCAGACCGGGCTTGAGGAATATCGCGATCAGGCGCTGAACGAGCGCGACTACGGCGATCTCTCCGGCTTGAACAAGGACGACGCGCGCAAGAAATGGGGCGAGGAGCAGGTGCACATCTGGCGCCGCTCCTACGCCACCAATCCGCCGGGCGGCGAGAGCCTGCGCGACACCGGCGCGCGCGTCTGGCCCTATTATCTGACCCGCATCCTGCCCGACGTGATGCGCGGTCGGCGCGTGCTCGTCTCCGCCCACGGCAACTCGCTCCGCTCGCTCGTCATGGTGCTCGACAAGCTCGACACCGAGCGAGATTTTGAAGCTTGAGATCGCGACCGGCGTGCCGCTCGTCTACCGCCTGAACGCCGACACGACGGTGGCTGAGAAGGAAATCCTCGAATAGGGCAGTCGAGGTCGGCAATCGGCAGTCGTGCCTCGGAGCGGAGCCCGACAGCCGACTGCCCATTGCCGACTGCCTTGTTCTCAAGCGCTGCCGATCAATATCCCCGCCGCAAAGACCAGCGCGCCGCCGAGAATGATCTGCAGCGCGGCGATGAAGAACGGCGACTGCATGTAGCGCCAGCGGATCCAGGCGATCGCGATCAGCTCGATGATCACCACGACGATGGCAATCGCGGTCGCCGTGACAAAATGCGGGATGAGATAGGGCAGCGTGTGGCCGAGCCCGCCGACCATCGTCATCACGCCGCAGGCAAAGCCGCGGAGCATCGGCGAGCCGCGGCCGGTCAGCGCGCCGTCGTCGGAGAGCGCCTCGGTGAACCCCATGGAGATGCCGGCGCCGATCGAGGCGGCAAGGCCGACGAGAAGCGTCTGCCACGGGTCCTGCGTGGCGAAGGCCGCGGCGAAGACCGGCGCCAGCGTCGAGACGGAGCCGTCCATCAGGCCGGCGAGGCCCGGGCTGCACATAGGTCAGCACGAACTGGCGATGCGCGACGGCATCCTCTTCCTCGCGCGCCGTCTTGCCGAGGTACTTCTCCTCCAGCCGCTCCGCCGTGACGACGTGCCCGGCCTCCGCCGCGGCGAGGTCGCCGAGCAGCTTGCGCGTATCGGCATCGCTCGTGCGCTGCGCCGCCTTCATGTAGAAGTTCCGCGCCTCCTCCTCCATCAGCGCCGACTTCCTCGCGCACGCGCTCAAGCCCGAGCTTGCGAGACCAGCCAGTAGGGCCGCCGCTGGTAGAAGCCGGAGACGTGCTCGCGGCGGATCACCGGGATCGTATCGCCGAAGCGCCGGCGATAGCGCTCGATGAGGCGGCGGCGGTGCTCGTTCTCCTCCGCCACCATGCCGTCGAACACGGCCGCGCTTTGCGGATAATCCTCGCGCAGCCGGTCCGCATAGGTCGCGTAGACGCGGCTGTCCTCCTCCTCGGAGGAGATGGCGAGCGCCAGGATCTCCTGGTCGCGAGATCGTGACGAAGCGCTTGCGGTCGGGGAAGCCGGGATCATGCGCGAGAGTTAGATTGGAATTGTTCTAAAGTCGACACGACCGGTCGCTACGATCCCGTGGGTGCCCCCTGCCTGGAACCCGTTCCTGAAAGGTCCCGTCGCAGAACGGCTTGTTGCCGGAGCCGCCGCAGCGGCAGAGCGCGAGGTCCCTTCGCCGGAGCTTTCCATCCGCTCGCCCTCGCGCCCTCGTCAGTCGCCGGACCTTGATCCGTGACCCCTCTGTCGCCGCCGACCGCTTCCTCGCCGCGCTTGCCGCCGTCGGTGCTACACCCGCGCCCCCGACCACGGAAGCTTCATGACCACCGCGCTCGACCATATCCGCAATTTCGCGATCATCGCCCATATCGACCACGGCAAATCGACGCTCGCCGACCGGCTGATCCAGATGACCGGCGGGCTCGATCTCCGCGAGATGAAGGAGCAGGTGCTCGATTCCATGGACATCGAGCGCGAGCGCGGCATCACCATCAAGGCGCAGACCGTGCGCCTCGCCTATCACGCCAAGAACGGCGAGGACTACGAGCTGAACCTCATCGACACGCCCGGCCATGTCGATTTCGCCTATGAGGTGAACCGCTCGCTCGCCGCCTGCGAGGGCTCGCTGCTCGTCGTCGACGCCAGCCAGGGCGTCGAGGCGCAGACGCTCGCCAACGTCTACCAGGCGATCGACAACGACCACGAGATCGTGCCGGTCCTGAACAAGATCGACCTGCCCGCCGCCGAGCCGGAGCGCGTGAAAGCAGCAGATCGAGGACGTGATCGGCCTCGACGCCTCGAACGCCGTGATGATCTCGGCGAAGACCGGCCAAGGCATCGAGGACGTGCTGGAGGCGATCGTGCACCGCCTGCCGCCGCCGAAGGGCGACGCGACGGCGCCCCTGAAGGCGCTTCTCGTCGACAGCTGGTACGACCCCTATCTCGGCGTCGTCGTCCTCGTCCGCATCGTCGACGGCGTGCTGAAGAAGGGCCAGACGATCCGCATGATGGGCGACGGACGCGCGCCACGACGTCGACCGCGTCGGCTTCTTCACGCCCAAGATGGTCGACATCGGCGAGCTCGGCCCGGGCGAGATCGGCTTCCTGACCGGCTCGATCAAGGAGGTGGCGGACACCCGCGTCGGCGACACGATCACCGACGACCGCCGCCCGACGGCAGAGATGCTGCCCGGCTTCCGCCCGGCGCAGCCGGTCGTCTTCTGCGGGCTCTTCCCGGTCGACGCCGCCGACTTCGAGAACCTGCGCGCGGCGATCGGCAAGCTGCGCCTGAACGACGCGAGCTTCTCCTACGAGATGGAGACTCAGCGCGGCGCTCGGCTTCGGCTTCCGCTGCGGCTTCCTCGGGCTCCTGCACCTGGAGATCATCCAGGAGCGGCTGGCGCGCGAGTTCGACCTTGACCTGATCGCCACCGCGCCCTCGGTCATCTACCAGATCAGGCTGACCGACGGCGGCGAGATCGAGCTGCACAACCCGGCCGACATGCCGGACCCGGTGCAGATCGCCGAGATCCGCGAGCCGTGGATCCGCGCGACGATCCTCACGCCCGACGAATATCTCGGCGCGATCCTGAAGCTCTGCCAGGATCGGCGCGGCGCGCAGGTGGACCTCTCCTATGTCGGCAGCCGCGCGCATGCGTGCAGTACGACCTGCCGCTGAACGAGGTGGTGTTCGACTTCTACGACCGGCTGAAATCGGTGTCGAAGGGCTACGCCAGCTTCGACTACCACATCACCGGCTACCGCGAGGGCGACCTCGTCAAGATGTCGATCCTCGTCAACGGCGAGCCGGTCGACGCGCTCTCGATGCTGGTGCACCGCAGCCAGGCCGACAAGCGCGGCCGCGTGCATGTGCGAGAAGCTGAAGGAGCTGATCCCGCAGCACCTCTTCAAGATCCCGATCCAGGCGGCGATCGGCGCAAAGGTCATCGCGCGCGAAACCATCTCCGCGCTCCGCAAGGACGTGACGGCGAAATGCTACGGCGGCGACATCACCCGCAAGCGCAAGCTCCTCGACAAGCAGAAGGAGGGCAAGAAGCAGCATGCGCCAGTTCGGCAAGGTCGACATCCCGCAGGAGGCCTTCATCGCGGCGCTGAAGATGGGCGAGTAGCGGTCGCTTGGCCGCGCGATGCGGCGGTCCTGTGGATCGCCGCAAGCGTACGAGCGCTAGGTCGCTGCCGCAGGCAGCGGGTTCCGGGCCGGACGAGTGCGCTGCCCGGCGATGCGCGCCCCGTCCCCCTTGTGGGGAGGGGTAGCGGGGAGGGGTTGGGGAGGGGGAAGGATGAAGGCCTCAGCCCCGCGGATCGCCGCGAACACATGCGACGGAAGGAAACCGATGCCGACAGCAAACGACACCAAGACGCCGGCGCCGCTTGAGATCGGTCACGGTCCGACGGAGCTCGAAATCTTCCTCGAGCCGACCTGCCCGTTCTCCAAGAAGGCGTTCGGCAAGCTCGCGCCGCTCGCCGAGAGCGTCGGCCCGGACCGCATCACCGTAAAAATCCGCTTCGTCTCGCAGCCCTGGCATCTCTTCTCCGGCATCGTCACGCGCACGATCCTCGCCGCGAGCGCCACGCCCGGCGGGAGGGAGACGGGCTCGCCGCGATGCGCGCCGTCTACGCGCACCGCGAGGAATTCGAGTTCGAGGACCACAATTCCGGCCCGAACATGGACCGCACGCCGAACGAGATCATCGCCCATATCTCGGAGCTGATCGGCGTCGATCTTGCGGAAGCCTTCCGCTACGACGCCGTCGGCAAGGCGCTCCGCTGGCACACCCGCTACGCCCGCCAGAACGGCATCCACTTCTCCCCCACCTTCGTCGTCGACCGCATCGTCAACGACAAGATGTCGAGCGGCCAGACAATCGAGGAATGGGCCAAGGCGATGGGGCTGGGGTGAGGAGCTGCACATAAGTGCGCGGGACACGGAAGCAGGGCCGCGTGCTGCTCCCCTCCCCCTTGCGGGGGGAGGGGTAGCGGGGAGGGATTGGGGAGGGGTAGCGCCGCCACCGTGGCGCCTGACGAAAGGACCGACGATGACGGCCAAGAACACGATCTGCCTCTGGTACGAGAAGGACGCGGAAGCGGCGGCCCGCTTCTACGCGAAGACCTTTCCCGATAGTCAGGTGGGTTCCATTCACCGGGCGCCGAGCGACTATCCTTCGGGCAAGGCGGGCGACGTTCTGGTCGTCGACTTCACCGTCTGCGGAATCCCCTGCATGGGGCTGAACGGCGGCCCGATGGTCAAGCCGAGCGAGGCCTTCTCGTTCCAGATCGCCACCGACGACCAGGTGGAGACCGACCGCTACTGGAACGCGATCGTGGGGAACGGCGGCGAGGAGAGCGCGTGCGGCTGGTGCAAGGACAGATGGGGCGTCTCCTGGCAGATCACGCCGCGCGTGCTTGACCGAGGCGCTCGCCGCCGGCGGGCCTGAGGCCAAGCGCGCCTTCGACGCGATGATGGACATGAAGAAGATCGATGTGGCGGAGATCGAGAAGGCCCGCCGCGGCTAAAGATCTTCAGAGAGTGCGCCTATCGCATGGTCTCGTTGGAACTCGGAAAGAAAGACCGCGCCGCGGATCGACACGTATCCTGCGCGAGTTCGCCGCCTTCGAGGAGTTCACCGGTACCGAGGCGCGATGCGGCGATCCGATGGATCGCCGCAAGCGTGCGATCGCCGCCGCGACGCTACTGCGTCAGGACGATCAGGTGAAACGAGCGATCGGAAGGCTTGCCGCCCGAATCGTATGTCTGGATCCACACGCCCTTGTTATCCGAGAACGGGGTCCAGGGATTGGAGCCCGGGCAGCAACGCAGCGCAACGGTGATCTCGCCGGTCGGCTCGGTGGCGATGCCGGGCCTGCCGATGGTCGCGACGAAGGCGCCGTTGCTGACCTCACCGGTAAAGAAGACCTCGTAGACTCCCTGGCCGAGCCGGGCGGTGCGCAGGACGTTCCGCCCGCGCACGAGACTTCCGTCGCGCTCGATGACCGCCCAAAACTCGCGGACGCAGCAGTTCTCCACGCCCCATCTCGGGTCGGGCGTCGCGGGCACGGCCTTGGCGCGTTCGCCGGGCGCGATCGCCGCCTTGGCGCTCTTGTCGTCGGGGGCATTCGCTATGTCATGAAAAGGTGTTTTCTCGTCAGCCATTGCTGTCCTCCCTGGGTTTATTGAGGCGTGGTCCGGCCGCGAACGAGCGGCGCCCGTCTCCCCGACGCTTCTAGGCGCTCCGCTGCGAGTACACAAGTATTAGTTGTAAAAGACTGTCGTTTAAATTGTGGGAATTTCGGCATCCAAGTGCGGCCGTGACGACAGTGACTGGAGTGCCTGAAGGGCGACGCGCCCCACCTGGCTCTCGCGCGGGGGGGCTTCCCGGCAATCGACGAGAAATCGCGAGCGCCGATCGTTCCGTCGGAGAAGGCGATCTCCACTCAGTGCCCGCCAAGCGATTTGACGCCGGCCGCGGCGATCATTCGAGCCCTTCGACCCGCTCCGGTGGCTCGGCGCATCCCTAGCGCATCCCTAGCGCCTCCCCATCGCCTCGAGGAGATAATCCCCGAACGCCCGCGCCTTCTGCGACGGCCTCCGCCCCGCCGGAAAGACGATGAACGCGTCGGCCGGTTCGGGCTGATACTCCGGAAGGATCCGCCTGAGCCGTCCGCTCTCGATCTCCTCGCCGCACATCCAGGTCGAGGCGATGGCGATGCCGAGGCCGGCGGCCGCGCAGGCGACGAGGCCGAGGCCGCGTCCGGTGCGCAGGCGGATGTCGACGGTGACGCTCTTCGGCTTGCCGCGATGCTTGAAGGTCCATGTCTCGCGCGGCGCGTCGGAGGGTGCGCCGAGGCAGTCGTGACCGGCGAGGTCGCGGATCGATTTCGGCGTGCCGCGGCGGCTGAGATAGTCGGGCGCGGCGACGATGCGGCGCGGCGCGGTCGCGAGCCTGCGCGCGACGAAGCTCGAATCGGGCTGGCTCCCGAGGCGGAGCGCGAGCTCCGCGCCTTCCGCGATCAGGTCTTCGTTCCGGTCGGAAAGCATCGCGTCGATCCTGAGCCCCGGATGGCGCGCGAGGAAGCCGGGGAGAAGCGGGATGACCTGGCGCACGCCGAAGGCCGTCGGCAGCGCGACGCGAAGCGTGCCCGTCAGGCGGTCGGCGCCCTGCGCCGCGCTCTCCGCGTCGTCGACGGCGGCGAGCGCTTCGCGCGCGCGCGAAAGGAGCGCGTCCCCGGCATCGGTCAGGCTCAGGCGGCGCGTCGTGCGACGGAGCAGCGTCACGCCGAGCCGCTCTTCGAGCGCCGCGATGGCGCGCGAGACGGAAGGCTGCGTCAGGCCGAATTCGCGCGCCGCCTTGGAGAAGCTGCCGCTTTCGACCGTGCGCACGAAGAGGGCGAGCTGGTTGAGGCGATCATTCATGCGGATCAGGTATAAATGTTATGGCACGGTCGGCAATACCCATCATTTTCGGCATGATCTATCTGGGCCGCAGCCGGATGCCGTCGGAGCATCCGTCGCTTCGAAATGGAGAAAGATCATGAATGAGCTTACCGGCAAGGTTGCCATCGTCACCGGCGCCTCCAAGGGCATCGGCGCCGAGATCGCGCGTCAGCTCGCCGCGGAAGGCGCTTCCGTCGTCGTCAACTACGCTTCGAGCCGGACGGGCGCGGACCAGGTGGTCGCCAAAATCCTGAAGGCCGGCGGCAAGGCGGTCGCCGTGCAGGGCGACGTCTCCAAGCGCGCCGACGTGAAGCGCCTCTTCGCCGCGACCAAGGAGGCTTTCGGGGGGCTCGACATTCTCGTCAACAATGCCGGCGTCTTCGAGTTCGCGCCGCTCGAATCAGCCTCCGAGGAGAGCTTTCGCCGGCAGTTCGACATCAACGTGCTGGGCACGATGCTGACCACCCAGGAAGCGCTCGGCTATTTCGGCAAGGACGGGGGAAGCGTCATCAATTTCAGCTCGATCTCGAGCGCCAATCCTGTTCCGAATTCCGTCATCTATTCGTCGTCGAAGGCGGCCGTCGATGCGTTGAGCAAAGCGCTCGCGAACGAGCTCGCCGGCCGCAACATCCGCGTGAACGTCATCGCGCCCGGAATGACGAGGACCGAGGGGCTCGCGGCGATGGGGGTCGACGACGCGGCGGCGAGCTCGCTCAGCGCCGGCGTGCCGATGGGACGCCTCGGCCGCCCGGACGATATCGCCAGCGTCGCGACCTTCCTCGCATCCGACCGCTCGGCCTGGCTGACCGGCGAGCGCATCACCGCCTCGGGCGGCCAGCGCTAGCGGCGCGCATCGGGGGCGCGGGGCGCGAAAGCACCCCCGCGCTGCCCCGCAATCTCGCTGCGTGATGAAGCCATTCGCGGGCCAATGCGTTGACCAGGGGGAGGGCTCCGAAATCAACGAAAGGATATCGCCGAGATGGGCTTCGACCAATATCACGAGCCGCCCGAAGAGCTGTCGCAGGAGACCCGCACCTTCGCCCGCATGATCGCCTCGCTGATCGAGGAGGCGGAGGCGATCGGCTGGTACGAGCAGCGCATCGCCGTGGAAACGGACGCGCAGGCCCGCGCCATCATGCAGAACGCCCGCACGGAGGAGTTCAAGCATTTCGGCATGGACCTGGAATTTCTGCTCCGCCGCAGCCCGGATTGGCGGAGCGAGCTGAAGACGATCCTCTTCACCGAGGGCGATATCGTCGAGCGCGGCGAGAAGGCGGAGAAGAAGGTCGACTGAGCCAGGCTTGGCGCCGCTTTCGCCGCGACGAGCGGCGCGTCGTCCCGCTTCAATTCCTTTTCAGCATGGCGACGAGCGCGAAGACCGCGAGCGCCGCGACCGCGAGCTTCCACGCGTCGCCGCGCTTTCGCAACCCCGGCAGCCCGAGCGGCTTGAGGACCTGCACGGCCATCGCAAGGACGATGATGAACGAGAGCGCCTTCGTCATGCGCGGAGGCTTAGAGGAGCCGGCCGCGGGCGTCGACCGCCACTAGCCGACCTGCCTGGCCTCGACCGGGACTGCCATGCTCGCCGACCTCTGTCGTCATTGCCGGGCTTGACCCGGCAATCCATGGCAGATGGAGGAAGGCCGCGACCTCAGGCCGCCTCTCGCGCTGCGGCAACCTCCTCTTCGTCGCGCGCCTTCGCGGAATAGAAGCTCGCGTTCTGCGCGCCGGCGAGCGCCTCGCGCGTGAACCGGATCAGATGGTGCGACATGAAGGCCATGCCGAGCGCGCCCGGAATTTGCCCGCGCCGCAACGCATAGAGAAAGGCGCGCCAGAATTCGCGGCGATAATCGGCGACGATGCCGAGCTGGATCATGCTGTTCACGAAGAGCGTCAGGCCGCGCTTCAGATTAGCCGACCTGAGCCTGCCCCTCACCGGCAGCTTCGCCGCGTTGACATAGGTCGCGTCGACCTGGTGGCGGAAGCGCCCCAAGACGCGCTCCGGCTTATAGGCGTATTCGATCGCGCGCCGCCACGAATTGATCACCTCGTCATAGGGGCGGAGGAACCGCACGTTCGATTCGAGCGTCGGATCGTCGACGATGCGGCCGGCGCGTTCGAGCCGCTCGTAGAGCGGCGTCTTCGGCAGCGCCTGCAGAAGGTTGATCGTCAGCATCGGTATTTTCGACCGCTCGATGAATTCGATCAGCCGGTCGATCGTTTGCGGCGTGTCGGTGTCGAGCCCGAGGATGATGCCGGAGGAGACCTCAAGCCCGTAGGAATTCAAGGTGGCGATCGATTCGTACATCGGCAGCGACGCGTTCTGCTCCTTGCGCATGTGCATGAGCGCGTCGAGCTCGGGCGTCTCGATGCCGACGAAAATGCCGGAGAACCCCGCCTCGCGCATGAGCTTCAGGATTTCCGGCTGCTTGGCGATGTTGAGCGTCGCCTCGCAGGCGAAGCCGAGCGGGTAGCCGTTCCGCTTCTGCCAGGCGACCAGATGCGGCAGCATCTCGCGCGTCGCCTTCTTGTTGCCGATGAAATTGTCGTCGACGAAATAGACCGTCGACGGGTGCCCCTTCTCCGCGATGATCGCGTCGAGCTCGGTCACCAGCTGCTCAGGCGTCTTCAGCCGTGGCTGGC
The DNA here is from genome assembly GCA_963750115.1 of uncultured Alphaproteobacteria bacterium. GTDB lineage: Bacteria > Pseudomonadota > Alphaproteobacteria > Rhizobiales > Afifellaceae > DASWJZ01. The sequence goes on along the minus strand of CAVVPM010000006.1, from coordinate 83,827 downwards.
GGCCGTAAAGCGCCGGGATGTCGCAGAACTCGCAGCGGTAGGGGCATCCGCTGGAAAACTGGAAGGTCCCGATCAAATAGTCGGAAAGCTTCGCCTTCGAATAGGCCGGCGTCGGGAAATCGGAAAGCGGCAGCCGCTCCTCGGTCTTGAGCTGCACCTGCTTCGCCGGCCGCGCAACGTCTGCGTCGAGAAGCGCGATCAGCCGGTCCGTCGCGTCGCCGAGCTCGCCGAGATGCAGGTAGTCGAAATCCGGATACATTTCCGGCGCACCCGAGACCGACGGCCCGCCGAGCACGGCCACCTTGCCCGCACTCTGCGCGCGGGCGCGGATGTCGTTGATCTGCTTCGCCTGGATGTGCATGCCCGAGACGAACACCGCGTCGGCCCAGGAAAAGTCGTCCGGCCTTGCGCGCGAGATGTTCTCGTCGACGAAGCGGACGTCCCAGGCCTGCGGGAGATAGGCGCAGATCGCCAGGATCCCCTGCGGCGGCATGAAGGCGGTGACGCCCATCAGCTTGTAGGCATGGGAAAACGTGCCGAACGACGGCGAGTAGGCCGGGAAGACGCAAAGCACCCGGCGGCGATTTTCGACCGGGCCTTCGTAGCGCATGGTGCACCCCCTCGAACGATCGGCAGACGGAACGCGGCGGACGCGCCCAGGCCCCGTGGCCTTCGATGATTCTTCACTAAAACAATGGGTTTGGCGACCCCCTGTCTCGGCGCCGCGGAAAGTCACACCGCGACGTGAACGACGGTCAGCGCCAGAACCAGGAAAATGACGAAGAGGACGAGGAAGAGCCCGAAAAGGACCTTTGCGATGGTGGCCGCCCCGCGAGCCACCCCGGTGAACCCGAGCGCGCCCGCAATGAGCGAGATCACCAGGAAGATGAACGCCCATTTCAGCATCTCGATCTCTCCTTCGCACCGAAACCGAAGTTGCGTCGGCTCACGGAGAACGGCGCTTCGCCGTGGGCGGTTCCCGCAAATTGTGCGTCATGCGGCGAGCGGCGGATCATCATCCGCGCGACAATTGGAAAGCCGATCTACCGGCGCGAGTGAAGCGGGACGAAATTTGCGTGCGGCGGCGTGCCTGAAGGATCGCTGCCTTTTGAGCGACTTCCGCGCCGGCCTATATCAATGCCGACCTGGATCAATGGAAGTACCGGCGGCCTTGCCGCCGGATTGGAGGATGCGCAAATGCCCATGCAAACGCTCGTCATCGGCGATGAGGCCCCGGATTTTGAGGCCGAAACCACGCAAGGCCATATCCATTTCCACGAATGGCTCGGCAATTCCTGGGGCGTGCTCTTCTCGCATCCGAAGGATTTCACCCCCGTGTGCACGACCGAGCTTGGCACCATGGCGCGCATGAAGCCCGAATTCGACAAGCGCGGCGTGAAGATCATCGGCTTGAGCGTCGATCCGGTCGGCAATCACGAGCGCTGGGCGAAGGACATCGAGGAGACGCAGGGCACGGCGCCGAATTTTCCCATGATCGGCGATCCGGAGCTTAAGATCGCCAAGCTCTTCGGCATGCTTCCCGCCGCCGCCGGCGCCACCTCGGAAGGCCGCACCCCGGCCGACAATCAGACCGTCAGGAACGTTTATGTCATCGGTCCCGACAAGAAGATCAAGCTTGTCATCTCCTATCCGATGACGACCGGCCGCAACTTCGACGAGGTGCTGAGGATCATCGATTCGCTGCAGCTCACCGCGAAGCATAAGCTTGCGACACCCGCTAACTGGAAAAAGGGCGACGACGTGATCATCGCCGGGATTTCCGACGAGGAGGCAAAGAAGCTCTATCCTGGAGGTTGGAAGTCGCCGAAACCCTATATCCGTATCGTGCCGCAGCCGCGCGGTTGACGAAATCCCCGGCGAGGGGCGCGAGCGGCGGCGCAAAGAGCGCTGCCCTCGCCCCCGAGTGAGTAGGCAGGAAGTTAACCCGGCCTTCACGATTTGAAGATTTTTGCCGGACTTTTTGTCGACAGGCCCTGGCGGCTAAGCTTTTATTTGGCAAATCCTGGCAAGACGCGCACGGAGGGAAAGGCCATGCGCTCGCTTCTTGTCGTTTCGCTACTGATCTGCGGCATCGCAGTCGCAATGCCCAGCTTCTTCACCCACTATATGGGGAAGTCGGCGCCGGCCGGCCTCGCCTCCGTGCGGCCCACGCCAGCGCCGGAAGTCTCCCCCGCCGCCAATCGGCAGGACGTCGTGGCGAGCGAGGTGCAGATCAAGGCGGAGAACGACGGTCACTTCTACGTCGACGCCAGCGTCAACTTCCGCCCGGTGCGCCTGATGGTCGATACCGGCGCGACGGTCGTGGCGCTGCGCGCCTCTGACGCCGCCGCTGCCGGCATCCACGTGCACGACGCCGATTTCACCAATCCGGTGCAGACGGCGAACGGCACGACCAACGCCGCCGAGGCGACGCTCGACAGCGTCAGCATCTCCGACATCGAAGTGCGCGACGTCCGCGCGCTGATCGTCCCCGACGACAAGCTATCCATAAGCCTCCTCGGCGGCTCGTTCCTGCATGGTTTGCGCCGTTTCGAGGTCGCCGACGGAACCTTGACCATTGAGAATTGAGCCGGCTGGGGCATAGAGTGGGGGCCGACGACGTGAGGCCCCATGTTCCCCATCCCGAAGCCTTCGCTTAAGCCGAACACCTACGCCTACGAATCGGAGCCGATGGTCAAGGCCACCGGCTTTCGCGAATACGACGCGCGCTGGCTGTTCGAGCGCGAGATCAACCTGATGGGCGTCCAGGCGATCGGCCTCGGCCTCGGCACGCTCCTGCACGAAATGGGGATCAAGCCGGAAATCGTCACCGGCCACGACTTCCGCTCCTATTCCGCGTCGATCAAGCTGGCGCTGACGACCGGGCTGATGGCCGCCGGCGTCAAGGTCAACGACATCGGCCTGGCGCTGACGCCGATGGCCTATTTCGCCCAGTTCGCTCTCGACGTCCCGGCCGTCGCCATGGTCACCGCCTCGCACAACGAGAACGGCTGGACCGGCGTCAAGATGGGCGCCGACCGGCCGCTGACCTTCGGCCCGGACGAGATGGGCCGGCTGCGCGACATCGTGCTCGCCGGCAAGTTCGACGCGCGCGGCGGCGGTTCCTACGCCTTCATCGAGAATTTCTCCGACCGCTATGCCGCCGACCTGACCAAGCGCCCGAAGCTGAAGAGCCGTATCAAGGCGGTCGTCGCCTGCGGCAACGGCACCGCGGGTGCGTTCGCGCCGCGCGCGCTTGAAGCGGTCGGCGTCGACGTCGTTCCGCTCGACACCGAGCTCGACCACACGTTTCCCGCGCTACAATCCGAACCCCGAAGACCTGAAGATGCTGCACGCGATCCGCGACAAGGTGCTGGAGATCGGGCGCGGCCGTCGGACTTGGCTTCGACGGCGATGGCGACCGTTGCGGCGTGGTCGACAATGAGGGCGAGGAGATCTTCGCCGACAAGGTCGGCGTCATGCTGGCGCGCGACATCTCCGCGCTGCATCCGGGCTCGACCTTCGTCGTCGACGTGAAGTCGACCGGGCTCTTCATGACCGACCCGGTGCTCGCCGAGAACGGCGTCAAGGCCGATTACTGGAAGACCGGCCACTCCTACATCAAGCGCCGCGTCAACGAGCTGACGGCGATCGCCGGCTTTGAGAAGTCCGGCCACTATTTCTTCAACGCGCCGATCGGCCGCGGCTATGACGACGGCCTCGTTTCCGCGCTCGCCGTCCTCGATATGCTCGACCGCAATCCCGGGAAGAGCATGGCCGACCTCCGACGCGCGCTTGCCGAAAACCTGGGGATCGCCGACCATGTCGCCGCATTGCGACGACGAGAAGAAGTACAAGGTGGTGGAGAACGTGGTGCGGGACTTCGAGGCCATGAAGGCGCGTGGCGAGAAGGTCGCCGGCCACGCGGTCCGCGATCTGATCACCGTCAACGGCGTCGCGTGGTCGCCGACGACGGCACCTGGGGGCTCGTGCGCGCGTCGTCGAACAAGCCCGAGCTGGTGGTCGTCGTGGAAAGCCCGGTCTCGGAGGAACGGATGCGGGAAATGTTCAAAGGCGTCGACTGCGGTGCTCCGGCGCAATCCGGAAGTAGGCGCCTACAACCAGACGATCTGAGCATGCGCGGCCCGCGCCTTGACGCTCGGCCTGGGCGGCGGCCGTTGCATGTCGCCACCGCCTTCACCGCTCTGCTGTTGCTTGTCGCCCCCGCGCATGCGCAGGCGAGCAAGGGCCCGCTCAGCCTGCTGAAGCCGTGGATCGAAAAGCAGATCTTCGGCAAAGACGCCGCAGGCTCATCGAGCGGCAACACCACTGGGTCGCTGCCGGACACAGGCTCCGGCGCGGCGGGCGCACCCGGTGCCGCCGATTCATCCACAGGGGATTCGCCGGCGGAGGAGACCTCGGGCGAAGCGGCGCCGGACGGACAGGCTTCCGGCACGCAGGATACGGGGAGCGCGCCGCCGCTTCGCGGCAGTGCCGCGCCGGATGACGCGGCGGCTGGCGCGACGGCCGCGGATGGGTCCGCGTCTGCGGCGCCCGACGACGGCACCGCGACCGGCGATGCGCAATCGACGGACGCCGCTCTCGCCACGGCCGAAAATCGGGACCCGAGCCGCTTCGCTTCGCGGTTCTCGCCGGAAGAAGCGTCGCGGGGACGATGGCAATCGTCGGGCCGATCGCGCGACGACCTTGGAAAGCTCCTCGATCGGCCGCGTCGAAATTCCTGCCGGTTCCCTCCTACGACGCCATGATCGACGCGCAGGTGGAGCGGCGGATCGACGGCGGCTTCTATTCGGCCGCCGCCTTCGCGATCGCCGATGCGCGCTGCGGCTGCCTTGAGCCGCTGGTGGCGCCGCGTGCCGCCGACGGCACGCTCGCCTATAACGCCATCATCGTCGCGCGCGCCGGCTGCCGGCGATCACGCTCGCTCGCGGACCTGCAGGGAAAGAGCGTCGCGATTGCCGCCGCGGATTCGATCGGGGCGCGCCGCATGCAGCTTGCCGGGCTGATGTCGGAGGGCATCGACCCGGCCTCGGCCTTCGCCTCCGTGATCGAGGTGCAGTCGGCGGAAGAGGCGGTGCGCCTCGTCGCCGCCGGACGCGCCGACGCCGCCTTCGCGTGGAGCTCGCTCGCCGGCCGCGCAGACGCCGGCTATTCGCAGCGGCACGCTGACGAACCTTGTCGCGCGACGGTGCGATCACGATGGACGAGCTCGCGATCGTCTGGCAGTCGCCGCCGATCGAGCACGGGCCGTTCGCGGTGATGCGCACGCTGGCGGAAGCCGACAAGGCCAAGATCAGGACCTATCTTCGTCGCGCTGATGACGGCCAATCCGCCCGCCTATGACGGGCTCAACCCCTTCTATGGGGGCGGCTACGCGGCGGTCGAAGCGAAGGACTATGCCGGGCTGCAGCTGTTGGCGGCCGAGGACGTCGACGCTTTACATCTGCCGAAGGCGCCCTCGCTCGCGCCGGCGGACGCTGGCCCGCCACAAGCCGCGCCTGCGGACGGCCTGCCGGCGAACTAGGAACCTGATATCGGAAGGCTGGGACGAGGCCAAGGGCCGGCGGCTCAGGACGAGCAGTTGGTGGCCGGCGGGTTGTCTGCAGAGCTTGACGTTCGTCACGAGCCGCGGCACGAAATACATGCGGTCGTTGAGGTTGATGCCGCCGGTGATGACGTAGCCGACCGCCGGCGTATAGGTGTAGTACACTTCCGCCATGATGATCTGCGTATTCGCAACGCGCAGCGTCGCCGGCACCAATGTGTTCATCGACGCGCTGACGGTATAGGCGGTGACACCGCTGCGCCCGGCTCCAGGCGACCTTGGCGTTGCTGGAAGCGTCCATGTCGACCGCGGTCACGCGCATCTGAACGCCGCTCGCCGAATACGGGAACATGGCGCCAGGCGCGATGTTGAAGATGGCGTCGACGTCGCTGTAGCTGACGAGTCTTGCTGCGCGCGACGAGGTCGCCGATCGACGAGGCGAGATTGTTGAGACGCGCGGTCGACGCTGAGCGCCTGCGGTCACCTCCACGCCGCCGATCCAAAGCACCACCAGGATCGGCAGGATCAGCGAGAACTCCACCGCCGCCATGCCGCGCGTCGTTGCGCGAACCGACCGCGAAGAGGCGGCCGAGGAGGCGGGGCTTCGCTGCTGTCATCGGAGTTCCGCTCTGGCCCTTAGTTCGAAGCCGTCGTCGAGTAGGGCTCGTTGCTGAATGCTGCGAAGGAGCCGATCAGCCGCTTGCCGTTCGCCAGGTTCTTCAGCGAAAGCGCGCCGAAGATGTTGTGCGTCGGCCACTGATAGTAGGCGCGCACGACGACGATGTGCTGGCCTGGCCGAAATCGAAGGTGCCGGGATCGATGAAGTTGTCGCTGCTGTCGATCGGCTTGATCCATCTCATCGCGCTGAAGGTCGCGTAGGACTTCACCTCGAGATAGAAGTCGGCGCTGTTGCAGTTGATGAACACCGACATGCGGTCACAGACCTCGTTCTTGAAATCCGTCTGCGACATGTTGGCTGTCCTGCACCTGGCCGGTGCGGATCAGTCGCGCCGTCTCGAACACGGCATTGTCCATGACCTGCTCGGCGATGAAGATCAGCGCCGTCTCGGCGATCACGAACATCAGGAAGAAGAAGACCGGCGCGATGATCGCGAACTCGATCGCCGCCGAGCCGCGCTCGTCGCGGCGCCGCCAGCGCGCCGAGCGCAGCGCTGCGGCACGGCGCAATGCGTCACTTCGATGAGAGGCATGGCTTGCTGTTCACGGCCGATCTCTGCAGCGTCAGGACCGAGCTGCCTCATAGCAGAGTCTTTCCCAGAAAACTTTAATGCGATCGGACCGCTCGCCGCCCTAATTTTAACTAGTGTAAACGAGCCCTTAACCTCTACTTGGAGAATTGCTGCCGCGTCTGGATCTGCGCCGTGGCGTTGTCGAACTTGCTCCTTCTCGTCGCCGACCGAGATGACCTGCTCGCAGACCGGCGCGCAGGAGAAGGTCTGCCGGTTCGGCGCCGTAGAACACGGTGGTGAGCTGGCGGATGTCGGAGGAGACGCGCACGGACCGTGTTCATGATCTCCTTGCCGCTCGTCATCGAGCACGATGAGATTCGTCGTCCCAGCGGTCTTGCCGGTCAGCATCAGCGTCTGCTCGTCGCCGACGCGGCGTCCGCGATGCCGGGGTTGCCGATGATGATCGTCTGCGCCGGCTGCGTCGAGCTTCACCACCTTGGCAAAATCGATGGTGATGTCGATGGTCTCGTCCGCCGCGGCGCCGCGCTGCGCCGCCGACGCCCACGCAGGCGATCGCCGCGACGACAAGCCTGCGTCCGAAGAGGCCAAGATCAATTCGCATTGGATACTCCTGTTCGCATCGCCGCTCGCGTCGGACGGCCCGTTGCGGCTCGCGCGGCTGCCGCGCCGCGAGCGCGCCGGCGACGCCGGATTCGCCTTTATCTATCGCCCGAACGGGGTTAATAAGCGTTTAACAGACTAATTCAGCCGCGTGCTACGGCGTATCTTAGAAGATAAGAGTGCCCATCCTTTCGATAAAATTGATTCTATTTTTACCATTGGCGGCTTTTCTCTCAGATTTTTCGCGACAAATCGCCCGAAGTTAACTTTGGTGCAAGCAATGGATGCTAGCTAAGGCAGCAGTTTCGGCGGCAAGTCCATCGAAGCAGGGCCACGGTTGGTGGAGTTAGGAGCAGAGAGATGAAGAAGCTTGTCACCCGCTTTGCGAAGGACGAGTTTGGTGCGACCGCCATCGAATACGGTCTCATCGCGGCTCTGATTTCGGTCGTGATCATCGGCGTGCTGTCGACCATCGGCACGAACCTGACCGCGAAGTTCAACCAGATCGCGACGCAGCTGCAGTAGTTGCGGCCGCGCGAGCCGTCGAACTGAAACGGAGGGCGCCGCCCTCCGTTTTCTTTTGTGCCGTCCGGCTGTCGGCGGCAGCGGCGCGGGTTTTCCATTTCGCAACCATTTGCTGGAACGATCGCGGCGGCGTTCATCTTGCCGGTTCGCGCATGACGATCTCGCCGTCGCCGCCACGTGCGGCCTCGTCCTCTTCCCGCTCGCCATGATCTATGCCGGGCTGATGGATCTGGTCACGCTTGAAGATCCGCAATACGCTGGTCGTCGGCGATCGGCGTGCGCCTGGCTGGTGCTGGCGCCGCTTGCCGGCTTCACGCTTGCCGAGCTCGGCGTCGAGCGCGGCGGTGGCCGCGCATCGTCTTCGCGCTCACCTTCACCTTCTTCGCGCTCGGCTGGATCGGCGGCGGCGACGCCAAGCTCGCCGCCGTCACCGCTCTCTGGTTCCAGCCGCACGAGGCGCTGCTCTATTTCACCTATACGGCGCTGCTCGGCGGCATACTGACCCTCGTGATTCTGCAGTTGCGCAGCGGGCTGCTGCCGTGGTTCTTCTATCGCGTTCCGTGGATCGCGCAGCTGCACGATGCGCGCACCGGCGTTCCCTATGGCGCCGCGATGGCGCCGGCGGCGCTGATCGTCTTTCCTGATACCGCCTGGGTCGCGCACGCGCTCTTCTGAGCGCGTCGCGGCGGTGCGCGAATCGCTTTGCGCTGATTGCCTTTTGTTAACCAGGCGCGAAGTTGCAGTCTAAAGCCGCGGAAATCCGCGTAAATACTGCTCATTAACCATCCTTTGACCTTTCCTCGCGAGACTGCCTCGCACTGATGGCCGCGATCGCGGACCGGACAAATCGGGGCAATTGCGATGAAGCTGTTTCGCGTGCTCGTACTCGCCGTCGCGCTCGTCGCGGGCGGCATCGCCGCGTATCTGGCGCTCAACCTCGGCCCGAAGGGAGTCGCCGGCGCCGACGGTCGTTGAGCTGGCGCCGCAAATCCAGTCGCAGGACGTGCTCGTCGCGGCCAAGGACATCGGCCAGGGCGAGAAGCTGTCGGCGGACAACATCCGCTGGCAGCGCTGGCCCGACGACGCCATGAACCCGACTACATCCAGAAGCAGACGCAGCCGGATGCGGTCGAAGCGCTCGAACGGCTTCGATCGTGCGCAGCCCCTTCGTCGCCGGCGAGCCCATTCGCGAGGTCAAGCTGGCGCGGCCGGGGAGCGGCTTCCTCTCGGCGATCCTGCCGTCCGGCATGCGCGCCGTCGCGGTGCGCGTCTCCGCCAGCAACACCGCCGGCGGCTTCATCCTGCCGGGCGACCGGGTGGACGTCGTCGCAGACCGTTGCCCAGCAATCGAGCGAGCGACTCGCCGGCGCGAGAACGTCAGCCGCACCATCCTTGCCAACATCAAGGTGCTGGCGATCGACCAGACGGTCGGCGACAAGCAGGGCGAGGCGGTCGTCGTCGGCAAGACGGCGACGCTCGAGCTCGACGCCGGCGCAGGTGGAGACTGATCACCGCCGCGGAGGCCTCCGGGCACGCTGTCGCTGGCGCTGCGCAGCATCGCCGACGCCGCCGAGGTCGTCGGCTGCAGCGAACTCACAGGCAAAGCGGACACGGTGCGCTTCTTCCGCGCCGGCCGCAGCCGAAGTCGTGACGACACAATGACAAGGCCCCGATCCCGAGGAGCAAACGAAATGACCGCGCTTGGACGAATCCGGGCAATCCTGCTGACCATCGCGTTCGCCGTCTTCGCCTTGCTTCCGTCGCGGCGAGCGCTGCGACAGCCCCGGCTACATGAAGCTCGCCGCCGGCGATATGCTTAACGGACGGCCCGATCTATCTCGGCATCAACAAGTCCGTCGTGGTTGACCTGCCGCGGCCGGCGGGCGACGTGCTCGTCTCCAATCCGCAGATCGCCGACGCGGTGCTGCGCACCTCGACGCGGCTCTATCTGATCGGCGTCGAGCTCGGCCAGGCGAGCGTGTTCCTGTTCGACAGTGCGGGTGGGCAGATCGCCAGCTTCAACATCTACGTCGAAGCCGATCTCAGCTCGCTCAACCAGCTGCTCGCCGAGGCGATCCCGGACGGCTACGTCCGCGCCGAGGCGATGCAGGGCTCCATCGTGCTGCGCGGCGCAGGTGCGTCGGCGACCGACGCTTCGCGCGCCGTCGAGATCACGCAAGAGCATGATCGCGCACTCGCCCCTGTCGACCACCTCTTCGACCAGCACCGGCACGGCGGCAGCCGCGACGAGCAGCTCTTCGACGAACACCTATGCGGCGGATTCCGGCCCCGGGATCATCAACCTCCTCACCATCACCGGCGAGGAGCAGGTGGCCCTGAAGGTGACGATCGCCGAAGTGCAGCGCTCCGTGTCCAAGCAGCTCGGGCATCAACATCGGCGGCTCCTACAGCGAGCGACAATTTGACTGTCGGCAACCGCGGCTCGCCGGCGCCGCTGCCGGTCGGCTTGAGCCCGCTCGGTCGACTCCGGCAGCGCCGGCGAGGTCGGTCTTACCTACTCGAGCGGCGGCTTCAACATTCAGGCGACGTTGCAGGCGCTTGACGAGACCGACATGATCCGCACGCTGGCCGAGCCGACGCTGACGGCGGTGTCGGGCGAGACGGCGAACTTCCTCGCCGGCGGCGAGTTCCCGGCTACCCGTCGCCCGGCTTCGAGCACCGGCGCGATCTACGCGACCGAATTCAAGCACTTCGGCGTGCAGCTCGCATTTCACGCCGGTCGTGCTTTCCGGCCGGGCGCATCAGCCTCAAGGTGCGCACCGAGCGTGAGCGACGTCTCCGGCTTACCACTGACGGCAATCCCGAGCCTCAGCAACGCGGCGGGCGGAGACGACGGTCGAGCAGCCGTCCGGCGGCTCCTTCGTGATCGGCGGGCTTATGCAGCAGAACGTGCAGCGCTGCCATGGCGGGCTTCCCCGGCCTGCAGAAGCTGCCCGATCCTCGGCGCGCTGTTCTCGTCGAAGAACTTCCTGACCGACGAGTCGGAGCTGGTGATCATCGTGACGCCGTATCTCGTGAAGCCGACTTCGCCGCAGGACGCTCGCGACGCCCAGACGACAACCTGTTCCTGTCCAACGACGCGGAGGCCTATTTCCTGAACCGGCTGACCAAAGTCTACGGCAACAAGAGCCAAGTTCCCGGCGGCGCCTCGGCGACAGGTCGGCTTCACCTTCGACTGACGGAGGAACCGGTGGGAATCTCATCCATGCGCATGACAGCCATCAGCGTCCGCCGCGACGCAGCCCGCGCCGGGTTCGGCGGTTGCCGCGCTCGCCTTGCTGGCGGCGCTTTCCGCGGGTTGCTCGCCGGTGGCGACCACCATGCCAGGCACGCTTCGATGCCGACTATCGATCTGCGGCATCCGATCCTCATCTCCGACGAGCCGGAAGTCCTCGACCTGCCGGTCGGCATGAGCGGCCCGGCCCTGTCGCCCGAGATCGAGGTGGCGATCCGCGACTATGTCGCGCGAATATCGCCGCACGGCACCGGGTCGATCACCATCCAGGTGCCGACCGGCTCGGCGAACGAAGTGGCGGCGGCCACGACCGGCCACGCCGTCCACTACGCGCTGGTGCGCGCCGGCGTGCCGCGCAGCCACATCCAGGTGGCGCCTTATGCCGTTGGTGACCATGCGGAGATGGCCTCCTTGCGTCTCTCCTATCTGCGCGTGAAGGCGGTGACGCCGCGATGCGGCGTGTGGCCTGACGTGGGCCCGGCGTCGCAGCAGAACTACGAACTTCGGATGCGCATCGCAGCAAAACCTTGCCGCCATGGTGGCTGACCCAGCCGATCTTCTGCGGCCGCAGTCCGATGACTCCGGCCGATGGCGCGCGTCGCGCCGAAACGATCAGGACCTACGAGGCCACCGGCAACACGGGTTGGCAGCCGCAGCCTCGCCAGGATCTGACCGGGTCCGTGATCTCGGGGAGCTTCTGATGCCAAATCTCGCCTATGACATGACGCCGGAAGGCGAAGAGACGGCGCCGCGGCCGGCCGATGCGCGCCCGATCCCGCGCATCACGATCCAGGCCTTCTGCGACACGCCGGAGATCGCCGGCACGATCGAGACGGCCGCCATGGACCGCCGCATGTCGCGGGCGCACGTGAAGGTGCACACCGGCGGCTTGAACGCCGCCGCTGAGTTCTACCGTTCGGCGCCGACGCCCAATCTCATCATGGCGGAGATCGACGCTTCCCTTCGAAGATCTCGTCGGACTGCTCGACAGTCTTGCCGAGGTCTGCGACGCCGGCACCAAGGTCATGGTGATCGGCCATTCGAACGACGTCGGCTCTATCGCGAGCTCCTGAAGCGCGGCGTTTCGGAATATCTCGTGGCGCCGGTCGACGTGATGACGATCATCAGCGCGATCTCCAACATCTATCACGAATCCGGCAGCGAGAAGCTCGGCCAGGTCTATGCCTTCATCGGCGCGAAAGGCGGCGTCGGCTCCTCCACGATCGCCCATAACGTCGCCTGGACCATGGCGCGGCTCGTCGGCTCCGACGTGATTCTCGCCGATCTCGATCTGCCCTTTGGCACGGCCGGGCTCGATTTCAATCTCGACCCGCCGCAGGGCATCGCCGAGGCGGTGTTCGGCGCCGACCGTCTCGATGAAGTGCTGCTCGATCGGCTGCTCGCCAAATGCGAGGATCATTTGAGCCTGCTCGCCGCGCCGGCCGCTCTCGACAAGGCCTACGATTTTGGCGAGGGGGCGTTCGACCAGGTGCTCGAGATCGTCCAGGCGAACGTGCCGACGGTCGTCCTCGACATTCCGCATTTGTGGACGGCGTGGGTCAGGAAGACGCTGATCGCCGCGGACGAGGTGGTCATCACCGCCGTTCCCGATCTCGCCAATCTGCGGAACGCCAAGTCGATCGTTGACCTCCTCGGCAGGCGCGGCCGAACGACACCCCGCCGAAGCTGATCCTGAACGAGGTCGGCATGCGCGAAGCGTCCGGAGATCAAGCCGGACGATTTCGCCGCCGCGCTGCAGCTGACGCCGATCGCGACGATCCCCTTCGACCCGCTGCTCTTCGGCACCGCATCGAACAACGGCCAGATGATTGCCGAGGCCTCCGCCAAGACCGCCATCTCCGATGTCTTCGCCGACATCGCCCAGGTGGTCGGCGGACGCAAGGAGCTGAAGAAGGCGCGCCGGCGCGGTCTCGATTTCGGGCCGCTGTTGAAGAAGTTCACCTCGCGCGGCAAGGCGAAGCCGAGAGCGAAGAAGGCCGGTTGACACGGTGAGGAGAGCAAATGTTCGGCAAGCGTAGCACCGCCTCCGACCTATTGTTGGACCGGCCGGCGAAGGCCTCCGAGGTCGCGGCTGCGGAATCGGTCACGCCTCCGTCGCCGGCATGCCGATGGCGCAGCCCGGCCGGCCGTCGCCGGTCGTCGCGCCGCCGCAGCCGCAGGGCCGGCCGCGCAAGACCGACGAATATTACGACCTGAAGACGCAGATATTCGGCGCGCTGATCGACACGATCGACCTGTCGCAATTGTCCAAGATGGACATGGACCAGGCGCGCGAGGAGATCCGCGACATCGTCAACGACATCATCACGGTGAAGAACGTGGTGATGTCGATCGCCGAGCAGGAGGAGCTGCTCGAGGACATCTGCAACGACGTCCTCGGCTATGGCCCGCTCGAGCCGCTGCTCGCACGCGACGACATCGCCGACATCATGGTCAACGGCGCCGACCGCATCTTCATCGAAGTGCGCGGCAAGGTCGAAGAAACAGAGATCCGCTTTCGCGACAATTCGCAGCTCCTGAACATCTGCCAGCGCATCGTCAGCCAGGTCGGCCGGCGTGTCGACGAGGCGAGCCCGATCTGCGACGCGCGCCTCCCCGACGGATCGCGCGTCAACGTCATCGCTCCGCCGCTGTCGATCGACGGACCCGCGCTCACCATCCGAAAGTTCAAGAAGGACAAGCTGACCCTCGATCAGCTGGTCCAGTTCGGCACGATCACGCCGGAGGGCGCGACGATCCTCCAGATCATCGGCCGCGTTCGCTGCAACGTGCTCGTCTCCGGCGGCACCGGTTCCGGCAAGACCACGCTGCTGAATTGCCTCACCCGCTATATCGACCACGACGAGCGCGTCATCACCTGCGAGGACGCCGCCGAACTGCAGCTCCAGCAGCCGCATGTGGTGCGGCTTGAGACGCGCCCGGCCAATATCGAAGGCGAGGGCGAGGTCACCATGCGTGATCTCGTCAGGAACTGTCTGCGTATGCGCCCTGAGCGCATCATCGTGGGCGAGGTGCGCGGACCGGAGGCCTTCGACCTGTTGCAGGCGATGAACACCGGCCACGACGGCTCGATGGGTACGCTCCACGCCAACAGCCCGCGCGAGGCGCTGTCGCGTATCGAATCGATGATCACCATGGGCGGCTTCACGCTGCCGTCGAAGACGCTGCGCGAAATGATCGTCTCGTCGATCGACGTGATCGTGCAGTCGGCGCGCCTGCGCGACGGCACGCGCCGCATCACGCACATCACCGAAGTGCTCGGCATGGAAGGCGACGTCGTCATCACCCAGGACCTGTTCATCTACGACATCATCGGCGAGGACACGAACGGCCGCATCATCGGCCGCCACCGCTCCACCGGCATTGGTCGCCCGGGCTTCTGGGATCGCGCCCGTTACTATGGAGAGGAGGCGCGGCTTGCCGCCGCGCTCGACGCAGCGGATACCGGCGAACTCCAGGGCCGGGGATAGTCGATGTTCTCGCCCCTCATGGTTCAGGTGGCGGTCGCACTGCTCGCTGCCTTCTCAATCGGCGGCGTGGTCGTGGCCGCGCTCTATCCGCGTCTCGGCGGCCGTTCAAAGGGCGAGAAGCGGCTTGAAACGATTGCCGCCACCAAGCGCAAGATTGCCGCGGACCGCATCTCCAGCGAAGAGGGACGCCGCCGGCGTTCTGTCGAAGATACGCTGAAGGAGCTGGAAGAGACGCAGAAGGCCAAGGCAAGGCGCAGCCAGAAGCCGACGCTGATGACCCGCATGCGGCAAGCCGGTCTGGGCTGGACGAAGCAGACCTATTACCTCGTGTGCATCCTGACGACGCTCATCGTCGGCATGCTCTCCTTTGTCGGGATTCGCTTCGGCGTGATCCCGTCCGTCGGCTTCGCACTGGCCGGCGGTCTGCTCCTCCCGCACTTCTTCGTGAATTGGAAGCGCAAGCGCCGCATGCGGCAGTTCACCAACGAGTTCGCGAACGCGGTCGACGTCATCGTGCGCGGCGTCAAGGCGGGACTGCCGCTCGTCGACTGCCTGAAGGTGATTGCGACGGAGGCCCAGGAGCCGGTCGCGGGCGAGTTCCGCGAAATCGTCGAGGACCAGACGCTCGGCATGCCGCTGGCGGAAGCCGTGGCGCGTCTGCCCGAGCGCATGCCGCTCCCGGAGTCGAACTTCTTCGCCATCGTGGTCGCCATCCAGGCGCGCTCGGGCGGCAGTCTTTCCGAGGCTCTGTCGAACCTCTCCAAGGTGCTCCGCGATCGCAAGAAGATGGCCGGCAAGATCCGCGCCATGAGCGCCGAAGCGAAATCCTCCGCCGGCATCATCGGCTCGCTGCCGATTGTCGTGGCGGTGCTCGTCTATTTCACCAGCCCGGACTACATCATGCTGCTGTTCACGACCACGACCGGAAACATCGTCCTCGGCTGCTGCGCCGTGTGGATGTTCATCGGCATCATGGTGATGCGCAAAATGATCAACTTCGACTTCTGAGGCGGCACCGTGGATTTCTCTGCGATCTCCAACAATGGGCAGACGATCCTCGCGATTTGCGCGGCGCTTGCGGTCTTCTCCGCGATCGTCGTCGTCGCCTGGCCGTATCTCGCGCGCGACGAGCTCGCGAGCCGCATGCGCCAGATCTCGAGCGAGCGCGAGCGCATCCGCGCGCGCGAGCGCGCCAAGCTCGAGGCGCAGAAGAAGCAGCAGGCTTCGCTCCGGATGGAGCCGAAGAAGTTCTTCAAGGACATCGTCGACCGCTTCAACCTCGCCCGGCAGGCGGAAGACGGCAACACCGTCAAGATGCTGCGGCAGGCCGGCTATCGCGGCCAGAACCCGGTCTTCGTGTTCCTCTCGCTGCGGCTCATCATGCCGGTGGTGATGCTTCGCCGTCGCGATCCTCTATGTCTTCTTCGTGCTCCAGACTCGAGCAGCCGTTCATGCTGAAGCTCGCGATCTGCATGACCGTTGGCCTATCTCGGCTATTTCGGTCCGACGATCTACGTGCGCAACCAGATCACCAAGCGGCAGAAATCGGTCCGCCGCGCCTGGCCGGATGCGCTCGATCTGCTCCTGATCTGCGTCGAATCGGGCATGGGCATCGAAGGCGCGTTCCGCAAGGTCTCGGAGGAGATCGGCAGCCAGTCGGTTGCCGCTCGCCGAGGAGCTGAGCCTGACCACGGCGGAGCTCTCCTACCTGCAGGATCGTCGCAAGGCTTACGACAATCTGAGCGAGCGCACCGGCCTTGAAGGCGTGCGCGCGGTCGTGACCGCGCTGATCCAGGCGGAGAAATACGGCACGCCGATCGGCACCGCGCTGCGCGTGCTCGCGCAGGAGAACCGCGACATGCGCATGCAGGAGGCGGAGAAGAAGGCCGCCGCGCTGCCGCCGAAGCTGACCGTCCCGATGATCCTGTTCTTCCTGCCGGTGCTCTTCGCGGTGATCATCACGCCGGCGGCGATCCAGGTGACGGCCATCTGGAAGTAGCGCCGCGCCGGGCCCCCGCGCCTGAGCCTCGATCTGCCGCCGCGCCGTGTGGCGCGCGCCTTGACGGACTAGCCCTTCTTGGCGAGCTCCGCCCAGGTGTTCTCTTCGCCGGAGCGCGCGCTCGCCAGCGGCGCGTCGGCCGGATGTCGGCGCGGCGGCGGCCGCGGCGATCTGGTTCGCCTCCGCGGTCTTGCCCTCAAGCCGCAGCACCAGCGCCAGGTTCTGCTTGATCTTGAGCGTGGCCTTCGGGCTCGCCGCCGCCTGGCGCAGCGCCTTCTCGGCCTTGTCGAGCTCGTTGGTCAGCACGTAGGAAAGCCCGAGATTGTTGAGGATCTGCGGCTCGCCCGGCGCCAGCACCAGCGCCTGCTGGTAGCGCGCCCGCGCCTCTTCGTGCTGGTTGAGCGAATTGAGGATGCCGCCCTCCGTGGAGAGGAGCTGCCAGTCCGGATTGTCGGCGCGCTGCGCGCGCTGCACCGTCGCGAGCGCCTCGTCGAACTTGCCGTCGGCGGCGAGCGCCTTGCCGAAGGCGGCGAGCACCTCGCGGTCCTCCGGATGGTAGATCGCGGCCTTGCGCATCACCGCAACGGCCTGGCCGGTCTGTCCTGCGGCGCGGAGCGCCGCCGCATAGTTCAGCTCCGCGACCCGGTCCTTCTCGTCTGTGCGATAGGCGGCGCCCCATTTCTGCACTGCGCTCAGCGCCTGGTCGGGCGAGAGGTCGGAGGGGGTGATGACGGCGCTGTTGCCGATCGACCCGGTATAGAGCGGTCCCTTCCGACGCCGTCTGGCAGCCGGCGAGAAGGGCGGCGAGCGCCGCGCCCGCGGCGAGGCGGATGCAGGATTTTCGACTGTCGCGACGTTCCGATGCGCTTCTTCATGACGCCCGTCCCTCGAAGCATTTGCTTCGCAACGCTTAGGCAGGACCCTGTTAAGGGTCCGTTAACGCTGTTTGCGGCGTTGCCAAGCCGTGCCCCGCGGCTCTAATTCGGCCGCACTCAGGAGCTGGTCGGGGCTGTCATGGAATTTCGCGCACTTGTTTCGGGACGCTCGGACGCCGCCGTTCCGATCCACCTGGTGAAGGCGGAGGAGCTTGAGCGGGCGCTTGCCGGCCTCGACGAGCGCGAGCGCCGCTTCGCCGATCGCCGCCGGCTTCAAGGCCGAGCCGGGCCGGCATCTCCTCGATCCCCGACGCGGAGGGCAATCTCGCCCGCGTGCTTTTCGGGCTTGGCGCCGCCGATTCGGCGGAGCGCGGCCCGCTCCTCGTCGGCAAGCTCGCGGACGCGCTTCCGGCCGGCCTTATCGCTTGGCCGAGGGCGTCGAGGAACCGGAGCTCTCCGCGCTTGCCTTCGCGCTCGCGAGCTATCGCTTCGACCGCTACCGCAAGCCGAAGGAGGACGGCGCGCGGCTGGTCGTCCCGGAGCGCGCCGACGCCGCCGCGCTCGGCTCGCATCCGCGACGCGGTCTTCCTCGTCCGCGACCTGATCAACACGCCGGCGAACGACCTTTCGCCGCACGACCTTGCGCACGCCGCGGAGGGCCTCGCCGAGCGCTTCAGGGCGGCGATTTCCGTCGTCGACGGAGAGCGCTCGCGCGCGACTTCCCGATGATCCACGCCGTCGGGGCGGCAAGCGACCGCCCGCCCTGCCTGGTCGACATGCGCTGGGGCGCGGAAAGCAACCCCAAAGTCACGCTGATCGGCAAGGGGATCGTCTTCGATACCGGCGGCCTCGACATCAAGCCGGCCGCCGGCATGGCGCTGATGAAGAAGGACATGGGCGGCGCCGCGAACGTGCTCGGTCTCGCCTCCATGATCATGGAGGCGGAGCTGAAGCTGCGCCTGCGGGTGCTCGATCCCCGCGGCGGAGAACGCCATTTCCGGCCGCGCCTTCCGCCCGGGCGACGTGCTTCGGAGCCGCAAGGGCCTGACCGTCGAGATCGGCAACACCGACGCCGAAGGCCGCCTGGTTCTCGCCGACGCGCTGGCGCTCGCCGACGAGGAGGCGCCGAGCCTTATCGTGACCATGGCGACGCTGACCGGCGCGGCGCGGGTGGCGCTCGGGCCGGAACTGCCGCCCTTCTTCACCGACGACGCCGATTTCGCCGCGGGTCTCGAGGCGGCGGCAAGCGAAGTCCACGATCCGGTGTGGCGGCTGCCTTTCTGGAGCCCCTACGATTCCTGGCTCAGCCTCGAAGGTCGCCGACCTTAACCACGTCGCGCAGAACAGCTTCGCGGGCGCCATCGTCGCAGCGCTTTTCCTGCGTCGTTTCGTCTCCGCAACGTCGACCTACGCGCATTTCGATATCTTTGCCTGGAACCCGACGCCCGCGTCCGATCGGCCCGGAGGGCGGCGAGGCGCAGGCGATCCGGGCGCTCTTCAGCTACCTCGCCCGCCGCCATGGCTGACTTTCGCTTGCCGCAGGCGCGGAACCCCGGTTTAATCGGTTCGGCACCGAAACGAACCCGCGGGCTGGAAGATGGCAATCCAGATGCGCCCCGCGCAGGCGCTCCGGCTCTGGCACGATGTCTCGCTCGCGCTCGTGCGCGACGCGGAGCCCGATCTGTCGGTGCGCCAGATGACCGTGCTCATCACCATCTATCTCGAGCCGCAGCCGCACACGGTGCGCGCGCTCGCGGCGAAGCTCGGCGTCACCAAGCCGGTTATCACGCGCGCGCTCGATACGATGGGGCGGCAGGGCCTCGTCACCCGCAAGCGCGATCCGGAGGATCGTCGCAACGTGCTTATCCAGCGCACGGTGAACGGAGCGCTCTTCCTGGAGCGGCTCGGCGACCGCGTCGTGGCGAAGGCCGCGGCGCTGCCGCCTTAGCCTGAGGCCCTGCATGGAGCAGCTCGACCCGCGCCTCAACGCACTCCGCACGGACCTTGCCGACGTCGCGCTCTTCGGCAAGGTGGAAGCCGCGCGCTTCGTCGAAGGCGAGCCGATGCGCGTCGCCGCACCGATTGCGCCCGTCCGCCATGCGCCGTCGAACCGTGCGACGCTTCTGACCGAGGCGCTGCTCGGCGAGCCGGTGCTTGTTTTCGAGACGCGCGCCGACGGCTGGGCCTGGGTGCAGCTTGTGCGCGACCGCTATGTCGGATGGATGCCGCTGGAAATGCTGGCCGATCCGGGCTCTGAGCCGACGCACAAAGTATCCGCGCTCGGCACCTTCGTTTTTGCCGAGCCGGACATCAAATCGCCGCCGCTTGCCGATCTGCCGCTTCTCGCCGAAGTCAACAAGATCGGCGAAGCGGAGGATCACAATTGCCGCTATGCCCTGATCGCGCCGAAAGGGGCGGTGGTTGTCCAGCATCTCGTCGCGCGCGACACTTTTGAGCCCGACTTTACGGCGGTCGCCGAGCGCTTTCTCGGCGTGCCCTACCTTTGGGGCGGCAAGACCGGACGCGGCCTCGATTGTTCGGGCCTCGCGCAGGTGGCGCTTCAGGCCGCCGGCATTCCCGCGCCGCGCGACACCGACATGCAGGAGCAGGCACTCGGTGCGCCGCTCGCTATCGACGGCGCGTTGCCGGTGCTGAAACGCGGCGACCTCGTCTTCTGGAGCGGGCATCTCGGCATCATGCGCGATCCCGAGACGCTGCTTCACGCGAGCGTCCACCAGATGGCGGTTGCATCGGAGCCGCTTGCGATGGCCGTGGAGCGGATCGGCGGCCGCGGCCTGCCGGTAAAGGCGGTGCGAAGGCTTGGATGAGCGGCTCGGTCCGCGTCGGGCTTGCGCTTGCCTGGACGTTGGATAATCTGCCTCGGACGAGGGGGAACTAACGGTATCGTGCCCGCGGTTCGTGCGCCGCGATTGCGCCACGCCGGTCGCGTTCAAGGTAGAGACCGTTGATGCTTCACAGAACGTCAGAGATGGCGCCCGAGTCCTCCCCAAAATCCGCGCGATTCCAGGACCGCTTGCGGCTGAACTACCAGCGTCTGGCGTTGTCGTGGCATGCGATGCGCCTCGGGCGCGGCCGCGCGGTGTCGCTCAGGCCGGACGCCGATCTCGTGCGGGTCGACGACGGCGTCCGCCAGATCACCGTGCCGCATGTCCGCCGCACCGGCGACTTCCGCACCGGCATCAATTCGCGGCTCGAAACGGTGGCGGAAAAGTATTTTGGCACTACCGGCTATGTGCCGCGTGAGGGCGATACGGTCGTCGACATCGGCGCCGGGATCGGCGAGTTTTCGCTCTGGTGCGCGGACGCGGGCGCGCGCGTAGTTGCGTTCGAGCCCGATCCGCTCGCTTTCGCCTGTCTTCAGAAGAACACCGCCGCCCTCGGAAGCGTGCAGATCTATCCCTATGCGCTGTGGAAGGAGCGCGCCAATCTGCGCCTCCATGGCGCGCCCGACACTTTGGAGAGCTCGCTGATCGAGGACGGCAAGGCGAATGCGCGCAACGCCAACGTGGAGGCCTGGCCGCTCGACCGGCTGCAGTTCATGGCGCGGCTTGCGGTCATCGATTTCATGAAGGTGGATGGCGAAGGCGTCGAACCGGAAATCCTCGCCGGCGCGGCGCGCACTCTGCGGCGCACGCGCGTCATCGGCGTTGACATCGGTGCGACCGAGCGACGGCCGAATCTGAGGGCGCGGGTCGAGACGGCGCTCGCGGAGTACGGCTTCCGTCCGATCCCGAACGACCGCGACGACACCATTCTCGCGTTGAACACCGCGATGGTCGGTCCGTTCAGTAGCCGCGCTTTCGGTCGACGCAATTCCTGAGGGGCTCGCCCCTTTCCAGCGCCTCGATCTGTTCTGCGATCTCGCGGGCGAGAGCCAACGGATCGGAAACCGCCGCGACATGCGGCGTGATCGTGACCGTGTCGAAATCCCAGAGCGGGCTTTCCGGCGGAAGCGGCTCCGTCTCGAAGACGTCGAGGCTCGCGCCGGCGAGCGTTCCTTCGCGAAGCGCCGTTACGATATCGCTCTCGACATGCAGGCCGCCGCGCCCGGCATTGATGAAGACCGCGCCGCCGAGCGGGCCGGTGCGGCGAAGCTTTCGCATGAGCGCCAGGTCGATCATGCGCCGCGTTTCCGGCGTGAGCGGCAACAGAGCGACGAGAATGTCGGTACCGGCAAGGAACGCGTCGAGGCCTTCCGCCCCGGCGAACGTTTCGATGCCCGCCAGCGTCCCCGCGCGCGTTCTTGCCGTCCGCGCCCATCCGCGCAGCTGAAAGCCGAAACGCACGAGCGGCTCCGCCGCGGCCTCTCCCATGACGCCGAGGCCCATCAGGCCGACGGCGACCTCGCGCGCTGCCGGCGGCTCGATATCACGCCAAAGATGCTGGCGCTGCTGCCGCCGGTAGATCGGTCCGAGTCGAAGATGGTCGAGCACCTGCAACACGACATATTCCGTCATGCGTCCGGTAAGGTCGCGGTCGACGATGCGCATGATCGGCACGGCCGGAAGTCGCGGCAGCGCGAAGATGTGGTCGACCCCGGCGCCGAGCGAGAAGATCGCCCGAAGGTTCGGGAGCCGGTCGAGCGTCTCCTGCAGCGGCTTCCAGGCAAGAACGTAGTGGACGTTCGCGAGCGCCGCGTCGGGCCCATGGAAAATTCCGTCGCGGTCGGTGGTGAGGATTTCCCGGTCGGGAAGGCGCGCGACGATGCGCGCCGCCCAGGTCTGCGCGTCCCATCCCGCGGTGGCGACGAGAAGCGCCGGCTTCACGGCATGGTCCCGAAAAGTGGACACCGGTTTTCGGACAGGGCCATGCCAAAAGAACGCGGTCTATTCACGCACGGCGGCGGCATGTGCGACTTTGAGCGAGAAAGCCGCCTCCATCAGCGCGCGCGTATAGTCGCTCTTCGGATTGTCGAAGATGGCGTCGGCCGGACCCGCCTCCACGACCTTGCCGTCGCGCATGACGATCACGTCGTTCGCGAGCGCCCTGACCACCTTGAGGTCGTGGCTGATGAAGAGATAGGAGAGGTCGTGCCGCGCCTGCAGTGCGCGCAGGAGATCGACGACCTGCGCCTGCACGCTCATGTCGAGCGCCGAGGTCGGCTCGTCGAGCATGACGAAGCGCGGTTCGAGCACCAAGGCCCGCGCGATCGCGATCCGCTGCCGCTGACCGCCGGAAAATTCGTGCGGATAGCGGAAGCGGCTTTCAGGGTCGATGCCGACCTCCGACAGCGCGCGGATCACGCGCGCCTCGCGCTCCTCGGCTGCGAGACTCGGCTCGTGCACGCGCAGGCCCTCGGCGACGATGTCGCGGATCACCATGCGCGGGCTGAGCGAATCGTAGGGGTCCTGGAACACCACCTGCATCTCGGCGCGGAGCGACCGCGTCTCGCGAAAGCGCGTGCCCTGGATGTCGCGGCCGAGAAAGACGATCCTGCCTTCCGACGAGGTGAGTCTCAGAAGCGCGAGCCCGAGCGTTGTCTTGCCGGAGCCCGATTCGCCGACGACGCCGAGCGTCTGCCCCTCGCGCACCGTGAGATCGATGCCGTCGACGGCCTTGATGTAGCCGACGGTGCGGCGGAACAGACCGCGCTGGATCGGGAACCAGACCTTGAGGTCGTCGCCGCGGACGATGACCGGCGCATCCGGCCGCCGCGCCGGCGGCTTGCCTTTCGGCTCCGCGGCAAGGAGGTGCTTGGTATAGGCGTGCTGCGGATTGGCGAAGACCTCTTCCGTCCGCCCCTGCTCGACGATCTTTCCGCCGGTCATGACGCAGACGCGGTCGGCGAAATGCCGCACGATCCCGAGGTCGTGCGTGATGAAGAGCATGGCGAGGCCCTGCTCGGCCTTGAGCCGCGCCAGGAGCTCCAGGATTTGCGCCTGCACGGTCACGTCGAGCGCGGTGGTCGGCTCGTCGGCGATCAAGAGGTCCGGCTCGTTGGCGAGCGCCATGGCGATCATGACGCGTTGGCGCTGGCCGCCGGAAAGCTGGTGCGGATAGGCGCCGAGCCGGCTCTCCGGGTCGCGGATGCCGACCTGGTTCAGAAGCTCAAGCACCCGCGCGCGCGCCGCCGGGCCGCGCATGCCGCGATGCACGGAGAGAATCTCGCCGACCTGGCGCTCCACCGTGTGGAGCGGATTGAGCGAGGTCATCGGCTCCTGGAAGATCATCGAGATGCGGTTGCCGCGCACCTGGCGGAGCGTCTTCTCATCGGCCGACAGAAGGTCCTTGCCGTCGAAGAAGACGGCGCCGCCCGGATGATGCGCGGGCGGGTAGGGGAGGAGCTTTAGGACGGAGAGCGCCGTCACCGACTTGCCGGAGCCGGATTCGCCGACGAGCGCCAGTGTCTCCTTCGCGCGGATGTCGAACGAGACCCCGTCGACCGCATGCACCGTGGTTTCGTCCTGACGGAAATCCACGCGAAGGTCGCGGACTGCAAGGAGCGCCGTCCCTGCGCTCGCCGCCCTTGCCGCCGCCGCTTTGCCGGACGCTTCCGACGCCGCCGGCGCCGCTTTCTCCCTGGCGTCGAAGCTCGCGAAGGTCTTGCGCGGATCGAAGGCGTCGCGCACCGCCTCGCCGACGAAGATCAAGAGCGACAGCATCAGCGAGATCACGATGAAGCCCGTGATGCCGAGCCACGGCGCCTGCAGGTTGTTCTTGCCCTGCGCCAGCAGCTCGCCGAGCGAGGGCGAGCCGGGCGGCATGCCGAGACCGAGGAAGTCGAGCGAGGTCAGCGTCGTGATCGAGCCGTTCAGGATGAACGGCATGAAGGTCAGAGTCGCCACCATGGCGTTCGGCAGGAGGTGGCGGAAGATGATGGTGCGGTTCCTGACGCCGAGCGCGCGCGCCGCGCGGACATAGCCGACGTTTCGCGCGCGCAGAAATTCCGCGCGCACCACGCCGACCAACGCCACCCAGGAGAAGAGAAGCAGGATGCCGAGGAGCACGAAGAAGCCCGGCACCAGCACCGAGGAGATGATGAGGAGGAGATAGAGCGAGGGGATCGACGTCCAGATCTCGATGAAGCGCTGGAAGAAGAGGTCGAGGCGCCCGCCGAAATAGCCTTGCGAGGCGCCGGCGGTGACCCCGACGAGCGAGGAGAGGATGGTCAGCGCGAAGCCGAAGAGGACGGAAAGCCGGAAGCCGTAGATGAGCCTCGCCAGCACGTCGCGGCCCTGGTCGTCGGTGCCGAGCCAGTTCCAGTAGGCCGGGTTGCAATAATGCTGCACCTTTTCATCATCCGACGGATTCTTGCAGAGCGCGTCGAGATGCAGCCAGTTCGGCGCCGTCGGAAAGCCGACGGTCTCGCCGAGCGCCTGCGACATGGCGTCGATCGGAAAGTCGAGATTGGCGGTTCGGTAGGAGTAGCGGATCGGAGCCCAGATGATCCAGCCGTGTGCGTTGATCTCGTCGCTGACGAAGGGCGAGCGATAGTCGGTGACAGCGAGGAAGCCGCCGAACTTCGATCCTCCGGATAGTTCGACGAAGACGGGAAACAGAATCTCGCCCTTGTAGGAGACGATGAGCGGGCGATCGTTGGCGATGAACTCCGCGAAGAGCGAGAGCCCGAAGAGAGCGAGGAATATCCACAGCGCCCAGAAGCCGCGGCGGTTGGCGCGAAAGCTCCGCCAGCGCCGCCGGTTGATCGGCGAGAGCCGGAAACGCTCCCGCTTCGGCGGCGGCATCACCTCGCCGGGAAGCGGAACGATCGTCTCGATCACGCCCTCGTCGCGGTGCCGCGCCGCCTCCGATGGGGTCTTCTGGTCCATCAGAACGGCTTCCGATTCAAGCGAACCGGGAAGGCGGCCGCATCGCATTGCCGCAGCGTGATCTTGCCCGAAAGCCGCTTCCCACTTCTCGGGATCATGCTCTCAGACCTCGCGGCTCTCGAAGTCGATCCGCGGATCGATCCAGGTGTAGGTGAGGTCGGAGATGAGCTGCACCACGAGCCCCATCAGCGCGAAGATGTAGAGCGTCGCGAAAACCACCGGGTAGTCGCGGTTCATCACGCTTTCGAAGCCGAGGAGCCCGAGCCCGTCGAGCGAGAAGATGGTTTCGATCAGGAGCGAGCCGGCGAAGAAGGCGGAGATGAAGGCGCCGGGAAAGCCGGAGATGACGAGGAGCATGGCGTTGCGGAAGACGTGACCGTAGAGCACCTGGTGCTCCGACAGGCCCTTCGAGCGCGCCGTCACGACGTATTGCTTGCGGATCTCGTCGAGGAAGGAGTTCTTGGTCAGAAGCGTGGTGGTGGCGAAGGCCGCGAGCGCCATCGAGATCAAGCGGCAGCGTCAGGTGCCAGAAATAGTCGCCGATCCGTGCCGGCCAGGAGAGCTGCGACCAGTAGTCGGAGGTGAGGCCGCGCAGCGGAAACCAGTCGAAGAAGCTGCCGCCGGCGAAGAAGACGATGAGGAAGATGGCGAAAAGGAAGCCCGGCACGGCGTAGGCGATGACGATGACCCCCGACGTCCACACGTCGAACTTCGAGCCGTCGCGCACCGCCTTGCGGATGCCGAGCGGGATCGAGATCAGATAGGAGATGAGCGTCATCCAGACGCCGAGGGAGATGGAGACCGGCAGTTTTTGGCCGATCAGCTTCAAGACCGAGATGTCGCGGAAATAGCTCTTGCCGAAATCGAAGCGCGAGTAGTTCCAGATCATCAGGAGGAAGCGCTCGTAGGCCGGCTTGTCGAAGCCGAACTGCTTTTCGAGCTGCGCGATGAATTCCGGCGGCAGGCCCTGCGCGCCGCGATATTTGGAGTTGAGCCCGGCATCGCCGCTCATTCCTTCGCCGCCGCCCTGCTGCCCGGCGAAATCGCCGCCGCCGCCGCTGACCCGCGCGGTAGCGGAGACGTTGGTGCCCTGCAGCTTGGCGATGATCTGCTCGACCGGCCCGCCCGGTGCGAACTGCACGACGATGAAGCTGATCAGCATGATCCCGAGGATGGTCGGGACCATCAAGAGGATGCGTCGGAAGATGTAGGCGGCCATGCGCGCTCGTCAGCCCGCTTTGCCGATTTTGGCGGCCTTTGCCGGGTCAACCCACCAGGTGCTCGAGCACTCCGGGGTCGTATTTCGCCACGATCTTCGGCCGGTCGTAACATGTCCCAATAGGCGAACCAGTGCACCGGCTTGTTCCACTGCGGCACCCAGAAGTGCTGGACCCGTAGCACGCGATCGAGCGCGCGGCCGCGGCGACGAAGCGTGTCCCAGTCGTTCGCCGAGGCGAACTTGTCGAGGAGTGCGTCGATCGCCGGGCTGGCGACGCCGGAGAGGTTGTAGGAGCCCTGCTCGCCGGCGCTCTTCGAGGAGAAGAACTGCTTGATGCCCTCGTCGGGGTAGAGCGCCGTGCTGAAACGCGACACGACCATGTCGAAATCGAAGCGCTTCTGTCGCGTCCGTATACTGCGCCGGGTCGACGACCCGGTAAGTCGCCGTCGATGCCGAGCAGCTTGAGCTCGGCGATATAGGCGCTGGTGTGCGGCTCGAAGCCCGCTTGTCGTCGTCGAGGAACTCGATGGTGAAGGGCGAGCCGTCGGGCGCGAGCATGCCGCTCCCCGTCTGCTTGCAGCCGGCCGCGGCGAAAAGCTGCGCACGCCTTCTCGCAGCATGGCGCGGTCGCGACCTGAGCCGTCGGAGACCGGCGGCACGAAGACCTCGCCGAATACCTCCTTGGGCAGCGCGTCGCGCAGCGGCTCGAGCAGCTTCGAGCTCGTCCGGCCTCGGCGTGCCCTCCGCCATCAGCGGCGAGTTCTGGAAGAACGAGATCGTCCGCTGATAGGAGTTGAACATGATCGTCTTGTTCACCCACTCGAAATCGAACGCGTAGTTCAGCGCCAGCCGGACACGCGGGTCGGCGAATTTCGGCCGTCGCATGTTGATGAACCAGCCCTGCGAGCCCGACGGCGCGCCGTCGGGAACTTCCTCCGCACGACGCGGCCGTCCTTGATCGCCGGAAAATCGTAGGCCGGTCGCCCAGTCGCGCGAGCGGAATTCCTCGCGGAAGGTGATGTTGCCCTTCTTGAAGGCCTCGAACGACGCCGTGCGGTCGCGGTAATATTCGTAGCGGATGCGATCGAAATTGGAATTGGCCGACCACCGACGGCAAGTTATCCGCCCACCAGTCCCCGACCCGCTCGAACTCGATATAGCTCGCCGAACCGGTAGTCCTCGCGACCTTGTAGGGGCCCGAGCCGAGCGGCGCCTCGTTGTAGCGAGGCCTGGAAGTCGCGGCCCTCCCACCAGGCCTTGCGAGAAGATCGGCACCGTCGCCACGGTGACCGGCAGGCTGCGTGCCGTGCTCGGGCTTCAGCCGGACCGACGATCGTGTGCGCGTCCTCGACATTGATGTCGGCGATGCCGAGGAGCTCGCGCGGCGATGTTCGGATGCCCCTTGTCGCGCAGGATCGCGAGCGAGAAGGCGACGTCGTCGGCCGTGAGCGGCGAGCCGTCGTGGAATGTCGCCTCGGGACGAAGGAAGAAGCGGAGCGCCTTGCGGTCGTCGGAGATTTCCACCTCCTTCGCCACGAAGCCGTAGACGCTGCCGGGCTCGTCGGTGGAGCCGGCCATCAGGCTGGCGAAGGTGAGCGGCCATGCCGGCGGCGCCGTCGCCGCTCGAGACATAGATGTGCAGCGTGTTGAAGGTACTGCGGGTTCTGGTTGTAGCCCCATTGCGGAGAGCTGCGTCACGATCCGCCCGCCGTGCGGCGCCGTCGTGTTCACGTAGTCGAAGTGCTGAAAATCCGCTCCGTATTTCAAGTCGCCGATCACGGCGATGCCGTGCGCGCGCGAGCCCTGATCGGCGAAGCCCGCCCGCGGCAGGAGCGGCGCGCAGGCGGCGGCGCCGGAAAGTTTTAGCGCGGTGCGTCTGCTGATCGTGGTCACTGAGCGCCTTCCTCCTTGACCTTTTCGGCCTTCGCTTCGTCCCACCACCAGGTAGTCGGGAACCCGATCGAATATTCCGGCAGCTCGGCGGGATGCGAGAATCGGTCCCAGCGGGCGATGCGGGCATGCCGCAACGCATAGCTCGGGATGAGGTAGTTATGCGCGAGAAGCACGCGGTCGAGCGCATGCGTCGCCGCGATCAGATCGTCACGGTCCTTGGAAAGGACCAGACGGTTGATCAGAGCGTCGACGCCGGCATCCTTGATGCCCGCGTAGTTCTGCGAGCTCTCGCTGTCGGCGGCGGTCGAGCCCCAATAGTCGCGCTGCTCGTTGCCCGGCGACAGCGTTTCCTCCCAGGCGAAATAGATCATGTCGAAGTCGCGCGAGCGCACGCGATTGATCCATTGCGGCGTGTCGACTTCGCGGATCTCCATGTCGACGCCGATCTTGCGGAGATTCGCCTGCAGCGGCAACGCCACGCGCTCGATGGTCGGGCCGTTCAGGAGAAGCTCGAACTTGAGCGGCTCTCCGGTCTTGGAATTGACCAGCTGGCTGCCGTTCAGCTGGTAGCCGGCCTGCTGCAGGAGCTGCAAAGCCTGCCGCAGGTTGTCGCGCTCTTTCTCCGGCGTCCCGCCGACCGGATTGGTGTAGGGCGTGGTGAAGACTTCCGGCGGCACCTTGTCCCTGACGCTGTTCAGGATGTCGAGCTCGCGGCCCTCGGGCAACCCGCTCGAGGCGAGCGGCGTGCCGTAGAAGTAGCTGTTGATGCGGTCGTATTGGCCGTAGAAGATCGTCCGCCTCAGCGACTCGAAATCGAAGGCGAGGTTGATCGCGCGCCTGACCCGCTCGTCCTGGAAGATCGGGCGCCGGAGGTTCGGGACGAAGCCGACCATGACGCCGTTGTCGCGATACGGATTTTCGAACTCCTCCTTGACCACCTGCCCCTTGTTGATCGCCGGGAAGTCGTACTGCGTGGCCCAGCGCTTCGCTTCGTTCTCGTCGCGCCAGTCGAATACGTCGGCCTTGAAAGCTTCGAACTCGACGGTCTCGTCGAGGAACACCTCGTAGCGGATCTCGTCGAAATTGTTCTGGCCGATCGAGACCGGAAGATCCTTCGCCCAGTAATCGTCAACGCGTTTGTAGACCATGGTCTTGCCGGGAATGACGCTCTCGACCTGATAGGGGCCGGAGCCGAGCGGCGGTTCGAGCGTGCCCTCGGCGATATTGCGCTGCTTGCCGTTCGCGTCCTTCGCTTCCCACCAGTGCTCCGGGAGCACGATGAGCTGCCCCATGATGTTCGGCAGCTCGCGGTTTCCAGTCTGGTCAAAGGTGAAGGTGACCTCGTGCTCGCCGCTAACCTCGGCCTTCTTGACGTGCTGGTAGTAGAAGTGCTGCGACGGATTGAGTTCGACGAGCTTGTTGAAGGACCAGACGACGTCCGCAGGCGTGATCGCCGTACCGTCGTGCCATTTGGCTTCCGGCCTGAGCCGGAAGGTGACGGAGGAATAATCGTCCGGATAACGCATCGCATCGGCGAGGAGGCCGTACATGGTCGACGGCTCGTCGAGCGACGGGGTCATCAGCGTATCGTAGATGAGGCCGAGGCCGGGCGCCGGGTTTCCCTTCGGCAGGATCGGGTTCAGCGTGTCGAAGCCGCCGGTGGCGGAGAGCCTGACGACGCCCCCTTTCGGCGCGTCCGGATTGACGTAGTCGAAATGCTTGAAGTCGGGCGGGTATTTCGGCTCTCCGATCAGAGCGGTCGCGTGCCGCCAGACCGGCGTATCCTGCGCTGCGCCGACGCTGAGGCCGGACACGAAGAAGATGGCGGCGAGCACGAGGCGCATCTGCATCGGCATCAATCCCGGCGGCGGCGGTCGGACCGAATCCGCCATGTCCATCCGTCATATAGCGGAATGCGGCCCTCGCCGCACACGCCGAAAGGCGCGAATGACGAAAAGTTAAAGAAACGCGAGAAGTAAGGCGGAATGCGGGACCCGCCGCCGCGATCGGGACCCGGCGCCGAATGGGCGCGCGTCGCGCGCGATCCTAGTCGTGCAGCGTCTGCAAATAGGCGATGACGTTTTGCCGGTCGTCTTCGGACGGAATGCCTGGAAACGTCATCTTCGTGCCCGGCACGACCTTCGGCGGGTTGGTCAGGTAAGTGTCGAGCGTCGGCGCATCCCAGACCTTGGTGCTGTTGTCCGAGAACTTCTTCATGGCGTCCGAGTAATTGTAGTCGGAAACGCTCGCGATGTGCCGGCCGAAGACGCCCCAAAGATGCGGGCCGACCTTGTTTTGGGCGGCACTTCGACAGGTCATGACAGACCGTGCAGCGCTTCGCATAGGCTTCGCCCTTGGTCGCGTCGCCGGCAGCGGCAGCGGGTGCGGCAGCCGGCTGCGAGGCCGGCGCTGCGGCCTGGGCCGTCTGCTCTCCGGCCGGCTGCGTGGTGGGCTGCGAAGCGGCCGTGCCGGATCCGGCCGGCGCCTGTCCCGCCTGCGAAGATTCTGCGGCCGGCGCCGCGGGGGCAGGGGCTCCGGTGGCGGGAGCAGCGGTTGCGGCGGCGCCGGCTGACGCGGCCTCCGTCCCGCCGGCAGATGCGGCCGAGGCGGCTTGCGCCGGAGGCTCCGGCAGCGGCGGCGGGCTGTCGGACAACGTCCTCAGATACGCGATCACGTTCGCCCGGTCGGAATCGTTCTTGAGACCGGCAAAGGTCATCTTGGTGCCGGAAACCGCCTGGCGCGGGTCGGTCAGGAAGGTGTTCAGGTTCTCGTAGGTCCAGGTGCCGGCGTCCTTCGCATGCTGCTTCATGGCGTCGGAGTAGTCGAAGCCCGGATGCGAGGCGATCGGCCGGTCGAGGACGCCATAGAGATTCGGG
Organism: uncultured Alphaproteobacteria bacterium; assembly: GCA_963750115.1. GTDB lineage: Bacteria > Pseudomonadota > Alphaproteobacteria > Rhizobiales > Afifellaceae > DASWJZ01. Next base: position 52,526 of record CAVVPM010000006.1, on the reverse strand, counting down.
CCGACCTTGTTCGGCCCGCCCTTGGTGAGGTCGTGGCAGGTCGTGCAGTTCTTGGCCGCCGCCTCGCCCTTCTTGGCGTCGGCCGTCTGCAGGAGCACCGCGATGGGCTTGGCGGCAGGCGCCGCCGGCGCGCTTTCGGTGCTCGCGACCGCGACGACGTAGCCCGGCGACTCGGGCTTCTCCGTCGAGAAGATGATTCCAGAGAAAATACCCAGTCCGACACTGACCAGGAGCGCGAAGAGCACGGCCCCCGCGATCTTGTTCCACTCAAAGGAATCCATAAGGCAGGGGCTCCCGCGAGACCTCGGCAAATAGCGCGGTTCCCGCGGGGTTTCCGCAGGTCGAGGGCAGAGGTATCGCTTTTGCCTGGGGCCATCAAGCCGTATAAGCCGGCTGTCCTGAGACGATTTGCCACCGACCGAAACGCTGCCGCCGCCGCCGATGCACCCGTTGATCGTGATTCCGGCGCGCCTTGCCGCGACCCGGCTGCCGAACAAGCCGCTTGCCGCGATCGGCGGGCGCCCGATGATCGCCCATGTCGTCGAGCGCGCGCTCGCGGCCGGGATCGGCCCGGTGGCGGTCGCGGCCGATTCCGCTGAGATCGCGGCCGCTCTCGATGGGTCGGGTGCCGAAGTCGTGCTGACCCGGCCCGACCATCCCTCCGGTTCCGACCGGATTTTCGAGGCGCTGGGCCGGCTCGATCCGGCCGGGCGCTACGATGTCGTCGTTAACGTTCAGGGCGACTTCCCGACCGTTTCGCCCGCCGCGATCGCCGCGGCGCTCGGACCGCTCATCGACGCGGAGGTCGCCATCGCCACGCTCGCCGGCGAGATCGAGCGGGATGACGAGCGGGTCGACCCGAATGTCGTGAAGGTGGTCGGAACGCCGGTTGCGCCGGGCCGGCTGCGCGCCCTTTATTTCACCCGCGCCACCGCGCCCTCGGGCGAGGGTCCGCTTTATCACCACAGTGGAATCTATGCCTATCGCCGCGCCGCGCTTGAGCGTTTCGTTGCGCTTCCGCCGAGCCTGCTTGAGAGGCGCGAGAAGCTCGAGCAGCTGCGCGCACTGGAAGCCGGCATGCGGATCGATGTAACGCTGATCGACGAGGTGCCCTTCGGCGTCGACACGCCGGAGCATCTGGAGCGCGCGCGGGCGCTGCTCGGCGCCTCGGCGTGAGATCAGCAGGCGTGAGATGCGGTGTGCAACCTCCCCTCGAAGGGGAGGTTATCGGGTGCGCCGCTGAATAGAGTTTGGAGTAGGAGCGAAGTCGGTGCCGAAACGTGTGGTTTTCCAGGGCGAGCCGGGGGCGAATTCCCACATCGCCGCGCTTGCCGTCTTCCCCGACTGCGAGCCCGTGCCGGCGCCGACCTTCGAGGATTGTTTCCAGGCTGTCTCGTCGGGTGAGGCCGATCTCGGCATGATCCCGATCGAGAACTCGCTCGCCGGCCGCGTCGCCGACATCCATCATCTGCTGCCGACCTCCGACCTTTCGATCATCGGCGAATATTTCCTGCCGGTGCACCACCAGCTTCTCGGCGTGCCCGGTGCGAGGCTCGAGGAGATCGAGGTGGTGCAGAGCCACGTCCACGCGCTCGGACAATGCCGCCGCATCGTGCGCGAGCTTGGCATCTCCGCCGAGGTCGCGGCCGACACGGCCGGATCGGCGCGCTATGTCGCCGAGCTCGGCGACCCGAAGCGCGCGGCGCTCGCCTCGCGCCTCGCCGCGGAAATCTACGGACTCGACATCCTGAAGGAGGACGTCGAGGACGCCGATTACAACGTCACGCGTTTCATCATCCTGTCGCGCGATCCGGTCCGCGCGCCGGCCGGAAACGGGCCGGTCATCACCTCCTTCATCTTCCGCGTCAGGAACGTCCCGGCGGCGCTCTACAAGGCGCTCGGCGGCTTCGCCACGAACGGCGTCAACATGACCAAGCTTGAGAGCTATCAGCTCGGCGGCAAGTTCTTCGCGACGCTCTTCTACGCCGACGTCGAGGGCCATCCGGACGACCGCAATCTGAAGCTGGCGCTGGAGGAGCTGCAGTTCTTCTCCGCCGAGTTCCGTATCGTCGGCGTCTATCCGGCGAGCCCCTTCCGCGCACCATCGCCGAGCCGGCGGAGAACCGCGACAACCGCCCCAAGGCGCCGGTGGACGAACCGCGTGACCAATCGCCCGCAGCGGCACTTCGGCGCAGGCTACGATCAGCTCTCCGCGAACGCCTTGATCAGATGATGCGCGATCGCCATCGGGAAGGGCGCCTTCAGGCCGTCCGGATGCGCGCCGGCGAGCATCAGCCGCACCTCCTCGCGATCGAACCAGCGGCAGTCCTCAAGCTCCTCGGCGTCGCGATCGACATCGGTCGACAGCGCCTCGGCGTGGCAGCCGATCATCAGCGAATGCGGGAAGGGCCAGGGCTGGCTCGAATGATAGGCGACGCGGCCGACGCGGATTCCCGATTCCTCCTTCACCTCGCGCCTGACCGCCTCCTCGATCGTCTCGCCCGGCTCAAGAAATCCCGCGAGCGCGGAATACATGCCCGGCGCGAAGCGCGCCTGCCGGCCGAGCAGGCAGCGCTCGCCGTCGATTGCGAGCATGATGACCACCGGGTCGACGCGCGGAAAGATTTCGGCGTCGCAGGATGGGCAGATGCGGCTCGTGCCGCCGCCCTTCGATTGAAGCGCAGCGCCGCAGCGCCCGCAGAAGCGGTTCGCCGTGTGCCAGTGGAGATAGGAGCGCGCCTGCGCGAGCGCCGCGAGGTCGCCCTGATCGAGCGCGGCTTGGATCGCGAGCGAGCGGAGGTCGATCGCCTTGACGTCGTCGGGCAGCGTCACGTCCTTGCTGACGCTCCCCGCGAAGCGCGGGCCGTCCGCGACGACTCCGAGCAGGATCAGGCTGTCGGAATCGAGCCCAAGCGCCGCGCGCCTGGTCGAGCGCGAAGTGCGCGCGCAGCCGCTCGCCGTTCACGTGGACGAGCGCGCGATCTTCGGCGAGGAGATAGACCGCCGCCTTCGCGTCGGCGAGCGTCTGCGCGAAGTCGAGGTTCGCGCGCGCCTCGCTCCACCGCTCGATCGGGTTGCCGAGGAAGGCGGAGCGCGAGCGGCTCTCGTGCAGGATGCGGTCGTCGAAGAAGGAGGGCATGGCGTCTCGGAGTGGCGTGTCTTGGGCCGATCTGAGCCCGTCGGCCCGTCACTTCAAGCGCGCAGCGAGCCGCGCGGCAAGCGCCTCCGCCTCGCCGGGCGGATAGGCCTTCGCCGGAACCGCGCCCCAGACCGGCTTCGGCCACGCCGGGTCGTCGCGCCGCCGCGCGATGACGTGGACGTGGAGCTGGCGCGACCATGTTGCCGAGCGCCGCGACGTTGAGCTTGTCGCAGGCGACTTCGGAGCGGAGCGCCGCGCCGGCGAGCGCGATCTCCTCGATCAGCCGCGTGCGCTCGTCTTCGGCAAGGTCGAGAAGCTCGACGAGTCCGCCCGGCGCGGCACGAGCGAGGAGCCACGGATAGTTCGCGTCGATGGTCAGCCGCACCGCGCAAAGCGCCAGCGCCGCGACCGGGATGCTGTCGGCCGCAAGCTGCGGATCGAGGACGAAATCCGGCATCGGCATGAGGGGGCCGATTGGTTGACTGTCCGGCGCGCCCGGCCCAAGGTCCGCGCGCATTCGCCGGGAGCCTCGATGACCGACATTGCAAAGCTTCGATCCGTTGTCGAGAGCGCCTTTGAGGCGCGCGATCAGATCTCCGTCTCGACCGCCGGCGAAGTGCGCGAGGCCGTCGAGAGCGCGCTCGACCTGCTCGATTCCGGCAAGCTCCGCGTCGCTGAGAAGAAGGACGGCGCCTGGGTCGTCAACGAATGGCTGAAGAAGGCGGTGCTCCTGTCGTTCCGGCTGAACGAAATGGCCGTGATCCGGGGCGGTCCGGGCATGCCAACTGGTGGGACAAGGTGCCGTCGAAATTCGCCGGCTGGGGCGAGAATCGCTTCCGCGCTGCGGGCTTCCGCGCCGTGCCGGGCGCGATCGTCCGCCGCTCCGCCTACATCGCGCCGGGCGTCGTGCTGATGCCATCCTTCGTCAATCTCGGCGCCTATGTCGACGAGGGCACGATGGTCGACACCTGGGCGACGGTCGGCTCCTGCGCGCAGATCGGCAAGCGCTGCCACATATCAGGCGGCGCCGGCATCGGCGGCGTGCTTGAGCCGTTGCAGGCCGGGCCGGTCGTGATCGAGGACGATTGCTTCATCGGCGCGCGCGCCGAGGTCGCCGAAGGCGTCGTCGTGCGCCAGGGCTCGGTGCTTTCGATGGGCGTCTATCTCGGCGCCTCGACCCGCATCGTGGACCGGGCCACCGGCAAGGTTCTCTACGGCGAGGTGCCGCCCTATTCCGTCGTCGTCTCCGGCTCCATGCCCGGCGCTTCGGGCGGGCCGTCGCTCTATTGCGCGGTGATCGTGAAGCAGGTCGACGAGCGGACGCGCGCCAAGACGTCGATCAACGAACTGCTGCGCGACTGAGGCGGCGTGCCGAACATCTCGGGCCGCGCGGGCGCTCTCCGCGTCCTCTGGGTTCTTTTCAGCTGCAGGGGACGCATCTCGCGCCACGTCTACTGGCTCGCCTACCTGCTTCTCATCAGCGTCAACGGCGTGCTCGTCGGCCAGCTCATCGGCGGCCCCGACGCAAGCTACGCGCACGCTCGCGGAGGCGTCGGCGCCGTTCGTCGTGCTGGCGACGCTCTATTCCAACCTCGCCATGTCGGTGAAGCGGCTGCATGACGTGGGCTATAGCGGGCTTCTTGCGCTTGTCATCTCCTGCCCGTTCATGAACTTCGCCTTCACGATCTGGGTCGGCATCGCTGCCCGGAACAGGCGGGCCCGAACGCTTACGGCGATGCAAGTGACCGGCCGCCCTCATGATGCGACCAATTGCCGAGCGCAAGCGGATCTTCTGGCCGAACTGGTGCGCGCGCCGAGCGTCACGCCGGCCGCCGGCCCGGCGCTCGATGTGCTTGCAGCGCCATCTTGGCGCCCGCGGGATTTGCCAGTCGAGCGGCCGGTCTTCGAGGCGCCCGGCAGCGCGCCGGTCGAAAACCTCTTCGCCGCGATCGGCGAGGGCGAGCGGCACCTGACGCTCGCCGGCCATGTCGATGTCGTGCCGCCGGGCCCGGAGGCGAGCTGGCGGCATCCGCCTTTTGCCGCGGAGATCGTCGACGGCGTGCTCTACGGCCGCGGCGCGGTCGACATGAAGGGCGGGCTTGCCGCCATGGTCGCGGCCGCGCTCCGCTTCGTCGCCCGCCGCAGGCGGGAATTCGGCGGCCGCCTCTCGTTCCTCGTCACCGGCGACGAGGAGGGGGAAGCGGTGAACGGCACCGCGAAGCTCTTGCAATGGGCGGCGGCGCGCGGCGAGCGCTTTCTCCGCTGCGCTTGGTCGGCGAGCCGACCAGCGCGCGTAAGGCTCGGCGACCAGATCAAGATCGGCCGCCGCGGCAGCTATTCCGCCACGCTGATTGTGGACGGCCGGCAGGGCCATGCCGCCTATCCGGATGCTCGCCGACAACCCGATCCGCGGCATGACGCAGCTTCTCTATGCGCTGCAGGCGCCGCCGCTCGACAAGGGCAGCGAGCATTTCGCGCCGTCGACGCTCGAAGTCGTCAGCGTCGACGTCGGCAATCCGGCATGGAACGTCATCCCCGCTTCCGCCACGGCCCGCTTCAACAGCCGCTACAACGACCTGCTGGACGCGCGCGAGCCTGCAGGCGGAGATCGAGCGGCGGCTGACAGCAGGCGGCGCGCCGATCCGGCGCTCTCGCAAGGCGCCGATCACGCTGGCGGCTTAGGCCGGAGCCGCCGAGCGCGGACGTCTTCCTCACCCGCGACGAAGCGCTGATCGGCCTCGTCTCCGACGCGATCGAGCAGGTGACCGGCCGCCGCCCGGCGCTTTCGACGAGCGGCGGAACCTCCGACGCGCGCTTCATCAAGGACTACTGCCCGGTGGTCGAATTCGGCCCGGTCGGCGCCACCATGCATCAGAGCGACGAGCGCGTGCCGCTTGCCGGAGATCGAGCAGCATCGCGGCGATCTACGAAGCCATCCTTGAGGCCTATTTCCCGGAATGATCAGGGCATCAAAGGCGATCCGCGACAACCTTGCCGGCGCGTTCGAGGTCATGCTCGGCCGGCCGGAGGGGCTGAGCCGGCTCGACACCTCGCTCGACGGGTTCTGGCGCTCCTTCGCGGCGGTGATCCTCGTCGTGCCGTTTGCGCTGCTGGCGCTGCTGAGCCAGGAGCCGCTTGCGGTCGCAGGCCGGCGTTCCGGATGCTCCGATCACCGGCGCCACGCTTGCGCTGAACGGCATCGCGCTTCTCGTCGACTGGTTCGCCTTTCCCCTGGTCTTTGCGGTGATCGCGCGGCCCTTCGGCCTCGGCTCGCGCTACGTTCCTTTCATCGTGACGCGCAACTGGGCCTCGGTCATCATCGGCGCGATGGTGGCGGTAGTGCATGCGCTGCACCTCGTCGGCGTGCTGCCGACCGCGCTGCTGCCCTATGCGCTGCTCGTCGCGATCGCGGTATCGCTTCGCTTCTCCTATCTGATTGCGCGCATCGACGCTCCTCGTCTCGATGGCGCTGGCGCTGCCGATCGTCATCCTCGATCTCTTGCTCAGCCTCTTCATCTGGTCGGTCTTCGACCGCTTTTTCTAGCCGGGCTCACCTGACCTTCGCGAATTCGCCGAGGATCAGGGGCCACCCATGTTCCGACTCCATGGCCTCGCGATAGGAGACCGCCCCTTCCCCGTGGCGCTCGAAGTGACGGTGCGTGAGCGTGACCGCGGCTCCGGTGCGACTTCGCTCGCTTTGTCGGGGTCGGGCTGTGGCTCGCGATTTGGGGTGATCTGCCAGGTGAAAACGAGGCGTCCGCCAGGCTCGACCGCCGCGACGCGGCCGAAGTCGCACCGAAACCTGCGGTTGCACCTAAGGATAGTCGACCTGCATCAGATAGAGCCCGTCGGGCGGAGCGACCGGGCCGCAGGCGGTGCGGTCGCGCGCCTGAAGTGCCGCGGCGAGCGTATCCGCGCTCCAGCGGCCCTCGCCGACGAGCTTCAGCGAGCCGACCATCGAGCGCACCTGGTTGTGCAGGAACGAGCGCGCGATGGCGGTGACTAGAAGTTCGTCCCCGTCTTTCACGACGCCGAAGCGGTCGAGCGTACGGATCGGGCTTTTCGCCTGGCATTCCGTCGAGCGGAAGGTGGTGAAGTCGTGCGATCCGATCAGGCGCTCCGCGGCGCGATGCATGGCGACCGCGTCGAGCGGGCGCGCGACGTGCCAGACGCGGCCGCGCTCGATAACCGGCGGCGCGCGGCGGGTCAGGATGCGATAGGCGTAGTGGCGGCGGATGGCCGAATGGCGGGAATCGAAATCGGCGGCGACGGTCTCGGCCGCGATGACGGCGACCGGTTCGGGCCTGAGATGCGCGTTCAGCCCGTCGCGCAGCGTGGCGTCCGTCCACACGCGCTGAAGATCGAAATGTGCGACCTGGCCAAGCGCGTGCACGCCGGCGTCGGTGCGCCCGGCTCCGCGCAGGGTCACGTCCTCGCCGGTCAGCCGCTGCAGCGCCTCTTCGATCGCCTGCTGCACCGAGCGTCCGTTCGCCTGGCGCTGCCAGCCGACGAACGGCGCCCCGTCATACTCGATGGTCAGCTTGTGGCGCGGCATCTTCGGAGAGGAGCTTGAAGGCGGCGGGATAGACGAGGCGGCCCTGGTGCGGCGCCTCGCCGAACGAGAGCGCCATCAGATAGGGCGACTGGTATTCGCATTGAAAGTCCGCCACGCGCCGGTGACTGTAGCCGAAGCGGCCGTAATAGCCGGGCTCGCCGAGCACGACCGAGAGCGTTTCGCCGAGCGCAGCGAGGCAGGCATGCGCCTCGCGGATGAGCCGGGTCGCGATCCCTTGCTCTTGGTATTCCGTGTAGACGGCGAGCGGCGCGAGCGCGACGGCGGGAAACGACGCGTCGCCGCCCTCGATCGTCAGCCGCGAAAAGGCGACATAGCCGACGACGACCCCCATGTCCTCGGCGACGAGGGAGAGCACGATGTCGCCATCGCTCCGCAGCCTGTCGACGAGGAGCGGCTCGCCGGAGCGCGGGAATGAGGCTTCGAGCAGATCGCGAATCTGGGTGGCGTCGCGCAACTCCTCGCCGCGCAGCGCGATGGCGCCGCTCGGCGGCTCAAGCCGCGCCTCGAAAAGGCGCTCGGAGGGGTTCTTGATCCAGCTCAACATGCGGCTCCGCTGCCTGTGTCACTAGCGTTTCTTGAAAAGCCGGCAAGGGTCAACAGGGAGTTCCCACCGCAGCCTGAGCGTCAGCCGAGCGTCGTCCCGGCGCTGAGCTTTGTGCCGCGGAGGAATTCCGCCGCCGCAACCGGGCGTTTCCCCGCTCGCTGAAGCTCGTTCGGCGCGATCGCGCCTTCCCCGCAGGCGACGACGAGGGGATCGAGGCTGAGGATCGCGCCCGGCCGGCCGGAGCCGGCGGCGCGCGTGGCCCGCAGGATTTTCACCCGTTCCGTGCCGGCGCCCGCCGGCATTTCGAACCACGCGCCCGGGAAGGGCGAAAGCCCGCGGACGTGGTTGTGGACTTCGGCGGCGTCGCGCGCCCAGTCGATCCGCGTCTCCGACTTGTCGATCTTCTTGGCGTAGCTGACGCCCGATTCGCTTTGCGGGGCGCATTCGAGCCCGCCGTCTTCGATCGCCCGCAGCGCTTTCACCATGATCTCGGCGCCGACGATCGCGAGCCGGTCAGTAAGCTCGCCCGCTGTCTCGTCCGCCCCGATTTCGACCCGCTCGACGAGGCACATCGGGCCCGTATCGAGCCCTTCTTCCATGCGCATCGCGATCACCCCGGTCTCGTTGTCCCCTGCCATGATGGCGCGCTGGATGGGCGCGGCGCCGCGCCAGCGCGGGAGAAGCGAGGCATGCAGGTTCAGGCAGCCATGACGCGGCGCCGCAAGGATCGCCTTCGGCAGGATCAGCCCGTAGGCAACGACGACCGCGACATCGGCGGCGTGCGTGGCGAAAAGCGCCTCCGCCGCCGGGATCCTGAGCGTCTTCGGCATGACGAGCGGGATGCCCAATGCGCGCGCCTTCTCGTTGACGGGTGAGGGCTGCTCGGCCATGCCGCGCCCCGCCGGGCGCGGCGGCCGGGTATAGGCGGCGACGACATCGTGGCCCGCGGCGACGACCCGCGCCAAGGTCGGAACCGCGAAATCCGGCGTCCCCATGAAGACGACGCGAAGCGCCATCCTCAGGGCCTTTTCCATTCCGGTCGAATCGGAATGGAGGCTCTAATTGTTGGCTTCGGCATGATCTTTTCCAAAACCGGTTCCCACCTTTTTGGGATCATGCCTCAGATCCGGTGCTGGCGCTGGCGTTCCTTCTCGCGCGCCGCCTTGGTGAACTTCTTCACGACCAGATCGCGCTTCAGCTTTGAGAGGTAGTCGATGAAGAGGATGCCGTTCAGGTGGTCGATCTCGTGCTGGATGCAGGTGGCCATGAGCCCGTCGACCTCGCGCTCCTGCTCCTTGCCGTCGTAGTCGAGATAGCGCACGCGAACCTTCGCCGGCCGCTCGACCTCCGCATAGTAATCGGGGATCGAGAGGCAGCCTTCCTCATAGGTCGAGCGCTCGTCCTCCGAGCTCCAGAGAATTTCGGGATTGATCAGGAAGAGGGGGCTTTTGCCCTCGTCCTCGTGCGCGAGATCGATGGTGACGATGCGGCGCGGCTCGCCTACCTGGATTCCCGCAAGCCCGATCCCCGGCGCCTCGTACATGGTCCTGAGCATCGCGTCCATGAATTGGCGCGTGGCGTCGTCGACGCGCTCGACGGGCGCGCTCTTCTGCCGAAGGACGGGATCGGGAAGGGTGAGGATTTCAAGCTTTTCGGTCACGCGCGCGAGATAGGGGTTGGCGGGCCGAGGGTCAATCGCGCCGGTTCGGGCTCGCAACGGCGGGGACCTACAGCGGCAGCGTCGCGGTCGCTCGCAACCCCCCCTCCGGCCGGTTCGCGAGGCTCACGTCGCCGCCATGCGAACGGAAGATCGAGCGCGCTATCGCAAGTCCGAGCCCGGCGCCGCCGGTCTCGCGGCTCCGCGAGCCCTCAAGTCGCACGAACGGATCGAACACGCGCTCAAGCTCGGCGGCCGGAATGCCGGGGCCGTCATCGTCGACGATGATTTGCACCTGGCTATCGTCGGCCTCGACCTTCGCCCGTGCGCGCGTGCCGTAGAAGGTTGCGTTGTCGATGAGGTTGCCGATGGCACGCTTGAGCGCAAAGGGCCGGCACTTCAGCGTCACCGCGGGGGAATTCGAGGAATTGCGTGTCGCGGCCGCTTGCGGCGATGTCCTCGCAGACGCTTTCGACGAGCGCCGAAACGTCCGTGGCACGCGTTTCCTCGCTCACCGCATCGCCGCGCGCGAAGGCAAGCACCGCCTCCGCCATGGCTTGCATCTCGGCGAGGGTTTCCAGGATTTTCGTCTTCGTCTCTTCGTCCTCGACGAATTCGGCGCGCAGGCGGAGGCTCGTGATCGGGGTTCGCAGGTCGTGCGCGATCGCGGCGAGCATGGCGGTACGGTCGCGTATGTAGCGATCGAGTCTCTCGCGCATGCGGTTGAAGGCGACGTTCGCCTGCCGCGTCTCCTCCGGCCCGGTTTCAGGCAGGGGCTCGAAGCCCTCGCCGCGTCCGAGACGGTCGGCGGCACCGGCGAGCCGCTTCAGCGGACGGCTCGCATAGCGGATGCCGAACGCACCGACCGTAGCGACACCGATCGCCGAGATGAGGAAGGAGAGGAGGAAGACGCGACCGAGCGGCGGGACCGGCGGGCGGTCGGCGCTGGCATTCAGCCACTCGCCATCGGCTATTCGCATCGAGATCGTGATCCACGCCGGCGCATGGTGGTGCCGGAAGGGTCGCCGCCCGGCAAAGCTGCGCGCGTCGGGAGGCGGCGGCCGCGGCGGGTCGAACGTCACGTGGACATCGGCGGCGCTCTTGCCGAGCGCGCTGGCGAGGTTCAGTCGCAGAGCCTGTTCTTCCGGCCCGTCGTCGACGACGAGCGGCGCGGAGTCGAGCCTCATGTCGAAGCCCGGCATGCGCGTGGCGTTGAGCAACCGTTGGCGCAGCTCGGGCGGCGCGTCCTGCACGAGGTCGACGAGCGAGACGAGGCGCACGAAGAGTTCCTGGCGGAACGAATTGCGAAAGCTCGAGACGCGTTCCCAAGCAAAGAGCGCGAAGGTGATCACCTGCGCCACGAAGAGCGTGACGAGGAGGAGGGCGGCGAGCCTGCCTGCGAGGCTCTTCGGCCAAAGTCTCATGACCGGCGCCTCATAGCTCCTTCACGTCGCCGGCGAAGCTGTAGCCGTCGCCCCAGGCCGTCTTGATGAGCTGCGGCAGCTTCGGATCGCGCTCGATCTTCTTGCGCAGGCGGCTGATCTGGTTGTCGATCGAGCGGTCGAAGAGCTGCGCCGTGCGGCCGCGCGTCAGGTCGAGCAGCTGGTCGCGGGTGAGGACCATGCCCGGGCGCTCGACGAGCGCCATGAGAAGCCGGAACTCGCCGCTCGAGAGCGGCACGGAGACGCCGGCTTCGTCGATCAGCTCGCGGCGCGAGAGATCGAGCACCCAGCGATCGAAGCCGAGCCTGCCGCGGCCTTTCTCACGCGTGCGCGGGAGCGTCTGCGCACGCCTAAGCACAGCCTTGATCCGCGCCAGCAGCTCGCGCGGGTTGAAGGGCTTGGCGACATAGTCGTCGGCGCCGACCTCAAGCCCGACGATGCGGTCGGTCTCTTCCCCCATGGCGGTCAGCAGGATGACCGGTATGTCGGCCGTCTCCCGCAGCGAGCGCGTGAGCGAGAGCCCGTCTTCCCCCGGCATCATGATGTCGAGCACCACGAGGTCGACGTCGGCGGCCTGCATCGCCTTCCGCGCCGCAGCCGCGGTCTCTGCGACGCTCGCGCGGAAGCCGTGCTTGGTCAGGAACCGCGCGAGCAGGTCGCGGATATCGCGATGGTCGTCGACGACCAGGATGTGGGGCGTGCGTTCCATGCGGCTCGAGCTATCCGGAAGGCGTCCGCGGCGTCTCGGGAAATTTGTAACAGAGTGTAGCGGCTTTGCGAGGCGGCTACGAAAGGCGACAAAGAAGGCCACCGCGGCCGCAATTTCTGCGACATACGTTCCCCATCTTCAGGGCATTCGAAGAGCCCCCAAGGAGACTGTCCAATGAAGAAAAGTGTGAAGGTCGCCGTAGCTGCGAGCGCGCTTGCCCTCGCCGGCGGATTATTCCTCGCCGGTTCGGGCCTCGCCCAGGGAATGTTCGGCGGCTTCGGCGGTCCTGGCGGCCGCATGGGCCCGATGGGAGGGTTCGGCGAGATGCGCCGCGAGTTGCTGGCGAGCGTCGACACCAACCACGACGGCAAGATCACGCAGGACGAGATCAACGCCGCGATCAATGCGAAGTTCGCTGAGTTCGACGCCGACAAGAACGGCAGTCTCTCGCTGACCGAATTTGAGGCGCTCTGGGCCGATCTGACCCGCCCGATGGCGATCCGCACGTTCCAGTTCCTCGACCCGAACGGCGACGCGCAAGTCTCGAAGGCAGAGATCGACGCCCGCTTCGGCGACATTGTGAACCACTTGGACCGCAACCATGACGGCGTCCTCTCGGCCGCCGATCGTCCCGGCCCGGACGGCCGGCCTGGTCCCTGGCAGCACGGCCCGCGCCACCATCACATGTGGTGGAATCAGGGCCCCGGAGGCCAGGGCCCGAGCGATCAGGGTCCCGGCGATCAGGGTCCCGACGACGGATCGGGCAACCAATAGCGCGAGATCGCGGGGCGCGGCCGGGGTCCTGCCCCCCCACCCGGTCGCGAAACGCGTGAAACGGGAGCCCCGGAGCGTCTCCCTGCTTCGGGGCTCCCGGACGAATCGGCTACAGCATGATCCCGAAACGGTTTTCGGACAGGATCATGCGCCAACAAGAACACCGGGCCGCCATTCCGATTCAATCGCAATGGAAAGGCCTATAGGCTCACGCCAATGGACACGGTCCAAGCGGCGAGTGCTGGCATGGCGACGGCATTGGCGATTGCGATCGCCGTTGCGGTCGTGCTCGCCGTCGGCGCGATCGTGCTCTGGGGCCAACGCCGCGCGGGCCGGATTGTCGGCGATGAGGCGGCGGCGCGGTCTCTCGAAATGGAGAGCCGGATCGGCGCGCTTCTCAAGGCGCAGTCCGAGATGACCGGCCGCATGCAGGCGATGTCGGAGCTGATCGGCAACCGGCAGGCGGAGCTGACGAAGTCGCTCTCCGAGCGTCTCGACGGCATGAGCCACCGGCTGAACCAGTCGATGGGCGAGGCGACGAAGAACACGCACGAGAACCTCAAAAGCCTGCACGAACGGCTCGCGGTCCTCGATTCGGCACAACAGAACATTTCCGCGCTCGCCGGCCAGGTGACGACGCTGTCGAATATCCTCGCCAACAAGCAGACGCGCGGCGCGTTCGGGCAGGGGCGCATGGAGGCGATCGTCGCCGACAACCTGCCGGCCGGCGCCTACGAATTCCAGTTCACGCTGAAGTCCGGCGGGCGGCCGGACTGCGTCATCTACCTGCCGAACGATGCGCCGCCGCTCGTCGTCGATGCGAAGTTCCCGCTCGAGGCCTACAACGCATTGCGGGCCGCGGAGACGCCGGAGAGCCTCAAGGCCGCGCAGACGCAGTTCCGCAACGACGTCGCCAAGCACATCCGCGATATCGCCGAGAAATACCTGATCCCCGGCGAGACGCACGACACCGCCTTCATGTTCGTGCCGTCGGAATCGGTGTTCGCGGAGATCCACGAGAACTTCGATCCGCTCATCCAGCTCGCCTACCGCTCGCGCGTCATCATCGTCTCGCCGTCGCTGCTCCTCCTGTCGATCCAGGTGATCCAGCAGGTGCTGAGAGATCACCGGCTGCGCGAACAGGCGCACGTCATCCAGGACGAGGTCAGGCTGATGATGGTCGACGTAGAGCGGCTCGACGAGCGCGTGCGCAATCTTCAGAAGCACTTCGGCTCGGTGGAGAAGGACATCGAGCAAATCCTGATCTCCTCCGACAAGGTGGCAAAGCGCGGCCGCGGCATCGGCGAGATTGGGATCGCGGCCGAAGTGGCGCCGGCGCCGAAGGCGATCGAGGGGTCCGACCTTTTCAAAGGCGAGGGGAAGTAGTCGTCCGGCCCTCGATAGTTCGCATTGTTGGGCGCCTACGCCTTCTCGCCATCCGCCGCCTTGACGAACCCTTCTTCGAGCGCCATGGCGCGCTTCAGCGCCGGCCGCGCGGCGCAGCGCGCCACGTAGTCGGCCACCGGCCCGGCCTCGGGAAAGAGCTTCCACAGCACGCCCCAGTGAAGATTCGAGCCGACATAGACGTCGGCGGCGGTGAACGTGTCGCCGAGGAGCCACTCGCCGGCTTCGACCCCTTTCGTCACCGTCCCGGCCATCGAGGCGAAGTCGCCCCAGGCGGCGCGCCGCGAGGGGATGCCTTCCCATTTGAAGAATTTCTCGCCGAATGCGGGCTCCATGACGCCGGCGGCGAAGAAGAGCCATTTCAGATATTCGGCGCGGAGCGGCTCCTTGAAGAGCGGCGCGAGCTCGCCCGGCGCATATTTGTCGGCGAGATGGACGAGCATCGCGCCGGTCTCGGCAATCGGCGTCCCCTGGTCGACGAGCGTCGGCACCTTGCCCATCGGATTGATGGCGAGGAAATCAGGCCGCTTGTGCTCGCCCTTCTCAAGGTCGAGCATTTCGAGCCGGTAGGGCCGGCCGAGTTCCTCCAGGAACCAGAGCATGCGGAAGGCGCGGCTCCTGGGCGCGTAATAGAGCGTGATGTCGGCGCTGTCGCTCAAAGGCATGCCGGTCTCCAGTGCAACTGCCGCAAGCGTAGCACAGGCGAAGATCGTTCGCTATATGTTCTTGTCAGGAGACTCTAGAACGGCGTGCGGCTCTTCATGGCGGCGGCGAGCGTGCCGTCGTCGAGATAGTCGAGCTCGCCGCCGACCGGCACGCCATGTGCAAGCCGCGTCACCTTGGCGCCGGAGCCGGCGAGCGTGTCGGTGATGTAGTGCGCGGTCGTCTGGCCCTCGACGGTGGCGTTCATGGCGAGGATCACCTCCGCGATTCCGCCGGCGCGGACGCGCCCTGCGAGCGACGCGATGTTGAGGTCGTCCGGGCCGATCCCGTCGAGCGGCGAAAGCACGCCGCCGAGCACGTGGTAGCGCCCGCGCGTGGCCCCGGCCCGCTCCAAGGCCCACAAGTCGCCGACATCCTCCACGACGACGAGGAGCGACGCGTCGCGCGAAGGATCGGCGCAGATCGTGCAGGGGTTCTGCGTGTCGACATTGCCGCAGACGGGGCAGACGGAGACGGCGGAGGCGGCCTCGCTGAGCGCCTTGGCGAGAGGCTCCATCAGCGCCTCCTTTTTCTTGATGAGCTGAAGCGCCGCGCGCCGTGCCGAGCGAGGGCCCAGCCCCGGCAGCCGTGCGAGCAGCTGGATCAGCCGCTCGATCTCCGGGCCCACGATCGCGCGGGTCATCGACAGGGGGCCGCTCCGACGGTAGTGCCCGCCTCCGACAGCCTCATCCTGAAGTGCAATGCCGACATCGTCGGCATTGCCTCGAAGCGAGGGTCCAGGGTGCGCGGGATCGACGCTGCGGCGTGCTTCGAGGCTCGCTCCGCTCGCACCTCAGCATGAGGGAGTAGGGCGACTTCCATCATCAGGCGACAACGGTTGTTGGCGGTCATCGAAACTTGACTGACGCTCTCAGAACGGCAGGCTCAGCCCCGGCGGCAGCGGCAGGCCGGCGGTGAGCGCCTTCATCTTCTCCGCCGCAAGCGCCTCCGCCTTGCCGCGCGCGTCCTCGGCCGCGGCGACGATCAGGTCCTCGAGAATCTCGATCTCCTCAGGCTTCGCGAGCGAGGGGTCGATCTTCACGTTCTTGAGGCCGCCTTTGCCGTTGACGGTGACGGTGACGAGCCCGGCGCCGGCCGTGCCGATCGCTTCGAGTGCTGCGATCTCCGCCTGCAGGCTCTGCATCTTCTCCTGCAGCGCCGCCGCCTGCTTCATCATTCCCATGAAGTCTTTCATCAGAGATCCTCGTCGCTCGTCGGCATCCGCCGCGTCGGGAGACTCGGCATCGATCGCGTCCGCCGCGTCATCCGGCTCGGTGATGCGCTCGCGCACGCCGACGATCTCGGCGCCAGGAAACCGCTCGAGCACCTGGCGGACCAGCGGGTCGGCGCTCGCCTCGTCGAAGAGCGCGGCTTCGCTTTTCGCGCGCGCCTCGTGCGCCGTCTCGCCGCCTTCCGCCGTGGTGACCGTCACCATCCAGCGCTCGCCGGTCCAGGCCTTGAGCGCGGCCATGAGCTTCTGCGGCAGGTCGCGCTCCGCCGCAGGCGTCAGCGCGATCTCGATCCGCCCCTGCTCGAAGCGTATCGGTCGCACATGCCGTTCGAGCGCGAAGACGAGAAGTCGGTCGCGTTCCGCCTTGGCACGGGCGATCACGTCCTCGAAGCTTTTGCAGCGTCGGCTCGGCCTCCGCAGCGGGAAGCGCGGCCGGCTTCGCCTGAAGTCGCGACCGGGCCTGCGCCGCGCGCGGTCTGCGGCGCGCGGCGAAGCGCGCTTCGGCGCCGCGCGGCTCGGCGCGTCCCGAAGGCGCGGCGCGCCCGGCATCCCCTTGGCGAGCATGCGGATCGCCTCGTCCGGGGTGGGCAGGTCGGCGGCGTGGCAGAGGCGGACCAGCACCATCTCCGCCGCCGCGAGCGGCTGCGCGGCGAGCGCCACCTCCTGAATGCCCTTCACCAGCATCTGCCAGGCGCGCGACAGCTCGCGGAGCGACAGCGTCTCGGCGAATGCCGCGCCGCGCACCCGCTCCGTCTCGGAGATTGCCGCCTGCGCCGCCGCGTTCGGCGCGAGCTTCAGCCGCGTGACGTAATGGCGAAATCGGCGAGGTCGGTGAGCACGATCGCCGGATCCGCGCCGGCCTGGTGCTGCGCCTCGATCTCCGCCAGCGCCGCCGCGGCGTCGCCTCTCATCACATGCTCGAAGAGATCGACCACGCGGGTGCGGTCGGCGAGCCCGAGCATGTCCTGCACCGCCTCCGCCTCCACCTTGCCTGCCCCATGCGCGATCGCCTGGTCGAGGATCGACAGCGCGTCGCGCACCGAGCCCTCCGCGGCGCGCGCGATCTGGCGCAGCGCCTCCGGCTCCGCCTCGACGTTCTCCTTCTCCGCGATCGCCGCGAGATGCTGCGGCAAGCACCGCCGCGTCGACGCGGCGAAGGTCGAAGCGCTGGCAGCGCGACAGAACGGTGACCGGGACCTTGCGGATCTCGGTCGTGGCGAAGACGAATTTCACATGCGGCGGCGGCTCCTCCAGCGTCTTCAACAGGCCGTTGAAGGCCTGCTTGGAGAGCATGTGGACCTCGTCGATGATATAGACCTTGAAGCGGGCCGAGACCGGCGCGTAGCGGGCCGAATTGATGATGTCGCGGATGTCGTCGATGCCGGTATGCGAGGCGGCGTCCATCTCAAGCACGTCGGGGTGGCGCCCCTCCATGATGGCGCGGCAATGCACGCCCTCGGCGGCGAGCTCGACGTCCGGCTCGCCGTTGCCGTCCTCGTCTGGCGAAATTCAGCCCGCGCGCAAGGATGCGCGCGGTCGTCGTCTTGCCGACGCCGCGCACGCCGGTCAGCATCCAGGCATGCGGGATGCGGCCCGCCGCGAAGGCATTCTTCAGCGTCCTGACCATCGGCTCCTGGCCGATCAGGTCGTCGAAGCGCGCCGGGCGGTATTTCCGCGCGAGAACCTGGTAGCCGGGAGCGGTTTCGGTCATGGGGCGCTCACGGGCAGCCGGCGGCCTCGCTGCGTGCGAAGGGAGCGTGGAAAGCGGGAGGCTGGACAGGCAACCCGTGCCGAATCTCGTTGGGGCTGCTTCCTTCCGGACCTGACCCGGTTGGCGAGTGACACGTCCGCCGCCAACCTCCCTCCGCCCTATATCGCCGCTTGGGCAGGGCGGCGCAAGTGGAGGCGCGACCGGGCGCAGGCCCGCCCGATGTTCTTCTCCGCCATGCTGCGCCAAAAAGGCGCGCATCTCCCGGCATCTCTTCGCTTGACCCGTGCAGCGCCGAGCCTATGTTCCGCGGGCCTGACGCGGAATTTCTCCGCGCCGGGCAGTCCACAGCAGAAGAGCAACCAGATGCCAAGCGACCCTAGTCGATTGCGCAAGCCCTCGTCGGCCGTCGGGTAGACCTCTTCAGCTGAGGGGCTCACCGCGATCGCCGAGGGCGGACGATCGCAAGAAAGAAGGCGAGCCATGAACAACGAAATCCGCCTGCTCGCCCAGCACCTCCTGCATGCCGGTGTCGCGCCGCTTTCCGACCGCGACCGCCGCGTTATCGCGCGCGTCGCGCGGCGTCTCAGCACGCGCAACCTGAACCAGGTCTTCGATGAGCGGCTGACGCTCGGCCAGCGGCTTTCCGACAAGGTGGCCGCGATCGGCGGCTCGTGGGGATTTATCTCCGCGTTCGGGCTTTTTCTGCTTTTCTGGGTCGGCCTGAACGCGGTGCTCCTCGTCGCGCATCCCTTCGACCCCTATCCCTTCGTCTTCCTGAACCTGCTTCTTTCGATGCTCGCCGCGATCCAGGCGCCGATCATCATGATGAGCCAGAACCGGCAGGCGGCGAAGGACCGGCTCGCCGCCGCGCTCGACTACGAGGTGAACGTCAAGTCGGAGATGGCGATCGCGGAGCTGCACGCGAAGCTCGATCGGCTCGCCGCGCGCGTGGAGGCGAACACCCTCGAGCTCGTGCCCGCCGTGCCGCTCGCGGAGAGGCTCGCCGAAGCCGCGGAATGAGGTGCCGGGAGCGTCGCCCCCCGACCCGGCGCGTGACGCGCTGACTGCGCGCTGGCACGATCTAGGGTTCGGCCACCGCGTCGTAACCGCGGCCGACGAACTCGATCAGGCAGAAGCCGTGGCCAAAGGGGTCGGCCATCAGGGCGAGCTTGCCCCATTTCGCCGACTTGACGGGCGCCTCCAGCACCGCGCCGCCCGCCACCGCGCGATCCACGGCGCTGCGTCGATGTCAGGGACGACGACGTCGATATGGAGCGGCGTCCAGTGCCGGCGATAGTCGCGCCGCGCCCCGGCGCCTGGCGACGCCGACGCTCCCCGCCGCCTTCACGAGGAGATAGATCGGCGCCGAAAGCCCGAGGAGTTCGACGCCGTCGTTGGCCGAACCGCCGGCCGGTCTTGAGCCCGAAGACTGCCGGCATAGAACGCCTCGGCCTTGCCGAGATCGTCGACGTCGATGTTGACGAGGAGATCCGGCACGGATCGTGGCCCTAATGCCCGACGGTCTTCGAGAAAAGGTTCACGACGAGCACGCCGGCGAGGATCATGCCGATGCCGATCAGCCCCGGCGTGTCGATCGCCTGGCGGAAGACGATCCACGCGATCGCCGCGATCAGCACGATGCCGGCGCCGGACCAGACCGCGTAGACGATCCCGACCGGCATCGTCTTGACCGTCAGTGCCAGGAAATAGATGGCGAAGGCATAGCCGACGAGGTCAACGCCGAGGGCGCAGAAGCCGGGTGAATCCCTCCGTCGCCTTGAGCGCCGACGTGGCGATCGACCTCGAAGAGGATGGCCAGCGGCGAGAAAGGCCTGCGCGAGGGTCATCGCGCCGATCGCGTCGGCGATCTCGCCGACGAAGCGGGCGAGATCGTCGGTGACGAAGTCGATGTGGTCGTCCTCGCGGCCCTCGTATTCCCACTCGCCGTGAAACACCTCGCGCGTGCCGCCCGGCACGACGAGCACGGTCGTCATGCCGACCGATTTCGGCACGATCGAGGTTGCGCGTCAAATCCTCGAACATCGCTGCCCGCTCGGGCCGCAGGTGAAAGCGCCGGACGAAGCGGTCGTAGGTCTCCCGCTCCGGCTTCGGCACCAGATTGGCGGCGACGATATCGAAAATATCGGAGAAGTGATCGGGGAAGCCGAGCCGCTCCGCCACCTTCTCGGCGTGCTGGCGGGAGCCGTTGGTGAAGATGTATTTCCGGCCCGGCAGCCGCTTGATCGCCGCGCCGAGCTAGGGGTCCGGCTGCACCACCGAATGGTCGATGTCGTGCACGAATTCAAGAAATTCGTCCGGATCGACGTGGTGGTTCAGCATCAGTCCGCGGAGCGTCGTCCCGTGCTCTTTGTAGAAGGCTTCTGGATCGTCTCCGCCTCGTCCGCGTCGACGTTGAGGAGCTGGCGGACATAGAGCCGAATGCGCTCGTCCACCTGGCGGAAGAGGTTGGTCGAGCGCGGATAGAGCGTGTTGTCGAGGTCGAATATCCACGCGTCCATAGCCGCGAAGGCTTGCAGATGCGCCTTGGCGTGCGGGGCGAGGCTTTCAACGGTGAGGTTCATACGCGGCAAGTATAACCGTGCGCCGTTAAGACTTCATCGCCCGCGAAATGCGGCGCGGCGCCGCGTCAGGCGCGGATCAGCGTTCCGGCGCCGTGCTCGGTGAAGAGCTCCAGCAGCACGGCGTGCGGCGTCTTGCCGTTCAGGATGACGACGCTCTCCACGCCGCGCTCGATCGCGTCGATGCAGGTCTCGACCTTGGGGATCATGCCGCCGGAGATGGTGCCGTCGGCGATCAGCGCCCGCGCCTCCGCGACGCGTCAGCTCGTCGATCAGCTCGCCTTGTCTTGTCGAGCACGCCCGGAACGTCGGTCAGGAACAGGAGGCGCGTCGCGGCGAGCGCGCCGGCGATGGCGCCGGCGAAGGTGTCGGCGTTGATGTTGTAGGTCTCGCCGTCGCGGCCCGGGCGCCACCGGCGCGATGACCGGGATCATCTCGGAGCGCGCGAGAAGATCGAGCAGCGTGCGGTCGACCTCCACCGGCTCGCCGACGAAGCCGAGATCGACCACTTGCTCGATCTTGGAGTCGGGATCGACCTCGGTGCGCGTCACCTTCTCGGCGAAGACCATGTTGCCGTCCTTGCCGCAAAGCCCGATCGCCCACTCGCCTTCCTTGTTGATGAGCGCGACGATCTCCTTGTTGATGGAGCCGGCGAGCACCATCTCGACGATCTCCACCGTCGCCCTGTCGGTGACGCGAAGCCCGCCCCGGAACTCGCTCTTGATGCCGATCTTCTTCAGCATCTCGCCGATCTGCGGCCCGCCGCCGTGCACGACGACCGGGTTGACGCCCGACTGCTTCAGAAGCGCGATGTCGCGCGCAAAAGCCTGGCCGAGCGCCGGGTCGCCCATGGCCGGCCGCCATATTTCACCACGATGGTCTTGTTCTCGTAGCGCTGCATGAAGGGCAGCGCCTCGGCGAGAAGCCGCGCCTGGTCGTGGGCGTCCTGCGGGGAAGGGTCGTGGTCGTGTCGTTCATGCTGTCGCTCCCGCGGCGGTCCGGAGGCTAACCTCCCCTCGAGGGAGAGGTTACGCGCCCAGCGTCGTCGAAGCGCGCCTGCGGCCTCTTAGCCGCTTACGGCCGCGTTGAGAAGGCGGCGATCTCGGCGCGCGAGCGCCTCGATGCCCTCGCCCTTGTCACGCTCGACGTCGCGATGATCGTCGGATGCGCCGCGGGGCGCTTGCGCAGTCGCCTCCGCCGCCGCCGCCTCGACCGCGGCGAGCTCCGCCCGGCTTCACCTTGTCGGCCTTGGTCAGCACGACCTGGTAGGCGACCCCGGCGCGGTCGAGTTCGCTCATCAGCGTCTCGTCGGCCGCCTTCAGCCCGTGCCGCGCGTCGACGAGCACGAAGACGCGCTTCAGCGGCGCGCGGCCGGCGAGATAGGCGCGGATCAGCTTCGTCCACGCCGTCCACCGTCTCTCTTCGGTGCCTTGGCGAAGCCGTAGCCCGGCATGTCGACCAGCGCGACCGTCGGCAGCGCGCCGGGCGGCGCTTCGGCCGGATCGGGCACGAAGAAGAAGAGCGACTGCGTCCGCCCCGGCGTGTTCGAGGTGCGCGCGAGGCCGCCGCCCCGACGAGCGCGTTGATGAGGCTCGACTTGCCGACATTGGAGCGCCCGGCAAAGGCGACCTCGGGCGGGCCCTCCGGCGGCAGCGCGGCGACCGTCGGCGCCTCTGTCACGAAGCGCCACCGGCGGCTGAAGATCGCCGCGACATCCGGATTGGCCGACATTCCGCTCACCGCCGATTTGCCTCGCGCCAGCCGATCGGGGCCCGTGGCGCCGAATCGGCTGCCACTAATATCGCGAAGCGCGCGGCAGGGGAGGCCCCGAATTCGACCAAGGTCTCGCAGGCTCTGCAAAAGCGCGGCAAATCGCGGAATTCCGTGAACTGGATCACCTTTCCGTCACGCATGCGCCAGATATCGACTTTCGGCGTGACATTGACCTTTCCGCTCTTCCTGTTCCGCCAGGCGGACGCGCCGATAGCCACGACCCGGTCGCCCTCCGCGATAAATTCGTCGATGCGGTGGAAGATCATCTCCCAGTCCACCGTCATGCCGACGAGATAGTCGATGATCTCCGACTTCGCACTGCGCCCCGTGGCGGAATCGAAGCCCGCCCCGGCGGGAAGGGATGTCAGCCGCGCGTCCTCGGCGATGATCTCGAGCCAGCAGTCGATATCCGCCGCGTTCGAGCCCGACCAGCCTTCGTAGGCCTTGCGAAGGATCGCCACATTGCCTGCCTCCGCGCTCATTAAAGCCCCGCACGGTGCCTATCACCTTTGTGAAGATTGCAACCGTGGATGCGCGTTTCCTTGATCTAGCGCAAGCTCCTCAATTCTTCGCAAAATCAAGCAATGCCGGCGGAGATGATGAAACGGCGGACTGCGCCGCAGCCCGCCGAAGAGCAGGCGCGGGAGATTGACTCTTTCGGCGCCAGTCACGACGCTCCCCGCTCTCCCGTCGTGCACCGAAGCCGCGCCGCCAGTTGCGCGACTGGCCCAATATGCTCGCTTTGATTGTATTATAGAGCGGGTGGAGGCTATTCGGCCGGCGAGTTTTTCGGCTTGTCGCGTCCGAAGAGGCTCTTGAGGTTGCCGAAGAGCTCGATCGGCACGCCGTTCCGCTTCATGATCACCCCCTGCTGGACGACCGAGAGCGTGTTGTTCCAGGCCCAGTAGATGACGAGCCCGGCCGGAAACGAGCCCAGCATGAAGGTGAAGATCAGCGGCATCCAGTTGAAGATCATCGCCTGCGTCTTGTCCGGCGGCGTCGGATTCATGCGCATCTGCACGAACATGGTGAAGCCCATGATGAGCGGCCAGATGCCGAGGTGAAGCGCTTGCGGCGGGTCCCACGGGATGAGCCCCATCAGCGTGAAGATGTTCGTCGGGTCGGGCGCCGAGAGATCGTGGATCCAGCCGAAGAACGGCGCGTGCCGCATCTCGATCGTGATGAAGAGCACCTTGTAGAGGGAGAAGAACACCGGAATCTGGATGACGATCGGCCAGCACCCGGCGACCGGATTGACCTTCTCCTCCTTGTAGAGCTGCATCATCGCCTGCTGCAGCCCCGCGCGGTCCTCCTTGAAGCGCTCCTGCATCTCTTTCATCTTGGGCTGCAGCTTCTTCATCTTCGACATCGACGCGTAGGAGCGGTTGGCGAGCGGGAAGAAGACAGCCTTCACCATCACCGTGACGGCGAGGATCGCGAGACCGAAATTGCCGAGGAAGCGGTAGAGCCAGTCGATCAGCTTGAACATCGGCTTGGTGATGAAGAAGAACCAGCCCCAGTCGATCATCAGGTCGAAATGCGGAATCTTGAGCTGCGCTTCGTATTGGTCGAGCACGGCGACCTGCTTGGCACCGGCAAAGAGCCGCGTATCGGTCGTCGTCGTGCCGCCCGCGGGAACGCTGACCGCATCACGCAGGAAATCCGCCTGATAGGTGGGTTCGCTCCCCGCCGATCCCTTCACGAAGCGCGGCTGAAACGGCTGGTCGCCGAGCGGTATCAGGGCGGCCGCCCAATATTTGTCGGTAATGCCGAGCCAGCCCGACGACGTCTTTTTCGGCGTCACGTCGTGCTCGCTGTCGAGCTTCTTGTACTTGATCTCCATGAGGCCGTTGTCGCCGAGATAGCCGATCAGGCCCTCATGCAGGATGTAGTAGCTGCGCGTCTTCGGGGCGCCGGTGCGGCTGACGAGCCCGAACGGATAGAGCGACACCGGAGCGCCCGTATGGTTCTCGACCGTCTGGTGGACGGTGAACATGTAGCTCGCGTCGACCGAGTAGGTGCGCTTGAAGACCAGCCCGGCGCCGTTGTCCCAGGTGAGCGTCACGTCGTGACCCGGAGCGAGAGGTCCGCCCTCCGCCTTCCATTCCGTGGTCTCGGTCGGGACGGAGGGCCCGCCCTTGTCCGCCACCCAGCCGAAGTCGGCGTAATAGGGGTCCGCGGTGCCGGCCGGAGAGAACAGCTCGACCAGCGGGCTCGTCGGGTCGACCGTCTCGTGGTACTGGTTGAGGAGAAGGTCGTCGATCCGTCCGCCGACGAGGTTGATCGAACCTTGCAATGCCGGCGTCTCGATCTTCACGCGGTTCGTGCTGGCAAGGGCGGTTGTGCGCGGAACGACCTGCGTTGCAGCGGCGCTCGTCGTCGGCGCGGCGCTTGGCGAGCCCGATTGGGCCGGCGCCCCGGCGCCCGTCTTCGTCTCGCTGGTCGCGGGCGCGTTCGTCGTCTGCGTCTGCTCGGCGGCCTGGCGCTTGCGTTCCGCCTGCATTTTCGGCCCGATGACGAAATACTGCCATCCGACAATGATCAGGAAAGAGAGCGCGATCGCGATGATGATGTTCTGGTTATTCTTCATCGACCAATTCTCTACGCCTCGCGCGTTACCGCCGGTTCTGCGACGCGGCGCATGGCTTCCGTGAGCGAGGACGTAAGGTCGCCGAACGCCGTCGTCAAAGCGGCGCGACGTCCGATAAGCACGTAATCATGGCCGGCGCGCGCATTCTCGCCCGCCGTGAGCCTGACCGCCTCGGAGAGGCGCCGACGGATGCGGTTCCGCTCGACCGCCTTCTTTGCCGTGCGCTTGGAAACCGTGAAGCCGAAGCGCGGCGGGTCTTCGTCGCCCCGCGCCCGCGCCTCCAAAACGAATGCGCGCCGCGCGGCCCGTTGGCCCTTCGCGGCGGCGAGAAAGTCGCGCCTCTTCTTCAGGCGCTGGATCATCCGCTCAGACCGGTCACGCAGACAGGCGCTTGCGCCCCTTGGCACGGCGGCGGGCGAGCACTTTGCGCCCGTTCTTCGTGGCCATGCGGGCGCGAAATCCGTGACGCCGTTTACGCACCAAACGGCTCGGTTGATAGGTTCTCTTCATCGTCCATGCCGCCTGCCGGCGGCCCTCGTCTTAAGAAACAGACAGCCGGTTCGCTTGGCTTCTCACCGCGCCGCGCCGATGTTCGGGATAGTGCCGGAGCGCGCGGGATCCGCAAGGCTCCGATCGAGTGCCGGCGATATAGGGTGAAACCCTCAGGAAAGTCAACGATAAGGGCGGAAATCCGCACCCGTCACGCTGCGGTGATGCGATCTCGCCGGCACATCATAAGTTCGTGGCCGCGCAAGCCGCGTTAACCCGCCGTGTAATATGCACGCCAACGCGTCGGTGGCGCGGGATTCCTCCCTTCGCGAGGTGGGCTGGCGCGGTGACACCAAACGACGACGCCGAGGAGCTTCGGCAGAGCCAAGAGGGCGGCCGGGCCGGCACGGGGCAGGCCCGTCGGCGCCGAATGCTTCGCTGGGCGCCGCTTGCAATGGTCGTTTTGGCGGTTGTCCTTTCCTACGCCCTCGGCCTCGAGGGGTATCTGTCGTTTGGCGCGCTCCGCCGCTACCAGCAGGCGCTCGCGGCGTTCGTCGCGGCGCATGGCGCGGCTGCGGCCGCCGCCTATTTCGTCGTCTATGTGGTGTCCGTCGCGCTGTCCTTTCCGGGCGCGAGCTTCCTCACCACCGTCGGCGGCTTCATGTTCGGCGTCTTTGCCGGCACGGCGCTCGCGGTGGTCGCGGCGACGATCGGCGCGACGCTGATCTTCCTGATCGCGCGGACCTCGCTCGGCGCCTTCCTCGCGGAGCGCGCGGGGCCGCGTGCGCAACGCCTCCAGCAGGGGTTCAACGAGGATGGGTTCAGCTATCTTCTGTTTCTGCGCCTCGTCCCGCTGTTTCCATTCTGGCTCGTCAATCTCGCCGCGGCGCTGTTCGGCATGCGGCTTCTCCCCTATGTTGCCGCGACGGCGGTCGGAATTTTGCCAGGGACCTTTGTCTTTTGCTATTTCGGGCGCGGGCTTGAAAGCGTGCTGAAAAGCGAGCAGCCGATGGTCTCGCCCGGGCTCATTATCGGCCTTGTGCTGCTCGGTTTCATGGCACTTGTGCCGGTGATCGTTCGCCGCCGGCGTCGCGGCAGGAAAAGAGAACGGGAGGTGTCAGCGCGGCCGGGGATATGAGTGAAGTCCTGACGCCCGACATTTGCGTAATCGGTGGTGGGTCGGCCGGCCTGACGGTAGCCGCAGCGGCGGCGACGTTTGGCGTCTCCGTCGCTCTCGTGGAGCGCGGCCGGATGGGCGGCGACTGCCTGAACACGGGTTGTGTGCCGTCCAAGGCGCTGATCGCGGCCGCCCGCCGCGCGCATGAGACACGCGACGCCGATCGCTTCGGCGTGCGTACCGGCGAGACGCGCGTCAACTTCGCTGCCGTCATGGAGCATGTTCGCCAGGCGATCGCCGAGATCGAGCCGAACGATTCCGCCGAGCGCTTCACCGGCCTCGGCGTCGCCGTGCTCCGCGGCGTGGCGCGCTTCGAGGATCGGCGGACCGTGAGGGTAGGGGAGATTGCGATCCGCGCGCGCCGCTTCGTGGTCGCGACCGGCTCGCGGCCCTTCGTCCCGCCGATCCCCAATCTCATCACGGTGCCTTACCTGACCAACGAGACGGTCTTCGAGCTGAAGCGCCTGCCGAGCCGCCTTATCGTCATCGGCGGCGGGCCGGTCGGCCTGGAGCTGGCGCAGGCGTTCCACCGGCTCGGCTCGGTGGTGACCGTGCTCGAGGCGGAAAGGGCGCTCGCCCGCGACGACCCGGAGCTCGGCGCGCTCCTCATCGAGTCACTGCGCGCTGAGGGCATCGACATTCGCGAAGGCGTGAGCGTCGCGCGCGTCGCGCGACGCGGGCGGAACGGCGTGCGCGTCACGCTCGCCGACCCCGCTTCTTCACAGGTCGACGGCACGCACCTTCTCCTCGCCGCTGGGCGGCGGCCGGACTTCGACGAGCTCGCTCTCGACAAGGCGCGCATTCGCTTTGACGAAAGAGGAATCCGCGTGAATTCGCGGCTCAGGACCCGCAACCGCCGTGTCTACGCGATTGGCGACGTTGTCGACGGCCCGCGCTTCACGCACTGGGCCGGCTACGAGGCGGGTCTCGTCGTGCGCTCGATCCTCTTCCGTTTCGGCGGCAGGCTGCGGCGCGAAATCCTCCCCTGGGTGACCTTCACCGAGCCGGAACTCGCCCATGTCGGACTGGGCGAGACGGAGGCGCGGCGCCGCTATCGCCGCCTGCAGGTGCTGCGCTGGCCGTTCTCGGAGAACGATCGCGCCCATGCGGAGGCCGACCCCCGCGGCTTGGTCAAGGTGCTCGCGACCGAGGGCGGCCGGATCGTCGGCGCCGAGATCCTCGGCCATAACGCGAGCGAGCTCATCGCGCCCTTCGTGCTCGCGGTCGCCAAGGGGCTCACCGTCAAGGATTTCGCCACCGCGGTCTTCCCCTATCCGACGCGGGCCGACGCGGCGCGGCGCGCGGCGGTCTCGTTCTACGCGCCGAAGCTCGATTCGCCATGGCTCAGGCGCTTGATCCGCGCCATCCGGCGGCTCGGCTAGCGCGGATCATCGTTTCACGG
Organism: uncultured Alphaproteobacteria bacterium; assembly: GCA_963750115.1. Lineage (GTDB taxonomy): Bacteria > Pseudomonadota > Alphaproteobacteria > Rhizobiales > Afifellaceae > DASWJZ01. The sequence goes on along the minus strand of CAVVPM010000006.1, from coordinate 24,627 downwards.
GAATCGACGCTCTATCGCATTGCTTTGTCGCAATTCCGGGCGGAAAGCGGTTCCCACTTTTCCTGGAATTGCTCGAGAGCGCATGCCCGTTGCTGGAAAGGCGTCGCCGCGCCGGGTAAGATGCGAACGCAGTCTTCGACGGGAAACGCAATGACGGACGACGTCGCCGGATCGGCCGCCAAGGGCCAAAGCGAGGCCGAAAGCGCCGCGCGGCCTCGCGCCGTCCTTGGCCTCAGCCTTTCCAACAAGCTGCTGGTCCTGACCCTCCTCTTCGTGATGGTGGCGGAGGTGCTGATCTATATCCCTTCGATCGCCAATTTCAGCAATGTCTGGCTGCAGGAGAAGCTTGACACGGCGGAGCTCCTGGCGATGGCCGTGAGCGCTACGCCGGACGGAGAGCTCTCGTCCGATCTCCAGGAAAAGATGCTGCGCTCGATCGATGTCGACGCGATCGCGCTCAGGAGCGCCGGCCAGCGTTGGATGATCGCGGTCGACAACATGCCGCGCGACATTGCCATGCATCGCGACCTGAGATGGCTGAAGCCGCTCGACAGCATTCGCGCCGCCTTCCAGTCGCTGTTTTCGACCGGCGACCGGCTGATCATGGCGAGCGGCCAGCCCCCCGCCGGCAGCGACCGCTTCGAGATCGTCGTGCATGAGCGGGACCTGCGCGCGGCGATGCTTCTCTATTCGCGCAACATCCTGCTCCTTTCGTTGGCGATCTCGGTGATCACGGCGACGCTCGTCTATGTCGCGTTGCGCCTTTTGTTCGTGCGCCCGCTGCAGCGGCTTTCCGCCAACATCGTCGCCTTCTCGGCGGCGCCTGAGGACGCCTCCACCGTCATCACGCCGAGCGGGCGGCACGACGAGATCGGGGTCGCCGAGGAGAAGCTCGCCGGCATGGAGAGGTCGCTCCGCGACATGCTTGCCCAGCGTCGGCATCTCGCCGACCTCGGGCTCGCCGTCTCCAAGATCAATCACGACCTGCGAAATATCCTTGCTTCCGCGCAGCTCTTCTCCGATCGGCTCGGCGCGGCGGATGACCCGCTGGTCAAGCGTTTCGCCCCGAAAGTCGTCGGCGCGATCGACCGTGCGATCGAATATACGCGCTCTGTGCTTGCTTATGGCCAGGCGCGCGAGGAGCCGCCGCGCCGCCAGCTCCTTTCGCTGACGCGGCTCGTCGACGACGTTGCCGACGTGCTTTCTCTGCCGGGCCGCGAGGGCGTCCACTGGGAGAACCGTGTCGGTGCGGAGATCGAGGTCGATGGCGACCCCGAGCAGCTCTTCCGCGTGCTGATGAACCTTTGTCGCAACGCGCTCGACGCGGTGAGCGACGGGGAGGGCCCGGCGGTGATCCGGCGCGTATGGGTGGAGGCCGAGCGGTCGGGAAGCGTCACCGCGCTCCGCGTCTGCGACACCGGTCCCGGCGTCCCCGAAAAGGCGCGCGCCAAGCTCTTCCAGGCGTTCGAGGGCTCGGTCCGCCAGGGCGGCACCGGCCTCGGCCTCGCGATCGCGGCGGAGATCGTGCGCGCGCATGGCGGCGAGCTCAGGCTGGTGGAACGCGCCGGCGCCGGTGCCGTCTTCGAGATGACGATCCCGGACCGCCCGGTTTCCTTCAGCGCGCGCCGCCAATCGCAGCACGTTTGAGCGCTCCCTTGCAATGACGGGCTCGACTGATTAGGTGTCCCGAGCCTTGCGGCGGCAGCGCCGCATTGCCTCAAGCGCCCGTAGCTCAGCTGGATAGAGCACCAGACTACAAGAATCTGGGGGTCGTGGGTTCGAAATCCTGCCGGGCGCGCCAATAATATCAATAATTTAGCCATCCGACCGTCAGGGCTCTGACCGCCCGGGTAAGCAGCAGGTAAGCAGCCGGACTGGAGGTCGTGCGCGCTCCCCGCGCCCCTGCTTCGTATCTACCACGCGCCGTCCGGCGGCGACCCCGACTTCAGCGGCGTCGATCGAGGTGCTGCGGGCCTGAAGTCCCGCTGAAGTCCATTTTCGGCTTTTCCTTTTTGAGGATTCAAGAAATCGGCCGTCCACACCGTCCAAGCCATCCAATTGACGGCGGTCTCGAGGGATTTGCGGAGCCGAGCTGCTGACCAAGGGCGTCCGTGGCTGTCCGGATCAACCGCCAGTCGTGGTTACGGTGAGCTTCACTGAAATTCAGGCAAGAATGGCAGCAGATATTTTTGAGACCCTGCTCGCTCTGGCCGCCCGTATCGCGAAAACGCCAGCAAGGACCCGCGGACTTCTTCGGCTGAGGCCGGGGGTTATCGGGCGCGTCGGGTCAGCGTGGCGCAATCAAGAACGAGGGGGCGCGGGGAGGAAGCCGACTGGCGGTCTGGACCGCAAGGCGATCGTGGATAGAACCGCGAGCTTGTGCGCGCCGCGCGTTCAACAGGCAGCGAGGACGGCGCAGACAGCAGGACGCGTCGGTGTGTGACCTGCCCCCGGATTTTTGGACCACGGATAGCTGGAAGATTCTAATTTAGCTCCCTTGGCCGGGAGGAGGATTTTCCGTGAAGCGGTCGAAGTTCACTGAGGCGCAAATCGCCTTCATTCTGCGTCAGGCGGAGGAAGGAACGACGGTTGCGGAGGTCTGTCGGAAGGCTGGCATCAGCCAGGCGACCTACTTCAATTGGAAGAAGAAGTATGCCGGGCTGATGCCGTCGGAGATGAAGCGGCTGCGGCAGCTCGAGGAAGAGAATGGGCGGCTGAAGCGTATCGTCGCCGACCTGTCGCTCGACAAGGAGATGTTGCAGGACGTGATCCGCCGAAAGCTGTGAGACCTGCCCGGATGCGGCGACTGGTCGACGAGCTTCGATCAGCCTGGCAGGTCTCGATCCGCCGCGCCTGCACTGCGCTGCCGTTTGAACGATCGACCTATCACTATCGATCGAAGCGACCTGATCCGACCGCATTGAAGCAGCGGATGCGCGAGATCTGTGAGACGCGGGTGCGCTACGGCTACCGACGTGTTCATGTCCTGCTGCGCCGAGAGGGATGGGAGGTGAACGTGAAGCGGGTGTGCCGCCTCTACCGCGAGATGGGCCTGCAATTGCGCAACAAATCCCCGAAGCGGAAGGTGAAGGCCAAGCTGCGCGAGGGCCGTTCCGATGCAGCCGCACCGAACCAGGTCTGGGCGATGGACTTCGTCCACGATCAGCTCTTCGACGGTCGCAAGCTACGGGTGCTGACCATCGTCGACACCTTCTCGCGCTTCTCTCCGGCGATCGAAGTGCGGCAGAGCTTCAAGGGCGCCGACGTCGTGGCGGTGCTTGAACGCGCTTCGCAGAGAGCCGGCTACCCGACGGCCATTCGGCTCGACAACGGCCCGGAGTTCGTCAGCAAGGAAGTGGACCTGTGGGCCTTCATGCGCGGCGTCACGCTCGACTTCAGTCGGCCCGGCAAGCCAACCGACAATGCGTATATCGAGTCCCTGAACGGCAAGTTCCGAGCCGAATGCCTGAACGCCAACTGGTTCCTGAGCCTCGACGAGGCACGCCGAAAATGCGAGGCTTGGCGTAGAGACTACAACACGGTCCGGCCGCATAGCGCGATCGGCAACCAAGTGCCTGCACTGCTTCATCTCTCGGTCGGCACCCCCGGCCAGCTCGCCGTCAGATGAAGCGGAATTTTCCGGCCAGGCCCGGTCCAAGGTCGGGGGCATGCTCAATGATGCGGAATCTTCCGGCCAGGCCCGGTCCAAGGTCGGGGGCATGCTCAGCAGCATTTCCTATTACGCTGGGGCTTCCAGCTATGCAGGTGACCAAAGTTGCCCCGGCTGGGGCAAGGCGGCCAATCGCCCTTCCTCGTTCGCTGAGATATTCAGAAGCCGTCGTAAGAAAGTGGTTCGGCGTGTTGATGTTGTCAGATTTGATCCACTCCACCGCTTTGCCGTAGTTGTCAGCGACATTTCTTGGCGGCGTGTTGCCAGTAACAACGGTTGCCAACGCCTTGATGGGAACTTTGTCGATCTCCTTTCGGTTGCTGAGGGGCGAACCAAACCTGTCGAGAAATTCAGACAGAAGCAGATTGTCGGTCATCGCCAGAGAATGCTGACTCTTGCTGCGCAATCGATCAGTCATGTCGAGGATCGCCGCGATGCGTCGCTGCTCGGTGATCGGTGGCAGAGGAATCTCAAGCTCCAGCAGGAATGCTTTTGGCACACGACGCTGACCAGCGCTTCCGGTCATTCGACGCTCGCCAACGTAGCGAACGCGATCCTGCCTCAGAAAATGAACTAGGCCGATATGATCTGACCGATTTCGAGTGGCGCGTGATCGAGCCGCTGCTGCCCAACAAACCGCGAGGCGTGCCGCGCGTCGATGACCGCCGCGTGCTGAACGGCATTTTCTGGGTGCTGCGATCCGGTGCGCCGTGGCGCGACCTGCCCGAGCGCTATGGCCCGCGCACCACCTGCTACAACCGCTTCGTGCGATGGCGGAAGGCGGGCGTCTGGGATCGGCTGATGGACGCCATCACCGCCGCGCACGACGGCGACATCCAGATGATCGACAGCACTTCCATTCGCGCCCACCAGCAGGCCGCGACGGCAAAAAGGGGGATCGAGATCATTGTCTCGGTCGCTCCCGAGGCGGGCTCACGACCAAAATCCACGCGGTCGTCGATGGGCAAGGCCTTCCGAATAGCTTGGGTCGAGTTTTTCAGGGTCACATCGTATTACATAAAACTCTGTAGACCCAAACGCATACCGTCCGTTTACCTTCGCGAGTCCTATCTTATTGTTCTCGTAACAGGGCGTGATCTTCGCGAGTAGGATGTCATTAAATCTGAACGCGGTATACCCTTTAGCTACCTCAGAATATGGTCGTTGTTCGATTGATGTGAGACTTCCGTCTTCCCCAAGGGAGGACATCGGGATGAAACTGCATAGCTCATCCGAACTCAGCTCACCCGAGCCTGGCCCCTTTGGATTTATCTCGGCTAATGTCGCCAGCGGAGTTGACTTCATCTGAGCATCTCCTCCAGCTTGACAACACAGAGCCGATCTCCTCATTGAGCGTCTTCATGCGTTCCAAAATCGCCTGCGGTGGTTCGTCCTCTTCCTCCTCGTAGACGGGCTCCTTGTAGCGGCCTAGCGAGAGGTCATAGCTCTGCCTTTTTGATTTCGGCAGCCCGCACAAAGAATGCTTTGTCAGTTCGGTTGGTGTCTTTCGCAGGATCGCGCTCGTGCCACCGCGCAAGGCAGTCTGGCAGATCGTTTTCCTCGACCGGCTCACGCTTGTCGTCCAGTGAGCGCCCATCGGCCCGTATATCGTAGAAGAAGACATCCTTCGTCTCGCCCCCCTTGGTGAAGACGAGGATGCCCGTCGACACCCCTGCATAGGGTTTGAAGACGCCGCTCGGCAGTGAGATTACTGCTTCAAGCTGGTTGCTATCGACGAGCAGTTTGCGCAGGTCTCGGTGTGCGGTGGACGAGCTGAAGAGAACGCCGTCGGGCACGATGGTGGCTGACCGGCCACCGTTCTTGAGCATGCGCAGGATCAGGGCGACGAACAGGAGTTCGGTCTTCTTCGTCTTCACCTGCCGCAGCAGCGTAGAATGCACGTCCTCGAAATCTAGGCTTCCCTTAAAGGGGGGGTTGGCGAGGATCACATCGAAGATTCGCTCGCCGCTTGCGGGAAGCGATCGGTGAAGCTGGTGCTCAGCGTGTCCTGATAGTGGATGTCAGGGTCTTCCACGCCGTGCAGGATCAGGTTCATGGCGGCGATACGCAGCATCGTCGCGTCAAAATCAAAACCATGGAACATTCCGCTGGCGATATGCGCGCGATACGGCTCTAGCTTATCGCCCGTAACGGCGTTGCCGAAGGAAGTCGAGACCTTTGCCTTTGTTGACGGCATCTGGGTGACCGATTTCCGTTTCGCCATTCCGCTCGCTGTCGCGCTTCGTCAGTCACTCGTCGAGGTTACGGCAGCCCGGCAAGCGCAGGAAGGCCAGGAGACCAAGATGGAGCTGGTTTACCAGTATCTGACTGGCCCCAAATTCCGCCACCGGGTCGAGGCCATTGTCGAGAAATTCTCGGAAATGCGGGCCGATCTTGATCGCGAGCGCAAAGCCATGACCCGGCTATGGGCGAAGCGCGAAGTCCAGATTCAGGGCGTGATCGAATCGACAGTAGGAAATGTACGGCGACTTGCAGGGCATCGCCGGCAAAGCGCTGCAGGAAATCGAGGGCCTCGACCTTCCTCTTATCGAAGACCTGACGAACGAAGCTGCGTGACCAATGAGTAGCACTGATCGCCCAATCTCATTTGTAATGCGCTGCGCAGCCGCGCGGGCGAGGGCTCTGAAGATATGAGAATTCGTCGCCTCAAGCTTTCAAACTTTCGTGGCGTCGCGCAGGGCGAAGTCATTTTCCCCGGTCACACGGTCATCATTGGCGGCAACAGCGTCGGAAAGTCGACTATTTGCGAGGCGTTGGACCTTCTGCTTGGCCCTGATCGGCTGGCCCGAACTTCGCCGATTGACGAGCATGATTTCTTTGGGCGCCGTTATCTCGAGGAAGGCGGCTCGCCCATTTTCATAGAGTTGGAAGTCGTACCGACCGATCTTACTGCCGACGTGCAAACGAAGTTTCGTACCCATCGCGAATATTGGAACACAGCGACGAACACCCTCTTGGATGAAACAGCCGCGCCTGAAGATGTCGACCACGACGATGTCGTGCCCGCCCTTCGGATCAAATTTGAAGGAAGCTACGACGTTGAAGAGGACGAATTCAGAGCGGAGACTTTTTTCGCTAGCCCTCCATCGGACGACGAAACGCGTCGGCCAAAGGTCTCCCGCCCAGCAAAGCGGGCCTTCGGGTTCATCTATCTCCGTGCGCTGAGAACGGGTGCCAGAGCTCTTAGCTTGGAGCGCGGTTCCTTGCTCGACATTATTTTGAAGCTCAAGGAAGACGATCGCTCCGCCATGTGGGAGCAGACACTGGCTGCGATGGAGGATCTCGATCCCGCGATTGACGCGATCCCCCAGCTAAGGGCGATCCTTGACGAGATTGACGGCCGCGTTCGTCGGTTTGTCGGCCTGTCGACTGACGACCGCACGTTTCGCTTATATCCGTCCGCGTTGACACGGGAGAGCCTACGGCGATCGATAACACTGTTTGGCTCGTCGGAGCGTTCGAACACGCCTGTCCCTTATTGGCGGCTGGGATCGGGCGTCATCAATTCGATGGTGTTTTCGCTGCTGACCTTCATCGCGGAACTGAAATCCAACGTAATTTTCGCGATGGAAGAGCCCGAAATTGCGATTCCCCCGCATACTCAGCGCCGGATCGTTCAGTTTCTTCAGAAGAGAATGGACCAGTCGATCCTGACCACGCACTCGCCGTTCGTGTTGGAGCAATTTGATCCTGCAAGCGTCGTCCTCCTGGAAAGAGGCAACGACGCGATCGTTGCAGGGCGACGGATTGAGGTCACCGGTATCAAGGCCAAAACATATAAGGGCAATCTACGTCGGTCCCTCGCCGAGGCGATGTTAGGCAACGGCGTGCTTTGTGTCGAAGGTGTCTCGGATGCGGAGGCAATCTACTCTGCCTCCGCAGTCCTGGAGGAGCAGAGCGAGGACGGAGCCTATACGCCGCTCGACCTTTCTGGTGTCACAATCGTACAATGTGAGGGAGACGGCGGTCTGTTGCGCTATGGGCAATTCTTTTCTAGAGATCGGGCTGAGGACATATGCATTCTGCGACCGGCAGAAGTATGAAGCCATCAGCGATCAAATCGAAGAGGCTTTCGACGCGGCCTGGGAGCTTGAACAGACCGGGATTGAGTACCTGCTTGCAGACGAAGTATCGATCGATGTCATCCGCACGTTCCTGTTAGAGGCGTCAGAATTCGAGGATTATCCGCACAACGCGAAGAATCGCGGCTTTGTTCGCATATGATCCTGATGCGGACGATGACGATGTTCGAGAGCTATGCAAAAGGGTCCTTAAGAGCCGGAAGGGCTCGGGCTATGCGCAGCGGCTGGTCGAACTCTGTTCCGACGAGGATCTGCCGGACATTATCGTCGAAGCCTTGGAACGCATCAGCGAGGATTTGCCCAACGAGCTGTCAGCCGATGATGAGGATGATGATGACGATGACGCGCCCGACACTGATGGCGAGCCGGCAGCGCCCGACAATTAGACATGGCAAACCCGGAAGACGACTTCGACATTTGTGATCAACGACGCGCCATTCTTGAAGGCGCGGGCCACATGCTGGTTTTGGGAGGGCCAGGGTCCGGCAAGACCACGATTGCGCTCTTGAAAGCACGACGCGTCGTCCTCGAACAGCTCAAGCCGGAACAATCAGTGCTGTTCCTCAGCTTCTCAAACGCTGCCATCCGGCGAATCCTCGAAAGTGCCGGGAATGTCCTGACGACGGAAATCGCGCACCAGGTGGAGATCAAGACCTACCACTCCTTCGCCTGGGATATCCTCCGATCTCACGGTTATCTGCTTACGTCTCAGCGGCGTACGACCATCATAGCCGCGCAGGATACCGCGGTTATCCGCGCCGGTATGCGGGACGAAGAATGGGAAGCTGAAGAGAAGCGGCTGTTTTTGCAGGACGGCAGGGCGACTTACGATCAGTTTGCCCCCCGCGCTGCGGATATTCTTGAACGGTCTGACGTGGTCCGTGAATGCTTCAGCCGTGCCCATCCCCTTATTCTCGTCGATGAGTTTCAGGACACCGACGAGGAGCAATGGCGCCTCATTCAAAAGCTGTCCCAGGGATCAGAGATTATCGCACTCGGAGATACCGAGCAGCGCATCTATTCGTGGCGGAAGGGTGTCAGCCCGACACGTTTGACCGAATTCGCGGAAGCGCTTGGCCCGGCCACGTACGATTTTCAAAACGAAAATAACCGAAGCCCGGCCACCGGTATCGCCGGATATGCCCGCAGTCTCTTATCGCCTGACGTCCAACTCGACTTGCCCGACGACATCACTACGAGGCGATTTCAGCTAGGTCAGTTTTCCGTTGGGTTACGGTTTGCGCTCATCAAGACGTGGAACGAAACGGTCGAAAGAACCGGGCGCCGCGACTTGTCCGTGGCGGTGGCCGCGCGTAGCCGCACCATGGTGCGTTTGATCTCCGATGCGTTAGCGCAGAAGCTGACAATCGGCGAGAAAGAGCATCGTCCGATTCCGCACGATGTCATGTTTGACCAAATGCAGATCACGCTCGCGTCAAGGGTGATTGCCTTCATCATGGCATCTCGCAACGATCCGCTGAATGAAAGACTTGCTGGCGCGTTGGAGCGGATCGGCGCGGTCTTCAGGTCCTCGGGGAAGAAGACAGCAATCAAGACATCCGACCGTTTGCTGGGATGGGCGGAGAAGTGCCGCGATGGAAGGTCGCCAGGCACCAAATGCGTCACAGCACTGACGGCTGCAATCGAAGAAATCGACGCCAGAGGGTTTTGCGGCTCGCCCACAGAGGACTGGCTTTTGGTTTGGAGAGCTCTTGAGAGGAGTAATGCCGACGAACTGAAGCGGACGGGTGACCATGCCCGGTATCTGCGGCTACTGCGCCGCGGATCGGCGATCGAGGACCAACTCGCGGAGCTTTGGAAGGGGCGGGGGGATTATGCCGGCGCGGAAGCGGCGCTGGATGAGGCGATCCTTCAGGATCAGCTCATGGACAATCACCGGGAAGCATCGAACATCAGCGTCATGACGATGCATCAGCTCAAGGGACGCGAATATAGACTCTGTTCTGCTTGTCGAAGACCGGCACCGGACTTTTCGGGGCAGAGAAGTCACACCGCCGTACATGGAGACCAGGCGGCTGCTTCAGGTATCGCTGACGAGAGCCCGGCACTATGCCTGCATCCTGTCGGCAACCGGACCGTCGACGCTCGATGTGATTTTTGAAGATTGAACGGTGCCTTGACCGCGGCAAACGTTCGATTGGCTTGGGCCCCGCACGTTAGCGCGGGCCGACGCCGGGTTTGGGAGAGAGCGCCCTGCGGATGGCCTGCAGGTTGAAATGCGCGGCTTTCAGCTCGGGTGAGCATTCCTGAAACTCTGGGAACCGCGATGCGCTTGAGCATCGCGTTCAGCTCTAGCCGTGTCATGCGCGCGATCTCGCCTTGTGCCAGGTCCCTCTCATAGTCTCGATCGGGCGCCATGAACCAGCAGCCTTCGCAGATACCGGTTCCCTCGCTTGCTTATGCCCAACAGGGTCGTCTTACCACCAGTCGAGTACTCGCGGGGAACAAGGCCTAGCCATGCTGCCATATCCCGCGCTCGCCTGAACTGCAGGCCGCCGATAGGGACCCCCGCCCGGAACCAAGTTTTCGCTACAATGCCAGTTTGTTGGCCCTTATCAGCGGTAGGTTCCTACTTCGGCGCTGATTCACGGGTTGGAAGCCAATTGGGGGTCCATCGCGGCGCCGATTTGCAACTTGTTAGCAGCGAAGAGATGCGCTTGCGCCAGGCGCGCCCGGCGCCGGCCATCTGCACCGCCTCCGTATTTACAACATTGCGACACCGTCCGCCCGGTTCATGCGGTACGGCAGGAATTGCCCGTCCCGAGCGAACGCCTCGGCGAAGCGCGCGACCTTCTCCTCGTCCACCTCAACACCGAGCCCCGGCCGCTCGTCGATGTCCCAGTTCGGCCCATCGGCGATAGGCAGCCGCTCGGTCAGAATATCGTCGGCCATCACCGCAGCCGTTTGCTGGTTCCCGTCGATCGCGTTCGGCACGGCGAGCATCAGATGTTGCCCTGCCGCGGCGGCGATGCCCAGTTCGCCATGCGTGTGCTTGCACACCGTGAGCCCTTCCAGATGCGCCAGGTGGGCCATTGTCATGAACCGCCGCAGCGTCCCGACCCAGAACGGCCCGAAGCACAAAACATCCGCCGAGCGGCTGCGGATCGTCCGCAGCACATCGATCTCGCGGCCGAGCCCCTCATTCGCCGATATCGCGCACGGCACGCGCTGACGGATCTCCACCATGCTCTCCGGCAGATCGTGCGCCACCGGCGCCTCGCAGAAGTCGACACCGAACCGCCGGTCCCAGTCGTTCAGGATCCTGATCGACTGATTGATGGTCCAAGCCTCGTTGCAATCAATTCTGATCTTACCGTTCGGGCCGATCGTCCTTCTGATGGCGTCGAGCATCTCGCTCTCGCCGTCGTAATTGACCCCGGTCTTCAGGTAGTAGCAGGTGTAGCCTCGCTTCATTCCGTCTTCGCACAGCCGCACGATCTCTTCCGGCGTCCCCCGCGACAGATAGTAGAAATAATTGACGTGCCGCCGCATGGCGCCACCGAGGAGCCGATAGACTGGCTGCCCTGCTTCCTTGCCGCAGATGTCCCACATCGCCATGTCGACGCCGGCAAACGCGAAGTTCGCCGTATGCATGCGCCGATCCCACGTGCCACGCTTGTAGAAGTTGAAGCAGATCGGCTCGCGATCCCAGGGATTCATGCCGACGACAAAGTCTGACGCGTACCGCACCGCCTCGTCGACCGACCTCGCGCTGGCGATGTTGCCGCAGCTTTCGCCCCAACCGACAAGGCCGTTATCCGTCGTCAGCTTGACGACGATCGACGTGACGCCGCTCCTGATGATGCGCGAGCTCACCTCGTCATGGACATAGGGCACGTTGACGATATACGTTTGCAGCTTAGTGATTTTCATCGCTTCATCCTGCCGCTAGCCAAGCTTGCCGGCCGTTGCATTCTGCGCCACAAACTCTTCGAGCATCTCCGGCCAGTAATATTTGCCGACGTGGCGAAACCGCTCGCCAAAGCCGATACCGTATTGCTCGCCGATCTTCTTCGCGTAGCCGCCGAATATCTCGCCGGCGTAGCGCCGGATTGCCGTCTCGTCGTCGATCTCAAGCGTCGGAATGACCAGCCCGGAGCGTCGCAAGTCGCTCTTGAGGCCCCGCACCATGCCGCCTATTTGAGTTTTGTTCGCTGCAATTGCCTCGATCTTGGTCGCGATCGTCTGTGAGACATCCACGACCCGGTTCGCGAGTTGCTGCCCGCGCGCCCAATAATATTTCTCTAGGATCCGCTGCGGACTGAGCCCGGCGACAAAGTGCTCCTGGTAGTCGAGGCGACTTCCCGACAGGAAGCATGAATATTCCACCATCTGCGCGCCGTAGCGATGTTCCGGGTTCATATCGTAGGTGGCCGCCGGGTCGAAGGAGAAGACCGTGTCGACCTTGAGGGCCCGGAACAGAAAGACGAGCCGCGCCCGCAGCTCGGTCGGCGGCACTTGATCGAGATAATGATTGCGGTAGTTGAGGTCGAAGACGCGCTCGAGGCCAAGGATCTTTGCCGAACTCGGCGCATTCCGAACTCGGCGCTGGCGAATGTCTGCCCGGGGGTCAGTTCGAACAGAGTCCGCGTCGTCGTTCGTCAACCTGATGAGGTACCCCGTATAACCTTCCGAAATGAGCTTCGCTAGAGTGCCGCCGGCGAAGATAGAGCAGTCGTCGGCGTGCGGCACCACGACGGCGAGGACCCTCCCGTGAGACGGCTTGCCTGTCTGTGGGCGTTCGATCGCTATGTTGCTGTCCGGGTCCATCTTCTTGCCCTGTGACGAAGGCAGTCGACGGTCCGCCGCCAGCGTTGGACCGGCCACAACCAACCATTGGTGCGGGCTTGAGCCCGACGGGCGGGAACGTAGGAGACTGGGCTTGACGGCGACAAGGGGGAGGTCACGCAGGCCATTCTTCCCGAAGGGCCGAAAGCCGGCCTCGTGGACGAGGCAGCAGCGCTGACACCGGCGACCGCGTCGGAGCCATGCCGAGTGGCTGATGCGTCCAACATTTCTTGCGAATTCCCCGGCGCGCGGCGCCATGCGCCTCTTCGGGCATACTAGCCGGAAAAGGCTGCGGGGCAAGAATAATTTCGTGCAATGAACTACGTCTCACCAAACGAGACGGCAATCCTCTCCGCGAGCGCGTCGGACACAGCGACGATCGCGCGGGCATAGATCGAGACCTTTTGAGCGCGCCCGTCCGTCAAGTCGCTGCGCGTCGCCGCCTGCGGTGGCGTTGTCGAAATTGCCGGCTGTGGATACGCCCCCGCCATCGTCCATCACCCCGCCACCTGTGCGGCCATCTTTGCGGCTTCAGGACCGAGCGTTGTGCCGGCAGAGTTCCGCAGAGATGCGCGCCGCCGTCTCTTTGCAGAGGCCGATCAGCTCCTTGAAGCGCTTGCCTTCGACCGGCTCGCCAAATGTGGAAATGCTGAGACCGGCGATGACGCGGCCGGCCGTATCGCGGACGGGCGCCGCGGCGCAGACGACCAACCGATTGTACTCGCGGTCGTCGACCGCATATCCCTGCATGCGGATGCGGGCAAACTCCGTCCGCAGCTTGGTGACGGTGGTGATCGTCTGCGCCGTGAAGCGCCGCATTCCAACCCTGTCGACGATGCGCTTGATCTCATCCCAATCCTGATAAGCGGCGAGAACCTTGCCGAGGCCGGTGCAATGAATCGACCGCCGCGATCCCACCTGAGTGTTCATCTTGAGCGGCGCGTCGGCGGGCTCGATCTTCTCCACATAGACGATACTGTCGTCGGCCATCACCGCAAGCTGCACGGTTTCTCGGCAGGAGCGTGACAGCGCCTCCATGATCGGTCGCGCCACGTCGCGAATATCGGTCTGGTCGGCGGCCCTTGCGCTGATCTCGAAGAACGCCGGTCCCAGCTTCCACCCCTTGCCGGTCGTAACGGGTGCGGCTGCGCCGCTATGGCTGAGCGCCTTCAGGAAGCGCAGCGTCGTTGCCTTGTGCAGATCGACCTCGCGGCTGATTTCGGTCAGTGTCAGGCCGGTCGGGTGAAGCGAGAGGCACTTCAATACGGCGATCGCCCGATCGATCGCGCGAATCGCGCTTGGATTGGCGGCGGGAGCATCGCCGCGGGGCTCCGTCGCGGCGTCCTTTGCTGGCCGCGTGGCGTTCTTTGTGTTCCTGGGCTTCTTGAGGGAGCCGCGGTTCGATGGCATGACTGGGCCAGTCTCGGATTGTCGGCGGTGCGAGGGTCCTGCCCAGGGAGGCTGCCGAAGATTAGCACGTTGTACCTGGTTTTCGCGCGGCAGTAGTGCCCAATTCCTGAGGGCGTATCAACAGCCGAAATCGACTTTCGTCATGTGATACGCGGCGACCCCGTGCTTCCGCTCCCGGCGCAATCAAACCGGCGCGCATTGAAGGTCGCTGCTCGCCGGCTCTTGCCTCATTCTCGTCGCGCGGAGATCGAGTGGGCCCTTTCGGACGGCGCTAGCAGAGCCCGCAGACGATCGGCAATGATCGCCGCCTCCCCCTGTCTCAGATTTGCCGGATAAACCATGAGGATGCCTCGGTCCGCTTGCTCGTCGCCAAGGGCAATGCGCGGGCTGCCTTCCATGAGCTTGTCCAGGACGGCGCGAGCCGAGCGACCCCGCGCGTTCTGGTCAACATGGACGAGGACCGCCGGAAGCGGCCGCCGGTTGGGCAGGCGCGCCACGAATTCGGCGCGCAGACCGGGGAGCCCCTGCAGCGTCTCGACGATCAGACGCAGGTCCTTCTCCCAATGCCGATATTCGGCCGGGTGATCGCGTTCCACGTAGCGTTCGAGCGCGACCATCGCCCCGACGATTTCCTCTTTTCCGACCTTCATCGGCCGCCCGATGCCGTGGCCGGCGAAAGGCCTGGGCCTGAGGTCGGTGCCCTGCTGGAGCATGGAGACCGCCCGAATCAGATCGGCCCGGCCCGGCCAAGGATTCCGGTCGGCTGCGGCCCATGCAGCGCCTTTCCGCCGCTGAAGGCGACCAGACCCGCGCCCGCCGCAATGTAGCGGCTGAGGTTCTCCGACCGGCGGCAGCGCCGCCGCCCCGTCGACCAGCACCGGCAAGCCGTGGTTGCGGGCAAGCGCCATCACCCGCTCGAACGGCACGCCAAGTTCTGCCGCCTCGTGCACGAAGCCGACGACCGCGACCTCCTCGCTTTCCAACGCAGATGCGAGCTGGTCTTCGCCCTCCACCAGTTGCAGCACCGCACCGCTCATTGAGAACAGGCGCAGATAATTGGTCCGGTGCTTCACCTGCACGACGACCTTGCGGCGGCGCAGAGACGCCGTGTCCGGCAATTCCAGCAGGCGCGCGATGACCGCGCTTGGGTCGGTCTCATTGACCATGGCAAGGCACGCACCGATCCCGAGCGTGATGCCCGCCCCGGCGCCGGCGGTAAAGTAGCCGGCCTCAGCCCCGGTTAGGCGGGCGATGACCGCGCCTGCCGCAGCCTGCAGCTCCTGGATCACGACGAAGGCACCTGCCGCCTCTTGCATTGCCGCCAGGACGTCGGCCTCCATGAGGGTCCCGCCCAACCGCGTGAGATCGCCTGCCGCATTGATGACGGGCCGCACTCCGAGTCGCTCGATAAATGCCGGGCATCGATCCCTTCTTTCTGGCTTTCCCTAGCGTCTTCGCCCGCTTGCTAGCCTTTCACCGCTCCCGCCGTCAGCCCGCGGACGATGAAGCGCTGCAGCAGGACGACCAGGATAACCGTCGGCATGAGCGCGATGATGCCGGACGCGTTCAACACGCTGTAGGAGATGTATTTCGAGGTAACGAAGGTCGAGATGAGCACCGGCAGGGTCATGACCGCATCGGTCGAGCCGAGAATCAGCGGCAGCAAAAGATCGTTCCAGCTCATCAGGAAGATGATCATACCGCAGGCGGCGATCCCCGGCGTGCTGATCGGCACGATGATGCGCCAGAACGCGCCGAACCGTGTGCAGCCGTCGATGACCGCGCGCCTCCTCCAGTTCGCTCGGCAGGGAGGCGAAGTAGGCGATCAATATCCAAATGGCATAGGGCAGGAAGAACCCCGACTGCGCCACGATGATCCCGGCGAGCGAATTGAGCAGGCCGTAGTGCCGGAGCATGACGTAGAGCGGGATGATCAACACCACGATCGGCACCATGCGTGTCGCTAGCACGCCATACATCATCTGCTTCGTCCCGCGGATCTTGAGGCGAGCGAGTGCATAGGCGGAGAACGAACCGAAGACGACGGTCAGAAAGGTTGTCCCCAGGGCGACGACCAGGCTGTTCAGGAATGATCGAGGGAAGCCGCGGCTCTGCGACAATCCGGATATCTCTGCCCCAGTGACCAGATCCCGAAGATTGCTGACGGTGAGGTGTTCCGGCCAGATGTTGTTGACGTTGCTCAGCAGATCCCGCTCGGTCTGCAGGGAGCCCAGCAGCAGCGCCGCAACCGGCAGCAGGATGACGAGGATGATAGCGAGATTGGCGAATTCGCCGAGTGCACGATAACCGACTTTCGATGCCATCAGACCTGTCCCTATTCCCGTAGAGGACACGCATGTAAAAGACCGCCACGAGACCGATGGCGATCGACAGCAGGAACGCCGCCGCCGAGCCGACGCCGAGCTTAAAGTAGACGAACGCATTGGCGTAGATGTACCAGGTCGCCACCCAGGTGCTGTCTCCCGGTCCGCCGTAGGTGATGGCCATCACCTCGTCGAAGACCATGAAGGAGAACAGCGTCCGCAACACGAGAAGCACGAGGAAGGTCGGCTTGAGCAGCGGCAACGTCACATGGATCAGCCTCTGCCACGCGGTGGCGCCGTCGAGCGTCGCCGCCTCGTTACATCTCCTCGGAAATGCCCTGCAGCGAGGCGTGAAGCAGCAGCGCCGAAAACGGAACCGTCCGCCACACATAGGCGATGATGACGACCGCAAGCGCCAGCGTCGGGTCGCTGATGAAGGCGATGCTCTGCTTGATCATGCCGAGCTGAAACAGGACGGCATTCACGTAGCCGTAGCTGGAATTGAAGATGAACGACCACATGACGCCGTTGACGATAGGCGGAATCGCCCAAGGAACCAGCATCAGCAGGGTCGTCACTTTGCCGAGCCTGATGCCGCGCAGGTTCATCGCCAGCGCCGCGGCGAGTCCGAGCACGACCTCGAGCGCGACCGCAATCACGGTGAAGATGACGGTGTGGGTGAAAGACGACCAGAATGAGGGGTCAGTCAGGACCGCGACGAAATTGTCGAGGCCGACCCACTTCATGTGGCCTGTCCGGAGCTCCCGGATACCGACCACATGAAATGACATCCAAAGCGCGTAGGCGATCGGATAGAGCAGCATTCCAAAGATGAGAACGCCGCTGGGAATGTTCAGAAGCGCAGCGAGCAGAGCCAGGCGAGGGTTCATGTCTTATCCGGGTCTCGCGCCGGGTGCTCGCCGCGCGCTCCAACGTTTAGCCCTTGCTCTTCAGTTCGGACGCTTTGGCAATCATGGCGTCGCAGGCCTCGTCCGCCGTTGACTTGCCGAGGATGCAGTTCTGGAGCTGTACGTTCGCGTCGCTCTGCCACTCCTGGTACCAAGCCCCGTAGACGACCGGGACGACCTCGGATACATGCGCGGCGGCTTCCGCCTGCTTGCGAATCATGTCGAAGTCGATCGTCTTGCTCCACTCCGCTTTGAGTGCGGGGTCGTCCCACAGCGACTTATAAGACGGAATGTAGCCAAGCTTGACCGACCACTCTCGCGGAGTCTTGTAGCACGCCCTCCGGATCCTTGCCGCCGAGATACTGCATGAGCTCGAAGGTCCAGTCGGGGCTCTCCGTCGACGCCGACCATGCTGATAGATGCGGGAATACCCCATCGTCTTTCCATTGCCTGGCATCATGAACTGCTTGATCTTGCCGGCCACGGGGGATTGGGCGGGATCGTTAATGGTGCGCAGATAGGTATTGAACATGACGCCGAGGAAGACGTGCTCGCCGTTCATGAAGGCCTTCATGGCGGGGATGTAGCGGAGCTCGGCCGAGCGCGGGTCTGAGACACTTGCGAATCCTGGAAGGTGTCCCTCCACCACTTGAGCGTCGTGCGGGCCGTGGACCCCGGTCCCATCCTCGGCGTTCCGTCGGCATCGAACATCGTGTCGCCGCGGCTCCAGACCTGGGTGAACCACTGCCACGGCAGGTGATGGTCGCCTTGCCCCGCCGCCCACAGCATCGGATAGTTGAAGCCGGCTTTCTTGGCCTTCTTTGCCTGATCGAGCAGTTCGTCCCAGGTCGTAGGAGGCGTGCTCAACCCGGCCTTTTTGAAGTTGGCCTCGTTGTACCAGATCGTTTCGATTTCGCCGTAGAACGGTAGCCCCAAGACCTCGTCCCCACCCTTCATCGAGGTGACGAAGCTGGAGCTTGCGTCGTTCAGATAGGTGTCGACGCCGGCCATCTTGGTGATTGGCGCAATGAGGCCGTCATTGGCGAATGGGGTGCGGAAGTTCTCGCGCACGAAGACGGCGTCCATCTTTTCGCCGGCCGCGTACCAGCTCACCACTTTCTGGAAAAATTCGGCGTCGCCGCCGTACTTGACCGAGGCCTTGATCGCGGCCTCGTCGGAGAATGCGGTCATCGCCGGCGTCAGCACTGCGTCGTCCGTCGAGGGACCGAGCGCGGCGAAGAAAAGCTCGCTCGGCCGCGCCGCGGTCGGCAGACTGCGGCCCGCGGCAATCGCTTTGCGCCCCGGCATGTTTCCAGCCAGACCCCGCTGCCGTCAGACCGACAAGCACGTCTCTGCGAGACATGCGGTTAGAGACAATCCGTCTCGCCATAGTCCTTCTCCTCCTGGTGTTGTTCAGGCTCTTCACTGACTAAAATCAGGCGCCTCGCTGGGCTGCGTTCCAAGTCGATGGTTCGAGACCGAAATGGCTCCGGCTGTCTTCGCGCGCTTCCACAATCGCCATCGCGCGGCACCGTCGCCTCTTCTCCTGTACATCCTACCCGCGAACCGCACATGCGCAAGCCGAATTTCATCTGTCGCGCTTTATTGCGACCAGTGAGACGGATGACTTTGAGCGACCTTCTGGCACGCGCGCATGGCGATCGCTGCCAGGCGTAACTCGGCCCTTGTTCCCCTCGGAGCCGATGAGTCTCATGTAATGATACACTGAGATCGGCTATCAAAACTTCTGTTGCGAGCGTGCCGATCCCAGATATCGTGTGATCGAGCCCGAGGGGAGAGAAAATGACAGACAACGGCATCGAAACAGACTTTGTCAATCCATTCCGAATCGCGCTCTCGCAGCGGCGCCCCCTCGTCGGCATCTGGTCGATGCTCAATTCGAGCAACGCCATTGAAGGCCTCGGGTGGTCGGGCTTCGACTGGCTGCTGATCGATGGCGAGCATTCGCCGTTGAGCCTGGAGGATGCGCTCACCCATCTGCGCATCCTTGCCGGCACGCCGACCGTCCCCATCGTCCGCCTGGTGTGGAACGACAAGATCCTGCTCAAGCAATATCTCGATGCCGGTGCCCAGACGGTCATGCTGCCCTATGTGCAGAGCGCCAGCGAGGCCGCCGCCGCAGTCGCAGCGATGCGCTACCCGCCGCGGGGACAGCGCGGCATTGCCGGGCTCCATCGGGCGAGCCGTTATGGCCGCATCCGCGACTACGCCGAGCGGGCGGACAGCGGACTGTTCCTGATCGTCCAGGTCGAGACCCGCGAGGCGCTTAGCCACCTCGAGGAGATCGCCTCGGTGGACGGCGTCGACGCGATCTTCTTCGGTCCGGGCGACCTTGCGGCGAGCATGGGCATGACTGGTCACCCGGAGGATCCGAGGGTCACCGCCGAGATCGAGGCTGGCCTTGAACGGGTGCGGATGTCCGCAAAGTTCGCCGGCGTGCTTGCGCCGAACGCGGCCATCGCCGAGCGCCATATCCGCAGTCGGTTCGACTTCGTGTCCGTCGCCAACGATTGCGCGATCCTGTTTGGCACCGCCGATGTGACCGCCGCGCGCTTCCATGCGCTCGCCGAGAAATGCGACCCCAGGACCGCGGCCTGAGGATCGCCCATGCCGCCCCCGCTTCGGATTCCTAACCCCGATCGACGCAGGGCACGAAAACACAGTTTTGGTTCTATCCGTCCACTGCGCCGGAGCGCTCGCGGGCAATAACGGTCTCCAGGACGTCTTCGTTGATAGTCAACCCAAGGCCCGGCCCCTCGGGGATGGAGAGCATGCCGTCGTTCACTTCGAGCTTGGGAGAGAAGAGTGTGGTCGTGAGCGGGTTCTGGTTGCCCCAGATTTCGCTGATGACAAAATTTGGGGTCGACGTGCAGATATGTGCGTTCGCGGAAAACTGCACGGTCGTTCCGATGCTGCAATGCGCAGCGAACCCGCAACCGAATTGATCCGCCAGTTGGGCTATCTGCATGGATTCGGTGATGCCAACCTTGATACTTTCTGGGATGACAACCATGCGGGCACCTGCGACGAGCATTTCGTGCATGGTGGAGACGGTCCAGACGAGGTCGTTGGCAATCAGGATTGGGGACCGCTTTGACAGCTCCACGTAGCCTCGGCGGTCTTCGGTGGGCAGAGGGGCCTCAAACCAAAGCACACCGCGGTCAGCGAGGTGGCGGCACAAAGAGAGAGCCTGCGCATAGTCGTATGCGCCCAGCGCATCCACGAGAATGACGCCGTTGTCGCCTACGACTTCCCGTACAACGTCGACAGATGCCAAGTCTGCCTCGCTTCCAAATCCCGTCGCGATCTTGACCGCCGTGTGCCCCACCGCAAGCGCGCCACGGGTCGAACTTTCGGAGCCGTTCTCGCTCGTCTTCGCTGTTTGGATCCTGTAGGCCGGGCACAGCGCTAAAGTACATAGAAATTTCCGGACGGTACCGACCGCCCAGAACATCCGCGATCGGACGTCCGGCAACTTTTCCGATAATGTCCCAGCAAGCGATATCGAAGCCGGCAGCCGTTTCTTGATGAAGTCCTTGCAAGTGGCCGCGTCCATACATCGAGGCGCGATAGCGATCCCAAAGCACGCGTACTGCGAAAGGGTCCTCACCAACGAGGAAATGAGCGAGGTAGGCCTCAATGTCACTCTTTCACGGCGAACGGCGCGACTGGGGCCTTGCTCTCGCCGATTCCGATAATGCCCTCATCCGTGTACACGCGGATCAGCACGAGGTGATTTCTGAACCCCATCGGTGCCGCATGCGCCAGCGCAGCGGATATGTTGTGTCCATATGACCACCGCGCCGCCTCCGGGCTTGGTAGTCCTGCTTCCACGCCCGATGCCCCCAATATGCTTCTCCGAACGGGACTCGTATGACGTCTGCGCGGACCTTTGTGACCTTCATCGAGTTGCTCCATCCCGGTAGGGAAGGGATACGTTGGCTTCGTCATCGCGGAAAAGACGCGAGGACAGTCGGCGCGAACTGAACGGCGCGGCATATTGTGTCACAGGCGTCTTCCGGTCTCCGGGTCAAACAAGTGCAGAGCTTTCGAGTTCGGCTAAAAAGTGCAGCTGCTCACCGATCACAATTCGCTTGTCGCGGGGCAAGCGCGCGGTGAGTGCACCACCGTCGACAACGAAGCGCACTAGTTGCTCGGCACCGTGGTTCTCCACGGATTCGACCGCGCCGCTGAGTGCGAATCTCCCCGTCGTGTCGCTGTCTCCTGTGCCCAAAGTCAGCTTCTCGGGCCGAATACCCACGGTGACGACCCTGTCCCCGATCTCAGCAAGATGCGAGCATTTGCACTGGGCCAGCCCAAATCGCGTGGAACCAGTGAAGAACTCAATCCCACCGTCACGATGTGTGACGCGACAATCGAGGAAGCCCATCGCCGGCGTGCCGATGAAGGAGGCGACGAACCGGTTCATCGGCGCGTCGTAGAGCTCGTCCGGCGTGCCGACCTGCTGGATGCGGCCCTCGTGCATGACGACGATCCGGTCGCCCATGGTCATCGCCTCGATCTGGTCGTGCGTCACGTAGACGGCCGTCGCGGTGACGGCGCGGTGCACCCGCAGGATCTCGGCGCGCATCTGCACGCGCAGATGCGCATCGAGATTGGACAGCGGCTCGTCGAGCAGGAACACGGCCGGCTCGCGCACGATCGCACGCCCGAGCGCCACGCGCTGACGCTGGCCGCCCGGACAGCTGCCGCGGCCTGCGCTGCAGATAGGGCGCCATGTTGAGCATGCTCGGCCGCGTCGCGCACGCGCCTGTCGATCTCCTGCGTCGGCGACCTTCCGCCGCTTCAGGCCGAAGGCCATGTTGTCGTAGACCGACATGTGCGGATAGAGGCCGTAGTTCTGGAACACCATGGCGATGTCGCGGTCGCCGACATCGACATCGTTGACGCGGGTGTCGTCGAAAAAGATGTCGCCGCGAGCTGATGTGCTCGAGGCCGGC
This sequence comes from uncultured Alphaproteobacteria bacterium, assembly GCA_963750115.1. Classification (GTDB taxonomy): domain Bacteria; phylum Pseudomonadota; class Alphaproteobacteria; order Rhizobiales; family Afifellaceae; genus DASWJZ01. Next base: position 2,421 of record CAVVPM010000006.1, on the reverse strand, counting down.
GATCAGGCGCAGCAACGTCGTCTTGCCCGACCCGGACGGGCCGACCAGGACGACGAATTCGTGGTCGGCGATGTCCAGGTTGCAGTCGAACAGCACCTGCGGTCTCGCCGTAGAACTTCGCGACGTTGCGGAGCGAGATGCTCGCCATCAGGAGCTCCCGTCTTGCCGTGTGCGTTGCCGAACGCGACCTCGAACGGATCGGACGCCGGCTGATGTGCCGCCCGCCGTCGACCGGCAGGATCGCGCCCGTGATGAAGGACGCGTCGTCCGAGGCGAGAAAGGCGACGGCCGCGGCGACCTCGTCCGGCCGGCCCGAGCGGCCCAGCAGCGCGGCGACCGGCGCCGCCGTGCTCCGTCGCGCCGCGGCGGCTCGCTTTCGCTCAGCGTCTTGAGAAATGCGTCGGTCGCGATGACGCCGGGCGTCACGCGCATTGACGCGGATCCCCATCGGCCGACAATTCGACGGCCAGCGCGCAGCGTCAGGCTAGCGACGGCGCCCTTGCTCGCCACGTAGGCAGCATAGGTCGGCACCGGCATGTGCCGCCTGGATCGAGCCGATATTGACGATCGATCCGCCGCCGTTCGCAGCATGTGCCGGGCCGCCGCCCGGCACAGCGCGGCGGTGGCGATGACGTTGACGGCGAAGACGCGCTCCCATTCGGCCTCGGGAAGATCGAGGAAGGGCTGCGCGGGCCCGTGGAAGGCGGCGTTGTTGACGAGGATGTCGATCCGGCCCCAGCGCTCGACCACCGCCGGCACCAGACGGTCGCGCTGTTCGGCTCGGCAGAGGTCGGCGGCATGCGCCGCAACATCGAGGCCGCCGGCGGCGAGCAGCCCGGCGACCGCCTCGTCGAGCCGCTGCCGCATCGATGTCGGTCAGCATGACACGTGCGCCCTCGCGCGCCAGCCGCTCGGCGATCGCCCGCCCGATGTCCGCCGGCCGCTCCGGTCACCAGCGCGCTTCCTGCCGGCGAGCCGGCGCGGGGCCTTCCGTCGAAGCGAGCGTTCAGGCACCGGCGACCGCTCCCGATGTCAGGCCGCGCACCATCGAGCGCTGCACGGCGAAGAAGGCGATCATCAGCGGCAGCGTCGTCAGCGTCGGCAGCGGCCATCATGCCGCCCCAGTCGGTCTTGAACTGGCCGGTGAAGGTCAGCACCAGGGCGGCCGGCAAGCGTCTGCTTGTCCATGGTGGTCATGAAGGTCAGCGGATAGATGAGGTTGTTCCAGGCTTCCATGAAGACGAAGGTCGCCGGTCGTCAGCAGGCCCGGCATGATCAGCGGCGTCACGACCTTCGAGCAGGATCTGCCAGCGCGGATAGCCGTCGACGCGCGCGGCCTCCTCGACCTCGATCGGCACGGCATCGATGAAGCTCTTCATCATCCACACCGCGAACGGCAGGCCGAAGGTGGTGAAGCCGATGACCAGGCCGGCCGATGCTGTCGAGCAGGTGCGCGTTGAGGAGCAGCAGGTAGAGCGGCGCCAGCATGACGACGAGCGGCAGCATGCGGAAGACCAGGATGGAATAGCTGACCGCGCCGCGCAGTGCGGAAGCGCGCGCGCGACAGCGCGTAGGCCGCCGGCGTGGCGATGACGACGGCGATGACCGCCGTCAACAGGCAGCTGACGACGCTGTTGAAGAAGAACGAGAAGAACGGCAGCGACTGCCCGCCGAGGCCGATATAGTTGGCGAGCGTCGGGTGGACCGGCACCAGCGTCGGGATGACGCGGGTCGCCTCGAGCTCCGATCTTGAAGGATGTCGCGAGCATCCAGTAGACCGGCGCCAGGCTCCAGACAAGGCCAGGGCGATCGCCGACGACCTGGACCTGCTCGCCCGTCAGGCGCTGCGCCAGATCGGTCAATTTGGGTGCGGTGTCTGCGTAGCCCGTCATGGATTCATTTCGCAAGCGCGCGCAGATAGACGAAGGCGAAGGCCAGCAGCAGGAGCAGCCAGACCACCCCGATCGCCGAAGCGTAGCCGAAATCGAAGTTCTCGAAGGCGAGCCGGTAGACGTAGACGACCAGGGTCGTCGTCGCGTATCCGGGGCCGCCCTGGGTCATCGCCCAGATCTTGGCGAAGTCGTTGAAGTTGGCGATGATCATCAGCAGGCCGCGATGAAGATGCGCTTCGCAGGAACGGCAGCTTGATCTGGAAGACCATGCTCCAGGTCCGGCGCGATCGACGCGCGCCGATTCGATCACCTCGTTCGGAATCGCCGCAGCGCCGCGCTCAGCAGCAGGAAGAAGAAGGGCGTCATCGCCCAGATGTTGGCGACCATGATCGCCGGCAGCGAGAGCATTGCGGAGTTGAGCCAGAGGACCGGTTCTGCGATCAGCCCGAGCGACAGGAGCAACGTGTTCACTATGCCGCCGTTCTGCAGGTACATGTAGCGGAACAGGAAGGCGACGACGACGCCCGGT
>CAVVPM010000005.1:0-125557 GCA_963750115.1 uncultured Alphaproteobacteria bacterium | reverse complement strand
AGTAATTGCTGGCAGTCGCGAGCTATCGAAGGTCAGGGCCGTGCGGTTTTCATCTCTGCCGCTCTTTGACTTGAACGCGCCGAAAGCGCGGAGCCTTCCGCTCGCCCTCGCTCTCCTTCTTAGGCGCCCCTGAGCGCCGGCAGCCCGGGTTCATTGTGAGCCGCGCAGGGCGGGCCCTCAGGGGGACGAGAAATCAACCTTAGGCGCGACATGCGGCCAAAACGCCGCCCGATTCGAAGGACTGAGCGACATGAGCGCAATACCGGAATCGCACGGCGACGAAATCGCGTGTTCATCTTCGACACCACGCTCCGCGACGGCGAGCAGTGCCCCGGCGCGACGATGACGCTTGAAGAGAAGCTGGAGGTCGCCGAGCTTCTCGATGAGATGGGCGTCGACATCATCGAGGCCGGCTTCCCGATCGCCTCGCAGGGCGATTTCGAGGCCGTTGCCGAGATCGCCCGCCGCGTGAAGAAGGCGGTCGTTGCCGGGCTTGCCCGGGCCATCTCCGCCGACATCGCGCGCGCCGGCGAAGCGGTGAGGCTCGCGAAGCGGCCGCGCATCCACACCTTCGTCTCGACCTCGCCAATCCACCTCGCGCACCAGATGCGCAAAGGCGAGGACGAGGTGATCGAGATCATCCAAGCGACCGTCGCGCAGGCGCGGAACCTCGTCGACAACGTCGAATGGTCGGCGATGGACGCGACCCGCACCTCGATCGACTATCTGTGCCGCTGCGTCGACCAGGCGATCCGCGCCGGCGCGACGACGATCAACCTGCCCGACACGGTCGGCTATGCGACGCCGGAGGAGTACGGCGCGATGTTCCGCGCGGTACGCGAGCGCGTGCCGAATTCCGACAAGGCGATCTTCTCGGTGCATTGCCACGACGATCTCGGGCTCGCCGTCGCCAATTCGCTCGCCGGCGTGGAAGCCGGCGCGCGGCAGGTCGAATGCACCATCAACGGGCTCGGCGAGCGCGCCGGCAACGCTGCGCTCGAAGAGGTGGTGATGGCGATCAAGACGCGCGCCGACGCGCTGCCCTATACGACCGGCATCGACGCGACGCAGCTCACCCGCGCCTCGCGCCTTGTCTCCGCGGTCACCTCGTTCCCGGTCCAGTACAACAAGGCGATCGTCGGGCGGAACGCATTCGCGCATGAGAGCGGCATCCACCAGGACGGCATGCTGAAGAACGCCAACACCTACGAGATCATGACGCCGGAATCGGTCGGCGTGTCGAAGACCTCGCTGATCATGGGCAAGCATTCGGGGCGCGCCGCGTTCAAGTCGAAGCTGAAGGAGCTCGGCTATCAGCTCGGCGACAACGCGGTCGAGGACGCCTTCAACCGCTTCAAGGCGCTCGCCGACCGCAAGAAGCACGTCTACGACGAGGACATCGAGGCGCTGATCGACGAGGAGATCGCCTCCGCGCACGACCGCATCCGCGCTGCTCTCGCTCGACCGTCATTGCCGGCACGATGGGGCCGCAATCGGCGACGATGACGCTCGACATCGACGGCGAGCACCGGACCATCCAGGCGACCGGCAACGGCCCGGTCGACGCGATCTTCAACTGCATCAAGGCGCTTGTCCCGCACGAGGCGGACGCTTGAGCTCTATCAGGTGAGCGCCGTCACCGAGGGAACCGATGCGCAGGCCGAGGTCTCGGTGCGCCTGCAGGCGGCCGGCAAGACCTTCACCGGCCGCGCCGCCGACACCGATACGCTCGTCGCCTCGGCCAAGGCCTATCTCTCGGCCCTGAACAAGCTCTCGGCACGGCGCGACCGCATCCACGCGCAGGCGCAGACCGCTTGAGCGATATCTCGGCGGCGAGGCCGGCAGGACGCGATCGGCCTTGCCCCTGAGAATGGAACCGTCCGCCGCCGCGGCTTCGACGCGCCTGCCGCTGATCGACGCCGCGCGCGGCATCGCGGTCGTGGCGATGGTCGTCTACCACTTCGCCTGGGACCTTCGCTATTTCGGCTTCATCACCTCCGACGTGGAGGACGGGCTTCGGCTGGTGGCTGCTGGCGCGCTCCACCGCCGGCGCATTTCTTTTCATCGTCGGCGTCAGCCTCGTTCTCCCGACGCGCCGCGGCTTCAATCTCCAGCCGCTTCCTCCGCCGCCTCGGCTGTATCGTGGCGAGCTGCCGCGGCCGATCACGATCGTCACCTAGTTCGTCTTTCCCGACAGCTTCATCTTCTTCGGCATTCTGCACCTCATCGCCGTCGCGAGCGTGCTCGGGCTCGTCTTCGTCCTGCGCCTGCCGGTCGCTGGTCATCGCTCGCCGCGCGCTCTCTGCTTCCTCGTCGCGCCGCTTCCTTGCCAGCCCGGCATTCGACCATCCGGCGCTGATCTGGATCGGGCTCTCGCACCGTGCTCCCGCGCACCAACGACTTCGTGCCGGTCTCTTCCCTGGTTCGGCGTCGTGCTCGCGGGATTGCCGCAGCGCGGCTCTGGCGGGCTTTCAGCGCTCGACCGGTCTGCCGGCTATGCAGGCTGCGCGTGTTCCGCGCGCGGTCCTCTGGGTCGGCCGCCACAGCCTTCTGATCTACCTTCTGCACCAGCCGATCCTTTTCGGCGCTGTCTATCGTCGCGGCTCAGCTCTATCCGCCCGATCTCCTCGGCTTTGAGCCGGCCTATATTGCAGAGCCTGCATGGCATCGTGCGTCGAATCAGGATGTCGACGCCGAAATCTGCCGGCGCACCTGCGCTGCCTCGCCAAGCGCGCGCAGGCGGCGGGGCTGTGGCGCGGGCTGATGCGCAGACGCTGACGCCGGAGCGAGGAGGACGCGGTATTTCGACGCTGGTCGACGAGTGCCGCGCTGCGGCAGAGCGGCAATAAGCGCGCACCGCAACGCACGCGGTGACGAAGTTGTCACCGCCCGTGATTGGCATTGGTCGACCATCTCGGCGCAAGGATGCGGGTGCCCGTTCCGGCTTCGCAAAGGCTGGCCGGGGAGGGAGGAGCTCACGTCTCGGGGAGGATTTTCGATGCGCATCGCTGTCGGCCTTGCGGCACTCGCTCTTGCGCTTTCGGCCAGTGCCTCCTTCGCGGCAGAGCCCGCGATGGAAATGGATTCCAGCATGGGGAAGATCTACGGCGACTCCAAGGATATGACGCTGTACACCTTGACAAGGACGAGATGGGAAAGTCGAACTGCTAGCGACGCATTGCGCGGCGAACTGGCCGCCTTTCGCGGCAGCCGCTGATGCGATGGCGGAAGGCGACTGGACGATCATCGACCGCACCGACGGCACCAAGCAGTGGGCCTATAAGGGAAAGCCGCTCTACACCTTCGTCCAGGACAAGAAGCCGGGCGACATGACCGGCGACGGCAAGGCGAACGGCGCCTGGCACGTCGCGAAGGCGGAATAGCGAAACCTTGGGCCGGGGCGGCTCGCGCCCCGCAGCTCAGCTCCAGCGCTTCTCGGAAGGCTCCGGCGCGCCACCGCTCGGTGACGCGTCGGGTCCGACCACGTGCACCACGCGCTGCGGGAAGGGGATGGTGATCCCCGCCGACTCGAGCCGCTTTCTTGCCGTTCTGCGTCAGCTCCCATCGCGCGTTCCAGAACACCGGATTCGGCGCCCAGGCGCGGAGCTGAAGCACGACCGCGCTATCGCCGAGATTGAGCGGCACGACCACCGGCGGCGGATCCTTCAGTACATTTGGATGTGCTTCCGCCATTTCCTTCAGGACGCGGCGCCCCTCGGCGATGTCGTCCTCGTAGGCGATGCCGAACTCGAGCAGCACGAGGCGGGTCGGATTGCGGCTGTAGTTGGTGATCGAGCGAATTCCACAGCTGCGAGTTCGGGATGACCTTGAAGATGCCGTCCCAGGTCTTGAGCTGGGTATTGAAGAGGCCAAGCTCGAGCACCGTCCCGGCGACGCCGCTCGCCCTCGATATAGTCGCCGACGTTGAAGGGCCGAAGCCAGAGAAGCATGATCCCGGCCGCGATGTTGGAAAGCGTGCCCTGCAGGGCCAGGCCGATGGCGAGGCCGGCGGCGCCGAGGACCGCGAGGAGCGACGTCGTCTGCACGCCAAGCTGGGCCAAGCGCGGCGATCGCCACGACGATCAGCACCGCATAGCGGGCGACGCTGCGATGACCGGCACGATCGTCGCGTCGATGCGGCGCGTGCGGCGAAGCGCGGCGGTGACGGCGCGCGCGAGCCAGCCGGCGAGCACGATCCCGACCGCGACGAGCAGGATCGCCGCGCCGGCGCGCGGAACGAAGGCCACGGCCCACGCGCTGATCGCAGTCGAAAGAGTGCTCGAATTGGTCCTGTGCATGGGTCAGGTCCATCGCCATCCTCTTGGCCTTCGGAGTTGATGCCCGTCATAAAAGCATTGCGCCGCCGGACCAAGGCTGCGGCCGATCTTTGATCGGGGCTGTGGATCGTCGCGATTTACGCGGCGGATCAATAGGGCGCGTCGACCCGTCCGAGATTGACATAGACGCTCTTGCGCTCGCTGTAAAAGTCGAGCGCGGCGAGCCCGTTCTCGCGGCCGATGCCCGACTGCTTCGAGCCGCCGAAGGGCATCGCGACCGGCGTCAGATTGTAGCTGTTGATCCACACGACCCCGGCCTCAAGCGCCGCGGCGACGCGGTGCGCGCGGGAAAGGTCGCGCGTCATCACGCCGGCCGCGAGCCCGAACGGCGTATCGTTGGCGCGGGCGACCACTTCCTCTTCGTCGGCGAAGGGAAGCACGCTCAGAGCGGCCCGAACACCTCCTCGCGCACGATCGCCATGTCGTCGCGGCAAGCGTCGAAGACGGCCGGGCTCATGAAATTGCCCTTGGCGAGCGCTCCGTCCGTGAGCCGCCGCCCGCCGGTCAGGAGCCTGCCGCCCTCCTTTTCGCCGCGCGCGACATAGGAGAGCACTTTTTCGAGATGCTCCGCGGAGATCAGCGGGCCCATCTGCGTCGCAGGGTCGAGTGGGTCGCCGATGCGGATCCTTTCGGTGCGCGCGACAAGCTTCTTGAGGAATTCCGGCCGCACCGCCTCGTGCACGAAGACGCGCGTGCCGTTCGAGCAGATTTCCCCTTGCGTATAGAAATTGCCAAGGAGCGCGGCGGAGACGGCGTCGTCGAGATCGGCGTCGGCGAAGACGATCAGCGCCGACTTGCCGCCAAGCTCCATGGTGACGTGCTTCAGCGTCGCCGCCGCCGACGCCATCACCCGCTTCCCGGTCGGCACCGATCCGGTGAGCGAGATCTTGGCGATCGCCCGGATGCGTCGCAAGCGCCGCGCCGACCTCGCCCGCTGCCGAGCACGACGTTCAAGAGCCCCTTTGGCGCGCCCGCCTTCTCGACGATCTTCGCCAGCTCAACCGCCGTCACCGGCGTCAGCTCGCTCGGCTTGAACATCATGGCGTTGCCGGCGGCGAGCGCCGGCGCGGTCTTCCAGCTCGCGATCTGGATGGGATAGTTCCAGGCGCCGATCCCGGCGCACACGCCGAGCGGCTCGCGCCGCGTATAGGCGAAAGCGCTGTCGCCGAACGGCATGTGCTCGCCGTGAACGGCCTGGGTCAGCCCGGCGAAGAACTCGAAGCAGTCGGCGGCGGAGCCTATATCGGCCTCCGGCGCCTCCTGGATCGGCTTGCCGGTGTCGACGACCTCAAGCCGCGCGAGCTCCATCTTCGCTCGCGCAGGAGCGCGGCGACGCGGTCAAGCACCCGCCCGCGCTCGGCGGCGGCGAGCGCCATCCATTCGCGCTGCGCCTCCTTCGCCGCGGCCACCGCCTCGTCGACGAGTGCGGCGTCGGCCGCCGAGACCTCGACGATCGTCTCGCCCGTCGCCGGGTTGATGTCGGCGAAGCGGGCACCGTCCTTGGGCGCGCGGTCCGTGCCGGCGATGCGGGATTTCAACATCGGCGGCTCAGCAACTCGGCTCCTTCGGAACGATCGCGGGAGGCGGAGAGCCGGCCCCGGCTGCCCCGGCCTTGCGGACGGGTATCCGCATCCCTATAAAGCCGCCCGCGGCAAGGGTGTATAGCTCAGTTGGTAGAGCAGCTGACTCTTAATCAGCGGGTCCACGGTTCGAGTCCGTGTACACCCACCAATCGCTTCAGACACTTAGGGATCGAAGCCAGGCCCGGACACGGTTTCCGGAGCCTCGCTTGAAATCTCGGGGCCGTCAGCATTGTGGCGGACATTTATCGTCGGATCGCGGGCTGTGAGCCTGAACGGGCTAACGACGCGCCTTCCTCCACCCTGCCTTCGAGCCGCTTCTTCAGAGCAGAACCACCGTTCGCCTTTGAGGAGATCGATGCGGGTCACCGAATAGTACTCTGTCCTGGCATGTGATAGATGCGCTCCCCGGTATTGTAGCTGATATTGCCCTTGATATCGCACCCGACGGATGAGCACCTAGCTCAATTCCGAATTGCCAGATCATGCGAATGCTGGCTCGAAATCTCGTGTTCTCTGAAGATCGAATTGACGGGGGAGATGCTTCCTTAGTGTTCACTTCGATGAACACGGCCATTCGCAACCGGGCGCCTCCGCGCGGCCGCTTCGTTAGCGCTGCCTCTCTGAGCTCGGCGTGCTGTGTGCTGGGCCGGAGCTACCCTCGGAAGGCGCGCCGAAGATCCTCCGGTCCGGCATATGGCAGTTGCGCGTGCTGGCGCGGAAGGCCGGATCGAGAGCGCTCTGGTCCATGATAAACGGGAAGAACGCCACCAGCCGCTGGGCGGTCTCCAAGCCCGATGGCGTCGTGATCCCGCCGCCTCGCGCAACGACATGGAGGACACAGTCGGCGGTGACGTCGATGCAGCTTCCACCGTTGTCGCAGACCGTTCCCGATCCTTGCAGGAAGACGGCGGTCGAGTTCGGGGCCGCGGGCGTTGATGTCGACGACGGTGCCGCGGAAACCGATCTCCATCGTCGGCGTCTTCAGCGTGTAGGCCTGGTGCGGGCTGTCGCCGCTGATAAAGCGGAACGCTCCCTTGAGCGCGTTGATCGTGACCTTCTTGGCCTTGTCGTTCCGATCGAAGATGAAGGAGTTGATCGTTAGCCGGGAATTCGGCCCGACGACAAGGCGCGTGTTGTCGATGAAGCGGATCTGGGCAAGGCCGTCCGGCCCGGCGACGATCTGGTCGCCCATGAAGACGGCGCCCTCGACCTGGAGAAGGCGCGAGCCGGCGGTGCCGCTCGCGTTGACCGCCGGATCGACCCGAACCGCGTGTCCGCTCGGCTCGGCGGCGAGGCTTGCTCCCGAAAGGAGCGCAGCCGCGAAGAGCGCTGCAATCAGAGGTCGGGCGGATGCGCTTTGAATAGCCGGCTCCCGTGCGCGGACAACCGGTATAGCAGGCCGGCGTCGGCGGGCAATAGTGCGCGCGGATCGGCGCCGCGTGGGGCAAAACGTGCGGTAGTGCCGGCGCGATCTTCGGCCGAAGTCCTTGAGCCCGGCCGCGCACGTGCTAGTTCTGGCCAACGCCCGCGCGCGAGAGCGGGTCTATCGGCTGGGAGACGGCATGCACAACGATTCAAGAGTGTCGGGCGGTGCGCCCGACGCGCCCGACGCTTGCTCAGGCGCGGATTTTCGATGACCGTTCTTGTCACCGGTGCGGCGGGCTTCATCGGTTACCACGTCGCCCGCCGGCTTGCCGAGCGCGGCGAGGCCGTGCTCGGCGTCGACAATTTGAACACGTTCTACGGCACCGAATTGAAGCGGCGGCGGCTGGTGCAGCTTTCGACCTTTCCGAACTTCAGGTTCGCGCGCGTCGAGCTGACGGATGCGGCGGCGCTCGCGGAAGCGCTTAAAGGCGAGACCATCCGCTCCATCATCCATCTCGCGGCGCAAGCGAACGTCCGCTATGCGCTGGAAAATCCGCACGCCTATGTCAACTCGAACGTTGTCGGCCACCTGAATATCCTGGAGTACTGTCGCAAGGCCGGGGCGATCGAGAACCTCGTCTACGCCTCGTCGAGCTCCGTCTACGGGCGCTGCGAAGAGGTGCCTTTTCGCGAAGAAGACGACACCGATCACCCGACTTCGCTCTACGCGGCGACGAAGAAATCGCAGGAGCTGATGAGCGAGGTCTATGCGAACCTCTTCAAGATTCCGCAGGTCGGGCTGCGGTTTTTCTCCGTCTACGGCCCGTGGGGCCGGCCCGACATGGCCTATTGGCTGTTCACCGACGCGATCCTCGCCGGGCGGCCGATCCGGGTCTTCAACAATGGCGAGATGGAGCGCGACTTCACCTATATCGACGATATCGTCACCGGCGTCATCGCGGCGAACGACAATCCCGCCGAACCGGGTGCCACGCTTCACCGGGTCTACAATTTCGGCAACAGCCAGCCGGTCGCGCTGATGGACATGATCGCGACGCTCGAGACGATCCTGGGCAGGCAGGCCGAACTTGAGATGATGCCCATGCAGCCCGGCGAGATGGCCGTCACCTATGCCGATATCGCGCGCGCCGCGGCGGATTTCGGCTTCCGGCCGCGGACGTCGCTCGAGCAAGGCCTGAAGCGCTTCGTCGACTGGTACAAGCGCTATCACGGCCTCGCCAAGTGAGAGGCCGCACGCTCGACGCATTCAGAGCCCGAAGAGCGCGCCGATCTCTGGCCACCTCGCCGCGGGGTGGCGTGCAAGCAGCCGCAAAAGCGCATCGAGGAAGTCCCAGCTCGCGTCTTCATGCACGAGGTGATGCGTAAGTATCCCGATCGGTTCGGTGCTGCCGGCGATGCGCCGCTCCACTTCATCCGAGAGGCGCCCATAGGCCTCCGCGCGCGTGAGCGGCCGCCGTGCGGGCTTCCACGTGAAGATATCGAGATGCGTATTCACCTGGTGCCGATCGGCGGCGGGCGCGGGGCCGAAGGTCGAGAGCCCGACAAGGCCGACATCTCTTCGTCTGTCGCGCACGGAAGCTGCGATCCGGTTCCAGGGCGGCACAAGAACGGGGAGAAATTTCTCGCCGAAGAGCGTGCGGAGGCGCTCGGAGCCCCGGCTGAGTTCGCCAAGCATGTCGGGGAGGGGGCGTCCGCCGCCGAGTTCGATCTTCTTCTCGCCTGCCGCCGCATGGTTCAAGTGTGCCCAGCCGTGCTGCAGCACCGCGAGGCGCGGCTCGCGGGCGAGCTGCTCGCCAAGCCCCGCCGTCGCGCCCTTCGGCACGACCGCAAGGGCCAGCGGCAGAGCGTGCGCGCGGGCCGCTTCAAGCAGGCGCTCGAGCGCCGACGTCGTCATCTCGGCGTCGTCGTCGCGCCACCAGAATTCGATTGGGCGCGCCCCCGCCGCCGCCCGGTCGAGACGATCGGCGAGGCGCGCCTCTGCCGCGTCTCCCTCTCGATCGTCCATCCGGCTCATGCGGCTTTGCGGCGTGGTCGGGCGGCGCGAAGCTTTGCGGCGACGAAATCGATCCCCGGCTCGGTGGAGAAATGCGCGCGCACGTTTCTTCCGCCCGCCGCGCCGAGGCGAAGGCGAAGGACCGGGTCATCGATCAGCCGTCGGATCGCTTCAGCGAGCCCGCGCGGATCGCGCTCGTTGACGAGCCAGCCGGTCTTTCCGTGCGTGACCAGCTCGGGAATGCCGGAAACGTCGGTGGCAAGGACCGGCACGGCGAAAGCCTGCGCCTCCATCAGCACGTTCGGGAGCCCGTCGCGATCGCCCGAGCGGGCAAGCCGCGAGGGCAGCACGAAGAGATCGGCGCGGCCCAAAAGGTCGAAGATGAACGCGCGGTCCTGTGCACCGTGCCAGGCGATGCGGTCGGCGATGCCGAGCTTCTTTGCTTTGGCCTTGAGGCTCGCAGCGAGCGGCCCGCCGCCGGCATGCTCGAAGCGCCAATCGCGCGTCCTTCAAGGCGGCGAGCGCGCTGAGAAGATCGAAATAGCCCTTCTTCTCCACCGCGCGGCCGACCGAGACGATCGTGAATGTGCCGTCCATGCGCCGGCTCCGCTCCGGCGGCGGCGGAAAGCGCGAGAAGTCGAGGCCGTGATAGACGAGATGGAGCTTCTCTGGCGCCGTGGTCAGCGAGCGAAGGTAGTCGAGATTGGCGCGCGTGCAGGTGACGCCGAAGGTCGCCTCGGCGAGCTTCTCCTTCAGCTCCCATTTCGGCGTCGTCCAGATGTCCTTGGCGTGCGCGGAGAAGGACCAGCCGATGCCACGTATCATGGCGGCGTAGCGGGCGACAGAGGCGGGCGTGTGGAGATAGTGCGTGTGGATCCAGTCGATATCGGCGGAAGCTCGCGCGCGAGCACGCAGGCCTGGCCGAAGCGGCGGCGGCGATTGACGGAGCGGTCGCGCCGCAGGTCGGCGCGAAACGCCTTCAAGGCGCGCGTGAAGCCGGGCTGCGCCTCCGCCCAGGCGCGCGCGACGCTGACGCGCGCCGGCTCGTCCTTCAGATATTCCGGCAGATAGAGAACTTCGGCGGCGATCTCGCGGTTCAGGTCATGCACCTTGCCCTCGGTCGGATGGCGGAGCGAAACGATGAGCTGCGCGATGCCGCGCTTCTCCAGGCCGAGTATCTCCTGCGCGATGAAGGTCTCGGAAAGGCGGGGATAGCCCTTCACGATCGTGGCGATCCGGTTCATGGTCCCGCTTCCCAGCGGCCGCGCGCCTTGCGCCGGCGATTCCGGCCCCAATGTGGGATGAGAAGGTGGGTTTCTCAAGCCGGGCCGTGCACGCACCGTTTCAGACGATGCATCTCGATTTCGAAAGCGGCAGCTTCGACGGGTGGAGCGTGAAGCGGCTTTCCGCCGCCCATTCTGCCAAAATCCAATCCGAGGTCGTGCGGGTCGGACGCCGTGCCTGCCGTTTCGAGCTTCGGCCCGGCGACTATGTCTCGCAGGGCCATCGTGCCGAGCTGCGCGACCCCTACAACGTCGTCTGGGACGAGGAGGTCTGGTACGGCTTCAGCACGCGCCTTGCGGAGGATTTTTCGCTTCCCGAGGGTCGGCTGCGTCTTTGCCCAGTGGCACGACCAGGCGAAGCTCGGCGAGCCGGCGGGAAAGCCGCCGATCGCGATCCGCTACCGCGGCGGGCGGCTCTTCTTCACCGGCGCCTAGGGCGGGTCGCCTCTCCCGAACCCGACATCCGCTACGAATTCGCGAGCATCGCAGATTTTCCCAGAGGGCACTGGCACGATTTCGTCGTTTCGCGTCTTCTGGTCGCGTCATGGCACGTCGGAGATCGAGGTCTGGCTGAATACGGAAAGGATCGTGAATTGGCGCGGGCCGCTTGCCTACGAGAACGAGGAGGAGGGGCCCTATTTCAAGCTCGGCGTCTATTGGTCGCCGCCGGGCGCGGCGCCGATCGTCGTCTATCACGACAATTATAGCCGCGGGCATTCCTTCGACGAGGTCGATCCCTCGGTGGGATCATCGGCGGTGGAGCTGAGAGGGGGGATGCGCTGTGCGCTGGTGGTGCTGCCGGCGGAAGCCGGCGATCCCGATCGGCTCTGCTCTTCGCTCGACGCGGCGAAGGCCGTCGGGACGGGCGATTTTGCCGCGATCGTCCCGCTCGGCGTTACGGCGGGCGAAGCAAAGGCGGTCCTAGCCGCGGCGGCGGAAGAGGCGGTCGGCGGAGAGTTTCGACTGGCTCCTCGCGGTCACCGCCGCGGAGACGCTTGCGCCCGACATCTTTGCGAAAATGCAGCCGGCGCTTCGCGTCTACGACGCGGTGTGGGGCGGCGCCGCGCTCGCGACGGCGGATGGTTCGCCGCCGAAGCTCGAGCGCGTCACCCGGCTCGCGGCGCAGGATTTCGTGACATTCTTCCATGGCGCGCTTCGGTGGTGGATCGGGCCAAGCCATTTCGTCAGGCCGGCGATGGCGCTCGACGCGCTTCGCGCGGCCGACACAATGGGATGCTACGCCGACTACATGCTCGCTCTGTGGAAGCACCGGCCGCGCCTATAAGACCGCGCAGTGCCTGACGCATTTCCACACGTCGCTGCCGCCGGTCGCGGACGTCGATCGCGCGCGGCTCGTCGACTATCTTGAAGCTGAGCCGGTGTTCATGACGGTCCACCACGGCGGGCGGGCCCTAAAACTTCCCTATACCGGCTTGAACCCGGTGATCGAGCGCGAGCAGATGCGCGGGCTCTTCTTCGAGGACGAGGAGCTCCGCTTTCTTGCCGCGCGGCTACCGCGCGGTCTCCGCATCGTCGACGCCGGCGCCAACACCGGCAATCACACGCTTTTCTTCGCCGCCGCGATGGATGCGGAGGTTGTGGTTCCGATCGAGCCGGTTCCGCGTGCGGTCGCGGCGATCCGCGCGCTGGTTGCGGAAAACGGACTGGAAAACGTCGATCTCTCGTGCCTCGGGCGCGCCATCGGAGCCGCGCCGGGAAGGCTGCGGGCGGTCCCGTCGGAGACGGCCGGCCTCGGCGCCACCCATTTCGTGCCGGACGCTGAAGGCACAATCCCCCGTGTGCCGCTCGACGCCCTCGTTTCCGGGCGCGTGGACTTCCTCAAGATCGATGTCGAGGGCATGGAGATGGAGGCGCTCGCCGGCGCAGCAGCGCTTATCGCAGCGCAACATCCGATGCTTCATGTCGAGGTTGTCGACCCGAGAATAGCGGAATTCACGGCCTGGGCGGATCGGAACGGCTATTGCGTCGAAAAGCTCTTCCCCGACAAGACCCATTGCAATTACTTTCTGGCGCCAAGGGAGAAGACAAAGGGGGCTTCGGTATGAGCGTTCGGACGATCAGCGGCATTGCGGCTCTCGTCGCGTTTGGGACGGTGCTCGCTTGGGCGCTTGACGCCTCGGCGCAAAGCACGCCGACGATGGTCGAGCCGCCCGCCCTCACGGACGCGGTCAAGTCGGGCGCGCTTCCCCCGGTTTCGCAGCGCATTCCAAAAGACCCGCTCGTCGTCGACTACAAGGGCACCGACAAGACGCCCGGCCAATACGGCGGCACGCTGCGCATCCTCGGCGCGAGCGCCAAAGATACCCGCCTCATGGTCGTCTACGGCTACGCCCGGCTCGTCGGCTATACGCCGAACTTCGACATCGTTCCCGATATCGCCGATAGCTACGACGTGAAGGATGGGCGGATTTTCACGTTCCATCTGAGGGACGGGATGAAATGGTCGGACGGATCGCCGTTCACGGCCGAGGACTTTCGCTTCTACTGGGAGGACATGGCGAACGATCCGGACGTCTCGCGCTTCGGACCGCCGAAGGAGCTTCTCGTCGACGGCGAAAAGCCGAAGGTCGAAATTCTCGATCCGCTCACCGTCCGCTACAGCTGGTCGAAGGCGAACTCCTACTTCTTGCCGGCGCTCGCGGACGCGCAGCCGCTCGAGATATTCCGGCCGGCGCATTACCTGGAACAGTTCCACGCCAAATATATCGGCAAGGAGAAGGCGGAGGCGCAGGCGAAGGCTGCGGGCGAGCGCAACTGGGTATCGCTCCTCTATAGCAAGGACCGCTCCTATCGGAACGACAACATCGACTACCCGACGCTGCAGCCTTGGGTCTTGAAGACGCAGCCGCCTTCCGACCGCTACATCTTCGCGCGCAACCCCTATTACTACCGCGTCGATCAGAACGGCCTGCAGCTTCCCTATATCGATCAGGTGGCGCTCGGGATTTCGAACTCCGACCTGATCCCCGCGAAGGTGGCGGCCGGCGACACGGACCTGCAGGGCGCCTATCTCGCCTTCTCCAACTACACGTTCCTGAAGGAGGCGGAGAAGCGCAGCAACTACAAGGTCTTGCGCTGGGATGCCACGAAGGGCGCGCGCGTCGCGCTCTATCCCGACCTGAACTACAAGGATCCGGTCTACCGCAAGCTCTTCCGCGAAGTCGATTTCCGCCGCGCGCTTTCCGTGGCGATCGATCGCGACGAGATCAACAGCACCATTTTCTATGGCGTCGCCGTCCCCTCCAACAATACGGTGCTGCCGTCGTCGCCGCTCTTCAAGGACGAATATCAGACGAAGTGGGCCCAGTACGACCCCGATCTCGCGAACAAGCTGCTTGACGGGCTTGGGCTGACGCAGCGGAACAGCGACGGTATCCGGCTTCTGCCGGACGGCCAGCCGCTGCAGATCGTGGTGGAGACCGCGGGCGAGTCGACCGAGCAGACCGACGTCCTGCAACTCGTTTCCGATCAATGGAAGAAGGTCGGTGTATCGCTCTTCATCAAGCCGTCACAGCGCGAGATCTTCTACAACCGCATCAACGCCGACGAGACGCAGATGGTGGTCTGGTCGGGGCTTGAGAATGCCATGATCACTCCGTCGATGCCGCCGCAGGAGTTTGCACCGTCCTCGCCCGACCAGTTCCAGTGGCCGGCCTGGGGGCTGTGGGCGGAGACAAGCGGGCAGATGGGCGAGGCGCCCGACATGCCTGCCGTCAAAGAGCTGATGAGCCTCCGAGCCGACTGGGGGAAGGCTGCCACGGACGATGAGCGCACGGCGATCTGGCACAAGATCCTGTCGCTGTGGACCGACCAGGTCTTGACCATCGGCATCGTGTCAGGCGTCGAGCAACTCGTCGTCGTCAGCAACCGGCTTCACAATGTGCCGGAAAAAGGGATCTACAATTTCGATCCGGGCGCCTATTTCGGCATGTATCGCCCGGATACGTTCTGGCTCGACAAGTAAGGGGCAAGTCGGTGCTCACTTTCCTCGGGCGTCGCCTGTTCACGATGATCTGGACGCTCATCGGAATCAGCATCCTGGTTTTCATCATCATCCAGCTGCCGCCCGGCGACTATCTCACCACCTACATGGCCGAGATTCAGGCGATGGGCGAGAAGGTCGCGGATGAGAAGATCGCGTTTCTGCGCGAGCAATACGGCCTCGACAAGCCTATGTGGCAGCAATACCTCGTCTGGGTGACCGGGCTCCTGCACGGCGATCTCGGTTATTCCTTCGAATACAATCAGCCCGTCGCCGACGTGATCGGGGACCGGCTGTTCCTGACGATGGTTCTGAATTTCTGCACCGTGCTCTTCATCTATGTCGTGTCGTTCCCGATCGGCGTCTATTCCGCCACGCACCAATACAGCGCCGCCGACCACGGGCTGTCGTTCATCGGATTTCTCGGGCTCGCCACGCCGAACTTCCTGCTCGCGCTGATCCTGCTCTACTTCGCCAACGTCTGGTTCGGCACCTCGATCGGCGGGCTGATGGACCCGGTCTATGTCGACAAGCCCTGGACGTGGGGAAAGGTGGTGTCGGTGCTTCAGCACCTGTGGATACCGGTGATCGTCATCGGCACCTCCGGCACCGCGGGCATGATCAGGCGATTGCGCGCCAATCTGCTTGACGAGTTGCAGAAACAATACGTGACGACGGCGCGCGCCAAGGGCGTGTCGGAGGGCCGCCTCCTCATCCGCTACCCGCTCAGGATGGCGCTCAATCCCTTCATCGCGGATATCGGCAGCCTGCTGCCGCAGATCGTGTCGAGCTCGGTCATCGTCTCCGCCGTAATGTCGCTGCCGACGACCGGCCCGATGCTGCTCTCCTCGCTGCAGAGCCAGGACATGTATCTCGCCGGCTCGTTCCTGATGTTCCTCGCGGTCCTGACCGTCATCGGCATGCTCGTATCCGACGTCCTGCTCGCCGTGCTCGATCCGAGGATCAGGCTCGCCGGAGGGGCCGCGCGATGACGGCACCGCTTGCGCACTACGTCTCCGACGAGCCGTTCGATCCGGACGCCATGATAGCGGCGGGATCGCGCCCCTCGCGGCGCTATCTCGACGCCTCGCAGACGCGGATCATCTGGTGGCGCTTCCTGCGCCATCGGCTGGCCGTGGTGTCGCTCGTCTTCCTCGGGCTCAGCTACTTCTCGGTGCTGATCTCGGAGGTTGTCGCACCCTACGATCTGCACAGCCGTCATTCCGGCTTCATCTACGCGCCGCCGCAGATGGTGCATTTCTTTCACGACGGGCGGTTCATCGGGCCGTTCGTCTATCCGCTCGGCTTCAAGCTCAACATGGACACGCTGAAGCGGGAATATAAGGCCGACCTGTCGAAGCCGCAGCGGATACGCTTCTTCTGCTCCGCTGAGCGCTACAATTTCTGGGGCCTTTTCACCTCCGGCTTTCATTTCTTCTGCCCGCCGGAGGGCGGAACGATGTTCCTGGTCGGAACAGACCGTCTCGGGCGCGACATGTTCTCGCGACTGGTCTACGGCGCCCGCATCTCGCTCACGATCGGCCTCGTCGGCGTGACGCTCAGCTACGCCATCGGCATCACCATCGGCGGCATTGCCGGCTATTACGGCGGCCTTTTCAATTCGATCGTTCAGCGCGTCACCGAGGTGCTCCGTTCGATCCCGGAATTGCCGCTGTGGCTGGCGCTCGCGGCGGCGCTTCCCGTCACCTGGGATCCGCGCCTCATCTATTTCGGCATCACGCTCATTCTGGCGCTGCTCGACTGGCCGTCGATCGCGCGCGCCGTGCGCTCGAAGCTCTTCGCGCTGCGCGAGGAGGACTACGTCGCCGCCGCCGAGATGATGGGGGCTAAGCCGTCGCGCATCATCTCCCGCCATCTCGTGCCGAATTTCACCAGCCACCTTATCGCATCCGCCTCGCTCACCATCCCGTCGATGATTTTGGCGGAGACGGCGCTTTCCTTCCTCGGCCTTGGCCTGCGACCGCCGATCACGAGCTGGGGCGTGCTCCTGAACGAGGCGCAGAACATCGAGGCGGTGGCGCTTTATCCGTGGCTGCTCGCGCCGATGCTGCCGGTGATGCTCGTCGTGCTCGCCTTCTCGTTCCTCGGCGATGGTCTTCGCGACGCCATCGATCCGCACGAATAGAGGCGCCGTGGGGGCGCTACGCCTTCACCATCCAAAGGCTCGATTCGACGGCGCCCGGCTTCAGCTCGATCGTGCGCGTGACGCTTGTCGCGACCGCGACCGACATCCGTGTCGCCGCATAGTGGCTCGACCACAGAAGCCGGTAGCTGCCGCCCTGGATCAGCGCGGCGACGCCGAGCTGCTCGTTGTAGCCGCGCCATTCCCATTCGGGCGGGTAGTCGTCGGGCAGGAAGATGTCGTGGACGTGAACGAGGACGCCGCGCGGCAGCCTCGGGAGAACGTGATTCAGAAGCACGTCGACGTCGGTGCCGGGCATCAGGATGTGACTTGAATCGATGAACAGGATATCGCCTTCGACAAGCGCGCCGAACGGAGCTGCGCCGGCGCGCTGCACGGTATCGCGGATGAGCGTCACCCCGGTTCCTTCGATGTCGGCGCGCGGAGCGGGGTCGATCGAGGTGATTTCGGTGCCAAGTCCGCCGTCGGCGATCGCGCGTGCCATGAATCGCGTCGAGTGGCCGGAGCCGACTTCAACGATATGGAGCGGGTGCGCCTCGCGCACGAAGACGTAGAGCGCAGCGGCGTCGAGGCGCGGAAACCAGTCCTGGTCCCAGCGCGGCGCCGGAGGCGGATCGCCGCCGATTGCCTGGAAGGCGGCTGAGTAGGGGGCCATCGACTTGAGGAGCGCCGCGAACGTCGGTTCCGCGACCGTGAAAAGCTGTTCGAGTGCGGCGTAAGCAGGACGGTCGCGCCGCGCCGGCACCTCGCCGGCGTAGCGATAGGGGATGAAGAAGCCGCGCTTGCCAAGGCCGAGGACGGTCGCGAGCCCGAATCGGAGGCGACGGGTCCGCATCAGGCGCGGCGATCTGCGCTGTCCGCGTGAAGTGCAGGCGCGGGTCGCAAGGATTTGCCGGGCAAGTGCACCGCGCTACGCCGCCTCGCGCGCGGCATCCTCGCGGAATCCGAAAAGCTCCTGCGGCTCGCCGACGCCTTCCAGCCGGTGCAGGCCCATGGAGCGCCAGAGATGCGGCTCGACCGATGCGAGTCTGGCGCGTCGCCAGCGCGCGCGCGCCGACCGCCTTGGTCAGCTTCTCGATGCGCGCGACCTCGATCACGGTCGGGCCGATCGCCGAGAAGGCGAGCCGCTCCGGCACGCCGATATTTCCGTACATGACGCTTCCGACATTCAGCCCGATACCGTAGCGGATCGGCTCGCGACCCGCCGCGGCGCGCTCCGCGTTGATGCGGTTGGAAAGTCCGAGCGAATTCCGTGATCGCCGTCGTCACCTGTCGGGAGAGCATCGGCAATTCGGCGTCGTTTTCGACCGGGAAAATCGCCAATACCGCGTCGCCGATGAAAGCGAGCACCTCGCCGCCGGCGTTGATCGCCGGCCGTGCCGCACATTCGAAATAGACGTTCAAGAGTTCGAGGAAGTCGCCGTTCGGCATCGTCTCTGCGAGGCGCGTCGAGCTTCTCAAATCGGAATACCACACGAGCGCACGCGTCTGCTCGCCGTCGCCGAGGCGGATGGAGCCGGCGAGGACGCGCCGCCCGGTCTCGCGGCCGAGATAGGCTTCCGCGATGTTGCGGGAGATTCGCGCCTGGATCACCGTTTTGCAGGCAACGGCAAGCCGCCGCTGGATTCTCTGCAGTGCAGCGAGATCGTCCTCGACGAAGCCGGCGGGCCGGTCCGAGGCCCAGGTGATGAAAATGCCGCGGCGTTGGGCGTTGGAAAAGGATCTGCCGGAGAAAAGGTCGGTGCCCATCACCAGATAGTCGGTGTAGCCTTCCTTCGCGAGCTCCTTGGTAATTTCGAAGTCGAGCACGGCGGCCGGCCCGGCGAGCCGCCGGCGGAGGATCGTGACATTCTCCTTGAGCATATGGTGCATCGGGCTTCTGATCCATTCATCCGTCACGCTGTCCTCGTGGCGGAATTGCCCGAACTCGGCGGGCTGGCCGCGGCGCCAGAGCACGTTCTCCGCCCGGAAGAGCGGATGCAACGTCGACCACATAAGATTGGCCCGGCTGACCGGCACGCCGATGGCGTAGAGCCTGTGGCACGCCCCTTCGAAGAGCTCGACCATGTCGGGCTCGCCGAGCGACTGGTCGACCAGCCAGTCGGCGATCTGGGTGATGAGGCTCGCTTCCGCCATTTCGGGCCGCCTGGATCGTGGCTTCAGGGCGTGAGTTCAAGGCCGGTCTTGGCGACCACGGCGCCCGGAAACCGAGCCTGCGCCTCGGCTTCGATGCGTCTCAAGTCGTCGTCGTCGCGCCCCGGGCGGTGGTGAAAGAGCACAAGCTGCCTGACGCCGGCCGCTTCGCACAGGCGCACACCCTCCTGCCAGGTGGAATGGCCGAAGCCGCGGCAGGCGGGAAACTCCGCTTCGGTATACATGCAGTCGTAGATCAAAATGTCGGCGCCGCGCATCATCTCGAGGAGCTTCGCGTCCGGCGCGCCGGGAATGTGCTCCGTGTCAGTCGCGTAGCAGACCGAGCGTCCCTCGTAGTTGACGCGGTAGCCGACGCAGCCGTTCGGGTGGTTGAGCCGCACGGTCTGAACCACGATCCCCGGCTGCGGCGTGAGCGTCGCCGGCGGGTGGAAATCGCGGAACTCGAGTTGCGCGTGGAAGACGTCAGGGGTGATCGGGAAGAAGGGGGGCGCCATGAACTGCTCGACCATATCCCGGCAAGTCATGTCGTCGAGGAAGTGGCCGGCATAGAGCCGCGCCGTGACCGCGCTGTCATAGAGCGGCTTCAGGAAAGGAAGGCCGATGACGTGGTCGAGATGGCAGTGGGAGAGCAGGATATCGAAATCCTTCACGCCTTCCTTGACCAGGCGTCTGCCGAGGCTCTCCGCCCCCGACCCGACGTCGAAGATCAGGACGCGCGACCCGCAGCGTATTTCGACGCAAGGCGAATCGCTGCCGAACGCGCAATTTCCGGCCGCCGGCGCGGGCAAGCTGCCGCGGGCGCCCCAGATCCTCACCAGAAATGGGACTTCCGTCATCGGCGCTATGGATGGGCCGTGGAGCGGCGCTGCGCCTCCACCAGTTCGGCGGTCGTGCGTGTCAGACGCTCGGCGAGGAGCCGGGTCATCTCAACGGCAATTTCCGGGAACTGCCTGAGTAGTTGGAAGAAAGGCTCCTTGCGGATGCGGAGCGCCTTCACCTCGCCCTTCGCGGTGATCGTCGCGGTCCTCGGCGTGTCGCAGAGGATCGCAATCTCGCCCAGGAAGTCGCCATCATGGAGCTGCGCGACCGGGATGTTGCCGCCGCTCGTCGCCACCGTGACTTCCGCGTCGCCGTTGATAATCACATAGGCAGCGTCACCGATGTCGCCCTGCCGCATCAACACCTGCCCCGGCTGATAGGTCACGACGTCGGACGTATAGGCGAGCAGCTTCAGCCGCGCCGGCTCGATCCCCGAAAAGAGAGGGACTCGGCGCAACAGCTCGACTTCGGTGTTCAACAAACTCACGTGATCCTCACCTTCGTTCGGCGCGGCGCTTCTTCGCGCCGCGGCCTATTTTGCCGGCTCCAACGCGCGGTCCTCCCGAATACCTGTTGCCCGCTCCGTCGATTTCACGAGGCGGCCGTTCTCGAACGTCAGCACCTTATCGAACCATTGCTCCGGCCCCGGATGGCTTAGCACCCAATATATAGCAAAGCCCGGTCCGCCGTCGGCGCGGGCGAAGTCGAGCACGCGCGTCACCATCGCATCCTGGGCATTGCCGTCGAGGGAGGCGAGGGCGCGGTTGACGATCAGAACGTCGGGCCGTTTCACCACCGCGCGTCCGAGCGCAAGTTTCTGCTGCTGGGCAAGCGACAGCCTTTTGGCGCCGCTGCCAATGTCGAATGCAAGGCCGAGCTCGATGACGGGATTGGTCAGGTCGAGCGCGTCCATGGTCTCGCGCAGGAGCCCGTTCACCCGGTCGCCGGCCTCCGCGTAGGTGTCGACGATGCGTCCGAAAAGGACATTGTCCTGCACGGTCGCCGCGGCGTTGACCGCGCCGGGCTGGTAGAATTCGATCACGCCGCGGAGGTCGGCCGGGAGGTCCTGCCCGAAAACCTTGCGCGCAGCGACGATCTCGGCCTGCAGAGCCTCGTCGAGGAGGCCATGGCGCTGCCGTGGCTCGATGTAGCCGTAAGCGAGGCGCAGCAGCGCCTGGCGATCCGCCGGATCGACCGGCGCATCGGTCGCGCCGCCGGCGCGCCGCACGATGGCGCGGTAGGTGTCGATCTCCTCGGGCGCCATCAGATCCATGCGCTCGAGCAGCGGGTTGTTCGGTTCCAGGTCACCAAACAATTCGATCAGGGTTTCCGCGACCCTCAGCCCCATCGTCAGGAGCTTCCCTTCAAGACCGGTCTCGGAGATGACCGAGACGAGGTAGGGATGATCTTCCAGACGACCGTCGAGGCCTTCCGTGTCGGCGACCCCGAAGATCAGGTTCTCCTTCACCGACGCGTTCACGACGTAGCGGTCGGGATCGAACATCTCGACGTAAGCCTCGCTCTCCGACTTCGCGAGGCGCTCGCGGAAGTCATCGCGGGCTTCCAGGATGCGGCTCGACAAATCCTCGATCTGCTCCTCCGGCATGCGGCTTCTGAGGCCGAGCCGGTAGACGTCGCCTTCGAGGTCGACGACCGTCAGCACCTCGCGCAGACGCAGGAGCAGGTCGTCCGGGCCGGTGGCGCTGGCGGCCTCGTAGTCGACCCAGTCGTCGGCGACGTCGGTCTCGGGATTGCCGGAGGCAAGCGCCTCGGCACGGCGCATCCGCTCCTCGCGAGCATCTTTCTCGATCGCGCGCAACGGCGCGTGGCGCAATCCGTAGATCAGGGCTTCAAGCAGGCTCGCCTGCGGGAAATAGGTATTCGCCTCGGCGTAGCCGATGCGCCGGCCGGTCACTGAATCCGGCAAGGTTTCGATCGGCGTGCCGTCGACGAGGATGCGGCCTGAGGCCGGCTCGACAAGCCGAGCGAAGGCCTCGGCCAGATATTCGCCGCCGGCGCCGACCGGGCCGACTGCGGCGACAGCCTCGCCGCGTTTCAGGGCGAAACTCGTCGCGTCGAGCAGCACCGCCCCGAACTCGTCGCGGATGACCGCGCCCGACGCGGCGATTTCGCTTTCGATGCGGCGTGGCGTATCCGGCGTAAGCTTCTGCAGCTCGGGGTCGAGAACGTTGGTCAACGTGAAGGTCTCGACGACCTGCGTATATTTCACCTGCACGTCGAGACGCTGCTGATCCCAGTCGATCAGGTCCTTCAGCGGCGAGGGCAGATCCTTGTAGGCGGCGATGACGGCGACGAGCTGGCCGATATCGAGCCGCCCGGTAATCGCGAGGTAGCCGCCGGCGAGATAGAAGACAAAGGGCGTGATCTGGGCGAGCAGGTTGTTGATGAATTTGACCAGAAACTTCCACTGATAGATGTCGAAGCGGATGAAGAATATCCGCGCGAGCCGGCCGACAATCTCGGCACGCTCCCAGTTCGACGTGTCGTTGACACGGATGCCGGTAATTCCCTCGACGATCTCACCCACCCGCCCTGCGAGCTGGCGCGCCGTCAATTGGCGCGCGCGACCAAGGACGAGGAGGCGGCGGCGCAAACGGGGAATGAGGACGATCTGGACCGCAACGATGGCGCCGGCGACGAGCCCGAGCGTGATCGACTGCATCAGGATGAACACCATCGCGGTGACCGCCTGGCTGATCAGATAGGCCGGCTGCACGAAGGCGTCGCCGATGAAACCGCCGAGCGGCTCCACCTCGTCCTTCACCATGGTGGCGATCTCGGATGCGCGCAGGCGGCGGAACTGCGGCAGCGGAAACCGCAACAGCCTGTCGATCAGCTGGAAGCGAAAGCGGCGCAGCATCCGCTCGCCGAGCCGGCCCTTGAAGGTCGAGATGTAGAGCTTGAAGTAGCCGTTGACCAAGACGAAGAACAGGAAGAGGACGCAAAGATAGATGAGCGTCGGCACGCGCCCGAATTGCAGCCCGTTGAAAAGGACGATCTCGCCGCCGCCGTGGAGCCAGCTCGGCAGGTCGAACGCAATTCGCATGACCGTTTCGGTGGAGGTCGGGCTCGGAAAGCGCTGGCCCTGAATGGGGCCGTTGACGATCGATTTCGGCAGGTCGAGCGACAAGAAATAGAACGGCAGCGAAAACACCACGACCAGGAGCAGCCACACCTGGTCGCGCTTGGAATGTCTCCAAGTGTATCGAAAGATATTTGTGTCCATAACGAGCGGAAGCTGCTCCTTGGCCGCCCCCTGCGGCCTTCGGTAGGCGGTGGAGAGCGGCCGCCCTCTAAACTATAGCAGCACGGCCGCTTCGCTGTCTAACGACGCCACCGGGCGGGATCGGGATCGGCCTGTGGCCTAGCTGTGCGCCGGCGCAGCGGCAACCGGTCTCGCCACCGGCTTCGGCAACGCCGCTGCCCGCACAAAATGCCCTTCGCCGACCTGCAGCATCGGCGGGTCACCGTCGGGGCCGCAGCAGAAGGGCTCCGGCCAGGCAGCGGGGTCCGACTGACGCCCGGCGTCGATGGCTTCGAAATCGAGCGGGCGCTCCGGGTCGGGATAAGGCACGGCCGTCATCAGCGCGCGCGTATAGGGATGCATCGGGCTCTTGAACAGCTCGGCGCGCGGCGCCAGCTCGACGAGGCGGCCGGCGCACATCACCGCGATGCGGTCGGCAATGTAATTGATGACCGCAAGGTTGTGGGAGATGAACAGATAGGTAAGCCCGATGTCCTTTTGCAGGTCCTTCAGGAGGTTCAGGATCTGCGCCTGGATCGACACGTCGAGCGCGGATACCGGCTCGTCGCAGATGATGAGCTCGGGCTGCAAGGCGAGCGCGCGCGCAATGCCGATGCGCTGGCGCTGACCGCCGGAGAAGCTGTGCGGGTAGCGGTTCAGATGGTGCGCGCCGAGCCCGACCATTTCCAGGAGCCGCACGGCGGCCGCGCGGCGCGTGACGTCGGTGCCGATGCCGTGGATGACGAACGGCTCGGCGAGGATGGCGCCGACCGTCATCCGCGGGTTGAGGGATGAATAGGGATCCTGGAAGATATATTGGATCTTCCGCCGGATAGGCTCCATCCCCTTGCGGTCGAGCGCCAGGAGGTCGATCGGGCGGCCGCGGTCGTAGAGAATGATTTTGCCCTCGTCGACGGACAGGGCCCGCATGATCGCTTTCGAGACCGTGGTCTTGCCCGATCCCGATTCGCCGACGAGGCCCAGGCACTCGCCGCGCTCGATTGTGAAGCTCACGTCGCTCAGCGCGAGCACCGTCGTTTCCTGCTCGCGCGACAGCCACTTCAAATGCTTGCGCATGCCGAAGCGCTTGGTGAGGTGGCGCACGTCGACGAGCGTGCCGTCGCTCCGATCGATAAGCGGCGAGCCGGCAAGATGCTGCATCGGGGTGGTGATCTCGCGGATCGGCTTCAGCCGCTCGCCGGGCTTCATCCCGAAATGCGGCACCGCCTTCAGCAGCGCCTTCAGGTAGGGGTGGGTCGGGTGCGTAAAAATGTCGTCGAGGGTACCGGCCTCGACCACCTTGCCGAGATGCGCGACCACGACCTCTTCCGCCATGTTGGCGACGACGCCAAGGTCGTGCGTGATCAGAAGCACGGCCATTCCGAGCTCGTCCTGCACGTCGCGGATCAGTTTCAGGATCTGCGCCTGCACGGTCACGTCGAGCGCGGTCGTCGGCTCGTCGGCGATGAGAAGGGCGGGCCGGCAGATCAGCGCCATGGCGATCATCGCCCGCTGGCGCAGCCCACCGGAAAGCTCGAACGGGTAGGTGTCGATCGTCTCTGCGGGGCGGGGAAAGTCGACGAGCCGGAGCATCTCGATCGTCCGCTCGCGCTTTTCCTCCGCGCTCACCTTGTTATGCACGGCAAGCGCTTCGCCGATCTGGTCGCCGATCGTGTGAAGCGGCGAAAAGGAGGTCATCGGCTCCTGGAAGATCATGCCGATGCGGTTGCCGCGGATGGTCGTGAAATCCTTTGCGCGGGGCGAGAGCTTGGCGAGGTCGCGGCTCCCGGTCACCGCGTCGTTGAAGAGAATCTCCCCGCCGGTGATGTGCGCGGTGCGCGGCAGAATGCCGAGAATGGATTGGGCGGTGACGGACTTGCCCGAGCCCGAATTCGCCGACGAGCGCCACCGTGCTTCCCGGCCGCACGCGGAGCGAAAGGCGGCTCACCGCCTGGACGCGCCCGGCGAGCGTCCGGAATTCAACCGAGAGGTCGTGGATGGCCAGAAGCTCGGCTGCCGGTTCGGCATGGCTCATTTTGTTCATCGGGCTATGGGGCCATGGATTTGGTGACCTGGCAATGACCGCAAGGTGACTACCACTATTCCGCGTCGTCCGTCATCGCGCCCCGGCGTGCGCGGCAAGCTCGTTCACCATGCGCGCTGTCGTCGTCGCCCCCGTGAGATCGATAGCGGCCGCTGCGGCCGGCTTTTCGATCGCCGCATGCACGGCCTGGACGATGCGAGGGGGGGCAAGCTCGGCGGCGGGCAGCAGGGTCAAATAGCCCTTGCGCGCCAGAATTTCGGCACGCAGCCGCTGCTCCGTCTCGCCTTTTGCTTCGTAGGGTACGACGATCGCGCGCGCGCCTGAGCAGAGGACATCCATGGTCGTATTGTAGCCGGCCTGCGAAATCGAAAGCGCCGACACGTGGAGGCGCTGGGCAAAGTCAGGGCGGAAGCGCTCGATGATCGTGCGCTCGCTGGCGCGCGCGGCAAGCGCCTTGAACTCCGCGTCGCCGATGTTGGGACCGGTCAGGAAGCGCCAGACGTGCCCGGCAAGGGCGGTCAGCGGGCGGGCGGCCATCGCCGTGTTGAGAAGCGGCGCGCCGACCGCTCCGCCGCCGGCGGAGACGACGACCTCGCCCGCTCCATCCTGCGACTTCGGCTCACCGACCGGCGCGGCGACATAGCCGGTGTAGCGGATGAGATCGGCGATCTGAGCGCCTTCCGCGAATGTCGCCTCGAACCGGATCAGCTCCGGATCGCCGTGCACCAGGACGGCGTCGAAGAAGCGGCGGAGCGTAGCGACCGTCTCGGTGTCGCGCCCCGGTCTTTTTGCGGCGACGAGGATATCCCTGACCGAGCAGGCGACGCGCGCGCGGCGCTTCTCCGCGTGGATTGCTTCGAGCAAAGGCAGAAGCTCGAAGCGAAACTGGCGCCTGCCGAAGGGGAAAAGCTCGATCAGCACGACGTCGGGACTGGTCTTCTTCCAGAGGTCGAGGAGCGCGTCGCGCCGCGCCGCCTTCCAAGGATCATCGATCGGGCTGCCATCGGCATCGAAGAGCGTAGAGAATTGCTCGCCGGCGATAGTGGCGGCCGGAAGCGGCGCGACCGAGACGCCGGAGAAGGCGACCTCGGGGACCGCCCGCCCGCCGAAAGCCACGGTCACGTCGAGCCCGGACTTCGCCATGGCCTGGGCGAGGATCGCGGCGCGCTTCAGATGGCCGATCCCAAGAAGGTGCTGGACGTAGAAGAGCACGCGCTTGTTCACGGTCGCCGCTCCAGCGGAATGTTGAGCTCTTCGACCGCCGGCATGCCATCCGCTTCAATGCGGAAGGCATGGGCGCAGCCGTCGCGGAGCCTGTCAGGCTCCTTTTCAATCATGCGCCAGCCGGTCGCAAGCGCATAGAGGGCACGCAGCACCCCTTTGTGGGTTACGAAGACGGCCGGACCGGAGAGGCTTCGTAGGAGCGATCTCAACCGTTCCTGGACATCGCGCGGGCTCTCCCCGCCGGGCGGGCGGAAATCGAGACCGCGCGCCTCGTTCCGGGTCATCTCGTTGCCGAGCTCGGCGTGGAGATCGACGAGGCGGCGGCCTTCCCATTCGCCCCAGGCCATCTCAATCAGGCGCGGCTCCGGTTGCGGGTCGAGCTTGAGCAGCGTCGCGGTCTCCATCGCCCGCGTCAGCGGGCTGGCAAGGCAGGTGGCGCCCTCCCATCCCCGTGGCACGGCAAGAGCGGCGAGGGCGGCCCGGGCGGCTGTGTCGAGCGGCCGGTCGGTACGGCCCTGGATCAGCCCGGCGGCGTTCCAGTCGGTCACGCCATGGCGAATGACGAGAACGCGATTCATGCCGGCGTGATCAACCGGCGGAGGTGGCGGTCGAGGAATTCGGCGGCCGCGGCGATGTCATGGTCGCGCGCTGTCCGTGCGATGGCGGCATTTCCCATCGCCTCCCGGCGCGCCGGATCGGCAAGCAACGCGCCGACGGCGTCGGCGAAGGCCGCGGCGTTGCCTTCGGGCGGGAGGAGACCCGTCTCGCCGTCGGCGATGATCGCCGCCACGCCGCCGCTCCGCCCGGCGATAACGGGAAGCCCGGACGCCTGCGCCTCAAGCAGCGCCATGCCCCACGCCTCCTTGATGGCGGGCCAGACATAGAGGTCGGCCGCCCGGTAGAGGCGCCCAAGGTCGTCGGGCGCAAGCGCGCCCGCCCAGCGCACGCTCTCGCCGAATGGCGCGAAGAGTTTTCGCACCTCCGCTTCCGCCGACCCTGCGCCTACGACGATCAGGCGCCATGGGCGAACCACGCGTGACAACGCATCGGCGAGACAACGATAGGAGAGAAGCTTTTGGTCGCTGCGCATCATCGCGACGACGAGGAGCCAGGGGACGCCCGTTTCAAGGCCGAGCGTTGCGCCCGCGGCAGCGCGCGACGCGTCGCGGTCGAGCGCGCGAAAGGGCGCCGTCTTGAGGAAGGGGCGAAGCGCCACCAGGCGGTCGGGCGCAGCGAGGAGCGGACGAACGCACTCCGCGTCGATGGGGTTTGGCTCGAAGATAAGGTCGGCGCGCCTGATTGCGTCTTCGACGGCGCGATGGCCGAGGTCCCACGCTCCGCCGGCCTGCTTCGGCGCATAGGATGCCTCGGCTATCACGTAGGGGATTCCGAGCTTCGTTGCGGCGAGCGGCCCGATATAGTCCGGCGCCTTATGGTAGAGATGATAGGTGAACCAGAGATCGGGCCGCGCCGCGCCCTTCTCGATGCGGCGGAAATAGCGTTCGGCGAGCTTCAGTCCCTCAGCGCGAAGCCGCTGCTGCCGCTTCGGGTCTCCGGCGTCGCGGCTTCGAAAGCGCGCGGCGAGCGTCACTTCATGGCCGGCGAGTTCGAGTGCCGCGACCAGGGCGCGCGCCATCGATCGATCGCCCGAGGCGACGGGATGATCGGGCGGCTTCAGGGGAGCGTAGAACGCGATCCGCATTCGCTTTGAGCTGACGCTTCGGCGCTCATTCGGCGCGCAGCAGCGCGTGGCCCGATTTCGGGCAGCCGGGCGGACGCGGCAGGTCGCGGAAGGAGCCTTCGAGCGGTCTGTCGGCGAGCACGATCGTGCCCGGCTCCGACCACTCGGCAATGAGCGGCGAGAGCCAGGCGCGGGTGATCAGGTCCTGCGTCGAGTCGCCGGAGCCGAGGTCGACGTGGATGAAGACCGGCTTCCCCGGAATGCGCGGCGCGCAGAATTTCAGCGTCTCGCGGATCTCGCCGAGGATCAGGTGGTCGCCGTCGGGGATGCACTTCGGATGCGCCGAGATCGCGCGGTCGAAGGCGAAGATCTCGCGACCGGGGAGCGCCTGACGAAGATGGTCGAAGGTCCTGCCGCTGCCGAGGCCGAGCTCGAACACGCAGCCGGGCACGTCGGCGATAAGGCGCGCCGCCTCCTCAATCAGGGCCCGCTGCGCGGTCAGCCGGCTGATCATGAAATCGAGTCGGCTCAAGGCGGCACCATCGGCTCGTTGCGGCTTCAACGTCAGACGCGCGGTCACCCGCCGCCGACGACCGAGAGGCGCGGCGAGCGCGTCTCCACCGGCACCTTGTCCCCGAGATATTGGTCGACCAGGCTGTTGATGACGGAGAGCCCGTCGAGGAGGCCCGGAATGTGCACCTTCGACGGCCGCTTGCGGTAGGGGAGGGCGCGCAGCGCCTCCACCATTTCGCCCGGATCGGTCGTGTCGTTCGGCATCAGCATCGAGACGAGGCCGAGCTCGGTGGCGCGCTTCGCCCGCATATATTGCTCGGCGCGCGGCGCCGTGCGCGGCAGGATCAGCGCCCGTTTGTCGAGCGAGAGGATTTCGCAAAACGTGTTGTAGCCGCCCATCGCGATGACGGCGAGCGCGCGCTGCATCAGCGCTTCCATATTGGCTTCGAAGGCGATGGCTTCGAGATGCTTCAGCCGCGCCACGCGCTCCATGAAGCCGGTCTGCTGGCTCGTCCCCATGAACGGCCCGAGCACGATCTTCGCCGGCATGTCGAGGGTCGGGTCGAATTCGTAGGCCCTGAGCACCCAGTCGACAAGCATCGCGCCGTCGCCGCCGCCGCCGGTCGTTACCAGATAGAACGGCTCTTCGATTTCATGCGGCGGCGGATAGAGGCCGGACGGCGTCTTGCCGCGGCGAAGATAGCCGGTGAAGCGGGTCTTCTGCTTGACGGAATCGGAGACGGCGATGCCTTCGAGCGGATCGCAAATCTCCGGAATGCCGTAGATCCAGATGTGATCGTAGAGATTCTCGAGCGCCGGTACCGCGCGCTTGCGCTCCCACTCCTCGGCGAAGCGGGTCGGCTCGTCCATCACGTCGCGCAGGCCGAGCACGAGGAGCTTGCCCTTCTTCTTGAGGAATTCGAGCGTCGCTTCGACCTCGCCGCGAAGCCCAAGCGGCTCCTTGTCGACGAGGAAGATGTCGGGCTCGAAGATGCGTGCCGTCTCCAGGATGATGGCGGAGCGGATGGCGATCAGATCGTCGATCGAAAGGCCGGGGCTGTGCGGCAGGTAGCTTTCGTTGGCGACCTTGACGACGCCCGGAACGCGGATGAACTCGACGTTCGGCGAGAAGCTGAAGGCGCCGACGATCGGCGAGCCGACGATCATCATCACCGAGAGGTCCTCACGATAGGCGACGAGCGACTGGGCGATCGCGCGACAGCGGCGAAGGTGCCCGAGCCCGAAGGAATCGTGGCTATAGATCAGCATCCGCGGCGGACGGCTTGTCATGGGGTCCTCCTCGAAGGTGCATGATCCGCGGGGCGGAGAATCGGCATTTTTTCGCGCTCCGCGCAAGCCAAGAAGAGGCCGGGCTTGGGCGACGGGGCAGGGCTCCCCATCTATCGGCCTGGATTCGCCGGGCTTTTCCGCCAACCCGGCTTCCCGCATTCGTGCAGCGAACGTGATGCTGCTCGCCTATCATTCAGGGGTAGAATATCCAACCATGAGCGAAACCCAGGCCATGTTCGGACTGCTCCGCCAGTCCGCCGACCCGCAAGCCGTCGCGGCGATCGAGCGTCTCGTCGCCGACGCGCCCGACCGTAAGCTCGTCCGCATCAACGCGCTCGCCTTTGCCGCCGAGCACGGGCTCGACGAGGAGCGCACGATCGCCGCCTTCCTGCACGCGGCGAAGATCGGCATGTTCGACCTGTCGTGGAACGTGCTCTGTCCCGGTTGCGGCGGCGTGCTCGATTCGAACACGACGCTGAAAACGGTGCACAGCGACGCCTATGCCTGCTCGCTCTGCGCCGCCGACTATGAGCCGACGCTCGACGCGATGGTCGAGGTCACGTTCACGGTGAGCCCGCGCGTCCGCGCGGTCGAAGCGCATAATCCCGAAGCGCTCTCGCCAACGGAATATTTCCGCCAGCTCTACTTCAGCTCGGAGCTGGAGCTGCCGGAGGATTTCGAGCGCGTGTGGGAGGTGATCACGCTCGAGTCGCTCGATTTGCCGGCGGGCGAGAAGGCGATCATCTCGCTGCAGCTGCCGGCGCAGTTCATCATCGTGTTCGACCCGATCACGCACACGGCGCAGTTCGTCGACGTGAAGGGCGAGCCGACCAAGGAGCGCCAGTCGCTCACGGTCATCTTCGAGAAGAGCGAAGCGCAGCATACGACGGTCGAGATGCGGCCGGGGCCGCTCCGCCTGTCGATCGAGAACCGCACCGATCGCCGCCTCATTCCGAGCGTCTTCATCGCCGGCGACGAGCTGCATCATGTCATGGCGGCGCGGCGGCCGTTCCTGACCGCCAAGCGGCTTCTATCCAATCAGACGTTCCGCGATACCTATCGCACCGACACGCTCGATATCGATCAGCGGCTGAAGATCACCAGCTTGACTTTCCTCTTTACCGACCTGCGCGGCTCGACCGAGCTCTACGAACGGGTCGGAGATCTCGTCGCCTTCGACCTCGTGCGCGCGCATTTCAATGTGCTGCACGCGATCGTCGCCTCGGAGGCGGGCGCGGTGGTGAAGACGATCGGCGACGCGGTGATGGCGACCTTCCCGACGCCCGACCGCGCCATCTCCGCCGCGCTCAAGATGCGCGAGGCCATGCGCAAGTTGAACGAGGAGCGCGGCCGCGAGGATCTGCTCCTCAAGATCGGCATCCACGAGGGGCCCTGTATCGCGGTCACTCTCAACGAGCGGCAGGATTATTTCGGGCAGACCGTGAACATCGCCTCGCGCGTGCAGGGGCTCGCCACGTCACGCGAGATATTTGCGACCGGCGCGGTGATCGGGAATCCGACCGCGTCGGGCGTGCTTCAGGCGCAGGGGCTTAAACCGATGTCGCACAACGCGACGCTCCGCGGCATCGCCAATGAGGTGGCGGTTTACGCGATCCCGTAGAGCGCCGCCGCCTGATCGCGCGGTGGGCCTTCCGCGCAGGGCGTGCTCGCGGTCGATCGGAGCAAAATCCAATTTGCCGCGCTGGCCGACCCCGCCCGGACTTGCTACAGCCCGAGCGTCACTTGTCGGTGATTCTCGACAGGCTCATCGGAGGCTTTTCGCCATGCTGCGTTCTCCCCGGTTCCGTGCTTGGCTCACCGCTCTCATCGCGGTGCTCACCGTTAGCGTCTCGTCGGCGGCCTTCGCCGACAGCGGCACAATCCGCCTCACCGTGTACAAGGCAGGCTGGATCATTGGAGGATCGGGGGGCAGCGGCACCCTGACTTTCAAGGGCCGGAGCTACCGGCTTGGGGTTGGAGGCCTGAGCGTGGGCTTTACGTTCGGCGGCTCGAAGGCAGTGCTGTCGGGACGGGTAAGCCACATCCTTCGGGCGTCTGACGTCGAGGGCGTGTACGGGGCCGCTGGCGCCGGAGGCGCGATCGGGCGCGGAGCCGGTACGATCGTCCTCACCAACGACAAAGGCGCGGTCCTCGAACTGGCAGGCCGCCAGGTCGGATTGATGGTGAACGCCGACTTCAGCGGGTTGGCGATAACGCTGAAGTGAGCCCGCATGCGGCAAGCCGCATAGCGGGCATCTGCTTTTAAGATTCCGGTCCGCGCGCTGTTGCGCCGCGATCATCGGACCGCTTGGGGCGCTCGCGACCGGGTCGGATGCGGTGCCCGCGAATCGTTCTTCCTGAGGCTGGGCCGGGCCGGCTTTGCCGACGCTGACGGAAGGTGATCGACAAGCGGCAAGCTTCCGGCGCATTTTCCGCTGATTGCCATGGCGACACCCGACAACGAAGCGCTGATCGGCGCGCGGCTTTTCCAGTCGAGCAATCCGGATATCCGACGGCGCCTCGAAGCCGTCAGGGTCCGCCCGCGCGCGCTCGCGCCGGGCGAGATGGTGTTCGAGCCGGGCGATCCCGCCGATTGCATCTTTATTCTCCTTGCCGCGCGGGACGGCGGCGAGCGGACGTCGGAGCCGCTGGTGCAGCTGCGGCTCCCCGCGGATGCTTCCGGGAGCGGCGCGCGTCTCGCCCGCATCGTGCGCGGCGACATCTTCGGCGAGGCGGAGCTCTTGAGCGCCGGTCTCGACCCGCGGCCGGCGACGCGTGCGACCGCCGCACGCGCGCTGACGCCGGCGCGCATTCTCGCGCTGCAATGGCGGGACCTGGCGGAGCTCTTCGACGTCGATCCTGCGATTCGCACGCGTTTCATCAGGCTCGGCACGCGGCGCCTTCTCGATGCGGTCCTTGCCGAGCACAGCCAGGCCCGCGAAGACCCCGACATCGTTCTCGCCGACTGGCTGGTCGAGTTCGCCGCCGATCTCGGCGTCGCGCAGTCGAACCGCGTGCGCTTTCCGAAGAAGCTCAACCAGTCGGAGATCGCCGACGAGCTCGGCGTCAGCCGCGAGACCGTGAGCCGACGGCTCAAGGAATGGGAGCGCGCCGGCCTCGTCAGTTCCTCGGCGGCAGGGCTGCAGGTTGTGAACTATGCGCGGCTCGTCCGCATCGCGGGCCTCCGCTCCGGCCGCGACCGCGCAGCGCTGAGCCGGGCGGTCGCCGACGTTGCCGATGCGATCGACGTCGGCGACCTCGTCAATGCGCGGAACATCGGCGCGGACATGCTGCGCTATTTCCCGTCGAGCCCCGAGCTGCTTCATCTGATGGCGCTCGCCGCGGCGCGAAGCGGCGACCGCGACGAAGCGGTCACGATCCTGAAGGGCGCCAGGCTCGACGGCCGAGGGCGATCTCGAAGCGCTTCGCGAGCGCATCGCGCATGGGCTCAAGAATCCCTTCGCGCCGCCCGATCGAACTCGGAGCCGATGATTGGGTGGACGAGGCCTTCGACGAGGACGAGGACATTCCCGACGCCGCTGCCGAAGGTCGGCTCGTGGAGCGGCTTGTCGCTGACATCGCCGCGCTTGAAGCGCGGCTCCTCAAGGATCGGGCGTTTGAGGCGGACCGGGCGGGCGACGCTCAGATCGCGGCGGAGTCGGCACGCGCCTACGCGGCGATCTGGGCGCGGATCGGCAGCTGGTACGCCGGCATCAACGCCGCCGCGATGGCGCTCGTCGCCGGGAATCCCGAGACTGCGCAAGAGCTCGCCGGCCGCGTGCTGAAGCGGCTGCCGGGCGATCCGAAGGATTATTGGGCGGCCGCGACCCGCGCCGAGGCGTTCCTCCTCTCCGGCGAAAGGGCGAAGGGATTGCAGGCGCTGAAGGCCGCGGGCGCCGCCGCGGACGCGAATGACAGCGCGCGCGCCTCGACGATGCTGCAGCTTCGCCGTCTCGCGCCCCGTCTGCAACTCGACATGGGCGAGGTCGAAGCACAGCTCGGCGTCAGGCGCGTCGCCGTCGTCGCCGGGCATTTGTTCCGCGGCGGCGAGATGGACGCGGCGACGCAGGCGAAAGCCTCGGAGGTCGTTCGCGCCGGGGCCGAGGAAATCTTTGCCAGGCAGAATATCGGCAACGTCTTCGGCGCGCTTGCCTCGGGGTCCGATATCGTCATCGCGGAGGCGGCGCTCGATCGCGGTCAGCCGTTCCACGCCGTCATCCCGTTCCCGCTGGAGCGCTTCACCGAGCTTTCGGTCGACATCGGCGACGCACAGGGCGCCGTGCGCTGGCGCGAGCGCCTCGGGGCCGTGCTTCAGCGCGCGGCCTCACTCACGCTCGTCGACGACGAGCCGCCGCTTGACCGCGATCTCGACGGGCACTTCTTCCACGCCTTCCGCTTCATGGCGGGATTCGCGATGATGCGCGCCGCGGTGCTGGAGACCGAATGCCGGCTGATCGCCGTCACCGACGGCGCGGCGGCGGCGAACATGGCGGGCGCGAGCCGCGCCCGTTGCGGATTGGATCGCCGCGGGGCGCGCCGCCGACACGATCGCGTTTCCGTTCAAGCGCAAGGCGCCGGCCGGCCGT
Organism: uncultured Alphaproteobacteria bacterium; assembly: GCA_963750115.1. Lineage (GTDB taxonomy): Bacteria > Pseudomonadota > Alphaproteobacteria > Rhizobiales > Afifellaceae > DASWJZ01. The sequence continues at coordinate 91,232 of CAVVPM010000005.1, read as the reverse complement.
GCGCGCGGGGCAACGGCGTTTCGTCCGGTCGTGCTTCTGTGGGACATCGAGGGCGGGCGCGCCGACGAGGCGGCGATCAAGAAGGCCCACGTCGGTCGCAACAAGGATTTCTCGATCGTGCGGCGTAGCTCGCGGGTCGGCGGCGAGGGGACGGCGGTCGTCGCCCCGTCGCTCGACGCGGCGATCCGGCTCGCAGAGGCTTGCGCGGCGAGAAGGGAGGCGACGCGCTGCGCGTCATTTGCGATTTCGGGCCGGTGCTCGGCGCCGACATGAAGCCCGACGAAAAGATGATTGCGCGGCTCAAGGCCGGCTCCGACATGCCGGGCTTTCCGAGCGGCCGCGCCCTTGCGACGCTTCCTTTCGCCGCGCAGGCGGTCGCCGAGTTCGGCCCAAGGCTTCACGTGACCGCGGTCGGGCGGGCGGAGGAGGCGCGGGAGGGCGAGGGCCGTGCGCGACGGCGGTCCGGTCTCGCGGTCTACCGCGTGGCGCTTGGCGCGGAAGAATCGATCCGGCGGCATCTTGCTCTTGGGTCGCGTGGGAGCGCATCCTTTCAAAACTCTACTTCTTTCCGGCGGATACGATGAACAACGCGAATTTAGGCGAGTGGCGGCCGATGGAATCGGCGCCGAAGGACGGCACCACGGTGCTCGCCGCCGTGCGCGCCAGCGAGCAGGGGCCGGCGGAGATGGACGTGGTCCGCTGGGCGATCCGCGACGAGCGCTGGATCGCGGCCGATTCCGACCCGGGCTGCATCATCGTCTACGCCGATGCGGAGCTGACCTCCTGGATGCCGCTGCCGAAGGCGCTTCCGCGGCTCAGGGCGAGCGAGAACTGCCGGCCGGCGCGTTCCCGGCCGGTTTGAGGACGAGATGGGCGGATCGGGGATTTGAGCCGCGCGGACGACCCAGGGTCGGGCCGCGGCAGCCTCTCGCGCGACCGGGCCGGATTTAGGCCTTCGTAAAGGCTAAAGAGGCCGGGACTGTGGCCTCTCGGCCCCTCGCATTTTGCGTCTGCGATGTGTATCGTTCCCGGACATCGGGAGCCGTCCACAAAGGGGTGCGGGGCAGCTATGGCATACGTGCCGAACTGCAAGTGCGATGTATTCGTCAGCTTCGCGCATCTCGATGATGTCGCCATCGGAAATCTGCCCGCCCTGGGTGACTGCCTTTGCGGGCGACCTGAAGAAGGTGCTGCGCATGCGGCTTGGCGTGCGCGAGGAAGAGGGCCTCAAGGTCTATTTCACCGGCCATTCGAGCCTTGAGACCGGCGTGAACCTCGAAGCGTCGCTGATGGAGAACGCCTCCGCCGTCCGCCGTCTTCATCGCGGTCACGTCGCCTGCCTATGTCGCCGACGACGCCTGGACGATGCGCGAGCTCAACGCCTTCCATGCGGGCCATGGGCGAGGCCGGGCGCATCTTCGCCATCGAATATTCGCCGCTCGATTCCAACGACGAATATCCGCCCGATGCTGCGCGAGCTGAAGCGCATGGCGTTCTGGCAGAAGCATCCGGAGCGCGAGATACCCGGTCACGATGGCGACCGGCTCCGACATCTACATGCAGACGCTGCTCGATCTCGGCGAGCAGATCCGGCGGCAGCTGAAGAAGATGCGGGAGGAGCGGAAGCTAGCCGCCGCGCTCCGGTTGCGACCGCGCCGCCTTCCGGCACCGCGCATCGCACCGGCCATGACGAGTGCCGGGTCATCAGGCCGCACGGTCTATCCTCGCGCAGGTCACCGACGATCTCGACGAGGAGCGCGAACAAGTTCGCCGCTACGTCGAGCAGTACGGCATCAAGGTGATTCCCGAGAGCCGTCTATCCGCAGGGCGGGCTCGACTTCGCCAAGGCGGTCGAGGCCGACCTCGCCCACGCCGATGCTCTTCGTGCAGCTCTTCGGCCGCACGCATGCCAAGCGTCCGCCCGACATGCCGCAGGGCTACGACCGGCTGCAGTTCGAGCGGGCGATCACGCGCGGGCATGCCGATCCTGCAGTGGCTCAGGCCCGACATCGACCCGCTGACGGTCACCGACCGCCAGCACGCGAGCCTGCTTTCCGGCGAGAACGTGATGCGGATCGGGCTCGAAGCCTTCAAGGCCGACATCGTCAAGCGCACCGAGAAGCAGCGAGCCGCCGCCGGCGCCGCCAATCCGCCGAGCAGTTCATCTTCATCAATGCCGACGGCAGCGACATCAAGATCGCCGAGGATCTGCGGCGCGAGTTCGCCAGCGCCAACGTCAGCGCGGCGGTCCCGCATCCTGCAGGGCTCGTCGGAGGACGTGCGGCTCGACCTCGAGGAGAACATCGTCGAGTGCGACGCGCTCGTCATGGTCTACGGCGAGACGACGCCGGTCTGGGTGCGCGGCCAGCTGCGGCTCTATCCGAAGCTGAAGCACCGCCGCAAGCGAGCCCTTGAAGGCGCTCGCCATCTATCTCGGGCCGCCGGAATCGAAGCCCGATATCGGCATGGACCTGCCTGAGATCACGACGCATCGAGTATCGCGAGGGCATGGCGGCTGAGAGTGCTGCAGGCAGTTCCTGACGGGTCTTCGTCAATGAGCACGGCCGGGGGGCGGCTGCCCTATCCGGGCCTGCGCTCCTTCACACGCGAAGAGACGGACCTCTTCTTCGGGCGCGAGGGCTGCGTCGACGACATGGTCGACCGGCTGGCGGCGACGCGCTTCCTGGCCGTGCTCGGGGCGTCGGGAAGCGGCAAGTCCTCGCTGGTCAAGACCGGCCTGCTCGATGCGCTCGAGATCGGCCTGCTGCACCAGGCCGGATCGCGCTGGCATGATCGCCGATTTCCGGCCCGGCGAGCAGCCCGATCCACAACATGGCGGAAGCGCTGCTGCGGGCGGCGCGCCGCCGATCCGCGGCGCCGCCGACGAGGACGAGGTGAAGCTCCTGCGCACCTTCCTCGCGCGCGGCCCTCGCTCCGTCGTGGAATGGTGCGAGGCGGACAATCTGCCGGAAGGCACGAACCTGCTTCTGCTCGTCGACCAGTTCGAGGAGCTCTTCCGCTACGGCGCCTATACCGAGCGCGAGGAGGCGGAGGCCTTCGTCGCGACGCTGCTCGAAAGCGCCGCGGCGCCGCTGTCAGCAAGCGCGCATCTATGTCGCGATCACCATGCGCTCCGAATATCTCGGCGCGGCGGCGCTGATCGACGGCCTCGCCGAGGCGATCAACAAGGGCCTCTACCTGACGCCGCGGATGAGCCGCGACGAGGTGCGCGAGGCGATCGTCGGGCCGGCGGCGGTGTGCGGCTTCTCGATCGAGCCGGCGCTCGTCAACCGGCTCCTGAACGACCTCACCTCCTTCGCGCCGTGGGAGACGAGGACGACACCGGCCATCAGCTCGAGCGGCTGGTCCGGCGCGCCGACCAGCTGCCGCTGATGCAGCACGTTCTGAACCGCCTGTGGTCGATCGCGGCGGAGCGCACGGCGGCGACAAGGTCGTCGCTGAGGCTCGCCGACTACGAGGCGGTCGGGGGGCTGCGCGGCGCGCTCGCCGCGCACGGGCGCGAGATCCTCGACGAGCTGCTCCCCGAGCACCGGGCCATGCGCCCCCGGTCTTTCGCGCGCTGACCGCCGGATCGAGCCTGGCGGAGGCGGTGCGGCGGCCGACCGAGTTCGGCGAGCTGGTGGAGATCGCCGGCGGCGACGAGATCGCCGTGCGCGAGATCGTCGAGGCGTTCCGCGCGCCGGGGCGGAATTTCCTGGTGCCGCCGCGGCCGACGCCGCTGCGCCCGACGACGCGTCATCGACATCAGCCACGAGAGCCTGATCCGGCAATGGGACGAGTTCGCCGCGTGGCTGCAGCAGGAGATCACTTCGGCCGACACCTGGCGGCGGCTGGTCGATGCAGGCGGAGCGCTATCGGCGCGGCGAGGCGAACCTTCTCTCCGGCCTGGCGCTCGCGAGCAACGCCAGCTGGTGGGACACGGAGCAGCCGACGGCCGCCTGGGCGAAGCGCTACGGCGGCGACTTCGAGCAGACGGCGAAATATCTCGCCGACAGCCGCCAGGCGGAGGAGGCGAGCCGGGCGGCGGAGGCGCGGGAGCTGCGCCAGAAATCGCGCAACCGGCTGGTGACCGTGGCGGTCGTTCTGGTGCTTTGCATCATCACGCCGCTGTCCGTCTTCGCCGGCTATTCGGCGTGGCGCGCGGACAAGCTCGCGGCGGCCGCCGAAGTCGATCGCGCGGCCGCGGAGGCCGATCGTCAGAAGGCGATCGATGCCGCCAAGGCGGAAGCGGCGGCGCGTCAGGAGGCCGACCGGCAACGCGAGGAAGCGGACCGGCAGCGCGAGGCGGCCGAGGCGGCGGTCGTGCGCGAGCAGAAGGCGGCGCAGGAGGCGGCCGCGGCGCAGGCGCAGGTGCTGGCGCTCGAACGTCAACGCCGCGAGGAAGAGCAGCAGCGCGCGGCGCAAGCGCGCGTCGAGTTTCAGCATTCCAATCTCGATCAGCTCGCCGAGCGCGTGTCGACGCTGCAGCGCTCCGGTTCCTGGGATACCGCTTCCAATCTTCTCGGCGCGCTGTGGAACGGGCTGATCGGACCGAAGCCCGATCTGCAGAAGACCTGGCTCGTCGATCCGATCGTCAAGGCCTTCGCGCGTCAGAACCTGGCGCGAATATCCGGTCATCTCCGGAATTCCTCTCCTATAGCGGCTACACCGGCTGGACCGGAACCGCCGGCCGCTTCCGGGTCTATGCTCTCGATCGGAAAGCGGGAGCAGGCGACACCGCTTCGAGCGGCAACAAGATCATCGGGCTTTACGACGCGCTGACCGGCGCGGCGATCGGCCGGTTCGAACTGCCGAACGGCGCGGAGCTCGGATCGGAGCGCGATCTCGTCACGCCTGACGGCAGCCGCGTCGTGATCGTGACCAGCGATCCGACGCCCGACGACAAGAAGGACGATCGCGAGATCGTGGTGTGGGCGCGAGACGAGGCGGCGCCGATAGTGGTTCCGATGCCGGCGCTCAACGGCGCGGTCAAAGTCGACCAGCTGACGCCGGTCAACACGGAAGCGCTCTCCGGGCTCTATCTGACGGCCGACGACAAGCCCGCCGAGATCGCCATCGTCGATCCGTCCACGCAGACGATCTCATTCAGCGCGACGACCGACGACATTGCAAAGGCCGCGGAGCTGAAGAGCGTCGATCAGCTCACGCTTCTCGGGCTCGTCTCCGGCCATCTCTTCATCCTGGTGAACGAAAAGACCGACGGCCGCGTGCTTTCGATCGACCTCGACAAAAGCACGCTGCGGGAGGTCGACACGGGCGGCGGCATCACCGGAGCGGAGCTTACGCCCGACGGCGCGCTCCTGTTGGCGCTCACCTGCCCGGACAACTGCACGGCGCAGAGCCTGACGGCCTACGATCTCAGCAGCGAGGCGCCGCTTTGGGTTGAGAGCGTGCCGGCGCAAATGACCTTCGACGACGCGGCGATCGAGGCGACCAAGCTCGACGGAAAGCCGGCCTATAGCGCGCTCGTCCAAAATAAGGGCATCGGCATCATCTTCCAGATACCGAAGGACCCGTCGGCGGAAGTCGTTCGTCTCGCCGCCGATACGAACGCGCGCCTCGGGACGATCGCCTATGACGGCGAGCACGGCTACAAGACGGTGGAGTCGGCGAGCGACGTGACCTCGAGCGAGGGCGTCGACGCCGCCGGGCTTCTCGCCAAATACCGGATTCCGCTTGAGCGGCAGAAGCTCCGCCTTTACGTCGCGCCGAATTCGATCGCCGTCTATCAGGGCAAGGATGCGACCCGCATCGCCGGCGTCACCTATGACGGCGACCTCCTCGTCTACCGCATGCAGCCCGACGGCCAGTTCGTCGAGGACGTGTCCTTCCGGCCGATCAAGATCGCCGGATCGAACTGCATCTCGGCGGCCGCGTTCGGCGGCGACGGCCGCTCGCTGCTCTTCCGCCACATCGACGAGTCGCTCTTTTACGTCGCTGCGGTGGGGAACGGCGCGAATGTCGGCTGGCACAAGGGATCGTCGGGGCGCGCCGGCGAGAGCCGCATCGATCTGTCGGAATCGAACTCCGGAGACGACCTGCGACGCGCCGAAGAAGGAAGGCGACGCCATCACCGAGAAGATCGTCGCAGTCGACAAGACGCCCGGCGCCTTCGCGCTTCTCGACAAGAAGGGCGTGGTCTGGTGGGTCAACGTCGCCGACACGGCCGAGGACAGCACGCGCGGCGGCCAGCGCGGGTCGGGCGCGAGCGTCAGCGCGGCGACGGTAGGTACGCGCGAATTCCTGCCGCTCGAACGCGCCGCCGAAGGGCGCATCTGGATTGCCGGCGACCCGCAGCGACGGCGCGTCGCCATGGTCTCGCACTCGGCGGTCGATATCGTGCCGAGCCTGCAGGCAAACGAGGCCGCTACCCAATCCGCCGATGCCGCGGCGAGCGATGCGGGCAAGCGGCAGAAGCTCCTCGGCGGAAGCGAGCCGGAGGCGGCCGCGTTCAGCCCCGCAGGCGATATCGTCGTCGCCTACAATGACGGGCAGGTTCTGGGTTCCCGCCAAAGCGCCGACGGAACATGGGCGCCGCTCTTCAAAGGCACGGCCTTCTTGTCTTCCACGATCTCCGGGCTCTTCGCGACCGATGACAAGGTTGCCGTCGCCGACGATCGCGACGTGGTCGATGCGCTCGACCCGGCGAGCGGGGCGCTGATCGGCGCGGCACGCCTTCCGGCCAACCCGTCCGTGATGACGCTCAGACCCGACGGCAAGATGCTCTCGCTTGAGTGGGATACCGACTCGGCCGCGGTCGTGGATTTCGGCACGCTCGCGCCGACCGACAAGATCGTCGAGTCCGCCCGCCTCGTCACCATGCGGAGCCCGCTCGACACGGAGGCCGACGCCAACCTCGACGCGCTGACGGTCGACCAGGAGATGGCGCGCACGCTCTCGACCACGGACGCAGGCGGCGCGACGAACTGCGCCGACACGGCGGCCCGCCAGCTTTCGATCCTTGAGGTCAAGCTTTTGGGCGATGCCACGGCGGAGGAGGCGCCGTCGTCGGGTTCGAATTGCGACAAGGCAAGCGGCGGCGCCACCGCCGCGGTCGAAACACTCGCCGAGCGGGGGCAGAGCGCCACCGTCCGCGAGCTCGTCGAGGACGGCACGTTTTCGCGTGTCCTACAGGCGGCGGCAGCGGGCGACCATGAGGCGACCCGCATTCTCGGCGCTGTTCTCGCGCGGATGGCGATCGAGCGCGGCGACCTCGACCCATCGGCGATCGCCGTCGATGCGATGCGGTTCGGCACAAGCATCCCGACGATGGTCCTGCAGGCGGTCGCCGCCGGCGGGCCGATCTCCCCGGCGCTCATCGATGCCGCGCGCAAGCAGGACGGCTCCGATCCGGCGGTGCACCAGCTCCTCGCGCAATACGACGTGCGACAGCTCGACGACATCAATTCGCTCACCGACGCGCTTTACGAATTTTCCGTCGCCGAGCGGCTCTACCGCGAGAGCGGCCGCAGCGCCGACGCGAAATTTGCGGCGCGCCGCCGGGCGCAGATCGCGCGGCTCCTTCCCGACGATCGCGTGCTCGGCGCGATGACGCGCGTCGAAGCGTGGAAGAAGCCGGAAGCGGCGGCTCCCGCCTCGCCGACCTTGCCTGACCTGCCTGCGGACCTTGCGTCGCGCCGCACGCTCGACATCGAGAACGCCGATGGGCTCGCGCAGCAATTTCCGCACTCGCCGCTTCTCGAGGCGCTGAGGACGGAGCTTGAGCGGGCGCGGATATTCGACCTCAGGACCACCGACCCGCATGCGGCGGCGGAGCTCATGATCGCGCTCGGCCGGAGGACCGACAGCACGGGCGGATGGTCGCCCGATCTGGTGCGCGAATATCTCGAGCTTGCCGATGCGATCGGCGGCAGCAACGACGCGGCGAGCGTGTTCCGGCTCGCTGCGGAAGCCGTCAAGCTGATCGACCGCGGCTTCAAGACGCCGATCCATACCAACAGCGACGCGGCCGATCTCTTCCACCGCGCCGCGATCATGGTCGCGGCGACCGCCGCCGCGGCGCCGCGCGACGCCGTCAAGGACGAGATGAAAGACGTCCATCTCGGCTTTGTGAACTATGAATACGCGACCTTGCCCGCGGTCGGCGCCGAGCCCGGCGTGACCGCGGCGGAGGCGGTGCTCGAACTCGGCCGCGCAGATGGCCGCCGCCGTGGCCGGCGAGACGGACGACCCCGAGCAATGGAACTGGATTCGCGGGCTATCGCTCTTCTGGGATGGGGTGCTCGTCAACGATCAGGACGGCCCGAAAGCCGCGACCATCCTGCAGACGGCCGTCGGCGCCATGGAGCCGGTCGTTCAGGCGCATCCGGACGACGTCGAAAAGCGCTTCCGCTACGCCGAGGCGTTGCGCTGGTCGGCCGTCACGCAACCCTCGTCGGCGCAAACGGCCTCGACCGAGCACCTCGCCATCCAAGAATACAAGACGATCTGGGACGATCACGGCGTGCTCGATTCGAGCCTGCTCTCGCGCGTCGGCGTCGGCTACGGCTTCGCGCTCGCCAATCTTGCGCGCACCGTCCGCGAGAATCAGCTCGTCAATCTCGATGACGGCCGGACCGCCGCCGGTCATGCGAGCTGGGTGCTCGAAATCCTGGCGCTCGCCAAGGAGAAGGACGACCTCGATCAGGAGATGATCTCGCTCACGCCGGGAAGCGCGGACGCCGCCTTCGTCGGCGGCTGGTACCGCATGAGCTCCTATGGATGGGCGCTCGGGTTCCTGGGCGGGCTCGTACGCCTGGAGCAGGGCGGAATAAATGCGACCGAATGCGACACGCTTGCCGCCGATCCCTACGATCCGCAGCGGCGCGCCGCCGGCCTGACGCTTGACAAGGTCAACAAGGCGGATGCCGAAAAGGCGTGCACCGCCGAGCATCAGAGCGAGCCCAACGACGCGCTCACGACCTACCAGCTCTCGCGCGTGATCAGCGCCGACGCAAACCGTACGGCGGAATATCTGACGCTCGCGAGGGAAGCGGCGAGCGAGGGCAACTCAGCGGCCTTTGCGGAGGTCGCCTACGAGCTCAGCCAGAAGAAAGACGACCGCAGCGGCGACGCCTATGTCGCGGCAACGCAACGGACGCTGATCGACACTTTCCCGGTGCTCTACCCCTTCCTCGTCGGTCACGCGACGACGGATCGGGAGCGCGGCGGTCTTGAATGGTACGCCGAGAGGGCGGCGGAGCTCGGCGTTCCGGAAGCGCAGCTTGCGCTCGTCGATCTTGTCGCCGACCCGGTCGAGAAGCTGTTCCACGCGAAGCTGGCGGCGGAGCTTTTCACGCAGGCGGGGAATTCGTCGATGGCCGCGGAGGCGCTGCTGAAGGCAGGCGAGATCACCGCCAACCAGGCCGACCAGTCCGTGGCTGACGCCAAAGTCACCGCCTGGAAGCCGGAGGCCTTGGTCAACCTTCCCGCGGAGAACGGCGCAAGCTGAGCGACGCCATGCCGTGCGGGCGGGCCGCCTAGTCCCGCCCGTCGATCAACCACGTCGATCCTCGTAGGGTGCACAGCAGGTGTCGTTGCTGCTCGTGGTCGGCGCGTTGACGGGGTATTGCACCGCCTCAAAGGCATAGAGCTTGTGGTCGGACGAGGCATTGCACATCCAATAGGCGCCCTTGCCGTTCTTCAGCCAGACGAGGTAGTCGCCGAGCCCGTCATCGACGGTCTCGGTGATCTCGAGATCCTCCATGTAGCTGCCGACCGCGGCGCAAAGTCGTTCCGCGCTTTCGGCCGGGCCCGGATGGGGCCCGCCACCGGCATTTGCGACAAGTTCGTCGCCCTGGCCCTTCAGGAGGTCGCCGTTCATGACGACGTTCGCATAGACGTCGCCCTTGCCGTTGGCGTTGCAGAGCCAAAGGTCGCCGTCCTTGTCCTTGACCCAGACGATCCAGTCGCCGAGGCCATCCTCCGTCGCATCGCGGAGGTTGGCGGGCTTGTAGCCGTTATAGTCGAGGCAGGCGGCAATCGCGCTGTCGCGCCCCTCCGGCCGCCAATCCTGTTCGTCAGCGTGGGCGAGCGGGGCTATCAGAGCCGCGGCGAGCGCGGCCAAAGCGATTCTGGTGATCATCGACTTCTCCCTTCCATTGAAGGCGTGGCGCATTCGATCGGCCAATTTGGCGCCGCCTCGCCGCGATCATTGTGACGCGCCTCACAAACCGCGATCGAAAGCTGACGCACATTCGCCGGCGTCGGACGGGTTCCTACCTCCTCCGCTCCGACAGCCTCCCTCCCTCCGACTTGCCGCCGTCCTCCGGGACGGCGGCTTTTTCACCCCTTCTGGTCGGGCGTCTCGGCGTGCATAAGATGATGAGAGAACGCGGCTTCGTTGGAGCGCCGTCGATGCGCAAGAGCCTGCCCGCGGCGATCGCGGAGGTTGACCGCTCGCTCAAGCAGGGCGACCTGCTGCTTGCCTTCGACCAGGCGTCGGCGCAGCTTGAGCGCCATCACGACAGCGAAATTCTGAAGCATCGCGGCGTGCTGGCCCTGGCGCGCGCCGGCGCGACCGATCGCGCGGCGCGGCTCTTTCGTGATTGGGGCCTCGAGCATTCGAGCAATACCGATGTGCGGGCGCTTGCCGGGCCGGATCGCCAAGGACCGGGCGTTGAAGCTCAGCGGCGCGGCGCGGCAGGCGGCGCTCAGGGAAGCCGCCACCATCTACCGCCGCATCAGCAAGTCGAAGCCGGACTATTATCCGGCGATCAATTGGGCGAGCCTCTCTTATCTCGCCGGCGATCGGGAGGAGGGGCGCCGGGTCGCGCAATCGGTGCTCGCCGACCCCGCCATCAAGGGCGCCGCCGACTATTGGTCGCTCGCGACGCGGGCGGAGGCGCGGTTCCTTCTCGGCGAGCGCGACGCGGCGCGCGCAGATCTCCTCGCGGCAGCTCAGAGGCCCGACGCCGACGCAGGCGCGCGATCGAGCACACGGCGGCAGCTCAAGCTGATCCTCGATTCGCAGGGGGTCGAAGCCGCCGAAGCGGCGGAAATCCTCGCTCCGCTCAAGGCTCCGCCGACGCTCTATGCTGTCGATCTCGCCGGGGCAGGGCAGGGTTTTGGCGATTTTACGCGCGGCGTGGTGAGAACGGCGAATGCGCGCATCGCGAAATTTCTCGCCGAGCTTCAGCCGGGCGCCGTCTTCACCTCGCTCGGAAGTCCGGCGGAGATTCTCTTCGCCGAGGCGGCGCTGGCGCAAGGCGTCGAGCTCAACGTCATGCTCGAGCTGCCAGAGGCGGCGTTTCTCGCAGAGTTCATCGAGCCCGCCGGCGCGAGCTGGGCGCGGCGGTTCAAATCCTGCTGCCGCAAGGCGCGGCGCGTCGATTCCGCGGCCGACGACGCGACGACAGAGGATCCGAGCCTTGCCGACTACGCCGCGCGCGTCGCCATGGGGCTGACGCTGCTCCGCGCGCAATATCTCGACGGCGAGGCGATCCAGGTGATTCTGGAAGGCGGCGCGGGCGTCGACCGTTCGCTTGCCGACGATCGATGGCGCGAGGACGCGTCGCGCCTCCAGATCGTGCTTCGGTTCACCGATGCGGAGGCGCCGCCGCAAACGGTCGAGCACGCGAAGCCACGCCAATGCTGCGCGGTCGTCTTCGGCGACCTGCCCGGCTTCTCGCGGCTCCCGGAAAGCTATCTGCCGATCTTCTGGGATACGGTGATGCGTGCGGTCGGGGAGGTCATAGGCGAGACCGGCGACGCGGTGAAGCTCAAGAACACCTGGGGCGACGCCATCCATTTCGTCATCCCCGACGTCCGCCGCGCCGCCGAGATATGCCTTACCGTGCAGCGGCGGCTTTCCGGCATAGACGGGCGCTTGCTTGGCCGCAGCGAAGCGCCGACGATGCGGATCGGCGCGCATTACGGTCCGGTCTTCGAGGGCTGGGACCCGGTCGCCGCGCAGCACACCTATTACGGCCGCGCACTTTCCCGCGCGGCGCGGATCGAACCGATCACGCCGCCCGGCACGGTCTACGTGACGGAGGCCTTCGCGGCGATCCTGCTGCTTGAAAGCCGCGGCGAGTTCACCTGCACCTATGTCGGCCGCGTGCCGCTTGCCAAGGGCTACGGCACCTTCCGCATGTACGATCTGAAGGCCGAGCAGAGCGCAACCTGAAGTTCGCGTAAATCACGTGGGCTCGGCGTCGGCCGACATCGCTTTCAGAATCGCCTTCACCTCGAATGGCCGGATTCCCGGATAGGCGCCGAAGAGGAGGGCGACGAAGCCGGCCATGATCGGCGTCGCGAAGCTCGTGCCGGTCATCGTCGTGTAGCCGCCGCCATGCGCGGCGCAAGGCACGTTCTCGCCGTTCGCCGAATATTCGATCACGTCGTTCCTGTAGAGCCAGCGCGCCTCGGGCCCTTCGCCTTCGTTGTCGACGCCGACGCAGGGGATGAGCGAGGCCGGATAGCCCTCGTCCTGAAGCGGCATGTTGCGGCGCGCGGCGACGATGGTGACGCCCCTCCGATAGGCGTCTTCGCAGAGCACGTTCATTCGCGGCACGTATTTCTCGCTTGCGGCGAGGCTCATATTGAGGATTTGCGCGCCGCTCTTGACCGCTTCCTCGAAGCCGGCGAGCAGCGCCTCACCGCTGCCGCGATTGTTGCCGCCGAGCACGCGGAAATCGATGAAGCGCGTGTTTGGCGCGATGCGGCCGATGATCGAGGCGACGCCGGTGCCGTGGCCGTAGATGTCGTTGTTCGCGGCCGGGTCCTCCGCGCGCGCCGTGACGTTTCCTTCGGCGTCGGCCTCGAAGACCGTGGCGGTGACGACGCGGCCGGCAAGATCGGGATGCGACCCGTCAATGCCGCTGTCGAGCACGCCGACGGTGACCGGCTGAAGTTCGCCCTTGGCAAGCGCGTCGATCGGAACCGAAAGGGCGCGTTCGAGCAGCCCTTTGGGAAGGCTCATTGCGTCGCGCCTCCGGGCGCCATCGCCTCGACCGCCTCAAGCATCCGCGCCAGCTGGCGCACGGTGGCGCTGTCGCGCTGCAGGAGACGGCCGACGCGCGCCAGCACTTCTTCCGCAAGCGGATCGGCCGCTAGTGCCGCGGGCGCAAGCGCTGCGGCGTCGGCGCCGGTTTCGCGCGCGCGGAGGCGGAGCGCCTGGTTGACGACGAGCGCCGCGATCGTGGCAAGGCAGGCGTAAAGCTGTGCGTCGTCCATGGTGAAGCGCTTGTCGTCCTTGTTGGAAACCGCGGTGATGACGCCGATCAGCGTGTCGCCGAGCATCATCGGCGCCGAGATCACCGCCTTGATGCCGCCCATCGTCTCCGACTGGCGCACGTCCTTGTAGCGCGGCGCGCCGATCTGCACCTGACCTGTCTCGGCGGCAAGCCCGGCAAGTCCCTGGCCGAACGGCACGCGCTGGCCGACGAGGATATCCTCCGATTCCTTGTTGCCGTAGGTCATGACGAAAGTCAGGTCGTTCGCCTCCGGGTCATAGACGAGGAGCGAGCCTTCATCGGCGCCGACGGCGCGCACGCCCGTCTCCACGATGAGACGCAGCACCTGATCCTCGCCGGCCGCGGGCATCAGGCCGAGATAGCGCGTCATCAGCTCGGCCTGGATGTCCTTTGCGTCAGCCATTTCTTTCTCCTTCAAGCGGCTTTCGCATCATTCATGCGAGCTTCATCTGGCCGGCCATGCGTGGCGGCTGGCCGGGCGGCGGGGGGCCGGCGGGTGCCGCCTTCGCCACGCCCTTCTGCCCGCCCGGGCCACCTTTCCCGGCTGTCGCGATCTCGGCGGGGCGGACCGGCACGGAGCCTTGCACCTCGTATTCGGTGGTGTCGGCGTAAGCGCGCTTCGCGGCGGCGAGCTTGGCAAAAAGCGTCGGGCGGGACATCAGCTCCGCCGGCGTGCCGATATCGACGAAGTGGCCGTCTTCGAGGCAGCAGATCTGGTCGGAGAGGGCACCGACGAGCTCCATGTCGTGATCGACGAGGAGAACGGTGCGCCCGGCCTTCGCGGCGCGGATCGTCTCCACGATCTTCGCCACCGAGACGGCATCGATGCCTGTCGAGGGCTCGTCGAGGAGAAGGATACGCGGCTCGGCGAGGAGCGCGCGGGAAATCGCGAGGCGGCGCCGTTCGCCGCCGGCAAGCCCGCTTTTTCCCGCCATGCGTGGCACCGGCGTTGCGAGCGGGTCGGCGGGCTGGATGCGCTCCAGCGCCGGCCAGAGATCGGCGGCCCGGCAGGCGGCCTCCATCGCCTGATCGCTCGCGTCGGGCACGGCGAGGCGCAAATTTTCGCGCACGTCGGCCTCGATGAAGAGCGGGAACTGCGAGACCGTGGCGATCATCGAGCGGAGCTCCGCGAGGCGGATGTCGCGGATGTCGGTGCCGCCGATCGTGACACTGCCGCCCTGCGGGTCGAAGAGGCGCGACACGAGGCGCAGGATCGTCGTCTTGCCGGAGCCGGAGCGCCCGACCAGCGCGGTCACCTTACCCTCCGGGAAGGCGAAGCTCACATCGTCGAGAACGGTGCGGTCGGGGATCGGGCGGTAGATCAGGTCGCGGAGCGCAAGCTCGCGCCCCTTGAGATCGGCTGCCGACTTCCTGCCGGTATCCTCCACCTCGAGCGGCTCTTCGAGGATCGTTCCGATCTTCTCGATGTTCGGCCAGGCGGTGTTGATGCCGCTATAGAACTGGATCATGTCCTGGATCGGCTGCACCACGCGCGGCACGAAAAGATAGATGCCGACCACGGCCTGCACCGCGTCGCCGCCGACGCCGAAAACCGCCCAAAGGATGAGCCCGACCTGCAGGTACCGTCGGCACCGCCGCCTGGAACTGATTCGCCTTCTCGCCCTGGATCACGGCGCGGATTTGCGCGTCGGCAAGGGCGTTGAGCTTCTCGCGGAACACGGCCGAGCGGCGCGGCGCGGCATTCATCAGCTCCACTTCCTGCGGCGCCGTCAGCGAGTTCGACCAGCGTGTTGTTGACCTCGGTGACGCGCTCGCGCACCGCGCTATAGGCACCGCGAAGCTTGCCGGAGAGCCACCAGCCGCCGAGGGGGAGCACGATCAAGAGAACGGCGAGGAGCGCGTAGATCACGCCGCTCTGACCGCGGAGATCGCTCAGATTGTAGAAGAGGAAGAGGATCGCGGTCGCGAGCGAGACGCCGCGAACGAGCGGGAAGGTCAGCGTGTCGCGGAGCATCGGCTGGGCGCCGGCCGTGTATTGCATGATGACGGCGGTGTTCTCGCCCATGTCGTGCTCGGCGTGGTAGGTCGGGCCGAGCCGGATTAGCTTGTCGTGCAGCCGAATCTGCAGGCCGCGCAGCATCAGCGTGTTGATCCACACGGTGCCGACGCGGTTGGCGAAAGCGAGCGCGATGACGATAAGCGCGGTGAGGGCGAAGAGCGCCGCGGTGAGCCGCGTGTCGTTCGGAAGCAGGTAGTCCATGAAATGGAAGCCGCCGCCGCTCTTCGCTTGCGACTTTGCCGATGGGGCCGCGGAAGTCTGCTGCGTGCCTTCTCCGGGGCTGGCGGGCTGGGTCTTCGGGGCGGTCGTCTCCGATACCGCGCCCTGGCGCTGCGCCTGACCGATGAAGTTGGCGATGAGCTGGGCGTTGTACTGGGTCACTACGTTGGTGGCGAGCGCCAGCACGGTGATCAGATAGAACGATCCGGCGATGCCGGAAATCGACTGCCGCGCCCAGCGGAAAAGGCGGATGGGCGACAGCGGCGTCTGAGCAACCGGCGGTGCGATCGGTCCCTTCACGGTCTCCCCCGCGACGCGTGCGTCACGCTGTCAAGCACGCGCTATTCTGAACCATCTCCGCCGGCCGACGGCAACCGCTCTTCTCAAGGCGCCTCGACGGGGGCGCCGCTCACATGCGCGCGATGATCGTTATCGCCGTGGCCGGGATGGGCGTGGTCGTGCGCGGTGATGATGATGGTGATGATGCGGGTCTCCGCATCCGCACTCTTCATCATGGTCGTGCCGGGCGTCGCCATGGCCGGCGCGAACGGCGTCCGCTTCCGCCAACCGTCCGCCGCTTCGCAGCGTGCCCTCCCAGGTCGTCAGGATATGCTCGCGAATTTGCGCGAGCTCCGGCGCTGCAACCCGGTCGATCGTCGCGATGCTCGCCGCGAAATTCGTCTCCGCGTCCTTCGTCTTGCCCAGCATGGCCTGGGCGATGCCGGCATTGCCGAGGATGGCGGCGCGAACGATCTCGATCGGACGCGGCGGAATTCTTCCGGCGAGAACCCTGAGCAAGGCGTCGCACTCTTGCATCTCGGACTCCACTTCGGCGGCCTGGCCGAGGGCGAGCCGCGAGCGGGCGAGGCGCACGAGTATTTGCAGGCGGACGGCGTTCTCTTCGCGCTCTGCCGCCTCCGGATCAGCGGAGAGCACGGAAAGCGCGGCCTCGAAGGCTTGTACCGCATCAGCTTGCCGGTTCTGCCGCTGGGCGAGCGCGGCCTTCGTCCGGTTATGCGCAAAGAAGCGCTGGCGCCATTCGAGCGAGCCCGGCAGCTTCTTTGGAAAGTGCGAATCCGCTTCGGAAAGGGCGGCGGTCGCGTCGGCCTCGCGGCCATGGGAAAGGGCCCGTTCGGCGAACGTTATCAGCGCATCGATCAATGCCGCTCGCGCCGCTCGGCTGCTTCCCGCGCGGATTGCCGCGCGCTTCGATGCGACGTCCTCTTCGGCTGCGGCAAGCGCCCCCTCGGGATCGGGAGCCGCGTGTTGTGCAAGGGCCATATACTGAATCCTTCACACCCCGCGATGCGCGCGGAAAACTCGCGCGGCGGTCGGCCGGTCAGTTGCGATGGATCGAGCAAGGAGCGGCCGGCGGCCGCCCCTTAGATTTCAAGCGGACGGCTCAGACTTCGAAGTAGGCGCCGCAGTTCCAGCAATAGTAGCCCATCCAGACATTGCTATCGACCACGACGTCGTTGATTGCCCAGCAGTTCCAGCAGGCGACCGCCTGCCAGCTCCGTCCCTGGGCTTCCACGTCGCTCATGACGGGCTTCTTGCCCTTGCCGATCTTGCCGGCCGGGACCTTGTCCTTGTTGCCCTTCTTGGAAATTTTCACCTTTGCTTCGGCCATTTCAGTCTCCTTCAGAAAGCACGGGTCAAATGTGACCCCCCTATTTTACCCGCGCTCGGCAACCGGCTCCGAAGACAAGCATTCCTTTGGCGGCAAGCCGCTCCCGGCAATCGGGCCAACGCGACCCGAACTCTGGCCTGGTTCGAATTGACGCTATGCGTAGGACATTGAAGGCTGCTTGTCTGATCCCGAGCGAAGACGGCGGTGATGTTCCCTCAGCGCCGCCGGATTCTCAAGTTACAAAACAGATACCCCGAAGAGCGCCCGGCGCGGCCAGTGGCGTTCAAGGACCGCTCCGTTGCCGGCATCTGGGCGGCGATATTGCGGTGCACTCTTAGGGGACGGCAGCCGACCGGCGCGCTGTTGCAACTCCGGCGGTGTCTTTGCGCGTCCCGCCAGCGGAACTTGCCCCGGAACGCGCACGGCGGGGCGGACAAGCGCGAGCGCTGTCTGCTAAAGAGGCCGCCATAAGACATCACAACATAGCGGACGACCGGAGATGGATCAGGTGAAGAGCGCCCCCGTTCAGAATGTTCCGACGCAGCTTTTTCTGGGAGGCGAATGGCGCGACGCCTCCGACGGCGAGACGTTCGAGGTCGACAATCCCGGCGACCGGCGACATGATCGCCGACGGTCGCGAGCGCGACGGTCGCGGACGGCATGCGCGGCGCTCGACGCCGCCGAGAAGGCGTTTCCCGCCTGGGCCGCGCCGAAGCCGCGCGAGCGCGGCGAGGTGCTGCGCAAGGCGTTCGAGCTGATCATGGCGGAGAAGGAGGAGTTCGCCCGCCTGATCACGCTGGAGAACGGCAAGGCGCTGCCGGATTCGCGCGGCGAGATCGCCTATGCCGCGGAGTTCTTCCGCTGGAGCAGCGAAGAGGCGGTGCGGGCGATCGGCGACCTTTATCGCGGGCCGTCGACCGGCGCGCGCATCCTGGTCGGACATCAAGCCGGCGGGAATCGCCGTGCTCGTCACGCCGTGGAATTTCCCGGCCGCGATGGCGACGCGCAAGATCGGGCCGGCGCTTGCCGCCGGCTGCCCGGTGATCCTGAAGCCGGCCTCGGCGACGCCGCTCACCATGCTGGCGCTGATGCCGATCCTGGAGAAGGCGGGCGTGCCGAAGGGCGTCGTCAGCGTGCTGCCGTCGCGCGCAGACCGGCAAGCTCGTCGACGCGCTGCTGCACGACAGCCGCGTGCGCGTCGTCTCCTTCACCGGCTCGACCGAGGTCGGGCGCAAGCTCCTGCATTCGGCGGCCGACAACATCGTCAACCCGGCGATGGAGCTCGGCGGCAACGCGCCCTTCGTCGTGTTCGACGACGCCGATGTCGACGCGGCGGTCGCCGGCGCCATCGTCGCCAAGATGCGCAACATCGGCGAGGCCTGCACCGCCGCCAACCGCTTCTACGTGCACGACAAGGTGCACGACCAGTTCGCCAGAAGCTCGCCGACAAGATGGGCGCCATGAAGATCGGCAACGGCCTGGAGGAGGGGGTCGAGGTCGGCTCGCTGGTCAATGCCAAGACGCGCGACAAGGTAGTCGAGCTCGTCGACGACGCGGTGAAGCGCGGCGCCAAGGTCCTGACCGGCGGCTGCGATCCGCAACGGCCCCGGCTATTTCTACCAGCCGACCGTGCTCGTCGACGTGCCGGAAGACGCGCGCTGCTTCCACGAGGAGATTTTCGGGCCGGTCGCGCGCGCTCGCGCGCTTCTCCGACGAGGCGGATGCCGTCGAGCGCTGCAACGCCACCGAATACGGCCTCGTCGCCTATGTCTTCACCAAGGACATGAAGCGCGGACTGGCGTTCTCCGAGAAGCTCGACTTCGGCATGATCGGCCTGAACCGCGGCCTCGTCTCCGATCCCGCCGCGCCCTTCGGCGGCATGAAGCAGTCGGGCATCGGCCGCGAGGGCGCGCATCACGGCATCATGGAGTATCTTGGAGCCGCAGTACATCTCGGTCGAGTGGTGAGGCGGCGTACGGGCGCGTGATCGAGCCATCCTCCTTCCTTTTAAGCGGGCGCCGCGCGCTCGTCACGGGCGGTGCGACCGGGATCGGTGCGGCGATCGCGAAGGCCTCGGCCGCCTGCGGCGCTGACGTCGCGATCACCGTCAACCGCCACGCCGGGGACGAGGTTGTCGCCGCCATCCGCGCGCTTGGCCGGAGCGTCGAGCCGATCCGCGCCGACCTTGGGGCGCTGAGCGAGGAGAGCGCCGGCCGCCTCATCGCGGAGGCGGAAGCGCGGCTGGGCCCGCTCGATATCCTGGTGAACAACGCCGGAATCATCCGCCGCGGCGATGCGCTCGACCATGCCTGGGCCGACTGGCGCGCGGTGATGGACGTCGATCTCGATGCCGTCTGGCTTCTCTCGCAGGCGGCCGCGCGAGTGATGGCGCCGCGCGGCTTCGGGCGCATCGTCAACATTGCCTCGGTGCTTTCCTTCCAGGGCGGCATCCGCGTCCCCGGTTACGCCGCCGCCAAGCATGCCGTCGCCGGGTTGACCAAGGCGCTCGCCAATGAGTGGACGGCGAAGGGCATCAACGTGAATGCGATCGCACCTGGCTATGTGGCGACCGAGAATACTGAGGCGCTTCGGGAGGACGCGGCGCGCATGCGCGACCTGCTTGGGCGCATACCGGCTGGGCGCTTCGCCGAGGCCGACGAGATCGCCGGCGCCGCCGTATTCCTCGCCTCGCCGGCGGCGAGCTACGTCACGGGCGCCATCATCAATGTCGACGGCGGCTGGCTCGCCCGCTGATGCCGGAGAGCTTCGACATCGCCGTCATCGGCGGGGGGATTTCGGGGGTGAGCCTCGCGGCGCGGCTCGCGCCGGACGCGCGCGTCGTGCTCGTCGAGGCCGAGTCCCAACTCGCGACACAAGCGACCGGCCGCTCCGCTGCGCTCCTGGTCGAGGCCTACGGCCCGCCGGAAATGCGCACGCTGACCGGCATGAGCCGCGCGTTTTTCGAGGCGCCGCCGGCGGGATTTTCAGAGGCGACGCTCTTCCGGCGGCGCGGCGGCCTGGTCTTTGGCCGTGACGCTGATCTCGCGAGGCTCTGCGAAGAATTCGAGCTTGCGCGCTCGAGCGCGCCGGTCGTCTGGCTCAGCGCGGATGAGGTTCTCGCGCACTGTCCCCTCATGCGGCCCGGAATTGCAGCGGCCGGATTCCTGGAGCCGGATGCGGGCGATATCGACGCCGATGCGCTGGTGCAGGGGTTTGCGCGCCGCGCGCGGCATCATGGCGCACGCTTCCTCACCGGCGCGCCAGTGCGGCGGATCGAGCGGCAGCCGGACGGCTGGCGCGTCGCGGCGGGCGAAGCGGTGATCGCGTGCCGGATCGTCGTCAACGCGGCCGGTGCCTGGGCCGATGCCGCCGCGCGCCTTGCCGGCGTTCCGCCGGTCGGGCTCCAGCCGATGCGGCGGACGGCGGCGACGATCGGCGTGCCGGACGATCTCGCGGTGCGACTTGCGGGCCATCCCTTCGTCGCGCCGGTCGACGAGAGCTTCTATTTCAAGCCGGAGACCGCAGCGATCATGGTGAGCCTCGCGGAGGAGACGCCGTCCGAGCCGTGCGACGCCTTCGCCGACGACATCGATGTGGCGACGGCGCTCGAGCGCTTTCACGCGGCGACAATCGTGCCGCCCGCCCGCCCGATCGCGACCTGGGCGGGGCTGCGGACGTTCGTCGCGGATCGGCGGCCGGTGGTCGGCTTCGACGCGGACGCGCCCGGCTTCTTCTGGTACGCGGGCCAGGGCGGCTACGGCATTCAGACCTCGCCGGCGCTCTCGGCACTCGCGGCGAAGCTCCTACTCGGCGGGCGGCTCGATGCGGCCGAAGAGCCGGTCGCGCGCGCGTTCAGGAGCGACCGCCTGAGGGCCGTGGCGCCCGAAATCGGCGCTCGGAACGCGGAGTCTGCGGCGGCGGCAACCAGAAATTAGCTCAATTTCGACACGTGCCGTTAGGCGATCGGATATAAATGGCATGTGCTCAAGGACCGGTTTCCGATGAACGAGCACCGCAACACGCACCGCCGACGCACGCTGAAGGAAGGCAAGATCGTCTTGTCCGACTGGAAGGTGCTCGACTGCCTGATCCGCGACCTGAGCGAAAGCGGGGCGCGGGTGGAGCTCGGCGGACTGACGGAGTTGCCGAAGGCGTTCCGCCTTCTCATCACGTCCTCGAACGAGTTGATCCCGGCGGAGCCGGCATGGCAGACGGGACTTGCCGCCGGCCTCCACTTCACCGGACCGGGTCAGAAGGCCCCGCCGCGGAAATTCTGACTCTGCCCATCTCGGGGCCGATTTCAGGGGCCGATTTCAGGGTTTGTCGCCCGCTTTCGAGGGCCCCCGGCCGACCCGCGAGGGGGAAGGGGGCATGAGGAGGTCGGCCGGGGTTCCTTTTCCGCCCTCTCGGATGCCTCGCCTCGGCTGGGAGAGTCCGGGCGAATTCCGAGAGAACGGTGTGGCTTCGACATTCCGCTCAGGTCGTCGAAGCCGAAAGAAAACGGGTTCGACAGCCCGCTGTTCCGCGGCGCCTGTCGATTTTTTGTTGCGCGTTCGGCTTGGGGCGCTAAGTGTTTGTGTGCGGTCGCGAATTTGCCGCACGGAAACGGATTTCTCAGCGTGCCGCAGGAATTGGGTGGAAACGCGATCCGTTCCGGAACCAGCGCACGGCCACTGCCGTTGATGTGTCGAAAGGCCGGAGCGAAGGGCATTCCGAGGGGGTCCTTTCCTGATCGCGCCGGGGTTTTACCGCCTCGTGCTTGGAGCAAGGAATGGTGAAGGCAGGCCGGGGCTCAGAAAGCGCGCCTGACAAGAAGAAAGGCAAGAAGATGCAGGCTGGGACCGAGCAACGCTCGTCCGAGAACGCGAGGCCGCGCATCGATCCGCGCGTCCAGCGCGAGATCGGCAAGCATCTGCGCGCGCATTACGACGACGTGATCAATGAGCCGGTCCCCGACAAGTTCATCGAGCTCCTGCAGCAGCTTGAGCAATCGGTGACGCGCAAGAGCTAGAGACCGTCATGGCTGTTTCCAAGGCCCTCAGGACGATCTGCTGGCGTCGATCCCAAATCTGCGCGCCTTCGCCGTCTCGCTCACCGGCAATAGCGAGCGCGCCGACGATCTCGTGCAGGAGACGCTGATGAAGGCGTGGGCGAAGTTCCACACCTTCCAGGAAGGCACGAATCTGCGGGCCTGGCTCTTCACCATCCTGCGCAACGAGTTCTACTCGCAGCTCCGCAAGCGTGGGCGCGAGGTGGAGGACGCGGAAGGCTCCTACGCGGCGCGTCTCGCCTCGCAGCCGGCGCAGGGCGGCCACATGGACATGAGCGACTTCCGCGAGGCGCTCGCCAAGCTTCCCGACGGATCAGCGCGAGGCGCTTGTCCTCGTCGGCGCCTCCGGCTTCTCCTACGAAGAGGCGGCGGAGATCTGCGAATGCGCCGTCGGCACGATCAAGAGCCGCGTCAGCCGCGCCCGCACCCGCCTCGCCGAGCTTCTGCGAGCTTGAGCCGGGCGAGACCTACGGCGCCGATCCGACGTCGGCGAGCGTCATCACCCGCACCGTCGCCTGAGCCTTGCCCGACGCAGGCTTTTGCGAGATCGCCTCCTCTAAGGTTGTCGTCGGGATCGGGGAATATGCCAGAAGATGGCGGCGGTCCGGGTGGCCGGGCGGCCCTCGCACCCCAGATATCGTTCCTCTCGCATTTCCCCTTTTCTTCCTATCGAGCCTCCGGAACCACCAGCCATGAATGCTTCCGCTCCGCCGAAATTCGGAATGGGCGCTTCGCCGCGCCGCATCGAGGATGGATCGCTGATCCAGGGCAAGGGCCGCTACACGACCGACGTGACGCCGGAGGGCACGCTCGTCGCCTACGTGCTGCGCTCCGCCGCCGCGCATGCGCGGATCAAGGTCGGCGGCCTTGCGGAGGCGCGCGCGGCGCCGGGCGTTCATCTCGTGTGGACGGCGGCCGACGTCGGCGACCTCGCCGCCATGCCGTTGCTCGGCGTTCGGGCCCGCTGAAGGACCCGGTCGAGGCGCCGATCTATCCGGTCCTCTGCGGCGACGTGGTGCGCCATGTCGGCGACGCGATCGCCTTCATCGTGGCCGACGATCTGAACAGCGCCAAATCCGCCGCCGAGCTGATCGAGGTCGACTACGATCCGCTGCCGGCGATCGCCGATACCGGGACGGCGCTGCAGCGCCGACGCGCCGCTCGTCTGGCCGGAGCGCGGAAGCAACCTCGCCTTCCGATACGAGGCCGGGCGACAAGGCGGCGACCGAGGCGGCCTTCGCCAAGGCCGCGCACAGTCGCGGAGCTGCGCCTCGTCAACAACCGCTCGTCTGCAACTACATGGAGCCGCGGGCGATCGTCGCCGAGTACGACAAGGCGAGCGGCCGCTACACCGTGACCGTCGGCTCGCAGGGCGTGCACGGCATGCGCGACGCTATGTGCAGGTCCTGAAGATCGACCCGAAGACGATGCGCGTGCTGACCTACGACGTCGGCGGCGGCTTCGGCACCAAGTCCTTCAACTATCGCGAATACCCGCTGACGGTGAAGGCCGCGAAGACGCTCGGCCGGCCGGTGAAATGGGTGTCGGACGCAGCGAGCACTTCCTCGCCGACGCGCATGGACGCGACCACGTCACCACGGGCGCGCTGGCGCTCGACGCAGACGGCGCATGCTGGCGCTGCGCGTCGATTCGCCGCCAATATGGGCTCCTACTTCAACCAGTTCGGCGCGCTCATCCCTTGGCTCGCCATCGTCGATGCTGACCGGCGTCTACGACATCCAGACCGCGTATGCGGTCTGCGACGGCGTCTTCACCAACACCGTGCCGACCGACGCCTATCGCGGCGCCGGGCGCCCGGAGGCGGCGTTCGTGATCGAGCGGCTGATGGACGAGGCGGCGCGGGTGACGGGCCTTTCGCCGACCGAGATCAGGCGGCGGAACTTCATCCCGCCCGAGCAGATGCCGTACAAGACCATCACCGACCACACCTACGACACCGGCGAGTTCGCCGCGCACATGGACAAGGCGATGGCAGTTGCCGAAGCCGCCGTCCTTCGAGGCGCGGCTTGCGGAGAGCAAGGAGCGCGGCAAAATCCGCGGCCTCGGCTTCGGCACCTATGTCGAGATCTGCGCCTTCGGCGACACCGAGCCGGCCAAGGTCGTGCTTGAGCCGGACGGCGGCGTCAGCCTCCATATCGGCACGCAGTCGAACGGGCAGGGGCACTGAGACCGCCTACGCCCAGTTCGTCGGCGGGCATCTCGGGCTCGACTACGACAAGATCCGGCTGGTGCAGGGCGATTCCGACGACATGCCGACCGGCGGCGGAACCGGCGGCTCGCGCTCCATCCCGCTCGGCGCGCCCTCGGTCGACCTCGCCTCGAAGACGCTTGCCGAGCAGCTCAAGGAGCTCGCCGCCGACGAGCTTGAGGCCGGCGTCGGCGACATCGAGCTCGTCGACGGCAGCGCGCGCGTCGTCGGCACCGACCGGCGCATCGCCTACGCGGAGCTCGCCGCAAGGCGAAGGACAAGTCGAAGCTCGACTGCCGACCGGCGCATTCGAGGCGAAGGAAGAGACCTATCCGAACGGCACGCATGTCTGCGAGGTCGAGATCGATCCGGAGACCGGCCAGACCGAGATCGTGCGCTACACCATCGTCGACGATTTCGGCGCGGTGGTGAACCCGATGCTGCTTGCCGGCCAGGTGCATGGCGGCGTGGCGCAGTCGATCGGGCAGGTGCTGCTCGAGCACACCGTCTACGATTCCGACGGCCAGCTCGTCACCGGCACGTTCAACGACTACGCGATGCCGCGCGCCGACAACCTGCCGTCGTTCGACTTCCAGACGCGCAACGTGCCGTGCAAGTGGAACGCGCTCGGCATCAAGGGCGCGGGCGAGGCGGGCACGATCGGCGCGACGCCGACCGTGATGAACGCGGTCGTCGACGCGCTCAACCGCGCCTACGGCATCCGCAACATCGACATGCCGGCGACGCCGCTGCGCGTCTGGGAGGCGATCCAGGCGGCGACAAGGCGTAGGAAAGCGATTGGCTTCGTCTCCTGCGAGTTGAGGTCTGCAGCGCGGGGCGCGCGCGGACGCCGTGCCTGCGGGGACCGGCAAGGACTGACGACGGAGCGTGCGCGGGCGGCGGCGGATGAATCCGGGCCGCGGCATCGCGCTCAAGATCGCCTCCACCCTCGTCTTCACCCTGATGTCGGTCTGCGTGAAGCCCGTCGCCGGACCGCATCCCGCCGGGCGAGATCGTCTTCGCCCGCTCGTTCTTCGCGCTGATCCCCGTCGTCGGCATGCTGCTTTGGCAGCGGCAGCTCGTCGCGCGCTGCGGACGAAGCAGGCCGTGGCGGCATGTGACCGCGCGGCGCGGTCGGGATTGCGGCGATGGCCTGCGGCTTCACTCGCGCTCGGCTATCCTGCCGCTGCCGGAGGCAGATGATGATCGGCTACGCCGCGCCGCTCATGGTCGTCGCGCTTTCCGCGATCGTCCTCGGCGAGATCGTGCGCGTCTATCGCTGGTCGGCGACGGCGGTCGGCTTTCGTCGGCATCGTCGTCATCCTGTGGCCGCGCTTCACGCTCTTCGAGCGGCGGCGGCTCGGCAAACGGCGCGCTCTCTCGGGCCGTCCTGGCGCTTGCCGGCGCCTTGTGCTCCGCCTTCGCGGCGATCTCATCCGCTCGATGACGCGCACGGAATCCACCGGCTCGATCGTCGTCTATTTCGCGCTGAGCGGCTCGGTCCTCGTCGCTTGCTCTCGCTGCCGCTTCGGCTGGGTCGTGCCGGAGCCGCCGCGAGGCACTCCTGCTTGTCGCGGTCGGGCTCCTCGGCGGCATCGGGCAGATTCTGATGACCGCCGCCTATCGCCATGCGGACGCCGCGACCGTCGCCTCGTTCGAATATGTGTCGATGCTGTGGGGCGTCGCCTCGGCTATCTCGTCTTCGGCGAGGTACCGAGCGTCAGCGTCATCGTCGGCGGCGCCATCGTCGTCGCCGCCGGCATCTTCATCATCTTCCGCGAGCGCAGCTTGGGTTCAGCGCAAGCGCGAGCGCAAGGCGGTGCGCACCGTCGCCGGTCTGACCGGCCGCTCTGAGGCCCTTCAGCCGAATAGGCGACGACCTTCTGCCTCTGCTTGCCGAGCTTTTCGACGCCGAGCTCCATCACGTCGCCGGCCTTGAGGAAGATCGGCTTGCGGCTTCTTGCCCTGGCCGACGCCGGGCGGCGTGCCGGTCGTGACGACGTCGCCGGGCTCCAGCACCATCTTGCCGGAGATGATAGGAGACGAGCTCGGCGACGCCGAAGATCATGGTCCTGGTGTTGCCGGTCTGCATGCGCGTCGCCGTTCACGTCGAGCCACATGTCGAGCTTCTGCGGGTCGCCGACCTCGTCGGCGTGACGAGCCACGGCCCGAGCGGCCCGAAAGTCTCCGCGCTCTTGCCCTTGATCCACTGGCCGGTGCCTTCGAGCTGCCAGAAGCGCTCCGACACGTCGTTGCAGATCATGTAGCCGAGCACGTAGCCGAGCGCGTCGGCCTCGCTCACGTAGGAGGCGCGCTTGCCGATGACGAAGGCGAGCTCCACCTCCCAGTCGAGCTTCTTCGAGCCCTTCGGGATGATGACGTCGTCGTCGGGCCCGCAGACGCGAGCTCGGCGCCTTGGAGAAGAGCACCGGCTCGGCCGGGATCGGCCATGCCCGATTCCGCCGCGTGGTCGGCGTAGTTCAGCCCGACGGCGATGAAATGTCCGGTGCGCGCGACCGGCGAGCCGAGGCGCGGGTTGCCCGCCGACCGCGGGCAGGCTTGGCCGGATCGAGCCGCGAGGCGCGTCGGTCAGGTCGAACGTCATCAGCTCGGGGCGGAAATCCTCGATCTCGCCGGAGAGATCCCTGAGCCTGCCTCCCGCGTCGATCAGGCCTGGCTTCTCGGCGCCCTTGGCGCCATAACGGACGAGCTTCATGGGACCTTCCGGCTTGTTTATTGAGCGGGATTGCTTCGCACCCTGGCCCCGGGGCTTGCAAGCCCGGATTCGAGGCGACCTTTCGCCGCGCTGAGCGAGCCGTCGAGCGGTATCTGTTGCCCGCAGCCGAGACGCATTCTGGGGCCTTCTCAACCGTCACGGCGACAGCGCAACCGTCAGGCGACGCGTTAACCATAAGCGACGCCGCGCTGCTGCGCCTGTCACAAAATTGCTAAGCGAATCAGCGATTAAGGCGCCGAAATAGGGGAATTGATGCCCGCAGCGCTTCCGGCGCGCCACGTGCGCACCTTGTTCATCTCCGACGTGCATCTCGGTACGCGTGGCTGCCAGGCGGATCTCCTGCTCGATTTCCTGCGCCACCACGACGCGGAGACGATCTACCTCGTCGGCGACATCGTCGACGGCTGGCGGATGCGGCGGAACTGGTACTGGCCGCAGGCGCATAACGACGTCGCGCAGAAGCTCCTGCGCAAGGCGCGCAAGGGCGCCCGCATCGTCTATCTCCCCGGCAATCACGACGAGTTCCTGCGCGATTATCTCGGCACGCATTTCGGCGGCATCGAGGTGCGCAACACCGATATCCACACGACGGCGGACGGGCGGCGGCTCCTCGTCATCCACGGCGACCAGTTCGACGTCGTCGTGCGCCACGCCCGCTGGCTCGCGCATTTCGGCGACTGGGCCTACGCCGCGGCGCTCGTCACTCAACACCTATCGTCAACATCGCGCGCCGCCGCCTCGGCTTCTCCTACTGGTCGCTGTCCGCCTGGGCCAAGCTCAAGGTCAAGAACGCGGTGAACTTCATCGGCGCGTTCGAGGAGGCGCTGGCGCGCGAGGCGCGCGAGAACGCGATCGACGGCGTCATCTGCGGCCACATCCACTACGCCGCGATGCACAACGACTTCGGCATCGCCTACTACAATTGCGGCGACTGGGTCGAAAGCTGCACGGCGCTCGCCGAGCACCACGACGGCCGCTTCGAGATCATCCGCTGGACCGGCCGCAGTCCCGAGGAGCGCACGCGCCCGAGCGCAGCCGCGGCAGGAACCCGTCGCCGCGTGAGCGGAGCGTCCGATCCGGCTCGTCCTCGTCACCGACGCCTGGTTCCCGCAGGTCAACGGCGTGGTGAACTCGCTCGACCGGATGGTCCGCATCCTGCGCGCATGGGGCGACAGCGTGACCGTCGTCGGGCCCGACCGCTTCCGCACGCTTCCTTGTCCGACCTATCCGGAGATCCCGCTGGCGCTTGCGTCGCCGCGCGACGATCGCGCGGCTGATCGAGGCAGAGCGCGCAGGCCTTCCTCCACATCGCGACCGAGGGGCCGCTCGGCCTTCTGGCGCGGCCGCTATGCGCTGTCGCGCCGGCGCGGCTTCACCACGAGCTACCACACCAAGTTCCCCGAATATCTCTCCGCGCGCGTGCCGGTGCCGCTATCCTGGGGCTACGCCTTCATGCGCCGCTTCCACAATGCCGGGAGCGGCTGCATGGTGGCGACGGCGTCGCTCCGCGATGACCTCGCGAGGCGCGGCTTCAAGAACCTCGTGTTCTGGTCGCGCGGCGTCGACCATCGTCTTTTCCGCCCGCGGCCGGAGGCCGATCTCGGGCTGCCGCGGCCGATCTTCCTCTCTGTCGGGCGCGTCGCGGTGGAGAAGAACCTCGAAGCCTTCCTGAAGCTCGACCTTCCCGGCTCGAAGGTGGTGGTCGGCGACGGCCCGGCGCGCGCGCGAGCTCGACGCGCGCCTATCCCTCAGGCGCACTTCCTCGGCGCGCTGCCGATCGAGGCGCTCGCCGATGCCTATGCGGCCGCGGACGTCTTCGTGTTCCCGAGCCTCACCGACACTTTCGGCAACGTGCTGCTCGAGGCGCTCGCCTCGGGGCTTGCCGGTCGCGGCCTTCCCGGTGACCGGGCCGCGCGACGTGGTCACGGACCCGCGCGTCGGCGTCCTCGACGCCGATCTGCGCAAGGCGGCGCTCGGCGCGCTCAAGCTTTCCCGCGACGGCGGCGCGCGAATTCGCGCTGGCTTTCAGCTGGGAAGCGAGCGCCAGGGCGTTTCGCGACAACATCCTCGCCGCCCACGGCGCAAAGCGCGCGAGGCTGCCTGACGCGTTGCCTGCAGCGCGCCGGCTCGGCTATCGCGGGCATGCTCCGATCAAGGCTTCCGCCATGACCGCCATTCCGACCTTCGCTGACATCAGCGCGCGCGCGCGAGCGCATCGCCGGCGAGGCGGTCCGGACGCCGCTTCTCTTTTCGCCGTTCCTCTCGGAGCGGCTTTCCGCGCGCGTCTATCTGAAGCCGGAATGCCTGCAGCGCACCGGCTCCTTCAAGTTCCGCGGCGCCTACAATGCTCTCTCCGCGCTCGACCGGCGGAGCGCGGCGAACGCGGCGTGGTCGCCGTCTCCTCCGGCAACCACGCGCAGGGCGTCGCCGAGGCGGCGCGGCTCTTCGGCGTCCCATGCCACGATCGTCATGCCGTCCGATGCGCCGGCGCCGAAGCGCCGGCGCACCGAGCGGAGCGGCGCGCGTGTCGTCA
Organism: uncultured Alphaproteobacteria bacterium; assembly: GCA_963750115.1. Classification (GTDB taxonomy): domain Bacteria; phylum Pseudomonadota; class Alphaproteobacteria; order Rhizobiales; family Afifellaceae; genus DASWJZ01. Next base: position 61,617 of record CAVVPM010000005.1, on the reverse strand, counting down.
CCTATGACCGCGCCACCGAGGACCGCGACGTCGTGGTGGCGCGCGTCGTGGCCGGAGACGGGCGGCGCCTTCATCCATCCCTACAACGATCCGTTCGTCATCGCCGGGCAGGGGACGGTCGGGCTGGAGATCGCCGACGACTGTCTCGGCGCTCGGCATCGCGCCGGACATCGTGCATGGTGCCGGCGAGCGGCGGCGGGCTTACCGCCGGCGTCGCGCTTGCGGTTACCGATCGCTTTCCGGGCGCCGCGGTCTATGCGGCCGAGCCGGAGGGCTTTGACGACTACGCGCGCTCGCTGAAAGCCGGAACGCCGCAGCGCAACGCCAGCAGACCGGCTCGATCTGCGACGCGCTGCTGGCGCCGGAGCCCGGCGCGATCGGCTGGGAGATCAACAGGACGCGGCTTGCCGGGGCCGTCGTCGCGAGCGACGCGGAGGCGCTTTTCGCCGTCGGCTTTGCCTTCGACGAGCTGCGGCTGGTGGTCGAGCCCGGCGGCGCGGTCGGGCTTGCCGCGCTTCTTGCCGGGCGGCTTGAGATCGCCGGGCGGACGATCGTGATCGTGCTTTCCGGCGGCAATATCGGCGACGACATGCTGCCGGCGGGCCTTGCCGCCTACCGGGCGGGCGAGAGCGGCCGCACGGCGAAGACGCGCGTACCTCCCCGCAAGGGCGCGGCTGGGCGGCTCCTCCGCTTCGAAGACGTCTTTGCGCCTGGTCGGCTTGGCTGTCGAGGCAACGGGCCGAGGAGCGTGTCGGCGAGCGCCGCAGTTCGCGGCGAGCGCGGTCGACGAGCGCGAAGCGCCGCGCCGTCTCGTCGCCTTCGGGATCGATCTTCGACGCCGTCGACCGCGATATCGAGCGACATCGCGATGTGCTGGATCTCGCCGGCGATCCGCTCCGGCTGCAGCTGGCTGCTGACGCTCGCCATCGTGGTTTCGATGCGTTGCAGCGAGTCGATCAGCCCGAGCGTCTCGGCGGGCTTCAGCGCGCCGCCGGTATTCCTCCAGGAACGCGCGCCCCTTCGCCGTTGCGGAAAGCGTCGCGAGCACGCTGGCGAATTCAGTCTCGCTGATGCGGCGAAAGCCCTTTCGGCCGCCCATCGGTTCCCCCGGCGAAACGATCCAATCCGGCAAAGAGAAGGGGGAAACGCCTTAAGAATGGCTTACGCGGCTCCGCGCGGGGGGTCAGCCCCAGAGCGCGCGCTCAGGCGGCGTCACCAGCGCGCCGGAATAGACGAGCCCGGGGGTGCGGTCCTTGGCGAGAAGAAGCGGGCCGTCGAGATCGACGAAATCGGCGTCTTTCGCGAGCAGCATGGCCGGTGCCATGGCGAGCGAGGTCCCGACCATGCAGCCGACCATGATTTGCAGCTTCCGGCGCCGCGCTTCGCGCACCAGATCGAGCGCCTCGGTCAGGCCGCCGGCCTTGTCGAGCTTGACGTTCACCGCATCGTATTTTCCGGCGAGCGCATCGAGGTCGGCGGTGACGTGCACGCTCTCGTCGGCGCAGATCGGGACGGCATGCTCAATGTCGCGCAGCATGTCATCGGCGCCGGCCGGAAGCGGCTGCTCGAGCAGAGCAACGTGGGCTTCGGCGCAGGCGCGCGTGTTCTCGGCGAAATTCTGCGCGTTCCAGGCTTCGTTGGCGTCGACGACGAGGATCGCGTCGGGAGCCGCGCGGCGCACGGCATGAATGCGCGCCGGATCGCCGTCGCCGCCGAGCTTCACCTTGAGGATCGGCAGATCGGCGGCCGCGTGCGCCGCCTCGGCCATTGTCGCGGGCGTGCCGAGGCTCAGCGTGAAGCAGGTCATGACCGGTCGCGGTTCCCCGAGGCCGGCGCGTCGCCAGGCCGGCTCGCCGGTTCGCTTCGCATCCAGGTCCCAAAGCGCGCAATCGATCGCGTTCCGCGCCGCGCCCGGCGGCATCTTTCGGCGCAGCGCCTCGCGGTCCGCGTCGAGCCGCGCATCGGCGATCAGCGTAAGCACGCCGTCCACGGTCTCGCCGTAGCGCGGATAAGGGACGCACTCGCCGCGGCCGGTGTGGCTTCCATCGCTGATTTCGGCGACGACCACCGCCGCCTCCTTGCGCGCGCCGCGCGATATGACGAAGGAGCCGGCGATCGGCCAGGTCTCCGCGCGGGCGCTGACGGTGAGTGTCACGGCTTGCCGAAAAGCTGCGCCACGCGGTCGACGATCGGCCCGACGCCGGTGCGGATCGGGTCGACCGCCGGGAGGCCGTGCTCGGCCGCCGCATCCGCGAGCGAATGGGCCGCCGCGTCCTCTGAAAGCGCCGAGGTGTTGATGGCGATGCCGACCGGGCGAATGTCCGGGTTGGTCAGCCGGCCGGCCGCGATCGTCGCCTCGATGACAGCGGCGATCGAGGGGAGGGGCTGCTTCACGCCGCGCATCGTCGTCCGCGTCGGCTCGTGACAGACTACGAAGGCGTCCGGCTGGGCGCCATGCAGGAGCCCGAGCGTCACGCCGGCGAAGGAGGGATGGAAGAGCGAGCCCTGGCCCTCGACGAGCTGCCAATGGTTCTTGTCCGCGGAGGGGGTCAGCCATTCGGCGGCGCCGGAGATGAAGTCGGCGACGACGGCATCGATCGCGATGCCGCGGCCGGCAATGAAGACCCCGGTCTGGCCGGTGGCGCAGAACTCGGCGTCATAGCCGCGGCCCGTCATCTCCTTTTCCAGCGCAAGGGCCGCGTATTTCTTGCCGACCGAGCAGTCGGTGCCGACGGTCAGAAGCCGCTTTCCCGGGCGGCGGGCGCCTGTGCCGGTGCGAAAGGCGCGGTCGGTATGGCGAACGTCGTGAAGCTTCGCGCCCTTGCCCTCCGCCGCGACGCGGATGGCGGGGACGGCAGCAAGCCGGTCATGCAGGCCGCTCGCCACGTCCATGCCGGCACGGATCGCCGCGACGATCGTTTCGACCCAATTCTCCGGCAGCACGCCACCGGCATTGACTGCGCCGATCACCAGGGTCTTCGCGCCGGCCGCCCGCGCTGCAGCGATGTCCATGTCGGGGAGGCCGGTGTCGGCGCGGCAACCGGGAAGCCTGAGCTGCCCGACGCACCATTCGCGCCGCCAGTCGACGATGCCGTAGGCGGTCTTCGCCGCAAGCGCGTCGCGCACGTCGCCGAGGAAGAGGAGATAGGGCTTTTCGATCGCCATTCGACTGTGCTCGCGCTGCGCTTGTGGGAGCTGGGCGTATTCGCCAAACTCATCGCTTTCGCGCCACCTGCTAGCACGGCGGCGGCGCATCCGTCAGCCGGGGTACGTGTGCGTATGGCCGCGACGCTTGAGCACCATTTCGAGGAGAACCGCCTGTTCCTCTTTCCGGGCGGCGGCTGGGTTCTCGAGGAAGCGCGCCGGCTCGACCAGGGCATCGGCGCCGTCCTGCTCGCGCTTCCGCAGGGTGCGCCGAAGGAGCTCGTGCTCGACCTTTCCGAGGTGAGCGCGCTCGACACGGCCGGCGCGTTCCTGCTCGCCCAGCTCGAACGCGAGACCATCGAAAGCGGCGGACGCGTGGCGTGGCGGGGCGTCGATCGGGAGCGCGCGCCGCTGCTCCAGCGCGTGCGCGCGGCGTTGGCGAGCGCGGATGCGCCGCGGCAGCCGCGACGGCGGAGCGTCCTCGTCGACGTCGGCAGCACGGTGCTCGCGGTCTTCTACGACGGGCGGCGGCTGCTTCGCATGCTCGGCGGCACGGTGGAGGAGTTCGGTCGCGTCATCGCGCATCCGCTTACCTTCCGCGGCATGGCGGTGCTCCGGCAGGTGGAGCTCATCGGCGTTCGCGCGGTCCCGATCATCGTCGTCATGTCGTTCCTGATCGGCTGCATCGTCGCCCAGCAGGGCGCGCTGCAGCTCAGGATATTCGGCGCGAGCGTGTTCACGGTCGATCTCGTCGGCATCCTGACCTTGCGCGAGCTTGCGCCGCTGCTGACGGCGATCATGGTGGCCGGGCGCTCGGGAAGCGCGATCACCGCGGAGCTCGGATCGATGCGCATGCGCGAAGAGATCGACGCGCTTCGCGTCATGGGGCTCGACCCGGTGAACGTCCTGGTGCTGCCGCGCGTGCTGGCGCTCATCGTCATGGTGCCGCTCTTGAGCTTCCTCGCCGTGCTCGCGACGCTCGCCGGAGCGATGCTGACGCTGTGGGCCTACGTCGACATTCCTCCGGTCTCCTTCCTGGAGCGTCTGCAGGGAGCCGTGCATTTCTCCTCGTTCTGGAGCGGCCTCATCAAGGCGCCGTTCATGGCGCTCATCATCGGTCTGATCTCGTGCACCGAGGGAATGGCGGTCGAAGGAAGTGCGGAGTTGCTCGGCACCCACACCACCGCCTCGGTGGTGAAGGCGATCTTCATGGTCATCGTGGTCGACGGCGTCTTCGCCATCTTCTACGGCGCGATAAACTTCTGATGGCCCGGAACGGCACGGGTAACGGCAAGGATAACGGCGGCCGCCGGCCCGTCATCCGCGTCCGCGGACTGACGGTCGGATTTGGCGCCGGCACCGTTCTTCAGGATCTCGATCTCGACGTGAAGCGCGGCGAGATACTGGCGATCGTCGGCGGCTCGGGCATGGGCAAATCGGTGCTCCTGCGCTCGATCCTCGGGCTCGTCGCACCGGCCGCCGGCCAGATCGAAGCATTCGGCAAGGTGATCGGGCCGCACGGCCCGGGCATCGATATCGAGCGCCGCTGGGGCGTGCTCTTCCAGTTCGGCGCGCTGTTCTCGGCGCTGACGGTGGCGCAGAACGTCGAGATTCCGATGCGCGAGTACCTCGATCTTCCGGGCCGGCTCGTGCGCGCGCTCGCAAACCTCAAGGTCGAGCTGGTCGGGCTCAAGGAGACGGACGGCTCGAAATTCCCCTCCGAGCTTTCCGGCGGCATGGTCAAGCGCGCGGCGCTCGCGCGGGCGCTCGCCCTCGATCCCGACATCCTTTTCCTCGACGAGCCGACCGCCGGGCTCGACCCGATCGCAGCCACGGAGTTCGACGCGCTCATCGCCGACTTGCGAAGCACTTTGGGCCTGACCGTCGTCATGGTAACGCATGATCTCGACACGCTCCACGCGATCGTCGATCGTGTGGCTGTGATCGGCGAGAAGCGCGTCCTCGTAGAGGGCGGGCTTTCGGAAGTGCGGCGGTTCGACCATCCGTGGGTGAGGAGCTACTTCAGCGGCAAGAGGGCGCGCGCCGCCTTTGCGTAAGGTAGAGTGAGCCATGGAAACCAAGGCCAATACAGCTTTGATCGGCGCTTTCACGCTCGTCGTCCTGGCGCTCGGTTTCGTCTTCGTCTATTGGCTTGCAAGGAGCGCCGGCGAGACAGCGAACGCGCCGCTGACGGTGATTTTCGAGGACCCGGTCACGGGCTTGAGCGTCGGTAGCCAGGTCGTCTTCAACGGCATCAAGATCGGCGACGTGAAGACGCTCGATCTCGACCCGAAAAATCCGAAGGTGGTGATTGCCGGGCTCGCGGTGCAGCCGAAACCCTCGGTCAAGGCGGATACGACGGTGACGCTCGGCTTCCAGGGGCTGACCGGCGTCGGCTACATCGAAATGGCGGGCGGCTCGCCGGATCTTCCGCCGATCTGGCAGGCGCAGCGCAATCCGACGATCATTGCGACGCGCTCCTCCATGCAGGACCTCCTGTCCGGCGCGCGCACGATCCTCTCGCGCGCCGATCAGACCATTCAGAAGCTGCAAGAGACCGTTTCCGACAATTCCGACGACATCTCGCTCGCCGTGCTCGACCTCAGGAAGTTCACGAGCGCGCTCGCCGATAATTCCGGCGGCATCAAGGACCTGGTCGCCAACGCCTCCGCCGCTTCCAAGGCGCTTGCCAATGCCACGACCAAGCTCGACGGAATCGTCGCCAAGACCGACGCGGTTCTTGCGGCGATCGATCCGCAGGATGTGAAGGCGACGCTCGCGAACGTGCACGCGGTGACCGACAGCCTGGCGAAGCAGAGCAAGGCGCTCGACACGATCATGGCGCACGCAAACGCCGTTGCGGCGAACGCTGAGGCCTTCTCCGAGCACCTGCCGAAGCTCGGCGACAAGGCCGATGCGCTTGTCTCCTCGATCGACGCGGCGAAGCTCTCCGAGACGATCGACAACATCGACAAATTCACCGCCACGCTGAGCGGGAGCCGCGACGACATCCGGCAGATCGTCACCGACACGAAGAACGTCGCGACGCAATTCCAGGCGTTGAGCGACCGCGCGAATACGCTCGTCGGCAAGCTCAACAACATGGCCGGGCAGGGGACCGGCGGGCTGCTGCAAGACGCGACGGCGACGCTCGCGTCGATCCGCGCGGCGGCCGACAATTTCAACACGCAGATATCGATGCTCGGCGGCGGCCTCAACAATTTCAGCGACCGCGGCCTGCACGACCTTGAGGGCCTCGTCGCGCAGGGGCAGCGGACGATCGGGCGGCTCGACCACGTCATCTCGAACCTGGAGAACAATCCGACCGGGTTCCTGCTGGGCGGCGACAACGTGCCGGAATATGGTGGGCGGCGGCGGTAGCGTCGCCGGTTTGCGGTGCCGGGCGGCCGGCATGTCAGAGCATGCTCTCAGAGCGTGGGACGCTTTTTTGGGCGCATGCTTCAGAGTTGGGGGAGGCGGGTGAGTTCAGGAAGAGCGTTACTTCGGCGCCACGGAGTGCCGCGCGTCGCGGTCCTTGCCGCGCCGCTCCTCGCCGCTTTCCTTGCCGGCTGCACCAGCCTTCTCGCGGGAACGCCGAGCGCGATCTTCGACCTGAGTGCGCCTATCCTCAGCGCCGACGCGCCGCCGCCCCGCCGCAACATCCAGGTGCTGGTGCCGGAGCCGACCACGGTGCATGCGCTCGATACCAACCGCATCGCCGGCCGGCCGACACCGTCCGAATACGCCTATCTGCCGGGTGCCGTATGGAGCGATCAGCTGCCGAAGCTCCTGCAGGCGAGGCTCGTCGAGACGCTGCAGAATTCCGGCCGCGTGCGGGCGGTTGCCGTCCCCGGGCAGGGGCTCCTGATCGACGATCAGGTCGTGCTCGACGTGCGCGCCTTCGAGCTGACGAGCGAGGGCGCGGTCGCCGATTTCGCCGTGCGCGTCATGGACGACCGCAATGGCCACGTGATCCGTTCGCGCGAGTTCCGCTACGCGGTGCCGGTCGCCGGGCGCGGGACAGGGGCTGCCGTCGCGGCGCTCAATCAGGCGATGCAGCAGGCCTTCGCCGACATCGCGAACTGGGCGTTCGCGTAGGCGCCCGACGGCGTCACCGCGACCTTAACCTCCCCGCAAGGGGGAGGTTAGCGCGGAGGCCACAAACGAAGAGCCTCCCCGTGAGGGGAGGCCCGGAAGCAGCCTGCCGCGATAAGCGGTGTCTCAGCTCAGCCGACCCGCGGCATGTGCGAGCATCGTATAGACCTTGCCGGTGTCGGAGGTCAGATACATGCGCGAGACGTTCGGGTCGGTGTCGTCCTTCGACACCTGCGAGAGCAGACGCTCGAAGTCGCCGATATAATTGTCGACGGCGCGGCGGAAGTCGTTGTCGCGATCGTATTTGCGGCGCAACTCGTCGAAGGTCTTCTGCCCTTGCAGTGTGTAGAGGCGGCGGGTGAAGACGTTCCGCTCGCCGCGCTTGTAGCGGTCCCAGAGCTCGACGGAGGCCTCGTGATCGATCGCGCGGGCGATGTCGATCGAGAGCGAGTTGAGCGATTCCACGACCTGCGCCGGCGAGCGCTTGCCGCCGGCCGCGGCGATCTCGCCCGCCTCCGCCTGCGCGGTCTTCGACGCCGGCTCCTCGGTCGAGGCGCGCCTAAGAAGGTCAGCCACCCATCCGCGCGCCTCGCCATTGCCGCGCCGCGGCTTGGCTTCGGCCTGTGCGGCCGCGGTCTGCGCGGCGGCCGGCGTCGGATGAGCCGGCCTCGCCGCTTCCGCGACCGCGGCGCTCGACGGCACCGCGCCCGCCGGCTTGCCGAACGGCTCCTGCGGCGCGCTTGCAGCCGGAGTCGGCTGCGGCCGCGTCGGAGGGGCGACCGGAGGCCGCGTGCTAGCCGGCGGCACGGCGGGCCCGTTCGCGGGCGGCATGGCGGGGGCCGGTGCCGGAGTCGGCGCCGGGGCGCGTGTCGGCGCGATCGGTGTCTCGCCGGCGCTCCGCGCGACGATCTTGGAAAGCTCGTTGATCGCCTCGATCTGTTCGGCGATCGCCCGGCGCATGGCGTTGCTCGCCTCGATCGCCTCGGCCGGCATTTCGAGCACGCCCTTCTCAAGCTCGCTGCGTGTCTCGGAAAGCTCGCGCTGCATGCTCTGTGCCGCGCGCCGCAATTCGTCGGCGGTGGTGGCAAAGCGCCGCGTCGCCTCGGCGACGGCTCCGGTGACCTCGCTCACGAGACTGTTGGCGGCGGTGCGGAGCTCCTCGCTCGACGTCGAGGTCGCCTCGCGGACCTTGGCTTCGAGCGCAAGGCGCGCGGCCTGCACGCCCTCGACCGCGCGCTGGCCCTCGCTGACCGCGGCGAGCCGCATCGTCTCGAACTGGCCGATGGCGTTCCGCGCCGCTTCCTCGGCCTTCTCGCCGAGTTGATCGTTCAGCGCCGCGACGCGCTTCTCGGCCGTCGACAGCGCTTCCGCGAGCAGGCCGGAGGAGCCGCCCGCAGCTTCTTCGGTGACGCGGGCGATCGCCTCGGCCACCTCGTTGATATGCTGCTCGGCGCCGCGCAGCACCTCGGCAATGCGGCCCGACGCGCTGCGCGTCGATTCCTCGGTGACGCGGCCGAGGCTTTCGCCGAGGCGGAAGAGGTCGGCGGAAAGGGTGGCGATCTGCTCCTGCGCAGTGCCAAGCCGCTCGGTCAGGAGCTCGGCCGCACGCTTGGTCGTCTCCTCGGCGCGGTCGCGCACGGTGTTCGCCACGCTGGTGATGCGGCTCTCGGCAGTGCCGAGCGTGTCGGAGAGGAGCGTCGTCAGGCGGTTCAGGCGGCCCTCCACGGCCTCGGCCTGCTGGGCAAGGCCGGTCGCGATCGCCTCGAGCGCGTCGCGGCGCTCGGAGAGCCCCGCGTGCATCAGCTCGTTCGTCTCGGCGAGGCGCGTATTGACGCCGGAAAGCGCTTCCGTCTGCGTGCCGAACTGCGCCGCCATCGCAGCGATATCGCGCAGCACGTAGGTGGAAACCTCGCGCAGCGTCTTCACCTGCTCGGCGAGCTGCGTATGCGATGCGCCGGTGTCGCGTGCCGCGGCGGAGAGCGCGTCGCGGAGCGTCGAGACCTGCACCGTCAGCGTCGACTCGATGCTCGCAAGCTGCTGCGAGGTGTTGCCGAGGACGGCCTGCAGCGCCTGATTGGCGCCCTCAAGGCGGCCCACCATCTCCTGCACGTCGGTGCGGACGCGATTGTTGGTGCCTTCCATGGCCTCCATGATGGCGCCGGTCTGCGTGCCGAGCGTCGAAAGGAGGCCGCGGACATTGGCGTCGAGCGCCGAGGACGACTGCTCGCCCTGACGGCTGATCGTGTCGACGACGTTCTTGCCGTGGCCGACCAGCTCTTCGACCAGCCGCTCGCGCCGCTGGTCGAGATCGTCGAGCAGATCCTTCGTTCCCGAAGCGAGGCCTTCCGACATGCCCTTGGCACGTCCGGCGACGCCCTCAAGCAGCGCGCTCGAGCGGGTGTCGAGGGTGCTGAGCAGCGAGCTCGAGCGGGTGTCGAACGCGCTCAGGAGGGCGCTCGACCGGCTGTCGAGCAGGCCGGCGAGATCGTTGTGGCGAGCCTGCAGCGTGTCCTGCAGGTTCGATGTCCGCTCGTTCAGCATCTCGCTCGTGCCGGTAAGCTGCGATTGCAGCGAGTTGGCGCGGTCGGTGAAGTCGCTTTCGAGCGCAAGCAGCCGCTCGCCGAAGCCCTGGTTGATCTCCATCATGCGGTTGGCGATCGTCTCGGTCAGGTCGTGCGTGCGGATCTGCAACTGGTCGGAGAGCGTCTGCAGGCGGCTGTCGAGCGCCGCCGACATCTCGTTGTGGCCGTCGTGGAAGGCGGCCGCCATCTCGCGCGTGCGGGCAACCAGCGTCTCGCTGATCTGGCGGGCGCGGGTGTCAAGCGTGGAGTTGATGCGCTCCAGCCGATCGTCGAGCGTATTGGCGAAGCCGTCGGCGCGCTGCGCGAAATTCTGCGTCACCTCGCCGATGCGCGCCGTGACGCGGTTCTCGAAGCCGGCGAGGCGGCCCTCGACCGCGATCTCGATCGTGCTCGCTGAAGAGGCGAGGCGGATGGCCGCGGCCTCGGCGCTTTCCGACAGGCGGCTCTCGAAGCCGGTCAGCCGCGAATCGAGCGTCTCGCCGATCTGCGCGACGCGCGTGTCGATGAGCGACCCGAGAGCGGCGCTCCGCTCGCCGAGCGTCGAGGCAAGCGTGCCGCCGCGCGCGTCGAGGACTTCGGAGATGCGCTCGATGTTGGCCTCGATCTGCCGGCGCAGGGCTTCGCCGCGCGACGACAGCTCGGCGGCCGTCTGCTCGCCGGTATTAGCGATCGTGTCCTTGAGCGCGCCCATCTGGTCGCGGATGACGTTGGCGGTGTCGCGGCCGGAGCTTTCGAAGCGGCCCTGCGCGTCTTGCAGCGTCGTCTCGACGACGTTCATCTGCTCGCCGATGTGGTCTGAGACCTCGCGACCGGCGGTCGCCAGCCGCTCGTCGGCCAGCGCCAGAGCCGCCTCGATCGCGCCGAGCTGCTGAACGACGTTGCCGGCAATGCGATCGCCGGAATTGTTGAGCCGGTCGTTGGCGCGGGCAAGCCGCCCTTCGACGTTCTCCACCTTGTCGTCGACGTTGGCGGCGATGCGGTCGCCGGTGGCGGAGAACCGGTCGTTTGCCGCGGCAAGCACGGCGTCGATCGATCCCACCTGACGGTTGATGTCGCCGACGAGCTTCTCGCTGGCGTCGCCGAGCGTGCGGTTGGCGGAATCAAGCGCGCCCTCGATGCGCTCGACCTGAAGGCCGACATCGAGGGTCATGCCGACGCCGGCCTTCTCGAAGCGCTGATTGGCGGCGTCGAGGGCGGCGTTCACGTTCGCCACCTGCTGCTCGATCTCGCCGACGATGCGGGCGCCACCCTGGCTGAAGCGCTCGTTGGCGGAAGCAAGCGCACTGTTGACGTGGCCGACCTGCTGCTCGATCTCGCCGACGATGTTCGTGCCGCCTTGGTTGAAGCGCTCGTTGGCGGAATCGAGGGCGGCGCTGACGTGACCGATCTGCTGCTCGATTTCGCCGACGATGCGCGCGCCACCCTGGTCAAGGCGCGATCCGGCCATGGTGACGGCGTTTTCGACGCGCTCCACCTGCTCTGCGAAGGCTTGCGTCGACGGCGTTGCCGGTCTTGCCCATCCGCTCATTTGCCGCCGAAAGGGCGGCCTCGACCGCGCCCGACTGGCGGTTGATGTCGCCGATGATGCGGCCGCCCGCGGCACTGAGCGCGCTATCAACCGCGCCGATCTGGCTGTTGATCTCGACAACGAGCTTCTCGCCGGTGGTGTCGAGGCCCTGCTTCGCGAGGTCGACCGAGGCGTCGATCAGCGCAATCTGCGCGCGCGACCCCGGCACCCACCTCCGCACCGACCTGGCGGAAGCGGCGGTCGCCGGATTCCAGCGCGGAATCGACTGCTCCGAGCTGACGGTTGATGTCGCTGATGACGCGCTCGCCGGCATCGCCGATACGCATGCCTCGCCGGTCTCGATGGCGGTGTCGATGCGGTCGATCTGCGGCCGTGACGTTGCGCTCCGCCTCGCTGCCGATGCCGGAGAAGCGCTCGCCGGCGGCGGCAAGCTCGCCCTCGACCACCTCGATCTGGTTGCGCAGCCGGCTCTCGACGCTGCGGCCGGTCTCGACCAGCCGGTCGTTGGCGGAGACGAGGATCGATTCCGCCTCGCTGATGTGCCGTTCAAGCGATTCCACGACGGAGCGGCCGGTGGCGTCCAGCCGGTCGCCGGCGCCGACGAGCGACGATTTGCGCCTCCTGCAGCTGCGAGCTCATCGCGCGGGCGACCGTCTGCCCGGTCTGGCCGAGATGCTCGATCACCGCCTTCGAACGAGCTTCGAGCGCCGTGTTGACGATCTCCGCGGCGCGTTCGATGCGGCCGGTGGTGGAATCGGCCTGGTTGGAAACGAGGTCGACGATCTCCTCGGCGCGCTTGCCGAGCCGCTGGACGAGCGCTTCGCCGTCGACGGTCACCGCGTGGTAGATCTTGTCGCCGGCCGCCTGGAAGCGGTCGATCACGGTCGCCGGCGCGGTCGGTCAGCGTGGTGTCGAGCCGATCCTGCGCCTGGCGCAGGCGGACGTCGATCTCCTTGCGTCTGCGCCGCCATCGCGTCGGTGAAGGCGCTGCCGGCCTCGCGCATCTGCTGCGTCGCCTCGTGGCCGCTCGCCGCGACGCTGCGGGAAAGCGCGTCGCCCGCCTGCTGGATTTCGTCGATCAAGTCGATGCCGCGCTGCGAGAAGGCGTCAAGCGTGCGCCCGCTCGAGTTCTCCAGTCCGCATCAAGCAGGTCGTCGCCGCGCGCGAGCAGCGAGTCGGTGAAGCCCTCGCTGGTCACCGTGATGCGCTCAAGCAGCCCTTCGGCGCGCTCGGCGAAAGTTGTCGGAGAGGCTGCCGGTGGTGCGGCTCAGCCGGTCGACGAGGACGTCGCTGTTCTCAAGAAAGTGTCGGAGACGCTGGCGACCGCGTTGTTCAGCCGCTCGACCAGCAGGTCGCCGCGATTGATGATCGTGTCGGAGAGCTTGTCACCGGCCTCGTTGAAGCGGTGGAACAGGCTGTCGCTGCGCGTCGCGAGAAGCTCCACGACCTGCTCGCCGGTCTCGCCGATCGACTGGGTGATTGCCTGGCTGCGGCCGGCGAGGAGATCGGAGATGCGCTTGGCGGAACTGTCGGCGGCGACCGCGATCTGGTCGGTGATGCCGGCGAGGTCGGCGGAGAAGGAATCGTGCGAGCCGCGGATCGCCTGGCGCACGCGCTCGGCGTTCTGCACGATCGCCTCGCGCTCGGTGACGAGCTCGTCGATCAGGCGGCGAACGCGCAGCTCATTGTCGGTGTAGGAGCGCTCGAGCGAGGCCACCTCGTTGTGGACGAGCACCTCAAGCTCGCTCGCGCGCGCGAGCGCGCGCTCGATGCCGTCGCCCATCGCCGCGACTTCGCGGCGGATCGCCTGGCTGACGGTGACGACCGACTCCTTCGCGATGTTCTCCGGCTCGGCGAGCCTCAGCGCCACCTCCGTCATGGTGCGCGACACCATGCGCATCTCCTGGCCGCGCCAGACGAGGACGGCGATGCCCCAGAAGAGCAGGATCGGGCCGACAATGCCGATGCGTCAGCCCGAGCAGATGCGGGGCGGAGCGCGACATCGCCGAAGCCGCCGAGCTTGGCGATCTCGTCGCCCCAGACGCTGAAGCCGAAGAAGAGCGCCGAGGCCGGCCCAGGCGAGCGTCAGGAAGAGCGCGACCCAGAAGGGCGTATAGGGTGGGCGGCGCTGCAGGGCGTAAAGCAGATTGCCGACGGAGCGAACGTCGTCATTGGCGGCGCGGCGGGCGCGGCTTCGCTCGTGCGGCTTGCGTTCGGTCGGCGGGACGGTCTCGCTCCTGGCCGGTTTCGGCGGCTCCCTCAACCGCCGGCGTTGTGCCGCGCCGTCGGCGCGCCCGTCCCTGTCGCCATTCTTTTGACCTTCTGTGCAACGCCTGCCACCGACGGCTTGCCGCCGTCTTTGAAGTCGATCTTCAGCGCCTCTTCCACTGCGTGGAGAGCGGACTCCGTCGTGTCGGACTTTCGGAACTTACTCATTTACCAACTCGCCCCTCGTCCGTACGCAGCACTCAACGGACGCGCTGCCGCGCGGGCGGCATGCGACGGCATAGCAGAATGATGTCGAGCTTATACCGGCGCGACTTCATCCACAGTCTCGTCAGCCGCCATTCCACCACCTTTCGTCCTGGCCTTGGAACCGAAAGCGGGCAGAAAGCCGACCGCCGCTGGTCCGCCTCCCCGCGATTGTCCACAGGGATTGTAGTGCCACACTGCCACGGTTAAAAGGAAAAACCGTGCCGATTCGGCTTTGTGCAACAAAAAGATGAATTATGGTAACGGCCTGGGACGAGGTGACGAAAGTGAAGTCTCAGTTCGCTGGAGCGAATCGAAAGCGGCAGTCGACTGAAATGCCGGCGAGCACGGCCGCCCCTTTTCGACGCCGCCCAACTGCATCGGCATACGCAAGGGCAACGCCAGCCTGCAGGTCGAGGTGCTGGCGCTCTTCGTGGCCGAGGCGGAGCGGCTGATGCGCCAGGTCGAGGACGCGCCTGACCCGCAGGTGCAGGGCGACCGGCTGCGCGCGCTGATCGCGCTCGCGCGAAACACGGGCGCAGCCCTGCTGGCTCAAGAGGCGCGCATGCTCGAACCCCGGATCGGCACGACGACGCCGATCTGGCGCCGTTGAGAAGCGCGGTCGCCGAAACGCTTGCCTACGTGCGTAGCACCGGCATCTGAGCATCGGCGTCGGCGGACGAAATCGCGTCCGGCTTTCTATGTCCGCGCCTTGACTCGCGACCTCGGCAGTCTAAATCCGAGCCGTCCTTCCCCTCGACACCCCGCGTCTTCCCGCGTCTCGGAGCAGCATGGCAAAAATCACCTATATCGGACCCGACGGAACGCGCTACGAGGTCGAGGCCGAGAACGGCTCCACCGTGATGGAAAACGCCATCAGCAACGGCGTTCCCGGCATCGAGGCGGAGTGCGGCGGCGCCTGCGCCTGCGCCACCTGCCACGTCTATGTCGGCGAGGAGTGGCGGGAGAAGACCGGCGAGCCGGAGCCGATGGAGGAGGACATGCTGGACTTCGCCTACGAGCTCAAGCCGAACTCGCGGCTCTCCTGCCAGATCAAGGTGAGCGACGAGCTCGACGGTCTGGTGGTCACCGTCCCTGCCAAGCAGGCGTGAACGGGGCGCCTGGCGACAGCGAAGGCAAGAGCGCGATGGGATCCAATTACGCCGAGACGGACGTCGTCATCGTCGGCGCCGGCCCGGTCGGCCTCTTCGCCGTGTTCGAGCTCGGCCTGCTCGACCTCAAATGCCACCTCGTCGACATCCTCGACCGCCCGGGCGGGCAATGCGCGGAGCTCTATCCGGAGAAGCCGATCTACGACATTCCCGGCTGGCCGGAGATCTCCGCGCAGGGCCTGGTCGACAAGCTGATCGAGCAGATCAGGCCGTTCGGCCCGGAGTTTCATTTCGGCGAGATGGTGACCGAGCCTCGAGCGCAC
Source organism: uncultured Alphaproteobacteria bacterium (assembly GCA_963750115.1). Lineage (GTDB taxonomy): Bacteria > Pseudomonadota > Alphaproteobacteria > Rhizobiales > Afifellaceae > DASWJZ01. Next base: position 46,361 of record CAVVPM010000005.1, on the reverse strand, counting down.
CGAGGACGGCTTCCGCGTCAGGCACCGACGACGCGACCGACGATCGCCTGCAAGGCGGTGGTCATCGCCGCCGGCGGCGGCTCCTTCCAGCCGAAGCGGCCGCCCATCCCCGGCATCGAGGACTACGAGGGCGAAAAGCGTCTTCTATTCGGTGCGGCGCATGGAGGATTTCGCGGCCACGACCTCTGGTCATCGTCGGCGGCGGCGATTCAGCGCTCGACTGGACGCTCAACCTGCAGCCGCTCGCGAAGAGCCTGACTTTCGTGCACCGGCGGCCGGAGTTCCGCGCCTCGCCGGACAGCGTCAACAAGATGTTCGCGCTGCACGAGGAGAAGAAGCTCGGCTTTCAGATCGGCCAGGTGGCGCGGCTCGAAGGCGCCGACGGCAAGCTCCAGGCGGCGATCGTGAAGGGGCCGGAGGGCGAAGTGCGCCTGCCGTGCACGCGCCTCCTGCCCTTCTTCGGTCTCACCATGAAGCTCGGGCCGGTGGCGGAGTGGGGCCTCAACCTTCACGAGAACCGCATCGAGGTCGACCACGGTGCGGTTCGAGACCTCGGAGCCCGGCATCTTCGCCATCGGCGACATCAACTTCTATCCGGGAAGCTGAAGCTCATCCTCTGCGGCTTCCACGAGGCGGCGCTGATGGCGCAGGCGGCGAAGCAGATCGTGCATCCGAACGAGCGGGTGGTGTTCCAGTACACCACGTCCTCGACCAGCCTGCAGAAGAAGCTCGGCGTCGTCTGACCCGAAGCCGGCGCTCAGAGGCTGACGAAGAGCGCGGCGGCGAGCGAGCGGAGGCGTCGTCGGCAGGCGCTCGAAATCGCGCTTCAGCGCAGGGCGGAGCCGCTCCTGATAGAGTTCCGCGTAGAGCGCGCCCGGTCCCGGTCAGCGGCAGCGCGTAATCGGCGACGCCCATCTCAAGCGGGCACCAGTCGCGCTTGTGCCGTCCGGCGGGCGGCAGCATGTCGAGGCGCTTAAAGCCCGCGCTCCTTGAAGCCGGAGACCACGTACTCCATCAGCAGCTTGCCCGGCGAGACGTCGGCGAAGCGCGCGTCATAGGCGCTGAGATAGGCGAAGTGCGTGCCGCGATATTCGAAGCCGAAGCGGATCGCCGCCGTCTCGCCGCCATGACAAGGCTGCGTCGACGACGGCGCCGCTGTCGCTGCTCTCCGCCGAGGTCGAGCAGGCATGCGCGGGTCGCCGGATCGACGAAGGCGGCTCGACAGGCTGCCGCGCTGGACCAGCCATTTGCGCTTCAGGTCGATCGGCTTCGGCGACGGCGGCGCGCGCCTCGGCGCCGCCGCAAGTGTAGCTCGAAACGGAAGGGCCCGGCCTGTTCCAGGTGATGGCGCCGATTGCGCAGGCTCTGGCGCATCTTCTTGGAGAGGCTCTGCAGGATAGGCCGGGAAGTCGGCGAAGCCGCTGAGGTCCGCGTAGGGCGCGACGCGTGCGCGCGGTCGCCGGCCGGAGATGGGGCTGCGGCGAGGCGGAGGAGATGCGGAATCGTCGCGGAGCGCGCCGCAACACGATCGCGTCGGCGCCGGCGGCCGAGCGAGGCGAGCGCGGCCTCGAAGGCGGCGCCCGAGGCGCGCGGCCGGATCGAGAATGCAGGTCGGCATATTGCGCGATCGGATCGCCGGCGATCCGCGCGATCGCGAGATGCGGCCGATGCCCGAGATCACCGAGCGGCAGGATCAGGACGGCGCGCCCTGCCGTCGCGCACCACCGCGACGTGGAGCCGGGGCCGCCGTCGTCGCGCGATGAAATGGCTGCGCCCAGATGCGGATTTGGGCAAAGCTCTGGAAGACTGCGGCTGCGCGCCTGACAGGCGCTTCCAAGCGCCGCCACTCGGGCGCGAGCGCGTCGAGCCGGTCGAGCGCCGAGACGACCTCGACCTCGAAGCCTCCGTGCTGCCTGCCTCGATCCGGGCGAGCGGGACTTCCGGCCGCGCCGTGCTGCCGGATACGATATCTGTCTGCAATGCCGCATCGAAGCCTCCAAACCGCGCACCCCCCATCTGCGCGCCGGTTTCTCGGCCCTCCTTATCGTAGAGGCTCCGCGCGAGCCTCCAGTTACTTCAGCGCCAGGCCCACAACCGCGAGCGCAGCCATGACGGAAGCGCATAGAAAGCTGCCGCGGATCGCGGGCGCCGAGAACCTTCACGACCAGCTCCGCGTAGAGCCGCCCGCCGAGCGTCATCGGCAGCGCGAAATCGACGACCGCGACCTCGTCCGACTTCCATTCGCTTTTGTTGCGCGAGCGCGGCGCCATCATGTCGTAGCGATCGACATGCCGTTCGCCGCGCACCAGTCGAGCATGCGCTCCGTCAGCACGTTGCCCGGCCCGAGCGGCGCAAGCTTCGGCGCAAAGGCGCGGAGATAGAGATGATAAGTGCCGCGATGGCGGAATGCCGACCTCGATCGCGGCGGTGCGGCCGTCGAGGCCGAGCTTTGACACGACCATTCGCGGCGGCCGTCGCCGCCTTGCCAAGCGAGCGAGGCAAGCTCGGCGAGGCAGTCGCCGGTTTCCGGCTTGATGAAGGCGCGGCTGACACGGCCGGTCGCGCTTCAGCCAGTCGCGCTTCAGCGCCAGCGCTTCGACCAGCCAGGCTTCCGCCTCGGCGGGCATTGGAGCGCGACGGCGAACTCGACGCTCGCCGCCCTTCGCGAAGCGGCGCACGCGCTTTCGCTGCTTCTTGGCGACGCTCGGCTTGAGCGCGGCAAATCGCTGCGTCGACGCCGCGCGAAAGATCGACGTAGGGCGCCGCCTCCGCCCAGCAGATCGGGCGCGGTTGGCGAGCGCCGTCGCGGAGCAGGCTGTCGGCGCGCACGCGCTCAAGCGCGCAGCAGGTCGGGGCGCTTTCGGCTCTTCAGCGCGTCGAAGCGCGGCGTCGAGCGCCGCGCTTCGGCGTCAATGTCGGGGTCGATGAGCATCTCGTCATATTGGCCGACCGGTCGCGCCGGCGCCGCGCGCCACGCGGAAAGGATCGCGCCGCTCGACCATAGCGGCCAGATCAGCACCGGCCGCGCCGCCGTGGCGGACGACGATCGTCGCGAGCCGTTCCGCGTATCGGCGAAATGCCGCGCCCAGGCCGCGAGAAGCTCAGGCGTCTGGAAGAGGGGCGTTGCCGGCTGCGTCGAGCCAGCCGCTGCCATTCGCCGCTGAAGGCGCTCGTAGGCGTCGCTGCCGTCGACGACCTCGGCTGATGAGCGCGCGGTGCGCAACGCCGAGCTCGTTTGCCGGCGCGGCGAGACCACGCTCCGCCGGGACAGTCCCGCAACGGCAACTTCGCTCATGAGTGGCTCCGACGCTGACGGAGCCAGCACTAACAGGCGGTTCCGACCGAAGGGTAAACTGCCGCGCGTTAACCTTTCCGCGCCGCGGCATCGGCGCGCCGACGTCACGCGCGCAGGCGCGGACGGCGCGGCGCCGCGCCGCGCCTGCGGCGGCCGCTCCTCGGCACCCGCCGGACGCGGCTTCGCGCCGCGCCGGGAGCTGCACCGCGGCGGCGAGATTGGGGAACGGCTCGCGTCTTGTTCGGGAACGCCATGGCGTTGACGAAATGCTCCTGGAAGCGCGGCTCAAGCGCCGTCTCGATCTTCTCGATCCGCCGCACCAGCTCCTCGATCTCGCGGCGATAGCCCTTGTTCAGAAGCGCCATGCGCGCGCCGGTGCCCGGCGGCGTTGCCGACGCCCGCGACCTTGTCGAGCGGGCAGTCGGGGACGAGGCCGATCACCATCGCGTATTTCGGATCGATGTAGCTGCCGAAGGCGCCGGCGAGCTTGATGCGGTCGACCGTCGTCGATGCCGAGCTTGTCCATCAGGAGCCGCGCGCCGGCATAGAGCGCCGCCTTGGCGAGCTGGATGGCGCGCACGTCGGTCTGCAGGATCCGGATCTCCGGCATGCTCTGCGACCGGATCGGCGCGGCGGAGCACGTAGGCGAAGGTGCGGCCGGTCGGCACGATGCGGTCGCTCCTTGCGGCAAGCGCGCCGTCGATGACGCCGTCCTCGGAGACGATGCCGGCCAGGAACATCTCGCCGATCGCCTCGATGATGCCGGAGCCGCAGATGCCGGTGACGCCGACGTCGCCGGCGTTCTCGTCGAAGCCCGGCTCGTCCGACCATTCGTCGCCGCCGATCACCTTGACCTTCGGCTCCAGCGTCGCCGGGTCGATGCGGACGCGCTCGATGGCGCCGGGCGCGGCGCGCTGCCCGCAGGAGATCTCCGCGCCCTCGAAGGCCGGCCCGGTCGGCGAGGAGGCGGCGACCAGCCGCTCCTTGTTGCCGAGCACGATCTCCGCGTTGGTGCCGACATCGACGAGAAGCGTGATCTCCTCGCCGCGATGCGGGCCTTCCGACAGCGTCGCGCCGGCGGCGTCGGCGCCGACATGGCCGGCGATGCAGGGGAGGGTGTAGACGCGCGCGCCTTCGTTCACCGGAAGCGCCGATATCGCGGGCGCGGAAATTGAGCGCGTCGGAGACGGCGAGCGCGAAGGGCGCGCCGCCAAGCTCGGTCGGATCGATGCCGAGGAAGAGGTGATGCATGATCGGATTGCCGACGAAGACGCAGTCGAGGATCTCGTCGGCGGCGATTCCCGCCTCGGCGCAGACCTTGCCGATCAGCACGCCGATCGCCTCGCGCACGGCCTTGGTCATCGCCTCGCGCCCGTCCGGGTTCATCATCACGTAGGAGACGCGGCTCATCAGATCTTCGCCGAAGCGGATCTGCGGGTTGGGAATGCCGGCGGAGGCGAGCGTGCGGCCGGAAAGCAGCGAGGAGAGGTGGCAGGCGATGGTGGTGGAGCCGATGTCGACGGCGATGCCGCAGGCGAAATTCTTCAGGCCCGGCCAGAGCGCGATCACCTCCGGCCCGCCCGGGCGAAAGGTGCACGGCGGCCGTCACCTTCCATTCGCCGTCGCGCAGAATCTTCTGCACGCGCGGCAGGAGATCGAAGTCGATGCGCGAGACTCTTCGAAGCGCCAGTCGCGCGCAAGCACGCGGAGCAGCCGGTCGGTGTCGCCGAGCGGCTTCTCCATGTCCGGCTCGTCGACCTCGACATAGCAGAGCTGCGTGATCGGATCGCGCTCGATCAGGCGCGTCTCGGCGCGCTTCCTGACGATCTGGCGGTTGATCTGCACGTCCTGCGGCACGTCGACGACGAGGTCGCCCTGGATCGTGGCGGAGCAGGAGAGGCGGCGCTGCTCGCGCGAGCTCGCCGCGCTTCGCGACGTAGCGCGCCTCCGTGTCGGAGAAGGCCGAGAGATGGTCGTTGGAGGAGGTGATGCCGTGCTTGGCGAATTCGCCTTCCTGCACCTCGATCTGGCAGCGCCCGCAGATGCCGCGTCCGCCGCACACGATCTCGATATAGACGCCGAGCGAGCGCGCCGCGTCGAGCACCGGCGTGCCGACGGGAAAGCGCCCCCGCCGGCCGGACGGCATGAAGAGGACGAGGGGGTCTTTGGTCGGGGCGTTCATGCGACGCGGCGCGCGATGCGCCTCCCCTTGCGGGGAGGGGCTAGGGAGGGGGAAGCACTGCTGCCGCATCCTTCCGCGCCTTGCCTCTCCCCGCCGCGGGGACAGGCGGCGCGTTCACCGCCCATCCTTCCGCGCCGGCTTCCGCCTCGCCGCGGCCGGCATCGCGCCGGCGCTCGCGCGGTTGACCTGCCGGCGCCGGCGCGCGCCGTGCCGGCGTGTTCGGCACGTAGTCGCGATAGGTCCGGATCCAGGTCATGCAGTCGCGGTCGGTGCCCATCAGCACGTTGGCGCCCCGGACCGCCTCCATCTCCTGCGGCCGGCAGGGGTTCATGATCGCCGAGGTCATGCCGCGCGCGATCGCCATCGGCAGGAAGGCGGCGTTGATGCCGTGCCGGTGCGGCAGGCCGAAGGAGATGTTGGAGGCGCCGCAGCTCGTGTTGACCTTGAGCTCCTCGCGCAGCCGCCGGACCAGCGTGAAGACCTGCCGGCCGGCCGTGCCCATGGCGCCGATCGGCATCACCAGCGGATCGACCACGATGTCCTCCGGCTTGATGCCGTAGTCCATGGCGCGCTCGACGATCTTCTTGGCGACGGCGAAGCGCACGTCGGGATCCTCGGAGATGCCGGTCTCGTCGTTGGAGATGGCGATCACCGGCACGTCGTATTTCTTGATCAGCGGCAGGATCGCCTCGAGCCGCTCCTCCTCGCCGGTCACCGAGTTGACGAGCGGGCGGCCGACCGCGACCTCGAGCCCGGCCTTGAGCGCCGCCGGCACCGAGGAATTGATCGAGATCGGGCAATTGACGAGGCTCTGCACGATCTTGATCGTCTCGACGAGCAGCGGCGGCTCGGTCGTGTTCGGGTCGACGGCGGTGACGCCGGCATTGACGTCGAGCACCAGCGCGCCGGCCGCGACCTGCTCCAGCGCGTCCTTCTTCACCGTGTCGAAATTGCCGGCCACCATCTCCGCCGCGAGCTTCTTGCGCCCGGTCGGATTGATGCGCTCGCCGATCACGCAGAACGGCTGGTCGAAGCCGATCACCACTTCCTTCTTGGCCGAGGCCAGAACTGTCCGGGTCATGTAAGTCCTTCTCTGATCATATAAAGATTTCCTTATATCGTTATGTCATTGGTTCAGAGACCGGACCGAAACGGCCTCACGGACTCTCGCTGCCGTCCTCGGCCTGCGCGGCCGCCTCCGCCGCGGCTGCCGCGCCGGTCTCACGCCGGGCTGGTCGGCGAGGATGGTCTTCAGCCGCTCCGCGACCCTCGCGTCGTCGGGGCTTGCCTCGCGCCGCCACGGGCGACGTCCGGCAAGCACGCCCGATTCATGCACGATCTCGGCCACGAACTCCTCCTGCCGGTAGGCCATGACGTGCACGCCGGCGACGCCTTCGATCTCGCGGCACTGCTGCATGATCTCGATGCAGATCTTCTTGCCTTCGAGCTTCTGGTTCTGCGCCCCTTCGAGCCGCGCGATCACCGCGTCGGGAATGTGGATGCCGGGCACGTTGGAGCGGATCCAGCGCGCCGTCTCGGCCGAGGCGAGCGGGCCGACGCCGACCAGGATGAAGCATTTCTCGTGAGCCCGAGGTCGCGCACCGCTGCATGAAGTCTCGAACATCGGCACGTCGAAGCAGTACTGCGTCTGCACGAACTGCGCGCCGGCGGCGATCTTCTTGGCGAGGCGCAGCGCGCGGAATTCGTAGGGCGGCGCGAACGGGTTGGAGGCGGCGCCGAGAAAGAGATGCGGCGGCGAGGTGATCTTCCGCCCGGACAGGAAGCGCGCCTCGTCGCGCATCGTGCGCACGGTCTCAGCAGCGAGATCGAGTCGAGGTCGAAGACGGGAAGCGCGCCCGGCTGGTCGCCGGCCTGCACGCCGTCGCCGGTCAGGCAGAGCACGTTCGCGACGCCCATCGCCGCGGCGCCCAGGATGTCGCCCTGGATGGCGATGCGGTTGCGGTCGCGGCAGGCGACCTGCATGCACCGGCTGCGTAGCCCATGCGGGTCAGAAGCGCGCAGATGCCGACCGACGACATGTGGCAGTTGGCGCCCGACGCATCGACGGCGTTGATCGCGTCGACCCAGCCTTCGAAGACCGCGGCGCGGTCATAGACGTCCTGCGGGTCGGCGGAATTGGGCGGGTTCAACTCGGCCGTCACGGCGAACTCGCCGCGGCGAAGCACGCGCTCAAGCCGCCCGCGCGAGGTATGGCCGGGAAGCGGATCAAGCGGCAGGTCGACGCCGGCGGGGTTCTCGTCGGGATGAGTCATGTGGCACCTCGCCGAGCCGCGGGCGCGTCGGATTTCAAGGAGGCGCTAAAACCCTCCCCCCTTGAGGGGGACGGTGAGTTAATCGCCGGCGTTGGCGCTGCGCCTGCGTTCATGTCCGCGCCTTCTTTGCTTCCGCTGCCTGCGCCGTCACGCGCAGCCACGCGGAAGTCTCGCGCAGCGAATGGTCGACCGGCTTCTGCAGCATTGAGGATGGCGTCGCCGCCCCGCATCAGGCGGCTTCCAGCCCAGGCCTGCACCCAGACGCACGGCATGTCCGGCTCAACCTCGCAATTGCCGTTGGAGCGCACGCCGCCGCAAGGGCCGTTCCGGAGCCGCTTTGGGCAGTTCATCGGGCACGACATGCCGGTTGAGGAAAGGATGCACTGCCCGCACATGCGGCAGTCGAAGAGGAAGCCCTTCACCCGCCGCTCGACGAATTTCACCGGCGCTTCGGCTCGGCCATAGCCGACGAGCTTCCAGAACGGATGCAGCTTCAGGAACGCGTCCGCGAAGAGCGCGTAGACGCGCTCCAGGAAGCCGCGCATGGCGGACCGACCAGCGGCGGATCGTGTAAGGCTTCCTGAGCCGCCGGGTGACCGAGACGTGCTGCGGCTGATAGGCGCCGGCCGGCCTATTCTTCCTGCCTGCCGCCGTTATCGACCAATTGCCGAAGCCGATCCCTGCCATAGTCGCTCTCCAGGCGGGCGAGCGCCGCGTCCGCCTCGGCTTCCAGATCGTCGCCGCAAGGCTCCGGCGCGCCGCGTCGCCATTCGGCGAGATAGGCGTCGGTGCCGACCGCGCCGACCCGCATCGCGCACTGGTCGATCGCCTGGACGAAGCGCTCCGGCAGCTCGCGCTTCGCCGCCTTGCGCCCGGCCTTGACGATCACCTGGGCCGGAATGTCGCGCCAGTAGACGATGATCCGTTCCGCCAAGAAACCCTCCGATTGCGCGCCACCCTCACGCGCTTGCCGGCGCGGCGGTCGCTCCGCCACGACACGCGGGACGCGGATTGCGACGCGCGCCGAGATGGGCCCTTCAGGTGAGCGGGCCGGGGAGCGCCGCCTCCGCGCGCGCCTCAAGCTCCTTCTCGTGGCGGCGGAAGAAGAGGATCAGCGCTGCCAGGAAGATCAGCGTGCCGACGAGGACGACGATCGCCGCGGGTCCGGCGATCCGGCGCATTTCATGGCCGAAGAGATAGGCGCTGCTGCTGACGACGAGCACCCACACAAAGCCGCCGAGCGTGTTCACGACGGCGAAATGCGGGAATCCCATCCGGTTCGCGCCGGCGATCAGCGTGAGCGCGGTGCGGATCAGAACGACGAAGCGTCCGAAGAAGACGATCTTGCCGCCGTGGCGCATGAAGAGATAACGGCCGGTCTTGAGCCGCGCCTCGTTCAGCCAGATGTAACGGCCGTAATGCGCAAGGAGCGGCGCACCGAGCATGCGCCCGATCCAATAGCCGATGGTGCCGCCGAGGACGATGGCAGCGGTGGCGACGATGACGACCGCCGGGAGCCCGATGCCGCGCGTCGAGCCCGCGTAGAGGGAGGCCGCGATCAGGGTCGCCTCGCCGGGCACGGGAATGCCCGCGTTCTCGAGCGCGAGCAGCGCAAAAAGGAGCAGCAATCCGTCCGTCTGGATCATCTCAGGTCTTCGCAGGTGCCACGCGGGAAACGGGGCTGAGGGGGTGTCGGTTCGCGTCTCCGCGGATCGCGGCTCGCGCACGCGATCTCAGAGACGGTCCTTTCCGCCGGCATCGTAAGACGGGAAACCTTTCAGGAAGCCTGCAAGATCGCCCATCCCCGTCACCCGCTTCTCGAAGGCGAGGCCCAACCTCTCTGCCGCCGCGCGGGCTTTCGCTTCGAGCGTGGCGTCCGGCGTCTGCTCAAGGAAGATCAGCCGCCGGTAGTTGCCGAAATAGGCGTCAAGAAGCTCCGGATGGCGGTCGAGCCCGAGCGGCTCGATGACAAAGCTGTCGAACTGGCGGGCGAGAAAGTCGGTCAGGAAGAAGGCGTCGATGTCTTCTTCATGCCTCTGCGCGAAGGCATCGTTCCCCCAGTAGAAGGCGTAGCAGTGCGGGCCGGCGATCCGCTCGACGCCTTCTTCTTCGCACACTTTGTCGAGCGCCCCTTGCGTCCCGCATTCGGCATAGGCGACGGCGATCGTCTTGTAGCGCGCACGGTTCTCGCGGATCAGCGCGCGCACGCCCGGCGCGATCTTCTCCGGCCTGTTGTGCCAGATCGCCGGCAGGCAGGTGAGCTCGATGTGGTCGAGGCCGTTCGCCTCGACGATGGCGCCGATCTCGCGCGCCAGCGCCCCGCAGGCGATGACGAGGACCTTGTCGATGGCGGCTATATCCGCGCCACCCTCTCCCCTTGAGGGAGAGGATGGTCGGCCGAGCCGACCGCGAGAGGGGTTCAACGCCTCGACCATGGCACCGCGCATATGGCATTTTCGCACAAGGTCCACCAGTCTGGGACCGACACCTGGAGCCTGCCGATGGCGTCCGCCGAGGATTTCCGCCAAGTCGCGCTCTCCCTTGCGGGCACGTCGGAGGCGCCGCATTTCGACCGTGTCGCCTTCAAGGCGCGGCGGATCTTTGCGACGCTTGCGCCGGATAGGCTTACCGCCAACATTCGGTTTCCGCCCGAGGAGCAGGAAATCCGCTGCGAAATGCAGCCGGACGCCTATCGCCCGATTCCCAATAAATGGGGCGCGCAGGGTTGGACGATCGCCGAGCTGTCGGCCTTGACAGTCGATGATCTGCAGGTCGCCCTGAGCAGCGCCTGGCAGCATCAGGCGCCGCCGCCGAAGGCAAGCCGGAAGCGCCGCCGCTCTTGATCGGCCGGCCTCAGTCCGCGGGTGGCCGGTTGTGCTTGCGGCGGATCAGGTCCTTCGCGGTCTCCACCGTCACGGCGGCGTCGCGGCAATAAGCGTCGGCGCCGATCGCCTTGCCGAACTCCTCGTTCAAGGGTGCGCCGCCGACGAGCACGATATAGTCGTCGCGCATGCCCTTTGCTTTCAGTGTGTCGATGACGACCTTCATATAGGGCATCGTCGTCGTCAGCAGCGCCGACATGCCGATGATGTCCGGCTTATGCTCCTCGATTGCGGCGAGGTAGTTCTCGACCGGATTGTTGATGCCGATATTGATGACCTCGAAGCCGGCGCCTTCCATCATCATGGCGACGAGGTTCTTGCCGATGTCGTGGATATCGCCCTTGACCGTGCCGATCACCATCTTGCCGATCTTCGGCGCACCCGTCTCGGCGAGGAGCGGACGGAGGATCGCCATCCCGGCCTTCATGGCGTTGGCGGAAAGGAGCACCTCCGGCACGAAGAGGATGCCGTCGCGGAAATCCTCGCCGACGATGCGCATCCCCTCGACCAGTGCCTTGGTCAAAACGTCGTAGGGGGTCCAGCCGCGGCCGAGCAGGATGTTCACGCCCTGCTGGATTTCCTCCAGAAGCCCGTCATAGAGGTCGTCGTGCATCTGCGCGACGAGGTCGTCGTCGGAGAGCGATGCAAGATCGATATCGTCGTCGGCCATCGGCGGGCTCCACAACAAAAGGCGCCGCAATGAGGCGGCGCAAACGCGCTTCTATATTGAGCGGAAGCGGTTGGGAACCTCGCTTAGAAGCGACCTGAGCCCCTGCGGTCTGCGACTTGTCGGCGGCTGTGGGCCTGTGCGGAAGCGCACTGCACCAGGCGCAGCGCTACGCGAAAGCCGCTACGGGCATTGGCTCGGCGCCGGCGAAGAGCGAAAGCGCGAGATCGAGGGGGACGGGTCGCCCAAGGAAGTAGCCTTGCGCCTTCTTCACCCCGAGAGCCCGCAATGTGGCGAGCTCCGCCGCGGTCTCGACCCCTTCCGCGATGATCCGGCTGTGGGTCTCGTAGGCAAAGCCGATCAGCGCGGAGGCGAGCGCCCTGCGCGCCGGGTCGGTGTCGATGTCGCGGGTCAGGCTGATATCGAGCTTGATCAGATCGGGCTGCAAATGAAGGATGTGCTGGAGGCTCGAATAGCCGGCGCCGGCATCGTCCACGGCCAGCCGAACGCCGCTGCTGCGGAGCGGCCGGAGCGCGGCAAGCAACGCGTCGTAGTCCGCGACGGGGGCATGCTCGGTGACCTCGATCACGATCCGCTTGGCGGGCAGCCCGGCGAGCACGGCGTCGATCTCCCCGCTCAGGATCGTCTCCGGCGAGGCGTTCACGGCGAGATAGGCTTCGTCGGGAAAAAGCGGCAGCGCCGACAGGGCCGAACGGATTGCAGCTATCTCAAGCGCGGTGCCGAGGCCGACCTCGGCGGCCTCGCCGAACCACACGTCCGGCGGTCGCCGCGGCGCTGCGGCGAAGCGGGTAAGGCACTCCACCCCGAGCGGCTGGTGGGCGTCCACATTCCAGATTGCCTGGTAGACGGTGTCGAGCCCGCCCTTGTCGACGGTGTCCCGGACGCGCGTGCGCTTCGCTTCGAGACATCTGGCGGATTCCAGGTCGCGCTGGATCTCGAATGCCGCGAGGTCGGCGAAGGCCTTCATCATCCGCAGGTCGCGGTCGTTCAGCGATGGATCGGGCTCGGACTTCAGGCAACAGAACATGCCGTAGACTCGGCCGTCGGGCAGACGAAGCGGAACGCTGACATGCGCGCCGATCGGCGCGGCCTTGGTGATCGGCATGGCCGCCGCCAACGGCTCCGCAGCGGTGTCGGGAATGAGCTCTGGCAACCGGCCTTCGAGGATGTGCCGGCAATAGACGTCGTCGAGCGCGTGTGAATCGCCGACCTTGATCAGCGCCTCCATGCCGGGCGCGTCGACCTCGCGAAACACCGAGCGGCCGTCGACGAACTCGGACACGTAGGCGACCTGCATCCCGAGATGCAGTCTGACCGCCTCAAGCGCCCGCTTGACCGTGTCGTTGCCCGGCCCTTCGACGCCTCTCGCAACGGGAGCCAGCTCGCTCCGAATTCGCTCAGTCATTGCCAGTCCCTGTTTCTGAAGACCGCAGCCTCCAACAACGTCCAAGCTCGTGCCTGGGTTGTGCAGGGCAAGGCATATTTACGCCGAGTGGATAAAAGACTCTGACCTCTGGGTGGAAATTCCTATTCTCGCGTGGCGATAGCCGCCCGATGTGCCGCGGCCATCTCCGCCATCGAGGTGAAGCGGAAATCCGTGTGCGGCTGCTTCCCGGGGCTCATGGTGGCGCCGAAGCCGCCTTCGTCGTGTCGGCGGTGTATCCAGCAATTCGCCAGGCCGAATTCGTTCGCCGGCCCGTGATCGTGGAAGAGGCTTTCGGCCGTGTGCAGGATGTCACTCTTGCCGATCCCGAGGCCGGCAAGCTTTTCCAGCATGTATTCGAAATTCTTCGGCGAGGGCTTGTAGGCGCCGATGTCCTCCGCGGTGAAGACCGCGTCGAACTCGACCCCGAGCCTCGCGTTGGAGAAGGCGAAGCTCGCGTTGTCGACGTTCGACAGGATGACGAGCTTGTAGTGCTCTTTCAGATATTTCAGCGCTTCGGCGGAATCGTCGAAGGCCGGCCAGTCGCCAACCGAGCGGCCGTAGGCGAGGCACTCGTCCCACGTCGCCGCCGCGCCCCATTCCTCGGCGAGGCGCTTATAGACGATCGCCAGGAGCTCGCGGTACGGCTTCGTCGGCGTCGCGAGCTGCTGCGTCGATTCATGTCGCGCATGCGCCTGCAGCACCTCATCGCGTGAAAGCGACGGCCGCGCCCTCCTGATGAGCGGCCGCAGCGCCTGGAACATGCCGCTCTCCCAATCGATCAACGTGCCGTAACAGTCGAAGGTCAGCACCTTGAAGTCGGCGAGCTGCATGCGGGGGCCCCAGTGTCGTCCGCCGCCGCTAGAGCACACCGCTCGCGGAAATCCAAGCAGCGCGGGGATATTCCCCTTATCCATCCCGCGTCACAGGCTGCCGTTTGCGGGCAGGCGGCGGGCCGGGGCCCTCCCTACGCTTTTTCGCAAGACGGCGCTTGGGGCCTCTTGGGGTAGGAGACGGCATGTCGCTTTCCGGCACGGATCGGGCCGACACGGATCGGGGCGTCGAATCGGGCGGCGGTCGACGCCGTCGGGGAGGCGGCGCGGATGCGCGGCGCGCGCTTCGGCAGGGTGGCGGGCACGTCCAGCTTCCCTTCATCCGCCGCAAGCTTGCGACCTACGAGGTGCTCGACGAGGAAGGCCTCGCTTTGATCGAGGCGAATACCGACCAGATCCTGGAAGAGATCGGCATCGAGTTCCGCGAGGACGAGGAAGCGCTCGCGCTCTGGCGCGAGGCGGGCGCCGACGTGAAGGGCGCGCGCGTGCATTTTCCGAAAGGACTTTGCCGCTCGCTCCTCAAGACCGCGCCGAAGATTTTCACGCAGCATGCCCGGAACCCCGCGCGCTCGGTCGAGATCGGCGGCAACGCCACGGTTTTTGCGCCGGTCTACGGGCCGCCCTTCGTGCGCGACCTCGACAAGGGGCGCCGCTACGGCACGATCGAGGATTTCCGCAATTTCGTAAAGCTCGCCTACCAGGCGCCGGCGATCCACCATTCCGGCGGCACGGTCTGCGAGCCGGTCGACGTGCCCGTCAACAAGCGGCACCTCGACATGGTCTATTCGCACATCCGCTATTCCGACAAGCCGTTCATGGGCTCCGTCACGCATCCTGAGCGCGCCGCCGATTCCGTCAGCATGGCGGAGATGGTGTTCGGCAAGGATTTCGTCGCCGAGAACTGCGTGATGATCTCCTTGATCAACGCCAACTCGCCGATGGTGTTCGACGCGACCATGCTCGGCGCGCTCAAGGTCTATGCGCGGGCGGGGCAGGGGACGATCGTCACTCCTTTCATCCTCGCCGGCGCGATGAGCCCGGTGACCGTCGCCGGCACGCTCGCGCAGGTGCTCGCCGAGGTCTTGGCCGGCGCGGCGCTGACGCAGCTCTGCCGGCCGGGCGCGCCGGTCGTGATGGGCTGCTTCGCCGCCTCGATCTCGATGCAGTCCGGCGCGCCGACCTTCGGCACGCCGGAGCCGGCGCTCGTTTCCTATGGCGCGGCGCAGCTTGCCCGCCGGCTCGGCATTCCCTTCCGCACCGGCGGCGGGCTTTGCGCCTCGAAGGTCTGCGACGCGCAGGCCGCCTATGAGAGCGCGAACACGCTCAACACCACGCTTCTCGCCGGCACGAATTTCGTGCTCCACGCCGCCGGCTGGCTCGAAGGCGGGCTTTCTTCGGGCTACGAGAAATTCGTCATGGATTGCGACCAGCTTGCGATGCTGCAGCGGTTCGCGGACGGCGTCGACCTGACCGAGAACGGGCAGGCGCTTTCGGCGATCCGCGAGGTCGGACCGGGGTCGCACTATCTCGGCTGCGCGCACACGCAGGCGAACTTCGAGACGGCGTTCTATCGCTCGACCATCGCCGACAACAATTCCTATGAGCAATGGCTGGCCGAGGGTGAGAAGACAGCGGAGCAACGCGCCAATCCACTCTGGAAGAAGTGGCTCGCCGAATACGAAGCTCCGCCGCTCGACGAAGGCATCGACGAGGCGCTCCGCGACTTCATCGCCAGGAAGAAGGCCTCGATGCCCGACGCGTTTGCGTAGATCACCCCTCCGGCGGGATGAATTCCTGGCTGATCGCCTTGAAGACCGGCAGCGCCTCCAGCCGCGCGGAATGCGCGCGAAGCGCCGGATAGTCGGCCATGTCGATCAGCCCCGGATGCGCATCGTTCAAATGGCGGAGCATGGTAGCGACGACGATGTCGGCGTGGCCGATGCGATCGCCGAACCAGAAATCCCCGCGTATCGCGCGGTCGGCGTCCAGCACTTTCAGCGTGCCATCGATCTGCGCGCGGCAGCGGGCAACGTAGAGGTCGGATTTCTTCTCATGCAGCCGCAGCTCGTAGAAGAGGCTGACGGCCTTGTCGGCAAGGCCGGTCGCGAGCGCCGCGATCTTCAGCGCGCTTGTGGCGCGTCCGGCTCGGCCCGTGGGAACATCGCCTTGTCGGCCGGGACGAGGCCGTCGAGGTAGTCGAGGATAGCATGGCTCTCGATCAGCACCTCGCCGTCGTCGAGGACGAGCGTCGGCACGCGCGTCAGCGGGTTGAAAGGCCGGATCTTGTCGGCGTCGCCGAAGGTCGACCAGGGACGATGCTCGAAGGGCATCTCATATAAGGTCAGCGCGATGCCGACGCGGCGTGCGAACGGAGAGTCGAATTGGCCGATGAGAATCATGGGTGGCGTCCCCAAAAGGTCAGTGAAGCTGCCATTCCTGGGAGCCTTGAGGCAAGCCTCCGGTGCTGACTGAGATTACACGGTCGCTTGCGCCGCATGGTCTGATCCTGCGCGGCGGGTTTCATCCGCGAAGCCGGGGAGGCCGGGCTTCAGGGCGTCGGTACGGTCGTCCTTATCGGCAATGCCGGCCGCGCGCTATGGGACGCCTTCGCGCCCTCTATCGACGGGGGCCGAACCCGCTCGACCGCTGGACGCGGCGCGTCGTCGATCCGATCGCGGACGGGCTCGGCGCACGCGCGGCCTATCCCTTCGGCGAGCCGCGCTGGCCGTTCCAGCGCTGGGCGCTTCGTGCCGAGACGCTTCATCCTTCGCCGCTCGGCATCCTCATCCACGACGAATACGGGCTCTGGCACGCTTGGCGTGCCGCGCTCCTCTTTGCCGAACGCCTCGACCTGCCGCCGCGCTCCGACGCGCCGAGCCCCTGCGAAAGCTGCGCGGAAAAGCCCTGCCTTTCGGCCTGCCCGGTCGGCGCGTTCTCACGGAGCGGCTACGACGTCGCCGTCCTGCGCCGCGCATATCGCGAAGCCTGAGGCGGACTGCCTTGCGGTCGGCTGCCATGCCCGCAACGCCTGCCCGGTCGGCGAAGACTGGCGCTACGCGGAGGCGCAGATCCGCTTCCATATGGCGGCGTTCGCGCGGTCCGTCGGCGATTGAGATTTCAGCCTCGGCGCGACCGCTATCCTGTGGCATAGTCCGCCGGCCTGGGGGCTTCTTGGAGAGAAGCCATGCCGGACAACGAGAAAGACGTTCCGGGCGTCATCGTATTCCCGCCTCTGATCCCGCTTACCGTGCTTGTCGTCGGCGCGTTCCTCGACTGGCGCTTTCCGCTCGCGATCATCTCTTATCTGCCGCTCGGGCTGCGCATCCTTCTTGGCGTCGCGCTCTTCGCCACCGGCATCGGCATGGCGCGCGCCGCCGAGCGCGCCATGAAGCGCGTCGGAACGAACGTCAATCCGTTCCGCCCCGCGCTCGCGATCGCGCAGGAGAGCATTTTTCGGCGCGTGCGCAATCCCATGTATGTCGGCATGGGCCTGGCGCTCCTCGGCATCATCGTCGGGTTCGGGCTTGAATGGACGTTCGTGCTCTTCGTCGCGAGCTTCGTCGTGCTTCACTACGGCGTCGTGCTGCGCGAGGAGCGCTATCTGGAAAAGAAGTTCGGCGACAGCTATCGCGCCTACAAGGCAAGCGTGCCGCGCTACGGCCTGAAGCTTCGATGAGGCGCGGTCAGCCGTAGGCGAACACCGCGACTTCCTGATCGCGGCCCCTCAACGCCACTGCGCCGCGATCGACGAACCCGGCGAGTAGATGCTCAACCTCGCGCGGTGCCTCGCGCCTGACGGCCTCGACCACGGCGCTTGAAACGAGTGCGGTCGTGCGGAGATCCCGCGTCGCTGCCTCAAGGCGGCTTGCGACATTCACCGTGTCGCCGAGGACGGCAAATTCAAGCCGCCGCTCGGTGCCGATGCTGCCGACGACGACCGGCCCGTAATGGAGACCGACGGCAATGTGGACCGGGGCCCGCCCACGCGCATGCCGGCGCTCGTTCCAGGCACCAAAGTCGTCGGCGATCGCCTTCGCGCAGGTGAGCGCGTTCGTGGCGTCGCGATCGCTCGGATCGGGGGTGCCGAAGGTCGCCATCAGGCCGTCTCCGATGAACTTGTCGAGCGTGCCCTGGTGTCGAAACACAGTGTCTTCAAGCCGTGCATGCACCTCGCGCAGTGCCGTGATAACCTCGTGCGGCGCGTGCCGCTCGGCCCAATGCGTGAAGCCGACGAGGTCGGCGAAAAGGACCGCCGCGTCCTGCTCGCGCTCCGGCCCGAAGGCGGCGTCCTGGCTGGCGAGCCGGTCGACGGTCGCCGGCGGGAAATAGCGCGCGAGATTGCCGCGCTCGCGCTCAAGCGCGGCCTGGCGCAAGACCAGCTGGCGCGAGCGCTGGACGACGAGCGCAAGGAGTGCCGCGACGATCAGGTAGACCACGACGTCCTGGACCGGGCGGTTCAGGTCGACGAAGTTCGGCAGCGCCAATTGCGACATGATCGCCTGGTCGCCTTCGCTCCCGGGAAGTTTCACGATGGTGCTCGGCAGCAGGACGATCCAGGTGACCGCCGCGCCCCACGCCAGGGCGCCGGTGACGCCACCCCAGATAACGAGCTTCGGCCGGTAGCCGAAAGCGAGGCTGACAAGGAGGACGTAGAAATAGACGAAGCTGCCGAATCGCAGCCCCATCTGGATCGGCGGATGTACGCTCGCAAGCGGATTGGGGACCGTCAGCATGATGGCGAGGAACGCGGAATCGAGCGCGATCTGCGCATAGGGCTGCCACCAGCGGAAGAGACCGACGCGCTCCACCATATGCCGGACGTAGCCGGCGACGATGAAGAGGGCGAGCCAGAGCTCGTAAAAGAGCACCTCGGGAAGCGGAACGAGAAGCAAAAGGAAAACCGCGATCACGGCGAGCGCTACCGTGCGGCCGCGGAGCGCGAGCAGCCGTCCGGCGGCCTCCTCCGCCGCGAGACTCTCGGTGACGCGGGCTTCGCGGCGCGCTTTCAGGCTGCGGGGAGGGTCGTCAGCAACGTCTGCAACGGCGTCGGCGGCCATGGCGAAATCCTTTGTATCCGACGAGTTCGGATTGGGGGTCGCCTAGGATAGCAGTGTTGCGGCTTTTCGGCGGCGTCAGCGCGTCAGTTCGGCGAAGCGCGCGTAATCGCGATAGAGCGGCCGGAATATAAGCCGGGCGCGGCCCGGTTCCGCAAGCGCGGCAAGCGCCAACTCAAGATCGTTGCGCGGTGCGACGTGGAATTTTCTGAGCCACGCGAAGAGCATGCGTCGGAACCAGCCGGGAAGTCCCGTTCTGCTCGCCGAAGTCGACAACGAGGAGGCGGCCGCCCGCCGGCTCGACGACGGCGAGCGCCTGTTCCAGCGCTTCCCGCCATGCCGGGATCATCGAGAGGCTGTAGGAGAAGAAGGCGCGGTCGAAGGCGGCGCGGCCGAAAAGCGCCTCGGCGTCGAAGCGCGCCGCGTCGCCAAGCGCGAGCGTGATCCGCCCCTCAAGCCCGCGTTTGGCGGATATTGGCGCGCGCCGTCGACAGCATGACGGTGGAGACGTCGAGCCCGAAGAGACGTGCCTCGGGATAGGCGCGGGCGGCGGCGATCAGGTTGCGTCCCGTGCCGCAGCCGATCTCGAGCACCGTGCCGTTGCTCGGCGGCTTCAATTCGCCGATCAGATGGTCGCGCCCGAGCAGGAAATACTTGCGCGTGACGTTGTAGATATGCCGCTGGCGCCGATAGACGCTGTCCATCAGGACATCTGCGGCGGGGCTCGCTTCGGAGGCGCTCATCCGTTGAAGACGTAGAGGTGGAAGCCGCCATAGATCGACGAGCGGTCCTCGTCGCCGAGATCGCGGCTTCGCTCCGCCTGATAGGTCCAGCGAGCGAGTATCGAGCCGTCGACGCGGCCGGGCAGAAGCGTCGCTGCGGCCGCGGTGCGGAACACGACGCGCGCGCCCGGCCTTGCCGTGCGGGTGATCTCGGACCAGAGCGCGTTCAGCTGCGCGTCGGTCATCCAATCCTGCGCGTCGAGGAGCACGTAGGCGTCAAGGCTTGAGGCCGGTGCCTTAGCGAGTGCCTCGGTCACGGACGACCGCACCACCTTCACGCGGCCGGCGCGGGCGCGGATCGCCTCAAAATTCCGCCGGCTGAGATAGGGCGGAAGCGGCCCGGCGCTCGGCTCGGCGTAGGCGCGGCCGAAGGCCTGCCAGGCAAAGTAATTCTCCGAGAGCGCAAAGCCGCACGCGAGGCGCTCGAGCCGTCCCTTCAGCACCGAAGACATGCCGTCGCCTGAAGCGAGCGCCAGCGCTTCGTATTGCGCCGGCGGGATGCCGAGCCCGTAAAGCGAGGTCTTTTTCGAGGTGAGCCAGCGCACGAGCGGCTTGTCGAAGAGGGGAGCGAGCGTGGCGTCGAAGATGTGCCTCTGCTCGTCGAGCGACTTCGCTTCCAGCATCTTGCGGGGATTGGCGCCATGCAGCCGCGCGACGAGGTGTGCGGCGCCGATGAAGGTGCCGAGCAGGCCGTGCCGGTAGATGTCGCGCTTAAAGAGGGTGATGCGGCGGCGACCGAGAATGTTCCGCCGCTCCCAGTAGCGCCGTGTTTCCGGATCGACAGCGAAGCGGACGAAGCGGCGATAGGCGGCGAGATTGGCGCGGCTGTCGGCCGCCCCGAAGAAGCGAAAAAACGCTTCGTAGGAGGGGAGCTGGCAGATCGCGGCGAGCTTCAGCTTGGTCAGCGCGACATGCGCGCGGTTGAGGTCGACGGCGAGGATCGCGGCCGGATCGGCGGTCAGGTAAGAGAGCACGTTACAGCCGCCCGAGGCGATGGCGACCAATCTTTCGCCGGGCTTCAGCTGCAGGGCCTTGAGGTCGACGTCCGGGTCTTCCCAGATCTGCGGGTAGACGAGGCCCTTGAAGGCGAGCGTGAAGATGCGTTCGCGAATGCCGTCGAAGGAAGCCGCCTTGAAGCGGTGCACGGCGGCGCGAAGCGCATCCGCCGGCTCAAGGTTCTCCGATGCCTGACCAAGCGCAATCACTTCGTCCCCCGAATCAATCCTGCGCCGCTTGCTCTAAGCGCTAGGGCAAGGAGATGAAGGGTTGGTGACGCATGTGCCGAGGGGGAGTCTCCGGCGCGGTGGTCGAATCTGCTACGGATTTGCGGCTCGGCGGGCGTCGACGGCGAGCACGACCAAGAAGGTGCCGAACTTGCGAAAGCGGAAGCCGCCTCGCCTTGCGGCGCTCGATATGACGCCGCTGCTGGGCGAGAAGGCCTATCTGCGCGAACTTGCTGGAGTCCAGGAGCGGCTTCGTCTGATACAGCGCGCCTATCTCAAGTCGGGCGCTTCGGCCGCGATCGTCTTTGAGGGCTGGGACGCCGCCGGCAAGGGCGGCACGATCCGCTGCATGTCGGCCGTGCTGGACCCCCGCGGCTTCAAGGTCTGGCCGATCTCGGCGCCGCGCAAGTACTATCTGGAGCGGCACTATCTGGCGCGCTTCTTCGAGCGCCTGCCGCCGCGCGGCGCCATCTCCGTCTTTGATCGATCCTGGTACGGTCGTGTTCTCGTCGAGCGGGTCGAGGGTCTGGCGAGCGTGAAAGAGTGGCGGCGGGCCTACCAGGAGATCAACGAATTCGAGCGCGCTCTGACCGACCACGGCACGCGCGTCATAAAACTCTTCCTGCACATTTCGCCAGAGGAGCAGCTGCGCCGTTTCCGAGACCGTGTGCTGAAACCGGAGAAGCGCTGGAAACTGAGCTACGAGGACTTCCGCAATCGCAAGAAATGGGACGTCTATGAGACGGCCGCCGACGCCATGTTTCGCGAGACATCGAGCGCCTATGCGCCTTGGCACGTTATTCCTGCAAACAACAAGAAATACGCGCGCGTTGCGGCGCTAAAGGTGATCGCTAAACGGCTTGCGTCCGGCGTCGATCTCGCGCCGGCGGAACTCGATCCGGAGCTGATTCAGGAAGCGCAGGAGCTCCTCGAAATCGATCCCGCCCTGCTCGTGGGTGAGCGGCGCCGCGTGGATTGATCGTTTCTCTCAGTCCCGACGTTTCGGGCCGAGAGCCGGCAAATGAACGGCGATCGATGCATCACGCCGCGCGCTTCGAAGGAACCCGGCGCCTCTCTCTCCCGTTGATGCCGCACAAATCGAAACAGGAGCGACAGATGAACTGGGATCGTATCGAAGGCAATTGGAAGCAGTTCAAGGGCAGCGCGAAGGAGAAATGGGGCAAGCTCACCGACAGCGACCTCGACGTCGTCGCCGGCAAGCGCGACCAGCTCGTCGGGCGCATCCAGGAGCGCTACGGCATCGCCAAGGACGAAGCGAGCAAGCAGGTCGACGCTTGGCTCAAGGTCGACGACGACGCCCCGGCGCGGCGCGCCAACTGAGCCGTATCCGTCGCGGGCGGAATCGGAACTCTGGGCCGCGGCCACGCCGCGGCCCTTTCATTCTGCGCGATCAGCGGTCTGTGCGATCAGCGGTGCCGGACTTACCCGGCGTGCGCCTCGGCAGCGCCGCGGCGGCCACGCCGCTCGCGGGTGCGCCCTTCGGCGGGCGGGCTGACGAGCGGGCCGATGCGCGCCTCGATCGCCGCACGGTCGGGGCGCGTTCCGGGCGCATGCTCGTCGAGAGCCGCGCGCATCGCGGCGATATGCGCCGCCGAGGTGCCGCAGCAGCCGCCGACGATGCGGGCGCCGGAATCGACGGCAAGGCGCGCATATTCGGCCATCAGCTCCGGCGTTCCGGAATAATGCACGTGTTCGCCGTGAACCTGCGGGATGCCGCAATTCGACTTGGCGATGAAGGCGGAGCCGGGGCTCGCTTCCGTCATCTGCGTCAGCGAGTAGAGCAGGTCGGGCGCACCGACACCGCAATTCGCGCCGATTGCGAGCGGCGGTTCGGGAAGGTCGGCGAAAACCTTCGGCAGATCGGCCGGGGAAAGCCCCATCATGGTGCGACCGGCGGTGTCGAAGCTTGCGGTGACGGTATAGGGCATGCCGGCGGCGATCGCGCCCTTCGCGGCGGCGCGCATCTCCTCGCCGGCCGACATCGTCTCGATCCAGCAGACGTCGGCGCCGCCCGCCTTCAGGCCCTCCGCCTGCTCGGTGAAGGAGGCGACGGCATCGGCTTCGGTCAGCGCGCCGAGCGGCACGAAGAGCTCGCCGGTCGGTCCCATCGAGCCGGCAACGACGACCGGCCGCGGCGCCTTGTCGGCGATCGCGCGGGCAATCTCGGCGGCGCGCTTATTGATCTCGAAAACGCGGTCCTCGGCCTTGTGCAGCTTCAGGCGCTGGCGGTTGGCGCCAAAACTGTTGGTCAGAATGATGTCGGCGCCGGCGTCGACGAAGCCTTGAAGCAGTGCGTTTATCGCGTCCGGATAGTCGAAGTTCCAAAGCTCCGGCGGATCCCCCGCCGTCAGGCCGGCGGCAAAGAGGTTGGTGCCGGTCGCGCCGTCGGCGAGCAGCACGCGCTTCTCCGCAAGAAGGTGAGCGAGCGAAACCATGAGGCCCCTGTCGTTGCTGCGGCGCGGTACAGCATCTTTGCCGCACCTTCGCAAGCCGAATACCCGCGCAGGCGGAATACCGGGCGGCGAAGGAACGCGCTATTCTTGCGAGCTGGGGGCGGCGATTGGAGGATTCAATGAAAAGGCTGACGGCAATTATCGCCTTGTGCGTGCTTTGGGCTTCGCCGGCCCTTGCCGCGACGGACCGGGTGGAGATCGGCCTCCTCGATTGCATCGTCCAAGGGGGAACCGGCTTCATCATTGGTTCCACGAAGCATTTCTCCTGCACCTTCAATCCGTCGCACGGACGCACCGAGCATTATGCCGGCACGGTGCGAAAGCTCGGCCTCGACATCGGCCATACCAGCAAGAGCTTCATCAAGTGGGCCGTCTGGGCGCCGACCTCGCACTCCTATGCGCGCGGCGCGCTCGCCGGCCATTATGTCGGCGCGTCGGCGGAGGTGACCGCCGGCGCCGGCCTCGGCGCAAATGCGCTCATCGGCGGCTCCGACAAGACGATCGTGCTGCAGCCGGTCAGCGTGCAGGCGCAGGAGGGTCTCAATCTCGCGGTCGGCTTGACCTCGTTCGAAATGACGAGCGTGCGCTGACGGGGCGCTAACCTATGTGACCTTCAGGGCGCGGAGGAAGGCCGCGCTCTCGTTCGCGCTGACCACGGCGTTGCGGATCAGATTGTCGAAGTGGCGACTGAGCGCGCGGATGTGGTCGATGGTGTTCAGGACGAGATACATCTCGCCGACGAAGATCGACGCGCGCTGCGGACCGAACACGGTGTAGGGTATCGAGTAGGTGCGGCGCTGGTCGTAGAGGAAGAGGCGAAAGCTCGGATAGAGCTCGTCGACCAGCTTGGCCATGTAATCGATCTGGATGCGCCGCACCTCGACGTCGAGCCCGGCCCAGTGGCCCTTGCCCGCGGCCAGGAGCTCCAGCCGCTGGCGGGGCATGCAGACTTCCATGTCAGTATCGGGGCGGCGATTGTAGTCGAGGCGAAACTCGGCGTTCCTGAGCTGCCATGAGGGGCTCGGGGCCGCGCGGCCCGAATATTCGTAGGCGATGACGTCGGGCGTGCGCAGGAGATCGGGAATCTGCGCCGGCACGTAGCGGATCTTGTAGCCGGCCGCCTCCTTGTGCCAGCGCTCAACGATGCGTTTCCTCGTCGAAGCCCTGCGCCTCGGCGATCTCGAGCGCCGGCTTGATCTCGGCGGCGAGCGTCTCGTCCTGCGAGAGCCCAAGCAGCCAGTCGAGGCTGACGGAATAGACGCGCGGATATGCGCCACAGCGTGTCGACGCGCGGCAGGCGCGACGCGCTGGCCGGAGAGGAGCTGCGTCAGCGCAGAACGGTCGATTCCGATCGACTTGGCGAAAGCGGCGCGCGTCACGCCGGCGCGACCGATCAGGCTTTGCAGCCGCTCGCGGAAGACCGGGCCGAGCTCGCGCTTGTCCATGACAGGCTTGCCCAGGGCATCCAGCACGCGCCGCCCTCCGATTGGGGTGTTTCAGAAACAAATGATGACTTTAGTCATCGCATGGACGGAATGCAATCCGAAAGCAACGTTAGGTGCGCATTATCACATTGGCGTGATAGAAAAAATGTCGTCTTATCAAGGGCATGGAGAGATTCAGGTTTGCGATTCGCGATGCGGAGTGGCCGACGGTGGCTATGCTCGCCGGCTGCTACCTGATCTGGGCGCTCGCGGCTGTCTTCCACCGGACACTCGGCCCGCTCCTCTACATCGTCATCGCGGCGCCGCTCGTCACGCTCCATTCGTCCTTGCAGCACGAGGCACTGCACGGCCACCCGACGCGTTCGGCTCCGCTCAACGAAGCGCTGGTCTTCCTGCCGCTCGGGCTGCTCTTCCCCTATCGCCGCTTCAAGGCGCTGCATCTTCGCCACCACAACGACACGGCGCTGACCGATCCCTATGACGATCCGGAATCCTTCTATTACGCGCTCGCCGATTGGCAGAGCCTTCCCGCCTGGCTGCAAAAGATACTCGATTTCAACAACACGTTCTTCGGGCGCTTCACGATCGGGCCGCTCGTCATGCTCGTGGGGTTCGTCGCGCGCGACCTGCAGCTCATCCAGGGCGGCGACCGCCAGGTCATGCGCGCCTGGCTTGTGCACGCGGCCGGCTGGGTGCTGGTGCTCGGCTTCGTCGTCGGGCTCTGCGGCGTTCCGATCGGGCTTTATGCGGCAACCGCCTATCTTGGCCTGTCGCTCCTGAACGTCCGCACCTTCGCGGAGCATCAGGCGCATGAAACGGCCGGCGGGCGGACCGTGATCGTGGAGGCGTCACCCTTCTTCGGGCTGCTCTTCCTGAACAACAATCTGCACTACGTGCACCACGAGAATCCGCGCGTGTCGCGTGGTACAGGTTGCCGGCACTTTTTCGGGCGAACCGCGCGGCGTTCCTCGCCGCCAACGAAAGCTACAGCTTCAGGGGTTACGGCGAATTGATCCGGCACTATCTCTTCCGCGCCAAGACGCCGGTTCCGCATCCCTTTCTGAGAAGGGGCTGAGGCACGTTGGCCGACCGTCAACCGGTCGCCTCGCTCCCAATGTACGACTGGCCGGAAGTCGCCTGGGCGCATGACGCGCTGTGGGCGGCGACCGCCGAGCGGCTCGACAAAGCGGGGCTCGCCGCACCGGCTTCATTGGAGCGGTCGCGCTCGCTGGAGGAGGTGTGGCGCGATCCGGATCTCGTTCTCTCGCAGACCTGCGGCTTTCCCTTTGCCACCCGCCTTCGCGGCCGCGTTCGCCTCGTCGCGACGCCCGCCTATGCCGTCGAGGGCTGCGAGGGCCCGCGTTATTCGAGCATGATCGTCGCGCGGCGTGACGAAGCGGGTCCACGGCTCGCCGACTTTGCCGGCCGTCGCGTCGCCTTCAACACCGCAAGACAGCCTTTCGGGCTATGTCGCCCTGGCCGCTTCCATGCGCGACGAGGGCCTGGCCCAGGATGCGTTCGAATGGATCGCGACCGGCAGCCATCGCGCCTCGATCCGCGCGGTCGCGGAGGAGCGCGCCGACGTTGCCGCGATCGATGCCGTCTGCTGGGCGCTGGCGCTCCGCCACGAGCCGCAGGCGACCGCAGCCTTGCAGATCGTCGCGACAACGCCGCTCCGCCCCGGCCTGCCGCTCATTACCGCGGCGGAACGCTCCGACCGCGAGGTGGCGGCGATCCGCGCGGCGCTTGTGCGATGCGATCGCCGCGCCCGCCACGACGGCGGCGCGCGAAGCCCTGATGATCAACGGGCTCGGCGTTTTGGACGAGTGGGACTACGTCCCGATCGCGGCACTCGGCCGGCCCATGCGTAACGCCGCTCGGCGGGAGACAAGCAGCAAGCGTGATCTTTTCCGAAAGCCGGCAACCACCTTTCGGGATCATGCTCCAAGCCGCGCGTCGCGCGGGTAGCGCGACATCTGCTCGTGGCCGGTCTCGGTGATCAGCACCTGCTCCTCAAGCTTCACGCCCTCGCGCCCGCCGTGGCGTCCGACATAGCTTTCGACGCAGACGACCATGCCGGGCTCGAGCACGCCGTCATAGCCGGAGTGCGCAAAGTCCTCGGGGTAGGGAACGGAGGGATATTCGTCGCAAAGCCCGACGCCGTGGAAGAGCGCCGAATAGCGGTTCGGGAGATAGTCCTCCGGCAGGGTCGCGCCGGCGTAGGAAAGCTCGCGGAAGGTCGCGCCGGGCTTCAGCATTTCGGTGTTCGCCGCGATCTGCTCCTCGGCCATCGCGTAGAGCGCGCGCTGCTCGTTGGTCGCGCGCTTCGCGCCGGCGAGCCAGGTGCGGGAAATATCGCAGCAATAGCCGTAAGCGCCGATCAGGTCGGTGTCGAAGGCGACGAGGTCACCGTCCTCGATCACCCGGGCGGAGCATTCCTGAAACCAGGGATTCGTCCGTGGGCCGGAGGAGAGGAGACGCGTCTCGATCCACTCTCCGCCGCGGCGGATGTTCTCCGCGTGGAGGATCGCCCAGAGATCGTTCTCCGTCATGCCCGGGCGCATGGCATCCTCCATGACGCGCATCGACGCCTCGCAGGCGGCGACCGCGCGGCGCATGGCCTTCAATTCGTCGGCGCATTTCACCGCGCGCGCATGTTCCATCACCTCCTCGCCGTCATGCACGCTGATCCCTTCCGCGCCGAGCGCGACAACGCCGGCCGGATTGATCTTGTCGACCGCGAGGCGCCGGTTCTTGCCGCCGCAGGTCTTCAGCACGTCGGCGATCTCCGCCGCCCAGCGCCCCGCCCGCTCCGCGCCGTGGTCCCCGGCCTCGAAATAGAACCAGGCGGTGCCGTGACGGATCTCGTCGACGAGATCGAGGTGCCAGGAGAGGTGCTCGCAATTGTGGAAGTCCCAAAGGATCACCGGGCCTTCGGTCGCGACGAAGGCGTAGCGCACGGCATTGTGCGTGCACCACACCTGCATGCCGCTCGAATCCGTTGCGTAGCGGACATTGAGCGGGTCGTAGACCACGATGCCGGCAAGGTCGCGCTTCTGAAGCTCGGCGCGGATTCGCGTCAGCCGGTAGCGTCGCGCCGCGTCCATGTCGGGGGCCTGGAGCTTGAGCGCCGCCCATTCGTCCTCGGCGAGCGCGCCGTAGCCGATCACGTGCTGGTTAAGGCTCGCCGCCTTTTCCATGGCGTAAAGGTCGAGCGCGGATTTCGGCGCAGTCTCTCCCGGATGCTCGGGAATCTGGAACGGCGCGATCTTGCGCCGCCGGCCGGGGAAGGGGCTTTTTGGCGCGTGCGTGTCCATCGTCGGTATTTCTCCATCGGGCGACTGCCGCCCGCGTTTGTCGCCGCTCTTGCCGCTCTATTGCAAGACGGCACGGCATGCGGCCGGTGGGCGCGGCGTGCTTTCACTGTCACATTGGCGTAACCACAGGTTGCGCATATGCTGGCGTCGCGCGATCGTCCGGGGTCGCAACGGGGAGGTGAACCGATGTTGAAGCTTCCGCTCCTTTCGGCGCTCGTTTTGGCCTTTCTCGCAGGATCGGCGGCCGCGCAGCAGGTCAACCTCGACGGCTATTTCATCGCGCTTTCGGATTGCGCCGCGAACAAGAAGAAGGACAGCGACAATCCCGGCGACGTCCACGTCGAGCCGATGCACGCCTATGCAATGATCGCGCGAAACGCGACACCGGGCACGCACTACCAGATCAAGATACCGAACGCGCCGGAGACGGAATCACGCTGGGTGCCGATGAGCTGCGGCGCCTACGCACCGCAAAGCGCTCTGGTGCTCGCCGGCCAAGGCAGCAGCGGATCGAGCAGCGGCGGATCAAGCAGCGGCGGATCGGGGACATCCGGGCTCGCGCCGGGCAGCATCGGCTATGTGCTTGCCGCGAGCTGGGAGCCGGCCTTCTGTCAAAGCGCGAGCGGCCGCAACAAGACGGAGTGCAAGAGCGAAACGCCGGACGGCGTCGATGCGACGCATCTGTCGCTGCACGGCCTCTGGCCGGATGATCTCAGCGACAAGGCGATCTTCCCCTGCTACTGCAGCCGCGGGGCGCCGGTATCGTGCGGCGGCAACAAACCGGACGACACGAGCGTCACCATTTCGCCGGCGGTGCTCGACAAGCTCTCCGTCGTCATGCCGGGCGTTCAATCCGGTCTGCAGCTGCACGAATGGCCAAAGCACGGCTCCTGCTATAAGGCCGACGAAGGGGGGACCGCCGCCAGCCCTGACGACTATTTCTCCGAGGCGGTGGCGCTGATGGACCAGCTCAACGCCTCGCCGGTCGAGGCGCTCTTTGCGAGCCATGTCGGGCAAAGGCTCACGCGCGAGGAAATCGAAGCGGCATTCAACGGCGCCTTCGGGGCAGGTGCCGCCGATCGGCTCACGATCCGATGCAGCGGCGGCAACATCTCCGAGCTCTGGATCAACCTCAAAGGCGAAATGACGCCGGAGAGCGCGCTCGGCAGCCTGATCCTTAGCGCGCCGCCGACCTCCGTCTCAACGAACGACAAAAGCTGCGCCGGCGGAAATGTCGTCCAGGTGACGGCGCATTAGACCGCCGCCGGCCCTTACCGATCCGGCAGCGGGATGAACTCCGTCTCGCCGGGAACGGGCGCGAAGCGGCCGCTTCTCCAGTCCTCCTTCGCCGCCTCGATGCGCTCCTTGCGCGAGGAGACGAAGTTCCACCAGATGTAGCGCGGGCCCTCCAGCGCCGTGCCGCCGAGGAACATCATGCGCGCGCGGGTCTTCGCGCTGACCGTGATCTTGTCGCCCGGGCGGAAGATCAGAAGCTGCGCGCCCTCGAAGCGCTCCCCGGCGATCTCGACGGTGCCTTCGACCAGATAGATCGCACGCTCTTCGTAGTCCGGGTCGAGCGGCGCGTTGCACCGGGCTCGAGGACCACCTCCGCGTAAAGCCATTCGGAGCGCATGCCGACGGGCGAGCGCTGCCCGAACGCTGAGCCGGCGATGACGCGCGCCTGAAGCCCGCCGTCCTCGACGCTCGGCAGGTCTGCCGCGCTGAAATGCTGGAACGACGGCTCGATCTCCTCGTCCGCGGCGGGGAGCGCGATCCAGCTCTGGATGCCGAACATGGCGCCGCCCTCGGCGCGGAAGGCCTCGGGCGAGCGCTCCGAATGCGCGATGCCGCGGCCGGCGGTCATCAGGTTCATCTCGCCCGGCGTGATCTCCAGCGCATTGCCTTCGCTGTCGCGGTGCATGACGCGCCCGTCGAAGAGATAGGTGACGGTGGCCAGCCCGATATGCGGGTGCGGGCGCACGTCGATCCCCTGTCCGGCGATGAACTGCACCGGCCCCATCTGGTCGAAGAAGATGAAGGGGCCGACCATCTGCCGCTTGCCGTGCGGCAGCGCGCGGCGCACCTCGAACCCGCCGAGGTCGCGCACGCGCGGCACGATACAAGCTCCAGTGCATCGCACGAGCGTTTGTCGCCGAGGACGGGGTCTTTGTCTGCAAGCCAGCTCATGTCGTCAGTCCGTCTTGATCTCGTTGATCGCCTCCGCCACGACGGGGAGGGCGTCTTCGCGCAGCTCGATCGTTCCGCCCGACTTCGCTGCTATGAGCTTCGGCGTCGCTCCAGAGTTGTCAAATATCCAGGCCGTGTCAGCCTGTTCCAGGAACCATGGAAGCTGCTCAAGCGATCGGAAATAGCGTTCGATGATCTTCCTCTTCGGGACGGCGTGACCGCCCTTTTTCACCCTTAGCCTGACGCGCTCCACATTGCGCTCGGGACTGTCAAGAATAACGTAGATGAGCCTGATCTCGAAGCGGAGACGCTTCGCTTCTTCGACTAGAGGACGGTACTTCGCCGTGGAAAGGACGGTTTCCACGCCGACCGTCTGGTGCGCGGCGATGGAGGCTTTGAGCCAAGCTTCGATTCGGACAACGGCCTCAAGGTTCGCCTTTTCGCTAGGCAGGCCTTCCACGTCGCGAATCCTGGCCGAAAGCTCATCAGGGTTGATGATCCATACCGACCTGCCGAACGCTTCGATATCGGTGTCTTTGTATGCGCTGCTTTTGCCCGATCCGTTCGGGCCGGCGATAATGCCAAGTATCGGAGGTTCAGCGCTTGGCGACGTCAACGTCGGCGGAGCCCACAATTCGCTTGTTCTCGCGCCGAGCCTTTTTCACGTTTCTGGAAAAGACGTACTGAAAGTCACGCCCGAAAGTGTCGCTTCCGAAGTCGAGCTCGTGCAGAACCCTGACGTGGCCGTGGCTGTCGCGAACGCGCTTACTTGCGACCGATTTGGCGGCCGGCTTCGCGACCTTTTTCTTGGCGGGCGCGTTCTTCTTGGTCAAGACAACTCGTGCCATCTCAGGGTGACTCCTTACCTTGCTAAATAGCATCCGAGCGCGCGATTTCAAAAGGCTTTGACGTCGGCTGAAGCCTCACCCCCGCATCCTCGCCCCTTCCGGATCGAACAGCGGCTCATGCTGGATCGTCGCCTTGCGGCGCTCGCCGATGATCTCGATCTCGAAGCCCTGCGCCGTCGGCCACGCAATTCCTTGGGCACGTAGCCCTGCGCCAGCGAGCGGTCGACGTAATGCGCGTAGCCGCCGGAGGTGACCCAGCCGACCACCTTGCCGCTCGTGCCAGATCGGCTCGTCGCCGAGCACGTCGGCGTCGGTCGCGTCGACCACGAAGGTGACGCGGCGGAGCTTGCCGCCCGCCTCCTTCTCCTCGGCGCCGCCTTTTCGCGGCCGATGAAGTCGTTCTTCCTGAGATCGACGAAGCGGCCGAGTCCGGCCTCGAAGGGCCCGTAGATCGGGCGGAGCTCGCGGAACCAGGTCGGCCAGTTCTTCTCCAGCCGCAGCGAGAGCAGCGCGCGCATGCCGAAATTCACGATGCCGAGCTCCGCGCCCGCCGCCATCACCTTCTCATAGAGCCGGCGCTGATATTCCGGCGCGCACCCAGATCTCGTAGCCGAGGTCGCCGGTATAGGTGACGCGGTTGATCATCGCCGGAACCGTGGCGAGATGCGTCTCGCGGAAGTCGAGGAAGCGGAAGGCCGCGCTGCGAGACGTCCTCGTCGGTCAGCTTGGCGAGCACGTCGCGCGCCTTCGGGCCCGGCGATCGAGAGGCCGACCAGGCCCATGCCGAGCGGCCGGATCGCGACCGAGCCGTCGGCCGGCAGCTGCCGCTCGAACCAGCGCATGTGATAGATTCTGCGCCTGGCTCGAGCCCCACATGAAGAAGCGGTCTTCGCCGGCTTTGGCGATGGTGAAGTCGCCGATCAGCTTGCCCTTCTCGTTCAGCATCGGGGAGAGCACGAGCCGCCCGGCCTTCGGCATGCGGTTCGCCATGACGCGCGAGAGGAAGGCTTCGGCGCCCGGCCCGGTGATCGTGTATTTGGCGAAATTGGCGATCTCGGTGACGCCGACGCCGTCTCGCGCACCGCGAGGCATTCCGCCTTCACATGCGGAAAATCGTTGGAGCGGCGGAAGGAGACGATGTCCTTCGGCTCGACGCCCTTCGGGCGCGAACCAGAGCGGCGTCTCCAGCCCCCAGCTGTCGCCCATCACGGCGCCCTGCGCGATCATCTTGTCGTAGAGCGCCGTGGTCTGCATGCGGCCGCGCGGCGGGCAGCTCCTCGTTGGGGAAGCGGATGCGGAAGCGGCGCGAATAGTTCTCGCGCACCTTGGCGTTGGTGTAGCCGAGCGTCGCCCAGTCGCCGAAGCGCGCGACGTCCATCGCCCAGACGTCGAAGCCGGGATCGCCTTCGACCATCCAGTTCGACAGCGCGAGGCCGACGCCGCCGCCCTGGCTGAAGCCGGCCATGACGGCGCAGGCGCACCAGAAGTTCCGCAGGCCCTGCACCGGCCCGACCAGCGGGTTGCCGTCCGGCGCGAAGGTGAAGGGGCCGTTGATGATCGCTGCGGATGCCGGCCTTCTCGAGCGCCGGGAAATGCTTGAAGCCGACCTCCAGCGAGGGCGCGATGCGGTCGAGATCGGGCTCGCAGCAGGTCCTGGCCGAAATCCCAGGGCGTCGCCTTCGGCGACCACGGCGTCGCCGGCCTTCTCGTAGGTGCCGAGCAGCATGCCCCTGGCGCTCCTGGCGCGTATAGATCTCGCCGGCGAAGTCGATGGCGTGGACGATCTCCTTGCCGGTCGCGCGTTGATCTCGGCGACCTCCGGCATGTCCTCGGTCAGGATGTAGTGGTGCTCCATGGCGAGCACCGGCAGCTCGAGCCCGACCATGCGGCCGATCTCGCGCGCCCACAGGCCGCCGGCAGTTGACGACGTGCTCGGCCTCGATCGTTGCCCTGCTCGGTGACGACCTTCCAGGTGCCGTCGGCGTTCTGCGTGCAGCTCGGTCACGCGGCTGTGGAGCACAGATCTCGGCGCCGGCGATGCGCGCCGACTTGGCATAGGCGTGCGTCGTGCCGTAGGGGTCGAGATGGCCCTCGATCGGGTCCCACATGCGCGCCGACGAAATAGCTTCTCGTCGATCAGCGGCAGCAGCTTCTTCGCCTCGGCGGCGGAGATGATCTCGGTCTCCATGCCGAGATAGCGGCCGCGCGCATGCGCCATCTTCAGCCAGTCGAGCCGCTCCGGCGTGTCGGCGAGCTGCAGCCCGCCGGTCAGGTGCAGGCCGCAGGACTGGCCGGAGATCTCCTCGATCTCCTTGTAGAGCCCGACCGTGTAGGCCTGCAGCTTGGCGACGTTGGGGTCGCGGTTCAGCGTGTGGAAGCCGCCGGCGGCGTGCCAGGTCGAGCCGGAGGTGAGCTCCGCGCGCTCGATCAGCATCGACGTCCTTCCAGCCGGCCTTGGTCAGATGATAGAGCACCGAGCAGCCGACGACGCCGCCGCCGATCACCGCGACCTGTGTGTGGGATTTCATGCGCGGTCAGCCTCCACAAGAACCCGTTGATCAGAAATCGGTCGGGGCGCCGCCTTCGCGCTTGCGCCGGTCGACGAAGCTCGCAAGCTCTTCGGCGATTGCCGGGTCAAGCGGCGGCGGCTCGAACTCGGCGAGGATCGCCTTCCAGATCCGGTTGGCGCGCTGCGGCGCTTCCAACGGCGCCGGCGAGCGGACCAGCGCTCGAAATTGCGCCAGTCGGACAGGAAGGGGCTGTAGAAGGCGGTCTCGTAGCGCGCCTGCGTGTGCTCGGCGCCGAAGAAATGGCCGCGCGGGCCGACCTCGCGGATCGCGTCGACCGCGATGTCGTCCGTCGTGTCACCGGCGACCGGCTCGCATGTAGTGCTGATCACCTGCTGCAGCGTCTCGCAGTCCATGACGAACTTCTCGTAGGAGGCCGTCAGCCCGCCCTCGAGCCAGCCGGCGGCATGATAGACGACGTTGGCCTTCGCCGGTGACGCAGGCCCAGAGCGAGAAGGCGCTCTCCCATACCGCCTGCGCCGTCCGGCGCGTTCGCGGCGCAGGCGTTGGAGGCGCGAAGCGGCAGGCCGTAGTAGCGCGCCATCTGCCCGGACATCTGCGTCGCGCGCATGTATTCCGGCGTGCCGAAGGCCGGCGCGCCCGACTTCATGTCGACGTTCGAGGTGAACGAGCCGTAGACGACCGGGCACGCCGGGCTTGATGCATTGCAGCAGCGCGATGACGCAGAGCGCCTCCGCCGTCTGCTGCGCCACGGCGCCGGCGATCGTCACCGGCGCCATCGCGCCGGCCAGCGTGAACGGCGTCACGATCACCGGCTGGCCGCGGCGGGCGAGCCGCATCGCGCCGTCGAGCATCGGGAAGTCGTGCTTCAGCGGCGAGGAGGAGTTGATGTTGGTGTACATGCGCGGCGCCGCCGTCGAATTCCTCGTGGCTGAGCCCGCCGGCGATCCGGACCATCTCCATCGCGTCCTCGACCCGCTCGCGTGCCGAGCGAATAGGCGTGCACGACCTTGTCGGTCAGCGATGAGCTTGTCGTGGATCGCATCGAGGTGGCGGATGGAGGCGTGGATGTCGATCGGCTCGACCGGATAGCCGCCGGCGAGGTGGATGCAGTTGAAATACTGCGTGAGCTTCATGAAGTCGCGGAAGCTTTCGCGGTCGCCCGGCCGCCTGCCGCGGTCGAGGTCCATGGCGTTGGGCGGGCTCGACACGTTGACGAAGAGCATGGAGTCGCCGCCGACCGTCACCTGATGCGCCGGGTTGCGCGGCGTGATGGTGAAAGAGGCGGGCGCTTTGCCCACCTGCTCCATCACGAAGGCGCGATCCATCTTCACGCGGCTCTCGCCCATGTCGACGTCGCAACCGGCGTCTTTCAGGATGCGGAGCGCCTCTTCGTTCAGAAAGAGGATGCCGAGCTCCTCGAGAATCCGCATCGCGCCGTCATGAATGCGCTCGATCGCTTCAGCGTCGAGCGGCTCGACCGGCCGGTCGCGGTTTTGCGGAATTGTCCAGGGCGGCTGGTGGATGGCGCCGGAGCCGGCGCGGCGCATATTGCCGGCGCGCCCGCCGGATCGTCGCGCGCGGCGGTGCGGAGGCTCTTCACTCGCGTCGAGCATTCAACGCGTCCCTCGCCGGACCACCATGTCGCGGGCAGCCCGTTTTGTTGTTGCACGGCGAAACGATCGCCTCGTCGCCGCTTCACTCTACCAAAACGGAATTGACTCTGTGAAACGATCTGATCGCGACATCCGCTAACTCTATCACGACACGAGCGCCGCAAAATTCCCCGCGGCGGGAAGGGGGGTTGTAACCGAACACCCCAAGCATGTTAGGCTGCGCATAAGGGAAGCGCGTGGTCCAAAGCGGGCGCTGGGGCGGGGACGTGCGCCCGCAGGAGACGTTGGCCGCCTGACGGCCACCAGACACAGGGAGAAAAAAGCATGGCATCTTCGCATGATTCCGAGGGCCGCCTCCATCCGAAAGCCAAGGAGGCCTTCGAGCTGATGGAGCGCGGTCGCCTAAGCCGCCGCGAGTTCATTCGGATCGCGGCGCTGGTCGGCGTATCGGCCGGCGCAGCCTACGCCATGGCCGGCCTGCCGAATCCGGCGTTTGCGGCAAGTGATTTGCCGTTCGTCGACGATCCGAACGCCAAGAAGGGCGGCACGCTCCGCGTCGCCATGGAAATCCAGAAGATGGAGGATCCGGCGAACTACGACTGGACGCAGATGTCGAACGTGAGCCGCCAGATCGTCGAATACGTCGCCTTCACCGATCCGGACGAATGTCACGCATCCGATGCTGGCGGAGAGCTGGGACGCCTCCGACGACCTCAAGACCTGGACGCTGCATCTCCGCAAGGGCGTCAAGTGGTCGAACGGCGACGACTTCAATGCCGACGACGTGATCTTCAATTTCAAGCGCTGGATGGATCCGGCGGTCGCCTCGTCGAATGCCGGCCTCTCCTCTTTCGCCGCGATGATGGAGGAGGTCGATACCGGCGAAAAGAACGACGACGGCACGCCGAAGAAGACGAAGCGCATGATCGACGGCGCGGTCGAGCGCGTCGACGACTATACCGTCCGCTGCACCTGCAAAAGTCGGTGCTCTCGGTGCCGGAGGACCTTTACAACTACCCGACGGCGATCCTGCATCGCGACTTCAAGGCGCCGTTCTCCGACAACCCGGTCGGAACCGGCCCCTTCCAGCTCACGCAGTTCGCCGTGGCCGACAAGGCGTTCCTGAAGCGCCGCGACGGTCCCTATTGGGGCGGCGACGTCTATCTCGACGAGATCCACTATCTCCACTACGACGCCGAGAACCAGCTCACCGCCTTTGCCTCCGGCGAGGCCGACGCGATCTACCAGTTCGGCATTGAGCAGATGCCGCTTGCGCAGTCGATCGACGGCCAGATCATCGCCGCCCGCACGGCGCAGACGCTCTGCTGCCGCATGCAGGTCGACAAGGCGCCGTTCGACGACAAGCGCGTGCGCCAGGCGATCACCAAGGCGGTCGACAACGCCACCATCAAGGGGCTGATCTTCCCCGACGGCGGCGACGTTGCCGAGAACCACCACGTGGCGCCGATCCATCCGGAGTACTTCAGCTGCCGCCGCTCGTGCGCGACGTCGAAGCGGCGAAGAAGCTGCTCAAGGACGCCGGCAAGGAGAACCTGACCGTCACCATCGATTGCGGCAATACCGACGG
Source organism: uncultured Alphaproteobacteria bacterium (assembly GCA_963750115.1). Lineage (GTDB taxonomy): Bacteria > Pseudomonadota > Alphaproteobacteria > Rhizobiales > Afifellaceae > DASWJZ01. Next base: position 9,723 of record CAVVPM010000005.1, on the reverse strand, counting down.
CCCTGGCACCAGGCGGTGTGCGAATCCATGCGCGACCAGCTGAAAGAGGCCGGCATCACGCTCAACATCAACGTGATGCCTCCCTCCAAATACTGGGAGATCTGGACCGAGACCCCGTTCGGGGCGACGGCCTGGACGCATCGTCCGCTCGGCACCATGGTGCTTTCGCTCGCCTATCGCGCCGGCGTCGCCTGGAATGAGACCCACTACAACAATCCGGAGTGGGAGAAGCATCTCGATGCCGCCGAGGCGACCTTGGATGTCGAGAAGCGCCGGGCGCTGATGGAGCCGGTGGAGCAGATCCTCCAGGACGACTCGATCATGGTTCAGCCGATCTGGCGGCCGGTCTATACGATCGTGACGAAGAAGGTGCACAACTATCCGCCGCACCCGACCCAGTACCACCAGTTCAACAAGGTCTGGATCGAGTCCTGATCTCGTGACGAAGGGCGACAGCCCTCCCCCCCGCGGGGGGAGGGCAGGGCGGGGGAAAGCTGCAGCCTGCATCGTCTTTCCCCCTCCTCTAACCCTTCCCCGCAAGCGGGAGGGGAGGCGTTGAAGGGGGCGCACGCATGTTGAAGCTCATTCTGCAGCGGCTTCTGCAGATGGCGCTCATCATGATCGTCGTTTCACTCGTCCTCTTCGTCGTCTTCGACAGTCCCAAAGTTCAAAAAGCAGCTCGCCGTCAACGATCTCGGCGGCTTCGCCGTCGCGACGCTGACGCAGTCCGACTATCAGCACTGGCTGGAGAAGAAGGGGCTCAACGTCCCCATCTACGAACGCTACGGGAAGTGGGTGTGGGGGCTCGCCCACGGCGATTTCGGTAAGTCCTATCAGAGGAACGTTCCGGTCGGGCCGCTGCTCGGGCACGCGCTCATCAAGACCGGCATCCTGGCCTTCTGGGTGTTCGCCCTGATGATCCCGCTCGCCCTGATAACGGGCGTGCTCGCCGGAATCCGCGAAGGCAAGGTGCAGGACCGCGCGATCACCTTCGTCTCGGTGGTGTTCACGTCGATACCTGAGATCGCGACCGCAATCATCCTGACCGTGGTCTTCGCGCTCGGCCTCGATTGGCTGCCGGCGAAGTCGAAGGGCGACGGGCTGATCTATATCGTTCTGCCGGTCCTGACCCTCGTCCTCTACGATTTCGGCTATGTGGCGCGGATGACGCGCGCCTCGATCGCCGAGGTGATGACCTCGCAATATATCCGCACGGCCATCCTGAAGGGGCTGCCCTATCGCCGCGTGGTCATGAAGCACGCGCTCCGGAACGCGCTGATCGCCCCCTTCACCGTCATCGTGCTGCAGCTCAACTGGCTCCTGTCGGGCGTCATCGTGGTCGAGGTTTTCTTCGAGTACCAAGGCTTCGGCAAGCTCCTGCTCGACGCCGCACTCTTCGGCGACATCTACGTCGTGCAGGCCGCCACGCTCGCCGCCGTCCTCGTCGCCGTCCTTTCGCAGTTCATCTCGGACATCGGCTACATGTTCCTCAATCCGCGCATCCGGTTCAGCTAGGGAGGCGAGATGGCCGTCGTCGCAGCACCGCTTCCGCCCCGCCCGATCTTCGCGCAGCTCGCGCGGCCGCAGACGTGATCGCGCTGCTTCTCCTGATGTGGGTGCCGCTCGTCGTCTACGTGATGTTCGGGCACTATTTCCTCGGTTTCAGAAACCTCGTGCTGATCCCGGCCATTCCGGCGACGCTCATCCTCTACGCGGTGGCGGTGTGGAGCTGGCGCGAATCGACGGTCGCGGTGATCGGGGTGACGCTGGTCTTCATCTGGCTCTTCCTGGCGGTTGCCGCGCCCTATCTGCCGCTCCTCGACCCGAACAAGCCGGTAGCGCCGTTCGTGACGCCGTTCACCGAGAAGAACCACATCTTCTATTGGCTCGGCACCGACACGCGCGGGCCGCGACATGCTCGCGCGCGATATCTGGGGCTGCCAGCGGGTGATCGTCTGGGCCATCATCGCCACCGCCGTCGCCTATGTCGTCGGCACGATCCTCGGCCTCGTCGCCGGCTATCTCGGCGGCTGGTGGGACGAGGTCGTCTCCTTCTTCGCCAACGTGCTGCTGTCGTTCCCGGTGATGGTGCTCTTCATCCTGATCCTCAACTATCTCGGGCCTTCGGGATTCAACATCGTCATCGCCGTCACCTTCTCCTCGGCCCCGGGGATCATGCGCATCGTGCGCGGCATCGTGCTCGACCTGAAGACGCGCGACTATATCTTCGCGGCGCAGACGCGCGGCGAGTCGCCGCTCTACATCATGCTGGTCGAGCTTCTGCCCAACGCCCGCGGGCCGCTTATCGTCGATGCCTGCCTCAGGCTCGGCTACACGACCGTCGCGATCACCACGCTCGGCTTCCTCGGCCTCGGCCTGCAGCCGCCGGACCCCGACTGGGGGCTGATGATCAACGAGGCGTCGTCCGGTCGGCGTCTTCAAGCTCGCCCATGCATGATCATTCCGGCGCCTCGCCGTCTCCTCGCTCTCCTCGGCTTCAATCTGCTGGCCGACGGGCTGCGCGAGATCTCGCTCAGGGACTAGCCCGATGCCCGCAGCCGACGCCGATTCTCGATTGCCGGGATCTCTCGATCTCCTACTCCACGCGATCGGGCGAGATCCCGGCCGTCGTCGACTTCAACATCCAGCTCATGCCGGGCGAGGCCGTGGGCATCGTCGGCGAGTCGGGCTGCGGCAAGTCGACGGTGGCCTTCGCCATCATGCACTATCTCGGCACGAACGGCCGCATCGTCGGCGGCTCGATCCACTTCGAGGGCCGCGACATGACGAGCATGAGCGAGGACGAGCTGCGCTCGCTGCGCGGCTCCGAGATCGCCATGGTCTACCAGGAGCCGATGGCGTCGCTGAACCCGTCGATGACGGTCGGCGACCAGCTCACCGAGGTGCCGATCACCCACGAGGGCGTCGCGCAACGAGGAGGCGCATGGACCGGTCGCGGAAGATGCTCGGCGAGCGTCAGGCTGCCGGACCCGGCGCGCATCATGGAGTCCTATCCGCACCAGATCTCCGGCGGCCAGCAGCAGCGCGTGGTCATCGCCATGGCGCTGCTGTCGAACCCGTCGCTGCTGCTCCTCGACGAGCCGACGACCGCGCTCGACGTGACGGTGGAGGCGGGCATCGTCGAGCTGATCAAGGACATCGCAGCCGAGTTCGGCACCTCGATGATCTACATCTCCCACAATCTCGGGCTGATCCTCGAGACCTGCGACCGCATCACGGTCATGTATTCGGGCGAGGCGGTCGAGGTCGGGCGCGTCAAGGACGTCTTCGACGCGATGCGCCACCCCTATACGCGCGGCCTCTTCGCCTCGATCCCGCTGCCCGGCGCCGACAAGAACGCGCGGCCGCTCGTCGCCGATCCCGGGCCAGCTGCCGCTGCCGCATCGAGCGGCCGCCCGGCTGCAATTTCGGCCCGCGCTGCGACTATTTCGTCGCCGGACGCTGCGACGTCGGCGAGATTCCCGATGGTGGTGGTCGAGGGCGCGAGCTTCCAGCCTCGCGCTGCGTGCGCGTCGAGCGAGATCGACTGGGACGCGGCGCCGGTCGCGGAGGCGGCGGGCGCGAGCCGACCAGCCCGGGCGACGTGGTGCTCAGGTCGACGACCTCACCAAATACTACGAGATCGAGAAGAGCGCCGTCTTCTCTGCCGGCAAGATGCAGACGGTGAAGGCCAACGAGCAGCTCGACTTCGACGCGCGCGAGGCGGAGACCGTCGCCATCGTCGGCGAATCGGGCTGCGGCAAGTCCACCTTCGCCAAGGTGCTGATGGGGCTGGAGACGGCGACCGAGGGCGACGTCAGGCTCGGCAATCTCGATCTGCCAAACGCCGGTCGAGAAGCGGCGCCGCGCAGACGATCGCGGGCTATCTGCAGATGGTCTTCCAGAACCCCTTCGACACGCTGAACCCGAGCCACACGGTCGGCGGCGCAGATCGCCCGCGTCATCCGCAAGTTCGGCGTCGAGAAGGACGAGGCCAAGGTGCAGGAGCGCGTGCTTCAAGCTGCTCGACATGGTCAAGCTGCCGCGCGAGTTCGCCAAGCGCCGGCCGCGCCAGCTCTCCGGCGGGCAGAAGCAGCGCGTCGGGCATCGCCCGCGCCTTCGCCGGCAATCCCAAGGTGGTCATCGCCGACGAGCCGGTCTCCGCCCTCGACGTCTCGGTCCAGGCGGCGGTGACCGAGCTCCTGATGGACATCCAGCGCGACCACCGCACGACGCTTCTCTTCATCAGCCACGATCTCTCGGTGGTGCGCTATCTCGCCGACCGCGTCGTCGTCATGTATCTCGGCCAGATCATCGAGCAGGGCACGACCGCCGAGGTTTTCTCGCCCCCCTACCACCCCTATACCGAGGCGCTTCTGTCGGCCGTGCCCATCGCCGACACCTCGATATGAAGAAACGCAAGGTGCTCCTGACCGGCGACATCCCCTCGGCGATGAATCCGCCCAAGGGCTGCCCCTTCCACACCCGCTGCCCTTACATGATCCCCGGCACCTGTGACGTGATCCCGCCGCCGATCTTCGAGCCGTCGCCCGGACACCGCATCCTCTGCCACCTGCCGCACGATGAGCTGATGGCGATGCTGCCGGTGATCGAGGTGGAGGACGCGGGAAGCCGAGAGGCGGCTCAAACCCATTGATGTCATACCGCCCGCGGCGGCGTCCCCGCTTGCGGCGACGCGGCGGATGGCTTACCGGCGCGCTGCGCCGTGTCGAGAAGGCGCGTTTAAGTCCTGCCTTTTAGGCAGTGAAGGGCGGGTCATCCGAAAATGTTTCATGGCGTTTCCTACGGGCCGCGGATCGTCTCCGGGGCGGGCGGGCTTGCAAGTCTCGGCAAGGCGGTCGCGGCGCTCGCCGGCCCTGGCGCCGCGGTGCTGCTCGTCGCCGACTCGGGCCTGAAGCCGTTCGGCATTATCGAGCGCGCAACGGAAGCGCTCGCCGATCAAGGCCTCTTTGTCGCCCTCTACGCCGAGATCGCCGGTGAGCCGAAGGAGGCGCAGGTGGAAGCCGCGCGGAAGCTCGGCAGGGAGACCGGCGCAAAGGCCGTCGTCTGCCTCGGCGGCGGCTCGGCGCTCGACGCGGGGAAGCTTGCCGCGGCGATGCTCGGCACCGGCGCGCCGGTATCCGATTTCCGCCTCGCCGCAAACCCGCTGCCGGAGAAGGGCGTCCCGATCGTCTGCGTGCCGACCACCGCCGGCACCGGCTCGGAGATGACGGGCATCTCGGTCGTCTCCGACGCGGCGAAGACGAAATTCTGGTTCTGGGGGGCGCCGCTCGAGGCCGATGTCGCGATCCTCGATCCGGAGCTGACGCTCAGGCTGCCCGCTTCGTTTCACCGCGATGACCGGCATGGACGCGCTCGTCCACGCGATCGAGGCGGCGACCAATCGCAACGCCGCCCCGGAAAGTGACGTCGCGGCCTTCGCGGCGATCCGCCTTGTCGTGGAGAATCTGCCGGCCGCCGTACGTGAACCCGGGAATCTTGGCGCGCGCGGAAATATGCTCGACGCCGCGGCGCTCGGCGGGCTTGCCATTCACAAGGCCGGCACGGCGCTCGCCCATAATATCGGCCACGCGCTCGGAAGCCTGGCGCCGGTGCCGCACGGGCTTGCCGTGACGCTCGCCATGGCCGCCACCGCGGAATGGGTCGTGGAAGGCAATCGCGAGGCCTTCGCCCGCGTCGCCGATGCGATGGGGGAAGGGGCGGACGCCGACGCCGTGCCCGCCGCCTTTTGCCGGCTCGCGACGCGGATCGGGCTCAAGCTCGACACCCTCGCCGCGGCGCCGGGGCTCACGGCGGAGAGCCTCGCCGCCCACATGGCGGCGCCGGAGAACGCGGCAATGCGGAAATCCACGCGGCGCGCGATTGCGGACGCCGACCTCCTGCCGCTTGCCGAAATGACGCTTGCGCTCGGACGGAAGGATAGGGTCGCCTAGCCACTTAAAACTGTCGTCATTGCCGGGCTTGACCCGGCAATCCGTTCCGTGGCCGTGGTAGCCGGCGCGACCGTTCCGGATGGATGCCCGGATCAAGTCCGGGCATGACGACAACGATGAAGGATCGTGCGGGCTTGCCATGAAAATCGCCGCGATCGAGATCACCCATCATCGCCTGCCGCTCGACCCGCCGTTCAATCCGAGCTGGGACTTTCGGCCGCGCAAGCATTTCGATGCCACGATCGTGCGCGTGAAGACCGACGAGGGCCTGGAGGGCATCGGCTCGGGCGACACGATGACGGGCTTTCAAGGCCACGAGCATCTCTTCATCGGCCGCGACCCGCGCGACGTGGAGCGCCACGCCCGAATCCTCGACAACATCCAGTTCCACTACGGGCGCTGCTGGCCGCTCGACCTGGCGCTCTGGGACCTTGCCGGCAAGATCGCGCAAGCGCCGGTCTGGCGCCTCCTCGGCGGGCGCTCCGACCGCGTCGCCGCCTACGCCTCCTCCGCCACGCTCCGCGATCGCCGGCGCGATGGCGGAGGCGGCGGAGCGTTATCTCGCGCGCGGCTTCCGCGGCATGAAGGTCCGCTTCCATCGCGGCGACTGGCGCGACGACATCAAGGCGCTCGAAGCGGTACGGGCCCGCATCGGCGACAGAGCTGGAGCTGATGGTCGACTGCAATCAGGGCTGGCGCATGAGCCACGACGACGAGGTAGCCCTGGACCTTCGACGACGCGCTGCCGGTCGCGCGCGAGCTCGAGCGCCTCTGTGTCTATTGGATGGAGGAGCCGCTTGCATCGCGGCGACCGCAAGGGCATGCGCCGCGCTCCGCGACGACGGTCGACGATCAGGATCGCCGGCGGCGAGATGAACCGCGAGCTCTACGAATTCCGTGACCTGATCGAGGAGGGCTGCCTCGACGTGCTGCAGCCCGACGTCTGCCTGACCGGCGGCATCACGGGGCTTCGGCGCGGTCGCGGGGATGGCGGAGGCCGCCGGCCTGTCTTCACGCCGCACACCTGGTCGAACGGCCTCTCCTATGTGGCGAACGCGCACTTCACCTGCGGGCTCACCAACGCGCCGTTCCTCGAATTCCCATATCGACCCGCCGGAATGGTCGCTGGAGCGCCGCGACTACATGATGACGGAGGCGCAGGATGTCGACGCGGAGGGGATGATCGTGCTCTCCGACAAGCCGGGGTTTGGCGTCGAATTGGACGAGAAGCGCGCTCACGGCGACGCGGATCGAGTGAGGGCGGGGCGCGGACCCTTCCCCTTGAGGGAGAGGGTGGGCCTTCGCGTCAGCGAAGGGTCGGGAGAGGGGGCCCCAAGATTGGCCGGCCGGGCCAATCACAGACCTCCCCCTCATCCGCCCTCCGGCGGAGCCGGAGGGTACCCTCCGTCCGGGGAGAAGGTGGCGCGCCTTCATTGTCGCGCCTTCATGTCCCGCAAATCCAGCTCCCAGGTCTCGCCGATGAGATCCTTCCCGAAGGAATGGTGCTTCTCCTCCGCCACCTTCCGGAACCCTGCCTTCTCATAGATCGCGCGGGCGGCGGTGAGGTTCTGCTGCGTCCACAGCGTCATCGTCCGGTAGCCCTTGGCGCGGGCGAATTCGATGCATTCCTCGACGAGCCGGCGGCCGATGCCGAGGCCGCGCGCAGAAGGCTCGACATAGAGGAGCCGCAGCTTTGCCACGCGCTTCGATTTCCTGACGACGAACACCGAACCGAGCGTGACGCCGTTCCGCTCGGCGATCCAGGCGCGCTCCCACTCCGCATCGAAATTCTTGACGAACGCGGCGAGTATCTCTGCGGCGAGCGCCTCGTAGGTAGCGTCCCAGCCGTATTCCTCGGCGTAGAGAACGCCCTGACGATGCGCGATCCAGCCGATGTCGCCGACCTTGAGCGGGCGAAGCGCGTAAGGCGCGGCGGGCGCGGTCTCGCCGAGCGCACGCTCGATCGTTTGCATCGCGCCGGCGAGCGCCGCGCGATCCTCGGGAGAAAGTCTCGCGAGCTTGGCGCGCGCGTCTTCGTCGGAAGCGCGGGCGAGCGCGGCGAAGGCGTCGCGGCCGGCGGGCGTCAGACGGAGCAGCGCCTTGCGTGCATCGTCCTTCGACGTTGTCCGCGCCACCAGGCCGCCGGCTACGAACCGCTCCAGGATGCGGCTCAGATAGCCGCTGTCGAGGCTGAGCTCGTGCTTCAGGTCGGTCGCTGTCGCGTGCTCGCGGTTCGCGATCTCGTAGAGGATGCGCGCCTCGGTCAGCGAGAAGGCGCTTGCGAGCAGCCGGCGGCCGAGCAGCCCGCCTCGACCGTGTAGAAGCGGTTGAAGCGCCTGGACTGCGCGATGTCGAAGGCGAGCTGGCTGGCCACGGGACACCTGACGCCACGAGCATCGCAAAATTAGTTGACGGCGTCAACTAACGGGCGCTCTCACCGCGCGCTCAGCTTTTCGCGAAATTGCATCTCGCGCAGCAGCTTGTCGCGCACCGCGTCGGCGAAGTCCGAATAGTCCGAGTGCTGTCACGACGAAGGCGTCCTGGCCGGTTATGACGTTGTCGCGGTACCAGGTCTCAAGGTCCTTCTCGTCGTTCACCACGGCGAGCCCGTTGACGGTGACGCCTCGCGCATCGGCCATGGCGCGCGCCGCCCCGATCTCCACGACGTTCTCGCGCGGCGGCGTCTCGCGGCCGTCGCCGGAAACGTCGACCACCTCGCGCGGCGACGTCAGGCCGTTGCCGTCGAACTTGCGGATCGCGGTCGCAAGGCCGGCGCCGATGCCGGTCCCGCCCATCGGAACGCGCGGCAGCGCCGCCATGAAGTCGGCCATCCGGTCGCCGTCGTCAGGCGTTGAAAGCACGAACCAGTCGCTTTGCCAGCGCGGCACCGTCGCGTCGGCCCATACGACGACGGCGACGGCGATGCGCTTGTGCGGACCGGAGGCGAAGGCGGCCTTGATCTCGGCGTCGCGAAAGGCCGCCGCGTAGCCCTCGCGCTGCAGCGCCCATTCGTTGTCGTCGACCGAGCTCGACGCGTCGATCGCAAGCACCAGCTCAAGGTCGACCGGCTCGTCGGCAAAGGTGGGAAGGGGAAGGAGTGCGAAGAAAAGCGCAGCGAGGAAGACGAACGCGCGGCCCGACCTGCCGCCGGGGCTGGACGATTGGCGACGCGCGTCAGTTCCGCGGCGTGATCGAGCCGGTGATGATTTCTCGGCGCGTGAGGTCCATCGCGACCACAGGGCTTTCGCTGTTGGTGGCGCACGTCACGGTAATAGATCACCACCTTCATCTGGCCGGAGCCGACGGTCTCGGCGGAGAGCCGCCCCTGCATCGAGCCGCGCACCAGATTGAGCGAGAATCCTTCGCCGGCGCGCGCGCCGACCAAGTCTACGCCATCGCCCCCCGAACCGCCCATGAACTGTCCGTAATATCGGTTTGTGTCGGTGTTGTAGCGGATCTCGGCATAGACCGGGGCGGAGGAAGGCGCCCATCCGGCACTGCCCGTTCAATCCGAAGGTCTACTTACCGCCGTCCGTCGAGCCGTTCAGCTCGCAGGCGAATTCCGGCCGCGGCTCGGCCCCGAAAAGAAGCTGCCCGGTCCCGATCCAGTCGCCGGAGAAGCGCTGCATGAAGGACGTCGCATCGCCGGCGCGCGCGGGGAGGGCGGAGGCGCTGAGCGTGAAGGCGGCGGCAAGGACAAGCGCGGTGGCGCGGGGCATCGGCGGCTCCGGGATCGGACGGTCGAAATCCGCCCAACTCTAGAGAACGA
>CAVVPM010000004.1:0-70773 GCA_963750115.1 uncultured Alphaproteobacteria bacterium | reverse complement strand
GACCGGGACGGAAAGCGGAGAGCACGTCGGCGAGCGCCGCTTCGAGGTCGCGCAGCGCGGCCGGGCCGGCGTTCAACGCCGCGAGCATATCGACCAGCACGATCTGCCGGTCGAGCCGCGCGAAATGGTCGCGGAAGAAGGGTTTCACCACTGCGTCTTATAGGCCTCGTAGCGGTGCTCCATCAGCGCGAAAAGCGTCTTCCGCTCCGGCCGGTGGTCGGGCGGAATGTCGAGCGGCGCGAAGGTCAGCGCCGGTGAGCCCGCAAGGTCGCCCGGCATCAGGAAGCGGCCCGGCGGCAGCATCGACAGCGCGTGCTCGTCGGCGCGCGCGGCAGAAGATAGCCGGCGAAAGCATCGGCAAGAACGCGCGCCTTCGCCTCATCCTCCGCGCCACCGGGGGAAGCGTCGCCGAGCGCGCGTGAACCATTTCGCCGCGACGCCTTTGCGGGCGGCTCACGCGAAAGCTTCACCGCCTCCGCCGACCATTCCGCGTAGCTCTTGCCGAGGAGGGCAGGTCGAGCAGCCACTCGCCGGGATAGTCGACGATGTCGAGGTTGAGGCGTCCCTGCCCGAACTGGCGCTTCAGGAAGCGGCCGGATTCATATTCGACGACGACGCGGAGCTCGCTCACCCGCGCGCGTCGATTGCGGCCAGACGCGCCGCTCGACGAGGTCCTTCACATGCGCTTCGTAGTCGAAGCGCGGCACCGCGTCATCGGGCTGCGGCTCCAGCCGCGCCTCGGCGAGCCGGCCGTCACGATAGGCCTCGAAGAGGGGGAGGCGGCCGCCATGCACGAGGTTGTGCACGAGGGCGGTGATGAAGACGGTCTTTCCCGCCCGCGACAGGCCGGTGACGCCGAGCCTGACGGTCGGCGTGCCGCCGCCGGCGATGGCGTCAAACAGGTTGGCGGCGGCGATGCGCGCCTCGTCGGTGAGGGAAGTGATGTCCGGCAAGGCGTTCTCCCGCAGGCCAATATGGGAGGAAATCTGCGGGTTTCAAAGGTCTCCGGGCTCGGCGCGGTGGCCGCTCCCTTCGCCGCGCCGCCAACCGCTTCCTTTGTCATCCGGGTTTGCCGCAAAGCGGCAAGACCGGGACCCATGAACACCTGAGCGTACCAGCGGGGAGCCTAATCCCGCTCCGCTTCGATGAAGGCGACGAGCCGCATGCCGCGCGGGCGCAGCGATCGCCATTCGCCGTCGAAGTCGAAAATCGCGAGCGCGCTTTTCGGAAAGCCTGCGGCGAGCCTCTCGCCGTCGCGGCCCGCGAGGCTCTCGGCGAGCGCCATCGCCGTCGCGTGCATCGCCGGATTGTGGCCGACCAAGAGTATTTCCTTGGCGGCGCCGCCTTCGCTCTTCACGATCGGCAAATAATCGTGCGCTTCATAGACCGAGCGGAGGAAGCGGACCTCCGGCGCGGCGTCGATCTTGTCGGCGACCACCTCCCACGTCTCGCGCGTGCGCTCTGAGTCCGACGAAAGCACGAGATCGATAGGCTCGCCGCGCTTGGCGATGACCTTGCCGATCGCCTTCGCCTCCCTGCGTCCGCCCTTGCTGAGCGCCCTGTCGTGGTCGGGCTCGCCGGCGCGCGCGCGCTCGGCGGTGGAATGGCGGAGGAGGAGAAGGCGCGGCACTTTCTCCGCCTAGACCGGGGGCGCGCCCTGCGCAAGCGGGCGGCGCGGGGGCGATCGATCCGCCGGCGCATCGCCCCCGTCGCAAGGTTCGACGGCGCGGACTGCGTGAGGCGCGGACCGCGTGAGGCGCGCTCAGGTCGAGCGCGGCAGTTGCGCCGGCTCTACCGTTGGTATTATTCTGAGTTCTACTTCAGGGGGTGCCAGATGTCCGTCCGTTACGTGCAGACCAGCGGCAAGCTGTCGACGAGCGCCAGCCAGCTCACGCCAATTCCGGGCCTCAGCGTGGAGCTGCCGGAAGGCGTGGACGTCACCGCTCTCGTCGTCCTCAACCTGCCGAACCCCTATGCCGAAGGGAACAATTATCCCGGCGCGATGCTCGGCGTCTCGGTGAACGGAAAGGTCTCTCCCGTTTGCGCGAGCTTCACCTACGGCGAGCAGAAGCCGGCGAGCTTCAATCGCATGCCGACGACGCTCGTCGTCGGTGTCCCGCTGACCCTCAAACCGCAGTCGGTCGCGGCACTCTGGTGTGGCGTGCGGGGCAGCACGGTCATCATCGACACCCCCGCGACGCTCAGCGTTTTCGTCGACTAGGTCCAATTCCGACCCTCGCCGGCGGCGCTTGACCCCGCGCCGTCTCGCCGGATAGCTCGCCGCCATGAGTGCGGTGTTCGGGATTCTCCGATTTGACGGCGGCGCGGTTTCGCCACGCGATTTGGAGCGCATGGGGAACACGCTCTCCCATCGCGGACCGGACGGAAAGAAGTTCGTGGTCGACGGGTTGGTCGGACTCGGCCATTGCCTGATGCGGGTGAACAACGAGGATGTCTTTGAAGCGCAGCCGTTGATCGACCGCGAAGCGGACCTCACCCTCGTCGCCGACTGCCGCATCGACAACCGTGAAGAGCTGGCCGATGGGTTCGGCTTAAGCGCCGCCGACATCCGCGACCTGCCGGACAGCCAATTCATCCTGCGCGCTTACATGAAATGGGGCGAGGATTGTGCGGAGCATCTGCTCGGCGACTTCGCCTTCGCGATCTGGGATGGACGCGCCAGGAAGCTCGTGCTCGCCCGCGACCATATGGGCCAGCGCTCCGTCTTCTATCATAAGGGCGAGGACTTCTTCGCCTTCGCCACCGAGATCAAGGCGCTGTGGGCGTTGCCCGATGTGCCGCGTGCGCTGCAAGAAGCCATGATCGGCCGTAGGCTTATGCCCCTGTCAATGCCGCCCCGGCCGGGAGCGACACTTTTCGAGAACATTGCGGCCCTTCTTGGTGGAACGGCATGTGCCGTGACGAGTGACGGCGCGCTGACGATGCGCCGCTATTGGGAGCCCCATGGCAATCCCACCCATGAAGGCCGCGACGAGGCCTACTATGTCGCGCAATACCGCGCGATCCTGGCCGAAGCGGTTGCTTGCCGGCTGAGGCGGCTTATGCATCCCGCGGCCCTGATGTTTAGCGCCGGATACGACACTGCGGCAATCGCGGGCCTCGCGGGCCCTGTCGTCCGCTCCCAAGGCCGGAAGCTTCTCTGCTTCTCAGCCGTGGTTTCCGAAGCCGCCATCGGTACCAAAGAGGACATCCGCCCCCACATCGAGGCTTGCCGGCGGGTGATGCCGCATCTCGATATTCACCTCCTTCCGCCGCAAGACAACGCGCCGCTCGACCGTCTCGAGCACCGCTTCCTCGCCCATGACGGTCCGGCCTCCGCGATGAACACGCTCAATCACTGGCTGCCCGCCGAAGCACGTGCCGCCGGGGCGCGATCGATCATGGATGGGCTGGGCGGCGACTACAGCGTCAATCCGCGTGGCCAAGCGGCACTCGCCCGCCTTCTGCGCAAGGGCCGGCTTATGCGCTTCGTCTCGGAGCTTTTCGCCGAGCGCCGCCTCACAGGCAGATCCCTGTCTTCCATTCTCGGCAGGGCGGCCGTCACCGCGCTGCTGTCCGTTCCCTGCATCTTCCGTCTCAGCCAACGCCTGGCGAGCGACGGCCGGGATTTGTCTCGCTACGCGGCCGCACCTTCCTTTGCCGAAAAGCTGCGTCAGCGTGGTGAACTGGGCTCTGCATCAGCGGCGCGGGCCATCCCGCCGACCGAGATGCGCGCGCAGATCACCGCCGTCGCAAAGCATATCCAGGACCAATCCGCTCCGGGGCCGGTCATGGCCGCTGCCATGCACGGCCTTATCCTCACGCAGCCGTTCCATGACAAGCGGGTGATCGAGTTAGGGCTTGCAGTGCCTGAGGACCTCTACGTCAAGAACGGGCGCAACCGCTACCTTGCCTGCCAGGCGCTGGCCGATCTCTATCCGCCGGAATTCCAGACGCGCGGACGCGGCAACGACCGGCCAGAACCGGAATTCCACCACCGTCTGCGCGCCCATGGCCCGGCGCTCGCCGCCGAGGCTGAGAGCCTCGCCGCCGACCCGGTTCTCTCGACCTATGTCGACTTCGCCGCTCTCAAGGAGCGTCTTACGGCACAGGGCACCGACAAGCGCAGTGTCACCAAGCGCCGCATGGCGCTGGAGGCCCTGATCGTGGCGCGGTATGTCGCGTGGTTCCGCGGCGCAAATCAAACTCGATGATCTGCCATGGACCGGGCGACGGCCGTGTGCGCGTGTCGGGGTCCGCTTGTCGGACCAGGGCCGGCTTGCAATGCTGCGGCCTGTAATGTCGTCAACCGTCGGATTTGTGAAACGCGCCGGGCGCCGCGCCGACTCTGGTTCGTTGTCGAACTGCCGCGGTTTGCGGCGGCGGGAAATGCGGAATTCGCCGACGGTCGTCTGCAATTCTTCGAGACATTCGAAGCCGCCGCAATGCGAGCGCCCGTCGACGCAGTCATCTTTTCGAGCTCCTTCAAATATGTCGAGGAGCCCTAAGCAGCGCTGGCAGACTTCGCCGAACTCGGCTCACGTTATCTGATCCTAGATTTCCTGCACATGACGGATAGGGACACGGACGAGATCCAAGTCGAGGGGATCAGGCCGCCGCGCCCCGATGGCAAATTCGCCGTGCGCATTTTTTCGAAATCGGCACTGACGGCCCGCATGCGGTCGCTCGGCTATGAGGTCGTCGCAACCCTGGGGCTTTTATTTCGAGAAGCATGATGCGGCACGCGATGTGCCGTAGTGGGCGTCAATAATGCCGGTGCCAGCCACGATCTCCACTTTCCGCCAATCCGCAAAAGCCGCCGGTGCGCCAATGCCCTCTGGCATTCAGCGACCGGATGCTCAAGAGATGGACTGCTGCAGGCCCGGCGAGTAATGCTCCGGCGTTGCAAAGATGCCCTTGAGTGAAGCCGTCTCCCGATTGACGCCACTCGCCAAAATCACGTACGGCGTCCGCCATGGCCTGCGTGCGACGGCGGCCTCCGGCTTCGATGCGATTTGATCGTCTTGCCTGCGGTCATTCATAGCGCTCACCCCCAAGTACGAGGCAAATCATACTGCAAATTGTGATTGCTTTCAAATTTGTACGCGAACGGCACGGGATGGGGGAGGAGGAAGCTCCCTCAGCTCGCGCGGCGGCGCTGGGCCGCGCGACGGCGCGAGGCGCGCCGCGATGTGGCGGCCGGCTTCTGCGGTGCCGGGTTGACGGCGAGACGCGGGCTCGTCGCGACGGCGACGCGCTCGGCTGCAAGCACCGCAAGCTCGACCCGAAGCAGCGCGGCGAAGGTGGCGCGATGCGATTCAAGATATTCGGAGGTGCCCGGAAACACCTGCTCGATCGTCCACATCGAGGCGCGCGCGGCGCGGATCAGGTTGATGTAGATCTTGGCGGCGTCGTTCAGGCGCAGGCGCAGCGCGCGCGCCGCCAGCATCTGCCCGGCACGGAGCGCCTCGCATTCGCGCTCGATGGAGGAGACGATCACGCTTTCGGCCGCCTCGAGAGCCTGGATCAGCTCTCTGGCCTGTACCTCGGCACGCGCCCGGAAACTCTGCACTACACCCGGCATTTCTCGAACCTGCCACAGCAAGGTTAAAGTTCGGCAAATGCCGGCGGCCGGCTAACGTGTTAAACTTGCGGCTCTTTTCACAAATCATTCAAACCATTCCGCTTGCCAGCGCCGCGGCTTCTCCCGTATATGCGCGCCCACGGGAGAGAGGGAATTCGTCGACCATGCCGGTGGCGTTGGGTAAGTTAAACGGCTACAGGCCGAGCGACCGCGAGCCCTTCATGAACGAGCGGCAGCGGGCGTATTTCCGCAAGAAGCTCCTCCAGTGGAAGGAGGAGATTCTGGAAGAAAGCCGGGAGACGCTGGAGGCCCTGCAGGCGGAAAGTCACAACCACCCGGATTACGCCGATCGCGCGTCCTCCGAGACGGACCGCTCGATCGAGCTGCGCGCCCGCGACCGCCAGCGCAAGCTGATTTCCAAGATCAACGCCGCGCTGAAGCGGATCGATGACGGCACCTACGGCTATTGCGAGGAGACCGGCGAGCCGATCAGCCTGAAGCGGCTCGACGCGCGGCCGATCGCGACGCTGTCGATCGAGGCCCAGGAGCGCCACGAGCGGCGTGAGCGGGTTTATCGCGACGAATGAGGAAGGCGCGTCCGGCGCGTTCGTCCGGGATCGCAGCGTTGGCAGGCGGCTGAAATTGCCGCTCGCGAAAGACGAGGTCGCGCGGCTCGCAGAGCGCATTCTCGTGGCGGGTGACAGCGTTCGCTCGATTGCTCCGATAACCGATTGCATTGCCGGCTTTGATCTTTCCGACGCCTATCGCGTTTCCGCTGCGGTGACGCGGGCGCGGATCGCGCGCGGCGAGCGGCCGATCGGCTGGAAGATCGGCTTCACCAACGAGACGATCTGGGACGAATACGGCGTCCACGCGCCGATCTGGGGGCCGATCTACAATTCGACTTTGGCGGCGGCGGATTCCGACGGCATCGCGCGCTGCACGGTCGGTATGCTGGTCGAGCCGCGGATCGAGCCGGAGATCGCTTTCCGATTTGCATCGCCGCCCCATCCCGACATGGACGAGACCGCGCTCCTCGGCTGCATCGACGCGGTCGCGCACGGCTTTGAGATCGTGCAGTCGATCTTTCCCGGCTGGCGCTTCAAGGCCGCCGACACGGTCGCCGCCTTCGCGCTGCACGGCCGCTACGTCCGCGGACCGCTCGTCGCCATTGCCGATGCGGAGCGGGCCGACTGGCAGAAAACCTTGCGCGAATTCTCGATCACGCTTTTTCGCGACGGCGCCGAGATCGATCGCGGCGCGGCCCGCAACGTGCTCGGCGGGGGACCGTTGACGGCGCTCCGCCATTTTGTCCGCGGTGTTGCCGACGACAGCGACGGCCCCGCGGTCCGCGCCGGCGATCTCGTCACCACCGGGACGGTGACCCGCGCCTTTCCGGTCAAGCCGGGAGAGCGCTGGTCGACGAAAGTCGAGGGCTTGCCGGTCAAGGGGATGGATATCACTCTCGGCTGAGGCGCGCTGCGTCCCGTCTTGCAGCCTTCACGCTCCGGCGTTCCTGAGGCCCGGTCTTGCCGCGTTTCGTGGCAAACCGGGATGACAATAGGGGAAAGCGCGCTTAGCGCCCCTTGGTGTCGCCGGTGAGTTCGCCGAGAAGCCGCGCCATCTCGTCTTCAAGCGGGTCCGCCGCTTCGCGACGGCGCGCGTTCAGGCTGATGACCGGCGCCTCTTCGCGGCGCTCCTGAGCGGGTGGCGCGTCGCGCCGCGGCTCCGGATTTGCCGCCTGCCTCGCAGGTTCCGAGCGCTTCTCTTGCCGTTCGCGCGGCTCCTGCCGGTCACGCGCCGCTGGCTGCTTCGGTCGCTCCGGCTCTGCCGCCTTTTCCGGCGCATCATTGCCGAAGGCGAAATCCTCCGCCGCGACTTCCGCCGGTCCACCGTCGGCAACGGATTGCATTTCGCGCGCGAGCGCTTCCTCCAGGCGGTCGGCGAGGTCGCCAAGCGTGGCGGAGGAATCGACGATGCTCTTCGCCGAAGCGGGCTCGCGCTCGGCGGGCCGTGTCTCGTTCCCGTGCGCGTGCGGCTCGAGGCTGAGCGCCGCAACGATCTCGCTCTCGATCGAATCGGGTTCCGGCCACGGCGTTTGTGCCGCCGGCATTCCCACTGGTTGGCTTGTGCCACGATTGTCTCCGCGGGCCGGGCGCGCGTGCCGATCGGCGCTTGCGCTCGCCTGCGAACGCTGCGCCGCACTTGGACGGGCCGCCTGCGGCGACGCCGGCGGGCTGGTCCGGCGCTGGGCGGCGACTTCGCGCCGGCCGGTCTCGCTTGCGGACGGCCGCTGCGCCGCGATGCGCGGCGTCTCGCCGCCGCGCGCCGAGGCCGCTGACACCGATGCCTCGCCGCCGCGAGCGGCGGGGCGTGTCGGTGGGGCGACAGGGTGCGGCGCCGGCACGGAGGGACGCGGCTCGCTCTTCGGGCGCGCGGATATGCGCGGGGCCTCGGAGCTCTTTGGCACGATCGCCGCGATCTCCGCTTCGATCGAGGCACCGGTCGTCGGCGGAACGCGCAACGGATTGGCGGGTTGGACCGAGGGAAGCGCCAGGGGACTCGGTGTCTTCCCCGGCGCTGCCGGACGTACCTTCTTCACGTCGTTCTCGACGACGAGGTCGGCCGGACCGCCGACCATGATCAAGTGCTCGATCTTGTCGCAGCGGACGAGGACGAGCTTCCGCTCCTCGTCGATAACGGTTGTTTCGAGCACCTCGATTCGGGATCGGCCTGCCAGCACCGACCGTCCGGGACCGCCGGTCCGGCGCCCGCGAAAGATCCTCCCGCGGAAGGCGACGAGCACGAGACCGACGACAACAACCGCGGCAACGGCAATCGCGGCTATGGCTATCGGGCCGGTTAAAACCATCGAAATCTCCCTGGCGCAGTCGGCCGCGATCCGCCGCAACAATAAACGCAACCGCTTTGGCGTTCAAACTGCATGTCGTGTCAAGCGTCCGCCCACGGCGTTGAAAAGCCATGCACAAGCATACAAGGTGCCCCCGGTCCGGCCGAGCGAATCGGATAGGTTGCCTCGGGGGTCGGTGAAAATGCGGCAAGAGGGGACCGGGGAGGCGGCAGCGGCAAAGTCGGGCAGCGCGCGCTTCGGCGTGGTGGTTGCGCTCGTCGTCGTGCTCGTCGCGGCGGCAAGCGCCTACCTCTTTCTGCCGGAGCCGGCCGCAACCCTCGTTGTGCTGGTATTTATAGGCATTCTTTCCACGGTCGGCGTGGTGGCACTCTTTGCGGCGGCCGCCGGCATCGTGGGGCTGCGCAGCGCGCCGCGAGCGCCGGCTCAGTCGGGCACGGCGGCCCAGGCGCTGCTTGAGAATATGGCGGAAGGCGTCTTGATGACGGCCGCCGACGGGACGCCGCTTTGGGCGAACGCCGCTTTCCTGCGACTGACGGGTGCGACGAACGACCGCGACCTGCATTCGATCGAGCAACTCTTTTCCGACAATCCCGACGCTGCGGAGGCCGTGCACCGGCTTGCCGTCGCCGCCGATCGCGGCCGCCGCGCCACCGAAGAGATTCGCATGCCGGGCGGCATCGGCGGCAAGGCGCGCGGCGCGCGCTGGTATCGCGTGCGCGTCAATCCCGCGCCCGGCACGGAAGCGCGAATCGGCTGGCTCGTCGCCGACATCACGCGCGAGCGCGAGCACCAGGAGAACATCTTTCAGGAGCTGCAGAACGCGATCGACTATCTTGACCACGCGCCGGCCGGCTTCTTCTCGCTCGCGCCCGACGGGCGCATCCGCTACATGAACGCCACGCTCGCCGAATGGATCGGCATCGACCTCGCCGAGTTCGAGCCGGGTGCCGCCGAAATCCGCGACATCGTGACGGTCGAGGGTCTCTCCGTCCTGCAGGCGGCTAATCCGAGCCGGCGCGAGGCGGAGACGCTCGACATCGATCTCGTCAGGACCGACGGCACGCGGCTCCCCGTCCGCCTCATCCACCGCGTGCCGGTCGCGCCTGACGGCACAATCGGCGCCTCGCGCACGCTCGTGCTCGACATGCGGCGGGGCGACGACCGCGAGGCGGGACGCATCGCGGAAATGCGCTTTGCCCGCTTCTTCAACAACACCCCGATGGCCATCGCCTCGATCGATCGCGAAGGGCGGATCGCGCTCACCAATGCGCGCTTCGTCATGCTCTTCGGCAAGAAGGGCGCATCGGGGCGCGCGCTTGCGGAGCTCGTGCAGGAATCCGACCGCGCGAGCCTCGCGACCGCCATCATCGCGGCGCTCGCCGGGCAGAGCTCGATCCCGGCCGTCGACGCCGCGCTCGCCGATCATCCGGAGCAAAGCGCGCGCTTCTTCGTCTCGCCGATCCTGGAAAGCGACGAGAGCGAGGACGCTGCGGTGATCTACGCGCTTGAGACGACCGAGCAGCGCGCGCTCGAATCGCAGTTCGCGCAGAGCCAGAAGATGCAGGCGGTCGGCCAGCTCGCCGGCGGCATCGCGCACGACTTCAACAACATGCTGACCGCCATCATCGGCTTCTCCGACCTTTTGTTGACGAGCCACCGGCCGACCGATCCGTCCTTCCAGGACATCATGAACATCAAGCAGAACGCCAACCGCGCTGCGGGGCTCGTCCGCCAGCTCCTGGCGTTCTCGCGGCGGCAGACGCTCAGGCCGAAGGTCATCGACCTCGACGAGGCGCTCTCCGACATCTCCGTGCTCCTCGCGCGCCTGCTCGGCGAGACGGTCGAGCTTGAGGTGGCGCACGGGCGCGACGTCTGGCCGATCAAGGCGGACCTCAATCAGCTCGAGCAGGTGATCGTGAACCTCGCCGTCAACGCGCGCGACGCCATGCCCGAAGGAGGCAAGCTCAAGATCCGCACGTCGAACGTTTCAAGCGCCGACAGCCGCAAGTTCCGCGAACAGGGTTTCAAGCCGGGCGACTACGTGCTCCTCGAAGTGAGCGACACCGGCACCGGCATGAGCGCGGAAGTGAAGGAGAAGATATTCGAGCCGTTCTTCTCGACCAAGGAAGTGGGGAAGGGGACGGGTCTCGGGCTCTCCACCGTCTACGGCATCGTCAAGCAGACCGGCGGCTATATCTACGTCGATTCAAAGCCCGGGGCGGGCGCGACTTTCCGCATCCTCTTGCCGCGCCACGAGCCGCAGGCTGAGGAGCTTCCGGAAGCGGGCGAGCGGCCGGTGGGCCCGTCCGATCTGACGGGCAGCGCGAGCATCCTCCTCGTCGAGGACGAGGAGGCGGTCCGCAGCTTCGCCGCCCGGGCCCTTGAGGCGCGCGGCTACACTGTCCACCAGGCGGCTTCCGGCCAGGATGCGCTTGATCTGATCGCCGGCCTCGGCGAGCCGGTCGACCTCGTTATCTCCGACGTGGTGATGCCGGGCATGGATGGGCCGACGCTGATGCGCGAGCTCCGCCGCCGCCAGCCGGACCTGAAGATCATCTTCGTCTCCGGCTACGCGGAGGACGCCTTCGAGCGCCATTTGCCGAAGGACGAGAAGAGTTTCCAGTTCCTGCCAAAGCCCTTTTCGCTGAAAGAGCTCGCGACCACAGTGAAGGCGACGCTCGAAGGGTAGGGGCTCCCCCGCCGCTGATCGCGGTTTCCGGCCGCGCGTTAACAAATGATTTGCGGTCCGCGTGGATGGTGCGCGCGGGCTTTTTCAACGCGAGGTGGGGAAAGTGGGTTTGGACGATGGGACGTTGATCACGGCGCTTGTCGTCGTCTGCACCGTTCTTGCCGGCCTCCTTGCCCTGACCTGGATGCAGAACCGCGGCGTGCCCGCTTTCGGCGGTTGGACGCTCTGCTTCGCGCTCTGCGCCGCCTCGGCAACCCTGATCGGCGTGCGCGACCGGCTCCCCGGCTTCCTCGCCATCGACATCGCGAACGCGTTTCGCCTGCTCGCTTTCGGGCTTGCGTGGCAGGCGGCGCGGTATTTCACCGACCGCAGGAGAAACTGGCCGCTCACGCTCGCACCCTTGGCTTTATGGCTCGTGGCGCGGGCGACATTCCTTGTCGACACGGATATGCGCGCCCGGATTCTGTTCACGGCGCCACTCGCCGCCGCCTATGGTTTCGCGATCGCCGGAGAGCTGTGGCGCTCGTCGCGGCGGCGCTGGGGGCTCACGCACATAGCCGCGGCGCTCCTCGCGATGCACGGCTCGGTGTTCGCCGTGCGGTTTTTCGCGGCGCTCTTCGTGCCGGCCTCGATCGGGTCCGACGGCGGCATTGCTGCGCCGCTTAATCCGATCGGCATCCTTGAGATGCTCGCCGCCGCCGTCACGCTCGCCTTTCTCCTCCTCGTGGTCACCAAGGAAGCGATCGGTCAGCAAGACCGTGAGGCGGCGCTGCTCGACCCGCTGACCGGGGTCAGCAATCGCCGCGGATTCGCGACCGAGGTGGGGAGGATGCTGGCGCGGGCCTGCCGCAACGGCTCGTGGACGGCGCTCATCCTCATCGACCTCGATAATTTCAAGGCCGTCAACGACAATTGGGGCCACCCGGCCGGCGACCGCCTCCTCAGGCAACTCACCGAAACGGCGATGGGGGCGCTTCGCCCGGGCGACGTGCTCGGACGGCTCGGAGGCGACGAATTCGCCGTGGCGCTCGCCGAGACCCGGATCGATCAGGCGCTGGTGACGGCGGAGCGCGTCAGGCGCGCCGTGGCGGCGATGCGGGTCGAAAATGCCGGCGGCGATATCCGCCTGACGGTGAGCATCGGGGTCGCGAGCCGACGCGAGACGCAGACGCTCGACCCGCTCTTCGGCGAGGCCGACACGGCGCTTTATCGAGCGAAGGCGGGCGGCGGCAACCGCGTCGAGTTCTCGATCGGGCGGCGCCCGGAAGAGGAGGACGAGGCGCCCGTCGGCCATGAGAGGATCAAGCGCGTCGCTTGACGCGTCGGTCTTTCTCTCACGCTTCAGGGGACGGGTTTGCCGAACGCACGATATCGAAGCCTGTTCCCATTCTGTTCTTGACAATCCAGAGAACAAATAGGATACATGGGCCCTCACCGGCGGCCCGCCCGCCGCCTTTCGCAGTCAACCGGGGGATGCCATGGTAGCGCCGCTTCGAGTCGTCGAGAACAACAGGGACGGTATGGACAAGACGAAGGCGCTCGACGCCGCGCTCTCCCAGATCGAGCGGGCTTTCGGCAAGGGCTCCATCATGCGGCTCGGGCAGGACGGCAAGGTGGTGGAGGTCGCCACCATCCCGACCGGCTCGATCGGTCTCGACATGGCGCTCGGCATCGGCGGTCTGCCGCGCGGGCGCATCGTGGAAATCTACGGGCCGGAATCCTCCGGCAAGACGACGCTTGCGCTTCATACCGTTGCCGAGGCGCAGAAGCGCGGCGGCATCACCGCCTTCATTGACGCGGAGCACGCGCTCGATCCCGTCTATGCGCGAAAGCTCGGCGTCAATGTCGACGAGCTCCTGATCTCGCAGCCGGACACCGGCGAGCAGGCGCTTGAGATCGCCGACACGCTGGTCCGCTCCGGCGCGATCGACGTGCTCGTCATCAATTCTGTCGCGGCTCTGACACCGCGCGCTGAGCTTGAGGGCGAGATGGGCGATCAGCTCCCCGGGCTGCAGGCGCGGCTGATGAGCCAGGCGCTCAGAAAGCTCACCGGCTCGATCTCGCGCTCCAACACGATGGTGATCTTCATCAACCAGATCCGCATGAAGATCGGCGTGATGTTCGGCAGCCCGGAGACGACGACCGGCGGCAATGCGCTGAAATTCTACGCCTCCGTCCGCCTCGACATCCGCCGCATCGGCCAGATCAAGGAACGCGACGAGGTGGTCGGCAACCAGACGCGCGTGAAGGTCGTCAAGAACAAGCTCGCGCCGCCGTTCAGGCAGGTCGAATTCGACATCATGTACGGCGAGGGCATCTCCAGGACGGGCGAGCTTATCGACCTCGGCGTCAAGGCCGGCATCGTGGAAAAGTCCGGCGCCTGGTTTTCCTATGACAGCCAGCGTCTCGGCCAGGGGCGGGAGAACGCCAAGCAGTTCCTGAGGGACAATCCCGACACGGCGGCGGCGATCGATCTCGCGATCCGGCAGAACGCCGGTCTGATCGCCAGCAAGCTTGAGGGTGACACTTCCGTCGACGAGGCGGCGGAAGGGTAGGGGCGGCAGCGAGCCACTCATCGGAGGGGCGAAGCGGAGTCCTTCACGCCTGCCGTCACTTTGGGGCTTGCCGCCCGCGCAGCGGCGGGACGGAGGACGAGCATTCTACGCCTGTCGATGCGGCCCGGCGGTCTGCGTGACCTCGAAGTTCGGCCTCAGATATTCTGGCCGCCGCCCTTCGGCGGCTTAACGAGAAGCACGCGCTCGGCCAGGAAGGGATCGATCTCGACTGCCTTCTTCAAGACCGACTGCGCGGTGTCGAAGCGCCCTTGACGCATGAGGATCAGGGCCTCGCCGGAGAGGGCGCCGAAGTGCTTCGGTTCGAGTTGAAGCACGCGTTCGATGTCGCTGAGCGAGCCGTCGTCGTCGCCTTGCAGGTAGCGGATGGTCGCGCGCTGGTTCCATGCCTCGGCCCAGTCGGGCGCGGCTTCGACGAGCTTGTCGAGAACGGCGACAGCGCCGGCAAGGTCATAGTCGCCCCGCTTCGCCATCGCCTCGCGCATCAGTGCGGCGGAGTCGGTGTTGGGCGCCTGGAACCAGAAGTTCCAGATTTGGTCGGTGATCGTGGTCGCATCGGCTTCGTTCTGCGCCGCGGCGAGAGCCGCGAAGAGCTGTTCACGCTCGGCGGCGCGGGCGGTCGGATTGCCCTGCAGCGTGATCCCTTGCCCCGTATCGTCCGCCAAAACCGGCGGCGCGGCGATCGCGCCCGTCGCGACAAGCAACGCGACGGCTGCGGCGCCTACCGCCCGTCTCGCTCGCGCTCCGGCTCTCGCGCACATGGGATCGGTTCTCCCTGTCGTTGGAGCCCGACGTTGGGCCCTGTCGATGGCAAGGTCTTCGGCGAATTTATCGCCGGTGATATGCCGCGTATATCCGGAGACTTCTCGCCGCACTTCACACCTCCGTTAGCGGCGTGCGAAGCCATGGCGGGCGAAGCCATGCGGGCGGGAAAGCGGGAGGAAACGCAAAAGCCCTCTTCCCCATTTCGACGCGCCGCGCTCAAGGCACCGTCTTCGCCGTCTTGTAGTAGTCGTTGATCCGCTCGCCGTAGAACACGCCGTCGGAATCCTTGAAGCCCTGTTTCAATCCCTTCGCCGGATCGAAGGTTCCGCAGTTATAGGCGATGGCGACATGGATCAATTCGTCGTCGGTCAGGGTCGGCTTGCCGCCGAGATGAATGCGCTCGCGCGCGGCGGAAAGCTCCTTAACCCCGTGCGCGACGACGTCGTCGAAATTCTCCCATTCCTTGTTGAGAAAGAAGTCCGGGTCGTCCTTTAGGAACTGCAAATCGTATTGAAGCATGCCGTAGCCGTGGCAGAACTTGTCCGGAAATGTCTTCGCGACGTGGTCGAAATCCTTGTTGTGCTTGGCGACGTCAAGAAGCGCCTGGCGCGCGACCGCAAACATTTCGGCGCCCTTCGGATGCGCCAACAGCTCGGCCTTGTTCTTCGGGAAAGCCGAGCGGTTCGGTGCGTCGAGCGTGTCGCCGACGCAGACCTTGAGAATCTCGCCGGGCGGCATCGTCTTGAAGAGCCCCATCCAGATGTAGCCGGTCTCCTGCACCGCGATCGCGGTGATGAGGCTCAGATTGAAGGGCTTTCCCGCGAGCGCCGGATTGACCTTGTCGCGGAAGGTATCCTTGAACCAGGCCATCGCCTCGGTGAGCTTCGACATCGCGTCCCCTCCCTCAAGGAAGGGCGAGGATACGCCGGCCTCAATTGCCAGTTCAAGTTGCATGAGCGGGCGGTCGGCGCGCTCGCCGACGCGCCCTTGCTGGACAGTTTCGGCGACCCCAGTCTAAATGCCGCGACTTCCGCCGCCTTCCGCGGCCTGGACACATGTTTCGAAGATGGCGAGCGTCAACGACATCCGCACCGCATTCCTAGATTACTTCGCGCGCGAGGGACACGAGCGCGTGGCTTCCGGCCCGCTCGTCCCGCGCAACGATCCGACGCTGATGTTCACCAATGCCGGGATGGTGCAGTTCAAGGATTATTTCACCGGCAAGGCGAAGCCGCATTTCCCGCGCGCGACGACGGCGCAGAAGGTCGTGCGCGCCGGCGGCAAGCACAACGATCTCGACAATGTCGGCTACACCGCGCGCCACCACACCTTCTTTGAGATGCTCGGCAACTTTTCCTTCGGCGACTACTTCAAGGAACGCGCGATCGAGCTTGCCTGGAACCTCGTCACCAAGGAGTACGGTCTCGCCAAAGATCGGCTGATGGTCACCGTCTATGTCGACGACGACGTGGCCTTCGACCTGTGGAAGAAGATCGCCGGTCTCCCCAACTCGAAGGTCGTCAGGATCGCCGGCTCGGACAATTTCTGGGCCATGGGCGACACCGGCCCGTGCGGCCCATGCTCGGAGATCTTCTACGATCACGGCGAAGATATTCCCGGCGGGCCGCCCGGCTCGCTCGAGGCCGACGGCGATCGCTTCATCGAGATTTGGAATCTCGTCTTCATGCAGTACGAGCAGGTCTCGAAAGAGGAGCGCATCGACCTGCCGCGCCCGTCGATCGATACCGGCATGGGGCTCGAACGCATCGCCGCCGTGCTGCAGGGCGTGCACGACAATTACGACATCGACCTCTTCAAGACGCTGATTGCGGCCGTGCTCGAGCATGTCGGCCGGCCGAGCGAGGCGATGAACGAAGCGAGCCCGCGCGTCATCGCCGATCATCTTCGCGCGACGAGCTTCCTCATCGCCGACGGCGTGCTGCCGTCGAACGAGGGGCGCGGCTATGTGCTTCGCCGCATCATGCGCCGCGCCATGCGCCACGCGCATCTCCTCGGTGCGTCCGAGCCGGCGATCTTCAGGCTGGTGCCGACGCTCGTGCACGAGATGGGGCACGCTTATCCGGAGCTCGGTCGCGCCGAGGGCCTCATCACCGAGACGCTCAAGCTTGAGGAGGCGCGCTTCCAGAAGACGCTTGCGCGCGGTCTCTCGCTGCTTGAGGAGGCCTCCGCCGACCTCAACAAGGGCGATACCTTCGACGGCGAAACCGCCTTCAAGCTTTACGATACTTACGGCTTCCCGCTCGATCTCACGCAGGACGCGCTGAAGCCGCGCGGCATCGGCGTCGACCTGATGAGCTTTACCGACGCCATGGAGCGGCAGCGCGCCGAGGCGCGCAAGCACTGGGCGGGCTCCGGCGAGGCGGCGACCGACGCCGTGTGGCTCACGCTCCGCGACCGTCATGGCGCGACGGAATTCCTCGGCTATGGCGCCGACACGGCGGAAGCGCAGCTGCTCGCGCTCGTCAAGGAGGGCGCTTTGGTCGATCAGCTCGGCGAGGGCGAGGCGGGCGCGATCGTCGTGAACCAGACGCCCTTCTACGGCGAATCGGGCGGCCAGGTCGGCGACACCGGCACGATCGTCTCGGAGAACGGTGCGCGCTTCCGCGTCACCGATACGCAGAAGAAGGCGGACGGACTTTTCGCGCATTTCGGCACGGTCGAGGTCGGCGGCTTCGTGCCCGGCCAGGCGGTCAAGCTCGTGATCGACGCGGAGCGGCGCGGGGCGATCCGCGCCAATCATTCGGCGACGCATCTCCTGCACGCCGCGCTCCGCAAGACGCTCGGCACGCATGTCGCGCAGAAGGGGTCGCTCGTCGCGCCCGACCGGCTGCGCTTCGACTTCTCGCATCCAAAGCCGGTGACGGATGCGGAGATGGCGGCGGTGGAAGATATCGCGAATGCCGTGGTGCTTCAGAACGCGCCGGTCGAGACGCGCCTGATGGACCGCGACGGCGCGATCCAGTCCGGCGCCATGGCGCTCTTCGGGGAGAAATATGGCGACGAGGTGCGCGTCGTCTCGATGGGGGAGGCGGTCGCGGACGGGGAAGCCGGAAAGCCCTATTCGGTGGAGCTTTGCGGCGGCACACATGTCGGGCAGACGGGCGAGATCGGCCTCGTCACGCTGGCCGGCGAAGTCGGCGGTCGCGGCCGGCGTCCGTCGCCTCGAGGCGCTGACCGGTGCGGCGGCGCGGCATTACCTCGCCGAGCAGGACAAGCGCGTGCGCGAGCTCGCAGGCCGGCTCAAGGTCCGCCCCGACGATGTCGTCGCGCGGGTCGATCAACTCGTCGAGGAGCGCCGGCGGCTTGAGCGCGAGCTCGCCGAGGCGAGGAAGAAGCTCGCGATGGGCGGCGGCGGTGCGGCCGAGCCGGCCGTCAGGCAGATCGGTGCGATCAACGTTCTTGCACGGGCGGTCGAGGGCGTTGCGCCGAAGGATCTTCGCGGCCTCGTCGACCAGGGCAAGCGCCAGGTCGGCTCCGGCGTGGTCGCAATCGTCGGCGTCAATGACGGCAAGGCCGGGCTCGTTGTCGGCGTGACCTCCGATCTGACCGACCTGATCAGCGCCGTCGATCTCGTGCGGGTTGGCTCCGCGGCGCTTGGCGGCTCGGGCGGCGGCGGCCGGCCCGATCTCGCGCAGGCGGGGGGGCCGAATGCCGGCGCCGCGGAGGCAGCGCTGAAGGCGATTACCGGGCGGATCGAGGAGATCGCCGCCTGAGGCCTCGGCTAAGAGCGGCGGACGCTCGAGTCGAATCGCTCCGGCGCTCTGGGTTCTTGCTGAAGCGCAGGATTTTCCCAAGAGCGGTTCCCGCTTTTGAGTCCGATGCTCTAGATCGGATCCTGCCGGTTCGGCTTTGCCGACTTCAGGCAATCGCCGGTGGCTGACGCGAGCTCCGGCTCGGTCGGCTGCCGGTCGACCGCGGCAAGGTGGCCGCTGTCGTCGAAAAGGAGCGTGACGGTCTCGCCGGCAGTGCCGGCCGCGCCGGGAAGCTTGCGGATCGCGAGAACCGTCTCCTGGCCGTCGGGGCGGAGCTGGTAGGCGACGACGCGGACGCCGGCTTGCAGGCGCGCCTGGCGCTCACCGTCGTCGAAGAGAAGCGTCGAGGGGCAGGCGCCGCCGTCGAAGCGCATCCGCTTCAGGCTGGCATGCTCGACACCCGCCACGACCATCGGCGCGCCCTGCGTGCCGGTCACCAGATCCGGGCCCGCGAAGGCGGCAACGAGACCAAGCCCGACGACAGGAAAGGCGAGACCGAAAAGGGCGCGAATCATCATCGACCTCCGCTGGCACGCTAGCCAGCCCCACCTAGCCGCCAAAATGGGCATCGGTATGGCGTGCCGGTGCGCGCGCTATCTGCCTCATGCCATTGCCTTTTTCAAGGTCTCATCGACCTTGTCGAGAAAGCCGGTCGTGGAAAGCCAGGGCTGGTCGGGCCCGACAAGCAGCGCCAGGTCCTTGGTCATGGAGCCCGACTCGATCGTCGCGACCGTCGATCTTTTCCAGCGTCTCGGCAAAGCGGACGAGCGCGTCGTTGCCGTCCAGCTTTCCGCGGTGGGCGAGGCCGCGCGTCCAGGCGAAGATCGAGGCGGCCGAATTGGTGGAGGTCTCCTTGCCCTGCTGGTGCAGGCGGTAATGGCGCGTGACGGTGCCGTGCGCCGCCTCTGCCTCGACCGTCTTGCCGTCCGGCGTCATCAGCACCGAGGTCATCAGGCCGAGCGAGCCGAAGCCTTGCGCGACCGTGTCCGACTGCACGTCGCCGTCATAGTTCTTGCAGGCCCAGACATAGCCGCCCGACCATTTCAGCGCGGAGGCCACCATGTCGTCGATCAGGCGGTGCTCGTAGGTGAGCTTGGCTTTATCGTAGGCCGGCTTGAACTCGGCGTCGAAAATCTCCTGGAAGAGGTCCTTGAAGCGGCCGTCATAGACCTTGAGGATGGTGTTCTTGGTGGAGAGGTAGACGGGGTAGTTGCGGGCAAGGCCGTAGTTGAAGGTGGCGCGGGCGAAATCGCGGATCGAATCGTCGAGGTTGTACATGGCCATCGCGACGCCGGACCCTGGCGACTTGAAGACCTCGCGCTCGATCACCTTTCCGTCCTCGCCGACAAATTTGAGCGTGAGCGTGCCCTTGCCGGGAAAGCGGTAGTCGGTCGCGCGGTACTGGTCGCCGTAAGCGTGGCGGCCGATGATGATCGGCTTGGTCCAACCGGGGACGAGGCGCGGCACGTTCTTGCAGATGATCGGCTCGCGGAAGATGACCCCGCCGAGGATGTTGCGGATGGTGCCGTTCGGCGACTTCCACATTCCCTTCAGGCCGAACTCCTTCACGCGCGCCTCGTCGGGCGTGATCGTCGCGCATTTCACGCCGACGCCGATGGCCTTGATCGCCTCGGCCGCATCGACCGTCACCTGGTCGTCGGTCTTGTCGCGGTTCTCTATGCCGAGGTCGAAATAGCGCAGATCGATGTCGAGATAGGGCAGGATCAGCTTGTCTTTGATGAGCTGCCAGATGATGCGGGTCATCTCGTCGCCGTCGAGCTCGACGACCGGGTTGGCGACCTTGATCTTCGGCATCAACGGGGCCTTTCGTGACTGGCGATTTCGCGCGGATTTGCGCTGGGAGGGGAGGAACGACGGCCCGCCTATAGCAAAGGCTCCAGCGCGCGCCAACCGCGTCGCGGCATCGCCAAGGAGACGAAGCGGGCGGCGATGCGCTAGAGAACCGGCGCGCCGGCATCGGCGCGCGGAGGGCCTATGGCCGGGAGCGGACGAGAAAAATCGGGCGGGCGGGCACCCGCGATCATCCTCGTCGAGCCGCAGATGGGCGAAAACATCGGCGCGGCGGCGCGGGCGATGGCAAACTTCTGCCTGACGGACCTCCGTCTCGTCCGGCCGCGCGACGGCTGGCCGAACCGCAAGGCGGAGGCGGCGGCGAGCGGCGCGACCGGCATCGTCAGCGACGTGCGCGTGTTCGAGACGGCGGAAGCGGCGATCGCCGACCTGAACTTCGTCTACGCAACCACGGCCCGGGTGCGGGATCTGCCGAAGGCCGTGGTCGGCCCGCAGGAGGCAGCCGCGATGCTAAAGGCGCGCACCGCAGCCGGCGAGGCGACGGGCGTTCTTTTCGGCCGCGAGCGCTGGGGCCTCACCAATGAGGAAGTGGCGCTTGCGGACGCGATCGTAACGTTTCCCGTCAACCCGGCCTTCGCCTCGCTCAATCTCGCGCAATCGGTGCTTCTCGTCGCCTATGAATGGATGGCGGCGGGGCTTGACGGCGCGCTCCCGGGGCGGACGGCGCTGCCTGAACGCGGTTTCGCGCCGGCGGCGAAGGCGCACCTTCTTGGCCTGATGCAGCATCTCGAAACGGCGCTCGAGCCGACCGGCTATTTCCGCACCGACGACATGAAGCCGACCATGGTGCAGAACCTCCGCGCCATCCTGCAGCGCGCGGGCCTCACGCAGGATGAGATCGACGTCCTTCATGGCGTCATCGGCGCCTTCGAGCGGCATCCGGGAAAGACGCCGGCCGGGGGCTCGGATGGCTGACGGCGGGCCGATCCTCGTTTTCGATTCCGGCATCGGCGGGCTTTCCGTGCTTCGCGCCATCCGCGCCACCCTGCCGGAGGCGCGTTACGTCTATGTCGCCGACGACGCGGCGTTTCCCTATGGCGCCTGGGAAGAGGAAGCGCTCAAGAGCCACATCGTGGTGTTGATGGGCGAACTCATCGCCGCTCACGATCCTGCGGCGATCGTGATCGCCTGCAACACCGCCTCGACCCTCGTACTGCCGCCGCTTCGCGCGCGCTTCACGGTTCCCTTCGTCGGCACGGTGCCGGCGATCAAGCCGGCGGCGGAGCAGACGAAGAGCGGCATCATCTCCGTGCTGGCGACGCCCGGCACGATGAAACGCGATTATACGCGCGAGCTGATCAAGAGCTTCGGGCAGGCCTGCCACGTGCGCCTTGTCGGCGCGCCGGCGCTCGCTGCGATCGCCGAAGCGCGCATGCGCGGCGAGCCGATCGACGCCGACGAGCTCGCAGAGCAGATCGCGCCGTGCTTCGAGGAGATCGACGGCAGGCGCACCGATATCGTCGTTCTCGGCTGCACGCACTACCCGTTCCTCGCTGACGTCATGGCGGATGTGGCGCCCTGGCCGGTGACTTGGCTCGACCCGGCGCCGTCGATCGCACGGCGGGTCAAAAGCGTGGTGGAGGGGAGGGCGCTCGCGCATGGTGGGGAGAGCTTTTCGCTCTTCACAGGTGGTGGCGTGTTGCCCGAGCCTCTCCTGCGGCTTCTCCATTCCCACGGCGTTCCCCTGGCGGTTGCGGAGAAGGACCGGGCGGCGGCGCATTCAGCGAATATTTGACAGGGGCCCGCAAAACCCCTAGGTGAGCGCCGCGCCATGGCGAGCCGTGGCGACGCACCCGTGGGGTCAATCCGCAAAATTCGGATCGGCGAGCTCCGCCAACCCCTGTCGGCCGCAGCTCCGCCTGCGGCAGAGGATGGGCGCGTTTCGTAGACCGCGAAACGGTAAGGATGAGGAATGAGCAAGCGCAACGCGCCGAAATACAAGCTTGATCGCCGTATGGGCGAGAACGTCTGGGGCCGCCCGAAGAGCCCCGTCAACAAACGCGAATATGGCCCCGGCCAGCACGGCCAGCGCCGCAAGCAGAAGCTCTCCGACTTCGGCACCCAGCTCAAGGCGAAGCAGAAGCTCAAGGGCTACTACGCCAATATCTCCGAGCGCCAATTCCGCAAAACCTACGAAGAGGCGGCGCGCATGAAGGGCGATACCTCGGAGAACCTGGTCGGGCTCCTGGAATCGCGTCTCGACGCGCTCGTCTATCGCGCCAAGTTCGTGCCGACGCCGTTTGCCGCGCGGCAATTCGTGAGCCACGGCCACGTGCGCGTAAACGGCAAGCGCGTCACGATCTCGAGCTATCGCTGCAAGATCGGCGATCTGATCGAGGTGCGCGAGAAGTCGAAGCAGATGGGGCTGGTGCTCGAAATCGGTCGAGCTCGCCGAGCGCGACGTGCCCGACTACGTCGAGGTCGATCACACCAAGATGACGGCGCGCTATCTCCGCCAGCCGGCGTTCGCCGACGTGCCCTATCCGGTGATCATGGAGCCGAACCAGGTCGTCGAATTCTATTCGCGCTGACGCCCTGCGAACTTGGAAAGCGAGCGAGCGCCCGCCCTCGAGGCGGGCGTTTTCGTTAGAGCCTCAGGCGGTCAGGCCGTCGTCCCTTGCTCGGCCGCGGCATCGCGTCGGCCGAAGAGCCGGTCGCGCTCCGTCAGCGCGATTGTCGCGAAGCTTGCCAGCGACATGACGAGAAAGCCGAGGGTGAGCGGCAGCACGGTGCCGTTGTAAGCGAGGCCGACAAGCGCGCCGAGAATGCCGCCGAGGAAGGTCTGGAACGAGCTCACGACCGACGACGCCGTGCCGGCCACATGGCCGAGCGGGTCCATGGCGAGCGCATTGAAGTTCGTTCCGACGAACGCGAAGCAGGAGAAGGCGGCGATCGTCGCGGGAAAGAATATCCAGAAAGGCACGTGTCCATCGTCGAAGATCGCGACCGCGCAAAGAAGCGCGGAAATGGCGGCGAAGGTGACGAGCGCACCGTGTGAGAGGAGCCGCATGCCGAAGCGCTCGACGAGGCGCGAATTCGCGAAGGACGCGACGGCGATGAAAAGGGCGGCGCTCGAGAAGGCGACGGGAAAGAGTGCGCCGAGGCCGTATTCCCCCTGGTAGATCTGCTGGGCGGAATTCAGGAACGCGAAGAGGCAGCCGAAGATCAGCCCGGCGGAGAGCGCATAGCCCGCCGCCGCGCGGTTGCCGAGAACGATGCGAAAGGCCTCCACCACCGGGCCTGGGCGGAGGGCCCGACGGTCCGCGTCGGCGAGCGTCTCCGGCAAGCGCACCTGGCACCAGATCGTCATGACGAGGCCGAAGACGGTGACGGCGGCGAGGATCGCGCGCCAGCCTGCGGCCTCCATGACAAGCTGCCCGAGGCCCGGTGCGACGATCGGGATTATCATGAAGACCATCATGGCGAGCGACATGACGCTTGCCATGCGGCGCCCGCCGAAGGTGTCGCGGACCACCGAGATCGCGATCACCCGCGTCGCGCCGGCGCCGACGCCCTGTACGCGCGCGCATCACGAGGAGCAAGACGAAACTGCCGGCAAGCGCCGCTCCGGCACAGCCGATGACGTAGATGACGAGGCCGGTGATCAGAATGGGGCGTCGCCCGAAATGATCGGAGAGAATGCCGTAGACGAGTTGCGACAGCCCGAAGAGCACGATGTAGGCGGTGAGCGGCAACTGCCGCGCGTTCGGATCGGCGACGGAGAGGCTTTCGCCCATCTGTTGGAGCGCCGGAAGAATGACGTCGATCGCCATGGCGTTGAGCGCCATCAGGAGCGCCACCATGGTCACCAGTTCGGCGTAGGACAGGCGGCGCAGGGCGGGCGGCGAGGCCGGGCTCTCGTTCATTCGTGTCCCATCATGAGGGGGCGGACGGTCCGCCTTAAGCGCGGGCCGTGGAGACTCTTTCGGCTCGGACAACGCCCGGAGGGAAAGTCTGCGCTCCGATTAGGTCTAATCGGCGGCGGCGTCCACCGGCAGTCCGGCTGATTGCCAGTCGTTGAGGCCGCCGAGATTGAATACCGCGCTATAGCCAAGCTCGATGAGCTTGTTGCCGGCAATTTGCGAGCGCTTGCCGGAGGCGCAATAAAGGATGATCGCCCGCTCCGGTCTTAGCGCCGGCTCGTGCGCGGGGACGCCGGGTCGGCTTTCGCCAGAAATGCGGCAAGCGGGATGTTGATTGCGCCCGGCACCTTGCCGCTCTGCCAAATCTCGGCCGGCTCGCGCACGTCGATCACAACGGCGCCGTCCTTTTCGATCAGCGCCTTCGCCGCGGCCGCGTCGATGCGCAGCACGCCGTTAGCCATGAAACGATTCCAACCGTTGCCGGTGCGCTAGGCTGCGACGGGAACGCCCTTCGTTTCGAAGAGGCCTTTCAGCTCGCCGGCCTGGAACATCTCGCGCACGATATCGGCGCCGCCGACGAACTCGCCCTTCACGTAGAGCTGCGGAATGGTCGGCCAGTCGGAGAAGGCCTTGATGCCCTGTCTGAGCTCGTCGGATTCGAGCACGTTGACGCCGGAATAGGCGACGCCGAGATAGTCGAGTATCTGCACGACCTGACCCGAAAAACCGCATTGCGGGAAGGTCGGGGTGCCCTTCATGAAAAGCACCACGTCGTTCGATTTCACCTGGCTGTCGATCCAGTCATTAATGGCAGTCATCTAGCACTCCTTGGGTCGGTCGTAAGGCCGGCCCCCCATCAATCCGGGGCGCTCGTCTGCAGCGCCAGCGCATGCAGTGCGCCCCCCATGTTCCCTTTCAGCGCCTCATACACCATCTGGTGCTGCTGCACACGGCTCTTGCCGCGAAACTGCTCCGAAACGACCTCGGCCGCATAGTGATCGCCGTCGGCGGCAAGCTCGCGGATCGAGATGCGCGCGTCGGGCAGGGCCGTCTTGATCAGGCGCTCGATGTCGCTCGCGCTCATCGGCATGGCTTCGCTCTCCCGAGCCGGAATCGGCCTTCGCCGACGGCCTAATGTGTGCGCGGCGGCGTGTGGGGTCAATGCGCCGCAGGGTCCATCGGTGCAAGGACGGTGCCAGCGGCCTCGCGGGCGTCGAAACGCCGGCTTTCCGGGATTTCGGCAGGATCGTCAGGTTCCGGCCATGAAGCGCGGGAACCAGGCCTCATGACGTTCGCGAAGGCGTGATAGCGCGAGCGGGCCGGCCGCTCCGAGTTTCAGCTCGGCGCCGCCCGTGTTGCCGATCCGAGGAAGAAAGATCGCGGCCCTCTCGGCGCGCTCCCACAACGCCTCCAGCCGGTCCGCCGGCGCGGTCAGGAGATAGCGGCCCTGGTCTTCGCCGAAGAAGAGCGCGGCCGGGTCGTGATCGTTCAACTCGTTCACGCTCGCGCCGATGCCGGACGCGATCGCCATTTCCGCGAGCGCCACCGCGAGTCCGCCGTCCGAAACGTCATGCACCGCCGTCACCAGGCCTTCGGCAATCAGGGCGCGGACGAAATCGCCCACGCGCTTCTCGTGCGCGAGGTCGACCGGCGGGGGCGGTCCCGCCTCGCGGCCGAGCACTTCGCGGAGATAAAGCGACTGGCCGAGATGCGTGCCCCAATTCGGGGGCGGTCCGGCGAGCATGATCGCCTCGCCCCCGGCCTTGAAGGCGAGGGTGGCGCTCAGGCGCCAATCCGACAGCAATCCGACGCCGCCGATCGTCGGCGTCGGCAGGATCGCCTCGCCGTTCGTCTCGTTATAGAGCGACACGTTGCCGGAGACGATCGGGAAGTCGAGCGCGCGACAGGCGTGGCCGATCCCTTCGATGGCGCGCACGAAGGCGCCCATCACATCGGCCTTCTCGGGATTGCCGAAGTTCAGATTGTCGGTGACGGCGAGCGGCGTCGCGCCGACCGAAGTCAGATTTCGCCAGCACTCGGCGACGGCCTGCTTCGCGCCCTCGAAGGGATCGGCTTCGACGTAGCGCGGGGTCACGTCGAGGGAGAGCGCGAGCGCGCGGTCGCTGCCGTCGATCCTGACGATGGCCGCGTCGCCGCCCGGGCGCTGGACGGTGTTGCCCTGCACGAGGTGGTCGTATTGCTCAAAAACCCAGCGACGCGAGGCAAGGTCCGGCGCGCCGATCAGCGTCAAGCAGCGCCTCGGCGACATCGGCCGCGGGCAGGCTCTCCTGATCGAGCGGCTCCGGCGCTTTGGGCGCCGCCCACGGTCGATCGTATTCGGGCGCGGCATCGCCCAGCTCCTTGATCGGCAGGTCGGCGACGAGGTCGCCGTGGCGGCTGACGCGGAAGCGGAGATCGTCGGCGGTGCGGCCGACATCGGCGAAGTCGAGCCCCCATTTCCGGAAGATCGCCTCGGCCTCGGCGTGCTTTTCGGGGCGGAGCACCATCAACATCCGCTCCTGGCTCTCCGACAGCATCATCTCGTAGGCGGTCATCGCCGGCTCGCGGGTCGGCACGCGGTCGAGGTCGAGCTCGATGCCGAGGTCGCCCCTCGCGCCCATCTCGACCGCCGAACAGGTGAGGCCGGCGGCGCCCATGTCCTGGATCGCGACGACCGCACCGGAGGCCATCAGCTCCAGGCACGCTTCGAGCAGCCGCTTTTCGGTGAAAGGGTCGCCGACCTGCACGGTCGGGCGCTTCTCGTCGATGCGGTGGTCGAACTCAGCCGACGCCATTGTGGCGCCGCCGACGCCGTCGCGGCCGGTCTTGGCGCCGAGATAGACGACGGGGAGGCCGACGCCCTCTGCCTTCGAGGTGAAGATGCCGTCCTTCTTCGCGATGCCGAGCGCAAATGCGTTGACCAGGCAATTGCCGTTGTAACGGCGGTGGAAATTCACCTCGCCGCCGACAGTCGGAACCCCAAAGGAATTGCCGTAGCCGCCGATCCCGGCGACGACGCCGGCGACGAGATGCTTTGTGCGCGGGTGCTCGGGATCGCCGAAGCGGAGCGCGTTCAGGGCCGCGATCGGGCGCGCGCCCATGGTGAAGACGTCACGCAGGATGCCGCCGACGCCGGTCGCCGCACCCTGATAGGGCTCGATATAGGAGGGGTGGTTGTGGCTCTCCATCTTGAAGACGGCGACGAGCCCTTCGCCGATGTCGATGACGCCGGCATTCTCGCCCGGGCCCTGGATCACGACTTTGCCCTTGGTCGGCAACGTCCTCAGCCACTTCTTCGAGCTCTTGTAGGAGCAGTGCTCGTTCCACATGGCGGAGAAGATGCCGAGCTCCGTCAGTGTCGGCTCGCGGCCGATCAAATCCAGGATGCGCTGATATTCGTCGGGCTTCAGGCCGTGATCGGCAACGAGCTCGGGCGTGATCGGGACCTCGTTCAGAGGCATTCCCTCAGCAGTCCCGCGCGCCGCCGGTCCAACGCTTCACGTCGGTGCGAAGGGAATTCGCCTGGTCGGTCTGCATCAACGGGCCGAACAATTTGACGTCGGTCCCGTGCTTCGCGCCCTTCACGTCGATAACGAGCGCCGGTCGCTCCTGCGGCGTCGCCTTCGGCACGATCAGGATGCGTGTGGAGCTGACACCCGGCTCAGGCGCATAGGAGTAATCGGCAAATGCCTTGTGCTTGCCGTCGAACCAGCAGGCGCCGACCCTTTCGGCGAGATGCTGCGCGATGGTGGTGGGATCCTGGCCCGCGTGGAACAGCACATAGTCCGTCGGCGTGGTCGTCTTGCACGCCGCGACGAGCGCCGCCAGCGCGCCCAAAACGGCGAGCTTCTTCAACCTCACGCGGCCCTCTCCATGACGCCGGCGAGGCCTTCGAAGAGCGGCAGACAGTCGACGCCGCCTTGGGCGGGATCTGTCAGGTCTTCGGGATGCGGCATCAATCCAAGCACATTTCCGCTCTCGTTCAGGATTCCGGCGATATCGCGCCGCGATCCGTTCGGATTGGTCCCCTCCGCGTAGCGGAAAACGATTCGGCCGTCCAATTCCAGCCGGTCGAGCGTCATATCATCGGCAAAATAATTGCCGTCGGCGTGCGCGACCGGGCAGCGGATGACCTGGCGCGGGCGATAGGCGCGGGTGAACGGCGTCTGCGTGTTGACGACTTCGAGCTTCACCTCGCGGCAGACGAATTTCAGCGAGGCGTTGCGCATCAGGACGCCGGGGAGGAGCCCCACTTCGCAAAGCGTCTGGAAGCCGTTGCAGACGCCGAGGACGAGAACGCCGTCCTTGGCGCGTTTCACGACCTCGGGCATCACCGGCGAGTGCGCGGCGATCGCGCCGGAACGGAGATAGTCGCCAAAGGAGAATCCGCCGGGGAGCACCACGAGGTCGACGTCGGGAAGCGTCGTCTCGCCGTGCCAGACGATCGTCGGCTCGCGGCCGGTCGCCCGCTTCAGGGCCGCGGCCATGTCGCGCTCGCGGTTGGTGCCGGGGAAAAGGATGATGGCAGATTTCATATCTACGCCTCGATCTCCACCCGGTAATTTTCGATCACCATGTTGGCGAGGAGCTTGTCGCACATCTCGGCGAGCCTGGCCTTTGGGTCGGCGGCGTCGGCAAGCTTCTCGTCGGACAATTCGATGTCGAAGACCTTGCCCTGGCGGACCGATTTGATGCCCGCAAAGCCGAGCGCGCCGAGCGCGCCCTCGATCGCCTGGCCCTGCGGGTCGAGCACACCGTCCTTCAGCGTCACGAAGATGCGCGCCTTCATTCCCCCAAAGCCCGCGAGCGCGGCTACTTCACCAGCACCGGGCCGCCCTTCGGCGTCCGCTCGTTCTCGTTCAGGATGCCGAGGCGGCGGGCCACGTCCTGATAGGCCTCAAGCATGCCGCCCATGTCGCGGCGGAAGCGATCCTTGTCGAGCTTGTCGTTGGTGACGATGTCCCACAGCCGGCACGAATCGGGAGAAATCTCGTCGGCGACGACGATCCGCATCATGTCGTTCTCCCACAGCCGCCCGCATTCCATCTTGAAGTCGACGAGCCTGATCCCGACGCCGAGGAAAAGGCCGGAGAGAAAGTCGTTGACGCGGATCGCGAGCGACATGATGTCGTCGATCTCCTGCGGGCTCGCCCAGCCGAAAGCGGTGATGTGCTCCTCCGAGACCATCGGGTCGTTGAGCTTGTCGTTCTTGTAGTAGAACTCGATGATCGAGCGCGGCAGCGCGGTGCCTTCCTCAAGGCCGAGCCGCTCGGAGAGCGAGCCGGCGGCGACGTTGCGGACCACGACCTCGAGCGGGATGATCTCCACTTCCCGAATCAGCTGCTCGCGCATGTTGAGCGCGCGGATGAAGTGAGTCGGGATGCCCATCGCGTTCAGATGGTTGAAAATGTATTCCGAAATGCGGTTGTTGAGGACCCCCTTGCCGTCGACGATCTCGTGCTTCTTGGCGTTGAAGGCGGTCGCATCGTCCTTGAAGTGCTGGATCAGCGTGCCGGGTTCCGGACCCTCATAAAGGATCTTGGCCTTGCCCTCGTAGATGCGGCGGCGACGGTTCATGGCTCTCATGGGCTAAGATATGTGGACGCTGGCGGCGGGACCGGCAAGTGGCGGAATCGCTCAAAACCCGACTGCGGCGCGGAACCTAGCGGAAAGGCCGGAAAGACACAATGTGTGCCGCGGACGGCGCTCGGCGCGGGCGCGGAAGGCTCGCGGGCGGCCAGGAGACCGGCCGGTGAACGGATCGTTGCGCGTTTGCGCCGCCGTCGCTAGGGAAGGCTGACGGGCCAGGAGGACGAGGGATGACCACTTTCGACAAGCGCAAGGAGGCGTACGAGAACAAGTTCGCCCGCGATGAGGAGTTGAAGTTCAAGTCGACCGCGCGGCGCAACAAGCTCCTTGGCCTCTGGGCGGCGGAAAAACTCGGAAAGACAGGCGACGACGCCCAGGCCTATGCGCGCGAGGTCATCCGCGCCGACATGCAGGAAGCGGGCGAGGAGGACGTCTTCCGCAAGATCCGCGCCGACTTCGACGCGGCCGGCGTCGAGCAGTCCGATCACCAGATCCGGCGCACGATGGACGAGTTGATGGTAGAGGCGGTCGCCCAGATCGAGACCGGCGAGTAGGAGCAAAAAAATTGGCTGAGACAGGCCTTCGCGCCCGGCTTGCGTCGGGCGAAACCCTTTACACCGCCTGGTCGGCGATACCCGACCCGCTGGTCGCGGAATTCTTGGCGCGAAGCGCGTTCGACGCCGTCACGCTCGACATGCAGCACGGCTGCCATTCGACCGAAAGCGTCATGCGCGGCGTAGCGGCGATCACGCTCGCCGGCAAGCCGGCCGTCGTCCGGGTTCCCATCGGCCGCTTCGAAATGGCGAGCCGTGCGCTCGATTTCGGGCGGCGGCGGTCATCGCACCCATGGTGAACTCTCTCGCCGACGCCAAAGCTTTTGCCGCATCGATGAAATTTCCGCCGCTCGGCGAACGCTCCTGGGGGCCGACGCGGGTCGTTGCGCTCATGGGAAAGCCGACCCTGCAAGACTATCTGGAAACGGCCAATCGCGAGACGCTGGCGATCGCCATGATCGAGACCCGCGCGGCGCAGTCGCTGGTGGAAGACATCCTGGCGGTCGAGGGGATCGATGGCGTCTTCGTGGGCCCATCGGATTTCTCGATCGCCTATTCGAATGGCGCAAAGATCGATCCCAAGAATGCAGAGATGCTGGCCGGGGCGGCGGAGATCGCCGCGAAGACCACGCGCGCCGGCAAGATACCCTGCACGCTCGGCGGCGATGCCGAAGCCGGGCGCCGCGCGCGCGAGCTCGGATTCCGTTTCATCGCGCTCGCCAGCGACTTCAACTATTTGAGCGCGGGCGCAAATGCGCTCGTCGCAGCGACGAAGGCTGCGGGCTGACTAGTTGGAGGGGTTGGCGTCTGCTGCCCGGCCGGTGCCTGCGGCAGCAATTCGCTCGGCGTCGGGTGGCGATCGCCCATTCCCCAAAAGACGCGAACGCCGAACAGGACGGCGAAGACGACGAGCGCGATGACGATCGCTAGCGCGTAGTTGCGCCTCGGCGCCGGCAGGCCCTCGCTGCCGCGTCTCGACGCCGACGGGAATCCCCTTGGAGCCTCGCGCGACGGCGTATAGCGGTCGGTCTCTTCACCGCCGCGGGGCGGCAAGTCATTGCGTCGGCCGGATCCTTGTCCGGAGCTCATGGCAGCCTCGTCTCGATTCGGGCCCGCGGGCCGGCATCACTGCTATTGCAAGTCCAAGTCACACGCGACGACGCAAAAGCCAGGGGCGCCGCCTCGGCGACGCCCCATCCATCAAATCCCAGCAGCCCTATTGCGCTGGCGCCGGCGCTGTCGTGCCGTTCGCAGGCGCCATCGTGTTGGTGTCGTTGGCAGGCGCCATCGTATTGGTATCGTTGGCGGGTGCCATGGTGTTGGTATCGTTGGCGGGCGCCATGGTGTTGGTGTCGTTGGCAGGCGCCATGGTGTTGGTATCGTTGGCAGGCGCCATGGTGTTTGTGCCGGTGGCGGGCGCCATCGTGTTGGTATCGGTGGCGGGCGCCATTGTGTTGGTGTCAGTCGAAGGCGCCGTCGTGCTGGTCGACGGAGCAGGGGCCGGCGCCGGCGCTTCTGTCGCCGTCGGGGCCGGTGCCGGGGTCTCTTTCTTCCCGTACATGAACCAGCCGATGATCAACACGGCGATGATCAGCGCGCCGACGATGAAATAGAGGGTGCTGTTGGATGACGCACCCTGACGATTGGCAGCCATTGCCGAATTCCTTTCCCACGAAAGTAGCTCCGCCGATAACGTGAGTGCGAAGCCGCGTTCCACGGTTGGTTGCGAAACGGTTACGGGCGCAGCACTACGCCGACGAAAAGTCCGGAACAAGGGGTGCGGTTCCCCAAATTCTCGACATCCGACATGAGGGGCCGCTCCGCGCGGCGTGATATCCGGCTGCTTTGTATCCTCTTTGTTCGCGCCAGGCGTCAGGTCGAGCCGAAAACTCGGCGGAAAACCGTGTCGACGTGTTTGGTGTGGTAGTCGAGGTCGAAGAGCGCGCGGATCGTGCGCTCCGGCAGCGCGGCGGTGACCTCCTTGTCCGCCAGGAGCGCGCCCAGGAAGTCGCCGCCTCTCTCCCAGACCTTCATGGCGTTCCGCTGAACCAGCGCGTAGGCGGCCTCGCGCGACAGGCCGGCCTCGACCAAGGCAAGCAGCACGCGCTGCGAATGGATGAGGCCGCCGAGGCGGTCGAGGTTCTCCCGCATCCGCTCCGGGTAGACGACGAGCTTGTCGACGATTCCGGCGAGGCGTGTCAGCGCGAAATCGAGCGTCACCGTCGCGTCCGGCCCGATCATCCGCTCGACCGACGAATGCGAGATGTCGCGCTCGTGCCAGAGCGCCACGTTCTCCATCGCCGGGAGAGCGTAGGCCCGCACCATGCGCGCAAGTCCGACGAGGTTCTCGGAGAGCACCGGATTGCGCTTATGCGGCATCGCCGAGGAGCCCTTCTGGCCGGGCGCGAAAAATTCCTCCGCCTCCAGCACCTCGGTGCGCTGCAGGTGGCGGATCTCGGTGGCGAGCCGCTCGATCGAGGAAGCGACGACGGCAAGCGTCGCGAAGAACATGGCGTGGCGGTCGCGCGGAATGACCTGGGTCGAGATCGGCTCGGGGCTGAGCCCCATGGCGCGCGCGACGTGCTCCTCCACGCGCGGATCGACGTTCGCGAAGGTTCCGACGGCGCCGGATATCGCCGCCGTCGCGATCTCCTTTCGCGCATGGCCGAGGCGCTCGCCGGCGCGGTCGAATTCGGCGTAGGCGGAAGCGAGCTTCAGCCCAAACGTCGTCGGTTCGGCGTGGATGCCGTGCGAGCGGCCGATCGTCGGCGTCAGCTTGTGCTCGAAGGCGCGCCGCTTCAGCGCCGCCTTCAGCGCCGCCACGTCGGCGATGAGGAGGTCGGCCGCGCGCGTGAGCTGCACGCTGAGACAGGTGTCGAGAATGTCGGAGGAGGTCAGCCCGAGATGCACGAAGCGCGCCTCGGGGCCGACGATCTCGCCAAGGTGCGTCAGGAAGGCGACGACGTCGTGCTTCACCTCGCGCTCGATCGCGTCAATGCGATCGACGTCGAAGACGGCGCTCCGGCCCTTTTTCCAAACCGTGGCGGCCGCTTCGCGCGGGACGAGCCCGAGCTCGGCCATGGCGTCGAGCGCGTGCGCCTCGATCTCAAACCAGATGCGGAATTTCGTTGCGGGCGACCAGATGTCGGCCATCTCCGGGCGGCTGTAGCGCGGAATTATCCGGGGCTCCGTTCGTGCCGGAAAGGCATAGCAGAGCGCGCCAATTCTTCAACGCGGCTTGCGCGCGATGGCGAGCGCGAATAGGGCGACGAGCGGCAGCGCGAGCGGCAGCATCATGGGCGCGGCGATGGCAAGGATGTTGTAGAGCGCGCCGGCGCCGGAGATGCCGAGGATCAGGAGGCTGATCTTGATCGGCACCTGCAGGATGTCGTGACGCGTGAGAAGGTTGAGGAGGGACATGAAGAGCGCGGCGAGGCCGGGCGAACCGGTCAGAAGCAGGAAGAGGGCGGCTGCCATCCGCGCGCTCCACGGGCGGCGGCGAAAGAGCCGCACCGCGACCAGCGCGGCGCCTGCCGACAGCGTGCCTGCGATGGCGAAGAAGGCGGTCGCCGTCAGCGCGCGATCGGTCAAGGCGCGGCCGAATGCAAGCCAGCCGAGCGCAAAGGCGAGCGCAATGCCGCCGCCGAATGCCGGCGCGAGGGCGGCGCGGGCGAAGCGTCGCAGCCTAGCGGCCCTCCGTCAAAGGCGACCCGGCGCGTTCTCGGCCTCTCAAGCCCATCCGCCGCTCGCGCTCTGCGCTGCCTTGCGGAGCGCCGCGATATTCTGCGCGTAGGCGTCGGGGCCGCCGTGGAAGATGGCGGCGCCGGCGACAAGCACATTCGCGCCGGCGGACACGGCCGCGCCGGCCGTCTCGGAGCTGATTCCGCCGTCGACCGAGATGTCGATGTCGCGGCCGGCGACGAGCGCCTTCACCTGGCGGATCTTTTCGGTCATCGCCGGGATGAATGCCTGGCCGCCGAAGCCCGGATTGACGGTCATCACAATGACGACGTCGAGCCGGTCGAGCACATGCTCGATCGCGGCCGGTGGGGTGGCCGGATTGAGCGCCACGCCGGCGCGTTTGCCGAGAGCGCGGACCGCCTGGAGCGAGCGGTCGAGATTCGGACCGGCCTCGGCATGGACAGTCATTGCGTCGGCCCCGGCGCCGGCAAAGTCGGCGAGAAAGGGATCGACCGGGGCGATCATCAGATGCAGGTCGAAGGGCTTCCTGGAATGGGCGCGAAGCGGCCGGATGACGGGCGCGCCGAAGGTGATGTTGGGGACGAAGTGCCCGTCCATCACGTCGAGGTGGATCCAGTCGGCGCCGGCCCGGTCGGCCGCCTCGACCTCCGCGCCGAGTCGGCTGAAATCCGAGGCGAGCACGGAGGCGGCGATCTTGAGCGGTCGGGGCATGGTGCGGCGGCCCTAGCACGGGGTTTGCCGTGCGTCGATGGTAACGGAGGCTCGCCTCAGCTTCCGCCGTAGCGCTCCCGCCAGGTCGGCATGCGGTCGCCGGTTGCGGGCGTTGCGGCGTAGACGGCGCGGGCGATGGCGCGGGCGAGCGTTTCGGCCGCGGCCGCGCCGAGGAGGGCGAGCACGCGCCGATCGCCAAGCGGCTCGCTGCGGCCGGTTGAAAGAGCGAACACCGTGTCGCCGTCGAAGGGCGTATGAGCGGGAAAGACGGCGAGCGCGATCCCGTCCTGGGCGGCGATCGCAAGACGCTTCGCCTCGGCGCGCGAAAGCGCGCAGTCGGTGACGACGACGGCGAGCGTCGTGCTCGCGCCGGGCTCG
Source organism: uncultured Alphaproteobacteria bacterium (assembly GCA_963750115.1). GTDB lineage: Bacteria > Pseudomonadota > Alphaproteobacteria > Rhizobiales > Afifellaceae > DASWJZ01. Next base: position 35,848 of record CAVVPM010000004.1, on the reverse strand, counting down.
AGCGGCACTTTCGTCGCGATGGCGGCTGCGTCGGGGGGAAGTGCTTCGGGAAGGCCGAGCCCGCCGAACTCGGCGTCGCGCTCGAAGGGCGCCGCGCGGAAATGCGGCGTCGAGCCGAGCGTGACGCGGCCGACGGCGTTGACCGCCACGAAGGAAGCGACGCGGCTGCCGTCGCCGAGCACGGTCTCCGCCCTGCCGAAGCCGCCTTTCAGATCCGCCGTCGTGGCGCCCGCGCCGGCCCCGACGCGAGCCGATCGCCAGGTCGTCGGCCAGCGGCATCGCAGGCGCGCGTTACCGAGCGCACGATACGTCGAGAAGAGGTCGTGCGGCTTGTCGCCGCCGTTCAGGAGATCGAAGAGGGATGCACCGGGCACGATCGGCACCCTCGCCGAGCCGACGACAAGCCCGCGCCCATGCGCGACAAGCCAGTCCATGGCACCTTCGGCCGCCGCAAGCCCGAAGGCGGAGCCGCCGGAAAGCATGATCGCGTCGACGCGTCCGACGCTGTTCTCCGGGCGCAGCAGGTCGGTCTCGCGGCTCGCCGGGGCGCCGCCCGAAACGTGCACGGCGGCGATGGCCGGCTCGTCGGGCAGGAAAACTGTCACCCCCGACTTCATCGCCGGGTCGGTCGCGTGGCCGACGGAAAGACCGGGAAAGACGCTCATTCGATTTCGATCTGCGACAAGCAAAGGGCCCGCCCCTTGAGAGGGCGGGCCCAATCAGCTTTGCGCGAAAAGCCTACGGGTTCTGTTCGACGTAGGTGATCTTGCCGTCGGCGCCCTTCTTCCAGACGTACATCACGTAGTCGAGCTTGGTGATGTCGCCCTTGTTGTCGTAGCTGAGCGGGCCGAGGGCACGGTCTGCCACGGGCCGGAATTATAGAGCACCGCGGCGACCTTCGTCGGGTCGGCACTTCGCCGGCCTTGTCGATCGCCTGCGCGAGGACCTGGATCGCGGCGTAGCTGTAGAGCGTGTAGGCCTCAGGCTCGAAGCCCGCGGCGCGGAACTCGGCGACGACGTCCTTCGCGCGCCGGGTTGTTGCGCGGGTCCGGGCCGAACGTGTTCAGCACGCCCTCGGCGGCCGGGCCGGCGATCGCGGCGAACTCGTCGGAGACGATGCCGTCGCCGGAGATGAACTGCGCCTTCAGGCCCTGGTCGGCCATCTGACGGACGATCATGCCGGCTTCGGTGTGCAGGCCGCCGAAGTAAACGACGTCGACCTTGGCGTCCTTCATGCTGCGAGATCAGCGCGGAGAAGTCGCTTGTGCCGACGTTGATGCCGTCATACATGACCTCCGTCAGGCCGGCGGCGTTCATCGCCTTCTTGGTCTCGTCGGCGAGGCCCTGGCCGTAGGGCGTCTTGTCATGCAGGACGGCGACGTTCTTGCCGGGATAGTTCTTGGCGATGTAGGCGCCGGCCACCGCGCCCTGCTGGTCGTCACGGCCGCAGGTGCGGAACATCTTCCTCAGATCAGCTGCTCGCGGTCGGTTGACCTTCGGGTTGGTGCGCCGGAGCGGCGGTGATCTCCAGGATGCCGTTTTCGGCATAGACGTTCGGAGGCCGGGATGGTGACGCCGGAGTTGAAGTGGCCGTCAACGAACTTGACGCCGTCGCCGACGAACTTGTTGGCGACCGACACGCCCTGCTTCGGATCGGAGACGTCGTCGCCGAACTCAACCTTGATCTTCTGGCCGAGCATGCCGCCGGCGTCGTTGATATCCGTCGGCGGCCTGCTCGGCGCCCTTCTGAAGCTGCGCGCCGAAGGCGGCGTTCGGGCCGGTGAGCGGACCGGCGACGCCGATCATGACGTCCGCCTGAGCGCTACCAGCGAACACCATGCCGGCCGCCAGTGCGACGCCGGACAAGCCAATGATTTTCTCATACTACACTCTCCCTAGTTGAACGATGGAAAGCCTTGGCCCAATGACGGTCTCATCGCGATGCAAGCCTCCCTTAATCTCTGATTTATGCCGGGTTTCTGCGCCTTTGTCATCTGCATTTCAGGTCCTTCGCGCGGGCAGCATCTTGGCGCTGCCGCCAGCTCAACGGGCCGGCTCGCTCGTAAAGCCACGATATTGCGTCACCATCTGCGCGGTGCGCGTCACGCGGATAGCCGACGAAACCGACGATGAGCAGGACCAGACCGTATCGACGACATAGTATTGCAGCGTCAACATCGTGCCGCCGAACAGGGCGTGATGGATGAAGCGCACCGCGACGCCGAGCAGGAGCAGGTAGAATACGAGCAATAGCAGCGGGCTCCAGCCACGCGGCGCACGGCGCGGCCGGTCATCCAGGCCGCGCAGCCGCCGAGCACGCCGGTGACGAGCAGGAAGAGCCAGGCGAGGCCTTCCTCATAAATCGAGGCCCTGCAACATGCCATTCCGCTGCCGGCTCAGTGCCGGCCGCCTTCGAGATAGGCGGCGCGCACTTCCGGCTTCTCCAGAAGCTCCTCGCCCGGTGCCGCTCATGGTGATCGCGCCGTTGACCATCACATAGCCGCGGATGCGCGAGCTTCAGCGCATGATAGGCGTTCTGCTCGACCAGAAAGACCGTCAGGCCCTGCGTCGCGGTTGAGCTCGCGGATGGCGTCGAAGATCTGCCTCACGATCAGCGGCGCCAGGCCGAGCGACGGCTCGTCGAGCAGCAGCAGCCGCGGCCGCGCCATCAGCGCGCGCGCGATCGACGAGCATCTGCTGCTCGCCGCCCGACAGCGTGCCGCCGCGCTGCTGCAGCCGCTCCTTGAGGCGCGGAAACAGCTCGAAGACCTTCTCGACGTCCTCGTCGAAATGTTGCGAGCTTGTCGATCGCTGGCGCCCATCTGCAGGTTTTCCAGCACCGTCATGCGCGGGAAGATGCGCCGTCCCTCGGGCGACTGGGCGATCCGCAGCCGCGCGATTTCGTGCGTCGGCAGGCCGGTGATGTCCGTGCCGGCAAAGGATCGTGCCGTTGCGCGCCTGCGGGTTGCCGAAGATCGTCATCATCAGCGTCGACTTGCCGGCGCCGTTGGCGCCGATCAGCGCGACGATCTCGCCTTCGATAGACGTCGATATCGACGCCCTTGAGCGCCATGATATTGCCGTAGAACGCCTTGACGCCGCGCACGGCAGAGCAGCGGCGCGCGTCGGCGGCCATCAGCGGCGCTCCAGCTCGTCGATGTCTGCTCGACGCGGCCGACCTCCTCGTCCTCGACGCCGAGATAGGCGGCGATGACCTTCGGATCGTTGCGCACCGTCAGCCGGCGCGCCGTCGGAAATCTTGATGCCGTATTCGAGCACGACGACATGGTCGGAGATCTCCATCACCACCGACATGTCGTGCTCGATCAGCAGGATCGAGCGTCCGGTGCTGGTCGCGGATGCGCAGAAGCAGGTCGTTCAGCTCGGCGGATTCGCGCGGATTGAGCCCGGCCGCCGGCTCGTCGAGGCACAGGAGCTCCGGCTCGGTGCACATGGCGCGCGCGATCTCCAGCCGCCGCTGCGCGCCATAGGGAAGTTCGCCGGCGGGATCGTCGGCGCGATCGATCAGGTCGATCTTGTCCAGCCAGATCGCGCGCACTTTCGATCGCGTCTGCGCTCGGCGCGCGGAACACGCGGCAGGCCGAGCAGGCCGAAGATCGTCATGCCCGAGGCGACGCATCAGCTTGTTGTGCTGCGCGACGAGCAGGTTTTCCAGCACCGTCATGCCGGGGAACAGGCGGATGTTCTGGAACGTGCGCGCGACCTTCGCCTTGGCGGAGATCTTGAAGTCCGGCATGCGCTCGAGCAGGAACTCGCTGCCGCCTGCTTCTGCTTCAGCTGCGATCATGCCTTCGGTCGGCTTGTAGAAGCCGGTCACGCAGTTGAAGACCGTGGTCTTGCCGGCGCCGTTCGGGCCGATCAGCGCGGTGATGTCGCCGCGCCCGGCGGTGAAGGAGACGTCGTTGATGGCGAGCAGCCCGCCGAAGCGCATCGTCAGATGTTCGACCGAAAGGATCGGATCGGTGATCCAGTTCTGACGACCGACGTCCATCTAGCCGTGCCCCTCGCTGATCAGATCGGCCGGAGATCGCCTTTCGCTCGTGCAGGAAGACGGAGGGCTGCCGTGAGGCGGCAAAGCCGCGCGGCCGCCAGATCATGATGCCGACCATGGCGAGGCCGAAGATCAGCATGCGGTAGAGGTCGGGATTGAAGTCGCTGCCGAAGACCTGCTTCAGGAACGCGAGCTGGCGCAGAATCTCCGTGCCGCCGATCATGACGGCGGCGGCGACCGCGACGCCGAGCATCGAGCCCATGCCGCCAAGCACGACGATCGCCACGATCATCGCCGATTCAAGGAAGACGAAGGATTCCGGGCTGATGAATCCCTGCCGCGCCGCGAAAAACGAGCCGGCGAAGCCGCCGAACATGGCGCCGATCGCAAACGCTGTCAGCTTCGTGTTGCGTCGTGTTGATGCCAAGCGAGCGGCAGGCGATCTCGTCTTCGCGCAGCGACTTCCCAGGCGCGCCCGATCGGCAGGCGCCGCAGCCGCGAGGTCACGGCCGCCGTGAGAAGCGCCAGGATCAGGATCACGTAATAGAGGAAGATCGCGGTAATAGGCCGAGCTCATCGGCAGGTGGAAGATCGTCGCGAAGCCGTGCGCGCGAGGCGTCGAAGCGGAGCCCGAAGAGCGTCACCTTCGGAATGCCGCCGAGGCCGAAGCCGCCGTTCGTCACCTCACGCCAATTGATCGATGACGAGCCGGATGATCTCGCCGAAAGCGAGCGTCACGATGGCGAGATAGTCGCCGCTCAGCCGCAGCACCGGGAAACCGAGCACCACGCCCCAGCTTGCCGAGAGGAAGCCGGCGATCGGCAGGAGCACCCAGAACGAAAGCCCGAAATGCGATCCGAGCAGGGCGTAGGAATAGGCGCCGACGGCGTAGAACGCCACGTAGCCGAGATCGAGCAGGCCGGCGAAGCCGACGACGACATTCAGCCCCCAGCCGAGCATGACGTAGATCAGGATCTGGATGCCGAAATTGTCGACCCATTTGAGCGATCCCTGAATTCCGACGAGCGAGAGCACGATCATCGGATAGAGGAAGGTGAAGACGATGACGGCCGGGAGCGCGTAGCCCTTGAAACGGCTCGTCTGCCCGTGTCGTGCGCGGGCGCGAGTCTGACGTTGCGGCGCGACCGGACGCGATCAGCGGCTGCACGAAGTAGACGATCGCAAAGCGCCCGACGGCGACGATTGCAACGATCACGAGGAGCAGCGGCCAACGCGTCTTCAGCACCAGTTTGTTGTCGATGTTCTGGACCGTCTGAAAGCCGATCAGCGGGCCGAACATGCCAAGCGCGACGATGCCGGCGAGGAGGGCATCCTTCAATGCGTGGGCGAGGGTGAGATCGCTGCGGCGCGGATGCGCGGGCGTCTCGCCGGCGGCGGCGCGAATTCGCTCCTCGTCCTCGATCTCCGCGCCTTCGGGCCTGAATTCCGCGGCTGCGCCGAGCTCGTCGGTTGTCGTCATGTCAGACCTTCTCGACTTCGGGTCGGCCGAGGATGCCTTGCGGCAGGAAGATCAGCATGATCACCAGGATCGAGAACGTCGCGACATCCTTGTAGTCGATCGAAAAGTAGCCGGACCACAGCGCCTCGATCACGCCGATCAGGAGACCGCCGAGCACGGCGCCCGGCAGCGATCCGATGCCGCCGAGCACCGCCGCGGTGAACGCCTTGATCCCCGGCGTGAAGCCGTCGGCGAAGTTCACCACGCCGTAGTACATCAGGAACATCGTGCCGGCGACGGCCGCGAGCGCCGCGCCCATCACGAAGGTCAGCGAGATTGTGCGGTCGACGTTGACGCCGAGGAGCGCGGCCATGCGCCGATCCTGCTCGCAGGCGCGCTGCGCGCGGCCGAGCGACGTCCGCTGCACGACCATCCAGAAGATGGCGAGCAGGACGGCGGTGACGCCGATGATGATGATCTGCCGGACCGAAATCGTCACGTCGTAGCCGCCGCCATGACTGAGCGTGTAGACGCCGCGAACGAGCGGCGGGATCGGCTTGTTGCGCGGGCCCTGCGCGACCTGCACGAAATTCGACAGCGTGATCGACATGCCGATCGCCGAGATCAGCGGCGCGAGACGGAACGAACCGCGCAGCGGCCGGTAGGCGAGCTTCTCGATCGACCAGTTCCAGAGGCCCGTCAGGATCATGCCGACGATCAGCATCAGGAGCAGCGCTATCGCCACGGAGCCGATGCCGAGCCAGGTGATCACGAAGAGGAAGACGATGAGCGCGATGAAGGCCGACACCATGAACAAGTCGCCATGGGCGAAGTTCACCATGCCAATGATGCCGTAGACCATCGTGTAGCCGATGGCGATCAGTCCGTAGATGGAGCCCAGCGTGAGCCCATTGATGAGCTGCTGGAAGAAATACTCCATTCACCCCTATCCCCTCGCGGTTCTCCGCCCGCCCATTGTGCGCCTCCGGTTAGAGCCGGAGGTTCGAAGCGTGTGAGCGTAGCAAGGCCGATATGACCGCACAACCGGTTCACGCAAAACGTCGCATGGGCACGGCGGACGATCCGATGCAAGGCCCGTACCGTTCAGGCGGGCGAGCCGCCTCAAGCGACCGAGGGCCGCTCCAATGCGGCGCGGTCCCAGTTGCCGAGATCGGCCGCGGCGGCATAGGTGGAGCGCAGGAAATCCGCGACGGCGGCGGCCGGATCGGAAAGCTGCCGCACTGCATCATAGGGAAGAAGGAACTCGCGAAGCACCGGATCGTAAGACCCCGGCGGCGCGACTTTCGCGGCTGCAAAGCCGGCCGGCTCCGGATAGGCGTAGGCGTAGAAGGCGGGGCGCTCGTAGATTTTGGCGGTCCCCGGCCAGAAGCCGGCGCTCCAAACTTCGTGCGAATAGGCTTCGCGCGTCACCCAGTCGGCAAGGTTCGGCACGCCGCCCGGGTGTTCGGGTGCGCGTCGCCCGGAAAAGCGCGTCATCGCGAGGTCGAAGCTTCCCCAGAAGAAGTGCGTCGGGCTCGCCTTGCCGAGAAAGCCGCCGCAGAAGCGCTTCAATGCGAAATCCGCGATCGCAAGAATGCGAAAGAGGCGCTCGGCCACTTCCGGCACATATTGCGACCGCGCATGGTTCTCGGCGAAAGGCACCGCGACGGGTATTTCGACAGGCACCGGCCAGATCGCGACATCGATCGCGAGCGCTTTCAGCCGCGCCATGAAGTCGGCGTAGAAATCCGCGACGGAGGGGAGGGGAGCGCCATCGTCTCGCGTCGCCCGTCGCTCGCCACGATGATCAGGCGGTGGTCGAGAAGATCGAAGTCGATCTGGAACGTCTCGCTTCCATTCGGGATCGGCGAGGTGGTGAGGCCGCGGGCCGTCACATAGAGCGGCACGTGCCACCAATGATTCTGGAAGGGCGCGCGGGCAAGCCGCACCTTGCCGACGATCTGCGCAAAGGCCTGCAGCGTCGCGACGGTCGAAAGCCAGCCTTCGGTCGGCGCCTCCGGCCATTCCTTCACCGGCGAAGGAACCGTCATGCGCCGGCTTTGCCTTTTCTTTCGGCAAGGACGATGGCCGCCTCCTTGAAGGCGTGGTTCGCCGCCGGCACGCCGCAATAGATGGCGGCCTGCAGGATCACTTCCTTGATCTCCGCTTCGCTCAAGCCGTTGTTGAACGCCGCGTTCATGTGCAGGCGGAACTCGTCCCAGTGACGGAGCGCGATCGTCGCGGTCAGCACCATGCAGGAGCGCGTCTTGCGGTCAAGGCCGGGCCGCGTCCAGATCTCGCCCCAGCCGTAGCGGGTGATCAGATCCTGGAATTCGCGATTGAAGTCCGTGGCGCCGCCCACCGCGCGATCGACATGCGCGTCGCCGAGAACGGCGCGGCGGACCTTCATGCCGCGGTCGTAGGTGTCGTTCATTGGTGACCTCTAGGCTGACCTCTGGGCTGACCTCCGGCAAGGAAGCCGAGCACGATCCGATTGAAGTCGTCGGGACGCTCGATATTGGAGAGATGCGCGCTATCAAGCACGGCCTTCTGCGCCCCCGGAATGTGCTCGACGATATATCGACCCATCTCCGGCGTCGTCGACGGATCATGCGCGCCGATCACGACAAACACCGGCGCCTCGATGGTGCCGAGCCGGTCGCGCTCGTCCATGTCGCGGACCGCGGCACAGCATCCGACATAGCCGCCGGGGTCGGTGGCGAGGAAAATTGAGCGGATGCGGTCGACCTCGGCCGGCGCGCGCTCGGCAAATTCGGGCGTGAACCAGAGTCCGAGCACGCGATCGACGACCGCTTCCATGCCGCCCTCACGCACAGCCTTGATGCGCGCGTTCCAGTTTTCGACGGGCGGCATCCGCGTGGACGTATTGCAGAGCGCGAAGAGCGAGAAGCGGCGCGGGCGGTGCTTCGCCAGCCACATTCCGGTCATGCCGCCCATCGAGAGGCCGCAGAACGCCGCTCTCTCGATTTCGAGCGCGTCGAGCAGGTCGATCACGTCCTCGCCGAGGCGGGATAGTGTATAGTCGCCCTCCGGCGCCGCCGATTTTCCATGGCCGCGCTGGTCGTAGCGGATGACGCGGAAGCCGCGACCCGCCGCCTCCTTGGCTTGCCCGTCCCACATGCGAAGGTCGGTGCCGAGCGAGTTTGAGAAGATGAGGGGAGGGCCGTCGGCGCGGCCCTCGATTTCGTAGTGGATGAGCACGTCGTCGCGGGTCGGCGTCTCCGCCATCATTTGCTCTCCATCTCGCGCCTTGCGGCTAAGAGGGCTGCGTCGATCATTGGATCGGCGCTGCCCAGATAGTTCATCGGATCGAGCGCGCGGTCGATCGTCTCGGCATCGATCTTTCCGGCGATCGCCGGCTCGGCCTTAGCCACCTCGGAAAGCGGGCGGCGGCTTGCAAGCGCGAGCTTCGACACCGCCTCCACCCGGTGATGCGCTTCCGCCCGCCCGATTTTTTCGGCGAGCGCCATCATCAGGCTTTCGGCGAGCGGCAGGCCGAGCGTCGCATCGAGGTTCTCGCGCATCCGCGCCGGATCGACCTCAAGCCCTTCGACCATCTCGCGCAGCCGCTCGAGGCTCCCGGCTGAGAGCACGAAAAGCTCGCGGAGCGTCTCCCATTCCGCCGCCCAGGCGCCTGCCGCGCGCTCGTGCTCCTGCTCAAGGTTCATCGTGATCGTCGCCATCAGGCCCGCGATGCGGCGATGATTGGCGCGGATCGCGACCGCGCCGACGGGGTTTCTCTTGTGCGGCAGCGTTGAGGAGCCGCCCTTGCCGGGCGCCGCGGGCTCCAATGCTTCGGCGACCTCGGTCTGCATGAGGAGAAGCACGTCGGTCGCGATCTTCGCCGCGGCGCCGGACAGGCCGGCAAGTGCGGCGGCGATATCGAAGACGCGGCCGCGCTCGCTGTGCCAGGTGATCGTCGGCTCGCCGAGCTCCAAATTTTTCGCCAGCGCGCTCCTGACCTTCGCTCCGTCCGGCCCAAGCGCGGCGAGCGTGCCGGCGGCGCCACCGAACTGCAAGGCGAAAGCGGTCTTCTCGATGTGCCGCAGGCGCTCGGCGGCGCCGGTCAGGCCGGAGAGCCATACCGCCGCCTTGAAGGCGAAGGTGATCGGCAGTGCCTGTTGCAGCAGCGTACGCCCGGCCATCACGCTACCGCGGTGCTTCCCGATCAGCGCTGCGAGCGCCTCGATCGAGGCGGCGAGGTCGCCCCGCATGATCTTTGTCGCGCGTCTTGCGCAAAGCGCGAAGCCGGTATCGATCACGTCCTGGCTCGTCGCGCCCCAGTGCACATGGCCGCGCGCGCGCTCGTTGACCTTCGCCGTCAGCGCCTTGACGAGGGGGATCGCGACGTTGCCGGCGAGCGCGGCCTCGCGGCCGATCGCGTCGAGGTCGTAGAGCGTCGCGTCGGCTGCGGAGCGGATCGGCGCGACCGACGTCGCCGGAATGACGCCCGCCTCCGCCTCGGCCGCACCGAGCGCCGCCTCGAAATCGAGCATTGCCTGGAGCATGGCGCGGTCGGAGAACGCCGCGCCGACCGCCGCGGAGGCGAAGATCGGGGAGAGCAGAGCGGAGCCGGCCGGATGCGCTTCGGACATGCGCTCGAAGTAGGCCGGAGCCGGGCTCCGCCGCAAGTCGCGCTTGTCAAAATCCCATCTGCGCCCGGCCGAGCGCCGTCAGGTCGTCGAGCGTTGCTCGGCCCTTGAAATCGACCTCCAGGTCCATCGCGGCGAAATCCGGCGCCGAGCGGCCGGCCAGGAATGCCTCCCGCTGTTTCGGCAGATAGGCCCGGTTCTTGGCGCAGTCGGGCGCGGAGCCAATGTAGATGACGCTCGCATATTCGTCGCCGTTATGCTCGTCGGCGACGGCATGGCAGATGTCGGTGTGCCACCAGACCGTGTCACCCGGCTGCACCTCCGGGATCGACACCATGCCGGCCATCAGGTCCGGATGCCATTTGGGGCTGATGCCGAGCGCCCGACCGGGGGCAGCGCCACAAAGATCGTCCTCCGCCACGTCGTCCTGGAGCGCGCGAAGGAGCACATAGGAGATGCCCTCCGCGATCGGGATGAGCTTCAGCGTGCCGTCCTGCGGCCCCTGCCGGGTGAGCGCCGTCCAGCCCTGATAGGTGCGGAACACGGAGCAGACGGCGGGCGAGGGAATTTCCTCCGTCTCAAGCCGGTGGCGACCGTCGAAGGGATCGTAGCCGCGCCAGTTGCCGAGGAAGACCTGCTCGTAGACTTTCTGGTAGCCGGGGTCGATCCAGCGCTCCACCGTGCCGGCGTCCATGTGCGGCGAAAGACCGAGCGTCTTGTCGCCCGGCATCCGACGGCGCGCGCGGTCGGCATAGGCGCATTGCCGGTCGGGGTCGAAGACACCCGCGAAGTTCCACAGCCGGTCGAGGAAGGCGCGCGTCTCGGCGAGCTTCGGGTCCTGCCGCGCCATCACCTGCGGCTTCGACCAGTAGACGTTGAAGATTTGCGGCTTGCCCGCTTTCAGCCCGGAAAAATATTTGTCGAGGCTGCGCTTCTCCGCCTCACGGCGCTCGTATTCGTTCTTTTCGAGATAGTCGCCGAGCTCGGCGAACCAGGCGCTCGCCTGCTCATCCGGGAAGACGTCGCGCACGATGGCGCACCCGGAAGCGCGGATCGCCTGGCGCGTCTGATCGGAGACGCCCCCTGCCTTGATGCTTTGATAGTCGAGCTCCGGGATGACCTCATTCCCCGCCCCGGCCTTCGCATGCACCTCGTCGACGCGGCGGCGGACATGGTCGCGAACGTCCGCAAACGATGCCTTCAGCGCATCGCGCCGTTCCGCCATCCGGCGCTTGAAGGCTACGATCCTGTCGCTGACGTCGAACGCGTTCTCGCCGTTGCCCTGCATCATCACCACTCCTCCCGTCTCGTCGTCCGGCCTCTTCGAAGGGCCGCGGAAAATCAGTTTCGCCGGCCCGAGTTCGAGAACGGGCGCGCAGAACTATCGCATTTCGCCGGCCTGAGCGGCCCCACTGTCATCCCGCGAGCTGAAACGCTTCGAACCGATGCAGCTCGTCCTCGATCCGCGCTTTGTGGGCGCGGGCTGAACCGTCGCCGACCCAGGTCCATTTCTGCATCAGAAGCTTTCCCTTTTCGCGGTCGGTCTTCAGGTCGATCGCCGCGACGATCTCGTCGCCGACCAGCACCGGCAGGGCGAAATAGCCGAAGACCCGCTTCGCCTTCGGCACGTAGGCCTCGAAGCGGTGGTCGTAATCGAAGAAGAGTTTTAGCCGCTTCCGCTGGATGATGAGCGGATCGAAGGGCGAGAGGATGTGGACGAGATCGGCGGAAGACGGCTCGCTCTCAAGCGTCTCCGGCGAAGCCCAATGCTCCTGCCTGCCGGCGCCTTCGATCGCGACGGGCATCAATGCGCGGCGGCGCATCCGTTGCTCGATCAGCTTGCGCACCGCCGGCTTTCGCGGCGCGTCGACATAGCAGACGAAATCGAGGCTGACGACTCCTGCGCGCGCAGCGCCCGGTCGAGCAGATATTCGGCGATCTCCCTGCTCCGTGGCGGCGCGCGGGCGCTTCTCCCAGGCGAAATGGCGATCGACCAGCTCGTAGGTCTTGAGCATGCCGCTCGCGCTCGCTGATCGTGACGAGCCCCATGTGGAAGGCGCGCTGCAGCGCGCGCTTCGACGGCTTGCGGCTCGCCCAGGGATGATGCTTCTCGACGAGCACGTCGTCGTCGATGTCGCGGATCGTGAGCGCGCCCTCCTTGCGGAGCCGGCGCAGCACCTTGCGCATGTCGGCCTCCGTCACCGGGCCGAACCAGCTTGTCGGGGTTCTCGCGCTCGCGCCGCATCGCGCGCATGAAGAAGCGGAAGTCCCGCGTCGGGATATAGGCAAGCGCGTGCGTCCAATATTCGAAGACGCTCTTCTCGATCGTCTGCGCGCGGTGGAGGTCGCTCGCGCCTGTAGGTCGGGATGCGGGTGAAAAGGATGTGGTGGTGCGAGCGCTCGATGACGTGGATCGTGTCGATCTGCACGTAGCCGAGATGCTCCACGGCGGCCGCGCGTCGCCTCCGGCCCGGCGCCGAACGGGGCGCTCCGTCTGAGCCGCTGCGCGCAAGCCAGATGCGGCGGGCGGCGGATAGGTAAGGGCGTGGGGCTTCGGCGTGGCGCGGGGCATTCGGGGAGGAGGTCTATGCGAGAATTCGACGGTGCGGCGCGCCGCTTCCTGCCCTATATAGCCCTGTTTCCGACCGGCCAGCCAGAGTTCCTATGCCTGTTCCCCTGCCGACCTCCATCGACGAAACCCTGACGCTGCTTTCCTCGGCCGGCTATATCGCCGACCGGGCGCTTGCGACCGTGCTCTTCCTGTCGCTCAAGATGGGGCGGCCGCTCTTCCTGGAGGGCGAGGCGGGCGTCGGCAAGACCGAGATCGCCAAGGTCCTGGCCGAGACGCTCGGGCGCAAGCTCATCCGCCTGCAATGCTACGAGGGTCTCGACGTCGCCTCCGCCGTCTACGAGTGGAACTACGCCGCGCAGATGGTGGAGATCCGGCTCGCCGAGGCGGCCGGCGACGTCGACCGCGACACGCTGTCGAAGGACATCTTTACCGACCGCTTCCTGATCAAGCGGCCGATCCTGCAGGCGCTCGAGCCGGACATCGCCGGGCCGCCGATCCTTCTGATCGACGAGCTCGACCGCGCCGACGAGGCGTTCGAGGCGTTCCTGCTCGAAGTCTTGGCCGACAACCAGGTGACGGTGCCGGAGGTCGGCACCATCCGCGCCGAGCATCCGCCGATCGTCGTCGTCACCACCAACCGCACGCGCGAGATCCACGACGCGCTGAAGCGGCGCTGCTTCTATCACTGGGTCGACTATCCCGACGCGGCGCGCGAGCTGGAGATCCTGACGACGCGCGTGCCCGGCATCCGCGAGCGGCTCGCCGCGGAGGTCGTCGGCCTTCGTGCAGCGGCTGCGCCGCGAGGATCTGTTCAAGCGGCCGGGCGTCGCGGAGACGATCGATTGGGCCGGCGCGCTGACCGAGCTCGACCAGGTGGCGCTCGACGCGGCGACGGTCTCCGACACGCTCGGCGTGCTCCTGAAATACCAGGACGACATCGCCCGCATCGAGAAGAGCCAGACCAAGGCGATGCTCGACGAGGTGAAGGCCGAGCTCGCGGCGGCGGAGTGATGACCGCTGTGACGCCCGCGGTCGGAGAGCAGCAAGGCGGCGGGCGCATCGCCGACAACATCGTCTATTTCGCCCGCGCGCTCAGGAAAGCCGGGCTTCCCGTCGGGCCGGCCGCGGTGATCGACGCGATCCGCGCGGTGGAGACCGCCGGCATCGGCTCGCGCGACGATTTCTATTGGACGCTTCACTCGATCTTCGTGAAGAAGCGCGAGCATCGCGTCGTCTTCCACGAGGCGTTCGAGCTTTTCTGGCGCCAGCGCGGGACTGATCGAGAAGATGCTCGCCATGCTTTCGCCGGTCGCCCCGGCGTCGGGCGGAGAAGGAGAAGCCGCGCGCCGCGGAGACGCGCGTCCGCGAGGCGCTCGCGCCGGAAGCCGCGCGCGACGAGAAGCAGCCGGAGGTCGAGATCGACGCGCGGCTCACCGTCTCCGGCGCGCGAGGTGCTGCAGCGCAAGGATTTCGCGCAGATGACGAACGCGGAGATCGCCGAGGCGAAGCGCGGCGCTCGCCGCGCTCTTTCTTCCCGACGATCGGCTGCGCACGCGGCGGCTGAAGCGCGCGGCGCACGGCCGCTTCGATCCGCGCCGCACCATGCGCGCCTCGCTCAAGGTGGGCGGCGACATCATCATGCCGGCGTTTCGCGCCCGCGCCGAGATGCAGGCCGCCGATCGTGGCGATCTGCGACATCTCCGGCTCGATGACGCAATATTCGCGGCTGATGCTGCATTTCCTGCATGCGCTGTCGGAGCGGCGGCGGGTGCAGACCTTCGTCTTCGGCACGCGCCTCACCAACGTCACGCGCCAGCTTCGGCTGAAGGACCCCGACGAGGCGCTCGACGGCTGCTCCGACGCCGTGCAGGACTGGTCGGGCGGCACGCGCATCGCCTCGGCCCTGCGCGCGTTCAACCGCGACTGGTCGCGCCGGGTGCTGGGGCAGGGCGCGACGGTGCTTCTCATCACCGACGGGCTGGAGCGCGAGGACAAGGGCGAGTCCGGCGTCGACCTCGCCGCCGAGATGGATCGGCTGCACCGCTCCTGCCGGCGGCTCATCTGGCTGAACCCGCTGCTGCGCTACGAGGGCTTCGCGGCAAAGGCGCGCGGCGTCCGCCTCATGCTGCCGCATGTCGACGAGTTCCGCCCGGTGCATTCGCTCGAGGCGATCGCGCGACCTGGTGCAAGGCGCTCGCCGGCGGCGGGCAGCGGCCGCGCCGATCCGCGCCACTGGCTCGCACGCGGCTTAGGAGGGCCCCGGATGACCGCCCGCGAAGCCCGCGACTATGTCGCCGAGCGCGATGTCGCGCCGCTTTCACCGCTGGGAGATCGGCGTCGACGGCGCGATCCACGCTGCTCGCGATCGTCGCCGGGCCTGATCGGCGCGGTCGGCGCTTCTCCTCGATCGCATCGCGCCGCGGGCGGCGCGCACGACGTCGCCGCCGTCGCCATCTATTCGGCCGGGCTCCTGGCCATGCTCGGCTGCTCCTGCGCCTACAATCTCGGGCGCTTCACCCGCCACGCGAACTGGCTGCAGCTCTCGACCATTCGGCGATCTTCCTGATGATCGCCGGCACCTACACGCCGTTCACGCGTGCTCGACCTGAACGGCGCCTGGAGCTGCAGCCTGACGAGCGTGGTCTGGACGGTGGCCTTCGCCGGCGTGCTCTTCCGCCTGTTCCACAGCGCGGCTGTTCGACCGGGTCTCGCTCGGGCCTTATCTGGCGCTCGGCTGGATCGGGGTCGTCGCGCTGCCGCCGCTCGTCCAGGCGCTCGATACGCCGGCTCTCGTGCTCCTCGTCGTCGGCGGCGCGCTCTACACGGTCGGCCTGATCTTCCATCTCTGGGAGCGGCTGCCGTTCCAGAACGCCATCTGGCACGGCTTCGTCGTCGCCGCCGCGGCGACGCATTTCGCGGCCATCGTCATCAGCGTCGCCGCGCCGGCCGGCCCGCCTGAGTCGCGGCGCGTCAATCGCCGCGGACCGCGGCTTTCGGGTTGGCATGGAAAACCGCGCCATGCAATCATTCAGTGAATGGCCCGGATCGGGCCGGATAACGCGACAGCGCGGATGCGCACCAGCGGGGAACGAATGTCATATGGCACCAGTGGCACTTCGCGAAATCCGCAAATCCTTCGGGCAGGTGGAGGTCATCCACGGCGTCAACGTCGACATCACCGACGGCGAATTCGTCATCCTGGTCGGTCCTTCCGGCTGCGGAAAGTCGACGCTGCTGAGAATGATCGCCGGGCTCGAGCAGATCTCGCAGGGCGACATCCTGATTGGCGAGCGCGTCGTCAACAACGTGCCGCCGAAAGAGCGCGACATCGCCATGGTGTTCCAGAACTACGCGCTCTACCCGCACATGACGGTCGCCGACAACATGGGCTTCTCGCTGAAGCTCCGGCGCAGCGAGAAGCGCGTGATCGCAGGAGCGCGTCAACAGGGCGGCGGAGATCCTCGGCCTCATGGAGCCTTCTCGACCGCTATCCGCGCCAGCTCTCCGGCGGCCAGCGCCAGCGCGTCGCCATGGGCCGGGCGATCGTGCGCGACCCGCAGGTCTTCCTGTTCGACGAGCCGCTGTCCAACCTCGACGCCAAGCTCCGCGTCGCCATGCGCACCGAGATCAAGGAGCTGCACCAGCGGCTCGGCACGACGACCGTCTACGTCACCCACGACCAGATCGAGGCGATGACCATGGCCGACAAGATCGTGGTCATGCATGACGGCGAGGTCGAGCAGATCGGCGCGCCGCTCGATCTCTACGACAAGCCGCGCAACCTCTTCGTCGCCGGCTTCATCGGCTCGCCGGCGATGAACTTCCTCGAGGGCGAAGTGGTCAGGAATTCCGGTCGCCTGGTTCGAAACGGCGAACGGCCGCCGGCTGCCGCTCCCCGCCCGACACCGCGGCGCGCGAGGGGCAGGCGGTCGTCTACGGCATCCGCCCGGAGCATCTCGAGCGTGCGCGATGACGGCGCCGACGTGGAGGTCGTGGTGGTCGAGCCGACCGGCGCGGAAGTGCAGATTTTCGCGCGTCTCGACGGCCAGGAGATCACTGCGGTCCTGCGCGAGCGACTTCTGATGAAGCCGGGTTCGACGGTCAGGCTCGCGCCCGAAACCTCCGCTGTTCATCTTTTCGACAAGGCGACCGGCGAGCGCATTTGAGCTTCGGAAAAGGCACGGGAAAACCCGGCCGATAGACCATAAAACGGGAGGAAAGATGATGAGAATTTCAAGACGCGATCTTCTGCGTACGAGCGCCGGGCTTGCCGTCGGAGCGGCGGGCGCACGACTCCTCCGCGGCACGCCCGCCTCTGCCGACGACATGACCTTCAAGCCGGAAGACGGCGCGCAGCTCCGCATCCTGCGCTGGTCGAAGTTCGTGCAGGGCGACGAGGACCAGTGGAACGCCAACACCAAGAAATTCACCGAGACGACCGGCGTGCCGGTCAAGCTTGAGGCGGAGTCCTGGGAGGACATCAGGCCGAAGGCGGCGGTTGCGGCGAATGTCGGCTCCGGGCCGGACATCATCTTCGGCTGGTACGACGACCCGCATCTCTATCCCGACAAGCTCGTGCCGGTAACCGATCTCGCCGAGTATCTCGGCAACAAATACGGCGGCTGGTATGACGCGCCGAAGCGCTACGGCATGCGCAACGGCGAATGGATCGCCCTGCCGCTCGGCGCCGCCGGCGCGCGCATGGTCTACCGCAAGTCATGGTGAACGACGCGGGCTACGACGCATTCCCGACCGACCCGCAGAAGATCCTCGACATCGCGAAGAAGCTGCAGGCGGCCGGACATCCGATGGGCATGGCGCTCGGCCATGCTGTCGGCGACGGCAACGGCTGGACGCACACGGTGCTGTGGGGCTTCGGCGGCAAGATGGTCGACGAGAGCAACAACGTCGCCATCAACAGCCCGGAGACGATCCAGGCGCTCGAATGGGTGAAGGAACTCTACCAGTATTTCATTCCCGGCACGCTGTCCTGGAACGATTCCAACAACAACAAGGTGTTCCTCTCCGGCGACCTCTCCGCCACCAACAACGGCATTTCGATCTACTACGCGGCACTCAAATCGGACGACCCGAAGGTGCACGCGCTCGCCGACGACATCTATCACCAGGACATGCCGATCGGCCCGGTCGGCAAGCCGACGGAGCTGCATCTCTGCACGCAGGGGATGATCTTCAAGTACACGAAGTATCCGAACGCGGCGAAGGAATATCTGCGCTTCATGATGGAGAAGCCGCAATACGAGGCCTGGCAGAACGCCTCGCTCGGCTACGTGTCGCATCCGCTCGACGCCTACAAGGACAACGCCGTCTGGCATGAAGATCCGAAGGCGCTGCCCTATCGCGACGCCGTCAAGAACATGCTGTGGAACGGCTATTCAGGCGAGCTCGGCTATTCTTCCGCCGCGGCGATGGCCGACTATATCGTGGTCGACATGTTCGCCTCCGTCTGCACCGGCGACAAGAGCCCGAAGGACGCCGCCGCCTGGGCGGAGACGCGCGCCAACCGCTTCTACAAAGTCTGACGCGAAAGTCGCGGGCGCTATCGTCGTAGCGCCCGCCACCCGCATTCTCGCCCGCAAGGCAGAACCGGCATGGCCGCCCACAGCGAAGTCGCCGCCGACGCTTTTGGCGAAGGCGGCGTTCGGCTTGGCCGGCTGACCGGCCACCGCAACTTCGCCGGCTTCTGGTTCATGCTGCCGGCGGCGGCGATCCTTCTGCTCTTCCTTGCCTATCCGCTCGGCCTCGGCGTCTGGCTGTCGATGACCGACACGATGATCGGCCGCGCCGGCGTCTTCATCGGCCTGGAAAACTTCCAGTCGCTGTGGGACGACGGCGTCTTCTGGCTCGCGGTCTTCAACACCTTCCTCTACACGGTCGTCGCTTCGCTGGGGAAATTCGCGCTCGGCCTTTGGCTCGCGCTGCTCCTGAACCGGCGTCTGCCGTTCAAGGCGCTGCTTCAGCGCCGTCGTGCTTCTGCCGTGGATCGTGCCGACCGTGCTATCGGCCATCGCCTTTTGGTGGATCTACGACAGCCAGTTCTCGATCATTTCCTGGGGGCTCGAGCGGCTCGGCCTGATCCACCAGTACATCGACTTCCTCGGCAACCGCAACAACGCCCGCGCGAGCGTCATTGCGGCGAACATCTGGCGCGGCATTCCGTTCGTGGCGATCACGCTGCTCGCCGGGCTGCAGACGATCCCGCAGTCGCTCTACGAGGCGGCGGTGATCGACGGCGCCGGCGGCTGGCAGCGCTTCCGCTACGTGACGTTCCCCATGCTGACGCCGATCATCGCGGTGGTGATGACGTTTTCGGTGCTCTTCACCTTCACCGACTTCCAGCTCATCTACGTGATCACCCGCGGCGGCCCCTTGAACGCCACGCACCTGATGGCGACGCTCTCCTTCCAGCGCGCCATCCCCGGCGGCGACCTCGGCGGCGGCGCGGCGATCGCCGTCGCCATGATCCCGTTCCTGCTCGGCGCGATCCTTTTCAGCTATTTCGGCCTGCAGCGCCGACGCTGGCAGCAGGGGGCAGCAGATTGATGGCGGTTCGGCGGCGGTTCAAAACTATCGTCATGCCCGGACTTGATCCGGGCACCAATTCCGCCTCGCGTCTGATGCTCGCGAGCGTCACCGAATGGATTGCCGGGTCGGGCCCGGCAATGACGACATCTGGAGTGCGGACCGTGCGCGTCACGAAGGAGCGTGCGCCATGAGCCTCACCCTGGAAGACGCCCGCGACGAAGCGGCGAAGCGCGAGCTGCCCTGGCCGCGCCGGCGCAAGCGCGACGATTCCGGCGGCATGGACTATCTGGAATCGATCCCGCGCCGCGTGGTCACGCTCTACGTGCCGCTCGCCGCGTTCCTCTTCGTGCTCCTCTTCCCGTTCTATTGGATGGTGATCACCACCTTCAAATCCAACGAGGAGCTTTACAACTTCAAGGACTTCAATCCGCTCTGGCTCGCCAGGCCGACGCTCGCCAACATCCATAAACTGTTCTTCGAGACCGACTATCCGCAGTGGCTGTGGAACACGATGATGATCGCGGTCTCGGCGACGTTCATCTCGCTCTTCTGCGCCGTGTGCGCGGCCTACGCGATCGAGCGCATCCGCTTCTCCGGGGCGCGGACGACGGGGATGGTGATCTTTCTCGCCTATCTCGTGCCGCCTTCGATCCTCTTCATCCCGCTCGCCACGATGGTGTTCAAATACGGGCTCTTCGATTCGCCCTTTGCCTTGATCCTGACCTACCCGACCTTCCTCATCCCGTTCTGCACCTGGCTCCTGATGGGCTACTTCCGCTCGATCCCCTATGAGCTTGAGGAATGCGCGCTGATCGACGGCGCCTCGCGCCTGCAGATATTGCTCAAAATCCTGCTGCCGCTTTCGGTGCCGGGGCTGATCTCCGCCGGCATCTTCGCCTTCACGCTCTCCTGGAACGAGTTCATCTACGCGCTCACCTTCATCTCTTCGACCGAGAACAAGACCGTGCCGGTCGGCGTCCTGACCGAGCTCGTCGAGGGCGACGTCTATCACTGGGGGTCGCTGATGGCGGGCGCGCTCATGGGTTCGCTGCCGGTCGCGATCCTCTATTCCTTCTTCGTCGAGCACTACGTCTCGTCGATGACGGGCGCCGTGAAGGAGTAGCGCTTGCGCCCGCGGTCGCGCGGACCTAACTCTCAAGTCATGCGCGTTGCGGCGGGTGCCGTGCGGCGCGGCGCGGAGGATTGGCCGATGAGTGAAACTGAACTCGATCCGCATCTCGACGTCCTTTCCACCGCCGAGCGCTGGCGCAAGGAGGGGCGCGACGTGGCGCTCGCGACTGTCGTGGAGACCTGGGGCTCGGCGCCGCGTCCTGTCGGCAGCCACCTCGCCGTCGACGCGGAGGGGAATTTCGAGGGCTCGGTCTCCGGCGGCTGTGTCGAAGGCGCCGTCGTCGGCGAGGCGCTCGACGTGATCGCCGCCGGCAAGCCGAAAATGCTCGAATTCGGCGTCGCCGACGAAACGGCCTGGCGCGTCGGTCTCTCCTGCGGCGGCAGGATCAAAGTTTTCGTCGAAAAGGTGGAGTAGGTCTCGCGCGGGAGCCTTCCCGACGAGCGTGTCGTCATTGCCGGGCTTGAGCCGGCAATCCATTTCGTCGCGCCGGCGGCGGAGAGGACCGTCCCGGAACGGATGTCCGCATCAAGTCCGGGCCTGACGACAATTCTGACGCGCCGCGCCCCCGCGCCGACTTGCGCGAATCGGCCTGGGAACACCCGCTCGGCGGCGCGGATCTTTCCGGCGTTGCCGAGCTCGATCATGTAGCCAAAATCCTTCTCCGTATCGAGATAGTAGTGCTCATCCTCGTCGATCTTGCCCTGCTGGATCACGGGGTAGCCGCGACGGGCATATTCGGCGACCGCCTTGGCGCAGTCCGGATAATAGAGCTTTACGTGGTGGAAGCCCTCGCCCTTCGTCTCAAGATGCTCGTCATAGATCGAGCGGCCGGAGATCGGCTGCATCAGCTCCACCTGCGTGCCGAGGCCTTCGCCCATCGGCGTCACCGCGATCCAGCAGGTGTGGTTCGCCGGCTTGCCGCGGTAGATGTAGTTCTGGATCTTTCCGGGCTCGAACTTATAGATGTTCCAAGGACCGACCCCCGCAACCTCCATGTGCCGCTTCATGGCGGCCTCAAGGTCGCGCACGACGTAAGCGACCTGGATCACGCCGCCTTCCTTCATGTTCATCGTTTCCTCCACGTCTCTTTTCGTTCGCTGGCGGAAGGATGCGATCTCATCCGGCGTGGGGCAAGCGCGCGACGCGCGAAGTCCGGCGGTCCGCGCGGTGTTTTCGCCGAGGTGGTGGCGGAATGCCGCCGCGGGGGCTATTTAGTGACCGTGATATCCGAACGGGAATGGCGGTCCGATGCAACTCGACATCCTGAAGGCTTTGAACGAAGCGCGGCAGGCGCGCCGGGCCGCGATCCTCGTCACCGATACGGCGAGCGGCGCCGCGCGGCTCGTGGCCGGCGATGAGGCGGCGGGGGACCCGCTCGCGGCGGAGCTCGAAAAGCGCCTCCGCTCGGCGCGCTCCGGCATGCTCGAGGATGGCCGCACTTTCCTGACCGTGCAGGTGCCGCCGCCGCGGCTTATCGTCATCGGCGCCGTCCATATCAGCCAGGCGCTCGCGCCGATGGCGCGGCTTGCCGGCTTCGACGTGACGATCATCGATCCGCGCACCGCATTCGCGACGGCGGAACGTTTTCCCGGCGTCGGCCTCCTCGCCGAATGGCCGGAAGAGGCGCTGAAGTCGGTGCCGCTCGATGCCTTCACCGGGCTCATCGCGCTGACCCACGACCCGAAGATCGACGACTTCGCGATCCTCGCCGCGCTTTCCGCGAAGTGCTTCTATGTCGGCGCGCTCGGCAGCCGCAAGACGCACGGCAAGCGCGTCGAGCGGCTGATGGGGGAGGGCGCGTCGGCGGCCGAGCTTGCAGCGCATCCATGCGCCGATCGGCGTCGATATCGGCGCACAGTCGCCGGCCGAAATCGCCGTCGCCATCCTCGCCGAGGTGATCGCGGCTCTGAGGCGCGGGCGCCAGGCGGAGCGGATCGCGGCCTGAGCCGGCATGAAGCGTCTTTCAAGATGAAGTTCGGGCCGATACCGCTTGACGAGGCCGAAGGCTCTATCGCGGCGCATTCGATCCGCCATGGCTCGGGCGTCGTCAAGAAGGGCACGCGGCTCACCGCCGAGCTTGTCGCGCGTCTTCGAGCCGAAGGCGTGGGCGAGGTGGTGGCGGCGCGGCTTGAGCCCGGCGACGTCCACGAGGACGCGGCGGCACGGCGCGTCGCCGAGGCGCTTTTGGGCGACAACGTCCGCGTCGACGCCGCCGGTACCGGACGCTGCAATCTCTATGCGGAGCGCGCGGGCCTGCTTGTCGTCGACCGCGCCGCCATCGATCGCCTGAACCGGCTCGACCCGGGGCTGACCGTCGCGACGCTCGAAGAGTTCGCCGTCGTCGAAGCCGGGCGGATGGTGGCGACCGTGAAGGTCATCCCGTTCGCGCTCTCCGGAGCGGTCGTCGATCGGGCCGGCGCCGCCGCCGCGAGCCCGATCCTTTCGGTCGCCGCGTGGAAGGGCCTGAAGGTCGGGCTGGCGGCAACCACGCTTCCGGGCCTGAAGCCCTCGGTCATGGACAAGACGCGGCGCATCCTCGAGGAGCGCTTGAAGCCGGCCGGGGCTACCCTCATCGGCGAGACGCGGGTGCCGCACGCGGCCCGCGATCTGGCTGCGGCGCTTGTCGCGCTAAGGCGCGAAGGCGCCGACCTTCTCATCGCTTTCGGCGCTTCCGCGATTACCGACAAGGCGGACGTCATTCCCGCCGCGATCGAACGGGCGGGCGGGCGCGTTCGCCATTTCGGCATGCCCGTCGATCCCGGCAACCTGCTTCTGATCGGCGAGCTTGACGGGCGGCCGGTGCTCGGCGCGCCGGGCTGTGCGCGCTCGCCGGCCGAGAATGGGTTCGACTGGGTCTTGAATCGCTTGCTCGCCGGTCTTGACGTGACGGAGGAGGACATCACCGGCATGGGCGTCGGTGGTCTCCTGATGGAGATCGTGTCGCGGCCGCAGCCGCGCGAGCCGGTCGGGGCGCACGACGCCGGCGTTGCCGCGATCGTCCTCGCCGCAGGGCAGGCGCGCCGCATGGGCGGGCCGAACAAGCTCCTCGCACGCTTCGACGGCAAGCCGCTCGTGCGCCGCACGGCGGAGGGCGCGCTCGCGTCGAAGGCAGCTCCTGTGATCGTCGTCACCGGGCATCGGGCGGGCGATATCGAGGACGCGCTTGAAGGGCTCGACGTGCAGATCGTGCACAATCCCGACTTCGCCGACGGCCTTGCCACCTCGCTCAGGGCCGGGCTTGCCGTCGTTCCGGAAAGCGCGGCGGGCGCGCTCGTGCTTCTTGCCGACATGCCGCGGATCAACAGCGCGATCATCGACCGGCTGATCGCCGCTTTCCGCGCGAAACCGGGACCGGCGATCGTGCTTTCCACCGTCGGCGGCAAGCGCGGCAACCCGGTGCTCTGGTCGCGCGCCTTCTTCCCCGAGCTGATGACCGTCACCGGCGACACGGGCGCGCGGCACCTCATCGCGCGCCATGAAGAGGCGGTCGAGCGAGTCGAAATCGGGGAAGCGGCTGCCGCCGATGTGGATACGCCGCAGGCGCTCGCCGAGGCCGGCGGAATTCTCGTCGACTAGCGGGCGCCTCGCCTCATGTATGCGCGGGGCTGGTCCCAGAGCGCTCGATTGAAGCGCCACAGCGCGAGCGCGAGACCGAGAGCGATCAGCCCGGCGACAAGAATCGCGGCGGGAACGGCGCCGAGCCGTTCGAACCATTGGGTATAGAAGTGGATGGCGCCGAAAATCGCGGCGAGGTTCACGACCCAACGCCGGTTTGCACGCGCCGCCCAGACGCCGACGCCGATCAGCGCCAGCGCCCACAGCACCACGAACACGACGTCCGGCAGTACGAGATTGATCGACTGGATGTCGTCACCCCAGAGCGAGCCGATCCAAAAGCCGAGATTGACGAGGAGAAGCGAGGTGCGCGCAGCGACCAGGGCAAGCCGCTCGAAATCGTGGCCGAGCATCTTCGAAAGCAGATACGTGGCGAGCGCGAGCAAGCCGAAAAGCACGATGACCGCGGTAGGCTCCTCGATCCCGAGGAAATACGTCGCCTCCATGTAGCCGGTCCTCGTGCCGAGACAGGACGAAAGCGCGAGCACCGATCCGGCAATCAGCAAACCGCTCCGCGCGACGATGCCCGCGAGAGCAAATCCGATCGCAATCGCAAAGAACGCTTCGACCGAGGCCTGGTCGAGGATCACGATGCCGCCGGCGAGGCCGAGCGCGCCGATCAGGATGCAGATGTTCGCCAGCAACGCCCATTGCCGCGGACCCGCGACATAGAGAGCGAGCCCGCCGCCGAGCACCGCCAGGCCGACGATGATCCCCGTCACCGGATTCGGCTGCAGCGCTACCGCCCCGCCGGCAACGGCGATCGCGCCGAACCCGAGCAGGACGTTGAAGGCAAGCGATCCGGTCCCCGCCGCTGCAAACTGAATGAGCCGGTCGTGCTCTTCTTTTGTGATTTTGCCGTCGGCGAGAAGCTTGCCCAGGTCGAGGGTGACTTTCATCGCGGCTTCCCCACCCTCCGACTCAGGCCGGAACCGGCCGACGTTACTCGCGGCGAGGAGGCGCGGGAAAAGTCACTGCGGCTGCGGGTCGGCGGCGCCATTCGTGGCTAGAAAATGGGCAGCCGCATATTGTCAGCACTCTTTGGGGGAGGCTGCTAAGCTACTGTAATCATTTGTTAATCATAGAATCGCAGGCTATCCTCCCGGATTGGGATTGCGGCTTTCGCGCTGCCAAGAAGGGGAAGAGCATGCGAGAACTCGACTTTCGCACCGTGTTCCTGAGCGAGGGCGCCGGCTACGGCCTCGCCACGGCAAACATCCTCTATCACATGCCGGAGCGGCCGCGGCTGCTGCAGACCTTCGTCTGGCAGTTCTACGACGTGGCGCCGGACTATCCGCGCCTGATCAAGTTCCTGAATTTCTGGATTGCCGAGATCGACGGGATCATTCATTCGGTCGAGGTGGCGCACAAAGAGCTTGCGACCGCCGCCGAGATTCGCAACGCCCGCTTCCACGGGCTGCTGCATTAGGTTTTCGACCGGGCGCTCCGGCGCCTGAGAGGCAAGGAGCGCGGGACTCACGTGTCGGCTGAGCGCGTCCGACCCGAGCTTCATCAAGCGTCGGCAGCGTGTCGATGCGGCTGACGGCTGAGCATGTCGCGCGGGTCGCGCGCGCCTTCGATGATCCCGGACTGCCGCCGGGCGTAACGATCGTCTCGGAAGCCGAGCAGGCCGCCACGGTCGATGCGGTGCTCGCGCGGAAGCCGGCCGGCGACGGCGTCTGGTTCTTCGCCTATGGGTCGCTGATCTGGAAGCCCGCCTGTGATTTCGTCGAGCAGCGGACCGGCGTGATCCGCGGCTGGCACCGCTCCTTCTGCCTCGGCTGGGACCGTTGGTTCCGTGGCTCGCCGGAGCATCCCGGCCTGATGCTCTCGCTCGACCGCGGCGGCCAGTGCAAGGGCGTCGCCTATCGCCTGCCGCCCGACGCGGTCGAGGCCAACATGCTCAAGCTCTTCGACCGCGAACTTCGCTTTCGGCCCTACGCGCACCTGCCGCGCTGGGTGAATGTCAAAACGGCGGCCGGACCGCTTCCGGCGCTTGCCTTCGCCATCGACCGCAACGGCGGCCGCTACGTGGGCGGGCTCACGGTCGAGGAGGTCGCCGACGCGCTTGCCTCGGCGGTCGGGCATCGCGGCTCGATGGCGCAATACCTGCACAGCACCGTCAGCCACCTCGAGGCGCTCGGCCTCCGCGACCGCCACCTCTGGCAGCTGCAGGAGATGGTCGCTGAGCGGATCGAGGATCGGGCGGGGAGCCTACCTCCACAGGAATGATGCCGGGCCGAGAGGCGCCTGTGACCGATATCCTCTGCCTCGACTGATCAATCGCCACGTTGGGCGTCTTCGTCTCGTTGCTCCGGTGTCGCGGCGTCGACCGTATCGTTCGGAATTGCTTGAACGGTGCTTCGAGGGACCGGCGGGCTCATTCCAAGTCTATCCGGAGCCTCGTTGCTCCCGGTGTCGACGTCGTTCGTCGCGGGTTCGATTACGGTTTCTCGGACGATCCGATCGGCAGCAGTCTCTTCCGCTGCAAGGGGGGCTTTGGGCGACCAAGCCGTCAACCGCTGGCCGATATTTTCGTAGAATAGAGCCACGCCGGCCTCGAGCTCGGTGACAAACCGGCGTCGAGAACTAAATGTCTTTGCGCTGTGCACGATATGTACAAGACCTCGAAAGAGTGAGGTACCAGTCCCTCGTGTTCGGCCCCGATCGCTTTTGGCTCGCCGCGGAGAAGCTCAAGCGGTTGCGAAGTAACCTTGGCTCTTCCCGGCCAATGCGCTCGAAATCTCGATGTTTGTGGAATCGGAGTTCTTCAACTGCGCGAGCAGCCAATTCAGCTTCAATTCTGGCCGCTTCTTGTCTCCCGGCGCGCGGAGAAGCATGGAGATTGTCGTCGTGCGGCCGCGTAGGTTTGCGCGTATCTCAATCTCTGCAGCTGCCGCCGGAACTTCCAACTCCGTCGATAATGTGCCGCGATCAACCAATTCCTCAACAATCGCCGAAATCGGGTCGTAGTCCTGTCGCCGCAACCGCTTTTCCGTTCGTGACTTGCAGTGCCGCATCACTTGATTGGAGAGGCGAAGCGTCAGCTCCTTCTCTTCCTGTAGCCACGCGTGCGCTACCTTTTCAAGAGCGGGATCGTTCTTGCTCCATCGCATGTTCAGCGTCGCGTGCCTCACAACTTCGTCCCACTGCGCCGGCATCAGGGTGAACCCCTCCACTCCAGCACTATCGTGGCGAAGAAATCGGATCAGTTCCGTCAAGACGTATGTCTGCTCCGGATCGGAAACGAGCGACTGCAAATAGATGAGTTCGGCCTCCGACCGGATTGCGAGCCAAGAATAATGATAGTGTGAGACCGATTTTGTCAGCCTGCCGTCGACCGGCGTCGGAGGATAGTGAGGGTCAGCGACGAGTTCATTGGAGATCGTAATGACGCAATCGATATCATTCTCCCGAGCCTTCCGCAGATAGCACTCGAGCTGCTCTCGATCTTATCTGCCCCTTTCCAATCTTACACTCCACAAGCGCCGACCAAACGTCGCGGCCGGTGTTGACCATTATGAGCCCGTCCGGTCGGAACTTTCGGCGCATTGGCATCCTCCGAGCGCAACACGACCTCTGTGAAGCAAGTCACGCTGGCCCGCTTTCCGAGCGGTCGTCCGATACGCCGAAGCAGCGCGTCCGCCAGGGCATCAATGATACGGAAGCTGGCGAGCAGCACCGACGCCGCCCTCCGTTCTTTCAGGTTCTCGTCCAGAACCGGAAAAAGACGGGCAGCTTCCCCTAGCTTCACGAAATCAGGCCGCTCCGCCGCTATCTTTGCTAGCAGGTCCATGCGATTTCCCTCCCCCATGGTTGCATAATGGCGCATGGGCGGGGGCAGGGAAAGTGTGTCGAAGTTCGCGTGGTCTATAGGGTGGCGTGCGTGGTGTTATTGCGGGGCCGCGGACGCGGCCCCGCCGAGGCGAGAGGGGAGCGAGCGCTAGGCGCTTCCGCCCGTCAGTTCGTGGCGACGTTCACGAGCACCGGCTTGTCGCGATAGACATCGGGAAAGAGCGCCTTCAGGTGCGCGATCTTCGGCAGGTCGTTGATGGCGATGTACATGCTGTCGGGGTAAATCGTCGCGTAGTTCTGGTGATAGCCCTCGGCCGGATAGAAGGCCTTGAACGTCTCAACCTTGGTGGCGATCGGCCGGGCGTAGACGCCGGCCTTGTCGAGCTGCGCGATATAGTCCTTGGCGATCGAGCTCTGCGTGTCTCCGGCGGCGAAGATCGCCGAGCGATATTGCGTGCCGCTATCCGGGCCCTGGCGGTTCACCTGCGTCGGGTCAAGCGCGACGGAGAAATAGACCTGCAGAAGGTGGCCGAGCGTGATCTGGCTCGGATCATAGGTGACCTGGACGGATTCCGCGTGGCCGGTCCAGCCGGAGCTCACCGTCTCGTATTGCGCGGTGTTGGCGTCGCCGCCCGAATAGCCGGAGACCGCCTGGGTCACGCCCTTCACGTGCTGGAAGACACCCTGCACGCCCCAGAAACAGCCACCGGCGACCACGACTTGCTCCGAGCCCGGCGCGGCTGCGAGCGGCTCGTCATGCGCGGGCGGCGGCACGACCTTGAACTCCTCGGCGGAGGCGTTCTTGAGAACGCCGCTGAGCGGCACGACCGCGATGACGGCGAGTGCGGCGAGCGCCGGGGTGAGAAGCGATTTCGCGAAGAAGTGCGTCTTGGCGGGCGAGGGCATCGATGGGTCTCCCAAGGAATTGCCCACTATTTGGCCAAAGGCGCGCGGCTTGAAAAGCGCCTCGCCAAGGAATCACCGCCTCTTGATCGCCGGTGTACCGGCGCGCCCAGCCTCGATCCTCACGCAAAGCGGGCGGCGGCGCGGGCTTTTGCCTTGATCGCCTCTTCTTCGCGATTCTTCGGCGCGCTCGCCGTCTGAAGCGAACGAAGCAGGCGGCGCGCGGCGGCGCTCACCTCATCGACCGCGCGCTCGAACACGCCCTCGTTCGTCTTCGAGGGAGTTCTGGTAGCCGGAGAGCTTGCGGACGAATTGCAAAGCGGAGGCGCGGATTTCGTCTTCCGTCGCCGGCGGCTCGAAATTGAAGAGGGTTTTGATGTTGCGACACATGAGAGGCACCAAGCTCCTGCTTCACGCATTCGCGGCGGAGCATTCGCTCCGCCTCGACATGGACGTTTCTTCCTCGGCGACCTAGGACTTCGGTCCGAGCGAATCCGGATAATGAAAGAATGATCGCGCCTTCTCCAGTCTTCTCTCGCCTGGCCTTCTCTCGCTATGTCGACGGGGCCCGCGAAGGACGCATGTCTTTCTGGCGCATCGTCGTCGGAATCCTCGTTGTCGTCGTCGTCTGGGTTGCCGCCACCGGCGCCGCGATCGTCCTTGGCGGCTGGGCGAAGCGGGCTCTTCCGCGATATCGCCGAGGGGAGGGGGCCGGCGGCGCGGGATCCCTTTCTCGCGATGCAGGCGTTCCTGACATCGCCGATCGGCGTCGCCGCGACGCTCGCGTCGTTCATCGGCATGTCCGGAGGCGTCTTTCTGGCGGTGCGATTCGTGCAGAAGCGGTCCTTCGGCAGCGTGCTCGGCGCCGGCGGCCGGCTTTCATGGCAGGCCATGCTGCGCGGCCTCGTCGCCTCGCTCCTTGCCTCGGCCATCGCCGAGGTCGCAACGCTTTTCGTGGACCCGTCGCTGCACCGCGGCAGCATCGGGATCGGCGCGTGGCTTGCCTGGCTCGTGCCGCTGACGCTCCTCCTCTTCATCCAGATATCGGCCGAGGAGCTGATGTTTCGCGGCTACCTCACGCAGTCGCTCGCCGCGCGCTTCAAGAAGTCCGCTGGTGTGGGCTTTCTTGCCGATTCTCGCCTTCACGCTGCTCCACTGGGACGCGCGTTCCTCCGCCGCGATGGAAGCGGCGATGCTTGCGAGCATCGCAGCCTTCGCGGTGGTTGCCACGGTGCTTGTCGTGGCGACCGGGAATCTCGGCGCCGGAATGGGCGTTCATCTCGGGCTCAACATGTTCGGCATCCTGTTCGTGTCGCATATGAGCTGGCTTTCCGGCGGCGCGCTCTTCGAGGCGCGGCCGCTCGACGCGGGCGACTGGACGAGCCTCGACGCAATCCTCGTCGCCCTCTTCGGCATCGGAAGCTTTGCGCTGATGCTCCTCTTCCTGCTCCACCCGCGCTCGCCGCTGAAGGTCGCCGGGGCTTGAGGTAGCCGGTGCTTGACCTTCCCGTGACTGGAACCATCTATCTTCTGCGGCCTCTCTTCTGCGGCGGGCCGCGGAGGGATGTGGATGAATATCGGCGAGGCGGCGAATGCGAGCGGGCTCCCCGCGAAGACGATCCGCTATTACGAGGCGATAGGACTGGTCCGCCCCGACCGGCGCGACAACAATTATCGCGACTACTCGCAGAACGCGCTGCGAAACCTGCAGTTTCTGCAACGCGCGCGGGCGCTTGGCTTCTCCATCGAGGATTGCCGGCAGCTGCTGTCGCTCTACGCAGACAAGCGGCGGGCGAGCGGCGACGTACGGCGGCTTGCGATGGCGCATATCGGCGAGATCGACGCGAAGATCGCCGAGCTCGCGGCCATGCGGAAGACGCTGTCGACGCTGATCCGCGCCTGCCGCGGCGATCGTCGGCCCGATTGCCCGATCCTGGAAGATCTGGCCGGCGCCTCGCCCACGTAGCCGCCGGAGCAAGTCCAGGAAAGGTGGGAACCGGTTTTCCGTCCGGAATTGCGACGAGATCTATGGCTTTGGAAGCGCTGCGAGCGCTTCCGCCATGGCGGCCTTGGCCGCGTCGAGGTTGGCGCGGTCGCGCGAGCGAAGCACCAGCCGCGTCGTGAACCGCGTGCCGTCATGATAGGGATAGGAGCCGATCCGGACCGCCGGGAACGCCTTCTGCACGGTTTCCGCCGGGACCGCTATCTCGCCCTCGCCGCGTCCCGCCTCGAGCGTCTCCGAAAGGATCGGGCGCCGAGGCCGGCAGCATTTTTGCCACCTCGTCCATCATCGCCTGCATGATCGCCGGTACGCCGGCCATCACGAAGACGTTCTTCAGGGTGAAGCCCGGCGCGGCGGAGACGGAGTTCGGGATCAGCGCTGGCGCCTGCCGGGATGCGCGCCATCCTGAGACGGCTCTCGTTCGGTTCGATGCCGCGCCCCTTCCAGAACGGCATCAGGAGATCGACCGCGCGCTGGTCGATGTCGATCGAGCACGCCGAGCGCCTTGGCGATGCGAATCGGCGGTGATGTCGTCGTGGGTCGGGCCGATGCCGCCGCTCGTGAAGAGATATCGTAGCGCTCCGACAGCGCTTGACCGCCTCGACGATCGCCGCCTCGCTATCGGCGACGATCCGCGCCTCCATCGAGGTCGATGCCGATATCGGTCAGGGTTTCGGCGATGAATCCGATATTCTTGTCCTTTGTCCGGCCGGAAAGGATCTCGTCGCCGATGACGAGGATCGGCGGCAGTCGGCGCATTCGGCATTGATCTTTCCTTCTGCGTAAGGCTCTTAAAAGACGCCGGGCGATGCATTAGCTTAAGCGCGAAATCGAGATCGAGCCGGAGACCGATGCAGGAAATTGTGACGGGCGTTGCGCGCCAGGCGAATGTCAGTCAGCTCTTACGGCGCCGGACGGATTTCAAGGGCATGCGCAAGGCCGGCCGGCTTGCCGCAGAATGCCTGGACCAGCTTTACGATCGCGTCAGGCCGGGCGTGACCACCCAGGCCATCGACGACTTCATCTTCGATTTCGGCCTGCGCCGCGGCGCCGCAGCCCGCGACCCTCAATTACCGCGGCTATCGCAAGTCGAGCTGCACCTCGGTCAACCACGTGGTCTGCCACGGCATTCCGAACGAGAAGCCGCTCAGGGAAGGCGACATCGTCAACATCGACGTGACCTTCGTGCTTGACGGCTGGCACGGCGATTCCAGCCGCATGTACTGCGCCGGGCGAGCTGAAGCGGGCGGCCGAGCGGCTGATCGAGGTCACCTATGAGTGCCTGATGCGCGGCATCGAGGCGATCCGGCCGGGCGGACGCATGGGCGATATCGGCCACGCGATCCAGTCCTACGCGGAGGCAGAGCGCTGCTCGGTCGTGCGCGATTTCTGCGGCCATGGCGTCGGCCGCGCCTTCCACGAGCCGCCGAACGTTCTGCATTACGGGCAGGCCGGCGAGGGCCAGGAGATCAAGCCGGGCATGATCTTCACGGTCGAGCCGATGATCAATCTCGGCCGCCCGCACGTGAAGCTCCTCTCCGACGGCTGGACCGCGGTCACGCGCGACCGCTCGCTCTCGGCACAGTTCGAGCATACGGTCGGCGTCACCGAGACCGGCGTGGAGATTTTCACGCTGTCGCCCACCGGCCGCTCCTGGCTTCCCTGGAAGGACGCCTGAGCCGGATGCGGGACTCGTCGATGGCGGAGTTCGGACGAGGCCGGCGGATTCCCCATTTCCACGGCCACCGGGAGCGGCTGCGCGCGCGCTTCCGCGAGAACGGCGCTTCGGCGCTCGCCGACTACGAGCTGCTGGAGATGGCGCTCTTCCGGGCACATCCAGCGCGGCGACACCAAGCCGCTCGCCAAGGCGCTGCTGAAGCGCTTCGGCACGCTGACCGAAGTGCTCGCCGCACCGCGCGCGCGGCTGAAGGAGGTCGAGGGCGTCGGCGACGCGGTCGGTCGACGAGCTGAAGCTGATCAAGGCCTTTGCCGAGCGGACCGCCGGCGAGGCGGTCAGGAAGCGCCCGGTGCTCTCCTCTTGGGCGGCGCTGCTCGACTATTGCCGCACCGCCATGGCGTTATGAGGAGCGCGAGCAGTTCCGCATCCTCTTTCTCGACAAGAAGAACCAGCTTCTCGCCGACGAGGTGCAGCAGACGGGCACCGTCGACCATACGCCGGTCTATCCGCGCGAGGTGATCCGCCGGGCGCTGGAGCTCTCCGCGACCGCGATCATCCTCGTCCACAACCACCCCTCCGGCGACCCGACGCCCGTCGCGCGCCGACATCCAGATGACGCGAGACGATCGTCGAGGTCGGCAAGCCGCTCGGCATCGCGGTCCACGACCACCTCATCATCGGCCGCGAAGGCCATGCGAGCTTCAAGGGTCTCGGGCTGATCTGAGGGTCGGCGGGCGAGCGCCGGTCCGGCCGCAATCGCCTGGGGTTATCCGGCCGATCGCCTTGCGC
This sequence comes from uncultured Alphaproteobacteria bacterium, assembly GCA_963750115.1. Classification (GTDB taxonomy): domain Bacteria; phylum Pseudomonadota; class Alphaproteobacteria; order Rhizobiales; family Afifellaceae; genus DASWJZ01. The sequence continues at coordinate 2,732 of CAVVPM010000004.1, read as the reverse complement.
GGGTCATCGAAATCTGCCTCGTTCGGGCGGCTTCGATCGTTCCGCGGAGGGGGTGATGGCGGGGGAGAAGGCTTTTCCCGTTTCCTGGGAGGAATTCCATCGCGACGCGCGCGCTCTCGCCTGGCGGCTCGCCGACGCGGGGCCGTTCGCGGCGATCGTCTGCATCACCCGCGGCGGCCTCGTGCCGGCTGCGATCGTCTCGCGTGAGCTTGAGATCCGCATCATCGAGACGGTGTGCGTCGCCTCCTACCACGACTACAAGAACCAGGGCGAAATCGCCGTCCTGAAGACGATCGCCGAGGCGGTCACAAGAGCGGAAGGCGAGGGGGGCGCTGGCGTCCGATCGTCGACGACCTCGTCGACACCGGCCGCACCGCCTCGATCGTCAGGGCGATGCTGCCGAAGGCGCACTTCGCCACTGTCTACGCGAAGCCGCAGGGGCGGCCGCTCGTCGACACCTTCGTCACCGAGGTGTCGCAGGACACCTGGATCTACTTCCCCTGGGACATGGGCTATTCGTTCCAGCCGCCGATCAAGGGCGGCGCGGCAGGATAGCGCATCGAGGTACAGCCGGCTCCAGGGTGAGGGGCTTGCCACCGACACCATCGCCGCCATCCTGATGCCAAACGCAGCGAGCTTGGGATCGACGGTTACCTGGACTCTGCACGCACCATGGAAATTGAATGGCGCATTGACGACGACGATGTGGGCCGCGTGAAGGCACTCCTTCGTGATCAGGCTGGCAATGCTCTCGTGCGCGAACGACAGCGAAGGAATTCAGCAAGCTCTAGAGCCTCCCATGACCAGGGATCGATTCCTGGTTTGGTATGGCGACAATACGACCTACCTCGATACAGCGCTCGGGGCCGAACGGCCCAGCTTCGCGGTTCATGCATGCTGATCCATTTCCCCTCCCATATGATAAACTTCGCGGAGAAAAGGACCTCGAAGGCATCATAGCCAGCGAGATCAGACGCGCCGGATTGCGTCACGCGAACAGGATTGCGCGAGATCTCAGCCGCCAATTTTCGCAGGCTAGAAGGCGGCGAATGGGCCGAGGCTCTTGGCAGTGCTACCGCTGGCGTCACCCGTTGCACCCGAGATCGAGAGAAACATCGCTAACTACGTCGCGATCCACAAGGGCTTCGGGCCAAAGCAATCGCGCAACCTTCTTCAGGCACTGGGCCTCACTCGGTTTGAAATCCCGATCGATAGCCGCGTTACGAAGTGGCTCAACGAATTCGGATTTCCGATCCGGTTCGAGTGCAACTGCCTTGGCCTGACATGTCCTTACTACGAATTTGTCTCCGATGGAGTGAAAGCACTTTGCGCGCGGTGCGAAGTCTTTCCGTGGCATTCTCGATGCCGCGAGTCGTTTTCCCGTCATTGACGGGCCGACGCGTGGGAACGGAGCGGATTGATCTACTGATCGCAATTTGACGACCGACGCTCAGCCGAAACGCGTGCGCGCGAGCTTGGCGCCGGCGCCGAGCGCCCGAGCTTGGCGTAGGCGATCTCGCGGCGCATCGGCGCCATGCCGCAATTGGTGCCGACCACGAGATGCTCGCGCGGCACATGTCGAGCGCATCGGCGATCACCGCGGCAACCTGCTCGGGCGTCTCCACCGCATCTTCGGCGACATCGATCGCGCCGATGATCACGTCCTTGCCCTCGAGCAGCGACAAGCAGCTCCATCGGCACGCGCGAATTGCGGCACTCGACCGAGACCTGGTCGATGCGGCTTGCCGCCAGCGCCGGAAAAATCTCTTCGTACTGCCGCCACTCGGCGCCGAGCCCGTGCTTCCAGTCGATATTCGCCTTGATGCCGTAGCCGTAGCAGATGTGCACGCTGGTGGTGCAGGAGAGCCCCTCGATCGCGCGATGCAGCGCCTCGATGCCCCACTCCTTCACCGCGTCCATGTAGACGTTGAAGGCCGGCTCGTCGAACTGGATCACGTCGACGCCATCGGCCTCGAGCGCCGCGCGCCTCCTCGTTGAGCAGAGCGGCAAAGGCCATCGCCATGCTCACCCGGTCGCCATAATGCGCATCCGCGATGGTGTCGACGATGGTCATCGGCCCCGGCAGGGTGAAGCGCAGCTTGCGCGTCGTGTGCGCGCGGGCGAACCGCGCTTCCGCCGCATGCACGCGGCCGCGCAGCCGCAGCGGCGCCGTCGACGGTCGGCACCATCGCCTTGTAGCGGTCGTTGCGGATGCCCATCTCGACCCGCCGGGCGAAATCGATCCCCTCGATGTTCTCGAGAAAGCCGTGCACGAAATGCTGGCGCGACTGCTCGCCGTCGCTGACGACGTCGATGCCGGCATCCTCCTGCAGCTTGATCGCGAGCAGCGTCGCATCGAGTTTTCCGGCTTCGAGTTCGCGCCCGACAGCCGCCAGGCCGGCCACAGCTTCTGCGGCTCGGCCAGCCAGATCGGCTTCGGCAGCCTGCCGGAAACGGTGGTCGGAAACAGCGTCATCGGCAGAGCTTGCGCACGGATTTCCGGCGAGTTTCTCGGCGGCGCCTGGCCGGCCACGCTCAACTTGATCTTTTCCTTCGGCAGCATACCCACCGCAGGTCAAGGCGGGCGTGGCGAAACCGGTAGACGCAAGGGACTTAAAATCCCTCGGCCTATGGCCGTGCGGGTTCGATCCGTTGCCCGCACCATCTCTCGACGAGCCAGTCCGTCCGTTATGTAGTCAGACGGAGCCGAGATGGGCCTGTGTGTCCGCAGC
>CAVVPM010000003.1:0-699882 GCA_963750115.1 uncultured Alphaproteobacteria bacterium | reverse complement strand
CTCGTCGAACTCGCGCCAGGCGAAATCGTCGTCGGCAGCGAGCCATTCCTCGTAGGGCTCCGCGTCGAGCGACGTCTCGGGCATGTGCGCCGCATCGGTCAGCACCACCACCTTCTCGACCGACTTCATGTGGTCGCGAAGCTTCTCCACAAGCGGCAGGAAGGTCAGGTCGACGAAGAGCATGCGGTCTTCGGCGTGGTTGACGATCCAGGCGACCTGCTCGGGGAAAAGACGCGGATTGACGGTGTGATAGACGCCGCCGAGCCCGAGCAGGCCGTACCACACCTCAAGGTGCCGCCAGGTGTTCCAGGCAAGCGTCGCGGCGCGGTCGCCGAGGCGGAAGCGGTCGCGATCGAGGCGCTTCGCCGCGCGCCGTGCGCGCGATTGCACGGCGCGGTAGTTGGTTCGGTGGATCGGCCCCTCGACCGAGCGCGACACCACTTCGCGCTCGCCGTGATGCAACGCCGCGTGGTCTATGATCTTGTGGCAGAGAAGCGGCCACTCCTGCATCAGTCCGCGCATCGATTCCTCCTGTTTCCTGCAATTCTTGGTCTCTCGCCGCCGGCTTGCAAGACGCTTCTCGGGTGCCGCCGTCCAGGATGCGAGAAACCTTATTCCGACCGAAGTCTTGCCACGCCGAGGGTTTGTCTGGACACGTTGCGTCCATGAGTAACCCGAGTGAAAAGCCGGCCGGTCCGGCGACCTATCGTCGAACGGCCGCGGCATGCAGCGCCTGCAGTTCGAGCTTGCCCTCGATGCGGCGAGCGGGACGCCGCCCTCCGTCGATGCGCTCGCGCGAGGCGGCGGAGACCGCCGGCGCCGACCTTCTCTTCACGCTGCCCGCGCCGGCCGGCGACGGATTGGTCGCGGTCGTTCGCATCAACGAGGACGGCAGTACGTCTTCGTGCAGGTGCGCGCGACGGAATCGGGCTTCGCCATCTCGGAGGAAGCGGACATGGAGGAGCCCGTCCTCGGCCTCGCCCGCACCTCCGCCGAGGTGCTTGAGCGCATGTCCGCCGACAGGAACATCCGCGAACCGCTCGCCGCTTCGAGCTGAACGGACCCGTCAGCGTGCGAGAGCTCGCGCCGAGCCTTGCCGCAATCGCCCACATCACGATGCCGATGAGGACGTCGAGCACGCGCCAGGCTCTTTTGTCGGCGAAGATCGGCGCCAACAGCGAGGCGCCGTAGCCGAGCCCGAAGAACCAGGCGAAGGACGCTGTGGCGGCCCCGACGCCGAAGGCGAGACGCGCGCTGCCGGCGTAGCGCCCCGACAGGCTCCCGATCAGAACGACCGTGTCGAGATAGACGTGCGGGTTCAGGAAGGTGAAGGCGAGGCAGGCGGTGATCGCCGCGCCAAGCCGGCCGGCTCCTTGCCGGCCGCTTCCAGCGTCTCCGCGCGCGCGGCCCGCAGAAAGCTGCGAACGCCATAGAGGAAGAGAAAGAGCGCGCCGCCCGCCGCCACGACCTTCAGCGCAACGCCCGATTTCGCCACCAGCGTGCCGAGCCCGCCGATCCCGGCGGCGATCAGCACCGCATCGGAGAGCGCGCAGATCAGGCAGATCGCCAGCACATATTCGCGCTTCAGCCCCTGCCTGAGCACGAAGGCGTTCTGCGCCCCGATCGCGACGATCAGGCTCGCGCCGAGAAGAAAGCCGGCGAGGCCGGCGGAGAGCGCGCCGCCGGCGGCGTCATTTCAGCCAGTGGGCGAGCCGCTCAATTCCTTCCGCGATCGCCGCCTCGGTGCCGGCGAAGGAAAAGCGCATGTAGCGGTGGCCGCGCGTATGGTCGAAATCCGGCCCCGGCGTCGCCGCGACGCCGGCCTCGTTCAGCATGCGGCGCGCGAAATCGTGCGCGTCGTTGGTGAAGCGGGCAACCGAGGCATAGACGTAGAATGCGCCGTCGACGGGAAGAAGCTCGTCGAAGCCGAGCGCCGGCAGGCGGTCGAGGAGCGCCGCGCGGTTCCGCGCATAGCCCGCCTTCACCGCCTCAAGCTCGGCGGTCGAATCGAAGGCGGCGATCGCGGCCTTCTGCGAAAGCTCCGGCACGGAGATGTAGAGCGACTGCGACAGCCGCTCGAACGGCCTGACCAACGTCTCCGGCAGCACCAGCCAGCCGACCCGCCAGCCGGTCATGCAGTAATATTTGGAGAACGAGTTGACGACGATGACCTCGGCGCCGAGGCGAAGCGCCGTTTCCGCGCGCCCGGCATAGACGAGGCGGTGATAGATCTCGTCGGAGATGAAGCGGATGGCGAGCGCGTCGCAAAGCGCGACGAGGCGCTTGAGCTCGTCCGGCGCGGTCATCGTGCCGGTCGGATTGGCGGGGCTCGCGACGAGCACGCCTGAAAGCGGCGCCTCGGCATGCGCGCGCTCCACGTGCTCGGCCGTCAGCGCCCAGCGCGTGTCGGGACCGACCTCGATCTCGACCGCTTCGAGCCCGAGCGCTTTCAGGATGTTGCGGTAGGCGGGGTAGCCGGGCGAGGCCATGGCGATGCGGTCGCCGGGGTCGAAGGCGCCGAGGAAGATGAGGTTGAAGCCGCCGGACGAGCCGGTCGTCACCATCACCCGCGACGGCGACAATTCGACGCCGTAGGCGTCGCGATAATGGCGGGCGATCCGCGCCCGGAGCGGCGCGATGCCGAGCGCCTCGGTGTAGCCGAGGCGGCCGCCCTTCAGCGCCTCGGCCGCCGCTTCAAGCACCGGGCGCGGCGCCGGCGCGCCCGGCTGCCCGACCTCCATATGCACGATCGTCCGCCCGGCGGCCTCGAGCGCCGCCGCCGCGGCGAGCACGTCCATCGCGAGGAATGGCTCGACGTCGCTCCTTCGCGAGGCCTTCAACATGACGACTTCAACATAACTTGCCTTTCTTTCGTCGTGCCGGTTCGCTAGGCAAACCCGGCGGACGGGCGCTGCCCGATCCCGTCTAAACTCAATGGGGTCCTGGAAAATCGGATATCCGCGGTGACGTCCAGCATTTTCGCCTCAGGCCAGAGAACCGGGCTTCCGATGGCGCTCGCGGCGTGCGTCGCTTTTGCGCCCTTGGCGGCGCAAGCGCAAACGAGCCAGCGCGACACCATCATCCGCGACACCGAGATCGAGGCGCTTCTCAGGGACTACGCCGAGCCGATCTTCGCCGCCGCGGGCGTCGGCTCGAACGCCGCCGATATCGTGCTCGTCAAGAACCCCGCGTTCAACGCCTTCGTGGCGAGCGGGCGACGCATGGTGATCTATACCGGCACGCTCATGCAGGCGAAGACGCCGAACGAGGTCATCGGCGTGATCGCCCACGAGACCGGTCATCTCGCCGGCGGGCATCTCCAGAAGCTCCACAACGAGATCGCGCGCGCCCGCGCGATCGGCATGGCAATCGGCCTGCTCGGCCTTGCCGGCATGGCCGCCGGCGCGGCGACCGGTTCGTTCGCCGGCGCGCAGATGGGTCAGGCCACGACGACCCTGGGCTCGACGGTCGCGACCCGCACGCTTCTCGCCTATCGGCGCGATCAGGAATATGCCGCCGACCGCGCCGCTTTGAGCTATCTCAACGCGACGCATCAATCGGCGAAGGGGATGGTCACCATCTTCGCGCGCTTCGTCGATCAGCAGCTCCTATCCGCGCGCTACGTCGATCCCTATGCGCAGAGCCATCCGATGCCGCGCGACCGCCTCGACCATCTTGAGGCGGCGGCAAAGAAGAGCCCCTATTGGGACGCGACCGACAGCCCCGAATTGCAGTTCCGCCACGACATGATGCGGGCCAAGCTTTCGGGCTTCACCGAATTGCCGATGACGGTCGGGCGGCGCTATCCCGCCTCCGACGACAGCCTCCCCGCCGAATATGCGCGCGCCATCGTCACCTACCGGACAGGGAGCACGGCGCAGGCTGTGCGGGCCGCCGACGCGCTCATCGCGCGCATGCCGAAATATCCCTATTTCTATGAGCTGAAGGGGCAGATCCTGTTTGAGGCCGGCAAGCCGCGCGAGGCGATCGCGCCGCTGCGCCAGGCCGTGGCGCTTACCAACGGCGCCGGGCTCATCCGCATCATGCTCGGCGGCGCGGAGGTCTCGACCGGCGACGCCGGGCTCCTCAGCGCCGCGATCGGCGATCTTGAGGCGGGTCTCAACAAGGAGCCGCTCGCCCCGATCGGCTACCGCTATCTCGCCATGGCCTACCAGCGGCAGGGCAAGACCCCGGACGCGGAACTTGCCAGTGCCGAAGGCGTGCTGATCGGTGGTAATGTCAAAGCGGCGCAGGACTTCGCCCGCCGCGCTCAGGCGAGCTTCGCGAGGGGCTCGCCGGGCTGGATCAAGGCGGAAGACATCATCGGCTACGAAGCGCCGAGCGGCCAGAACGTCTCGACCGAATGAGCGCGATGTTGCGAATTTCGGAATCGGGACACTAGATTGAGGAATAGGGGAACGGGCATGTCGAAATTCTTGGGCGTTGCCGTCGCCTTGATGGCGCTTTTCCTGGCGGCTCCGAGCCGGGCGGAGATGAGTACCCGCGCAAAAGGATGAGATCGGCACGATCGTGCACGATTACATCCTTGCCCACCCGGAGATCATCGAGGAAGCCGCCAAGGCGCTGCAGCAGAAGCGCGACGCGGAGGCGGCCGCCGCGCAGAGCAAGGCCATCGCGGACAATGCCGACGCGATCTACAATTCCAAGGATCAGATGGTGCTCGGCAACCCGAACGGCGCCATCACGCTGGTCGAGTTCTTCGATTACAATTGCGCCTACTGCCGGCGCGCGGTCTCCGACATGTCGGCGCTGATCTCGGCCAATCCGGATTTGCGCATGGTGATGAAGGAATTCCCGATCCTCTCCGACGGCTCGGTCGCGGCCGCGCGCATCTCGATCGCCGTGCGCGAGCTCGCACCTGACAAGTTCCTCGCCTTCCACAAGGAGCTTTACGCGCGCCCCGGCCAGGCGAGCGCGGAGAAGGCGCTCGGCGTCGCCGCCGACCTCGGCCTCGACACGGCGGCGCTGAAGAAAACCGCGAACGGCGCCGACATCACCGCCGACCTCCAGGAGGTGCATCAGCTCGCGACCGACCTCGATATCAGCGGCACGCCGTCCTACGTGATCGGCAAGGAGGTCATCCCCGGCGCGATCGGCTATGACGAGCTGCAGGCGAAGGTCGCCGCCGTTCGGCAGTGCGGCGCGACGGTGTGCTGAGACGATGAGCCATTCAGACTGAGGTGTCGCTTTGAAGCAGTTTCTTCTTGAGTTCTTCACGTGGTGGAACGGGGCGACGCTCGGCACCCGCTTCTACACCTGGCGCAAGGGCACGTTCGTCGGCACGGACGAGTTCGGCAACCGCTACTACCGGGACAAGAAGAACGTGAGGCGCTGGGTGCTCTATGACGGCGATGCGGAAGCCTCGCGCATCCCGCCGGGCTGGCACGGCTGGATGCATCATCGGACCGACGTGCCGCCGACCGAGGACACCTACAAGCCGCACCCGTGGGAGAAGCCGCATCTGCCGAACCTGACCGGCACGCCGGCTGCCTACCGGCCGCCCGGCTCGATCCTGAGCGCCAGCAAGCGGCCGGAAGTCACCGGCGACTACGAGCCATGGACGCCGGCGTGACGCCTGCGGACGGCCGTCCCCGCCGAGACCGCGTAACCTCCCCCTTGCGTCGCGGCCTGGCCGCGATGCTCGCCCTTCTCCTTGGCGTCGCCGCGACGCCGGCGGCAGCCGTGCCGATCAACAATCCGGTCGCCGTCTTCCGCGGGCTCGACAAGATCACCGGCCGCACCACGACCTTCGACGTCAAGATCGACGAGACGGTGCAATTCGGCGCACTGCAGGTGACGCCGCGCGTCTGCCACACGCGTCCGCCGACCGAACCGGCGCAGACCACGGCCTTCGTGGAGGTCGACGAGATCACGCTCGCCAACAAGATCCAGCGCATCTTCACCGGCTGGATGTTCGCCGCGAGCCCGGGGCTGAACGCGGTCGAGCATCCCGTCTATGACGTCTGGCTCGTCAACTGCAAACTCAAGATGGGCGAAGAGCCGGCGACAACGCAGCCGCAGGCCGAACCCGATATGCAGCTTCCGACGCCCGACGCCACGCCGGAGGATTGATAGGGGCCGTTCCCCTCCCCGCTTCCGTCAGGCGTGGATTCGGGCCGGCGATGATTGCGCTGCATCGTCCTCGATGATCGCCAGCGCTTCGGCGCCGGCAAGGCTGTCGCCGCGCGGCCCGAAGTCCGCCCCCTTCGCCGCAACGGCCGCGTCGAGGAGCCGGACGTAGTCGTCGCGCGGCATCTCGATCGCACCGAACTGCGCGAGATGCGCGGTCAGGAACTGCGCGTCGAGCAGGCGGAAGCCGCCGCGCTTCAGTCGCGCGACAAGATGGACGAGCGCCACCTTCGACGCATCGCGCGCCTCGGAGAACATGCTTTCGCCGAAGAAGGCGGCGCCGAGGCTCACGCCGTAGAGGCCGCCGACCAGCCTCTCGCCCTGCCAGGCCTCCACGGTATGCACGTGTCCGGCGCGGAAGAGCGCGCCGTAGAGCTTTCGTATCGGCGCGTTGATCCAGGTCGCGCGGCGGCCCGGCCGTGGCGTGGCGCACCCCGCAATCACCGCGTCGAAGTCGCTGTCGACGCGGACTTCGAAAAGGTCGGAGCGGACCGTGCGCTTCAGCCGCCGCGCCACATGGAAGGCGTCGAGCGGCAGCACCCCGCGCATCTCCGGCTCGACCCAGTAGAGCATCGGATCGTCGGCCGAATTGGCCATCGGAAAGATGCCGCAGGAATAGGCGCGCAAAAGCAGCGACGGCGTGACGATGTCCTTACCCTTGTCGCGCGAGGGACGCGACATCGGATCAGCCGTCGACTTCCGGGCGCACGGCGAGATGCTCCTCGAGCCACCTGATGTCGTAAGCGCCGTCGAGGATCGCCTGCTCGCGCACCAGCTCCTGAAAGAGCGGTATGGTCGTCTCGACGCCGTCGACCACGAACTCGTCGAGCGCGCGCCGCAAGCGCATCAGGCACTCGACGCGGTTGCGCCCGTGCACGATGAGCTTGCCGATCAGGCTGTCGTAGTAGGGCGGCACGGAATAGCCCTGATAGACGGCCGAATCGACGCGCACGCCCAGCCCGCCCGGCGGGTGGAAATAGGTGATGACGCCGGGCGACGGCGCGAACGTCGCCGGATGCTCGGCGTTGATGCGGCACTCGATCGCGTGGCCGGAGAAGCCGATCGCGTCCTGCTTCACCGTAAGCGGCGAGCCGGAGGCGATCCGGAGCTGCTCGACCACGATGTCGATGCCGGTTATCGCCTCGGTGATCGGGTGCTCGACCTGCAGCCGCGTGTTCATCTCGATGAAATAGAAGGCGCCGTTCTCGTAGAGGAACTCGACGGTGCCGGCGCCCGAATAGCCGAGATCGGCGATGGCGTCGGCGACCGTCTTGCCGATCTGCCGCCGCTGTGCGTCGTTCAACGCCGGCGAAGGCGCCTCTTCCCAGATCTTCTGATGACGGCGTTGCAGCGAACAATCGCGCTCGCCGAGATGGACGGCGCCGCCCCTCCCGTCGCCGAGCACCTGCACCTCGATATGGCGCGGACGCCCGAGATATTTCTCGATGTAGACCGAATCGTCGCCGAAGGCCTTGCCCGCCTCGCTGCGCGCAAGCGCAAGAGCGCGCGAAAGGTCGGCCGGCCGCTCCGCCACTTTCATGCCGCGCCCGCCGCCGCCCGACACCGCCTTGACGATGACCGGATAGCCGATCTCCGCGGCAATTCGCGCCGCCTCGCCTTCGTCGTGCACGGCGCCGCCCGATCCGGGGACGACCGGGATGCCGAGCCGTTCGGCCGTCTCCTTCGCCCGGATCTTGTCGCCCATGATGCGGATGTGTTCGGCGGAGGGGCCGATGAAGACGATATCGTGGGCGGCGAGAATGTCGGCGAAGCGCGCGTTCTCCGACAAGAACCCGTAGCCCGGGTGCACGGCGTCGGCGCCGGTGATCTCGCAGGCGGAGACGATCGACGGGATGTTCAAATAGCTCTCCGAGGCCGGCGGCGGCCCGATGCAGACGCTTTCGTCGGCAAGCCGGACATGCATCGCGTCGGCATCGGCGGTCGAGTGCACGGCGACGGTCTCGATCCCGAGCTCCTTGCAGGCGCGAAGCACGCGGAGCGCGATCTCGCCGCGATTGGCGATCAGGACCTTGGAGAACATTTAGCTGGGCACCCGAGAGCCCATCCCTGTCGTCATTGCCGGGCTTGATCCGGCAATCCATGCCGTGACGGCCCGGCTCAACCAAAGCGCGACGGAATGGATGCCCGGATCAAGTCCGGGCATGACGACAACCGGAAAGGCGTTGTGACGCGCGCGCATCTCGCGCCGCTACTCGATGATCATCAGAGGCTGGCCGAATTCCACCGGCTGGCCGTCCTCGACCAGGATGTCGGCCACCCGGCCCCGGCGCGGCGCCGCAACCTCGTTCATGTGCTTCATCGCCTCGACGATGAGGATGGTCTGGCCGGTCTCCACGATGTCGCCGATCTCGGCGAAGGGTTTGCCGTTCGGTTCGGCCGCGCGGTAGACGGTGCCGACCATCGGCGACGGCACGCAGCCCGGATGGCGCGACGGGTCGGCCGGCTTCGGCGGCTCCACCGGCGCCGCGGCGGCGGGCGCTTCCGGCTTCGGGGGTTCCGCGTAGGTGACCTGCGCTGCGGGTGTGCCGCGTGCGACGCGAATGCGGAAATCGTCCTGCTCGACCTCGATCTCCGACAGCTCCGTCTCTTTCAGGAGCGCCGCAAGTTCGCGGATAAGGTCCTTGTCGATGCCCGGCTTCTTCAAACCCATCGATCCCGTCCGTTCATGCGACGCCGGCCCGCAATCCGGCCAGGCCATCGATTGCCAGGAGATAGGAATCCGCACCGAAGCCGCAGATCACCCCTTTGGCGACCGCCGAGATTGTCGAGTGGTGGCGAAACGCCTCGCGCGCGAAGACGTTCGACAGATGCACCTCGATCACCGGCGCTTCGATCGCGCGGATCGCGTCATGGAGCGCGAGCGAGGAATGCGTGTAGGCGCCGGCGTTCAATACCACGCCCGCCGAATTGGCCGCCTCGTGCAGCCAGTCGACCAGCGTGCCTTCGTGATTGGACTGGCGGAAGACGACCTGGAGCCCGCGCGCGCTCGCGCGCTCGCGCGCCTTCGCCTCGATGTCGGCCAGCGTCATCGAGCCATAGATGTCCGACTCGCGGCTTCCGAGGCGATTGAGGTTCGGACCGTTCAGGATGTGGATCGTGGCCATCGGCGCGTTATATGGGAATTCCGGCCTCCGGCGGCCGGCGCTCGTTTTATAGGGGCTTTTCCCTTCGCGCAAAGGCACCGTCACGACAGTGCAAAAAAAGCGGTGCACGATCAGGCCCGCGATTTTCGCCGCGCGGTGAGTTGCCAGGGCGGGAGCGCGCCGGACGCCAGAGTTTTCCCCGCTTTCCTCCCTTACCATTCGGCAATGTTCCAGGGCGGCTGAAATTCGCTCGCGAGAATTGTCAAGACTTGACCCCCTCTTCGGCTCGCCGTTAGCCTCGCAACTCGTCGCCAAGAGTTGTGTCGACGGGCGGCGTTTCCAGGGTTTCCAAGTGTCGGGGGTGCTGACGGAGCGATCTGTCGGCGGGTGAAAATATTGCGCACTGAAACACAAAATATGGTGCGTAACCGTCTGTTAATCTCTATATGTAGAGAGTTGGGCTGTGGGGAAAGCGGCCCGGAATTGGGTGGCCAACCAGCAAATCAGGCCGCCGGGCAGCACTGTCCGGTGTTAGGATGGATCGGGCCGAGCCCGGTCCTCAAGTTGAGGAATGGAGCGGGGCAAAAATGCGGATTGAACGCCACTACACGACGAAGGGTCAGTCGCCTTACGAGACGGTTCCGTTCCGTGATGCGACGAGCGAAATCCGCAACCCCGACGGCTCGATCGTCTTCCGCCTCGACACGATGGACGTGCCCGCCGCCTGGAGCCAGGTGGCGACCGACGTGCTTGCACAGAAATATTTCCGCAAGGCCGGCGTGCCGGCGCGGCTGAAGAAGATCGAGGAGAATTCCGTCCCCTCCTTCCTGTGGCGCTCGGAAGCCGACGGGGCGGCGCTTGCCGACCTCCCCGAAGCGGAGCGATTCGGCTCGGAGACGGATGCCCGGCAGGTCTTCGACCGGCTCGCCGGCACCTGGACCTATTGGGGCTGGAAGGGCGGCTACTTCTCCTCCGAAGAGGACGCGGAAGCCTTCTTCGACGAGCTTCGCTACATGCTCGCGACGCAGAAGGCGGCGCCGAACTCGCCGCAATGGTTCAATACCGGCCTCCACTGGGCCTACGGCATCGAGGGGCCGAGCCAGGGCCACTATTACGTCGATCATTGGACGAAGGAGCTGGTGAAGTCGGAGACGGCCTACGAGCATCCGCAGCCGCATGCCTGTTTCATCCAGTCGGTGTCGGACGACCTCGTCAACGAGGGCGGCATCATGGACCTTTGGGTGCGCGAGGCGCGGCTGTTCAAATACGGCTCCGGCACCGGCTCGAATTTCTCCAGGCTGCGCGGTGAGGGCGAACGGCTTTCGGGCGGCGGCAAGTCGTCGGGGCTGATGAGCTTCTTGAAGATCGGCGACCGCGCGGCGGGCGCCATCAAGTCGGGCGGCACCACGCGGCGCGCGGCGAAGATGGTGGTGGTCGACGTCGACCATCCCGACATCGAGCAGTACGTGAACTGGAAGGTGAAGGAGGAGCAGAAGGTCGCCGCGCTCGTCGCCGGCTCGAAGGCCTGCGCCAAGCACCTTTCGCTGATCATGCGAGCCTGCGTGAATTGCGAGGGCCCGGGCGACGACTGCTTCGACCCGCAGAAGAACCCGGCGCTGAAGCGCGAGATCCGCGCGGCGAAGCGGGCGAACGTGCCGGAGAACTACATCCGCCGCGTCATCCAGTTCGCCAAGCAGGGCTATGCGAAGATCGAGTTCCCGGTCTTCGACCTCGACTGGGATTTGGAGGCCTATCTCACCGTCTCCGGCCAGAACTCCAACAATTCCGTCCGCGTCACCGACGAGTTCCTGAAGGCGGTGGAGGAGGACCGGAACTGGGACCTCACCTTCCGCATCACCGGAAAGGTGGCGAAGACGCTTCCCGCGCGCGAGCTGTGGGAGACGATCGGGCACGCCGCCTGGGCCTCGGCCGATCCCGGCATCCAGTACCACTCGACCATCAACGACTGGCACACCTGCCGCACGGACGGCGAGATCATCGCGTCGAACCCGTGCTCGGAATACATGTTCCTCGACGACACGGCGTGCAATCTCGCCTCGCTCAACCTGCTGCAGTTCCGTCAGGAAGACGGCACGATCGGCACGGCCGCCTTCGAGCATGCCGTGCGGCTGTGGACGATCGTGCTCGAAATCTCCGTCCTGATGGCGCAGTTCCCGAGCCGCGAGATCGCCCGGCTCTCCTACGAATACCGCACGCTCGGCCTCGGCTACGCGAATGTCGGCGGGCTCCTGATGACCTCCGGCATCCCTTACGATTTGCCGGAAGGCCGCGCGATCTGCGGGGCGCTCACCGCGATCATGACCGGCATCGCCTATGCCACCTCCGCGGAGATGGCGGGCGAGCTTGGGCCCTTCCCGGCGTTTGAGCGGAACCGCGACGCGATGCTCCACGTCATGCGCAACCACGCGCGCGCCGCGCGCGGCCAGGGCCACGGCTACGAGCAGCTCGCGACTTCCCCGGTGCCGCTCGACCACCGGCATTGCCCGGACCCGAACCTCATCAGCCGCGCCGTCGCGGCGTGGGAGCGCGCCGTCAATCTCGGCGAGGAGCACGGCTATCGCAACGCCCAGGCGACCGTCATCGCGCCGACCGGCACGATCGGTCTCGTCATGGATTGCGACACGACGGGGATCGAGCCCGATTTCGCCCTGGTCAAGTTCAAGAAGCTCGCCGGCGGCGGCTACTTCAAGATCATCAACCGCGCGGTGCCGGAGGCCTTGAAGACGCTCGGCTACGCGCCGGCCGCGATCGAGGCGATCGTCGCCTACGCGGTCGGGAGCGGCACGCTGAAGGGCGCGCCCGCCGAGAACGGCAAGGGCGTCAGCCACGAGACGCTGAAGGCAAAAGGCTTCACCGAGGAGAAGCTTGCGCAGATCGAAGCCGGCCTCGCCGCCGCCTTCGACATAAAGTTCGCCTTCAACAAATGGTCGCTCGGCGAGGATTTCTGCCGCGACGTCTTGAAGCTCGACGCGGAGCAGCTCGCCGACCGCGAGCTCGACCTTCTCGCCGCGATCGGCTTCTCCAAGAAGGAGATCGATGCCGCGAACGTCTTCGTCTGCGGGGCGATGACGCTTGAAGGCGCGCCGCATCTGAAGCCCGAGCACCTGCCGGTCTTCGATTGCGCGAGCCCGTGCGGGCGGCTCGGCAAGCGCTACCTCTCGGTGGAGAGCCACATCCGCATGATGGCGGCGGCGCAGCCCTTCATCTCCGGCGCGATCTCCAAGACCATCAACATGCCGAACAGCGCGACGGTCGAGGACTGCAAGGCCGCCTACATGCTGTCGTGGAAGCTCGGGCTTAAAGCCAACGCGCTCTACCGCGACGGCTCGAAGCTCTCGCAGCCCTTGAACGCCTCGCTCATCGCCGATGACGAGGAGGACGAGGAGGAGGCGCTGGAGACGCTGATCGCGGCGACCGCCCCTGCCCGCGCCGCGGCCATGGCGGAGCGTATCGTCGAGCGGATCGTGGAGCGCGAGGTCCGCGGGCGCGAAAAACTTCCCGGCCGGCGCAAGGGCTACACGCAGAAGGCCATCGTCGGCGGCCACAAGGTCTATCTCCGCACCGGCGAATACGACGACGGGCGCCTCGGCGAAATCTTCATCGACATGCACAAGGAGGGCGCCGCCTTCCGCGCGATGATGAACAATTTCGCCATCGCCATCTCGCTCGGGCTGCAATACGGCGTGCCGCTTGAGGAATATGTCGAGGCCTTCACCTTCACCCGCTTCGAGCCGGCGGGCGTCGTCATGGGCAACGAGGCGATCAAGAACGCCACCTCGATCCTCGACTATATCTTCCGCGAGCTTGCCGTCTCCTATCTCGGCCGGCACGATCTTGCGCATGTGCAGCCGGAGGATATCGGCTCGACCACGATCGGCCGCGGGGTCGAAGCGGAGAACGTCAAGCCCGCCCCGGTCTCGAACGGTTTTGTGCGCGGCCAAGGCGCCAAATTCCGCGTGCTCGGCAGCGATGCGAAAGGCGAGCCGCGCGGCCAGGGCGGCGGCTCAGGCGGCGGCTCGCAGAGCGGGCCGCACTCTTCGCCCGCCAAGCTCGCGCAGTCCGGCCTCGTCGCGGCGATCTCCTCGGCAAAGACCAGCGCCGGCGGCTCCTCAAGCTCGGGTGGCGGCAGCGCCACGGCGCTGAAGCGCGAGCGCCAGCCGGAACCCTCGCCCGAGCCCGCCGGCTTCGCGCGCCCCGACCACGACGTCGAGGCGCAGGCCGCGCCCTCACCCTCTCCCCTTGAGGGAGAGGGTGGTCGGCGGAGCCGACCGGGAGAGGGGGGACCCTCCACCTCCCCCACGCCGACCAAGGCCGCTCAGGTCGCCGAGGCGCGCATGAAGGGCTACGAGGGCGAAGCCTGCGGCGAATGCGGGAATTTCACCATGGTGCGGAACGGCACGTGCCTGAAGTGCGACACGTGCGGCGCGACGAGCGGGTGTAGCTAGTAACGCCGAGCCCGATGCCAATGGCATCGGGCTTTCTTTCTCTGTCGAACATATTGGCAACAACATAAAGCAGCGAAGGGGCAGAAACATCAAAGCTGGAGCGTGTTGCTCCAGCTTTGACCACCGCGAACAAGCCGAAGCTCACGCGGGACGAAGAGAACAGGAAGAACAGGAAGTCTCTCCGGTTTGATACTGGGAAACTATCGCTCCTGAGATTCAACGTCGAGGTCGCAGAGGCAAATAGCTAGAAAGGAGTCATTCCGATGGCCACAAATCCACCAACCGGCGACGGACATCGTCGCGGCGCAGTCTCGCGACCGTTCGCAGATTTCACAATCGAAAAACCGACCAATGGGTGAAGCACAATGACGACACCGGTCGTTTCATGGACGTGAAGCAAGACGGCAAACCCTTAAAGGCGTTCGCCGCTAGGAAATGACGCAGAAGGAGGTTCCCGCTACGCGGGAACCTCCTTGCTTAGGCAAAGGATACCAGATATGGTATTTTTTTTGGTGCCGTTTCTGAGATTTCGTGCAGAAGGATTCGATACGTCGACCACAGCAACACCACGGAGACGACGAACAGATTTAACGCTTCTACGACGAGCCTTCGTTGCATATCTTGGGGATCCGGGCAGCTTCGACGACTAAGAGTTCAAAAGTGCTGCGCTGCCTGCGCGCCGGGGAAATTTGGACGACCCGCGGCACTCGGCGACTGGTTTACAGATCTTACGAAAATACGGACTGACAACGATGATGCCCGCACGGAGTATTCGGGGTGACACCATAGTCATCAAGGCCAAATTGTCCGTCATTCGGATGCCGAAGCCGACCGAGGTCGAGCGCGGTTCACTCTCGCACACGAATTTGGCCACGCGGTTATGCACGCCGGTTTTCCGCGGGCACGAAGGACCGGGTTAACAAGAAGCCAATACTCAGTTGGTCTAAACCCGAAGAACGCGAAGCAAACGCCTTTGCCGCCGCGTTCCTTGTCCACGGTCCGACCGCAGAGTTGTTCTTCGCGATGCCGGCGCCGTCGCAGAGAAGTTCGGAACTAGCGCCGCCAGACGGCGTAGAACTTTCTCAAATCGGCCGGAGAAGTCGAACGAGCGGAAGCTCTCTAACCTTCGCGTGGCCGAGTAAAGATGGCCGCCGGTTAACAAGGCACATCTCGTGGCGTATCCCGTCAAATCGCAAGGTCGCCCACATCACTCGAACGGAGCCCTGCCCTCACCTGTGGCGAGAGAGCGATTGGCCCTTCGCATCGGCGCCAAATTCAGCTGGGGATTGCGGACGCTACGGAGACCAGTTTCAAGAGCGGCAGACCGGTAACGTGCTCGCGCGGATATCGTGCGTATCACGCGTCGTGAGCGAGATATCGGAACCGAATTGTAGAAGCTTGGGATGACCATTTCGGCTTCGCAGCGTACGTCTTCGACGCGCGACACCCTGAGGCTGATCTAACCGACGGCCGCACGCTCGGCGTTCCGTCGCCTCGTGGTTCCCGCGCCTGCTTCACGCCAAGCCCGGCGCAGCAAGAATTCAGATCAGCCGACTGTGACTCCACTGGGAGGAACTCGACGAGGACATCTCGATCGAGGGGCTGATCGCCGGTCGGGGTGACCAGACCACAAAGCGGTTCGGCCGTCGCTTAGCCACGCAACCGCACTTCCACCTGGTCCCGCCTTAAATCGGCGCGCCCTCTTGTATCGTATCGCGGCTTGATCACCTGGCTGACGAACGTGCACCCCGTCGAGGTCGCGGCGTCCCACAGTGCGAGCCATTCCTCCACCGGCACCTCCGAATAGGTATAGGCGCCGCCGTCACGAAAGGCGGACATAGAGCACGTCCGCCCCCTCATCGCGACCGATCGCGCTGATCGGCGAGGGCCACCTTCTCCGCAACGATTGATCGCACGGTTGGTCACGCCCGCCCTTCCCTCACCCAAGCCTTCCCCAACCACCCAAACGCCGCCTCCTGCAGCTCGACATCGAACCGGTGCGGGCCGGGATAGAATTCGCCGCGATAGTTCTCCGGCGCCCCCGCGTAGTGCGCCTTGATCCGCGCGTCGGCGTCGCGCATGCCCTTCTCGGTGAACATCGCGTCGCCGAGCGCATATTGGACGAGGAGCGGCCGCGGCGCGGCTGAGGCGGCGAGGTCGGGCATGTCCCCTATCTGGGCGAGGCCGGCCGGGAAGAGCATCCAGGTATGCGGCACGACGTGCCGCGCGAGCAGCTCCCGATAAGTCGCCATCATGCAGGTGACGACGCACGCCTTGAGCCCGTCCGCCGTCGCGGCGAGCGCCGCCGCGCGCAAGCCGCCGCCGGAGAAGCCGATCGCCGCGAGGCGGCTCGCGTCCACGTCGTCGTGCGCGGCAAGAACGTTCAGCGCGACGCGATCCTCATAGGCGGTGACGGCGGCGAGGCTCGTGCCGAAGAGGTTCAAGTATTTCGCGACCTGATGCTCATGCAGGAAGGCCGCTCCGTGATGGCGAAGAACGTCTGCCGCGATCGCGCCATGGCCGAGCGTCGCGCCGATCGCGTCGGCGAGCGCGCGGTCGCCCTCAGGCATCGCCGCGAGCGGAAATTTTCGGCTCCCCCAAAGGAACGTGTCATGGGCGAGCACCGCGAAGCCTTGGCGCGCAAGCGCGTTCGCGAACGCGCGCCCGCCATAATACGTGTCGCGAAAGGGCTCGACGTCCGGAAGCGGTCCCTCCGGCCCGTCGGCGATCTTCTCCTTGCCGTAGAACTTGTAGTGGCCGTGGTCGTAGAGCGCGACGACGCCGGGGAGCTTGCCCGTCGCGTCAACCGGCTTCAGCAGGAAGGCGCGGGTTTCAGGCCCGAACCCGACCGACCAGGCGAGCTCCTCGCCGACGATCCCGTCGCGTTCCCACACGCGGATCGATTTCAGGCCGATCGGCTTCTCGTCGCCGAGCGTGAAGCCGAGCACGTTTCGAACGGCGTCGCGCGTCGGCAGCTTGTCCGGGAAGAGCGGTCGAAGCGCCCGCGCGGCATCGACGAGGTCGCTGTAGGGGCCGAGATCGGACGAAAATGGCGCAGGCATCCGGCGAACATCTTTAGCGAGACAAGGTTATCGTCACAACGCCATCTCCATGAACACGAGCCAGTCGCGCATCTCCTGCGGAAGCTCGTAGTAGGGCGCGATGCGACGGAAGCCGGCGCTCTCATAGAGGCCGATCGCCTCCTTCTGCCGGTGGCTGGTGTCGAGCCGCATCGTTCGATAGCCCGCCCTCCGCGCCTCGCCGATGACGCGCTCGGCAAGCGCGCGGCCGATCTTCGCGCCACGGAAGCGGACGGGGATGAACATGCGCTTCATCTCGCAGACCCCACCGCCGAGATCGCGGAGCGCGACGCAGCCGGCCGCCTCGCCGTCCTTCCTGGCGAGGAGCAGCCGGCCTTTCGGCGGCGCGTATTTTCCCGGCAAGCCGGCAAGCTCCGCCTCGAATTCCTCCACGTCGAAATAGCGGTCGATCAGCGCGAGGTCCTCGGTGTGGCGTTCGCGATGCCAGGCGACGAACGCCCGTATCAGAGCGCGCACGGCATCGAGCTCTGCGGCGGTCGTCGCCTCTATGATCTCGATCATGCGAACGCTATCTCCAAGCTTATCCCCGCCCGCGTCAGCCTTCCGCCTTGCCGTCGATCCAGCTGCGGCGGACGCGCTGCGTCTCGTCGAGGAGCACCATGCTCGCGCGGTAGCCGCGCCGGATGCGCCCGAGCTCGCCGCCGAGCCCGAGGAAGGTCGCCGGCACGAGCGAGGCCATCCGCAGCGCCGTTTGAAGGTCGACATTGAGATGCTTGACGGCGTTCCGGACCGCGCTCGCCATGTCGAGGTCGGAGCCGGCGAGCGTCCCGTCCGCGGTGACAAGCCGCCCGTCGCGGCGGAAGACCGTGCGGCCCTGGAGGTCGAAGCTTTCAAGGTCGGTGCCGAGCGTCGGCATCGCGTCGGTGACGAGCATCATCTTTCCCGGCCCCTTCGCGGCAAGCGCCACCCGAAGCGTCGCGGCGGAGACGTGGTGCATGTCGGCGATGACGCCGCACCACATGCCCGGATCGTCGAGCGCGGCGCCGACCGGGCCGGGCGCGCGCCCCATCAGCGGCGGCATGGCGTTGAAGAGATGCGTGACGCCGGTCAGGCCCTGCTGCCGCGCCTCGATCATCGTCTCGTAGCTCGCCGTCGTATGGCCGGCCGAAAGGATCACGCCGGCCTCGGCGAGGCGCGCGATGGCTTCGAGCGGCACCTTTTCCGGTGCGAGCGTCACGAGCGTCCTGCCGGCGCCGGGCGCAGCGATGATCGCAAGGTCATCCGCCTCGATCGGGCGCATGAATTTCGGATCGTGGACGCCCTTCCGCTCCGGGTTCAGGAACGGGCCTTCGATGTGGATGCCGAGGACGCCCGGGACGCCCGCTTCGATCGCCGCGCGAACGGCGGCGACCGCTTCCGCCATCTTCTCGCGCGTGTCGGAGACGAGGGTCGGGAGGAAGCCGGTCGTGCCGAAGCGGCGGTGCGCCGCGCCGATCGCGCGAATCCCCTCGACGCTCGGCGTATCGTTGAAGAGCACCCCGCCGCCGCCGTTCACCTGCACGTCGACGAAACCCGGCGCGATCAGGCCCTCGAGCTTTTGCGTTTCGATGTCAGGCGCGATGTCTCCGGGCGGGATCACGCCTGCGATCCGCTCGCCGTCGATGATCACGGCGTGGCCGTCGAGCATCCGCTCGCCGTCGAAAATGCGGGCGCCGACGATCGCCAGGGGCATCAGCGCGTCTCCGTCACTTTCTTCAAATGGGGCGGCGCGTCGGGATCGCGGCCGCGCAGCCGCGCGACGCGCTCGACGAGCGGATAGAAGCTTTGCGCGAGCGCGAGCGGCATGACGAAGGGATTGAGCGTCGCGTCACAGGGCAGCGTGAGCGCGCCCGCGACCGGCGGCCCGGCGGCGATCACCGGCACGCCGCGCTCGACAAGGCGCGCGACGAGATCGGCGACGCCCTTCTGCGATTCGTCGGGCTGGCTGAAGGCGAGCACGGGAAAGTCCGGCCCGGTCAGGGTCAGCGGCCCGTGCATCAGCTCCGCCGCGGAGAGCGCTTCCGCGTGGATGCCGCAGGTCTCCTTCAGCTTCAGCGCCGCCTCCTGCGCAAGCGCAAGCCCGATGCCGCGGCCGACGACGAAAAGGTTCTTCGCCGCCGCGAGCGGTTCGGCCGCCTCGCTCCAATCCGCGTCCGCCGCTTTCATCAGATCGGCCGGGAGCCGCGCCAGCGCCTTCTTGAGCACATCGTCCTTTGCCCAGTCCGCCGCGATTTGGAGGATCGCCGCGAGCGAGGCGATCCACGATTTCGTCGCCGCGAGGCTCCGCTCCGGCCAGGCATGCAGCGGCACGGCAATTTCGCAGATTTCGGCGAGCGGCGATTCGACGTCGTTCACGAGCGCGAGCGTCAGCGCGGCGCTCTTCCGCGCGGCCGTGGCGAGGCTCAGAAGGTCGGGGCTGCGTCCCGACTGCGAGATCGCGATGAAGAGCGCGCCTGCAAGGTTCGGCGCCGCCGAATAGATCGACTGCACCGACGGGCCGATCGAGGCGGTGGTGACGCCGAGGCGTATCTCGAAGAGATATTTGGCGAAAGTCGCGGCGTTGTCGGAGCTGCCGCGCGCGCAGGTCACGGCGAAAGGCGGCGGCGATCTCTGCAGCCTTTCGCCGATTTGACGGGCAAGCGCCGCGTTCTCGTTGAGAAGCCGCGCCACGGTCTCCGGCGCCTCGCGCGCCTCGGCGAGCATCCGGCTTGAAGCCTCATTGCGGAGCGGCTTCGTCAAGCGCTTACCGCCTCGGCCGCGTTCGCGCGGCGCGCCATCAGGATCGCGCCGTCGAGCCCGTCGCTCTTCGGCTTCGACAGGCGCGCGCGGACCGGCGGCGGCAGCCATTCGGAAAGCGGCTCGGCGAGCCCACCGATCAGCGCGACGGAGGGCGCGCCGGCGTCGACCATCCGCGTGATGATGCGCGCCGCCTCGGCAGCCGCTTCGCTCACCAGCGCGAGGCCGAGGGGATCGCGCCGCTCCGCATGCTCGAAGACAAGCGGCACGAGGCGCCCGTAATCGGCGGGGCGCGCTGTCGTGGCAAAGGCGACGATCTCCTCCGCGCGGTCGTCGAAGCGGCGCAGGATCGCCGCGGCCAGCGGTGTCATCGCGGCGCGGCCGTCATAGGCCCAGAGCGCGCGGCGGATCGCCTCGCGCCCGATCGCGTGGCCGCTCGCCTCGTCGGAAACCTCCGCCCCCCAGCCGCTCACATAGAACTGCCGCCCGCCGACGACGGCGAGCCCGCACGACCCGGTGCCGAGAATCAGGATCGCGCCGTCGCTGCCTTGGTAAGCGCCGAGCCATGCGGCGTAGGCGTCGGTCTCGATCGCGATCGAAAGGAACGGGTTCGGCTCCTTGCAACAGCCCGTCCGCGGCGCTTTTCAGCGCCGCGCCGGCGAGCCCGAAGCCGGCATGCGCGCGCTGAAGGTCGCCGTCCGCCAAGCCGGCGGCGGCCGCGGCGCCGCGGCTCGCGGTCAGGATCGACTGCATGACGAGCGCCGGGTCAAGCCGCACATTGGCCGGCCCGCCGACGCCCTCGCCGAGAAGCGCGCCCGCAACGTCACGGAGGCGGGCGCGACAATTCGTGCCGCCGCCATCTATGCCGATATAGAGAGGCTCTGGCATAAGCCGCTTCATTTCCGTCCCCGCGACGCTTGACAGTTCGGCCCGGACAGTGCCGGTCTTTGGCGAGCGTCATCTCAGTCGGGATCGCGAACGGCCAATGGGCGACACCGAGACGACAGGCTCCTTCTGGGACTTTCCCTACCCTTCCCGCCGCATGCCGGTGCTTGCCAGGAACTGTGTGGCGACCACGCAGCCGCTCGCCGCGCAGGCCGGACTCTCCATGCTGGCCAAGGGCGGCAACGCGGTCGACGCGGCGGTCGCGACCGCGATCGCGCTGACCGTCGTCGAGCCGGTCAATAATGGGCTCGGCAGCGACGTCTTCGCGATCGTATGGGACGGCAGCGAAGCTTTCCGGCCTGAACGCATCCGGACGCTCGCCGGCCGCCTGGACGCCCGGACCGCTTCGCCGGTCCGGCGATGCCGCACGAGGGCTGGAACGCCGCCACCGATACCCGGCGCCGTCTCCGCCTGGGTGGCGACTGAGCGAGCGGTTCGGGACGCTGCCTTTCGCGACGCTCTTCGAACCGGCGATCCGCTATGCGCGCGACGGCTTCCTTGTCTCGCCCGTCGTGTCGCAGATCTGGGCGCAACCAGGTCGATCGGCTTGCGCGGCCAGCCGGGCTTTGCCGAGTCCTTCCTGCCGCATGGCCGCGCCCCGAAGCCCGGCGAGCATTTTTGTCCGCCGCACCAGGCGGAGACGCTGAACAAGATCGCCGAGACGGAGGGCGAGGACTTCTATCGCGGTTCGATCGCGGCCGCGATTGCGCGCGCGGCGGCAGACGGCGACGGCCTCGTCACCGAAGACGACCTTGCGGCGCACACGTGCGATTTCGTCGATCCGATCGACGTCGCCTTCCACGGACATCGGGTTCACGAGCTGCCGCCGAACGGCCAGGGCATCGCTGCGCTCGATCGCGCTCGGCGTGCTCGAGCGTCTGGATATCGATGGCGCTTGCGCCCGACAGCGCTGAGATGCTGCACTTCAGATCGAGGCGCTGAAACTCGGCGTCGTCGACGTGCGCGACACACGTCGCCGATCCGGACGCTATGCGGGTCGACGCTCGGCAGGCGCTTCTCGACCCGGCGCGGCTCGACGAGATGGCGCGCCCGATCGCGCGCGACCGCGTGGCGGTGCCGGCGCCGCGCTCCATCTCGCGGCGCCACCGTCTATCTCGCGGCGGCCGACGCCGGTGGCATGATGGTCTCGCTGATCCAGTCGAACTATCACGGTTTCGGCTCGGGCGTGGTCGTGCCCGGCACGGGCATCGCGCTCAACAATCGCGGCTCCTGCTTTGTCACGATCGGCCACCCGAACCGCGTCGGCCCGCGCAAGCGCCCGCTCAACACCATCATCCCCGGCTTCATCACCAAGGACGACGCGCCGGTCGCGGCTTTCGGCGTCATGGGCGGAACGATGCAGCCGCAGGGCCACACGCAGATGACGTGCCGCATGCTCGTCTCGAGCCAGAACCCGCAGGCCGCGATCGATGCGCCGCGCTGGCGTGTCGAGGGCGACGACGTCTGGGTCGAGGCTGCGCTGTCGCGCGAAGCGCGCGGCCGGACTTGCAGCGCGCGGGCATCGGCTTTGGCGCGGCTCGCTGCTCGATTTCGGCGCGGCGCAGATCATCCGTTCGCGTCGACAACGGCTACATCGCCGCATCGGAGGGCCGCCGCGACGGCGCGGCCGTCGGATTCTAGAAGCCCTCCCCGCGCTCGGCTGCATTTCGCGGGATATGTCCAGCTCGGCGTTATTGACGCGGATCAAGTCTTGCGCCGCCGCCGCGTGCGAGACATCGGCCGGCGGGCGCCCTTTCGTCCGAAGGAGATTTTGCGATGCTCATCCCGCACGGCACGCTCGTCGCCGTCCTCGACGGCAAAACCCTTGAGCTTTTCCGCAACGGCGGGACAGAGTTGGAATTGAAGCTTGCGGCGCTCCCGCCGCCGAAGCTGCATGGGCACAGCAAGGATTTGGGCAAGCGGCATCGCAAAAGCAGCGCCAATCCCGACCATCACCTGGTCGAGGAAGATGCCTTCGCCGCTTCGGCGGTCGACTGGCTCAATCATGAGGCGATCGGAGGCCGGTTCGATCACCTTGTCGTCGTTGCCGCGCCGCGGACGCTCGGAGAGCTCCGCCGGCACTATCACGTCACTCTCAAGCACAAGCTCGTCGGCGAAGTCGCCAAGGAGATGACCGGCGAGCCGCCGGCGGCGGTCGAGGCCGAGTTGAAGCTCGCCCGGCTTCCCTAGACCGCGGGCGGAACGAGAGGCAGATCGACCGGCTGCGGGTCAGCCGGCCGACCTCTTCGCGATTCGGCGTTTCGTCTAGTCGTCGAGTTCGCGGGCGCCCGCATGTCCGGGCCCGTGATCGTCCGCCTCGATCAGGAGGCCGTGATCATGGCCGGCGGAAGAGCCGACGATCGAAGCATCGTCGCCCTCGTCCTCCATCGCGACGCCGTGCACGGCCTGCTTGCCGGTGACCGGCTTGACGGGGATCTTGTCGAGGTCGAGCGGGCTCGCCGGCTGGGTCACGCTGGCGCCGCCGCCCGATTGGGCGAGGGCCGGCACCGCGAGGGCGGCAACGGCCGCCAAGGGACCGATGGCGGCAAGCAGGAACAGGGATTTGCGCATGGCTCCGTTATCCTTCATTGCGCGGCCAGGATTGGACGCGATGCGTTCATGCTAGACAACCGCCGCTTGCGGCTGACTGAGCACGGCTGCCAATGAGCTGACAGGTTCGGCAGTCGGTGCCTCGCGGCCTCCTGACCTCAAGTGTCAGGATAATCAGGCGACACCGGATTTTTGCGCCGAAGCCGCTGGACGCCCATCATCGAACCGGCCTATGGAACCCGGCGCCGTCCGAGCCTCTTTGAGGGAAAGTTGAACAAGCACAGCGGCATCGACGAAAAACGCGCCGTCACTGCCGCCGCGACCGGGACGGTGACCGCGATCCTGCTCGCCATCTCGTTCTCGCATCTCCTGAACGATACGCTGCAGTCGCTCTTCCCGGCGATCTACCCGTTCCTGAAGAACCATTTCCAGCTGAGCTATGCGCAGATCGGTCTCATCACCTTCACCTTCCAGGTGACCGCGTCGCTCCTGCAGCCGGTCGTCGGGCTTTATGCGGACCGTCGGCCGCTGCCCTACTCGCTGGCCTTCGGCATGGCCTGCTCGCTGGTCGGCCTTTTGACGCTCTCCGTTGCGTCGAGCTATCCGGAGCTTCTGCTTGCTGCGGCGCTGGTCGGCCTCGGCTCGTCGATCTTCCATCCGGAATCGTCGCGTGTCGCGCGCATGGCGTCGGGCGGCCGCTATGGCCTGGCGCAGTCGACTTTTCAGGTCGGCGGCAATGTCGGCACGGCGCTCGGGCCGCTCGCCGCCGCCTTCATCGTGGTTCCAGGCGGCCAGCATGCGATCGCCTGGTTCTCGCTGGTGGCGCTGCTCGCGATCGTCGTGCTGTCGCGCGTCGGAGGCTGGTACAAATCGCAGATCCAGCTGCACTTCGGCGCTGGCCGCAAGAAGATCATGGCGACGCACGGGCTCTCCGCGCGGCGGGTAAGGCTCTCGCTCTTCATCCTGATCGTGCTGACCTTCTCAAAATTCTTCTATATCGCCTCCCTTACCTGCGTACTACACGTTCTTCCTGATCCATAAGTTCGGCGTCTCGGTGCAGGCGTCGCAGGTCTATCTCTTCATCCACCTCGCGGCAGTCGCGGCGGGCACGTTCGCCGGCGGGCCGCTCGGCGACCGCTTCGGCCGCAAGGTCGTCATCTGGTTCTCCATTCTCGGCGTGCTGCCCTTCACGCTGCTGCTGCCCTACGCAAACCTTTTCTGGACCATCGCGCTCTCCGTCGTGATCGGTCTTGTGCTTGCCTCGGCGTTCTCCACCATCGTGGTCTTCGCGCAGGAGCTGATGCCGGGCCGCGTCGGCATGGTCTCCGGGATCTTCTTCGGCGTCGCCTTCGGCATGGGCGGCATCGGCGCCGCCGTGCTCGGCGTGCTCGCCGACTGGACGAGCATCGACTTCGTCTTCCGCGTCTGCGCATTCCTGCCCGCGATCGGACTGCTTACGATTTTCCTGCCGAATCTCAGGCGGGAGAGTATGGCAATCTCCGAGCCCCCTCGGCTCGCGAGCGACACGCGCTAGCCGGCGGGGCGCGGCAACCGGGGGAGGAACGATGGAGTTTCAAGGTCAGCGCGTTCTCGTCACCGGCGCCGGCAAGGGAATTGGGCGCGCGGTGGTGGAGCGGCTTGCGGCCGAAGAGGCCGAGATCATCGCTCTTTCGCGAACCCAGGCCGATCTCGACGCGCTTGAGGCGGCCTTCGGCTGCCGCACGATCCTCTGCGACCTCGCCGATCCGGTTGCGGCGCGCAATGCGGCGATCGCGGCGCAGCCGATCGACCTTCTCGTCAATAACGCCGGCACGACCAAGCTCGACTCGTTCCTCGATACGAGCGTCGAGACCTTCGACTGGCTCATGAACGTCAACGCCAAGGCGCCGATGATCCTGGCGCAGGAATGCGCCCGCGACATGATCCGGCGCGGCCACAAGGGCGCGATCGTCAACGTCTCCTCCATGGCCGCGTTCCAAGGGGTGCCGGAGCACGTCGCCTATTGCGCGACGAAGGGCGCGCTCGACGCGATGACGCGGGTGATGGCGGTGGAGCTCGGGCCGCACGGCATTCGCGTCAACAGCGTCAATCCGGTGGTGACGTTGACGCCGATGGCAATCAAGGCGTGGAGCGATCCGCAAAAGTCGGGCCCCATGCTTTCCCGCATCCCGCTCGGCCGCTTCGTCGAGCCGGGCGAAGTCGCCGATACGATCCTCTATCTCCTCAGCCCGCGCGCCTCGATGGTGAACGGCGTTTCGCTTATCGTCGATGGCGGGTTCCGCGCCCGTTAGGCGCAGGGCCTGTCTCCGGCGGATTCGAATTCTTCGCGGCCAGGGCTTATATGGCCACGATGCATGCCCTCTTCGTTCCGCTCGCCGCGCTCGCTTTTGCCTCACCCGCCTTCGCCGAGGATCATGTCACGCAGGGGATCGGCTTCGCCCAGAGGGGCGAAGGGACCTGGCTCTGCCGCCACGAGGATCCGGCCGAGGCGCTCGGCTGCGCACGCGAGCACTGCAAGGAAGAGGCGCCGAGCGAGGATTGCGCCCCCGTCGCCTGGTGCTATCCGGCCGGATGGTCGGGTGAGATGACGGTGCAGCTCCCCGGCGCCGAAAAGACCGCGGTTCTTTGCGGCATGGCGAGTCTGGAGGTTCTGAAAGCCATGCTCGCGGCGCTCTGCGCATCGAACAAGGATGCGGCAGGCTGCGACATGACGCTCAGCGTCGATCCCGACGGAAACGAGCGCAAGGTCACGGGCGTGCGCTTCGCCGGCGGAAACTCGCCCGCGGCTTCGGAGGGCAGCGCCCCGAGCCCCGAAGGCAAGACCGATGCCGGCGGCGCGCCCGCGGAAGGCCAATGACCGACAACCCGCTCCTGACGAATTGGACGACGCCTTTTCAGGCGCCGCCCTTTCCCGACATCAGGCCCGAGCATTTCCGCCCCGCCTTCGACGCGGCGCTCGCCGAGCACGATCGGGAGATCGCCGCGATTGCGGAGAACATCGAGCCGCCGACCTTCGCCAACACGGTCGACGCGCTCGAGCTCGCCGGCGAGACGCTGCGGCGCGTCGGCTCGGTCTTCTTCGGTCTTGCCGGCGCGAACACCAGCGAGGCCCTGCAGAAGATCGAGCGCGACATTGCGCCGATCCTCGCGAGGCATCACGCGGCGATCTTTTTGAACGAGGCGCTCTTCCGGCGCGTCGATGCGCTGAAGGCGCAGGGTGCCGAGCTCGACCTCACAACGGAGCAGGCGCGCGTGCTCGAACGCCTGCACCTTTCCTTCGTGCGGAGCGGCGCAGCGCTTTCGCCGGAGAAGAAGCAGCGCCTCGCGGAGATCAGCGAGCGGACGGCCGTGCTCGGGACGGCCTTCGGCCAGAACGTGCTTGCCGACGAGAGCGCCTACGCGCTGACGCTTGAGGGCAAGGCGGACCTCGCCGGACTTCCGGCGTCGCTCAGCGAAGGAGCGGCGGCGGCCGCGGAAGAGCGCGGCATGGCCGGCAAGCACGCGATCACGCTCGCCCGCTCGTCGGTCGAGCCCTTTCTGCAGTTTTCCAGCCGCCGCGACCTTCGCGAGGCCGCCTTCAAGGCCTGGATTTCGCGCGGCGAGAATGGCGGCGCGACGGACAATTCCGCCATCATCGCCGAACTGGTCCGGCTTCGGATCGAGAGCGCGCAGCTTCTCGGCTACGAGACCTACGCGGCGTTCCGGCTTGACGACACCATGGCGAAAACGCCGGACGCGGTCCTCGATCTTCTCAATTCGGTCTGGGTCAGAGCCCGCGAAAAGGCGGAGCGCGACGCGCAAGCGCTGCAAGACCTGATCCGGGCGGAGGGCGGCAACTTCACGCTCGCGCCGTGGGACTGGCGCTATTACGCGGAGAAGCGGCGGCAGGCCGCATTCGACAGCGGCGACGGCGCGGTCAAGTCTTATCTTGCAGCTCGACAATATCATCGCCGCCGCCTTCGATACGGCAGAGCGGCTTTTCGGCCTTTCGTTCAAGCCGCGCGGCGACGTCCCCGTCTATCACCCCGACGTGCGCGCCTTTGAGGTGAGCGACGCGGAAGGCCGCCATGTCGGTCTCTTCCTCGGCGACTATTTCGCCCGCACCTCGAAACGAAGCGGCGCCTGGATGAGCTCGTTCCGCCGGCAGGAGAAGCTCGCCGGCGACATCCGTCCGATCGTCTACAACGTGATGAATTTCTCAAAGCCGGCGGCCGGCTCGCCGGCGCTCTTGAGCTTTGATGACGCGCACACGCTCTTTCACGAGTTCGGCCACGCGCTGCACGCGCTCCTTTCCGACGTCACCTACCGCTCGATCGGGGGCACCAGTGTCGCGACGGATTTCGTCGAATTTCCTTCGCAGCTTTACGAGCACTGGCTGGAGGAGCCGGCCGTCTTGAAGCGCTTCGCCGTGCACGTCGAGACCGGCGAGCCGATGCCGGACGCGATGCTCGAGCGCCTGCTCGTGCATCGCGCAATTTCAACCAGGGTTTTGCACGGTCGAATATGTCGCCTCGGCGCTGGTCGATCTCGATTTCCACGCTCTGAGCGACGCCGCCGACCTCGACGTCGCGGCCTTCGAGCGGGCGTCGCTTGAGCGGATCGGCATGCCGGAGGCGATCGTCATGCGTCATCGACCCGCCGCATTTCAGCCATATCTTCGCCGGCGGCGGCTATGCCGCCGGCTATTACAGCTATCTCTGGTCGGAAGTTCTCGACGCCGACGGCTTCGCCGCCTTCAAGGAGGCCGGCGACATTTTCGATCCGAGAGACCGCCAAGCGGCTGAAGGAATTCGTCTATTCGGCCGGCTATCTGCGCGAGCCGGCGGCAGCCTACCGCGCTTTCCGCGGCCGCGACGCCGGAGCCGGAGGCGCTGCTTCGAGAAGCGCGGGCTGGTCGAAGTCGGCCGAAGCCTCAGGAGCCGCCTTTCGCCGCTGGCGTCCGCCGCGCGCCGGAGCTATGAAGCCGGCTCGAATTCAGGAGGCTCACGTTGGCGCTCTCAATGTATCAGGCGTCCGTGCCGGTCTTCACGAAGATGCTGACCGCGCTTTCCGCGATTCTCGACAAGGCGGCCGAGCATTGCCGCGGCGCAAGGAATCGACCCGGCCACCCTGACGGCGGCGCGGCTTGCACCCGACATGTTTCCCCTCGCGCGGCAGGTGCAGCTTGCGACCGATCACGCCAAGGGTGCGACCGCGCGGCTCGCCGGGCGCGAAATACCGAGCTACGAAGATACGGAATCCACTTTCGACGAGCTGAAGGCACGGATCGCCAAGACGCTCGCCTACGTGAACAGCGTGCCGGCGGCCGACATCGACGGCTCGGAGGAGCGGGACGTCACGCTGAAGATCGGCGGCGCATCCGATGACCTTCCCCGGGCAGCACTATCTCCTCTACTTCGCGCTGCCGAACTTCTACTTCCACGTGACCACCGCCTATGACATCCTTCGCCACAAGCGGCGTCGAAATCGGCAAACGCGACTTCATGGGCGCGCGGTAGGCGACGCGCCGTGCCGCTGCACCTCTATCTCGCCTATCTCGCCGCCGACCGTCGTCATCATCGTCGTGCCCGGGCCCGACGGTGACGCTCATCATCGCCAACAGCCTCTCGCACGGAACGCGCGCCGGGCTCCTCAACGTCGCCGGCACGCAGCTCGGCATCGCGCTGATGATCGCGCTCGTCGGCGCTCGGCCTTGCCTCGCTGATCGCGGCGCTCGGCTGGTGGTTCGGGGTCGTGCGGCTTCGCCGGCGCGGCCTATCTCGTCTGGCTCGGCATCAAGCTCCTCCGCGCCAAGCGGCGCGCTCGGCGCAGCGCCTTGAAGGCGCCGGCGCCGCGGATGGGCTTCTTCCTGCAGGGCTTTCTTGTCGCGATCAGCAACCCGAAGACGCTGGTCTTCTTCGGCGCCTTCATCCCGCAGTTCATCGACCCGTCCGGCAACTATGCCCGCCAGGTTCTGATCATGGGGGCGACCGCAGTGGCCGTCGCGTGCGTCTCCGACGGGCTCTACGCGATCCTGATCGGCGGCGCCGGACGCGCATCAAGGCGGCGCAGACACGCTGGCTTTCGCGCATCAGCGGCGGCGTTCTGATCGGCGGCGGATTATGGCTCGCCTTGACGCGGACGCGGTAGGCCGCCCTCACCTTCCCTTGCGCAAGAGCTGCAGGAGTTCCTGCGTCGGATAGCCGTCAGCGGGAAGGCCGAAGCGAAGCTGCGCCTTCTTCACCGCCGCGCGCGTGGTCTCGCCGAGCCGGCCGTCCGGGTCGCCGGCGTCGTTTCCGATGGCGTTCAGGCGCTGCTGCACTTCGCGCATCGCATCGGCGCTCAGAATCTTCGGCGCATGGCCTGCATGAAGTTGCGGCCGGCCGGCCAACCGTGTGGCGAAATAGGCGGCGGCGAGCGAATAGTTCGAGCTCTGGTTCCAATCCCAGAAGATGCCGAAATTCGCATAGCCCAGAAAGGCCGGGCCGAGCCGTCCCATCGGCAGGATGAGCGCCGCCGCAACGTCGTCGGAAGGAAGCGCCGACCCATCCGCGCGCGTCACGCCCGCCGCTTTCCAGAACCGACGCGGCTTCAGATTGTCGCGCGCCGCTTCCTGCCAGGGCACGCCGTTTCCGACCCGCACCTCCTCAAGCCAGGGCTCGTTCGCGCGCCAGCCGAGCGCTTTTAGATAGTTCGCCGTCGAGGCCAGTGCGTCGGGCACGCTTCCGACCAGGTCCCGATGCCCGTCGCCGTCATAGTCGACCGCGTATTTCAGATAGTTCGACGGCGTGAACTGCACCTGCCCGAGCTCGCCCGCCCAGGCGCCTTTCATCTCCGCGGGCTTCAGGTCTCCCTTGTCGAGGAGCTCGAGCGCATCCATCAGTTCGGTGCGGAAATGCTCGGGGCGCCGGCAATCATGCGCGAGCGTCGCAAGCGAGCGGAGCGATGCATAGCCTCCCGTGAAGGCGCCATAGTCCGTCTCAAATCCCCAGAGCGCGACGATGACGGGGCCCGGAACGCCGTAGCCGCGTTCGATCCGCGCCAGAATCGCGGCCTCGGCCTTGAGGCGCGCGCGTCCGCGGCTCAGGCGATCGGCGGAGATCAGGCGGGAGGCGAATTCGAGAAAGCTTTGCGAGAGGCTCGGCTGCCCTCGGTCCTGGTCGAGCACGCGCTGATCTATCGTCAGCCCGTCGAGCGCCTTCAGCGTATGTCCCGAAATGCCGGCCCTTACGGCATCGGCCCGGAAATCGGCAAGCCACGCGCCGAAACTTCCCCCGCATCGCGACGCCGCGACGGCCGGAGACGTCGCGGCAAAGGCCACGATCAGCGCGGAATAGAGACAGCCGCGGGCGAGGGCCACGGCCCGCTCCCCAAGGCGATGCCGGAAGCTCAGAGCGGGCCGCCGGCGAGCCGCTTCACGCGTTGCCGCCAAGCGGAATCAGGATCGGCGATTGCATGTTCGATCCGCGCTATCGGCGTCATCACCGGCAGCACCACGACCTTGGTGCCGATCGTCACGCGGTTATAGAGATCGATCACGTCGGCGTTCAGCATGCGGATGCAACCGGACGAAACGGCCTTTCCGATCGACAGCGGCTCGTTCGTGCCGTGAATTCGATAGAGCGTGTCCCTGCCGTCCTGGAAGAGATACATGGCGCGCGCGCCGAGCGGGTTGTCGACGCCGCCGTCCATGCCGTCGGCGTATTGGCGCGCCCGTTCATCGCGTTGCTGCATTTCAAC
This sequence comes from uncultured Alphaproteobacteria bacterium, assembly GCA_963750115.1. Lineage (GTDB taxonomy): Bacteria > Pseudomonadota > Alphaproteobacteria > Rhizobiales > Afifellaceae > DASWJZ01. The sequence continues at coordinate 669,132 of CAVVPM010000003.1, read as the reverse complement.
CGGCGGAATCCATCGCGGCCATTCGCGCTTCATGCCGATGACGGCGGTGCCGCTCCAGCCGAAGCCTTCGCGCCCGACGCCGATGCCGTAACGGCGGGCCTTGCCGTTCGGCTCGACCAGATAGAGGTACCTCTGCCCCGGATCGACGACGATGGTTCCCGCCGTCTCGCCGGTCGGATCGCGCACGATCTGGCGGTGGTATTGGATGGGGATCAGGCTGAGATTGACCGGCGGAACGCTGAACGGCTCCTTGTCCGCGGGGACGAGCATGCCGTTGCCTTCCGACGGAGCGTAGGCCAGCGGCCCGGTCGCCGGTATCAAGGTGCAGGCGCCAAGCAGCGCCGTCGCGGCCCCGGCGAGAAAATGTCGCCTGTCGATCACAATTCTTTCCGCCTCTCCGCGCCGGCGCCCGGCAGTCCGAGGCTGCCCTCTTGGCGGCTCCCGCGCTGGCGAATAATGCTCCGCCGGTACGGCGAGACAAGCGAATTCAACGTCTTTGGCGTCGGGGTCCGCCACAAAGTTGCAGGGCTGCCACGCGCGTGCCCCCGAAGACGCCCGAACGCCGGGAAAAGCCCGGCCGGCCCGCCGCGCGGGCTCTTCGCCGCTAGTTGTGCTCTTCCGGCAGCAGCGGAAGCGGGTAGAACTCGATCCCCTCGTCGGAGAGAGCGCGCGCGTCCTCCGGCGAGGCCTCGCCGTAGATGCCGCGCTTTTCCGTCTCGTTGTAGTGGATGCGCCGCGCTTCCTCGGCGAAGCGGGGCCCCACGTAATCGGCATTCTCGCTCACGTGCTTGCGGAGCTTGCGAAGCACCGCCACGGCTTCCTGATGCTCCGGCACGTTTGCCGCAAAGCGCTGCGCGTCCTTCTTGCGGGACGTGGCGACGGCCGGCGCCATCAGGACTTTGTCGACCTCCGCGGTGCCGCAGACGGGGCAGACGATCGCGCTGTCGGCGCGCTGTGCATCGAACGCCTCGGAGCCAGCGAACCAGCCCTCGAACTCGTGCCCATGCGTGCAGGTGAGCGAATAGCGGATCATGACGCCGACCTCAGCGCCGCCGGCTCTTCCCGGTCGGGAAGCGCGAAGGGCCGCTCGTTCTTGAGCGACGGGATGCGCCGGCGCGCATCGTCCGATTGCGCCGGATCGATCTCCGCGACGATCACGTCCGGTCCCTCGCCGCCGGCCTCCGCCAGCACTTCGCCCCAGGGCGACACGATCATCGAATGGCCGAACGTCTCGCGGCCGTCGGCGTGGCGGCCGGCCTGCGCGGCGGAGATGACGAAGGCGCCGTTCTCGATCGCGCGAGCGCGCTGCAGAACGTGCCAGTGGGCCTCGCCGGTCTGCCGCGTGAAGGCCGCCGGCGCGGTCAGCGCGGCCGCGCCCGCATGCGCCTCGGCGCGATAAAGCTGCGGAAAGCGGATGTCATAGCAGATCGAGACGCCGAGCCGGAGCCAAGGAAGGTCGACGACGACGGCACGCTCGCCGGGGTGATAGACGGCCGAACTCGCGCCAGCTCTCCCCGTTCGGGAGGTCGACATCGAAGAGATGGATCTTGTCGTAGCGTGCGATGAGCTCGCCCTTCTTGCCGAAAAGAAGCGCGCGGTTGGCGATCTTGCCGTCGGCGGCCCGAAGCGCCAGAGACCCGATATGGAGCACGATGCCGAGCTCGCCGGCGAGCGCCGCGAAGCGCCTGACCGCCGGGTCGCCTGGCTCCGGCGCGATCGCAGCAAAAAGCGCCGGCCGGTTGCGCTGGACGATATTGGTCATCTCCGGCGTCTGCACGTAGTCGGCACCGCGCCGAACCGCCTCGCGGACGAGCCGCTCCACCGTTTCGATATTCTCGCCGACATCGGTCGACGAGCAGAGCTGAACGCAGGCCGCCTTGAACGTCATGCCGCCGCCTCCGACGCGAGCAGCTTGTCGAGCTCGCCGCGGGCGTTCAGCGCGTAGAGGTCGTCGCAGCCGCCGACATGCGTGGCGCCGACGAATATCTGCGGAAACGTGAAGCGCCCGGAGCGCTCGATCATTTCGTTGCGCTTTTCGGGCACGCCGGTCGCGTCGATTTCCTCGAAGGCGACCCCCTTCTCGGAGAGAAGCCTCTTCGCTGCGGTACAGTAGCCGCAGAACTTGCGGGTATAGATGATCACGTTTGGCATCCCGGCGCTCGTCGAAATGCGTTGCCGCTCAGACATATAGGCTTTTACACGAAGTTTGCAAAAGAACGGTTCACCGGGCGACGCGGGCGAATGTGAGGATATCGACCGCCCCCGCCCCGGCCCGGATCAAGGCCCGCGTTGCCGCCTTTGCGGTGGCGCCGCTCGTATAGACGTCGTCGACCAGGAGGACGTCACGGCCGGCAATCCTGCCCCGCATCGTGTCGGGGACGCGGAAGGCGCCGCGCACGTTCTCCGCGCGCTGGCGCACCGTAAGCTCGACCTGCGGGCGCGTCGCCTTGACGCGCTGAAGCACCAGCGGATCGTGCGGAACGCCGCTCAGTCTCGACACGCCCGCGGCAAGCAATGCCGCCTGGTTGAAGCGCCTTTGCCACAACCGCCAGCGGTAGAGAGGCACCGGAACGATGAGGCTGCAATCGGCCAAAAGCTCTCGACCCGCCCGGTGCATCGACTGGACCATCACCGCGGCGAGATGCGGCCGGTCGTGATATTTGACCTGATGCACGAGCCGGGTCGCGACGTCGCCATAGACAACGGCCGCTCGCGAGCGCCGGAAGGGCGGCGGATCGGCAATCGCCTCGGCGGAGACGATTCCCTCGCCGAGCTCGTAGGCGAAAGGCGTTCCGTAGATCGGACAGAGCGGCGGCTCGATGAAGCGGATCGTCGACCAGCAGCCGGCGCAGAGCGCATTGCTGTCGCGGACCGCGGCGCCGCATCCCGGGCAGGTGGGCGGCAAAAGAAGGTCCACGGCCCGCGCCCCCAGGCGCACAAGGCCGGAAATATCGCTTCGTTTGAGCGCCAGCATCGCCGCATGTTATCGCGGCGCTTCGATCGGGTCACGCATGGTCGTCGACGTCACAGACAAGGCCCTTCTTCGCCGCCGCCTCCGCCGCGCGCATCGCCGCAACGAGCCGCGCGCCGCATTCCTTCTCGACCGGGTCACGGCTGATCTCGTCGAGCGGCTCGCGGCGGTCGAGCGGCGGTTCAATGTCGCGGTCGCGCATGGCGGCCAGTCGGCCGCGCTTGCCGATGCGCTGCTGAAATCCGGCAAGGTCGACAGCGTGATCCGTCTCGAACAGACCGACGCCGCCTTCCGCGAGCCTCGCGGTCTCGGCCTCGTCGGCGATGAGGAGGCGCTCCCGCTTGCGGGCGCCAGCGTCGACCTCTTCGTTTCGTCGCTTGCGCTGCAATGGGCCAACGACCTCCCCGGCGCGCTCCTCCAGATTCGCCAGGCGCTCAGGCCGGACGGGCTCCTGCTTGCGGCAATGACGGGCGGGGCGACCCTCTCCGAGCTTCGCCAATCGCTCACCGAGGCGGAGAGCGAAATTCGCGGCGGCGCCAGTCCGCGCGTGATCCCGGCCGCCGACGTGCGCGACGTCGGCGCGCTCCTCCAGCGCGCCGGCTTCGCGCTGCCGGTCGCCGACCGCGACACCTTGACGGTGCGCTACGATTCGGCCTTTGCGCTCTTTCGCGATCTGAAGGCGATGGGTGCGGCGAATACGCTGCCGGAACGCGAACGGCGCCCGGCGAGCCGCCGGCTCTTCCTGCGCGCGGCGGAAATCTATGCGGAGCGCTTCGGCGATCCCGACGGCCGCGTCCGGGCAACGTTCGAGATCATTTCGCTGGCAGGCTGGGCACCGCACGAGAGCCAGCAGAAGCCCGCGCGGCGCGGGTCCGGCGAAGTCAGTCTCGCCAAAATCCTGCCGTCGAGGAAGACGCGCCCGTAAGCGGGCCGAGCGCGCGCGCTCTTCAGAAAAGCGCCGTCGCGATCTGTGCGAGCTTGTCATAGAGCACGGTCAGCGCGCCGCCGGTCGCTGCAAGCCCGAGCACCACGACGGCGATCATGGCGCAGATCAGCCCGTACTCGATCGCGGTCGCGCCGCGGTCGTCGACAAGGAATCGCCCGATGGGGAAATGGCAACGCAATTGGCTCACCCCGACTAAAGCAGATCGATGAGATGACTGACCAAAGGCTCGTCAGCCGGCGGCATCGGGTAGTCCCTGAGCCGGGTCGCTCTGACCCACTTGATCTCCTGACCCTCTCTCGGCACCGGCGTCCCTTCCCACCTGCGGCAGACGAAAAGTGCCAAAAAAAGATGAAATTCTAGATAATTGTGACTGGCAAAGGTCAGCGGTGCGAGGCAGGGAATTTTTATCGTTACCGAAAGCTCTTCGAAGAGCTCGCGGACCACGGTGTCTTCCGGCGTCTCCCCGGGCTCGATCTTGCCGCCGGGAAACTCCCAAAGCCCGGCAAGCGCCCGGCCCTCAGGCCTTTTGGCGATCAGAACCCGGTGGTCGACATCGATCAGGGCGCAGGCGGCGACGAGAAGGAGCTGCGGCATAGCCGGCTAACTAACTCCGATAGTCGGCGTTGATCGCGATGTAGCCGGCGGTCAGGTCGCAGGTCCAGACGGTCGCCGCGCCCGCGCCGAGCCCGATATCCACGCGAAGCAGAAGCTCGCTGTTCTTCATGTAGGCGGAGACGGCCGCCTCCGAATAAGAGGGGTCGCGCTCGCCTTCCTGCGCGACGCGATGCTCGCCGAACCAGATGGAGAGGCGGTCGCGGTCGGCGGGCTCCCCCGCCTTGCCGACCGCCATCACCACGCGGCCCCAATTCGCGTCCTCGCCGGCGAGCGCCGTCTTCACCAAGGGCGAATTCGCGATCGAGAGCGCAATCTTCTTCGCCGAAGCGTCCGATTCCGCGCCGGTCACCGCAACTTCCACGAACTTCGTCAGCCCCTCCCCGTCGCGGACGACCTGCTGTGCCAGCTCGCGGCAAAGATCCGACAGCGCGGCCCCGAATTGCTTGAGCGCCTCCCCGGACTTGTCGATCGAGGTGACGCCCCGCGCGGCCGCGGCGCCGGTCGCAAACACCAGCACGGTGTCGGAAGTTGAGGTGTCGCCGTCGACGGTGATCGAATTGAAGCTCAGGGAGATTGCCGTATCGAGGCAGGATTTGAGGCTTTCCCCGCCGATCGGCGCGTCGGTGAAGATGAAGGCGAGCATCGTCGCCATGTCGGGCGCGATCATGCCCGAGCCCTTGGCGATGCCGTTGATGACGACCTCGCCGCCGCCGACCGTGAGCCGCCGCGTGGCAAGCTTTGGAAAGGTGTCGGTCGTCATGATGGCCCGCGCGGCGTCGAGGAATTGGCCGGGCCTTGCTTCGGCCGCGAGCCGGCCGAGATGCGCGGCGAAGGGCTTTGGGTCGAGCGGCTCGCCGATCACGCCGGTCGAGGCGAGAAAGACCTCGTCGGGAGCGCAGCCGACCGCCGCCGCGGCCGCGGCCGCCGTCGCCTCCGCAGCCTTGCGGCCGCGCATGCCGGTGAACGCATTGGCGTTGCCGGAATTGACGACAAGCGCACGCGCCTTGCCGCCGGCCATGCGCTCGCGGTCCCAGTCGACCGGCGCCGAGGCGCAGCGCGACCTCGTAAAGACGCCCGCGACCGTCGCGGCCGGATCGAACCGCACGAGCAGAAGGTCGGTCCGCCCGGCATAGCGGATACCGGCCTCGGCGGTCGCGAGCCGAACGCCCTCGATCGCCGGCGCGTCCGGCCATTGGGCCGGCGCGAAAGGCGAGAGCGAACCTGCCACGGTCTTGGTGAGCCGGCGGGCGGCTACGGCTTCGTCTGCGTGGCCGGCGCGGGCGCATCCGCCGGGGCCGCATCGGTCGGGGCTGCGTCGGTCGGGGCGGCACTGCCGGGTGCGGCGGGCGCGGCCGTCACATCCATGACCTGCACCGGATATTTGTCACGCAGCGCTGCGAGCACCGTGTCGAACTTTTGCCGGACGAGGTAGTCGCGGAGCTGGCTCTTGACGTCGGCGAAAGCCGGCGGCGCGCTCATCCGCTTCTCCTCGACCTTGATCACATGCCAGCCGAACTGGGTGTGCACGGGCTCCTGGGTGAACTGCCCGGGCTCCAGCGCGAAAGCGGCCTTCTCGAACTCCGGGACCATCTGCCCGGCGCCAAAAAAGCCGAGATCGCCACCGTTCTGGCCGCTCGGGTCCTTCGACTGCTTGGCAAGCTCCTCGAACGAGGCGCCGGCCTTCAGCTGATCGATGATCTTCTGCGCCGCTTCCTTGGTATCGACGAGGATGTGGCGCGCGCGGACCTGCGGCTCGGGCTTGAAATTCGCGACCACGAGCGTCTGGTAGGCCTTTTGCAGATCGTCATCCGATATGCCGTTCACGATCTCGTGCTGGACGTAGAGATTGCGCAGCGCCTGCAACTTCAGGAACGCCAGCTCGGCCGCGAAATCGGCGCCCTTGTCGAGGCCCGCATCGCCGGCGCCAAGCGCCAGGAGCTTCATGCTCACGACCGCGTCGATCAGGACGCTGTGCTGTTGCCCCTGGGGCACATTGGCGAGCTCGCCCTGGAAGGCGTCTTTTGCGAGCGCCACTTCGGCCTCGGTGACCGTCTCGCTGCCGACCTTGGCGACCACGGCGTTCGGATCGGGCGCCGGCTGGGTCGGCGTGGTGGCGGCCGCCGCAGGGGCTGCCGCCGCAGGGGCTGTCGCATCCTCGGCGCGGACGACGCCGCTTGCGGCGACAAAAATCAACAGCACGGCCGAAACGGCCGTCATCATTCTCGTCATGCGGGACATTTCCCCTCCTTTTCGGGGCAGAAAGCGCGGCCAATGGGCCCAGGCGCCAGCGTTGACAGAGCTTTGGCCCGTTCTTATCTGTCGCGGGTCCCGCAGTCCACTGCCGGACGCGGTTCATGTGCGGCGTTAGCCGCCCCAAACCTCAAGACAGGCTTGCGAACGGGCGAGCTTTGCTGACGGACACGCCGGGCCGGGTCCGGCGAGAGTTTCGTCGATCGGAAAGGGTGTGCATGCTTGGCTTGAGCAATATCGGCCGCAAGGTCTTCGGATCGGCAAACGATCGGCGCGTCAAGCGCTACCTGCCGATAGCCGACGTCATCAACGCGCTTGAGCCTGAATATGTCGCCTTGAGCGACGCCGAGCTCAAGGCCAAGACCGAGGAGTTCCGCCGGCAGATCGCAGACGGCGTCGCCCTCGACCAGCTCCTGCCGCACGCCTTCGCCACCGTGCGCGAGGGTGCGAAGCGCACACTCGGACAACGGCATTTCGACGTGCAGCTCGTCGGCGGCATGGTCCTGAACGAGGGCTCGATCGCCGAAATGAAGACCGGCGAGGGCAAGACCCTCGTCGCCACCCTTGCCGTCTACCTGAATGCGCTGACCGGTCGCGGCGTGCACGTCGTCACGGTCAACGACTACCTCGCCAAGCGCGACGCGGAATGGATGGGGAGCATCTACAGGTTCCTCGGCCTCTCCGTCGGCGTGATCGTGCACGGGCTCAATCAGCAGGAACGGCGCGCCGCCTACGCAGCCGACGTCACCTACGGCACCAACAACGAGTTCGGTTTCGACTATCTGCGCGACAACATGGAATTCAACGTCGAGAACATGGTGCAGCGCGGGCACTACTACGCCATCGTCGACGAGGTCGATTCGATCCTCATCGACGAGGCGCGGACACCGCTCATCATTTCCGGCCCGACCGAGGATCGATCCGAGCTCTACATCGCCGTCGACGGCCTGATCCCGAGGCTCGACGCGGACGACTTCGAGCTCGACGAGAAAATGCGCACCGCGAACTTCACCGAGGCGGGCACCGAGAAGATGGAGCAGATGCTCGCCGAGGCAGACCTGCTGAAGGGCGGCTCTCTCTATGACGTGGAGAACGTCGCGATCGTCCATCACATCAACAATGCGCTGCGCGCCCACAAGCTGTTTTTGCGCGACCGCGACTACATCGTGAAGAACGGGCAGGTCATCATCGTCGACGAGTTCACCGGCCGCATGATGGAGGGACGGCGCTATTCGGACGGGCTGCATCAGGCGCTCGAGGCGAAAGAGCACGTCAAGATCCAGCCGGAGAACCAGACGCTCGCCTCGATCACCTTCCAGAACTATTTCCGCCTCTACGAGAAGCTCGCCGGCATGACCGGCACCGCCGCGACCGAGGCGGAGGAGTTCATCGACATCTACGATCTCGACGTGGTCGAGGTGCCGACCAACAGGCCTATGGTCCGCGTCGACGACCACGACGAGGTCTATCGCACCGCCGAGGAGAAGTACAACGCCATCCTCGACCTGATCGAGGACTGCCGCTCGCGCGGACAACCGGTGCTCGTGGGCACGACCTCGATCGAGAAGTCCGAGCTCCTCGCCGAGCGGCTGAAGAAACGCGGATGGCAGCAGCGGGATTTCGCCGACCCGCAGGCGCTCGCGTCGCTGTTCAGCGGCAACGCGTCGAAGCGCAAGGTCTTCACCATCCTGAACGCCCGCTATCACGAGCAGGAGGCCTACATCGTCGCCCAGGCCGGCGTTCCCGGCGCCGTGACGATCGCCACCAACATGGCCGGCCGCGGCACCGACATCCAGCTCGGCGGCAACGCCGACATGCGCGTGATGCACGAACTGAAGGACATGCCGGAGGGCCCGGAGCGGACGCAGCGTGAAAAGGAGATCCGCGCCGAGGTCGAAAAGCTGAAGGCGCAAGCCCTCGACAAGAACACGGGCGGCCTCTTCATCATCGGCACCGAGCGCCACGAAAGCCGCCGCATCGACAACCAGCTCCGCGGCCGGTCCGGCCGCCAGGGCGATCCCGGTCACTCGAAGTTCTTCCTGTCGCTGCAGGACGACCTGATGCGCATCTTCGGCTCCGACCGCATGGACGGGATGCTGCAGAAGCTCGGCCTCCAGGAAGGCGAGGCGATCGTGCATCCGTGGATCAACAAGGCGCTCGAGCGCGCCCAGGCGAAGGTCGAGGCGCACAACTTCGACATCCGCAAGAACCTGCTCAAATACGACGACGTGATGAACAACCAGCGCAAGGTCATCTTCGAGCAGCGCATCGAGCTGATGACCGACGAGCAGGCCGGCAACACCGTGCGCGACATGCGCCGCGAGGTGATCGACGAGCTGATCGAAAAGCATATTCCCGAGCGCGCCTACGCCGAGCAATGGGACATGGAGGGCATGGCGAAGGCGATCAAGGAGCAGCTCAATCTTGATCTGCCGGTCAAGGAATGGGCGGCCGAGGAAGGCATCGCGGAGGACGAAATTCGCGAGCGCCTTACGAAGGCAAGCGACGAGCTGATGGCGCGCAAAGTGGCGCAGTTCGGTCCCGATCTCATGCGCGCGGTGGAAAAGCAGGTGCTCCTGCAGATGCTCGACTATCTATGGCGCGAGCATCTTGCGACGCTCGATCATCTCAGATCGGTGATCGGCTTCCGCGGCTACGCGCAGCGCGATCCGCTGAACGAGTACAAGACGGAGAGCTTCGAGCTCTTTCAGGCGCTCCTCGGCAACCTTCGCCGCGCCGTCACCGGGCAGCTCGCGCATGTCCAGATTCAGCAGCGGCCGCCGGAGCCGCCTCCGCCGCCGGTCGGCGAGGCGCACCACATCAACGCCTCGACCGGCGAGGACGAGGCGATGCTGCCGGCCAGTGATCTGGTTTTCGAAAGACCCGCCGCCAGGCCGAAGCGCGAGGCCGGCAACCCGTCGACCTGGGGCAAGGTCGGCCGCAACGAGCCCTGCCCTTGCGGCTCGGGCAAGAAATACAAGCAGTGCCACGGCATGGTGACGGCCTGACGCGCGAGGCGCGAACGGACGGGGATTTCTCTTAGGCCCAGCGGTCGGAGCCCGCCGCGTGCGGACCGATCAGTTTCCGGTGCCGACCCCATCGGCCTGGCCGGCCTGCTTCTTCTTGATCAGGCGGAGCACCATGCCGGTCAGGCCCTCGTCCTCGGTCGCGGCGGAGGCATAGGAATTGGCGACGCTCGAATCGGGCGGCGCACTCCCGGCAAGCATGCGCTCCTGCAATGTCGCGGCATCAGGCGATCCGTTCGCCGATGCATTTGCGGCAGGCGCATCCGTGACCGAGGTGCGCAGATCGGGGACCGGCAGGAAGCCGGCATCGGCGGCGGCCGTCGTCGAGGGCTCGGCGCTCGGCGCAGGAGCCGCGGCAGCGACTGAAGCCGGCGCCGGGCGCGGCGTCGGTGGCGGCGGCGTCTCGACAATTGCGGTCGTCGAAGCCGCGGGCGCAGCGGCAGCGGCAGCGGGCGTCACCGCGACAGGCGTCCCAGCGGCGGGCGTCCCAGCGGCGGGCGCCTGATCGGACGACGTCGGGGGTTCGACGCTTGCCGTCGTCTGCGGCTCAAGCGAGACCGTCCCGGCGACCGACATCGCAAGCGGCGTCGAGCGCTCGACGGAGGTCGGCGTCGCCAAGGCAAGCCGCAACGCGGCGGCGCCGTCCTGCCCTTCGCGGTGGTCGAGCCGCTCGGCGATTTCGAGCATCTTGGCGTTGTCCTTCGCCTCCTGGTCGGCGACGGCGGTGCGGATCGGCTCGGGCATCGACATCGGCGGACAGGCGCCTGAGGGATCGAAGCTGCGGCCGTCACCGGGGACGGAATCGAAAATGTAGCGGTGGTCGCAGACGTCGACCTTGGGCGGCTGCCCGGTGATGTCGAAATGGTCGGAGCCTTCCTTCAACATCATCCAGAAGGCGATGTTCGGGTCGTTCCGATGCTTCGCCATATTCTCCGGCGTCATGCGGAAGGGGAACGCCTCCACCTGGAACTCGCGCTGCCCGCCCTGAAAGGCGAGCCGGCCGAGCGTGTAGATCTCCTGGATGTTGTCGTCGGTCATGGAATAGCAGCCGGCCGAGGAGCAGGCGCCGTGCACCATCAGCTCCGAGCCGGTGCGGCCGAGCGAGCGATCGAACTCGTTCGGGTAGCCGATGTTGAAGGAGAGATAGTAGTTCGAGTCCGGATTCATCTGCGCCGGGCGGATGGTGTAGAAGCCCTCCGGCGCCTGCCGGTCCCCTTCCTTGACCTTGGGGCCGAGCACGCCGGACCAGGCGCAGATGTCAAAGTCCTTCAGGAAGGCGTAGCGGTTCGTCGCCTTCTGCAGCTTCCAGACTTCGAGCTTGGCATCTTCCTTGTAGATGCGGATCAGGATGGGGGCGCGGAGATCCATGCCCTTGCGCTCGATCAGCGCCTGCGTCTTCTGGTCGAGCGGACGCATCGCCTTCGGCAGCGAGCCGCCATAATCGGAGCACGCGGCTAGCGCCATCGTAGCCAAGCCGACGGCCAGGAGGGCGCTCGCGCGGCCGATCCAAGAAAGGCGAACCATCCCTATTCCCTAGTCGCGTCCGAGGCGTGCGGCGCTTCCGCCGCTGCAAAGAGTGTGTGCCCCATGGTTACCGAATCGTTACCGGGTTCACAGCCGAGCATACGCGGCGAAAGGAAAGCCCCCAACCATGGCGCGAGTCCTACTGAATCGACCTGCCGATGGCGAGGAATTTCTCGCGCCGGCGCTTGAGGATATCGTCGCGAGCGAGGCCCGCAAGGTCGGCGAGCGCGGTGGCGATCACTTCCCCCGTCCGGGTGATCACCTTGTCGGGATCGCGGTGGGCGCCGCCAAGCGGCTCCTCGATGATTCCGTCGACGATCTTGAGGTTGGCGAGGTCCGCCGCGGTGATCTTCATGGCGGTCGCGGAGTCCTGCGCACGCGCCGAATCCCGCCACAGGATCGAGGCCGCGCCCTCCGGCGAAATGACGCTGTAGATGGCGTGCTGCAGCATATAGACCCGGTTCGCCGTGGCGATCGCAATGGCGCCACCCGACATACCCTCGCCGATGATTACGGCGACATTGGGCACGCCGAGCCTGAGACACGCCTCGGTTGAACGGGCGATCGCCTCCGCCTGGCCGCGCGCCTCCGCGTCGACGCCCGGATAGGCGCCGGCGGTGTCGACCAGGGCGACGACCGGCAGGTTGAAACGGTCGGCGAGCTGCATCACCCGCACCGCCTTGCGGTAGCCCTCCGGCCGCGCCATGCCGAAATTGTGGAGAACCCGGGTCTGCGTATCCTCGCCCTTCTCCTGCGCGAGGATGGCGACGGGCTCACCGCGGAAACGGCCGAGGCCGGCGATGATCGCCCTGTCCTCGCCGAACTTCCGGTCGCCGGCGAGCGGCTCGAAGTCGGTGACGAGGCGGGAAAGGTAGTCCTTGGCGTGCGGGCGGTCGGGATGGCGGGCGACCTGCGTCTTCTGCCAGGGCGTGAGCTTGGCGTAGATCGTCGCGAGCTGGTCGCGCGCCTTCGCCTCAAGCGCCGCGATCTCATCGGCGACGGAGACGTTGTCGCTCGCTTCCAGCCGCCGCAGCTCCTGGATCTGGCCTTCGAGGTCGGAAACCGGCTTTTCGAAGTCGAGATAGGTTCGCATCGGCTCCACAAGCGCGTTCCCTCTCCCCTTGCAAGCGAGGGCGAGGGAAGAGGGGAAGACCGCATCATCGGCCCGAAATTGCCGGGAAACTGGCTAGAGGGCGCGGCCAAGTCAAGGCGAGGATCGCAGGACGGTCATGAAGCCGGCGCCGGGCCAGACCATGCTTGGCCGCTTCGCCGCAAGCAAGCAGCGGCGATCGCGGACCGACCGCCCGAAGGGCGAATCATGATTCCGCCAGCGGATGGTGCTTGTTGACCAGCTCCTTCAGCCGCTCGTCGAGAACATGCGTATAGATCTGCGTGGTCGAGATATCGGCATGGCCGAGGAGCGTCTGCACGGCGCGAAGGTCGGCGCCGCCCGAAAGAAGATGCGTCGCGAAGGCATGGCGGAGCACATGCGGCGAGAGACTGCGGGTGTCGAGGCCGGCGCGCCCCGCCACCGCCTTCAGGTCGCGGGCGAAGGCCTGGCGGGTCATGTGTCCGCTGGCGCTGTCGGCGGGGAAGAGCCATTTCGATTCGGCTCGCCCGAGCGCCGCCCGCTCCGCGCGATAGAGATCGAGCGCGGCATGCGAGGCCAGGTTCAGCGGCACCAGACGCTCGCGCCCGCCTTTGCCCCTGACGGCAATGAAGGGATGGCCGCCACGGCCGGCCGAGTGCGGCAGGCTGACCAGCTCGGAGACGCGCAGGCCCGTCGCATAGAGAAGCTCAAGCAGCGCCAGCATGCGGAGCGCCGCGAGCCGCCGGCGCGGTGTCAGATCGGGTTCGATCGCGGCCTGCCTCGCCGCCTCGATCAGGCGGTCGACGCCTTCGATGGAAAGCACCTTCGGGAGGGACCGGCGCGGCTTCGGCGGCTCGGCCGTCGCCGTCGGATCGTCGGCGCGAAGCCCTTCCGCCACGAGGAACTTGAAGAACTGGCGAAGCGCTGAAAGCCGCCGCGCCTGCGACGAAGCCGCAAGCCCGCGCTCCGAAAGCCCGGCAAGAAAGCGACGCACGTCGTCGGTGGAGGCGACTGCGAGGCGGCCGCATTGGCGACGAAAGTCATCGAGGTCGCGGCGATAGGCGGCAAGCGTGTTCAGGCTCGCGCCGCGCTCGGCGGCAAGCATTTCGAGAAACGCCTCAAGCAGCGCGGCGTCGCGCGGCGCACCCTCCGGCGCATTGCGCAATCCGCTCACGGCTGCAGTCGATCCGGTGAAATGCGCACGCTCATCTCACGCTGGTTCGGCTCGACCGAAATCACCAGAGCGACCATGGCGCCATAGACGACTGCAGCGATGAGCCCAAGAACGACTATGAGTTCGAATAAGGCTAGGCATCGATCCGCATCTTGCCGGTGCGGTCTAGCCCGTACCGCGTGTCGATATCAAGGCAACCCCGGCCGGACCGGCCCGACACTTCAGCTTGACTCCGGGCGGAGCGGCAGAGCACGACGGCGCCCGGAGGTTCCATGGATCAGCGCCACGCCGGCGTCGAAAGCGATCAGGTCGAGCGCGTGCTTGAGCGTCTCGGCAAGCGCTCCATCGTGCTCATCGGCATGATGGGCGCCGGCAAGACGTCGATCGGCCGGCGACTGGCAAGCGTGCTGCACCTCCCCTTCCTCGACGCCGACGCGGAGATCGAGAAGGCTGCGAACCTCACGATTGCGGAAATCTTCGAGACCTATGGCGAGGCGCATTTTCGCGAGGGCGAGCAGCGCGTCGTCGCGCGGCTCCTGCAGAGCGGTCCGGCCGTGCTGGCGACCGGCGGCGGCGCCTTCATGAGCGCGGAGACGCGCGAGCGCTGCCGCGAGAGCGGCGTCACGGTGTGGCTCAAGGCCGACGTGTCGATGCTGCTCGACCGGGTGCGCAAGAAGGGCGATCGCCCGCTTCTGCGCGACGCCGATCCTGCGAGCGTGATGCGACGCCTCGCCACCGAGCGCGAGCCGACCTATCGCCTCGCCGACATCGTCGTCGCCTCGCGCGAAGGGCCGCACCACGTGGTCGTCACCGATATCATCGCGGCGCTCGACAGCCATTTGAGCGAGAGGGCGCCGCAGTGAGCAGCGAACGCGTTCGCGTCGAGCTCGGCGCCCGCAGCTACGACGTGGTGATCGGACCGGGCCTCATCGCGACCGCCGGAGCGGAGATCGCGAAGCGTCTGCCGGGGCGGCGCGTCGCGATCGTCACCGATGCCAACGTGGCGGAGCGCCACCTTCCGACCTTCCGCACTGCGCTCAAGGAGGCCGGGATCGACGCGGCCGAAATCGTGGTCCCGCCCGGCGAAGCGTCCAAAGGCTTCGAGCGCCTGCAAGCGGTCGTCGAGGCGATCCTCGAAGCGCGGCTTGAGCGCGGCGACGCGGTGGCGGCGCTCGGCGGAGGCGTGATCGGCGACCTCGCCGGCTTCGCCGCGGCGGTCACGCGGCGCGGCATGCACCTCGTTCAGGTTCCGACAACGCTCCTCGCGCAAGTCGATTCAAGCGTCGGCGGCAAGACCGGGATCAACGCCCGACACGGCAAGAACCTCGTCGGCGCGTTTCTCCAGCCGGACCTCGTCGTCGCCGATACGGCGACGCTCGACACGCTGCCGGAGCGCGAGTTCCGCGCCGGCTACGCAGAGATGGCGAAGGCCGGGCTGATCGGCGACCGGGCGTTCTTCGATTGGCTCGACAAGAACCGCGCCGCGGTCTTTTCCGGCGGCGCGGCGCGCATCCATGCGATCGCCGAATGCGTGCGCTTCAAGGCCCGCGTGGTCGCCGCCGACGAGCGCGAGACCGGCGAGCGCGCCCTCCTCAATCTCGGCCACACTTTCGGACACGCGATCGAGGCGGCCTGCGGCTTCGATGCGAAGCGCCTCGTGCACGGCGAGGCGGTCGCGATCGGCATCGTGCTCGCGCACGACTATTCCGCCGAACAGGGCCTTGCGCCGAAGGCCGACGCGGCGCGCGCGAGGACGCATTTGAAGGAGGCCGGTCTGCCGGTTTCGCTCGCCGACATCCCCGGCAGGACGCCGTCGGCGGAAGAGCTGATGCGGCACATCGCGCAGGACAAGAAGGTGAAGCGCGGCCGCCTCACCTTCATCCTGACGCGCGGCATCGGCCAAGCCTTCATCGCCGACGACGTGCCTGCTGAGAAAGTGCAGGCGTTCCTGGAGCGCCAGGTGAAGGACTCCGGCTAACCTTCTCCGCGGGGAGAAGGCCGGTGTCTCACCGCAACCGCTTCACCCTTGCGCCGCAGCCTGACGATCACAAAATATGGCTCACTGGCCGGCTTTCTCCTCCGGAGCGTTGGCGGTCACGGCAAGGGCGTGAACGGGGCCCGAAAGTTCTTCCGATAGTGCCAGGTTCACCATCCGGTGCCGCTCGATACGGCTTTTTCCGATAAACGCGCTCGACACGAGGGCGACCCTGAAATGCGTTTCGCCGCCCGGCCGAGCGCCCGCGTGGCCGGCGTGAAGATGCAACTCGTCGACGACCTTCAGGCTCTCCGGGCGAAACGCCTTGGTGAGCTTTTCCTCGATCCGGGATTTAACCAACACGAAGCTGCAATCCTTGTCAGATAGAACGACGCGCCTTGAGAGCGACGCCACGGAAAGGCATAGTGGAGCCATGAAGCTTGACTCGGCCTATTTCAACAAGATCCGCATCGACGCGGCCGCCGAAGCGCCGCGCGAGCCGGCCCGGCGTGCATGCGAGATGCCGGGTTGCGCCGAGGCGGGGACGCACCGCGCCCCGAAGGGACGTCACCTCGAAGGCGAGTATTTCTGGTTCTGCCTCGACCACGTGCGCCAATACAACAAGTCCTACAATTATTTCAGCGGCATGAACGACGCCGCCATCCAGGCCTTCCAGCGCGACGCGACGATCGGCCACCGGCCGACCTGGCAGATGGGCGTTAACGCGCGCGCGGAGGAGCGGCCGCATGCCGCACGGCCGGGCGGATTCAACTGGGCCGGCGGCGCGCAGGATCCGTTTCGCCTTTTCGGCGAAGGCTTCCAGGCCCGCGGCCCGGAGCCGGAGCGGCGCAAGGTCCACAATATGGAAGCCCGCTCGCTCAAGACTTTAGGGCTGGACATGACGGCGAGTTCGGCGGAAATCAAGGCTCGCTACAAGCTTCTGGTCAAACGCCACCACCCCGATGCCAATGGCGGAGATCGCTCGCTGGAGGATCGCCTGCGAGAGATCATCCAGGCTTACAGCTACCTGAAGAGCGTCGGCACCTGCTAATTCTCGGCTTGCCCCGGCCGGCTTACCGAGGCGCCGGACTTTCGGCCAAGAGGATTTAGAACATGAGTGAAGCCGCCGAACATTTGCTCGCGGTTCCCGACATGACGGTCTCGGCGCGGCAACTCTTCGGGATCGAATCCGATCTCGAGGTGCCGGCCTTCTCCGAGCCGAACGAGCATGTGCCCGATCTCGACGAGGACTATCTTTTCGATCGCGAGACGACGCTCGCGATCCTTGCCGGCTTCGCGCGCAACCGACGCGTCATCGTCACCGGCTATCACGGCACCGGCAAATCGACGCATATCGAGCAGGTGGCGGCGCGGCTCAACTGGCCGTGCGTGCGCGTCAACCTCGACAGCCATATCAGCCGTATCGATCTCGTCGGCAAGGACGCCATCGTGATCAAGGACGGCAAGCAGGTCACCGAGTTCCGCGACGGCATCCTGCCCTGGGCCTATCAGCACAACGTGGCGCTCTGCTTCGACGAATACGACGCCGGGCGCCCGGACGTGATGTTCGTCATCCAGCGGGTGCTTGAATCGTCCGGCCGGCTGACGCTGCTCGACCAGAGCCGGGTGATCAAGCCGCATCCGGCGTTCCGCCTCTTTGCCACCGCCAACACGATCGGCCTCGGCGACACCTCCGGCCTCTATCACGGCACGCAGCAGATCAACCAGGCGCAGATGGACCGCTGGTCGATCGTCACCACGCTGAACTACCTGCCGCACGACAACGAGGTCGACATCGTGCTCGCCAAGGTGAAGAGCCTCAGGACGCCGAAGGGCCGCGAGCAGGCGAGCCGCATGGTGCGCGTCGCCGACCTCACCCGCAACGCCTTCATGAACGGCGACATCTCCACCGTGATGAGCCCGCGCACGGTCATCACCTGGGCGGAGAACGAGGAGATTTTCGGCGATCTCGGCTTCGCTTTCCGCGTGACGTTCTTGAACAAATGCGACGAGCTGGAGCGCCCGCTGGTGGCGGAGTTCTATCAACGCGCGCTCGGCGCCGAGCTGCCGGAAACCTCGGCGAACGTCGCGCTCAGCTAGGGCACGCATGACGACCAAGAAGCGCGAGGCGCCGACCGAGCCGTTCAAGCGGGCGGTGGCGGCGTGCGTGCGCGCAGTCGCGGGAAAACGCGACCTCGACGTGACGTTTGCCGCCGACCGTCCGTTGCTCCTGGCGCAGAAGGTGCGCCTGCCGGAGCCGCCGCGCCGGCTGACGCCGCACGACGCCGCCATCACGCGCGGCATCGGCGACGCGATGGCGCTGCGGCTTGCCTGCCACGACAGCAAGGTGCATCGGCGCTTCTCGCCGGAGGGGCGGCAGGCGCGCGCCATCTTCGACGCCGTCGAGCAGGCGCGCTGCGAGGCGCTCGGCTCGCGCCGCATGGACGGCGTCAGGGCCAATCTCGGCGCCATGCTGCAGGACCGCTACCATCGCGCCAATTTCGAGGACATCAGCGAGCAGGCGGAAGCGCCGATGGAGGACGCGATCGCGCTGATGGTGCGGCAGCGGCTGACCGGCGTGGCGCCGCCGAAGAGCGCGCGCAAGGTCGTGGAGCTGTGGCGCGACGCGATCGAATCGAAGGCCGGGCGCGAGATCGATCGCCTCGGAACGATGGCGGAAGACCAGCACGCCTTCGCCGAGGCGGTGCGCGATCTCCTCGTCTCGCTCGACATGGGCGAGGAGCTCGGTCCGGAATCGGATGAGGACGAGAACGAGAACGACGACAGCGAGCGCGCGCCCGAGCACGACGAGGCGGCGCGCGGCGAGTTGGATCAGGATCAGCAGGAATCGTCCGACGAGCAGCAGGCCGAAGCCTCGAGCGACCAGGAGGAGACCGGCGAGACGGAGGAGTCCGACGCCAGCTCGGAAGACTTCACCGAAGAGGACAGCGCCGCCGACCGCGAGCCTTCCGGCGAGGCGCGGCGTCCCGATTTCAGCGGCCGCAACGAACCGCATGTCGACTACAAGATCTTCTCCACCAAGCACGACGAGACCGTGAATGCGGAGGACCTCTGCCCGCCGGAGGAGCTCGACCGCCTGAGAGCCTTCCTCGACAAGCAGCTCGCGAGCCTGCACGGCGCCGTCGCGCGGCTTGCCAACCGGCTGCAGCGGCGCCTCCTCGCGCAGCAGAATCGCGCCTGGGACTTCGACCTCGAGGAAGGCATCCTCGACCCGGCGCGGCTCTCGCGCATCATCACCGATCCGTTCTCGCCGCTGTCCTTCAAGCAGGAGCGCGAGACCGCCTTCCGCGACACGGTGGTCACGCTGCTTCTCGACAACTCCGGATCGATGCGCGGACGCCCGATCACGGTGGCGGCGACCTGCGCCGACATCTTGGCGCGCACGCTCGAGCGCTGCGGCGTGAAGGTCGAGATTCTGGGCTTCACCACGCGGGCGTGGAAGGGCGGCCAGTCGCGCGAGGAGTGGCTTAGGGCCGGCAAGCCCCCTCACCCGGGCCGGCTGAACGACCTTCGCCACATCGTCTACAAGCCCGCCGACGCGCCCTGGCGGCGCGTCCGCCGCAACCTCGCGCTGATGATGCGCGAGGGGCTGTTGAAGGAGAACATTGACGGCGAGGCGCTGGATTGGGCGCACCGGCGTCTCATCGTGCGGCCCGAGCAGCGCAAGATCCTGATGGTGATCTCCGACGGCGCGCCGGTCGACGACGCCACCCTTTCCGTCAACAGCGGCAATTATCTCGAGCGGCATCTGCGCTACGTCATCGAAGAGATCGAAGAGCGCTCGCCGGTGGAGCTGATCGCCATCGGCATCGGCCACGACGTCACCCGCTATTACACGCGCGCGGTCACGATCGTCGATGCGGAGGAGCTCGCCGGCGTCATGATGGAAAAGCTCGCCGAGCTTTTTGACGAGAAGCCGCCGGCGCCGATGACGCGAGGCCATCCGAGGCGGCGGCGCGCGGCGTGAGCCGGCTCGCGTTCTTCGTCCTCGCCGCGCTGTCGCTCGCGCCCGCC
This sequence comes from uncultured Alphaproteobacteria bacterium, assembly GCA_963750115.1. GTDB lineage: Bacteria > Pseudomonadota > Alphaproteobacteria > Rhizobiales > Afifellaceae > DASWJZ01. The sequence goes on along the minus strand of CAVVPM010000003.1, from coordinate 649,526 downwards.
GCCGGCGCCGCGCCGATTTCAGTGACGGTCAACCGGATCGAGCATTTCGCATTGCGGGCGGCCGACGAGCCGAAGGCGCCGCTCGAATTCCTCGGCGGCATCAACGTCGAATCCGACAACAAGCTCTTCGGCGGGCTTTCCGGGATCGACATGCTCGACCCCGACACGGCGTTCATCATCAGCGATTTCGGCGTCTTCGTGCGCGCCCGCCTGGTGCATGAGAACGGCCGCCTCGTCGGTCTCGCCGACGCCGAGCTCGACACCATCTTCCCGAATGGCGAAGTGGAGAAGGACACCGGCGACGTGGAGGACGTGGCGCTCGACCCGACGGACCGGCAGCGCGGCGTCATCGTGCGCGAGCGCCAGACGGACGCGATGCTCGCCTTCGATCTGAAAGACGGCCGGCCGGAGAATTTCAAGCCGATCTGGGTCGGGATCGACTCGCACGTGCTGCGCTCCAACAAGGGTCTCGAGAGCGTCGCCTACGCGCCGGCGACGTCGCCCGTCGCCGGCAGGATCGTCACCATCGAGGAGCATCCGGGGAGCGGCCAGAAGGATTTCGCCGGGTGGATCGTCGGCGTCGGCGGCTTCACCCTCGTCCGCCATGACGATTTCGATGTTTCGAGCGCGCGCTTCCTGCCGAACGGCGACCTCCTCGTCCTCGAGCGCCGCTACGCGCCGGGCGCGAGCATCGCCATCCGCATCCGGCGCATTCCCGGCGCCACCTTGAAGGTCCACGCGCGGGTCGACGGCGACACCCTGCTTGAAGCCGGCCTGACCTACCAGATCGACAATCTGGAAGGCCTCGCGGTCAGCCGGGATGCGCAGGGCCGCACCATCCTCACGCTTGTCTCCGACGACAATTACAGCCTGCTGCAGCGGACGCTGATCCTGCAATTCGCGCTCGTCGCGGAGTGAGAGCGGCCGGTCGCCACGTGTAACCTCCCCCTTGAGGGGAGGTTACACAGCTCACCGGCTTCAGCTCGTGACAGGTCGCATCGGCACGAAGAAGCCGACGATCACGCGATAAGGAATGAGCGCGAAGGCGGCCATCAAGAGCTTCACCGAAAAATCGCCGAGCCCCCAGGAGACCCAGCGCCCCACCTCGATCGCCGGATAGAGGCCGAGAAGCGGCGCAGGCGCGATCGCAAAGGGATCGTTCGCGCCGATCATCGCGAAGGCCGGCGCGAAAGCGAGCGAGAAGAAGGTCAGCGTGTCCGCCGCCGAGCCGGCAAGGCTTGAGAAGGACGGCGCCTTCCACCACGAGCGCGTCGCGCAGGAGATTGAAGATGCCGATGTCGAGAAGCTGCCCGATGAGGAAAGCGGTGCCGGAGGCAATCGCGATCCGCGGCGTCGCGACTTGCGCCGACAATAGAACCGCGATCGCGAAGCCGAGATAGACGACGCGGCGCGCGACCTTCGGCCCGAGCAGCCGGTTCGTCGTATCCGTCACCAGGAACGACAGCGGATAGCTGAAGGCGCCCCAGGTCAGAAGATCGGCAAGGTTCAAGCGCCCGAGCGTCGCCTCGAAGGGATGCTGGACGAGGATGTTCGAGAGGACGACGACGGCCGCCATGGAGGCGACCGCAACGGCAATTCCTGCGTTACGCGCTGTCCCCGTCAACGCAGCGTCAGGCGGCGGCTTCTTCCGCTGCCGCCTTCTCCGCACGCTTCGCGATCACGTCCTTGCGCAGCACGCGGGCCTTCGGCGAAAGCTCCTCCTCGCGCGCCTTCACGAGGAAGGCGTCGAGCCCGCCGCGGTGCTCGACGCTGCGCAGCGCGGCAACCGAGATGCGGAGCTTCACGGTCCGCTCCAAGGCGTCGCTCAGCAGCGAAACGCTCTTCAGATTGGGCAGGAAGCGGCGCTTCGACTTGTTGTTGGCATGGCTTACGTTGTTGCCGACGAGCACGGCCTTGCCGGTCAGTTCGCAGCGGCGCGCCATTGGAAAACCCCTTGATCTTGACGGTCGGCCCCGAGCCCCCTCGCCTCGCGCAATCGCCACGCAAGCGAAGAGCCGTACCCAGCTGTTTCACGGAAGCGCATCCCTATAGTGACAGGGCCCTACCCGGTCAAGCACGAAGGGCTGTTCTTGCGCCCGAAATGGCGTAGCTTCGACCCCTACGAGCCTGGCCGCAGGCCACTTGAGACAGGACGATTGGGCGAGATCATTGCGGATGAAGGTAAAGGCGTTCGGCGTCGCGCTCATTTTGCTCCTCCCGGCTTTAACCCTTCCCGCGAGCGGCGCCCTCGGGCGGACGCTGCGGACCGAGTATGCGGTGAGCGTCCGCGGCTTTCCGGTCGGCCGCGCGGAGCTGCAGGCGGAAATTACCGGCGGCCACTATTCGATCCAGTTTTCGGGTGGAATCCGCGGGCTCGCGCGCCTCTTCTCCAACGTGGAGACCTCCGCCGCCGCGATCGGCGAGGTGGGCATGGATCAGCTTGAACCGGACGAATACAAGCACCTCTGGCGGGAGAACAGCGACACGGAGGCCGTCGACATGCATTTCGTCGACCGGCGTCTCACCGAGGTCAACGTCGATCCTCCGCGCCGGCACCCCGAGCGCTATGTTCCGCTCACCGACATGGACAAGCTCGACGTGCTTGACCCGGTCAGCGCGTTCGTGTGGCCGGTCGCCGGCGTGACGCCCGCGATCTGCAGCCGCACGCTGCCGCTGATGGACGGGAAAATCCGCTTCGACATCGCGCTGGCGTTCAGCCGCATGGAGACCTTCTCGACCAACGACCGCTCCTATTCCGATCGCGCGGTCGTCTGCAGCTTCCGCTACGAGCAGGTCGCCGGCTACCGGATCGGCAGGAAGAACGACGATTCAATCACCGACGGCAGCGGCATGGAAGTCTGGATGACGCCGGCGGGCAATGGGCTTGCCGCGCCGGCGCGCATTCAGCTGTCGACCCGCCTCGGCGAGGTCGTGTTCGTCGCGACCAAGTTCGAGACCCAGTGACGTCCGGGCCAAATTCGTCCCGCTCTGGCACAGACCTCCTAACGGCGCGACGCGACGCGGGCGCGGAAATCCCGGCGCATAGACGAGCGCCCCGCGACGCGGCACAAGATGTGGTGAGAACACAGGCGGAATGAGCGGATTGCGCCAATTCGTCTGTGATTTGTTCGAAGATCGGTCCGATCATGAACGTTGGCGCGGACCGGCGGGTGCGCTGCGTTTACGCCGCGCTCACGACTGCGCAATCATTGCGCTTCCAATCGCCTCCATTCCAACCTTCGGGCGCATCGGAGAACGAAGCCGCCCACTCGCCGAGTCACTGATTCGCTCCGTCTTTGTTCGGGACTCGTTCCGCCGATAAACCCTACCTCGCCGTTGGTAGTGTCTCAGTTTGAAATTTCACAAATACGCGTAAAATGCGGAGCGCGATGGCTGGCGATGAGGATCAAAAATTTAGCTTGCCGAGGCTATGGGCCGATTTGCCCTGGCGTCGTATCAAATTGGTGCCTACATGGCGTTTGGGCAATCGCTTTCCTGCTGCTGCTGAACTCTTGCGGGCATGCCAGGAACATCAACTCAATATCGATTTCGCTCACCATCCTTCAAATCGTAATCGCCATCGCATTGGTTGGGGGATTTTCGATTCTCTAGACCCGAAGTCAGAGAGACAGCGAGAAAAGGAAGCGCGAGAGGTTGCAGTTCCTGAAGCGCGTCGAGCAGTTGAAGAATGGAGAAATGCCACCGCAGAAGGGCCTGAAAACCTTCAGGGCCTGGCTGATGCACTAGACAAGGAAAGCAGCAATGTCGCCGGAAATTGATGAGATGGAGGTCGTTCGGCACTACCTGCAGTCAGAGCCTCCAATCAACATAACTTCGCTCATAAAAGAACTGGGAAGGAATCGCCTATCAAGAGGCGCCTCTTGGACCGGGGAATTCTGGCCGCATTGATCGGATAGCAGACAAATTCCGCATCACTGTCAATTCGGAGGAAGGCCCACAGCGGCGACGCTTCACGGCTGCACACGAACTAGCCCATTATCTGTTGCATAGGGACCTTCTCCAGCATGGCCACGCGGATCGTCTTTTCGGGTTTCCCGCGCAGGGAGAATCCAACTGAGCCGTTTACTCGATCACATGAGGTTCAGGCTAATCGCTTAGCTGCTGATCTCATTATGCCGAGGGCGGCTGTCCGCAGACATTTTGCTGGTCCTGAAGGTCTAAGGGCTGTGGCAGATGCCTTTTCGGTATCTTCCGCAGCGATGGGAGATCCGGCTTAAGAATACTCGGACTTCTCCCGAACTAGGCGGCTCGCTTCTTATAGCTTTTCGGCCGTCCCGGCTTCGGCGCTGCACGGCGTCGATCAGCGCCACGATATCTTCCATCGACCAGAGCCGGTCCGTAACGCCAGCGGCCATCGCGGGCGACAGCTTGTGCGCCTTGTGCTGGCGGCAGAAATTGTACCAGACGAAATAGAGCGACAGCGCGTGAATGTGGTTGTCGATCTTCTTGCTGAGAAGGCGTTCGTCGAGCCGCGCGAAGCGCTTCATGGACATACGCATGGTGAGGTTGTGCCGCTCCACATGCGACGTGCTGACTGCGCCGTGTCGCGGGTTGCCAGTGATCGGCTTCGCGTGCGAGCGCCGATGCATTCGGCCGGGCTGTATTTGCGCTCAGGCGTGCTCGACGTCGCCTGACTTCGCCGTAGAGCTTCACCAGCATGGCGTAATCGACGTTGTTGCCGAACGCCCCGGCGACCGCGTCGAGATAAGCCCGGTGCCCGTCCGTGGTGAGCTGGACGCGGCCGCGAGCCGCTCGCCAGATCGTCCATGAATAGCTTGGCAGCCTCGGCGTCGCGACCGCCGACCATCCAAGACAGGATCATCTTGGAGTCGCTATCGAGCGCGGTCCACGTCCACACGTCGCCCGCGCCGGCCGGCGCTGCCTTGGCGGTCGGCAACGTTCTTCTGCTTGGCGTAGCAGAACGACCAGATTTCATCGCACTGGACCCGCTTCGCCTTCACGTCGCGGACGGTCATGTAGTGGAAGGCCGCGCAAGCCTTCGCCGGCGTCGACCAGGAGCTTCGTCACCGTGTTGATCGACACGTCGCACACGCGGGAGACCGACCGCATGGACGATCCCTCCACAAGCATCGAGAGGATTTGGACGCGCTTCTCGAGGGGCAGCTTGTTCATGCCCCTAATATATGAACTTTTATGCTTAGCGTCAAGCATCTTTTATTCATTTCCAGCGCAGTTTCCTTGCATGATGCCCACGAAAGATGCTATTTCGACATCAGAAGCGGGCATCTTTGGAGTAGGAATCAGCCAGTTGGATTTTGAAGGAATGGGATCGACGCCGGCTGACAAACTAAGCCGGGACGATTGGATAGCCCAAATGGGTTGAGATATCGGAACTTTTCAGCCCAGCATCTCCAGTTCAGAGTTCGACCTATTTTGCGGGACAAGTGCACCAACTGAAGCGACTGATCGACGCTGTATTCTCAGCGCGGCCAAAGCGCGGTTGTCTCATGGCTATCGTGGCGTGGGAAAAACATCGCTGGTAAACACATTTCAAAAGCGCATTTTTCCTACGACTTCCTTCAGTTCTGTTCTATCCCAACACGCTGTTTCAAAAAAGATGATTTCTACGATATATGGCTTCGCGCAGCCGGAAAACATGAATTTAAGCCAAATGAACAATTGGCCGATTATATCGATGATTTCCATTTCTCCAGAAATACTTCTATCGATCACTCAGCAATTCAAAGCGTCACAAAGGCCAGTGTTTATTTTTGACGAGTTCGACAAAATTCGAGGACACAAAAACCAAACTTTACATGGCGGAGACTATAAAACTTTTCTCCGATGAAGCACCGAACGCGACAATTTTACTTGTAGGGAATCGGTCGCACAATTGGCGATCTTTTGGCGGAGCACGAGTCAGTCAAGAGAGCGGCTAAGCAAATTGAGATGCCCCGAATGACACGGGGCGAAATTCGTGAGCTGCTCTCTGTGCGGCTCCAGCGCGTCGGCATGGTGGCAGATGAAGGCACGCTTGAGCGCATGGCGATTTTGTCGCGAGGTATGCCAGGCTATGCTCATTTGCTTGGTATGTATTCAGCCAAAACGGCAATTGATCAACAGTCATTGGTTGTTGATGATGCCGACCTTCTAAATTCCCTGCCAACGGTTCTTCAGGAAGCTGGTGGAGTTGACTTCATCAGGACTATTCAAAAGCGGTAGATAGCTCGAAACCCAACAATCAGTTTAAAGAAGCGCTGCTAGCTTGCGCACTCGCGAAACAGAACGAGGTTGGCGCTTTTACTGCCGCAAGCGTGCGTGAGCCGTTGAGCAGAATATTGAAGAGCCCGCGAGACATTCCAGCTTTCGCAAGACATTTGAATGCGTTCTGTTCCGAGCAGCGCGGATCTATCATCATGCGAACAGGCACGCCGAAGAACTACAGTTACCAATTTGTCAGCCGCACATGCAGACATTCGTCATAATAAAGGGGATTCAGGATGGCGTAATCCCTTACGATGACGACGCCGTAAGGGCTAATCTACCTTAGTTTCTTGTTTCCATCTTTTTTGGGCGGCCTTCCTAGCGATCTCGCTCCGCCGCTCACGTAGAGATCTTTTCTGCCCTCGCCTTGCCGCCCTTACGTGCCGAGCGCCTGAGCGGCTTCATTCTTGCGTACCATCGCTCCCGAAATCGTCCGTCGCCTCTCCGGTGGCTATCTTGGCCACTAAGATCGCGTTTCCGATAACGTCGGCTGGCCTCTTCTCGCCTTTGGGGCCTCGGGGCATCTGTAACCTCGCCTAATCCAAGACAGCGCGGGCATATCGAGATGCCCTACGCCTATGCATTCTAGGGCATGTCCGGCCGTCGAGGCGCAACCCTTGGCATTCGGGACAATCCAGAAACCCGTAGCCGTCGCAACGCCAGCATGTCGCCATGCCTGCCGCTAAGCATATGGGATTCCGAGGGCAATGCGCGAGAGGCTGTCAATGGCTCAAAATTTCAAACTGAGACACGACCTCGCCGTTTCGCGAAAACAGCAACGGCGACGGATTTTTCACAATTCAGCCAGCAAGGCGTGGTAACAGTCCCGATCTTCGGGAATTGTCGCAGCGCCAAGCGTTAGAAGTAGACGCTATCTCCGATCGAATCATGACTTTATCCCCCCGCCCGCGGCGCGCAGCGCCCGGAACGTCACGGCCGTGCTCGGGCCGACCAACACCGGCAAGACCCACCTCGCCATCGAGCGGATGCTCGGCCACGAGAGCGGCGTGATCGGCCTGCCGCTCCGGCTTCTCGCGCGCGAGGTCTACGGGCGCGTCGCGGCGCGCGCCGGCGCCGACAAGGTGGCGCTCGTCACCGGCGAGGAGAAGATCCTGCCGGCCAATCCGCGCTACTGGGTGTCGACGGTCGAGGCGATGCCGCGCGAGACGGACGCCGCCTTCGTCGCCATCGACGAGGTGCAGATCGCCGGCGACCTCGAGCGCGGCCACGTCTTTACCGACCGTATCCTCAACCTGCGCGGCAGCCAGGAGACGCTCCTCCTCGGTGCGGCGACCATGCGCGGCATCATCGAGCAGCTGCTGCCGGGCGTGCACGTCGTGACCCGCCCGCGCATGTCGGTGCTCGCCTATTCCGGGCAGAAGAAGCTGACGCGGCTGCCGGAGCGCTCGGCGATCGTCGCCTTCTCCGCCGACGAGGTCTATGCGGTCGGCGAGCTGATCCGCCGCCAGCGCGGCGGCGCCGCGGTGGTGCTCGGCGCGCTCTCCCCGCGCACCCGCAACAAGCAGGTGGAGATTTACCAGTCCGGCGACGTCGATTTCCTCGTCGCCACCGACGCCATCGGCATGGGTCTCAACCTCGATCTCGACCACGTCGCCTTCGCCGCGAACCGCAAATATGACGGCTACCAGTATCGCGAGCTGACCGCAGCCGAGCTCGGCCAGATCGCCGGCCGCGCCGGGCGCCACATGCACGACGGCACCTTCGGCGTGACGGCGCGCGTCGATCCCTTCCCCGACCCGCTGGTCGAGGCGCTCGAGACGCACCGCTTCGAGCCGGTGCGCACGATCCAGTGGCGCAACGATGCGCTCGACTTTTCAAGCCTCGCCGCGCTCAAGGCGAGCCTCGACGAGTCGCCCGGCGAGCAGGGCCTGACCCGCGCGCCGCCGGCCGACGACCAGGTGGCGCTCGAAGCGCTGTCGCGCGACGAGGAGACCGCCGACAAGGCGCGCCGCCCCGATGCGGTGGAGCGGCTGTGGGAGGCCTGCCGGCTCCCCGACTACCGCAAGATCGCGCCGGCGCAGCACGCCGAGCTCGTCGGGCAGATCTTCGCCTTCATCGCCGACGGCGGCAAGGTGCCGGACGACTGGATCGCCGGCCAGATCAGCGCCGCCAATATCGCCGAGGGCGACATCGACACGCTGTCGGCGCGCATCGCCCAGATCCGCACCTGGACCTTCGTCGCCAACCAGCCCGACTGGGTCGCCGAGCCGGCGACATGGCGGGAGGAGACGAAGGCGGTGGAGGACGCGCTGTCCGATGCGCTGCACGAGCGGCTGATCAAGCGCTTCATCGACCGCCGCACGAGCGTGCTCATGCGCCGGCTCAAGGAGAACACCATGCTCGAGGCCGAGATCACCGCGTCGGGCGACGTCGTGGTCGAGGGCCATCACGTCGGCATGCTGCAAGGCTTTCGCTTCACGCCCGACCCGCAGGCGGAAGGCGCCGAGGCGCAGGCGCTTCGCGGCGCCGCGCAGAAGGCGCTCGCGACCGCCATCACCGATCGCGCGGCGCGGCTTTCCCGCGCCGGTGACCGCGACATCGTGCTGTCGCTCGACGGGCATCTCCGCTTCCAGGGCGAGCCGGTCGCGCGGCTCGTCGCCGGCGACGACGTTTTGAAGCCGCGGCTTGTCATCCTCGCCGACGAGCAGCTTTCCGGCCCGCCGCGCGAGCAGGTGGAGGCGCGGCTCAATGCGTGGCTCACCAGCCATGTCGCAACGCTGCTGAAGCCGCTCGTCGACCTCGCCGCGGATCAGGCGATCTCCGGCATGGCGCGCGGCATCGCGTTTCAGCTGGTCGAGAATCTCGGCGTGCTGGAGCGCCGCGTCGTGCTCGAAGAGGTGCGCGGCCTGAGCCAGGAAGAGCGCGCGCTTCTGCGCCGTCACGGCGTCCGCTTCGGCGCCTACCACATCTACGTGCCGTCGCTTCTGAAGCCCGCCGCAAGCACGCTGACCGCGCTCCTTTGGGCGCTCAAGCACAAGGATCTCAGCGTGCCGGGACTTGCGGAGCTGCCGGCCGTCTCCGGCTCGGGCCGCACCTCCGTCAGCGTCGACCCCGCCTTCGATCCGACGCTCTACCGGCGCTTCGGCTTCCGCATCTATGGGAGCCGCGCCGTCCGCATCGACATCCTGGAGCGCCTCGCCGACCTCATTCGGCCGGCGCTTGCCTGGCGGACCGGCGCGCCTGGCGAACGGCCGGCCGGCGCGCTGCCGGACGGGCGCGGGTTCACGGTGACGCCGGCGATGACATCGCTCCTCGGCGCTTCCGGCGACGATCTCTCCGTCATCCTGAACGGCCTCGGCTACCGCATGGAGCGCATCCCGAAGCCGATCGAGCCGGTCGCGCCGACGGTGGAAGTCCGCCGCCGCGCCTGGCGCGGAGGTTGTTGCGGAGGGGGTTGCGGCGCCTGCCGCGGAAGTTCCGGCTGCCGCTCCGTCTGAGCTCGCCGAGCCGTCCCCGAGGCGTCTCCTGCCGAGGCAGCCCCTGTCCGAGGCGCCTGCGGCCGAGGAGCCCTCCATCGCGCCGCCGCAGGAATTGCCGGAAGAAGCGCCGCACCTTGAGGAACCGCCGGCGACCCCTCCTCCTGCCGTCCTGGAGCCACCGACGGACGACGCGCCGGGCGCGCGAGGCGACGGCGCCGGCGGACGCACCTCAGGAAGGGGCTGCGGCCGAGACGCCGCGAGATGATCGAGGTGTGGCGGGTGGCGCCCGCGCGTCCGCGGCGGAGCCGCGGAAGCCGCGCGGCGACGGCCGCTCGCGTCGTCGCGGAACGCCGGCGAGGAGGCGCATGCGCAGCGCGAGCGCCCCGACGTGCCGCGAGAGGGCAAGCCCGACCGCACCGGGCCGAGCGCGAAGCGGCACGCCGCGACAGGAATGCGCTCGAGGCAAACGCCGCGGCCGACACGGCAGCCGCGCGCCACCGCGCGAGCGCCCGGTCGACCCGGACAGCCCGTTCGCCGCGCTGCAGGCGCTGAAGAAGGAGCTGGAAAAGAGCCGCCGCGAATGAGCGATGCGGAAAGCCGGGATTCGGCGGGGCAGCGCATCGACAAATGGCTGTGGCATGCCCGCTTCGCCCGTACGCGCGGGGCCGCCCAAGAAGCTCGCCCGCTCCGGTCATATCCGGTTCAACCGCGACAAAGTGCGCGATGCGAGCCGGCTCGTGCGCGCCGGCGACGTGCTGACCTTGAACCTCCGGCGCGGCATTCGCGTGATCCGCGTTCTCGGCATCGCAGAGCGCCGCGGCGGCTTCCCGGAGGCGCGGCTTCTCTACGAGGATGCGGTCGGCTCGCCGTCAACTCCGGCGGAAGCCGGCCATTGGTCAATCGCCGACCCCGAGGACGGTTAGAGGCCGGCGTGAGGCCCTATAAATCCCGCGGACGGACCGCCCGGAATGCGTTTCTAATCTTCGTGCCGTGCGTGGCCGTTCGGCCCTTGCAGGATTTCGCCAAAGCCGATACGCCCGCCACGAAAATGGCGTCTGATCGGAGCGTCACATGACCTACGTGGTCACCGAAAAATGTATTCGCTGCAAGTTCATGGACTGCGTCGAGGTGTGCCCCGTCGACTGTTTCTACGAGGGCGAGAACATGCTCGTCATCCACCCGGATGAATGCATCGATTGCGGCGTCTGTGAACCCGAATGCCCGGTCGACGCTATTCGGCCCGATACGGAACCCGGGCTCGACCAATGGCTTACGCTGAACGCCGAATATGCGACCCAATGGCCGAACATCACAATCAAGCGGGATCGCGCCGGCTGACGCCCACGATTTCGAGACCGAGGAAGGCAAGTTTGGGAAATATTTTTCTTCCTCACCCGGCGAAGGCGACTAAAAGGAGCCACCGGGAGACGCGCAGAGTTGAATGGGCGGCCGGCTGCGACAAACTATGGGAACCGCATGGTAAAGGCGTGAAACCAGCGGGAATTTGGGGATTTCTTCGCGGCTAAATCACGCTCGGTCAGGTTATTGTGCCGGCAATGCTCAACCGCATCCTGTGGGCGGCGTAACAATTCCTTGATTTCCAGCCCTTTTTGCACTACATCTGCTTCTCTTCAGAATGACCCCGGTAGCGGGAAAATCTGACAGAGCGGACTGGGAGGCGTGCGCTGCGGGGGGCGCGGCGTAACAGTTCGTGATTATGGAACATCGCATCGAAAAGCACCGATTTCGGGCCACCACGGGCGGCTGTGGGAATCGGAGCAGGAGTTTTGCGCGTCATGACTAAGAAAACGGTCCAGCGTCAAGGCTTTCGGACGGGCGAGAGCATCGTCTATCCCGCCCATGGCGTCGGCAAGATTGTCGAAATCGAAGAGCAGGTCGTCGCCGGCATGAAGCTGGAGCTTTTCGTCATCACCTTCCAGAAGGACAAGATGACGCTTCGCGTGCCCGTGGCGAAGGCCGCTTCGGTCGGCATGCGTAAGCTCTCCGACGAGCCGACCGTGGGCAAGGCGTTTTCCACCGTGCGCGGGCGCGCACGCGTGAAGCGCACGATGTGGAGCCGCCGGGCGCAGGAATATGAGGCAAAAATCAATTCCGGCGACCTGATCGCGATCTCCGAGGTCGTGCGCGATCTCTACCGCTCGCAGGCGCAGCCCGAGCCGTCCTATTCGGAGCGCCAGCTTTACGAGCAGGCGATCGACCGCATGTCGCGCGAGGTGGCGGTGGTGGAGAAGATCACCGAGACCGAGGCGGTGACGAAGATCGAAAAGGCCATCGAGGCGAGCCCGCGCCGCAAGCGCGCTCAGGTTGACGAAGAGGCGAGCAAGGCCGCGGCCTGACCCCCTTCCCCCCTCGCTCATGATGACAAAAACGCCGCCTTCTCGGGCGGCGTTTTTGTTTTGGGCGGTGGCTGAAACCGCTCGAGGTCGCGCCCTGACGCAGGCCGGGACGATCTTAAGCCGGGATGATCCAGCGCTGAACGTCCTTGAGCTCGTTCAGCTTCCCCTCGGCGATGCGGCGGCGGACGTGGTCTTCGCCAGCATCGGCAAGGTCTTCCTCGGCGTTCCTGATCTCTTCGGCCAATTGCTCGGCGCTCAAATCCTCAAGCGGAATGGCCTGCTCGGCGAGGATCGTAAGGCCGCTCGGCGTCACGTCGGCGAAGCCGCCACGCACGAAGAACTTGCGGCTCGCGCCGGAAAGCTCCGTCACCTCGATCTGGCCGGGCTTCAACGTGCTCATCAGCGGCGCGTGTCGCGCGAAGACCGTAAAATAGCCGTCGCCGCCCGGAACGACGACGGACTCCACGTCCTCCGAGAGGAGCAGCCGGTCCGGCGACACCAGAGAGAATTTGAGTGGATCGGCCACGATCAGCGCCCCGGTCAGGCCGCTTCGGCGAGCTTCTGCGCCTTCTCGACCGCCGCCTCCATGGTTCCCACCATGTAGAAGGCCTGCTCGGGAAGGTGATCGTATTCGCCGGCGACGAGCCCCTTGAAGCCCTTGATCGTGTCTTCGAGCTCGACGAACACGCCCGGCGTTCCGGTGAACACCTCGGCGACGTGGAAGGGCTGCGACAGGAAGCGCTCGACCTTGCGGGCGCGGGCGACCGTCAGCTTGTCCTCCTCCGACAGCTCGTCCATGCCGAGAATGGCGATGATGTCCTGCAGCGACTTATAGCGCTGCAGCGTGGACTGGACGGAGCGTGCCACCTCGTAGTGCTCCTCGCCGACGACGCGCGGGTCGAGCAGGCGGGAGGTTGAATTGAGCGGGTCGACGGCCGGATAGATGCCCTTCTCCGAAATCGCGCGGTTCAGCGTCGTCGTCGCGTCGAGATGCGCGAAGGAGGTCGCAGGCGCCGGGTCGGTCAGATCGTCGGCCGGCACGTAGATCGCCTGCACCGAGGTGATCGACCCCTTGGTGGTGGTCGTGATGCGCTCCTGCAGCGCGCCCATGTCGGTCGCAAGCGTCGGCTGGTAGCCGACGGCGCTCGGAATGCGCCCGAGAAGCGCCGACACTTCCGAGCCGGCCTGCGTGAAGCGGAAGATGTTGTCGACGAAGAAGAGCACGTCCTGGCCCTGGTCGCGGAAATATTCGGCGACCGTCAGGCCGGTCAGGCCGACGCGGGCGCGCGCGCCCGGCGGCTCGTTCATCTGGCCGTAGACGAGCGCGCATTTCGAGCCGGCCGCGGAGCCGTCCTTGTGCGGGTCCTTGTTCACGCCGGATTCGATCATCTCGTGATAGAGGTCGTTGCCCTCGCGCGTGCGCTCGCCGACGCCGGCGAAGACCGAGTAGCCGCCATGCGCCTTGGCGACGTTGTTGATCAATTCCTGGATCAGCACCGTCTTGCCGACGCCGGCGCCGCCGAAGAGGCCGATCTTGCCGCCGCGGGCGTAGGGCGCGAGCAGATCGACGACCTTGATGCCGGTGATGAGGATCTGCGCTTCCGTCGCCTGATCGATATAAGACGGCGCCTCCTGATGGATGCCGCGGCGCTCGGTGGTCTTGATCGGACCCGCCTCGTCGACCGACTCGCCGATGACGTTCATGATGCGGCCGAGCGTCTCGTCGCCGACCGGGACCGAGATCGGCGCGCCGGTGTCCTTCACAGGCTGGCCGCGGACGAGGCCTTCGCTCACGTCCATGGCAATCGTTCTGACGGTGTTCTCGCCCAAATGCTGGGCGACTTCGAGCACCAGGCGGGTGCCGTGATTATCGGTCTCAAGCGCGTTCAGGATCGCCGGCAGCTCGCCCTCGAAATGGACGTCCACCACCGCGCCCATCACCTGCGCCACCCGACCTGTAATTCTCTCGTCTGCCATTGTCGTCCTCGCAGTATCCTTCCGGCCCTCGGCCCTACACGGCCTCGGCGCCGGAGATGATCTCGATCAGTTCCTTGGTGATCTGCGCTTGGCGCTGGCGATTATAGGAAAGCGTCAGGCGGTCGATCATGTCGCCGGCATTGCGCGTCGCGTTGTCCATCGCGCTCATCTGCGCGCCATAGAATGAGGCGGCGTTCTCAAGCAGCGCCTTGAAGACCTGGACGGCGACGTTGCGCGGCAAAAGCTCGGCCAGTATCTCCTCTTCGTCCGGCTCGTATTCGTAGATCGCGCCATCGAGCGAAGGCGCCTCCCGATTCTCCGGGATTTCCGCCGGTATGATGCGCTGCGCGGTCGGCACCTGGCTGATCACCGAGCGGAAGCGCGAATAATAAAGCGTGGCGACGTCGAACTCCTCGTCATTGAACATCTGCAGCACGCGGTCGGCGACCTTCTTCGCCTCGCCGAAGGTGATCTGCTTCACGTTGCGGAAGTCCATGCGCTCGACGATCTTGTCGGGAAACTGCCGACGCAGCATGTCGTAGCCCTTGCGGCCGACGACGAAGAACTTGACGGTCTTTCCCGCCGCGATGAGCCGGCGCGCATCGTCGCGGGCAAGCCGCGCGATGGCGCTGTTGAAGGCCCCGGCAAGCCCGCGCTCGCCGGTGCACACCAAGAGGAGATGCACGTCCTCGCGTCCGGTTCCGGCAATCAGCGCCGGCGCGCCCTGCTGGCCCTGGGTCGCGGCGGCGATGTTGGCGAGCACCGCCGTCATCTTCTCCGCGTAGGGCCGCGCGGCCTCCGCCGTCTCCTGCGCACGCCTGAGCTTCGCCGCGGCGACCATCTGCATCGCCTTGGTGATCTTTTGCGTCGCCTTCACGGAGGCGATGCGATTGCGGAGCGCCTTGAGGCTCGGCATCGGCCGCTATTCCTTCACAGACCGTGGCGTCAAGCGAAGTTCTTCGCGTAGCGCTCGAGGACCGCCTTCAGCTTCGCCGTGATGTCGTCGGTCATCTCGCCCTTGTCGCGGATCGCGTCGAGCAGGTCCTTGTTCTCGTTGCGCATCAGCGTGAGGAGGCCGGTCTCGAACTCGCGCACGCGACCAAGCGGCAGCGGGTCGAGGAGGCCGGAGGTGCCGGCATAGATGACGACCACCTGCTCCTCGACCTTCAAGGGCGAGAATTGCGGCTGCTTCAGAAGCTCGGTCAGCCGTGCGCCGCGGTTCAGGAGGCGCTGCGTCGCCTGGTCGAGGTCGGAGCCGAACTGCGCGAAGGCCGCCATCTCGCGATATTGCGCAAGCTCGCCCTTGATGCGGCCCGCAACCTGCTTCATCGCCTTGATCTGCGCGGCCGAACCGACGCGCGACACGGAAAGGCCCACGTTCACCGCCGGGCGGATGCCCTGGTAGAAGAGGTCCGTCTCCAGGAAGATCTGGCCGTCGGTGATGGAGATGACGTTGGTCGGGATATAGGCCGACACGTCGTTCGCCTGCGTCTCGATGACGGGCAGCGCCGTCAGCGAGCCGGCGCCCCTTTCGTCGTTCATCTTGGCGGCGCGCTCCAGGAGCCGCGAATGCAGATAGAACACGTCGCCGGGATAGGCCTCGCGTCCGGGCGGACGGCGGAGGAGCAGCGACATCTGCCGATAAGCGACCGCCTGCTTGGAAAGGTCGTCATAGGCGATCATCGCGTGCATGCCGTTGTCGCGGAAATATTCGCCCATGGCGCAGCCGGAGAACGGCGCCAGAAACTGCATCGGCGCCGGATCGGATGCCGTCGCCGCGACGATGATCGAATAGTCGAGCGCGCCGCGGTCCTCGAGCGTCTTGGCGAACTGGACGACGGTCGAGCGCTTCTGTCCGACGGCGACGTAGATGCAATAGAGCTTCTTCTTCTCGTCGTTCGCGTCGAAGGCGGGCTTCTGGTTCAGGATCGTGTCGAGGATGATCGCGGACTTGCCGGTCTGCCGGTCGCCGATGATCAGCTCGCGCTGGCCGCGCCCGATCGGGATCAGCGCGTCGATGGCTTTCAGGCCGGTCGCCATCGGCTCGTGCACCGATTTCCGCGGAATGATGCCGGGCGCCTTGACGTCGACGCGGCGGCGCTCGGCGGCCTCGATCGCCCCCTTGCCGTCGATCGGATTGCCGAGCCCGTCGACGACGCGGCCGAGAAGCCCCATGCCGACCGGCACTTCGACGATCGCGCCGGTGCGCTTGACCGTGTCGCCTTCCTTGATCTCGCGGTCGGTGCCGAAAATGACGATACCGACATTGTCGACTTCAAGATTCAACGCCATCCCGCGGATGCCGTTCTCGAAGGCGACCATCTCGCCGGCCTGGACGTTGTCGAGGCCGTAGACGCGGGCAATTCCGTCGCCGACCGACAGCACCTGCCCGACCTCCGAGACTTCCGCCTCCTTGCCGAAGTTCTTGATCTGCTCGCGCAGGATCGAAGAAATTTCCGCGGCCCGAATATCCATCAACCGACCCCTTTGAGCTGCGTTTTGACGCTCATCAATCTGGTGCGAAGCGACGTGTCGATCATGCGCGACCCGACCTTGACCACAAGCCCGCCGAGAAGCGCCGGATTGACACGCGCCTCAAGCGTCACGTCCTTGCCGAGCTTCTGCTTCAGGGCTTCCTTCAAGGCCGCCACCTGAGCGTCGCTCAACGGATGCGCCGAGGCAACCTCGGCGGTGACTTCGCCGCGGGCCCGCGCGGCCATTTCGCGAAACGCCTTGATGATGCCGGGAAGCGCGAAGAGCCGCCTGTTGCGGGCAACCAAGCGGACGAGATTGCCGGTCAGCCCGGAAATCCCCGCCTGGTCCGCGATGGCGCCGATCGCGCGCTCCTGCTCCTCCGCCGAGAAAACCGGGCTCTGGACCAACCTCCGGAGGTCGGCGCTTTCGTCGAGCATGCGGGAAAACTGCCCAAGCTCGCCCTCGATTCTTTCGATCGCGGACTCGTCGCGGGCAAGTTCAAAGAGGGCTGAGGCGTAACGCTCGGCAACGCCGGAAACGGAGGAGGTTCGATCCGTCACGCGCGGGTCTCTTCCCTGTCAAACGGCCCGGCGACGGCGGGCATCGAAGTTTTGGCAAAGGCTCAGCGCCCGCGGTCCGGCGTTCGCCGGCCAAGCGCGGGCTCGTCTAGCATGGGGCTTTGGGCGGTGCAACACGGGCGGCCGCGGATTGACAGCCGAGGCCGCGCCGCTCAAGCATGCCGGCGATGGTTCCCCTCGGGGATCAAAAGGGAACGCGGTGCGGGGCAACCCAATGCCGCGGCTGCCCCCGCAACTGTCAGCGGACGGCCTGCATCACGACGCCACTGGGGCCACTCGGCAACCGGGAAGGCGATGCACGGCGAAGACCGCAAGCCAGGAGACCTGCCATCGCGGACGTCATGGCGGGAAGCGTCGGGCGGGGTGTCCCGGCGCTGCGGGGCGGCAAAGAGCGGCTTCGCGTCTCACTGCGATGACATGCAACGTCTAGAGGCAGAGAGGCTCCAATGCTGACCTCGATGAAGCGGCTCTTTGAAGCGAATTCCGGCGAAATCCGCGCCCGGCTCGTCGCCGTCTACGGCCTGCTCGCGGTCTTGAATATCGGCGCTTGGCTTTGGGCAATCGTCGCCTTCCGGGCGCATCCTGCGCTCCTCGGCGTCGCCCTCGTGATCTACGGGCTCGGGCTCCGCCACGCGGTCGACGCCGACCACATCGCGGCGATCGACAACGTCACCCGCAAGCTCATGCAGGAGAACCAGCGACCGGTCGCGGTCGGCTTCTTCTTCGCGCTCGGTCATTCGGCCATCGTCATCGTCGTCGCCGCGGCCGTCGCCGTCGCCGCGACGATGCTCGGCAGCTTTCAGAGCTTTCAGAATGTGGGCGGGGTCGTGAGCACCAGCGTCTCGGCGCTTTTCCTGCTCGCCATTGCGGCGATGAACATCGTCATCTTCACGTCGATCTACAAAAGCTATCGGCGCGTGCGTGCCGGCGGCGCCTATGTGGCGGAAGACCTCGACCTCCTCCTTAACAACCGCGGCTTCCTTGCCCGCGTCTTCCGCCCGCTGTTCAAGCTCGTGACCCGGAGCTGGCACATGTTCCCGCTCGGCTTCCTGTTCGGGCTCGGCTTCGACACGGCAACGGAGATCGCGATGTTCGGCATCTCGGCGGCGCAGGCGGCCAAGGGCTTGCCGATCGAGGCGATCCTGGTTTTCCCGGTGCTTTTCGCGGCCGGCATGTCGCTGGTCGACACGACCGACGGCGTGATGATGCTCGGCGCCTATGACTGGGCCTTCGTGAAGCCGATCCGCAAGCTCTACTACAACATGACGATCACGCTGGTGTCGGTGGCTGTCGCGCTGTTGATCGGCGGCATCGAGGCGCTCGGGCTTATCGGCGACAAGCTCGGGCTCTCCGGCGGCCTGTGGGACGCGGTCGGCGCGCTCAACGACAATTTCAACAATCTCGGCTTCGTCATCATCGGCGTGTTCGTCGCCGCTTGGGCGGTTTCCTACCTGGTCTACAAGGTGAAGCGCCTCGACGAGTTGGACGTCGCCAGCGACATTCGCACCTGACCCGCGACGCCGCGCCCGCTTGACCGGCGAGCGCGGTCCGCCTTCTCTGCCGCCATGCGCAGGTGGGGGAGCACGTTATCGCGGCGGACGCTTGTCGCTGTCCTCACTCTCATCCTGACGTTTGCCGGCATCGCGCGCGTGCTGGCGCAGGCGCCCGGCATCGACGCAGGGTCGGTCACGATCGCCGGCGTCGTCATCCCGATCTGCCATCCCTATCTCGACGCGCGCGATTCCGCGCCAGGCTCTCCCGCCCCCATCCCGACCCACGATTGCTGCGGCGCGTGCGCGCTCTGCGCGGCGGTCGCCCTGCCGGGACTTCCCGGCCTCGCGGCTCCCCCGTCATTCGCGCGAGCGGGGCGGACCGCGATCGCGGCCCTCCCGACGCCGCGTGTTTCCTCGGCGCGTACGCCGCGGCAGTCGCAGGCCCCCCCGATCGCCTGACGCGCCGACGCCGTCGCCGCCGCCATCCGGGCCGCGCCTCGCTTCCGCGACCGCGTGGCGGTAGCGCCTCAGCCATCCTTCCAACACCCATTCGGCCGCGCCATCGCGCCGGTCGCTCAAGAGGAATTCCGATGTTCAACGTCCTTCGCAGATTCGCGCTCGTCGCCGCCGCCCTGCTCGCCACGGCCGGTGCCGCCTTCGCCCATGCCCACCTGAAATCCGCGATACCGCCGGCAAGCGGCACGGTCGCAGCCTCTCCCTCCGAGCTCGACCTCACCTTCACGGAGGGCGTCAACCTCGCCTTCACCGGCGTCGCGGTGACGGGGCCCGGCAAGCATGCCGTCGCGACAAGCGCGGCAAGCCTCAAGCCCGGCGACGACACGACGCTCGTCGTGCCGCTCGCGGGAACCCTTGCGGCCGGTACCTACCGTGTCGACTGGCACGCTTTGTCGACGGACGGGCACAAGACGAAAGGAAGCTATTCCTTTACCGTCAAGCCCTGATGGGACCTGACGCCGCCCTCATCGTCTGCCGGTTCCTGCACGACGTCTCAGCGATGCTTCTTTGGGGCGCCTATGCCTTCCTGGCGGCGCTCGTGCCTGCGGAACTTGCATTCGATGTCGGGCGGCGGCTTCGTTTCTTCCGCGTCGTCACGATCGTCGTCGCGGTCGCGACGACCGCGGCGGCACTGCCGCTTGAGACCGCCATGATCGCTGGCGGCTGGAGCGACGCGCTCGACCCGGCGACCGTAAAGGCGGTGCTCTTCGAGACGAGCGTCGGAGGGGCCTGGCAGGTTGAGGCCGCCTTCGCCTTGCTCCTCGCGCTGGCGCTTGCCGTTCCCTCGCGGCGTCCTCTGGCGGCGACCGCGCTTTCTGCCGGGCTCGTTACCGCGAGCTTCGCCTTGAGCGGCCACGCGGTCATGCATGAGGGATGGCTCGGCCTCGCGCACCGTGTGAACGATGCCACGCATGTCCTTTCCGCAGGCGCCTGGCTCGGCGCGCTTGTTCCGCTCCTCTACATTCTGGCGAGGCTCGACGAGCCGACGCATCGGAACGACGCGGCGCTGGCGCTTCGACGCTTCTCCACCGCTGGGCACTTCGCCGTCGTGATCGTCATCGCCTCGGGCGTGATCAATACGACGCTCGTCCTCGGCCGCTGGCCGACCGACTGGGCCTCACCCTATCAGGCAATGCTGGCGGCCAAGATCCTGGTTGTTGTGGCGATGGTCTTGATCGCGTCGACCAATCGCTATGTCTTCGTGCCGCACATGCGACGCGGCAGCAGCGCCGAGGCAATTCGCTTTGGCACCGCAGCCGAGCTCATCCTCGGCCTCGTCGCGATCGGGCTTGTGTCGGTTTTCGGGATGCTCGAACCGACCTGAGCCGCGGAGCGAATTCCTAAGTCACCTAAGTTACTTAACGGCAAGGTTGGAACCCCGGTCAGAGCGACGCGTTGGGTTGCTGACGCGGAAATGACGACTCTCGGCGGCGCGGTTTCGAACCGTGCCGTCCTGCGTCGAGCAACAGACAGGAGCGACATATGCGAAAAGCCATAGGTGCCACCCTTGCCTCGATCGTGCTCGCGACGGGCGCTATCGGCGCGACGTCGGTTTCCGCAGCGCCGGGCCGGTACGATCAGCAAGACCATTTCATTCAGAGCTATTGCAGCACGCATCACTGGAGCGGCGACTGCAATGACTGGCGCCAAAACCACGGCCGCTGGGACGAATCCCACTATCATGACTGGTACCATCATCACGAGCATGATTTCGGGCCGGGCGATGCCGCTGCCGCGATCTTCGGCTTCGCCGCGGGCGCCATTACCGGCGCGATGGCGGGCGCCGCCCACGGCGCGGTGAACACGTCGCACGCCGCCGCCTGCTCGGCGCACTATCGGACCTACAACCCGAACACCGACATGTACATGGGCAACGACGGCCATCGCCACGCCTGCCGGCTGTAGATGTCTGATCCTTGAATCGAGGTGCCGGCGGGCCGTGTCGGTTCTTCGTTCTCGGTGAGACCGGCCCGGCGGTAGATCCCGCCGGGCCGTTAAAGAAAGCTCATCGGGTCGATATCGATCGCGACCTTGATCGAGCCGCGCGCTTTCGGCGCCTTCTTGAGCCAATCGCGAAGCCAATCGTGCAGACGGCTGGCCTTGTCGGACTGCGCGAGCAGCCGGAAGCGGTGGCGACCGCGAAGCACCGCGAAGGGCGCCTCGGCCGGCCCGAAGAGCCGCACCCCCTCCTCC
Organism: uncultured Alphaproteobacteria bacterium; assembly: GCA_963750115.1. GTDB lineage: Bacteria > Pseudomonadota > Alphaproteobacteria > Rhizobiales > Afifellaceae > DASWJZ01. Next base: position 628,251 of record CAVVPM010000003.1, on the reverse strand, counting down.
ATCGGCGCTGCCATCGCCATCGCCTTCGCATGCCCCTCGGCGGTCGGACGGTCGGCGGCCGACACGATGATCGAGGCGAGCCGGCCGAAGGGCGGCAGATGTCCGCGCCGCCGCGTCTCGATCTCCGCCGCGTAAAACGCCTCGCGGTCGCCGGAGACAAGCGCCTGCACCACCGGGTGATCGGGCGAATAGGTCTGGATCAGCCCGCGGCTCACCTGCCCGACGCGCCCTGCCCTCCCGGTCACCTGGGTGAGCAGCTGCCAGGTGCGCTCCGCCGCGCGCGGGTCGCCGTGCGCAAGCCCGAGATCGGCGTCGACCACGCCGACCAGCGACAGACCGGGGAAATTGTGGCCCTTCGCGACGAGCTGCGTGCCGACGACGATGTCGACCTCGCCGCGCGATATGGCGTCGAGTTCCTGGCGCACGCGCTCCCAGCCGCCGAGCATGTCGCTCGACATGACCAGCGTGCGGGCGTTCGGGAAGCGCTCAAGCACCTCCTCCTGCAGGCGCTCGACCCCCGGGCCGATGGCGACCAGGCTCTCCTCCGCACCGCAATTCGGGCAGGCCTCGGGCCGCTTCTCCTCGTGCCCGCAATGGTGGCAGACGAGAAGCCGCCGGAAGCGATGCTCGACCAGCCAGGCGGAGCAGTTCGGGCAGGCCATGCGGTGGCCGCAGGTGCGGCAGAGGGTGAGCGGCGCGTAGCCGCGACGGTTCAGGAAGAGAAGCGCCTGCTCATGGCTCTCGATCGTCTCCGTCACCGCCTGGACGAGCGGCGGGGAGAGCCAGCGCCCGCGTTCCGGCGGATGCCGCTTCAGGTCGATCGCCGCGATTCTCTGGGGCAATTGCGACGCCGTAGCGCGCCGGGAGCCGCAGATGGCGATAGCGCCCGCGATCGGCGTTGACGCGGCTTTCGACCGACGGCGTGGCGGAGGAAAGGACGACGGGAAATCCTTCGAGGCTGCCGCGCACGACCGCCATGTCGCGGGCATGGTAGGTCACGCCCTCCTCCTGCTTGTAGGCCTGGTCGTGCTCCTCATCGACGACGATCAGCCCGAGCTCGGAAAAGGGCAGGAAGAGCGCCGAACGTGCGCCGACCAGCGCGCGCACCTCGCCGCTCGCCACCGCGCGCCAGACACGCGCGCGCGTCTTCGCGCCGACCTCCGAATGCCATTCCGCGGGTCGCGAGCCGAAGCGCGCGGCGAAGCGGTCGAGAAACGCGCCGGTCAGCGCGATCTCCGGCAACAGTACCAGCGCCTGCCGGCCGGCGCGGAGCGTCTCGGCGACCGCTTCGAAATAGACCTCCGTCTTGCCGGAGCCGGTGACGCCGTCGAGGAGCGAGACGGAGAAGGCATCCTCGACGGCGTCGCGGAGAGCGGAAGCCGCGCTTGCCTGCTCGGCCGAAAGCGCCGGGCGGCGGTGGTCGGGGTCGAGCGTCGGCGGCGATCGGCCGCGGCGGGATCAGGACGCGCGCGAGCGTTCCGCCGGCGAGAAGCCCGTCGACCACGCCGGGCGACACGCCGGCGGCGGCCGCAAGTCCCGATTTCGACCAGGAGAGCCCGTCCGCCGCGACATCGAGCACGCGCTTTCGCGCCGCAGTCATCCGTTCCGGCGGCGCGCCGCCGAGGCGAACGCCGACGATGGGCTTTTCGGGCTGAAGCGCCTCCGGCGAGCGCAGCACCATCCGCAAGACCATGCCGCGCGGCGCGAGCGTATAGTCCGCCATCCAATCCACGAAACGGATGAGCGAAGCGGGGAGCGGCGGCGCGTCAAAGACGTGCTCGACCGCGCGGAGCTTCTTCCGGTCGACGTCGTCCGGCGGCGCGCTCCAGACGGCGCCCATCACGAGGCGCGTGCCGAGCGGCACCGCGACGATCGTGCCGGGTTGAAGTTCCCGCTCCGCGACATAGGTGTAAGGGAGGTCGACGGCGACCGGGACCAGCACCGAAACGAGCTGGCTGCCGATCATGCCCGGCGCCTCGGGGCGCTGCGCGGCTCTGCAGGATGTGGCTGACGGGAACAACTCATTTCACTAGAAGGAAGCGCGAAGGAGCGCGCGCCGCAACGCGACAACCGATGAGAGTGCCATGAAATTCTTTGTCGATACGGCGGACGTCGCCGAAATCCGCGAGCTTTCCGAAACCGGTCTTCTCGACGGGGTCACCACCAATCCATCGCTCATCATGAAGGCGGGGCGGCCGATCCACGAGGTCATCAAGGAAATCTGCGACATCGTCGAGGGCGAGGTTTCGGCGGAAGTCGCGGCAATCGATTTCGACGGCATGATGAAGGAGGGCAAGAATCTTGCCGCCATCGCGCCGAACGTGGCGGTGAAGGTGCCGCTCACCTGGGACGGGCTCAAGGCCTGCCGGGCGCTCCGTCAGCTCGGCCACAAGGTCAACGTCACGCTCTGCTTCAGCGCCAACCAGGCGCTGCTCGCGGCGAAGGCCGGCGCCACCTTCATCTCGCCCTTCGTCGGCCGGCTCGACGACATCAACCTCGACGGCATGGAGCTGATCGAGGACATCCGCACGATCTACGACAATTACGACTACGACACGCAGATCCTCGCCGCCTCGATCCGCACCCCCAACCATGTGACGCAGGCGGCGCTCGCCGGCGCCGACGTGGCGACCGTGCCCCCGGCGGTGCTGAAAGCGATGGTGAAGCACCCGCTGACCGACAAGGGGTTGGAAAGTTTTCTCGCGGACTGGAAGAAGGCGGGGCAATCCATTCTTTGACGCCGCCGGCCGGTCGGCTGTTAGCTTGCGCGGTTCAGTCTTGGAGGACCTGCGCATGGGCCGCCTGTCTCGCGAAGCACATACGCGATCGTTCCTGAAGGCCGTCACCTGGCGGGCGACCGGCAGCATCGATACCTTCGTGCTAAGCCTTCTCATCACCGGCAGCATCAAGTTCGCGGGCGGAATCGCCGGCACGGAGCTGATCACGAAGATCGTGCTCTATTACCTGCATGAGCGCGCCTGGGCCCTGGTGCCCTGGGGGCAGGGCGTCAAGCCGGAGCTCGCCGTCCCCTAGATCGCCCTCGCGGGCTTGGAAATTCATCAACCTCTCGCATCTATCGTCGCTGTCGCGGAGAATCGATGCCTGAGCGCGACACCATCCTCGTAAGCGCGGCGCCCGGCCTGCGCCAGGCGGCGCTCGACTGGGCGAGCCATCTCGGCCGTGAGCGCCGGCTCGCTCCGAAGACGCTCGAAGCCTATTCCCGCGATCTTGAGCAGTTCTTCCGCTTCCTCACCGCGCATCTCGGCGCCCCGCCCTCGCCTGCCGACATTTCCGACCTCAGGCCAGCCGACATCCGCGCCTTCATGGCGCAGCGCCGCAGCGATGGCGTCGGGGCGCGGACGCTTGCGCGGCAGATCGCGGCACTTCGATCCTTCGCCCGCTTCTGCGAGCGGCGCGGCATTGCCGCGACCACCGCGTTCACCAGCGTGCGCCCGCCGAAGCAACCGAAGAGCCTGCCGAAGGCGCTCTCGATCGGCGACAGCCGGAACTTGATCGAGACCTCGGAGGCGCTTTCGGAGGAGCCGTGGATCGCAGCCCGCGACACCGCCGTCCTGATGCTTCTCTATGGCTGCGGGCTGCGCATTTCCGAAGCGCTCGGGCTGAAGCGCGCCGAGGCGCCGACCGGGACGACGGAGACGATCCGCGTCCTCGGCAAGGGCGGGCGCGAACGCGTCGTGCCGGTGTTGCCGGCGGTGCGGCGGGCGGTCGAGGCCTATATCGGGCTCGCCCCTTTCGCGCTTCAGCCGGACGTCCCGCTCTTTCGCGGCGCGCGCGGCGGGCCGCTCTCGCCGCGCATCATCCAGCTTGCCATCGCGCGGCTGCGCGGCGCGCTCGGGCTTGAGCCGAGCGTCACGCCGCACGCGCTGCGTCATTCCTTCGCCACGCATCTCCTCGGCCGCGGCGGCGATCTCCGCACCATCCAGGAGCTCCTCGGCCACGCCAGCCTCTCGACCACGCAGATCTACACGGCGGTCGATTCAGAGCGGCTGCTCGAAATCTACCGGCGGGCGCATCCAAGAGCTTGAGCCGGCTTCAGAATTCTATTCACTGCTTGTTGAACTCCCGGCGGGTTCCCGCCACGGCCTGAAAGTCATACGCTTACGGCTGTCGGCGGGTTTCTCGCCCGCATTCGACAGGAGGTCTCAATGCAGAAGCTCCTCACCGGCTTTGTGGCGGCGTCAGCCCTGGCGCTTTTCGCCTCCAGCGGACTAGCCTGCGAGTTTCACAGCGCACAGGCGAGCGTCCCGGCCCAAGAGGTCGTTGCGATGAGTACCGCCAACGACGCGGCGACATCTGCCGCCGCAACCGACGCACAGTCGGCCGCCACTGAGTGCGCGGCGGGCCAGACGAACTGCGCGCCGGCGAACAAGTAGACCTATCTCCTCCGTGTCCTGTATGTTGCGGCGAACGCCGGCCTTCGGGTCGGCGTTCGTTTTTTGCGCGCCGGCCGGCGAAAGCGCTGGTGCGCCATGCCGGCCGCTGGTATTGAGGCGCGCATGAATCAGAGCCGACTTCAGAGCTGGATTAAAATCCTTGGCGCTCCGCGCGTCCGAGGCGGCATCTGATTCTTACCGCCGGACGCGTCAGCGACGCGGGCCGGCTTTTCTCTCCCCACGGTCGCTGCGCCATTTGGAAAGCGACCTATCCTATGAACGACCAGCCAAGACCTGCAATCGTCGCCGAGCCGCCCGCGGCTTCGTTCGGTCCGACCGCCGCGCCGGCCCGCGGCCTTTGGGTCGGCTATCTTTGCGGCGGCCTCGGCGCCGCGCTCTTCTCCACCAAGGCCATCATCATCAAGCTCGCCTATGCGGACGGCCTCAACGCCGAGACGCTGCTTGCGCTCCGGATGGCGCTGGCGCTGCCCTTCTATGCGGCGATCGGATGGATCTCCGTCCGCGAGCGGCGCCGCGCGGGGCGCGCGCTCCCCTCGCGCGGCCTCGTCATCCAGGCCGCGCTCGTCGGCATGCTCGGCTACTGGTTCGCGAGCTACACGGATTTTCTCGGGCTTGAGTTCATCTCCGCCCAGTTCGAGCGGCTGATCCTTTTCACCTATCCGGCCTTCGTGGTGCTGTTCGGCGCGCTCTTTTTCGCGCAGCCGGTCCGCCTCCGCGCGCTCAGCGGGATCGGCGTCAGCTATCTCGGCCTTGCGCTGATATTCGCGACCAAGGTGAGCACGCTTGGCGCCGGCGTCGCAAAAGGCGCGGCGCTGGTCTTCGCCGCGGCGGTCGCCTTCGCGCTCTACCAGCTTCTCGCAAAAAACGTGATCGCGCGGATCGGGCCGCGGCTCTTCACCTGCATTGCGATGAGCGGCGCGGCGGCCGCGGCGCTCCTGCAATTCGCGCTGACGCAGCCGCTCCAAAGCCTCATCGTCGACCGCGAAGTGCTTTTCTACGGCGTCCTCATCGCGATCGTCGCAACGGTGCTGCCCTCGTTCCTCCTGAACGCGGCGCTGCACCGCATCTCGGCGCAGGCGAACGCCACGATCGGGACGCTCAGCCCGGTCATCACCATCCTCCTGGCGGTCATGATCCTCGGCGAGCCGTTCACCTTGCTCGACGCCACGGGCACCGCCATGGTGCTCGCCGGCGTCGGCTGGTTCACGCTGGCGGATCGCCGGCCGTGATCGGGGCGTTGCGCAAAGCCGCCCGATCCGGCACGCTCTTCTCCGACAACGCGAAGTGGGAGCGTCGAGACATGCGCAAAGCCGCCGCCCTCTTGTTGGCCGGACTGCTCGCCGTCGGGGGCCTGTTCTTGGCCGGGCGCGCGTCGGCGGAGGACCTGCCGTCGGCCGATTCGCTTGCCGCCGCGAAGGAACTCGTCGCCTTCATCTCGTCGGACATGGTCCACCAGATGGCGCAGAGCATGGAAGCGCAGATCTGGCCGCCGACGGAGAGGAACCTGCGCAGCCAGATCCCGAACATCGATGACGCGACCGTCACGGAGATCCATGACGCCATCTCCAACGAGACGAGCACGTTCCTCGACCAGAACCTGCCCGGCCTCATGGACGACACCGCCCACGCCTATGCCAGCCACTTCACGGCGGACGAGCTGCGGGAAGTGGCGGCGTTCTACAAGACTCCGACGGGCGGCAAGCTGCTGCGGCTGCTCCCGCAAGTGACGGCCGAATCCTCCTCCACCTATATCGCCAAGCTGCCGGCGTTCGGTCAGTCCGTATCGGTGGTCGTTCAGCAGATTCTGCAGACCCACGGCTATGTGAAATAGCGGCGCTCCGCGCGCCGGCTCGCCGCCGACGCTGCACGCTTCTTAGTGGCCGGCGGTGAGATGCAGGCGGTCGATGATTGCCGCGACGATCGCGTCGACGCTCTGATCGATCGACACCTTGATCGCCGGCTCGTCGGCGGCCGGCGGCTCAAGCGTCGCGAGCTGGCTGTCGAGGAGCTTTGGCGGAAAGAAGTGGCCCCTGCGCCCGCCGATGCGCTCGGCGAGAAGCGCGCGCGGGCCGTCGAGGAAGACGAAGGTGACCGGCCGCCCGGCGCCCTTCAGGATGCGATCGCGATAGGCGCGGCGGAGCGCCGAGCAGCTGACGACGATCGCCTCGTCCTCCGGTGTTGCGTGGATCGCCGCCGCGATCGCGTCGAGCCAGGGCCAGCGGTCGGCGTCGGTGAGCGGGATGCCGGCCTTCATCTTCTCGACATTCGCCTTCGGGTGGAACTCGTCGGCGTCGCGGAAGGGGACGCCGAGCCGCTTCGCAAGCACCTCGCCGACGGTCGTCTTGCCGCTGCCGGAGACGCCCATCATCACGAGTGCGGGGGGCGGGCCATCCGTCGCTCAAATATGGATCGGCTTCCACCAGGCGGCCATCGCCGCCTCGCGCACGGCCTCCGACATGGTCGGATGCGCGTGGCAGGTGCGGGCAAGGTCCTCCGCCGAGCCGCCGAACTCCATGAGCACGGTCGCCTCCGCAATCATCTCCCCGGCACCGGCGCCGAGGATGTGGACGCCGAGCACGCGGTCGCTCGCCTTCTCCGCCAGCACCTTTACGAAGCCGTCGGTCTTGTTCATCGCGCGCGCACGCGCGTTCGCCGTGAAGGGGAATTTTCCGACCCGGTATTCGATCCCCGCCTCCTTCAACTCCTCCTCGCCGCGGCCGACAAAGGCGATCTCCGGCATCGTATAGACAACGCTCGGGATGGCGCCGTAGTTCACGTGGCCTGCCTGGCCGGCAAGAATTTCCGCGACGGCGACGCCCTCGTCCTCGCCCTTGTGCGCGAGCATCGGGCCGCGGATCGCATCGCCGATTGCGTAGACTCCCGCGACGCTCGTCTGAAAATGGGCGTCGACCTTGACGCGGCCGCGCTCGTCGAGCGCGACGCCCGCCTCCTGCAAGCCCAGGCCCTCCGTGTAGGGCCGGCGCCCGATCGCGACGAGCACCACGTCGGCGGGAAGCGTCTCCGCGCCGCCCTCGCCCTTCGCCGGCGCGACGCTCGACGGCAAGCGCCTCGCCCTTCTTCTCGACCGCCGTGACCTTGGAGCCGAGGCGGAAGGTGAAACCCTGCCTCTGGAAGATGCGGTTCGCCTGCTTGGCGACCTCGCCATCGAAGCCCGGAAGGATGCGGTCGAGGAATTCTACGACCGTCACTTCCGAGCCGAGCCGGCGCCACACCGAGCCGATCTCAAGCCCGATCACGCCGGCGCCGATGACGAGAAGCCGCTTCGGCACGCTTTTCAGCTCGAGCGACCCGGTCGAGGTGACGACGCGCGCTTCGTCGATCGCGACGCCCGGAAGCGGCGTCGATTCCGAGCCGGTCGCGATCACGATCGCCTTCGTCTCGAGCGTCCGCTTGCCGCCGTCCTCGGCGGTCACCTCGACCTTGCCGGGACCGGCGATCCGGCCGAGGCCGTGCACGCCGTCGATCTTGTTCTTCTTGAAGAGGAAGGCGACGCCGTCGACGTTCGCCTTCACGGTCGCGTCCTTGTGCGCCAGCATCGCCGCGAGATCGAGCTCGGGCGCGACCTTGATGCCGAGCTTGTCGAAGCCGTGCGCGGCTTCCTCGAACATCTCCGACGTATAGAGCAGCGCCTTCGACGGGATGCAGCCGACGTTCAGGCACGTGCCGCCATAGGTCGCGCGCTTTTCGACGACGGCGACCTTCATCCCGAGCTCCGCCGCGCGGATGGCGCAGACATAGCCGCCGGGCCCGGCGCCGATCACGACGAGATCGTATTTTGGCATGAGCATCCGTCTCCGGTTGTTCGAATCGTCAGGCCCCGGCGGCCGGACCATGCGGCCGCCCGCCCGTGTTCAACCGTTCAACGGATGCTTCGTCAATCGGATCAGCTCACGCGAACAGCCGAATGAGCATCAATATGAGTCCGATGATCGATACGGTCCAGACGAGCGTACGCAGGACCGGTATGCCGAGCACGTAGATCGGCACGTAGACGACGCGCGCAATGAACCATATCCACGCCCCCGTCGCCCCCAGCCCCCCGGTCTTGCCGGTCGCGGCGAGCGCGAGCGCCAGCGCCACGAAGACGACGAACGTCTCCAGGAGATTGTAGAAGGAGCGGGTGAGCCGAGCCCCGTAGAGGCCTTTGACTACGCGACCGTCGTCGCGTGGGCTGAAGGCATAGCCGAGCCCGAATTCACCCACGCATGCGAGCGTCTGCAGCACCAGTTGCACGAGAAGCAAAACGACCGCCCAACCCAAGAGAACGATCTCGGTCGGCATTCCAACCTGCGCATTCATGACAGCGCCTCCCCATTTCGCTGCCGTATCGGCTCGGCAGCTTACAAATCGAGCACCAGCCTCTGCGGGTCTTCGATCGCCTCCTTGACGCGCACCAGGAAGGTGACCGCCTCGCGGCCGTCGACGATCCGGTGATCGTAGGAAAGGGCAAGATACATCATCGGGCGCACCACGACCTGCCCATTGCGCACCACCGGACGGTCCTCGATCCGATGCATTCCCAGAATTCCCGATTGCGGTGCGTTCAGGATTGGCGTCGACATCAGCGAGCCGTAAACGCCGCCATTTGAGATCGTGAAGGTGCCCCCCTGCATCTCCTCGATCTTGAGCTGGCCGTCGCGGGCGCGCTTGCCGAATTCGTTGATCTTCTTCTCCACGCCGGCGATCGAGAGGTCCTGCGCGTCGCGCACCACCGGGACGACCAGGCCCTTCTCGGTGCCGACGGCAACGCCGATGTGGCAGAAATTCTTGTAGACGATCTCGTCGCCGTCGATCTCGGCGTTGACGGCCGGCACGTCGATCAGCGCGTGCACGCAGGCTTTGACGAAGAAGCCCATGAAGCCGAGCCGGACGCCGTGCTTCTTCTCGAAAATGTCGCGGTAGGTTTTGCGCAGATCCATGACCGCGCCCATGTCCACGTCGTTGAACGTGGTGAGCATGGCGGCGGCGTTCTGCGCCTCCTTCAGGCGGCGGGCAATGGTGAGGCGAAGCCGCGTCATCTTCACGCGCTCTTCGCGGGCGGTGTCGCCGGGGCCGTCCGGCGCACGCAGCTGAGGCGGCATCTCCGGCGCTCTTCGCGCCCGCTCCGGCGCTTCGAGCACATCGCTCTTCAGGACCTGGCCGCGCTTGCCGCTGCCGGCCACGTCCTCGGCCGAAAGGCTCCGCTCGATCAGCAATTTCGCCGCCGCCGGCGAGGGCGGCATGTCGCTCCGCGCCGGCTTCGCCGCCGCCGTGGCCGCGCGCCTGCGGCCCGCCGCCGTCGCTCTTCTTCGCCTGCGGCGTCGGCTTCGACGCTTCGGCGCTGGGCTTCACCGCCGCCGCCTTGCCCGCCTCGCCTTCGGCCAGCGTGCCGAGCAGCGCGCCGACCTCGACGGTCTCGCCGCCCTTGACCGCGATCTTCTCAAGCCGCCCGGCGGCCGGCGCCGGCACTTCGAGCGTCACCTTGTCGGTCTCAAGCTCGACCAGCGGCTCGTCGCGGGCGACGGCGTCGCCCTCCTTCTTCAGCCACTGGCCGACGGTCGCCTCCGTCACCGATTTACCGAGGGTCGGAACCTTGATTTCGAGCGCCATTGGTCTTTCCCGTCGCGTGGATGCGGATTTGGCCCGTCAGCCGAGCGCTTCCTCGATGAACTGGTCGCGCTGCGCCACGTGCTTTGACATGAGGCCGGTCGCGGTCGAAGCCGACGCCGCGCGCCCGGCATAGCGCACCGTGCGCTTGCCGGCGTTCAGGCCGTCGAGGACCGCGCAGAGCCGCGGCTCAACGAATGTCCACGAGCCCATGTTCTGCGGCTCCTCCTGGCACCAGACGATCTCCGCGCCGGGGAAGCGCGACAGCACGTCGCCCATCGCCTTCAGCGGGAAGGGATAGAGCTGCTCGACGCGCAGCAGATAGATGTCGGTGAGGCCGCGCGCCTCGCGCTCCTCGTAAAGGTCGAAGTAGACTTTGCCGGAGCATATCACGACGCGGCGCATATCCGCGTCGGGGACGAGCGCGATCTTCTCGCCCGTCTTCATCTCCGCGTCGTCGTAGAGCAGGCGATGGAAGGTGGAGCCCTCGCCGAGCTCGTCGAGGCGCGACACCGCGCGCTTGTGGCGAAGCAGCGATTTCGGCGTCATCAGGATCAGCGGCTTGCGGAAGTTCCGGTGCATCTGGCGGCGCAGGATGTGGAAATAGTTGGCGGGCGTCGTGCAGTTCGCCACCTGCATGTTGTCCTCCGCGCAGGACTGCAGATAGCGCTCAAGCCGCGCCGAAGAGTGATCCGGCCCCTGCCCCTCGAAACCGTGCGGCAGGAGCATGACGAGCCCCGACATCCGGAGCCACTTGCGCTCGCCCGACGCGATGAACTGGTCGACGACGACCTGCGCGCCGTTGGCGAAGTCGCCGAACTGCGCCTCCCAGAGCGTCAGCGCCTTCGGCTCGGCCAGCGAGTAGCCGTATTCGAAGCCGAGCACCGCCACCTCCGAGAGCATCGAATTCACCACTTCGAAGCTCGCCTGCTCGCCGCCGAGATTGTTCAGGGAGGTGTAGCGGTCCTCCGTCTCCTGATCGATCAGGACCGAATGGCGCTGCGAGAACGTGCCGCGCTCCACGTCCTGGCCGGAGAGGCGAACCTTGTAGCCGTCCTTCAAAAGCGTCGCGAAGGCGAGCGCCTCGCCGAGCGCCCAGTCGATGTCCTCGCCGGTCTCGATCATCTTTTTCCGGTTGTCGAGGAAGCGCTTCACCGTGCGGTGGATGTGGAAGCCCTGCGGCGTCTCGGCGAGGCGCTCGCCGAGCTCCTTCAGCGTTCCGATGGCGACGCCGGTCGCGCCGACACGGCGCTCGTCGCTCGCCTGCGGCGTGGCAAGGCCGGACCACGCGCCGTCGAGCCAATCCGCCTTGTTCGGCCGGTAGGCCTGGCCGACCTCGAACTCCTCGTCGAGATGCTTGCGCCAGCCTTCCTTCGCCGCCTCGATCTCGTCGGCGGGCATCACGCCCTCTTCGGCGAGCTTCTTGCCGTAGATTTCGAGCGTCGTCGGGTGATTGGCGATGGCCTTGTACATGAGCGGCTGCGTGAACGCCGGCTCGTCGCCCTCGTTGTGGCCGTGGCGGCGATAGCAGAACATGTCGATGACGACGGGCTTGTGGAAGCGCTGGCGGAACTCGGTCGCGACCTTCGCCGCGTAGACGACGGCCTCCGGGTCGTCGCCGTTCGCGTGGAAGATCGGCGCCTCGATCATCTTGGCGACGTCGGAGGGATAGGGCGAGGTGCGCGCGTAGCGCGGATTGGTCGTGAAGCCGATCTGGTTGTTGATGATGACATGCACGGCGCCGCCGGTGCGGTGGCCGCGCAGCCCGGAAAGCCCGAAACACTCCGCCACGACGCCCTGCCCGGCGAAGGCCGCGTCGCCGTGGAGAAGCAGCGGCATCACCTGCGAACGCTCCTTGTCGCCGTGCTGGTCCTGCTTGGCGCGCGCCTTGCCGAGCACCACCGGATCGACGATCTCAAGATGCGAGGGGTTGGCCGTCAGCGACAGATGCACCTTGTTGCCGTCGAACTCGCGGTCCGAGGAGGCGCCGAGGTGATATTTCACGTCGCCCGAGCCTTCCACGTCGTCGGGGGCGAAGGAGCCGCCCTTGAACTCGTGGAAGATCGCGCGGTGCGGCTTGCCCATCACCTGGGCGAGCACGTTGAGCCGGCCGCGATGCGCCATGCCGAGCACGATCTCGCTCACGCCGAGCGCGCCGCCGCGCTTGATGATCTGCTCGAGCGCCGGGATGACGGATTCGGCGCCGTCGAGGCCGAAGCGCTTGGTGCCGGTATATTTGACGTCGATGAACTTCTCGAAGCCCTCGGCCTCGACCAGCTTGTTGAGGATCGCGCGCTTGCCCTGCGGGGTGAAGGCGATGCCCTTGTCGGGCCCCTCGATCCGCTCCTGGATCCAGGACTTCTCGGCCGGATCGGAGATGTGCATGAACTCCACGCCGAGCGTCGAGCAATAGGTGCGGCGCAGGATGTCCAGCATCTCCGGGATGGTCGCGAATTCGAGCCCGAGCACGTGGTCGATGAAGATCCTGCGGCCGTAGTCGAGCTCGGTGAATCCGTAGGTCGAAGGATGCAATTCCTCGTGGTCGCCGAGCGGCGGTCGAGCCCGAGCGGGTCGAGATTGGCGTGCAGATGGCCGCGCATGCGATAGGCGCGGATCATCATCAGCGCGCGGATCGAATCCCGCGTCGCCTGGAAGACCTGCGCGTCGGAGAGCTCCACGCCGCGCGTCTGCGCGCCGGCCTTGATCCTGTCGCCGACATGCTTCTCGACCGGCGCCCAGTTGGAGTCGAACGCGGACACGATCTCGCCGTTCGCGATCAGCGGCCAGTCGCTCCGCTGCCATTTCGGGCCGCGCGCCTCGGCGATGACCGCGTCCTTCGGATCCTTCAAGGTGGAGAAGAAGCTCTGCCACTCGGCGTCGACCGAACCCGGCCGCTCCTGGTAGCGCGCATAGAGGTCTTCGAGGTAGCCGGCGTTGCCGCCATAAAGAAAAGAGGAAAGCTGAAAAGCTTCGTTTGCTTCTCGTCGTGCCATCAGGTCATCCGGGGCTTGCCGCCCCGTCCTTTCATTGCGGCGCTTGCAAGCGCCGCGCCATGTCTCCGGCCCGGCGGCATCCCCGTCCGGACAACTGTTCAGCCCCTCAACAGCGCCGCCAGCGTCTCACCCAGCTTGGCAGGCGAAGGTGACACCCGAATGCCGGCCGCTTCAAGCGCCGCGATCTTGTCTTCCGCCCCGCCCTTGCCGCCGGAAATTACGGCACCGGCATGTCCCATCGTTCGGCCGGGAGGCGCCGTCCGCCCGGCAATAAAGCCGACCACCGGCTTCCACCGGCCTTTCTTCCTCGAATCCGCCAGGAATTGGGCAGCCGCCTCTTCGGCTGCGCCGCCGATCTCGCCGATCATGATGATCGACTTGGTCTCGTCGTCAGCGAGGAACATTTCGAGCACGTCGATGAACTCGGTGCCCTTCACGGGGTCGCCACCGATTCCGACCGCCGTCGATCTGGCCGAGGCCGGCATTGGTGGTCTGGAACACTGCCTCATAAGTAAGTGTGCCTGAGCGCGAGACAACGCCGACCGATCCCTTCTTGAAGATGGAGCCGGGCATGATGCCGATCTTGCAGTCTTCGGGGGTGAGCACGCCCGGGCAGTTCGGGCCGATCAGCCGCGACTTCCCCCGCTCCAGCCTGGCCTTGACGCGGACCATGTCGAGCACCGGGATGCCCTCGGTGATGCAGACGATGAGCGGAATCTCCGCCTCGATCGCCTCCTCGATCGCCGCCGCGGCGCCTGCCGGCGGCACGTAGATGACGGAGGCGTTGGCACCGGTCAGCTCCTTCGCCTCGGCGACGGAGGCAAAGATCGGCAGCCGCCGCTCGCCGCCTGCGACATTTCCGACCCAGAACTCGCCGCCCTTCTTGGGATGCGTGCCGGCCACCATCTGGGTGCCGAAATAGGCAAGCGCCTGCTCGGTATGGAAGCTGCCGGTCTTGCCGGTCAGGCCCTGGACGATGACCTTGGTGCTCTTGTCGACGAGGATGGACATGGTCTTCCTAGACGAGGCGCTCAAGCGTGCTGACGGTCAGGTCGCTCTTGGCGTTGCCGGTGTTGAGCGTCGTCGCCGGCTCGAACATCAAGACGACCGGCTCTTCGGTCAATGATCGCGGTCGGTGCTCCAGCTTGCGCGGCACGACAAGGAACTCGCCTTCGCCAAGTTCCACGCTGCCGTCGCGAAAGTCGATGGCGATCCGGCCGCGCAGAACGAGAAACGCCTCATCCTCGTTGTCGTGCGCATGCCAATCGAAGACATCGCCGAACTTGGCGATCTTGACCTGGGAGTCGTTCACGTCGCCGGCGACATAGGGCTTGAACACCGCATGGATCTGGCGATCGGCCGCCTCAAGGAGCTTGATCTTTGCAGGCGCCACCGCGCTAACTCCCGACTGCCTTCACGATCTTTTGTGCGGCGTCGTCGAGGTCGTCGGCAGATGTCACGTCGAGGCCGCTCGAATTCAGGATCGCCTTCCCCTCCTTCACCTTCGTGCCTTCGAGGCGAACGACCAGCGGAACCTTGAGGCCGACCTCCTTGACCGCGGCCACGACGCCCTCCGCGATCGTGTCGCAGCGCATGATGCCGCCGAAGATGTTGACCAGGATGCCGGTCACGTTGGGGTCGGCGGTGATGATCTTGAAGGCCGCCGTCACCTTCTCCTTCGAAGCGCCGCCGCCGACGTCGAGGAAGTTCGCCGGCTCACCGCCGTACAACTTGATTATGTCCATCGTCGCCATGGCGAGGCCGGCGCCGTTCACCATGCAGCCGATCGATCCGTCGAGCGCCACGTAGGAGAGGTCGTGCTTCGAGGCCTCGATCTCCTTCGGGTCCTCCTCCGTCTCGTCGCGAAGCGCCTGGATATCGGGATGGCGAAAGAGCGCATTGTTGTCGAACGACACCTTGGCGTCGAGGACGCGGACGTGGCCGCCCTTCATCACGATGAGCGGATTGATTTCGAGGAGGCTCATGTCCTTGTCGACAAAGGCCCGGTAGAGGTCCTTGAACAGCGCCTTCCCCTCCTCCGCGGCGGCGCCGTCGAGCTTCAGGGCGGATCGCGATGCGCGCCGCGTCTTCCTGCGTCACGCCGCGTCATCGGATCGATCGCGACCGTCACGATGCGCTCCGGCGTCGCGGCGGCGACGGTCTCGATGTCGACGCCGCCTTCGGTCGAAGCGACGAAGGCGACGCGTCCGACCGAGCGGTCGACGAGGAGCGAGAGATAAAGCTCGCGCGCGATGTCGGCGCCGTCCTCGACGTAGAGTCGGTTCACGCGCTTGCCGGCACGACCTGTCTGTTTGGTTACGAGTGTGTTGCCGAGCATCTCCTCCGCGTCGGCGACGACGGCGTCGATGCTCTTGGCGATGCGCACGCCACCTTTTGCGTCGGACCCGAGCTCCTTGAAGCGTCCCTTGCCGCGTCCGCCGGCATGGATCTGCGACTTCACGACATAGATCGGACCCGGCAGATGCTTCGCCGCCGCGCGCGCTTCGCTGGCGCGATCGATCATCACACCGTCGGCGACAGGCGCTCCGTAGGCCTTGAGGATCGCCTTGGCCTGGTATTCGTGAATGTTCATCGGAGGACTCGTCGATGGCGTGCTCAGGCAAGCGCGGGCTGGATGCGCGCGCAAGCCTTGCACAGCCCCTGCACCGCTTCCACCGATTTGTCGAACATCGCCCGTTCGCTCCGATCGAGATCGATCTCGATGATGCGCTCCACGCCGCCGGCGCCGATGACGACCGGCACGCCGACATAGAGATTGTCGAGACCGTACTGCCCCTGCAAGCTGCGCCGCGCAGGGCACCACGCGCTTCTTATCCTTGAGATAGGATTCCGCCATGGCGATCACCGAGGCGGCCGGCGCGTAGAAGGCGGAGCCGGTCTTCAGGAGGCCGACGATCTCGGCACCGCCGTCGCGCGTCCGCTGCACGATCGCGTCCAGGCGCTTCTCCGTGATCCAGCCCATTTTCACCAGGTCGGGCAACGGGATACCGGCAACCGTGGAATAGCGGATGAGCGGCACCATGCTGTCGCCGTGGCCGCCCAGGACGAATGCCGTCACGTCCTCGACGGAGACGTTGAACTCCTGCGCGAGGAAGTAGCGGAAGCGCGAAGGAGTCGAGCATGCCCGCCATGCCCACGACCATCGACGCCGGCAGGCCGGAGAATTTCTGCAGCGCCCACACCATCGCGTCGAGCGGATTGGTGACGCAGATGACGAACGCCTCCGCGGCGTATTTGCGGATGCCGGCGCCGACCTGCTCCATGACCTTCAGATTGATCTCGAGAAGATCGTCGCGGCTCATGCCCGGCTTGCGCGGCACGCCCGCGGTGACGACGATCACGTCGGCGCCCTTGATCGCTTCGTAGGATTGCGCGCCGGCATAGCGCGCATCGAAGCCGTCGACGGGAGACGACTCGGCGATGTCGAGCGCCTTGCCGTCGGGGATGCCCTCTTGAATGTCGAAGAGGACGACGTCTCCGAGCTCTTTCAGTCCGATGAGATGCGCAAGCGTGCCACCAATCTGACCGGCGCCGATGAGCGCGATCTTTCTTCGCCCCATGACATGCCTTCCTGTGACGTCGTTGATATGTGTGGATGCGCGCGGGTCACTACCGCGATTGACCACGGTCAGGCAAGCAGGACACGGTTGTAGAAAATTTAGGCTCGTGTGCGACTCAGCACTTACGCATTGATTGCGTCTTTGCTAGCGTTCACGTCGGCCGATTGAACTGAGTCGGTCATCAGGGGAGACCACTATGGCCAAAGCAACGACCGGCAGAACATCCTCTGGCGAGACGGCCGCGAGCAGAACCGTAGCGGCGAAGAAGGCCGCTGCGAAGAAAGCGAAGAAGCCTGCCAAGAAGGCTGCGAAGAAGGCCGCCAAGAAGAAAGACGGCGAAGAAGAAGGCTGCGAAGAAAAAGTAGCCCTCCGTATTTCGCTCACTCCAAAGGCCCAGGCCTAACCGCCTGGGCCTTCTTCGTTTCTGGCGTTCGGCGCAGCGCGCCGTCTCTCCCAATATGCATCGGAGCGCATCTCGATCAGACGCGATGCGGTGCGCGCGAACTCGAACGTCTCCGCTCCCTCCTTCCCTTGCCATAGCTCATGCAGGCTCCGCTTCGGCGGAGACGATCAGGCGCACGCGTCTGTCGTAGAGCGTGTCGATGAGATTGATGAAGCCGCTTCGCCTCGTTGCGCCGCGCCGGCGGAGAGAATCGGTATGTCGGCGACGATGAGCGTGTGGAAAAGCCTCCGCGATCTTCAAATAATCCCCCGCGCCGAGCGGTCGTCCACAGAGTTCGTCGAAGGAAAATCGGGCCACGCCCGCCGCCGCCTCCGGCACGCGATGCGCCGGCCCTTGTGGAGAGCTCGCCGCGCTTCGCCCTTCGCGCGTCCGCTGAAGCGAGCGAAGTGCGCGTCGAGGCATGCTCGGCCGCCGGGCCGAGCGGCGTGACGTAGCGTCGCTTCGTGCCCGCGGCGTCGAGCCGGTAGTCGCGCGGCGCGTCGAGATGGAAGATCTTCATGCGCTCCTTGAGGAGCGCGATGAAGGGAAGAAAGAGCGCGCGGTTCAGTCCGTCCTTGTAGAGATCGTCGGGCGCGACATTGGTGGTGGCGACCACGACGACGCCGCGTGCGAAGAGCGCGCCGAAGAGCCGCCGAGGATCATCGCGTCGGCGATGTCGTAGACGGCGAACTCGTCGAAGCACAGAAGCTCGATCTCCGAGGCGATGCCTGCGGCGACGGCGGCAATCGGATCGCCGCTCCTTCGTCGCACCGCTCTTCGCGCCTCGACCGGAATGGCGGCGATCCGGTCGTGCACCTCGCCCATGAATTCGTGGAAGTGCGCGCGGCGTTTGCCGCGTCGGCGCGGAGCCGAAGAAGAGGTCCATGAGCAGCGTCTTGCCGCGCGCCGACGCCGCCCCAGATATAGAGCCCGCGCGGCGCGGCGTCTTGGCGGCGCGCCCGCGGAGCCAGCCGAGCGCCGCCGTTCGGCTTCGCGCGCCGCGCATCGAGCGCGCCGTTCAGCCGGTCGAGCGCGTCGGCGAGCGCGCTTGCGCGCCGTCCGGCGACGATGTCGCCGGCGCGCGCCATCGCCTCGTAGCGCCGCCTCACGGTGTCGGGCATCGCGGGCGCGGGCGTGAAGGCGGCGAGATGCGTCGGAATGCGGCCCGCGACAAGGAAGCGTCGAACGCCTCAGCGCGACACGGTGATCGGGCCGCCGCCTTCCGTCTGCCCGGTGAACTGGGTCTTAGACGACGGATAGAGCCGCGCGACGGTGCGTGCCGGCATCGTTCAGGAGCTGCACCTGGCTGCCTTCCATGTTCCAGGCGGAGACCGTCTGCAGCGGCGGCGCTGGCGCAGCCGCGCGTCGAGGCGCGGTAGCCGCCGGCCCAGGTCGTCAGCGTCATGAAGAGCTGGCACGATTCGCCGGCCGCGTTGATCGTCCAGCCGCCGAGGAGATCGGTGCGGCCGAGCTGATCTGTTTCCGACCGGAGCGGGCGCCGGCTGCGTCTCCGGTCTGCGCGACGGATCGAGCGCCGCGAGGCCGGCCGGCGCCTGCTGCTGGCCGTGACGCGCGCCCCCGGCGGCGGCAGCGTCGTCGCCGGTGACCGTGCCGGCGGGCGCCGCGACAAGCGGCTGCCGGCGCCGGTGCCGCGCGCCTCGTCGCGGCCGAACGGACATCAGGCTGCAACCACCTGCCAGCAGCGCCGTTACCCCAACTGTCATAAGCGTGTGAAAGCGAACTGCCATGCTCTTCCCGTTCCTTCGCGGCGGCAGGACAGGCCGCCGAGATCGCTCCCAAATTCCCGCGGGCTTGACCGCCTTACTTGCACGTCCTAGGCCCATTGTCACCAACGGCGGATCGCGGCAATGGCTGACCTGAGAAATGTGGGGGAAGTGCGGTCCCCCGCGCTCGAGCTCAGCGCCTCGCGCACGCCGCACATCGCCGACATCCTTATCGCCGAACGCGGCGAGAAGATCGTCAACAGCCGCTTTTGGCCGCTCGTCCGGCCGCTTCTCTACAAGATTCTGCACTATGACGACGCCGTCCGCATGGCCGACGAGATCGCGCCGCTGCCCGCCGACGCGGCGATGGACTATGTCAGCCAGCTGCTTTCGATCGACCTCGACGTCAGCCGGCCTTGAGCGCATCCCGCGAAGCGGCGCCGTCATCATGGCCGCGAATCACCCGACCGGAATCGCCGACGGCGTCGCCGTCTACGACGCCATCACGCGCGTCCGCCCCGACATCGCCATCTTCACCAACCGCGACGCGCTGCGCGTCAATTCGCGGCTTTCGGAATTCCTCATCCCGGTCGAGTGGCGCGAGGCTTTCCGCGACCGCACCAAGATGCGCGAGACGCTGCAGCTCTCCTCGCGCGCCTTCAAGGAAGGGCGCGCCGTCGTGCATGTTTCCCTCCGGCCGCATTGCCTTTGGAAGGACGGCCGGCTGAACGAGCGGCCGTGGCTCACCTCCGCGGTCACGCTCGCGCGCAAGCAGGACGTGCCGATCGTGCCGGTCAACGTGCAGTCGCGGAACTCCGGCCTCTTCTACTGGTTCGCCAACTGGAACACCGAGCTTCGCGACATGACGGTGTTCCACGAGCTCCTGAACAAGCGCGGCAAGACGTTCCGCATCCGCTTCGGGCCGCCCATCCCGCAGGAGCGTTTCGCCGAGGGCGACGCGGCGGAAGTGACGCAGCGCCTGCAGGCGCATGTCGTCGAGCGGCTCGCGCCGATCCGACGCGGAATTCTAGCTAGACGGGAGGGCCGCATCGCCTGCTGCCCGGCCACTTTGTCCCGATCGGAAGGCAAGGCGCCTCCCCTCACATCACCGTCTTCAGCATCCCGCCGTCGACGAAATAGGTCGAGCCGACGCAATAGCTCGCCTTGTCGGAGCACAGGAACACGAAGAAGTGCGCCACCTCCTCGGGGCTCGCGAAGCGCTTGATCGGCGCCATGCTCTCGGCGACGCCATTGCGAGATAGCCCTCCCAGTCGCCGCCGCTGTCGGCGGTCAGCTGCTTCGCGGTCTTGATCCAGTCGGGCGTCAGGACCAGGCCGGGATTGATGGAGTTGACGCGGATGTTGTCCTTCACCACCTCGTTCGCGAGCGTCTTGGAGAACATCATCAGCGCCGACTTGGTGACGTTGTAGATCGGCTCGTACCAGAGCGGCTGCACCGCGCAGATCGAAGCGTTGTGGAGGATGACGCCGCCGCCGCGCTTCTTCATCGACGGGCACAAGGCCGCGCGCGAGCCTGACCGCCGCCATGACATGCAGGTCCCAATAGGCCTGCCACTTTTCGTCCGGCGCTTCCATGATCGTCTCGTTCGAGCCGGTGCCGGCGTTGTTGATCAGGATGTCGGCGCCCTTGAACTTCTTCGCGTCGCGGCGACGAGCGCGTCGCAGCCTTCGGCCGTCGCGACGTCGCAGGCGACGGCCAGCGTCTTCACGCCATATTCTCTCGCCGATGCGGCGCGCCTCCTTCTTGAGGCGCTCCTCGCCGCGCGCCGCCATCACGATGTGCGCGCCCTCCGCGGCGAGCCCTCCGCCACCGCCAGCCCGATGCCGACGCTCGCGCCGGTGATGACGGCGACCTTGTCCTTGAAAGCCCAGATCCATGTTCCTCCTCCCCTTCACTCTACCATGACGTCGTCATGCCCGGACTTGATCCGGCGATGACGGACAGAGTCTGAAATCTTGCTGCGAGGTGCTTGGCGCGCGATCAGCGCGGTCCGCTTCCATCAGGATCTGCAGCTTCACGTCGGCGGGCCGGCCCTTCGGCGGCGCGTTCGAACGCCGCGATGCTCTTCTCGAACGGGAAACGTCTCGGTGATGAGCGGCTTCAGGTCGACCCTCCCCGACGCGATCAGCGCGATGGAGCGGTCGTATTGATGCGCGTAGCGGAAGACCGATTCGATGCGAATCTCCTTGGTGGAGAGCCCGGAGATGTCGAAGGCGATCGGGCTCGACCGGCAGGCCCACGACCACGATGGCGCCGCCCGGCCGCGGCAGCTCGGTGATGCTTGTCCCAGGCCTTGGGCGAGCCGGAGCATTCGAACACGACGTCGGCGCCCCAATCGTCGGTCAGCGCTTCACTTCGGCGAGCGAGCTCCTTCTCGCGGATATTGACCGGGATGACGCCCTGATAGCGCGCGGCGATGTCGAGCTTCGGCTGCGCAAGATCGGCGACAATGGCGCGGGCGCAGCCGCCGGCGAGCGCGGCGATCGCCACCATCGTGCCGATCGGACCGGCGCCGATGCACGACCGCGGTGTCGCCCGGCGTGATCCGCGCCTTGGTCGCCGCCTGCATGCCGACGGCGAAGGGTTCGACCATCGCGCCTTCGGCGAAGCTCACATTGTCGGGCAGCTTGAAGGTGTAGTTGGCCGGGATGCACGACGATAGGGCGTCAGCACGCCGTGGACCGGCGGCGTCGCCCAGAAGCGTCACCGCCGGATCGACATTGTACATGCCGAGCCGGCTCGCGCGGGAATTCGGATCGGGAATGCCGGGCTCCATGCAGACGCGGTCGCCGAGCTTCAGGTATCTGACGTCGTCCCGACCTCGACCACGGTTCCCGCCGCCTCATGTCCGAGGACCATCGGCGCCTTCACCACGAACGGTCCGATCTTGCCCGTGCGTGTAATAATGTACGTCGCTGCCGCAAATGCCGACCGTGTGGATCTTCACCTTCACGTCGTCGGGGCCGACCTCGGACGGCAGATCGATGTCGCGGAGGCAGAGTTCGTGTTGGCGCTCAAGCACGAGTGCGCGCATAGGGTCTTTCCTCTCCGAGGCTGCCACATCAAACGTGTGACGGCCTATCGGGCCTTTCCAGCCCGTTGTCATGCCACACCTTGAGCATAGCATCCTTTCCGCGATGCTTGAGCTAAGGCGCCGGTTGTGAGGCGGACGGCGGTTCGCGTCCACGCTGTGAAACCAAGGCTCGGCCGAGGCGTTCGCGGCCGCACCCCCGCCCAATCCGCTCGGCCATTGCGAAGTCCGCGTCAAGCACGGACTACGCGCGATCCCGCATCAGACGAAACTCCGGCCTGAGCGATCGGTAGAGCCGGGCATAGGTCTCGAAGCGCTCGCCGTAGGCGGCTGACAAGGCGGCATCGGGCACAAGCACGTCGAGCACCGGCGGCTTTCCGCACACCTCTTCGGGCGGCGCCCCGGTGAGCGCCATGCGCGCAAGCCGCGCGGCGCCGAAGGCCGGGCCGGTGCCGCTTCCCTGGTAGCGCAGGACGGGAATTCCGAGGACGTTTGCGACGACCTGCATCCAGAAGCGGCTCCGCGCTCCACCGCCGACCACGGCCGTCTGCTTGAGCCTGACGCCGGCTTTCTCAAGGAGAAGCCGCGCCTCAAGCAGTGAGAAGGCAACGCCTTCGAGCGTCGCTTGCACCAGATCGAGCGGTCCCGCATCGAGATCGAGGCCGGAGAAGACGCCGCGCGCAAAGGGATCGTCATGCGGCGTGCGCTCGCCCGAAAGATACGGAAGAAAGAGCACGCGCGACGGTCCCCGATAGGCTGCCTCGACACGGCCGAGAAGCGCGGCAAGGTCGCTCTCGCCAAGCAGCCGCGCCACGAAATCGAGACACGTGGCGCCGTTCAGCATTGCCGCCATGCGGAACCAGCGGCGGGGGAGCGCGTGCGCGAAAGCGTGGAGAAGCGTCTCCGGCTGCGGGCGGTACCGGTCATCGGTGACGAAGAACTGGGCGGACGTGCCGAGCGAGACGAAGGCGTCGCCGTCGGCGACCGCGCCGACGCCGATCGCGGCGGCCGCCGCGTCGCCCGCCCCGGCCGCAACCATGACCGGGGCGTCGATGCCCCATTCGCCAAATCTCCGCGCGGACTTCTCCGCTCGGCTGCGGTGCCCTCCTTCAGCGCCGGCACCTCCGACCGCGTGATGCCCGAAGCGGAAAGGATCGCGTCCGACCAGTCGCGCGCCGCCTCGTCGAGCCACAATGTGCCGGCGGCATCCGACATGTCGGTGACGATCTCGCCGGTCAGCCAAAGCCGCAGAAATCCTTCGGCAGCACGACCTTCGCGATGCGCGAGAAATTCCCCGGCTCGTGCCGCTTCAGCCAGAGGAGCTTCGGCGCCGTGAAGCCCGGCATCGCATTGATCCCGGCGATCGAGGCGAGGTTCGGGACGGCTTCCTCCAGCGCCGCGCATTCCGCGGTGGCGCGCGCGTCGTTCCACAGAATGGTCGGACGGATCGGCTCGCCGGCGCGGTCGAGGAGAACGGCGCCGTGCATCTGCCCGGAGAGCCCGACGGCGCGGATATTGCGAAACGCGTCGGGCCGCAGGCCCCTAAGGCGGGCGAGCGTCGCGCCGAGCGCCTTCAACCAATCGGCCGGATCCTGCTCCGACCAGCTCGGGTGCGGGCTATTCGTCGCAAGCGCTTCGGAGCTTTCCGCCAGGATTGCCTCGGCCGCATCGACCAGCACCGCCTTCAGCGCGGAGGTTCCGAGGTCGATCCCGAGAAACGTCATGCCGCGTTTTGTGCCGCGACACTCCCGAGCGCAAGGGGCCGACTTCATGCAGGCGCGTGGCAGACGGCTTCGACGTTGTGGCCGTCCGGATCGAGCACGAAGGCACCGTAATAGTTCGGGTGATAGTGCGCGCGGATACCCGGCGCCCCGTTGTCGACGCCGCCGGCGGCAAGCGCCGCCTCGAAGAAGCGGTCGACCGCCCCACGCGTGTCGGCGACGAAGGCGATATGGACGCGCGGCGTCGTGTGCCCGCCGGTGCCGACCCAGAAGGACGGCTTGTCGTCGCGGCCGAAACCTGCGCCCTCATAGCCCCCGGTCTCTTCCTTCGTCACCTTCATCACAACTGAAATTCCTAGTGGCGCCAGCGCGCGGCCGTAGAAGCGCAGCGCCCGCGCGTAATCGCTAACCTGCAACCCCAAGTGATCGATGACATTCATCATCCTTCCCCGCCACGAGCCCGATCTTTTCTGTCACGAAATTAAAGACAGATAATGGCCACCAAAGTCCAGTTCTTATTGAGACAAGATCGCCAGCGCTTCGCCTTGATTCTGTGATGTTTTCGCAGCTTTAAGTAATGAGGCAGACAAAAAAGCAGAAGCTCTTTGCAGTTGCAACAATATGCCACTCCAGATTGTATCTAGGGTCGTCGCAATCGTGCGCATAACGCACACTCGCTTCGCAAGTTGTTGACGATATTGACCGGCAGGTCAGCCGCCACTGTCACACTTGGCGGGCCACCATCAGCTTCTTGATCTCGGCGATCGCCCGCGCCGGATTGAGACCCTTTGGGCAGGTCTGCGCGCAATTCATGATCGTGTGGCAGCGATAGAGGCGGAACGGATCTTCAAGATCGTCGAGCCGCTCCCCGGTCGCCTCGTCGCGCGAATCGATCAGCCAGCGATACGCCTGCAAGAGTGCGGCCGGGCCGAGATAGCGATCCCCGTTCCACCAATAGCTCGGACAGGACGTGGAGCAGCAGGCGCAGAGAATGCATTCGTAGAGCCCGTCCAGCTTGATGCGATCGTCGTGGCTCTGCAGCCTCTCCTTCTCGGGCGTCGGACTCGTCGTGCGGAGCCACGGCTCGATGAAGGCGTGCTGGGCATAGAACTTCGTCAGGTCCGGCACGAGGTCCTTCACCACCGCCATGTGCGGCAGCGGGTAGATCTTGACCGCGCCGCCGATCTCGTCATGCCCCTTGGTGCAGGCGAGCGTGTTCATGCCGTCGATGTTCATGGCGCAGGAGCCGCAGATGCCCTCGCGGCAGGAGCGGCGGAAGGTCAGCGTCGGGTCGACGTTGTTCTTGATCCAGATCAGCGCGTCGAGGACCATCGGCCCGCAGTCGCCGGTGTCGACGAAATAGGTGTCGATCCGCGGGTTCTTCCCGGCGTCGGGGTCGTAGCGGTAGACGCGAAGCTCGCGCATCTTTCCGGCGCCCGCCGGCTTCGGCCAGACCTTGCCGGCGCCGATACGGGAGTTCTTCGGAAGCGTGAGCTGGACCATCGCTACGGGGCTCGCATTGCTTTTTCGATGCTGGTTATCTCGGCGTTCAATAATTCAATTAGCGGCAAGATTTCCCTTGCCGCACCTGGGATGTTGACCGCCGCTTCCGGCAGCTGAGCCAAGACGAGAAGCTGCCAAAGTGTGTTTCGAACGCCGGTCTTCCAGTTGGCAAGCCGTCGAAGTGCAACAACATCCTCTATCGTCAGGCGAAGGTTAGTTGCCACCGAATCGGACACAAGAAAATCGAGTTCTCTCTCTACGTCATCTTCTGTCCTATCGAGATATCCTTCACACTGATTCGCTACCTCTTTTACGTCGTCTTTGCCTTCTGCCAATCGATGAAGACAGCTGAGAATTTCGTCGGGATAAAAATAGAGAATCCTCAAAGCACGTGCGACTCTCGTGCATTCCGACTGTTCCAGGAATGCGACGCCCTTTGCGATCGCCGCAAACGCCCTCTCAACGAGACCGCCATAGCGCTCTAGGAAAGCATTCACACCGTTGCTCCAGTCGTCCGATAGGGACTCCGCCGCTCCTTGCGGATGACGAGTTTCAGGCCGGACCAGACCGCATCGACCGCCGCGACCTTCACGTCCACGAGGTCGAGCCTCAGTGCTGCTTCGCGCACGCGATCCTCGGTCACATCCGTCTCGACCTTCGACGCCTTCTTCGGCCACGACACCCAGATCAGCCCGTCGGGACGGAGCGCCCTTTGAAGCGCCGCCAGGTTCCCGTCGAGCTCCGCCTTCTTCGTCGTGAAGGCGTGGATCAGGTCGTAGGCGCCGGCCGCGAGCCTCGCATCCCACCGCGTCTTCTGAACCACGGCCCCGAAGGCGACGGCATTCGCCAGCTCGGAGAGCTCGGCGGGAAGCGCAATGAAGGCCGCGCTCTGTCCGGCCCTGTAGCCGAGCTTATCGGGCAGCGGCTTGTTCGAGTAGCCGGCTGGGGCGATCGCGGCCGTGCCGGCCTGCCTAGCCATTGACGCATTCCGCCGGCATCACCTGCATGCGGCTTGCGACGTGGGTCATTTCGGCTTGCGTCATGCCGGCCGGCGCGGCGGTCATGGCGCCAGCGATCCCTCGCGCCATCATCGCGACGAAGAAGGCAAGCTCCCTGGCGTTGAACTCCGCGACCGCCTTGTCGGCTATGCAAGCGCAAGTGCGAGCCGGCGCCTTCAGGCGCGTCTGACAGGAGTCGACGATGCTGTCGCGGTCGGAAGCAAGCGCCGCGCCGCTCGACATCGCAAGCACAAACCCGACCGCCAGAACCAGACCGCCGCGCATCGTCGCTCTCCTTTGCCCTTCAATACACCCGCGCCTTCGGCTCGATGTAGTTGATATCGTTCGACATCGTATAGGTGTGCACCGGCCGGTCGTCGAGGCGGACGGTTTTTGCGTCGTCGTCGGCGAAGGCGAGCGTGTGCTTCATCCAGTTCTGGTCGTCGCGATTGGGAAAATCCTCGCGCGCGTGCGCGCCGCGGCTCTCGGTGCGGTTCGCCGCCGATTCCATGGTGGCGACCGCCTGGGTGACGAGATTCTCGAACTCGAGCGTCTCGATCAGGTCGGTGTTCCAGATCAGCCCGCGGTCGGTGGTGCGGAGATCGGCAAGCGCGCGCCAGACGTCGCCGATCCGCGCCTTTCCCTGTTCGAGCACCTCGCCGGTGCGGAAGACGGCGCAGTCTTCCTGCATCACGCGCTGCATGCGAAGCCGAAGCTCTGCGGTCGAGGTTCCGCCGTTCGCGTAGCGCGCGCGGTCGAGGCGGGAGAGCGCCCTCTCGCCGGCATCCTTCGGGAGCTCCGGATGGCGCTCGCCCGGACTTATCGTCTCCGCGCAGCGCATGCCGGCGGCGCGCCCGAAGACGACGAGATCGACCAGCGAGTTCGAGCCGAGGCGGTTCGCGCCGTGGACGGAGACGCAGGCCCCCTCGCCGACCGCCATCAGGCCCGGCACGACCGCGTCCGGATCGCCGTTCGCCTTGGTCAGCGCCTCGCCGTGATAGTTCGTCGGGACGCCGCCCATATTGTAGTGCACGGTCGGCAGAACCGGGATCGGCTCGCGCGTCAGGTCGACGCCGGCGAAGATGCGCGCCGATTCCGAAATGCCCGGCAGCCGCTCGTGCAGCACCGCCGGATCGAGATGCTCAAGGTGCAGGTAGATGTGGTCCTTCTCCTTGCCGACGCCGCGCCCCTCGCGGATCTCGACCGTCATGGCGCGCGAGACGACGTCGCGCGAGGCGAGGTCCTTGGCCGAGGGCGCGTAGCGCTCCATGAAGCGCTCGCCTTCCGAGTTCGTCAGATAGCCGCCCTCGCCGCGCGCGCCTTCGGTGATCAGCACGCCCGCGCCGTAGACGCCGGTCGGGTGGAATTGCACGAACTCCATGTCCTGCACCGGCAGGCCGGCGCGCAGCACCATGGCGTTGCCGTCGCCGGTCTGCGTATGGGCGCCGGTGCAGGTGAAATAGATGCGGCCGTAGCCGCCGGTCGCGATCACCGTCTTGTGGGCGCGGAAGCGGTGGATCGAGCCGTCGTCGAGCGAGATCGCGATGACGCCGCGGCAGGCGCCGCCGTCCATCAGGAGGTCGATGGCGAAATATTCGACGAAGAACTCGGCCGAATGGCGCAGCGACTGGCCGTACATCGTATGCAGCATCGCGTGGCCGGTGCGGTCGGCGGCCGCGCAGGTGCGCTGCGCGATGCCCTCGCCGAAATGCGTGGTCATGCCGCCGAAGGGTCGCTGGTAGATGGTGCCCGCCTCGGTGCGCGAGAACGGCACGCCCCAATGCTCCAGCTCGTAGACGGCCTCAGGGGCGTGGCGGCAGAGATACTCGATCGCGTCCTGGTCGCCGAGCCAGTCGGAGCCCTTGACGGTGTCGTACATGTGCCAGCGCCAGTCGTCCTCGCCCATGTTGCCGAGCGCGGCGGCGATGCCGCCCTGCGCCGCCACGGTGTGCGAGCGGGTCGGAAAGACCTTGGTGATGCAGGCGGTCTTCAGCCCCGCCTCGCTCGCGCCGACGACGGCGCGCAGCCCCGAGCCGCCGGCGCCGACGACGACCACGTCGAACTCGTGATCCGTCACCGGATAGGCGCGGCCGTTCACCGCCGGTGCGCCCCCGCTCTTGCCGTTGCCCTTGCCGCTTTGGGCCATCACGCGCCTCCGAAGGCGATCTTCAGGATCGCGAAGGCGGCGACGAGGCCGACGCCCCAGGCAAAGACCCAATTCGCGACGAGGGTCGCGATCTTCAGCATCTCGTCGTGCACGTAGTCCTCGATGATGATCTGCATGCCGATCCGCATATGGATGACGGTCAGGAGCACGCCGGCCAACAGGATCAGCGCGACGAGCGGCGAGGAAAGCGTCGCGATCACGGATGAATAGGGCTCGCCGTTCACCTTCACGATGATGATGAGGAAGAGGGTGAGGAGCACGACGAGCGCGATCCCCGTCAGCCGCTGCATGACGAAGGCGGCGGTCCCTTCCTTGGCGGAGCCGAGCCCGCGGACCTCGGCGAGCGGCGTGCGGATCGACTTCATCTGACCGCGTATCCGATGATCCAGACGATGAGGGTCAACACGATCGAGCCGACGATCGTCGCCCAGCCGAGGCGGTTGGCGGTCGGCAGGTCGAAGCCGGCGCCGGTGTCCCAGATGAAATGCCGGATGCCGCCGAGGAGATGGTGGATCAGCGCCCAGGTGAAGCCGAAGAGGATGAGCCGGCCGAGGAAGGAGCCGAAGAAGGCGTTGGCGACGGAAAACGCGCCGGGCCCGCTCGCCGCGGCGATCAGCCACCAGGCGAGGAAGGCCATGCCGAAATAGAGCGCCGCCCCGGTGATGCGGTGCACGATCGACATCACGTAGGTGATGGTCGGCTTCCAGATCGTGAGGTGCGGCGAAAGCGGGCGCGAAGGGCCCCCCGGCCCCGCTTTCAGATGAGTCTCGGCCATGATGGCGAGACACATACCGCAGTGCGACAAGCGAGGCAAAGGGGCATGATCGCGCGGATCGAGGACGCGTTTCGCCGCTTTCAGTCATGCGGCTCCGGTCGACGCCGCGTGCGCTCAAATCTTGCGGCTGTCATAGGCCCATTGCAGCAGCGCCTGGCGCTGGCGACGGCGGCAGTGGATGTCCCCCGCGGCGCAGTTCTTCCTCACCTGCGCAACATGGCGACGGAACGCCTTCCAGCGCTTGATCTGCCGCGCATCCTCCTCCGGCAGGCGCCGGCCGCGATAGTAGCGGCAATACCATTGGAACCAGCCACGCGGGTCGTCGGGATGGATCCAGCCCTTGCGCCGCCATTCGGAGAGCGCCTGGCCGGCAAGGACGCCGAAGAAGTTGAGCGCCGGGTCAGCGCGGCCTTGCGCGAGCTTGGCGTGCGCAAACCAGGAGGACGGGAACTCTTCGCCGCAGTCGCGCATGTATTTGCCGCCGAAGACGCCGAGCGTCAGCATCTCCTGCGGCGTCAGCTCCGGCGTAAAGTCCGGATCGAAGTTGCGGCCGACCGGCTGCGACAGCACGTAGGCGTAGCCCTGCTGCATCCTGTCGTTCACGCGGACCCGTCTTTTCGGCATCGCTCGCTTCCGGCCATCGGCCTTCGTGGCGGTATTGCAGCAATTTCCGGGATTCAGGTCGGCGACGATCAGCCGATTTTCTTCGTTCCCGGTGATGTCTTGCTGTCTCAGTCCGAAGAGGTTTTGCGCCGGCGGTTGAATTCTAACGCTTGCTACCCGATCAACAAGGGATGTTCCTCGACCCCTACGGGCATTCGGCAAACGCTCGCCAGCTCAAGCTGGGACCATTGGCGCGTTTGAGCGACATGCCCCGACGAAGTGTGAAGAGTGGACATGACTGAACACAAGGGATTGCCTGTGCTCGCCTTTGCGTCGCGTGACAGGTGGGAAAGCTGGCTGGCTGAACACGGGGCCGCCTCACGTGGCGTTTGGGTAAAATTCGCCAAGAAATCGTCGGGCCTCGCCAGCGTTGACAAATCCGAGGCGATTGAGGTGGCGCTCGCCTTCGGATGGATCGACGGACAGCTTGATCGGTTCGATGACCAATTCTGGCTGGTCCGCTTCACCCCTCGTGGACCTAAGAGCAAATGGTCACAGAACAATGTGGACACGGCGACGAGGCTTTTGGCATCTGGACGGATGACTCCGGCGGGTCTTGCTGCGGTCGACAAGGCAAAGGCCGATGGACGCTGGAACGCTGCCTATGCCTCGCAGAGCAAAGCCGAGGTTCCCGATGACCTGCAGGCCGCCCTTGATGCCGAGCCGGCGGCGAAAGCGTTCTTTGCAACGCTGAAGGGCGCCAACCGATACGCCATCCTCTACCGGATTTATGACGCGAAGACGGAGAAGACCCGCGCAGCGCGAATCGAAAAATTCGTATCAATGTTGGCGCTTGGACAAACGATCCACCCAACGAAAGCCTGATGGCCCCATGTCCGCTCTCGGCCATAATGGCGAGACACCTACCGCAGTGCGACAAGCGAGGCAAAGGGCTGTTCTGTTCTTTGAGATTGAGGCGGAGGGCCGCACAACCTAGAACCGCATTGACGTGGATCATTTGCGATCAACCAATGGGTCAAGTCGCACACTGGGTTGTCGGCGTTTGGAACGGATTTCTGCTTCTGCAAGCCTGACGAACAGGCGAGCTGGGTAGTGGGAACCAGAACATGAGCCTCGTTGCGACGCTTCGCGTATGGTTCTGTCGCTTGGTTCTAGGGCGGTGGCCATTTCGGGGCAAATTCCAAGAAAAGAATGAAGGAACGGTCCTGCCGGCGGGCTCCACGATCGTCCCGATGACGCCGCAGGGTCAGATTCTCGGAATATTCCATGATCTTGATGAAGCGGGCAAAGAGCGACTCTTCGACACCCTTCGTAGGCTAGTGAGCAAAGCGCCCGAGGCAGGCGAGACCGAGGCTCAGAATCGAAGAGGCGGTCGAGGAGGCCCGCTCGGGCGACCTCGAAGACGTTACGGCGCTCCTGGAGGCAAGGTATCAGCTTGCCGCGGCCGAGCACAGTGACACAGCGAGGAGAAAGGCGGAGGCAGCACGCGATCTCGCAACCGTCGTCTACCCGAACAACAAGCAGCGCGCGGCTGCGCTTTACCGAGAAGCTTGCGAACTAGAGCCGCGCCGGTTCTGGAACTGGATCGAACTCGGGCGCACTGAGCGAACGCTTGGAAGCCTGCAGGAGGCAATGACGGCCTTCGACAAGGCAATCAAAGTCTGCCGACGACCATCGCGAGACGGCCGTCGGAGAAAGTGAAAAGGCGGATATCTACGTTGCGCTTGGGTCGCTGCCGGAGGCTGAGCGCCGGTACATAGCCGCCAATAATGCCATGGAGCGCCGTGCTCTTGCATCTCCAGACGCATGTGCAACGACAGCGCGACCTTTCCGTCAGCCACGACAGGATCGGCGACGTGCGCGGGCGCAGGGCAACCTCGCCGGCGCGCTCGAAAGCTACGCGGCAAGCCTCGCCATCCGTGAGCGCCTCGCCGCCGCCGACCCGGGCAACACCGGATGGCAGCGCGACCTCTCCGTCAGCCACAACAAGATCGGCGACGTGCGCGTGGCGCAGGGCAACCTCGCCGGCGCGCTCGAAAGCTACGAGGCGAGCCTCGCCATCGCCGAGCGCCTCGCCGCCGCCGACCCGGGCAACACCGAATGGCAGCGCGACCTCTCCGTCAGCCACAACAAGATCGGCGACGTGCGCGTCGCGCAGGGCAACCTCGCCGGCGCGCTCGAAAGCTACGCGGCGAGCCTCGCCATCCGTCGAGCGCCTCGCCGCCGCCGACCCGGGCAACACCGGATGGCAGCGCGACCTCTCCGTCAGCCACAACAGGATCGGCGACGTGCGCGTCGCCCAGGGCAACCTCGCCGGCGCGCTCGAAAGCTACGAGGCGAGCCTCGCCATCGCCGAGCGCCTCGCCGCCGCCGACCCGGGCAACACCGAATGGCAGCGCGACCTCTCCGTCAGCCACAACAAGATCGGCGACGTGCGCGTGGCGCAGGGCAACCTCGCCGGCGCGCTCGAAAGCTACGCGGCGAGCCTCGCCATCCGCCGAGCGCCTCGCCGCCGCCGACCCGGGCAACACCGGATGGCAGCGCGACCTCTCCGTCAGCCACAACAAGATCGGCGACGTGCGCGTCGCCCAGGGCAACCTCGCCGGCGCGCTCGAAAGCTACGAGGCGAGCCTCGCCATCGCCGAGCGCCTCGCCGCCGCCGACCCGGGCAACACCGAATGGCAGCGCGACCTCTCCGTCAGCCACGACAGGATCGGCGACGTGCGCGTCGCCCAGGGCAACCTCGCCGGCGCGCTCGAAAGCTACGCGGCGAGCCTCGCCATCCGTCGAGCGCCTCGCCGCCGCCGACCCGGGCAATACCGGATGGCAGCGCGACCTCATCGTCTCACATGTGAAGTTGGCGGAGGCCGGAGACCAGCCGGCCGTCAATTACCGGGCCGCACTCTCTATCGCCGAGGGCCTGCAACGCGCCGGCCGGCTTGCGCCGGTCGACGCGTGGATGATCGAAGACCTTCCGAGACGTCTGGCCGGCGTCACCGATAACGCCACGAATTGACCCCTCAATGCCCTCCGCCGCCGGCGACCCGCATCGCCGGCCTTCTCGCCAGCGGCACGAAGATCAAGCACCGCGAAGAAGAGCAGCGCGAGGAGCAGGAAGATGTCGGAGAAGGCCATCACCAGCGCCTCGCCGCGCACGCGGGTCGCGAGCGATTGCAGCGCCGCCATGTCGGCGTCGGAGCCGAGCGCCGAGAGGAAGTGCTGCGTCATCGACTGAAGCCGCTCCGTCGCCGCCGGCCGGCTCCAGGTCACCGCCTCGTGCAGGCGCGCGATGTGAAGGTCCCAGCGGTCGTTCAGGATGGTGTTGATGACGGCGAGCCCGACGGCGCCGCCCAGGTTGCGCAAGAGGTTGAAGAGGCCGGAGGCGTTCTTCAGCCGGTCGGGCGGCAGCGTTCCGAGCGAGAGCATCGAAACCGGGATCATCGCCACCATCAGCCCGACGCCGCGCAGCGCCTGGGGCAAGAAGAGCTCGCCAAAGGACCAGTCGCGGGTGATCGGCACGAGCTCCAGGCACGAGACCGCCAATAGCCCGAGGCCGACGGCGATCATGATGCGCGGGTCGGCGCGCTGCGCGATCCGCCCGCTGATCGGCGCGGTCAGCATCATGAAGGCGCCGGTCACGAACATGGTGTCGCCGATCTGAAGCGAATCGTAGCCGCGCACGCGCGCGAGATAGATCGGGTAGAGATAGACGAGGCCGTAAAGCCCGATGCCGATCACGAAGATGAAGAGCGAGCCGGTGGCGAAGTTGCGGTCGAGATAGGTGCGCAGGTCGACGATCGGATTCTTGGCGGTCAGCGCGCGGGCGAAGAAGGCGACGCCGGCGATGACCGAGACGATGAAGAAGAAGACGATGGTCCGATCCTGGAACCAGTCCTTGGTCGCGCCTTCCTCCAGCACGTATTCGAGGCTCCCCAGGAAGAGGGCGAGCGTCGTCACGCCGAAAGTGTCGAACTGCCGCAGTATCTTCAGGTTCGGCTTGTCGAAGTCGATGAGGACGAGCGTCGCGATGGTCACCGCGATGCCGGGGATGACGTTGACCAGGAAGAGCCAGTGCCAGGAGAAGAGGTTGGTGAGATAGCCGCCGGCGGTCGGGCCGATCGTCGGCGCGAGCGTCGCGATCAAGCCGACGACGGCGGAGATCATGCCCTGGCGGCTCTGCGGGAAGATGGTGTAGGCGGCGGCGAAGACGGAGGGGATCATGGCGCCGCCGATGAAGCCCTGCAGCGCGCGCCAGACGATCAGCTGGTCCATCGTCGTGGCGGTCGCGCACATGAAGCTCATCAGCGTGAAGCCGCCGGAGGCGAGCGCGAAGAGGTAGCGCGTCGAGAGCGCGCGGCCGAGGAAGCCGGTGAGCGGGATCATCACGATCTCGGCGACGAGATAGGCGGTCTGCACCCACGATATCTCGTCGGCGCTCGCCGAGACGCCGGCCTGTATCTCCGACAGCGACGAGGCGACGATCTGGATGTCGAGGATCGCCATGAACATGCCGACCGACATGGCGACGAAGGCGGCGATCCGCCGGGCCGGGATCGGCGGGTCGCTTTGAATGGCGTTGCTGGACATGGCGGATGCCCTTCGGATTTCGCTGGCGGCACTCGTTAGCGAGACGCGACGC
This sequence comes from uncultured Alphaproteobacteria bacterium, assembly GCA_963750115.1. Lineage (GTDB taxonomy): Bacteria > Pseudomonadota > Alphaproteobacteria > Rhizobiales > Afifellaceae > DASWJZ01. The sequence continues at coordinate 594,010 of CAVVPM010000003.1, read as the reverse complement.
CGGTGCCGCTCGTGCGCGTGTCGACCGCGACCACGACCGACATGCCGGGCCGGATCAGGTCGGCCGCGGCGGCGCTCGAGGGGACGCGGATCCTGACGGCGAGCCGCTGCACGATCTTGGTGAAGTTGCCGGTCGCGTTGTCGGGCGGCAGCAGGCTGAAGACCGAGCCGGAAGCCGGCGCGATGCTTTCGACCGTCCCCTTGATGTCGTGGTCCGGGTAGGCGTCGACGGAGATGTCCGCCGCCTGGCCCGGCTTCAGCTCGGCGAGCTGCGTCTCCTTGAAGTTCGCGTCGACATAGATGTCCTGCAGCGGCACCACGCGCCATCAGGCGCTCGCCGGGCTGCACGTATTCGCCGGGCTCGGCCGCGCGGTTGCCGATGACGCCGTCAAAGGGCGCGCGCACGACGGTGTGCTCGAGGTCGAGCTTCGCCTTGTCCGCGGCGAGCCGGTACTGGTCGAGCGTCTTTCCGGCTTCGGCCTTCTGCGCGGCGAGTACTGCGGCATTCGCTTCCGCCGTCGAGACGCCGGCATTCGCCGAGTCCACCTGGGCTTTCGCCTGCAGCAGCGCCGCGTTCGCCGCGTCCACCGCCTGCTGCGTTCCGAACGACTTTCCGGCGAGCGCCACGGCGCGATCGTATTCAAGCTTGGCGTTCGCCGCGCCGGCCTCGGCCGATGCAAGCTCGGCGCGCGCCTGCGTCACCTGCGCGCCGCCTGCCGCGATCTGCTGGCCGATGCGGACGATCGCAGCCTGCTCGGCGGCGACCTGCGCCTCGGCCTGGTCGGCGGCGATGCGGTAGTCGGAATCATCGATCAAGAGGAGCGGCGTGCCCGCCGTCACGCGGGTGTTGTCGCTGACGGGGACGGACTTCACGTAACCGGAGACTTTTGGCGCGATCACCGCGGTGTCCGCGCCGACATAGGCGTCGTCGGTGGAGACGAGGAAGCGGCCTTGCGTCCACCAGTCGTAGCCGTAATAGGAGCCGGCGCCGATGGCCGCGAGGAGAATTCCGGCGACGAGGAGCTTGCGCCCTCTTCGCCCGCTTCGGCGCGGCAGGCACGGGCTCAACCGGGGGAATCGCCTCCGCGTCATCCGCAAGCGGCGCGGCCGGCGCTTCCGCGTGCGCCTCGCCAGCCGGCGGCAGCTCGCGCTCGGACCGAAGCCGCCTCTCATCGGCGACGCCGCGCGGGGCCGAGCCTTCGCCCGCTGCAGAATCGCCGGAGAATTCGTCTGCGTCTTCGATCGCACGGCCGCCGCCGGCATTCACAAGAACCTTGGCCATCTGCCCCTCCAAAAGCTTCTCGGAGCGAAATCATTTCCCATCGAACCGAACGGTTCGGTCAGGGGCCTTGAAATGGCGCATCGGTCAGTCTATTTCAAGATCGAACCGAACGGTTCGGTCACAAATATTGTTGATGAATGTTACGGTCTCGTTGCGTCGATGTTTCGTCGGCGCGACCTTTGAACGCAGAAGCGAGGGAGGCAGCTGTTTAGCCGCTTGCGGCTAAGAAACAGGGCGAAGTCGCCCGCGAACTGGGGAAATGCAGCAATGATGGATTCCGCCTTGAAAGCCGAACACACGGCTAAGGTCGACGAATCGGGCGCCGATGCATCGGGCGCCGGCCACGACCCTCTGAAGCGACGGCAGATCCTTGCCGGTGCGCGCAAGGTGTTCCTGAAGCACGGCTTCGACGGCGCCAGCATGAACGACATCGCCCGCGTCGCCGGCGTGTCGAAGGGCACGCTCTACGTCTATTTCGAGAACAAGGAGCGGCTGTTCACCGCGCTGATGCACGCGGAGCGTGCCCAGCAGGATTTCACTGCCGACCCCAACAACCACGACGTCGCCGCGGTGCTTACGAAACTCGGCCGCGATTTCGTCCGCTTCCTTTCCGCCCCGCATGTGATCCGGGCGAAGCGCACCGTCATGGCGATCATCGAGCGCATGCCGGAAGTCGCCGCCGACTTCTACCGCGAGGGCCCCGCCCTTTGCGTCGCCGACTTCACCTCCTACCTCAAAGCCCAGGTGCGCGCGGGCGTGCTTGAGATCGACGATTGCGACCTCGCGGCGAACCAGTTCCTCGACCTCGCCCAGACCGGCATCATCAAGCCGCTCCTTTACGGCACGCAGCCCACCACGCCGGAGGCGATCGACCGCACGGTCGACAGCGCGGTGCGCGTCTTCCTCGCGGCCTACCAGCCGCGCGGCGCCGATGCATCCGCCGCCAGGACGGAGGCGGCGCCAAGCGCCAAGCAGCGCGCAGCCGTCTTCGAGCCGGCGGAGTAGCGCTTCGCACGCCCCCTTCCCCTCGCGGCTCGCTTGGATCAAATCCCACTAGCGGTCCGGCGACGGCCGATGGACGGGGCGGGACGGGATGCGTGACGATTCCTCTTTCGATGTGGCGATCGTCGGCGGCGCCGCCGTGGGCGCGGCCGTCGCCTATTTCCTGAAGGCGGTCGAGCGCTTCTCCGGCTCCGTCGCGGTGATCGAGCGCGACCCGAGTTTTGCGACCGCCGCGACGACGCTTTCGGCCGCCGCGATCCGGCAGCAATTCTCCACGCCGGAAAACATCCGCCTGTCGCGCTTCGGGCTCGACTTCCTGCGCGAAATGCCGATGCGCTTCGGACCGGAGGCCGATCCGGCGCTGCGCGAGAGCGGCTATCTCATTCTCGCGCGAACGAAGGGCCGGGCCGTGCTGGCCGAATGCCACCGCCTCCAGATTGCCGAGGGCGCGGCAGTCGCCCTACTCGACGCGGCTGCCCTCAAAGAGCGCTTCCCCTGGCTTTCGACCGAAGGGATCGCGGCGGGCTCGCTCGGCCTTTCCGGCGAGGGCTGGTTCGACGCGCATACGCTGCTCCGCACGCTGAGGGCTGCCGCACGCGAGGCGGGCGCCGTGCTTCTGAGCGGCGAAGTCGCCGCGATCGAGACGGCGAAGGGTCGCGTCGCGTCCGTACCGGCTCGCAGACGGGGCCCGGCTCTCCTGCGGGACGCTCGTCAACGCAGCAGGCCCCTCCGCCGGAGGGGTTGCGGCGCTTGCGGGCCGCGCGCTCCCCGTCGAGCCAAGAAAACGCAGCGTCTTCGTGCTCGACGCCCCCGACGCGCCGCACGGCATGCCGCTCCTCGCCGATCCCTCCGGCATCTGGGTGCGGCCGGAGGGCGCCGGCTTCATCGCCGGCTACTCGCCTCCCGAGGCCGAGGACGCGCCGGCCGACCCGCAGGATTTTTCGCCCGACCACGCGATCTTCGAGGAGAAGCTCTGGCCGGCGCTCGCGCATCGCGTGCCGACTTTCGAACGCTTGAAAGTGACCGGCGCCTGGGCGGGCCATTACGATTACAACGCGCTCGACCAGAACGCCGTGATCGGGCGCGACCCTGCGCTTCCGAACTTCATCTACGCGAACGGCTTCTCCGGCCACGGCCTGCAGCAGGCGCCGGGAGTCGGGCGCGCTGTCGCCGAGCTCATCGTCCACGGCGCCTATCGCACTCTCGATCTCTCCGTCTTCGGCTATGAGCGGATCGCGGCGCAGCGCCCGCTCTTCGAGCAAAACGTGATCTGATCATGCCAAAGGGCGCCGTCATCGCGATTTCGAGCCACGTCGCGCGCGGCAGCGTCGGCAACCGCGCCATGGTGTTTGCGCTCGAGCGCCTTGGCTTCGAGACCTGGGCGGTGCCGAGCGTCGTTCTCGCACAGCATCCCGGACACGGGCCGAGCGAAAGAATTGTTCCCGACCCGAATCGCTTCGCAAATCTTCTTCAGGCTCTGATTCAGGATGAACTAACGCGCGATGTCGCGGGGATCGTCTCCGGCTATCTCGCTTCCGCCGATCAGGCGCACGCCGTCGCCGCGCTGGTCGAGACGGTGAAGGCGCAAAAGCCCGACGCGCTCTATCTTTGCGATCCGGTCATCGGCGACATGGGCGGCCTCTATGTCGATGCGGCGCTCGCCGCGGCGATCCGCGATCGCCTGATGCCGCTCGCCGACATCGCCACGCCGAACGCCTTTGAATGCGCCTGGCTCGCGGGTGCGGCCGGGGCCCAGCCCGACCTCGTTCCACTCGCGCGGTCGCTCGCACCGGCGGCGCTCCTCGTCACTTCGGCGCCGGCGCTGATGCGCGGGCATATCGGCAACCTGCTTGTTACGGACCGCGACCCGATCCTCTTCGAGCACCCGCTCGTTTCGACGCCGGCCAAGGGCACGGGCGACCTTCTCGCGGCGCTCCTGCTCGCGCGCCGCCTGGAAGGACTGAGCCTTGCCAAGGCCGCCGAGAAAGCGATCGCGAGCGTCTTTGCGATCGTCGCCGGCACGGCGAAGGCGGGCGCGGACGAGCTCCTCCTTCCAGCCTTGCAGGACGCCATCGTGGCGCCGCACACCGCCATCGCCGCGCGCCGCCTCGGGGCGAGGATCACGCGATGACCTCGCTTCTCGAACGCTACGAACGGATCGCGCGCTATTACGACGTGCTCGACTATCCGTTCGAAGTCAGGCGCTATCGTCCGATCCGCCCGCTCCTCTTCGCCAAGCTTTCCGGCCGCGTGCTCGACGCCGGAATCGGCACCGGCCGGAACATCCCCTTCTATCCGCCGCCGGCGGAAATGATCGGCATCGATCAGAGCCCGGCCATGCTTCGCCACGTCGAAGAGCGCCGGGACATGCTCGGCGCCAAGGTCGACCTGCGCCTGATGGACGTGACACACCTCGCATTCCCGGACGGCTTTTTCGACGCGGCGGTCGCGAGCTTTCTCTTCTGCGTGCTTCCGGCGGATCTGCAGGTCGCGGCGCTGCGCGAGCTCGGCCGCGTGGTGAAGCCCGGCGGGCCGATCCGCGTCCTCGAATACGTGCGGCCGAGCGGGGCGCTTCGACGGCTCAGCGCAGCGATCTGGACGCCATGGATGACATGGGCCTATGGCGCGGGCTTCGACCGCCGCACCGAAATGCATGTCCCGGAAGCGGGCCTCGAAGTCGCGAGCTCGCGTTTCGTCTTCTCCGACGCGATCAAGCTGATCGAAGCGCGCCGTCCGACTTGAGCAGGCCACGTCACCCGGCGGCGGCCTTGAGCACGACCGTCGCCGCCTCGATCAGTCTCGGCCGCACAAAGCCGTTCCTCCCTTCCGGCGGGACATGCACGAAGCCGACGCGGCGGGTCGCGGGTGCTGCGCGAAGCGAGCGGTAGAGCGTGGCGTTGCAGACATAGTCGCCGGCGTCGTCGGAAAGCGCAGCGGGAATCCCTGCGTCCAGGAGCGCGCGGAAAATCGCCTTAGCCGGGAAGGTCGAGGGAAGTGTCTCCGCGCCGTGCTCGGCGACCAGCGTCGACGGCGGCGCGTGGCCCGCCGCATCGGGCTTCGCCCTGTCGACCGCGTTCCGCCCGACGCATTCGAGGTGAATCGCCTCGATCCCGTCGGAGAGCCCGAAGTGCACGACGATATCGGGCGCGAAGTCGTCATAGAGCCGTTCAAGCATCTCCCAGGAGCGGCGATATTCGGTCGGCAGCGCGACCGCCTGAAACGCGCTCGCGCAGAACGTTTCCGCCGCCATGCCGGCGAGCGCCCGCATCAGCGCCGCGGTCGGATTTTCCGGCGCGCCGGGGAACGGGCCGAAGCCGGTCGCAAGAAGCCGCGCCGCCCTCCCCTCGCGCGCGGACGTCAAGCGTCTCCCCCGAATGCGATCCGCCGGAACACGCCGAAGCGGTAGCCGAGATATGAAAACACCATGGCCGTGAACGAGCCGACGATCAGCGCCAGGAGTACCGGCGTCTTTGGCAAGAGAAGCAGCACCCCGGCATAGACCAGGTAGTTGAGGGCGTTCGCGCCCCAGGCGACCGCAGCGAACCGCATGATCTCCGCGAAGCTCGGGCGCGCCGTGACCGCGAAAGTGAACGTGCGGTGCAGCGCCCAGGAGACGGTCTGGGCGAGCAGGATCGCGACGAGCCGCGCCAGAAACTTGTTCATGCCGAGGAGCCACACGAGCGCCAGCGTCACGCACGCATCGACGAGGAAGGCCGTCGTGCCGGAAAAGAGAAATGCGCCGCCGTGCCGGAGCCTTCGGTTTTGAAGGAGACGGCGGAAGCCCGTCACGCGAGTCTCTCCGGCCATTCCAGGATTCCCGAATCGGCCTGACGAACCGGTCGCCAGACGAGAGCGTCGAGTTGCGGACGCGTGCTGAGAAACCCGTATTCCTCCGGCCTTCGCGCCGCAATCGCGTCGTCCCCGCCAATTCCTTCTTCGGTAAGGCCGGGATGGCACATGATCATGGGGCGGCGACCGGGCGCAATCAGGAAGGAATCGAACTCGCGCGCGTAGGGAATCGCGCCGAATTCAGAGAAGCCCGAAAAGCCCTCATTCGAGCGAAAGTTCTCGTGCTTGAGCATGCGAGCGAAGCGCCGCGAAAGCATCGACACCGTTGCCGCCTTGGCGAGCGCGATCCGCCGGGCCGCGATCGCGCCGAGCCGGTCGCCCGGGTTGCGGACGAAGGGCAGCGGCCGAGGATAGCGGCGCTTGAGGCTTGCAAGCAGCGCCTCCCCTATGCCGGGGAGCACGTGGACGTGATGGTGACCGTCGACGAAGTCGGGCGGCACGCCCGCCTCCGCCTCGAAGCGATCGAGCTGCCGCTCGATTTCCGCCGCGACATCCGCAAGAGGGAGCCGTCGCGTCAGCGCCAGCCGGAACGTGCGGCGCGCGGAAAAGCGCCCTTCCGGCGCGAGGCTCGGCATTGCGCCACGCGACGCGCCGTCCGTCAGATTGAGATGGAGACCGAGGCAGAGCCGGTCGCGCAGATCGACCGCGCGCGACGCGTAGGCCGGCCAAAGGCTCGAGGTGACGATGGCGCTTGTGGCGGACAGGCGGCCGGCGGCGGCGAGCGACAGTATTCCCTCCGAGATGCCCGGCGTCATGGCGAAATCGTCGGCGCACAGGATGAACTTCGACACGCGCGTCACGGAGCGGCGACCGGCTTCGCCTCTTGCCGACCCGTTTCGGTCACGGCGGCGTCGGCGCCGATCCTTTCGGCGACCACGAAGAGCGGTCGGCCCTTCACCTCCTCGAAGATGCGGGCGAGATACTCGCCGATCACGCCGAGCGACACGAGCTGCACGCCGGCGAAGAACATGATCGACACGATCAGGGAGGGGAACCCCGGCACATCGACATTGAAGAGCAGCGTGCGGATGAAGAAGTAGATCGCGTAGAGGATCGCGCCGAGCGATATGGCGGCGCCGATATAGGACCAGATCTTCAGCGGCAGGCTGGAGAAGGACAGCAATCCGTCGAGCGCGAGCTGCACCAGCTTGAAGAACCGCCATCGCGACGCTCCCGTCTCGCGGCCGGGCGAGGCGAACGGCACACCGCTCGACTTGAACCCGATCCAGGCGCACAGGCCCTTCGAGAAACGGGTCCGCTCGTCGAGCCCGTTGAAGACGTTCACCGCCACGCGATCGAGCAGGACAAAATCGGTCGCGCCGAGCGGCAGCCGCGTCGGCGTGATCGCGCGAAAGAGTGAATAGAACGCCCACGAATAGAGCCGGCGGAGCGGACTGTCGAAGATGCGGTCCTCGCGCTGCGCGAACACCACGTCATAGCCTTCGCGCCAGCGGGCGACGAGACCCGGGACGATTTCCGGCGGGTGCTGCAGGTCGGCGTCCATCAGCACGATGGCGTCGCCGCGCGCGTTGCGCAGGCCCGCGGCGATCGCCATCTCCTTGCCGAAGTTGCGGCTGAGCGACAGCCCGGAGAAGCGCGGGTCGCCGGCATTCAGAGCGCGGATCGTGTCGAGCGTCTGGTCCGACGAACCATCGTCGACGAAGAAGACCGTCCAGTCGAAATCGCAGCCCTTCAGTCTTTCCTCGATCGCGCCGGCGAGCGACTGGAGGCCGGCGCCTTCGTTGAAAGCCGGCACCACGATCGTGATCGTCGGCCGCGCGGGCCGCACGCGCGCGGGCTTGCCTCCGAGGGTCGCACGCGCCGGGGTCTCAGCCTGCACCGTCGCAGCTCCGCGGGGGAATGAAGAAATAGGAATAGGTCACCGACTGCCCCGTCAGGTTGCGCAGCTCCTTCAGCGTCAGCGTGCGCGGCGCCGCGCCGGCGAGCGCGGGGAAATGCGTATCCACGTCGCCGCGCAGAGCCGGGTCCTCGTAAACGACCACCGCCCCGTCACGGGCAAGATATGCCGGATCGAGCCAGTTTGTCGCGTCCAGTTCCTTGAACGTCAATGCGTAGGGTCGCCAGCTCGCGGCAAGCGCCAGGCTTTGCGCCGCGCGCTTCTCGCCAAGGAAATAGCCGGGGCCGCAGGGATATTCGCCCGACCATTGGCGCTTGATGATCGCCGCGGCCTCGGGTGCAGGCTCCTGCAGGTAGTCGTGCCCGACCATGAAGATATAGACGACGATCACGACGGCCATGAGCAGGGCCGAGCAGCCGTAGAAGATCGGCGGAAGGAGGCGCTCCGCCCTCGGCCAGCGTTGCGCATCGAGAGAGATGTGCGGCGCCGCGCCGACGATTGCTATGCCAAGACACGGGATGATGTATCGGTCCTCGATATTGAACCCGAAGGCGAGATCGACGACGAGGATGACGGCGACGGTGATCGCCGGCACCAAAATCAGGAAATCGGCGGTCGCCGGGTCGTCCGTTCCAACAGGCGCGCGCGTCACCCGCAGAGAGCGGGTGAGGAGGAGCCCGACAAAGATCAGGCAGCCGGGCAGCGTGTGGATGACGGCGCCTGAGAGGAATTCCAGCATCGCGACGATGCGGTGGGACGCGTCGTCGCCGCCGAAGCGCTCGGTCACGTAGCCGATCGACCGGTCGTTGCCGAGGAGGCCGATCGCAAGCGGCGTCAACAGGATCAAGACCCCGATCGCGGCCGCGTAGAGGCGGGGGTTCTTCCAGATCTTTCGATAGTCCGGCGAGAGAAGCGTTGCGCCGGCGATCGCCGCGAAGAATACGAAGGCGGTGTATTTGGAGAGCGCGGCGGCGGCGGCCCAAAGCGCGAGCCCAATCCAATGGCCGACGCTGTTCGTCCGCCGAGCCCGCGCGAAGTGGTAGAGCACCGCGAGCCACGTCGGGACCTCCAGGAGGTCGGCGTTCAATGCATAGATGATCGACTTGTACTGGATCACCACGGTCGTGGCGAAGAGAACGCTCAGCAGGATCGCCCGCTCGCGATCGACGATCATCCGGAGGAGCCGGTAGATGTAGATGACGGCGACGAGGCTCAGGAGCTGGTTCGCGACAACGGCGCTGATGCCGCTCGGGCCGATCGTCAGGTCGACAACGCCGCCGAGCCACGCCATCATCGGCGGGTGCTTGGCGGTGACGAGCGGCCAGAGCCGGCCCCACGCGAGAAGCTCGCGCGTGTCGATCATCGGCGTCGGAAAGACGACGATGACGAGAATTACCGGAACAAGAAAGGCGACGGCGACGACCGCGATCGCCTGCCGGCTCTTCATGCGGCGCTTTTATTCGCCGCGATGAGCCCGCGGTTCAACAGCAGCTCCGCGATCTGAACGGCGTTGAGCGCCGCGCCCTTCCTGAGATTGTCGGCGACCACCCACAGCGAAAGCCCGTTCTCCACCGTCGGGTCCTCGCGGATGCGCGAGATATAGGTCGCGTCCTCGCCGGCGCATTCGTAGGGCGTGACGTAGGCGCCTTCCGCCGGATTGTCGACGACGAGGCAGCCCGGCGCCTCGCGCAGGATGTCGCGCGCCTCGTCCGCCGTGATCGGCTCCTCGAACTCGACGTTCACCGCCTCCGAATGGCCGACGAAGACCGGCACGCGCACGCAGGTCGCGACGAGCTTGATCTTCGGGTCGAGGATCTTCTTCGTCTCCGCCATCATCTTCCATTCTTCCTTGGTGGAACCATCCTCCATGAAGACGTCGATATGCGGGATGACGTTGAAGGCGATGCGCTTGGGAAACTTCTTCGGCTCGACCGTGTCGGCGGTGAAAACGGCGCGCGTCTCGTTGAAGAGCTCGTCCATCGCCTCCTTGCCGGCGCCGGAGACCGACTGGTAGGTGGCGACGACGACACGCCTGATCCTCGCCTTGTCGTGCAGCGGCTTCAACGCCACGACGAGCTGCGCCGTCGAGCAGTTCGGGTTGGCGACGATGTTGCGCCTGGAAAAGCCCTCGATCGCGTCGGCATTCACCTCCGGCACGATCAGCGGCACGTTCGCGTCGTAGCGCCAGGCGGAGGAATTATCGATCACCACGCAGCCCTTGGCGGCGATCTTCGGCGACCATTCCTTGGAGACGGCGCCGCCCGCCGACATCAACGCGATATCGGTGCCGCTGAAGTCGTAGTTCTCCAGCGCCTGCACCTTCAAAACGCGCTCGCCGAAGGAGACTTCGGTCCCCTGGCTGCGGCGCGACGCGATGGCGACCACCTCGTCAGCCGGGAAGGCGCGCTCCTCGAGCACTTCGAGCATCTCGCGGCCGACATTCCCGGTGGCGCCGACGACGGCAATCTTCAACCCCATCAGAAACTCCTCTTGTCCCGCTCGCGCCTGATGCCGGGCGACGGCAGGTCCCACTCGCCGCTGCCGGTCATCCCCTTGGACGAAGCTGCCAGGCAAATGCCGCAATCAAAGGACTGCTGGCAAGTCTATGATCCTCGTGGAGCTGTCGAACTCGACAATTGACGCGATGCTTGCCGCGGGCGGGAGTCAAATGTCAAATTCGCTCCGCCAGCCCGGGGCGCGCGGCAAAGCGCAAGGCAGGCGCAAATCCGCCCGCGTTTTAGCCGGCGGAGAAAGCATGCCAACGCGCCGACTGTCGGCGGCCGGCGCGCTATTTCAGCCAGGGAAGGCGCGCTTCGCGTTAGTAATCGACGCTGATAACGCGCCCGTCGCTGCGGCTGACGACGACGGTCATGAAACGATGATGACGGCCGTAGCCGGTCACTTCATAGGTGTGGGAGTGACGCTGCACGTCCTGAACGTCGCGCATGCCGTTCTGCCGCGCGATGTCGACCGCATCATTGGCGTTGATTCCCCAGTTGTCGTAGTGGCGATCGTCATAGTTGTAGTAGTAGCCGGGATGCACATTCACGCCGCCGGGGCCAACAGTGATCCCGAAGGCGAAGGCAGAACCCGCGCTGACGACTGCGGCGAACGCAGCGGCAAACCCGAGGATAATCGATTTCTTGCTCATTGGAATTTCTCCCTGGCCCCTCTCGACGATCATGGGCCTCCGAAGCCCAAGAGCATTCCCTTTCGGCCGCTCTCGCAACCCAGAAGGCCGCAGAAGAGCCGAACTAACAATACCGTTTGTGGGTTGTATGCGTCAATTGCCGCCGCCATGAAGCCGGCGGAAATTGCGCAGGATTTCGGCGCCCATTTGCGTCGTTCCGACCTTGGTCGAGCCTTCGCTCCAGATATCGGCCGTTCGAAGTCCCTCGGCGAGCGCGGCCGCGATCGCCGCTTCGAGGTTTTCCGCCGCTTGCGTCATGCCGAAGGAATAGCGCAGGCACATGGCGAAAGAAGCGATCATGGCGATCGGATTGGCGATCCCCTTCCCTGCGATGTCGGGCGCGGAGCCGTGCACCGGCTCATAGAACGCCTTGCGCTTTTGGGTGATCGGATCGGGGGCGCCGAGCGACGCTGAAGGCAGCATGCCAAGCGAGCCGGTCAGCATCGCTGCTACATCCGACAGCATGTCGCCGAAGAGATTGTCGGTGACGATCACGTCGAACTGCTTCGGCGCGCGCACGAGCTGCATGCCGCCGGCGTCGGCGAGCATATGGTCGAGAGCGACGTCGGCGTATTCGCGCGCGTGCACCTCGGCGACAACGTCGTGCCACAGAACGCCCGACTTCATGACGTTCCGCTTCTCCATCGAGGTGACCTTGTTCTGCCGGGTCCGCGCCAGCTCGAAGGCGACCCGAGAGATCCGCTCGATCTCGAAGGTGTCGTAGACCTGCGTGTCGATGGCGCGCTTCTGCCCATTACCAAGGTCGCGGATCTCCTTCGGCTCGCCGAAATAGACGCCGCCGGTCAGCTCGCGGAGGATCAGGATGTCGAGCCCCTCGACGAGCTCGCGCTTCAACGACGACGCGTCGGCGAGCGCCGGATAGCAGATCGCCGGGCGGAGATTGGCAAAAACGCCGAGCGCCTTCCTGAGCTTCAGCAGCGCCGCCTCGGGGCGCTCGTCATAGGGCACGGCGTCCCATTTCGGCCCGCCGACCGCGCCGAAGAGAACGGCGTCGGCGGCAAGCGCCTTCGCCATCGCCTGGTCGGTGATCGCTTTCTGATGCGCGTCGTAGGAGGCGCCGCCGACAAGGTCCTCCTCGGTTTCGAAGGACCCGAAGCCGGCTTCGTTCATGAACCGGATGACGGCCTTCACCTCGGCCATCACCTCCGGGCCGATGCCGTCGCCGGGGAGGAGGAGGAGCTTTTCGGTCATGTGATCTTGGTTCTGCGAGGGTGTGCGGACGGAGCGCCTTGCTAGCGGCGCCGGCGGCGTTCCGCAAGGATCGCCCGGCTTTTCAGAGAAGCCGGCGCCGCTACAGATGCCGGATGTGGCCGGTTGCCGTCGCCGTCACCAGGAGCGTCACGAGCATCAGCAGCTGAAGCGCCAGGTGCTGCGCGTCGGGCGGAATATGCTGGCCGATCGCCGGGATCAGCTTCAGCGTGCGTGCAAGGTTGCTGGCGTAGAAGGCCTTCCATGCGGGGTCGGCGCCGATGACGAAAGGCTTCCACCACACCCAGATTTCCCAGACGAGGTAGCCGAGGTAGCCGAGCACGGAGAGGATCGCGAGCGGGCGCACGCCGAGCGCGAAGAGGAGCATGAGGCCGAGGAGGGGCAGCGCGGTGACGGCGATCTCCGTGTTGAGACCATAGTCGAGCGAACGCGACGCAAGGTCGTTCCAGGGAAAGATATCGACGACCTCGATCGCCAGCCAATAGCCGACGAGAAGCGCCTGCACCACGAGGGCAGCCTTGAACCAACGGAGCGCCGCGACTGTCATGCGACGGCAATCGTAACCGTATTGTCCGCGCCGACCAACATGTCGTGCCGATCGACCGTTCTAGGCGCGGGCGCGGAGCGCGTGGTCGACGAGCGTCTTGCCAAGCGACCAGGCGGCGCCCGGAACCCGGTGGCTCGCGGCGATCGCGGCATCAAAGCCCTGCTCGATCCAGCCGCAGTCGGTGTCGGTGATGACGAGCGGCGGCAGGAGCTTGATCGTGTGGCTCGCGTGCGCGGCGACCTGCGTCAGGATGTGGTGGTCCTTGAAGAGCGGAATGGTGATCAGCTGGCTGAACAGGCCCTTGTTGGCGGTTTCGATCGCCGTCCAGGAGGCGCGGAGCTTCAAGGAGCGCGGCGGGCCGAACTCGAGCCCGATCATCAGCCCCTTGCCGCGCACGCTGATCAGGAGCTCGTATTTCTCCAGCATCCGCGCGAAGGCGCGCATCAGCCGCTCGCCCTTCTCCGCGGCGTTCTCGACCAGCCGCTCGGCCTGCATCACGTGCAGGCTCGCGAGCCCCGCGGCCATCGCAAGGTCGTTCTTGCCGAAGGTCGAGCCGTGCACCACCGCCCGGTCCATGCGGCTGAACACCTTTTCGAGAATCCCGTTCCGCGCCATCACGGCGCCGACCGGCACATGGCCGCCGGAAAGCGATTTCGACAACAGCACCATGTCGGGCTCGACGCCCCAATGCTCGACGGCAAGGAAGCGGCCGGTCCGCCCGAGGCCGGTCTGCACCTCGTCGGCAACGAAGAGGGTTCCATGCTTGCGGCAAAGCCGCGCCGCCTCGGGGAGATAGTCGTCGGAGGGCACGTTGACGCCCTTGCCCTGGATCGGCTCGACCACGAAGGCCGCGGGCTTGCGCTCCGCCAGCATCTTCTCGAGCGCCGCCAGATTGTCGAAGGGCACGGCAAAGCAATCGGGCAGAAGCGGCTCGAACCCGCTGCGGAAGATTCCGTCCCCGTTCAGCGAAAGCGCGCCGTTGGTGAGCCCGTGGAAGGCGTGCTCGCAAAAGACGATGCCGGACCGGCCGGTCGCGGCGCGGGCGAATTTGATGGCGGACTCCACCGATTCCGCGCCGGAATTGGTGAAAAACACCTTGTCGAGATAGGGCACCTCGGCAACCAGCCGCTCGGCAAGCACGCCGGCAAGGGCGGAGACGTCCATCTGCACCAGATTTGGCAGCTCGGCGTCGAGCACGCTCTTCAGCGCGTCGCGCACGAAGGGGTGGTTGCGGCCGAGCGCGAAGACGCCGAAGCCGCTCAGGAGATCGAGATATTCGGCGCCGTTGCGGTCATAGAGATATTGACCGCGCCCCCTGACGAACCCCACGTCGTAGCCGATCGTCCGCAGCACGCGGACCATCTGCTCGTTCAAGAACCGCTGATGCAGCGAATAGCGGTCTCTTTCGCGCGCGGCGAAGAGCTCGGGGACATCGAGGGGCATTTCCTTCCCGTCGCAAAGGTCGGGGTCGCGGAGCGGTCGCATCTTCGGCAAGGTGGCCAGGTTCGACTCGAATTCAGCCAGTCTACCGTACTGCGAATGAATTGCGGCGTAAAACTGTCGGCGGCCCGGCGTTCCGACGCATTCACGAAACTGATGCCCGGCCGCCACGGCGAGGGGGCGCGGCCCGGTCTTGAAGGTCGCCTGCCGCGGCTGGAGGCGGCGGGCACCGGCGCGGGCTCGGTTGACTCCGGCCCCTTGTTCCATTAGCCGCTCGACACGAAATTCCGTTCGGTTTTGGTAACCGAGTTGCCGACCGGGGCGTTGACCCCGGAGGTCCCCATCCGCCAGCGATGTTCGCCCGCGGATGTTCTAGCCGTTTGAGGATCGATGTTCGAATTGCTGTCAGATCGCCTAAGTGGCATTTTCGACAAGATCACCGGCCGCGGTGCGCTGTCGGAGGCCGACGTCGGCGAGGCGCTGCGCGAGGTGCGGCGGGCGCTGATCGAGGCGGACGTCGCGCTCGACGTGGTGAAGGACTTCGTCGAGCGGGTGCGCAAGGAAGCGGTCGGCGCGACCGTGATCCGCTCGGTCAAGCCGGGCCAGATGGTGGTGAAGATCGTCCACGACGCGCTCGTGGAGATGCTCGGCGCGGAGAGCGTGCCGGTCGACTTGAACGCGCCCGCCCCGGTGATGCTGATGATGGTCGGGCTGCAAGGCTCCGGCAAGACGACGACGACGGCAAAGCTCGGCAAGCGCTTTTCCGAGCGGCAGAAGCAGAAAGTGCTGATGGCCTCGCTCGACACGCGCAGGCCGGCGGCGCAGGAGCAGCTGCGCGTGCTCGGCGAGCAGGTTTCCGTCGCGACGCTTCCGATCGTCGCCGGTCAGACGCCGGTCGAGATCGCCAGGCGCGCGGCGAATGCCGGCCGCCTCGGCGGCTACGACATCGTCATGCTCGACACCGCCGGCCGCACGCATATCGACGAGCCGCTGATGCTGGAGATGGCGGAGATCAAGGCGGCGACTGACCCGCACGAAATCCTGCTCGTCGCCGATTCCCTGACCGGCCAGGACGCGGTCAACGTGGCGCGCGCGTTCAACGAGCGGGTCGGCGTCACCGGCATCGTCTTGACGCGCATCGACGGCGACGGACGCGGCGGCGCAGCGCTTTCGATGCGTGCCGTCACCGGTCGGCCGATCAAGCTCATCGGCACCGGCGAGAAGATGGATGCGCTGGAAGATTTCCATCCCGGGCGCATTGCCGACCGCATCCTCGGCATGGGCGACATCGTCAGCCTCGTCGAGCGCGCGGCGGAGAATATCGACGCGGAGAAGGCGAAGGCCGCGGCCCGCAAGCTCTCAAAGGGCGAGTTCGACCTGGAAGACCTCGCCGACCAGCTGCGCCAGATGCAGAAGATCGGCGGCATGTCGGGGATTCTCGGGATGATGCCGGGCGTCGGCAAGATGAAGAAGCAGATCGCCGCCGCCGGACTCGACGACCGCGTGCTGCCGCGCCAGCTCGCCATCATCGGTTCGATGACGCAGAAGGAGCGGCGGAAGCCGGCGCTGATGAATGCAAGCCGCAAGCGCCGCGTCGCGTCAGGCTCCGGCACCGACGTGCAGGACGTGAACAAGCTTCTCAAGATGCACCGGCAGATGTCGGACATGATGAAGAAGCTCGGGCGGCAGAAGGGCGGCCTCGGTGCGCTCTTCGGCGGCGCGGGGGGAGGAATCCCGCAGCCCGACCCGGCGATGCTGGAAGAGATGCAGAAGTCCGGGCTTGGCGGAACGCCCGGCGGCTTTCCGGGTGGGCTCCCCGGCGGTGGGTTCGGCGGCGGCTTCCCGGGGGGAATGCCCAAGCTCCCCGGCATGGGCGGCGGGCTTCCGGGCCTGCCGGGCATGGGGAAGAAGAAATGAATGACGACCAACACCGTCGTCATGCCCGGGCTTGACCCGGGCATCCATTCCGCAGCGGTCGTGTCAAACGGCGGCGTCACGGAATGGATTGCCGGATCGAAGTCCGGCAATGACGACAGTTCTGAAAGCAACACGGTTTCGTTTGAAGGAAAGACAGAAATGGCAGTGAAGATCAGACTGGCGCGGGGCGGGACCAAGAAACGGCCCTACTACCGGGTCGTGGTGGCCGACGAGCGCTCGCCGCGCGACGGCCGCTTCATCGAGAAGGTCGGGACCTACAACCCGCTTCTCCCCGCGGAGAACGCGGAGCGCGTGAAGCTCAACCTTGAGCGCATCCAGCATTGGCTCTCGAAGGGCGCGCAACCGACCGATCGGGTGCTTCGCTTCCTCGACCAGGCGGGCATCTTGAAGCGCGAAGCGCGGCTCAACCCGGAGAAGGCGAAGCCCGGCAAGAAGGCCGACGAGCGCGCGGAGGCGAAGGCGAAGAAGAAGGAAGAGGCGGAAGCGGCCGCCGCAGCGCCCGCAGCCGCGGCGGAGGAGCCGGTCGCGGGTTAGTCGGCTTTGCCGGGAGCGGCGGTCGTCAAGCCTCGCCGACGGCAAGAGGCTCCCGCGCCTCCGCGGCACGTTTGAGCAGCGCGCGCATCCAATCGTTGGCGACGGCGTCGATCACCATGTGAACCCGGTCGCTCGTCCCGCGATTCGCGACGCGATGCGGGTCGGAGAGGCGCAGGTACCAGGCGCTGCCGGGCTCCATGACGACGCGCGACCGGTTGAGCTCGAACGCCACCTCGGGATTTGTGGTAATCGGCACGTGGATGCGGACGTTGCCGCTTTCGGCGTCGAGGTCATGGTCGCGGTGCTCCTTGATCACCGAGCCGGGCGCGAGCCGCATCAGCCGCACCGCGTGGAGCTCGCAGGCGAAGGCGGCGAGCACCTCGCAAAAATAGGCGGAGCGGCGAAGCAAGGGCGTGTCCTCGAACGCCGTCGCCGAGGGGTCGGAATAGATCATCTTCACCGGGTGGCGCGCCCCGGCCGTAGCGCGGAGCGGCATCGCGCTCCAGTCGCCTTCATAGTTCGCCTTGACGAAATGCGCGATCCAGTCGGCGGAAGCGCAGAGGCTGTCGAGGTCGCGCCGCAGCCGGCTGGCGTCGAACGCAAACGGCAGCCGCACGCGGTCTGGTAACGCCATCACCGCATAGTATTGTGCCGCCCAAGAGCGCGCAAGAAACAGGCCCGAAGCTCAGATGTCCCGCCGCATTCTCCTCGCCACCGTCGGCGCGCCGCATGGCGTGAAGGGCGAAGTGCGGGTGAAGAGCTTTGCCACCGATCCGATGGCGCTCGGCGCCTACGGACCGCTCTTTACGGAAGACGGCCGCAAGTTCGAGATCGAGCGGCTGAAGCCTGGCAAGGGCGTCGTCGTCGCGAAATTCATCGGCGTCGACGACCGTGATGCGGCGGCGCGGCTCACCGGGCTTTCGCTCGGCGTCGAGCGGGCCGCCCTCCCCGCGCCCGAACCGGATGAATTCTATGTCGCGGATCTGATCGGGCTTGCCGCCGTCGACCCCGCCGGCGCGCCGATCGGCAGGGTGGTCGCGGTCGACAATTTCGGCGCCGGCGACATTCTCGAAGTGGCGCCGGAAACGGGTCCGTCACTGCTTATTCCGTTCACCAAAGCGAACGTGCCTGATATCGACATCGCGAAACGCCGCGTCGTCGTCGTTCCGCCCGCAGAAACCGAAGTTTTGGAGGAAGAGGCATGATCGTTGTTGCCGGCACCATCCGCATCCCCGCGGACAAGATCGACGCGGTCATGCCGACCGCGCACACGCTGATCGCCGCGACCCGCAAGGAGGCCGGATGCATCCTCTATTCCTTCGCCTTCGACGTGGTCGAGCCCGGGCTATTGCGCATCTTCGAGCAGTGGGAGAGCCGCGCGCATCTCGATGCGCATTTGAAGCAGCCGCATATGGGTCCGTGGCGCGCGAAGCTCGGTGAGGTCGGCGCCTCCGGCCGCGACATCAAGGTCTACGAGGCGGGCGCCGGCGTCGCACTCTGAGATGACCTTCCGCGCCACGGTGCTGACGCTCTACCCGGAAATGTTTCCGGGACCGCTCGGCGTGAGCCTCTCCGGCAAGGCGCTCGACGCGGACACCTGGTCGCTTGAGGTGAAGAACATCCGCGACCACGGCGTCGGTCCGCACCGCGCGGTCGACGACACGCCTGCCGGCGGCGGCGCCGGCATGGTTCTCCGCGCCGATGTCCTCGCCAATGCCATCGATGCGGTGAGCGGCGCGAACGACGAGCGCCCGCGCCTCCTCATGAGCCCGCGCGGAGAGCCGCTCACGCAGGCGCGCGTCCGCGCGCTTGTCGCCGGGCCGGGCGCGCTTATCGTCTGCGGGCGTTTCGAGGGCGTCGACGAACGGGTCATCGAGGCCCGGCGGCTTGAGGAAGTCTCGATCGGCGATTACGTGCTTTCCGGCGGCGAGATCGCAGCGATGGCCCTGCTCGACGCCTGCGTCCGCCTCCTCCCCGGCGTCATGGGCGCGGCGGAGTCCGGCGCGGATGAAAGCTTCGAGCGGGGTCTTCTCGAATATCCGCACTATACCCGCCCGCAGGATTTCGAGGGCCGCGCGATCCCGGAAATCCTGAATTCCGGCCATCACGGCAGGATCGCCGAATGGCGGCGGGCGGAGGCGGAGCGGCTGACTGAGGCGCGGCGGCCCGACCTTTGGGCGAAGCGCGATTCAAAGGCGTAGGCAGCCAAACGCCTGCCAGATCGCCGTGACACGTGCTTCGAGGCTCCATTCCGCCCTCATCCTGAGGTGCGAGCGAAGCGAGCCTCGAAGGGCGGAGTGGAGCCCCTGAACCATGCGGGACGTTCAGGTGGTTTCGGCCCCTAAACCCCCATTTTCCGCCGGTACTGCCCATCGACATCGGCGATCTGAATGTGTATATCGCCGCCAACTCCGCAGGATTTGACAAGGATGCGCGCCCCGGCCGGCGTCGGGTCGATGCGCATGAAAAAGAGGACCACGCCGATGAACGTCATCCATAAAATCGAGGCGGCCGAGGTCGCCGCCCTCTCCGCCAAGCGCACGCTGCCGCCGTTCGAAGCGGGCGACACGGTGCGCGTCCATGTGCGCGTGACCGAAGGCACCCGCACCCGGCTCCAGGCCTATGAAGGCGTGGTGATCGGGCGTTCGGGAGGCGGGCTCAACGAAAGCTTCACCGTGCGCAAGATCTCCTACGGCGAAGGCGTGGAGCGCGTCTTTCCGGTCTATTCGCCGATGGTGGAGAAGGTTGAGGTCGTGCGCCGCGGCAAGGTTCGCCGCGCGAAGCTCTATTATCTCCGCGGTCGGCGCGGCAAGGCGGCCAGAATCGGCGAAGCCTCTAACGTCCGCGCCAAGCGCCTCGACGAGGACATGCGCGACCAGCTCGCGGCCGAGCGCGCCGCCGTCGAAGCAGAGAAGGAAGCCGCCCGCGCCGAGGCCGCGGCCAACGCGCCCGCCGAGGCGGCCGCTCAGTAAAGGGCGCGCCGTTCGGGGCTCCAGGGCGGCGCTTCGGCGCCGCTTTTGTTTTTCAGGTATGGGCGTCGCGCCGGAAAGCCGTCAGCCGATCCAGTAGCGCGGGCCCGGCCCCATGCGCGCGGCGCCGTCGGCCGGATTGGCGAGCTTGCAGCGATCGATCGACAGGCAGCCGCAGCCGATGCATTCGGTCAGACCGTCGCGCAGGCGCTCAAGCTCCGCGATCCGCTGATCGATCCGCGCCGTCCACCCGCCCGAAAGCTTCGCCCAGTCGCGGCGCGTCGGCACGCGGTCGGGCGGCAGCTTCGTGAGCTCCGCCCCGATCTCGTCGAGCGAGAGACCGACCTTCTGAGCAAAGACGATGAAGGCAATGCGGCGGAGCGCCGAGCGGGGATAGCGGCGGTGCCCCGATCCGGCACGCTCCGACGCAATCAGCCCCTTCTCCTCATAAAAGCGGAGCGCCGAAGACGCGACGCCGCTGCGCCGCGCGACCTCGCTGATGGTGAGCGTGGATTCCATGATCGCGACAAAGCACGATTTCCTCTTGACTTCAAGTTAACTTGAACTTGTAGAAGGCCCGCTCCTCAGAAGGAGCTTCATCATGCAGACGAACTTCAACGCCCTGCGTGTCGCCGTCACCGGCGGAACTTCGGGCCTCGGACTGGCCCTCGTCCAGCAGTTTTCCGCCCGCGGGGCGCGCGTCGCATTCGTGGCCCGCACCGCGACTTCGGTCGAGCGGACGGCCCGCGCAACCGGCGCGCACGGCATCATAGGCGACGTCGGCGAGAAGGAGGACATCTACCCGATTGCGCTGCAGGTCACCGGGACCCTCGGCGGCCTCGACGTCTTGATCAACAACGCGTCGAGCCTCGGGCCGGTGCCGCTCGCCCCCCTTGCCGACACCGAATGCGAGGCATTCGCCGACGCGCTTCAGATCAACGTGCTTGGCCCCTTCCGACTGACCAAGGCATTGCTTGGCGCCCTCGCCGCTTCCGCACGCGAACGGCGCGGGGCGGTCGTCGTCAACATCTCAAGCGACGCCGCGGTCAACGCCTATGCCGGCTGGGGCGCCTATTCCGCCAGCAAGGCGGCGCTTCGGCACATGAGCGCCATCTGGGCGGAGGAGATGCGTGCAGACGGCGTGCGCTTCCTCTCCGTCGACCCCGGCGACATGGATACGCCGCTCCATGCGCTTGCCGTCCCCGACGCCGATGCGGCGACGCTCAAGCAGCCGGAGGATTCCGCCACGGAGCTGATGGCCATCATCGCCGCCAATCTTCCGAAGCACGCCGTGCTTTCACCGGAGGCGGCATGATTCCCGCCGACCGTCCGCGCCACGCTTCGGCGAAACTCCTTGCCGTCAGCGCGGACGGCAAGGTTCGCGGGGGGTCGCACGCCGATCTGCCGGCGCTGCTGCGCCCCGGCGACCTCGTCGTCGCCAACGACGCGGCGACACTCCCCGCCAGCCTTCACGGCACGCATGTGACAAGCGGCGAAGCGATCGAGCTCCGGCTTGCGAAGTGGATATCGCTGCGTGATGCGACGCGCTTCGTCGCGGTCGCCTTCGGCGCCGGCGACCACCGCATGCGGACCGAAGACCGGCCGCCTCCCCCTCGCCTTTGGCCGGGCGACGTGCTCGCGCTCGGACCGCTCGCCGCGATCGTCGACCATATCCACGGCCACCCGCGCCTCCTGTCCGTCCGGTTTGCCGGAACGAACGACACGGTGTGGGCCGGCATCGCCTGGCACGGTCGGCCGATCCAATACGCGCATGTGCCGGAGCGGCTCGCGCTCTCGGACGTCTGTGACCAGGATCGCTTCGCGCCCGGTCGCGTTCGAGCCGCCGTCGGCCGGATTTGCGCTCGACTGGCGTATGCTTGCCGCGCTCCGCGACAATCGCGTCGGCTTTGCCACGCTGACGCATGCGGCCGGCATATCCTCGACCGGCGACGCGGCGCTTGACCGATCGCTCCCCTTCGACGAGCCCTATCGTGTTCCGGAGACGACCGTCGCGGCCGTGCGGCGAACGAAGGCCGCGGGCGGACGCATCGTCGCCATCGGCACGACGACGGTGCGTGCGCTTGAATCCGCGGCGGGCGAAGACGGCATCCCGCGCGCCGGCGACGGCGTCGCGACCGGGCGCATCGGCCCGAAAACACGGCTGAAGAGCGTCGACGCCATCCTGACCGGCATGCACGAGGCCGGCGAGAGCCACTATGAGCTTCTGCGCGCCTTCACCGATGACGCAGCGCTCAAAATGATGGCGTCAATCGCCGCACGCGGCGGCTACCGCAATCACGAGTTCGGCGACTTCGCGCTGATCGAGCGCAGGGCGGAACGTGTGGCGCGGCCGGTTCGGTCGCACGGCCATTGCCGGGCGCCGAGCTCGCGCTGCTACGGCGTCACCACGGCGGCGATCGGCCCGTAGCCGCCGTGGCCGGGGGCGTCGTTGCGGCCGATCTCGGGAGCGTAGAGGCCGGGGGCTGACCCGCCGTCGAGGAAGAGCGCGTTCTGGCAGCCGAGGTGATCGCGGAAGAAGCGCGCGAAGTCGTGGAAGCTGACCGCGTCCTCGCTGATCGCGAAAGTCACGCCGGTCGGGCTCGACAGCCCGACGCCGTCGCGCTCCTTCTCGTCGGTCGAGCCTTCGATGAAGGCCGGATGGATGGCGCCGTCGATGACGAGCATCGGGCCCGACTGCGTGGCGAAGCGCGCGGCCGGGGCTGCCTTCAGATAAGCGCCAGTCTCCAGGATGCCCGCTGTCTTGTCGCCGATATAGAAGACGCCGTTCGGCTTCTTGTAGAAATTCGGAATGTCGCCCGGCGCACCGGTCACGCTCCTGGTATTCGCCTGCACGAGCGTCTTGCCATCCTCGACATAGAGGCCGATCGGGCGGAAATCGGCTCCGTACATGCCGGCGTTCATGGCGAAGGCGAGCATCAGGCCCTTCGCCTTCAGATCATCCGCAAGCGTGGAGAAGGTCTTATAGGGCGCGCCCTCCGCGTCCTTCCAGAAGAGGCGGAGGTCGTCCTTCGCGAGGTCGAAGCTGCAGACCGTGTAGGCGGCGCCCTCGAAGCTGTCGCTCCGGCACGGGTCGGCGCGGGCGGTCGCAACGGTGAACAATACAAGGAGCGCCGTCGCGCAGACGAACCCGGGAACATGCCACATAAGGCGGATAGCGGAGATCATCTCGTCTGAGGCCGGCGCATCCAGAATGCACCGCCGCCGGGACGCGTCCCCGCTAAGGCCGGCAGACTAAAGATACCCGTCAACATGCCGCTCAGCCTCTCGTCCTGCTGAACGAACGCGGAGGGAAAAAGGATCTCATCTCCAGCCGCACCGGCGAGCAGATAGACGAGGAATAGATATTGCTCATTGTAGAACCTCCTGTGCCACGCAGTCGGATAATCGTTGGGCAGGAAGATGTCGTGGACTCCCCAAGTTACGCCGGGCGGGATGATCGGCACGAACTCGGTAAAGAACACGGTCTCGTCGGAATTTGTGAAGACTTGGTGGCTCGCGTCCTGAAAGATTATGTCTCCGGGTTCGATCAATCGCCCGGCTTCCGCGCTCACGTCCTGAAACGGACTGCGGATCACCTGGTCACAAAGCGCATCAATTTCGGCGCGCGGCTCGGGGTCGATCGAGACGATGCGCGTCGCAAGCCCATGATCGCGGACCGCCTTGCGGGCGAACTTGGTGGAGTTGCCGGAGCCGATCTCAAGGTAGGTCTTCGGCTTCAGCGATCGAATGAGGGTGTAGAGAATCATGCCGTCGAGCGGCGGGAACCAGCCGTTGACCCAATGCGGGTTGTCGGGCGTCTCCGTTTCGGCCGGCAAGTCCTTCAGGTTGTCGCGATCGCTGACGATGGCGCAGCACAAATCGGCGTAGCGCTCGCGGCCGTGCTCAAGAATTGCTAATAGCAGCGCGCCCGCCCGCGAACTGGCGTAGGGCCGCGACTGTGGGATGAACGGATAGGATTTCGCCCGGATTCGCGTAAGTCTTTCCGGAACGCTCCTGTATGGAGCGAGCAAGCGTTTCAATCGCTTGAGGCGCATGAATTCCTCGGACCTGAAATCGGACCTGGTTTGCCAGCGCGAATTACGAGTCTTCCAGCTTACTTTAGGGGACGGGCGCGGTGTTGACGACCATTTGGTGGCAATGCGTCACAAAGAAAGCGTGGACGCCGAGGCATGCGAAGAGTCGAATCGCGGCGCTGGACATGACTGCCGTTTTAGCCGACGAGCGCCGGCGCCGCGACCCCGGAGAGCCGCAAAGGTCCGCGATTGAGGCGGGGCGACGGCGTTGCTATATAGTCGGCATGGCCAAGGATCAGGCGCTTATGCCCCGCACCCGCGGGCCGGACGAGGGCGCGTCCGCCCATTCGACGCTCGCCTTTGCCGCGATCGGCGATCACGCGCGTCTGCCCTGGCGCTTCTTTGCACGCCTCTTCGCCTCCGACGGCCCGCTTCCCGCACGCTAGAATCCCGCGGCCATGGCCGCGTGTCGCGTGTGGAAAAAATGCGAAAAGAGCGAGCCTTTCCGATGAAGCAGAGAACCCTCTACGACAAGATCTTCGACGACCATCTGGTCGAACGGCAGCCTGACGGCACCTGCCTTCTCTATATCGACCGCCATCTCGTGCACGAGGTGACGAGCCCGCAGGCCTTCGAGGGCCTGAGGACGGCGCATCGCAAGGTGCGCGCGCCGGAGAAGACGCTCGCCGTCGTCGACCACAACGTGCCGACCACCGACCGAAGCCACGGCATCGCCGATCCGGAATCGAAGCTGCAGGTCGACACGCTCGCCGAGAACGCGCGCGACTTCGGCATCGAATATTACAACGAGCTCGACCGGCGGCAGGGCATCGTCCACATCATCGGCCCCGAGCAGGGCTTCACCCTGCCCGGCATGACGATCGTCTGCGGCGACAGCCATACCTCGACGCACGGCGCCTTCGGCGCGCTCGCCGCCGGCATCGGCACGAGCGAGGTGGAGCACGTGCTTGCCACGCAGACGCTGATCCAGCGCAAGGCGAAGAACATGCGCGTCTCCGTCGACGGCAAATTGCCGGAGGGCGTGACCGCGAAGGACGTGATCCTTTCGATCATCGGCGAGATCGGCACGGCGGGCGGCACCGGCCATGTCATCGAGTATGCCGGCGACGTGATCCGCGCGCTTTCGATGGAAGGGCGGATGACGGTCTGCAACATGAGCATTGAAGGCGGGGCTCGGGCGGGCATGGTGGCGCCCGACGAGACGACCTACGCCTATATCAAGGACCGCCCGCGCGCGCCGAAGGGCAAGGCATGGGACATGGCGCGGGCCTATTGGGAGACGCTTCCCTCCGACGCCGGCGCAGAATTCGATCGCGAGGTCAGGCTCGACGGCGCCAGCCTGCCGCCGGTCGTGACCTGGGGCTCTTCGCCGGAGGACGTGGTGGCGGTGACCGGGGTCGTACCCGATCCAGACGCCATCGAGGATGAGACGCGGCGCGACTCGAAGCGGCGGGCGCTTCAATATATGGGGCTGACGCCGGGCACGAAGATGACCGACATTGCGCTCGACCGCATCTTCATCGGCTCCTGCACGAATGGACGCATCGAGGATCTCCGCGCCGCCGCGAAGGTCATCGAGGGCCGCCACGTGAACGCCAACGTGAACGCCATGGTCGTCCCCGGCTCCGGCCTCGTCAAAGCC
This sequence comes from uncultured Alphaproteobacteria bacterium, assembly GCA_963750115.1. Lineage (GTDB taxonomy): Bacteria > Pseudomonadota > Alphaproteobacteria > Rhizobiales > Afifellaceae > DASWJZ01. Next base: position 568,475 of record CAVVPM010000003.1, on the reverse strand, counting down.
GCGGCGGAGGCGGAAGGGCTCGACAAGGTCTTCAAGGCGGCAGGCTTCGAATGGCGCGAGCCGGGCTGCTCGATGTGCCTTGCCATGAACGCCGACAAGCTCAGGCCGGAGGAACGCTGCGCCTCCACCTCGAACCGCAATTTCGAGGGCCGGCAGGGATACAAGGGCCGCACCCATCTGGTCTCGCCGGCCATGGCCGCGGCGGCAGCAATCGCCGGGCACTTCGTCGATATCCGCGACTGGCACTAAAGCTCAATGAAAGAACGGCTCGGGCATCGCTGCCCGGGCCGTCCAGTGTTGCCTCATCCGAAGAGCGGTTCAGATTTTTCGGATTGATGACGCCTCACGACGAGGGGCAATTCATCGGGATGTCGTCGTTCGGGTTGTGCAGAACCCAGTAGGCACCCGGCCTGCACTGCTGCGGGCTGTCGACCATGACCATGCCGCCCGGCGCGGCGGCCGCCGGGCTCGTTCCGATCGAGCCGGTATAGAGCGGCCCCGTCGACCCGTTCTCGGTCGCCTGGCCAAAGGTCTCGCCCGGCACGCCCGGTCCGGCGTGGTCGCAGGTCACGATCACCTGGTTCGGGAGCATGTGATAGCACGCCTGCTCCCCCGTGGTCCCCGTTGTCCCCATCGATGCGGCATTGGCAGCGGAGCCGGCCGCGATGAACCCGACAGCTGCAAGTGCTGCCAAGACAACCGACGTCTTCATTTCCGACACTCCTCAAAAGCGCGGGCCGCGGCCGATAAGATCGAGGCGGCACGAACCGCGCCGATACCCCACCGCGTCCGTAACGGCTCCCGCTTGCGCCGGTTCCTGCGACGTGGTGCCGCGTGCGCCGCGATGCTTCCGCTTCCCCGCCGGCGCGGCTAATGGTTAGCGCTATATGAAGACGGACGACGAAAGCTGGTCGGAGCGCGTGGCGCCTTCGCTCGCCGATTTCGCGGCGATGGCGGAGGAAGCCTTTCGCGCCATTCCGGAGTCCTTTCGCAAGCTCGCGGGCGAGGTCAGCTTCGCCATCGCCGAGTTCCCCGAAGACGACGTCGTCGACGAGCTTGAGGCGGAGACGCCGTTCGACATTCTCGGCCTTTTTCAGGGGGTCGGCATGGCGCATGGCCCCGCGGTCCCGGAGACGGGGGACATGCCGAACCGCATCTGGCTCTATCGCCGTCCGATTCTCGATTATTGGGCGGAGCACGAGGAGACGCTCGGCGCCATCATCGTCAACGTCCTCGTGCACGAGATCGGCCATCATTTCGGCCTTTCCGACGACGACATGGAGGCGATCGAGGAAGGCGCGGACTGAGCGCAATGGCCGCGCCGCACACGGCTTCGTGAAGCCGTAGGTTGAGACACTTTTTCGAAACACGCGTGAGACTCTGACAAAGATCGGCGACATTTCTCGCCTAGCGAGGCCGTCCGCCGGCATTTGCATCAATTCTACGAACCACGGAGCGCACGCAATGACAGTAGCCCCCGCGCGGACCCGCTATAGCGCGGTCGCGCAGACGTTCCACTGGCTGACCGTCATTCTTGTCGGCGCCGCCTATCTCTTCGGCCACGGCGGCCCCGAAAGCCGTGTCTACGCGGCGGAGCGCGCCGCCTCGCTCAACTGGCACGAGACGCTCGGCATCCTCGTGATCGTCGTGGTCGTGCTCAGGATCGCGTGGCGCCTCTTCGACCGTGCGCCCGAGGAGCCGCCGATGCCGACGTGGATGTCGCTTTCCTCACGGCTCGTGCACTGGCTCCTTTATGCGCTTCTTGCCGCCGTGCCGATCACCGCGATCCTCGGCGCCTGGTGGGAGGGCCACGCCGTCACCTTCTTCGGCAGCGCCTTTGGCCCCTACTTCGCGCTTGCGCATGATTTTGGCAGGTCGATCACTGAATTCCACTCAACGCTTGGCAACCTCATCATCTGGGTCGCCGGGCTGCATGCGGCGGCCGCGATTTTCCACCACTTCGTCATGCGCGATCGCGTGCTGATCTCCATGTTGCCGGACTGGCCGGCCCTGGAGCCGCTTCGTCGCGGCGTGACGTCGGGCGCTGGCGGCGATCAGGGGTGACATGCTCAAGCTCAGGCCGAACTGCGAATGCTGCGACCGCAACCTACCGCCCGACGCGCCGGACGCGGTCATCTGCAGCTTCGAATGCACGTTCTGCGCCGATTGCGCGCACGCGGTCTTTCACGGCGTTTGCCCGAATTGCGGCGGCAATCTCGTGCCGCGTCCGATCCGGCCGCCTGCGCTCCTTGCCAAATATCCCGCCTCTGAGGAGCGCGTCCTGAAGGATCACGGCGGCTGCCGCGAGCGACGAACCGCCGTCGCCTGAGCGCGGCCGGCTACGTGCGCGCCGCGCTCGCGAGCAGCTTCTCCCAGTCGCGCCGGAAACGGGCTGCAAGCGGCGCCGCGAGCGTCTTCTCCACTTCCGCCGCTCCGATCGTCTTGCGCTCGAACCATTGGCGGAACATCGGCACCACGCTGACCCGCTCGCCCCCGTAGGGCCGATGCTCGACCTCCGTCCCGACTGCGAGCGGCCCCGCCGCGATCACCCGGCAATAGACGCCCGGCAGCGCGGCGTCGCGAAAGCTTTTGACGAAGCCCGGATCCTCCATCCGCTTTGCCAGCGTGTTGCAGGGAAGCCGCGGGGCTGTCGCTTCGAGCACGACTTCGCCGGCGACGAGCCGGTCGCCGATCGCGAGCTCCGCCGAAGTCAGCCCCGAGATGGTCGAGATTCTCGCCAAAGGTGCCGGGCGCGAGGTTTCGGCCGAGCTTCTTTGCCCACCAGGCATAGTCCTCGGCGAAATAGACATAGACGGCCTGGTCCGGCCCGCCGTGACTCTCGGCGTCGGCGATGAAGTCGCCTTCAACCCCTTCCGGCCCTATGTTCACGGCGCCGGGGACAGGCGCCTTGCGGATGCCGCTCCGGCCAAGGTCGTTGGCGAAGCTCTGCTCCTTGCCGACGTTGATGCTTTCGATGCGTGCCACGCCCACCCCTTCCGCTGCGTTTCATTGCCATCGCGCCCGAGCAACTCCATACTTCACCCGTTCCCGATCCGCCACGGCAGAAGCCGTGGCCAAAGCCGGCAGGTCGCGATGAGCATTCTCGGACGCTTTTTCGGAAGCAAGGGCGGCGGCGAAGAGCCGCCCGGCGAGGCGGTCGAATACAAGGGCTTCCGCATCCGCGCCACGCCCTATGCTGCGGACGGGCAATTTCAGACGGCCGGCATCATCGAGAAGGACGCCGCCGACGGCGTGAAGGAGCATCGCTTCATCCGCGCCGAGCGGCACCCGAGCAAGGACGACGCGGCCGCCTTCGCCGTCACCAAGGGCCAGCAGATCATCGACGAGCAGGGCGACAAGCTCTTCGACTAGCGAACATGCGCGCGACCCGCCTCTCCCCTTGCGGGAGAGGCGCGCTCAGGCGCCGCGGCTTTCCTCTCAGCTGAGATGCGGCGCGAGCAGCGTCAGGTCCGCCGCCCCGAGCCGGTCCTTCGCACTCCACGCCTGGTGCCAATAGGGATAAAGGAGCGGCGGGCGGCTCACCGCTTCGAGCCGCGCCGTCTCCTCGTCCGAAAGCTTGAGCTCGGCGGCGGCGAGGTTGTCGGCGAACTGCTCCTCCGTGCGCCCGCCGATGATGACGGACGAGACGCCCGGCCGGCCGAGGAGCCAGGCAAGCGCGACCCGCGCGGCGGAGCATTTGTGCGCGCTCGCCACTTCGAGCAGCACGTCGATGATGGCGAAGAGCTTGTCCTCGTCGTAGATCGGCGGCTCCTTCCAGTTGCGGGCGAAATGACGCGAGCCTTCCGGGCCCTTCTTGCCGCGACGATATTTTCCGGAAAGAAGCCCGCCGGCGATCGGGCTCCAGACGAGGATGCCGAGCCCCTGGTCGAGGGTCAGCGGCACCAGCTCATATTCGGCCTCGCGCGCCTGCAGCGTGTAGTGGATCTGCTGGCTGACGAAAGGCTGGCGCCCGCCTTCCTTCGCCGCGGAAAGCGCCTTCATGATGTGCCAGGCGGAAAAATTCGAGCAGCCGACATAGCGCACCTTGCCGGCCTTGATCAGGCTGTCGAGCGCCTGCATCGTCTCTTCGACCGGCGTTTCGCCGTCCCATTGATGCAGCTGGTAGAGGTCGATCCAGTCGGTCTTCAGCCGCTTCAAGCTGCGCTCGCATTCGGCGATCAGGTTGATGCGGGAATTGCCGCCGGTGTTCGGAAGCCCGAGCATGTTGAAGCGCGCCTTGGTCGCAAGCACGACATGCTCGCGCCTGCCCTTCAGCGCGTCGCCGACGATCTCCTCCGAGGCGCCGCCCGAATAGACGTTCGCCGTGTCGATCAGATTCACGCCGGCCGCCAGGCACTGGTCGACCTGCCGCCGCGCCTCCTTCAGCCCGACCGAGCCGGTCGGGCCGGATTTCGCCCGCCCGAGCGTCATCGTCCCCATGGCGAGCGCCGAGACCTTGAGCCCCGAGCGGCCGAGCAGGCGGTATTCCATTTCCATCCTCCGAACGCGATTGCGTAGTGCCGGGGCCTGCTATAGCGGCTTCGCGCGCGCCTGTCGTCCGTCGCGCTGCCCCGGCGTGCGGCTTGGAGCCGTCGAAAAATCTTCATGCCGGCGTGTCGATTTCCATTCGCCTCGCTCGTCGTCAAAATGGAGCCGGCGCGACGCTCGGCCTGGGAGACGCACCATGTCGCCAAAACTCTATTTTCATCCTCTCGCCTCCTTCTGCTGGAAGGCGCTGATCGCGCTCTATGAGAACGACACACCGTTCGAGCCGATCATCGTCGATCTCGGAAACGCGGAGTCGCGCGCGGCCTTCGCCGCCGTCTGGCCGATGGCCAAGTTCCCCGTGCTTGAGGACGCGGCGCGGGGCAGCACAGTCGCGGAAGCGACCGTCATCATTGAATACCTCGACGCCTTTTATCCGGGCCGGACGCAGTTCTTGCCGCGCAATGCGGAACGCGCTTGGCAGGCGCGGATGTGGGACCGCGTCTTCGACCACTATGTGCATGAGCCGATGCAGAAGATCGTGGGCGACCGGCTGCGCCCCGAAGCGGGCGGCGACCCGCTCGGCGTTGAGCAGGCGAAGACCCAGATCCGTCAGGCCTACGCACTCCTCGAGCGTGAAATCGGTGCGAGGACATGGGCAATCGGAAACGAGTTCTCGCTCGTCGATTGCGCGGCCGCTCCGTCGCTTTTCTACGCGGAGATTGTCGTTCCCTTCAGCCCGGAGCTGACGAGACTGCCGGCCTATCTCGACCGGCTGATGGCGCGCCCGTCCTTCGCGCGCGTGCTTCAGGAGGCGGAGCCCTATTTCCCCCTTTTCCCGATGGAAAGGAAGCCGACGATCGCCAGGCGGGGCGCCGCGGAAGTCGCCTGAGCCGGCCGCTCGAGCCTCTCCAAAAAAACATTCATCGCGTGTCGATCGCCCGCCGCCTCGTTCGTCGTGTGGATAGAACGGCGCTCAAGTCCGCCATGAAGGAGAAACGACCATGCGCTACATGATCATCGTCAAGACCACCCAGGACTTCGATTCCGGCAAGACTGTCCCCTCGAAGAAGATCATGGATGACATGATCGCCTACCACGAGGAGCTCGGCAAAGCCGGCGTGCTGCTTGACGGCAACGGCCTGCACCGCAGCGACAAGGGCTGGCGCGTCAAATATTCCGGCGACAAGCGCACCGTCGTGGACGGGCCGTTCGCCGAAGCGAAGGAGCTGATCGGTGGCTTCACCATGATCCAGGTGAAGTCGCGCGAAGAGGCGATGGAATGGGCGCGGCGCTTTCCGCGGCCGTTCGACGGCGACTGCGAGATCGAAGTCCGCCAGGTGATGGAGCCGGAAGACTTACCCGCTTGATAGACGGTGACCGGCCCGGCGAGGTCGAAAAAAAGACGTGAGCAGCGTCGATTCCGCCAGCCGCTGCTCGTCGAGAGAAGGAAGCATCGGCGGCTCCCGCCGACGCAAAGCGAAACCAAGGAGACAGCACAATGCGCGTACTGGTCGCCGTCAAGGCCAACAAGGACAGCGAGGCCGGCAAGATGCCGGGCAAGGAGATGCTCACCGCGATGGGTGCGTTCAACGAGAGGCTTGTCAACGCCGGCGTGATGCTGGCGGGCGAAGGCCTGCACCCGACGTCTAAGGCCAAGCGGATCAACTTCGACGGCGGCAAGCCGAAGGTGATCGACGGTCCCTTCGCCGAGTCGAAGGAGATCATCGCCGGCTTCTGGATCTGGAAGGTCGGATCGATGGACGAAGCCATCGACTGGCTGAAGCAAGCGCCCTTCCCGCGCGGGCGATGTCGACATCCGCCCGATCTTCGAGATGGAGGATTTCGGCGAGGAATTCACGCCGGAGCTGCGCGAAGCTGAAAAGCGCCAGTGGAAGCGCGCGGCCGAGCTCAACATAAAGGACGAGCTGACCCGCAACAAAAACAGGTGAATTGAACCTATTTGCGCTACGAAGCCGAACGAAATCGGGAGATCCCATTATGCAAGTTCAGCCGTATTTGAATTTTGACGGCCGCGCCGAGGAGGCGATCGAGTTCTACAAGAAGGCACTCGGTGCGGAGGTGACGGCGCTGATGCGCATGAAGGAGATGCCGGGCACCCCTCCCCCCGGCATGGTCCCGCCGGGCTCGGAGGAAAAGGTCATGCATGCCGCTCTGAAGATTGGCGACTTGGTGGTTATGGCGTCCGACGGCCGCGTTTCGGGGAAACCGAATTTTCATGGCGTATCGCTGTCGATCACGGCGGTCGATGACGCTCAGGCCGAAAAAGTCTTCGCCGCGCTTGCCGATGGCGGCCAAGTGCAGATGCCGCTCGCGAAGACCTTTTTCGCGTCCCGTTTCGGCATGGTCGCCGACAAGTTCGGCGTCTCCTGGATGGTAGTGGCTGGTCCCTGACGCCAGCCGGCCGGAGCCCGCGCCTTGCGCGCGCGGAGCGAAGATGATCTGACCGGCGGCCGTGACGGCCGCCGACACACACCGCGCCATCGACGCGATCTTCCGGATCGAGCAGGCGAAGCTCATCGCCGGGGTGACCCGTATGGTGCGCGACGTGGGCTTGGCGGAGGAGTTGGCGCAGGATGCGCTCGTCGCCGCGCTCGAAACCTGGCCGAAATCCGGCGTGCCGGAGAAGCCCGGCGCTTGGCTGATGGCGACCGCCAAGCGCCGCGCCATCGACCGTCTCCGCCGCGCCAGGATGCAGGAGCGCAAGCACGCGGAGATCGGCCACGCGCTTGAGGAGGAGCAGGACCCCACGCCCGAGATCGAGGCAGCGCTCGACGATCCGATCGGCGACGATCTCCTCAGCCTCGTCTTCACCGCCTGCCATCCGCTTCTTTCGCCGGAGGCGCGCGTCGCGCTGACGCTGAGGCTGATCGGCGGCCTCACCACCGATGAGATCGCGCGCGCCTTTCTCGTGGCGGAGCCGACGATCGCGCAGCGGATCGTGCGCGCCAAGCGCACGCTTGCCGAGGCAAACGTGCCGTTCGAAGTGCCGCGCGGCGACGACCTCGCGGCCCGCCTCGCCTCCGCGCTCGAGGTCATCTATCTCATCTTCAACGAGGGCTACGCGGCAACCGCCGGCGAGGACTGGATACGCCCAAAACTCTCGGAGGAGGCGCTGCGGCTCGGGCGCATCCTTGCGGGCCTCGCGCCGGCCGAGCCGGAGGTGCACGGCCTCGTGGCGCTGATGGAAATCCAGGCGTCGCGCTTCGCCGCCCGGACCGGTCCGGCGGGCGAGCCGATCCTGCTTCTCGACCAGAACCGCGCGCGCTGGGACAAGCTTTTGATCCGTCGCGGGCTCGCCGCGCTGCAGCGCGCCGCGGAGGCGGCGGAAGCGCACGACGTCGCGCCCGGCCCCTACGCGCTGCAAGCCGCGATCGCCGCCTGCCACGCGCGCGCGGCGAACGCCGAGGCGACCGACTGGCCGCGGATCGTCGCGCTCTACGGCGCGCTCGCGGCGCTGACGCCCTCGCCGGTCGTGGAGCTCAACCGCGCCGTCGCCGTCGCCATGGCGTCCGGCCCGGCCGCGGGCCTTGAGATCGTCGACCGCCTCATCGCCGAGCCGGCGCTGAAAAGCTACCACCTGCTGCCGAGCGTGCGCGGCGACTTCCTGAAAAAGCTCGGGCGGCTCGACGAGGCGCGCGGCGAATTCGAGCGCGCCGCCGGCCTCACCCAGAACGCCCGCGAGCGCGCGCTGCTGCTTGACCGCGCCGCGGCGTGCGGGGACGCGCCTTGAGGCTGAGCGGCCTCGCGCCGACTACGGCAGCGGCGGCAGCCGCCGCGCGACCGGCGATGACTGGATGATCGACGTATTGGTCATGGCGAAGGGGATGATCGCGTCGATCACCGCCTCAAGCTGCTTGACGGACGCCACGTGCGCCTTGGCGATGAAGCAGTCCTCGCCGGTCACGCGGTCGCATTCGACCACTGCCTGAAGTCCGTTCAGCACCTCCGCCACCTTGGCGAGCCGGCCGGGCATCGGGCGGATGCGGATATAGGCCGCGAGCGGCAGGCCGAGCGCCGCCGGGTCGATCTCCGCGGCATAGCCTCTGACGATCCCCGCCTCCTCAAGCCGGCGCACGCGCTCCGTCACGCTCGGCGCCGACAACCCGACGGCGCGGCCGAGATCCGCCATCGTCACCCGGGCGTCCGCGGCAAGCGCGGCGAGGATTTTTGAGTCGGTCGCGTCGATGCGGCTGTTCTTATATCGAAGGCGTTTCATTCTCAATGCCATGCATCCGAAGCTGAAATCAGCATATGGCTACCGTGATGATCATGCACAAGTGCGCCAAAACCCTTCAAAGTCTCGTGCATGGACGCGCGCAACGCCACCCTGTCCGCCGCCGCCGCACGCGTGCCGCCGCAGGCCTGGTTCGGAGTCAGCGCGGTCTTCCACTATCTCGGCCCCTCCTTCGCGGTGCTGCTCTTCCCCTTCGTCAGCGTCCTCGGTGTCGCCTGGCTCCGGATCGCGACGGCCGCGCTCGTCTTCGCGCCGCTGACGAGCCCGTGGAAGACGTTCGCCCGCGCCGACCGGCGTGAGCGGCTGCTGATCCTCGCCCTCGGCGCCTGCCTCGCCGCCATGAACGGCGCCTTTTATCTGGCGCTCGACCGCCTGCCGATCAGCCTCGTCGCGGCGATCGAGTTCGTCGGCACGATCGGCGTCGCGCTCTACGGGCTGAGGTCACGCCGCAACTTCGCGGCGCTCGCGCTGACGCTTCTCGGCGTCTTCATCCTGATCGACGTCAAATGGTCGAGCGATCCGCTCGGGCTCTTCTGGGCTTTCCTGAACGGCGCGCTTTTCGTCGGCTATATCGTGCTCGGCCACAGGGCCGCGGAAGCGGGCGCGGCGGGCGGCGTGGAGCGCCTCGGCGCGGCGATGGCCGCCGCCTTTCTCTTCATCATGCCGGTCGGCTTCCGCGAGGCGCTCGGCGCGTTCACCCATCCGATGCTCCTCGCCGCCGGCATGGGCGTCGGCATCTCGTCTTCGGTGATCCCGTACGTCTGCGACCAGCTCGCGATGTCGCGGCTGCCGCGCGCGAGCTTCGCGCTCCTCCTCGCCCTCCTCCCGGCGACGGCGACCGTCATCGGCGCGATCGTGCTTCGCCAGGTCCCGAGCGCGCGGGACGTCGCGGGCATCCTCCTCGTCATGGCCGGCGTGGCGCTGCACCGGCCGGCGACACGCGCCGGGGCGGCGGCGGAGACCGCGGCGCTTGAGGCCTGAAGCCGGGCAAGATGCATCCCCTTTGCATTCCCGCGCGGCCCGGCCTAATGAGCAGCCTCGAAGGAGCCTTCCCATGGACAAGTTCACCACGCTCACCGCCGTCGCCGCGCCGATGCCGCGGGTCAACATCGACACCGACGCGATCATCCCGAAGCAGTATCTGAAGACGATCAAACGAAGCGGGCTCGGCAAGGGGCTTTTCTCGCAGTGGCGCTATCAGGACGACGGCTCGGAAAACCCCGACTTCGTCCTGAACAAGCCCGCCTACCGCAACGCGCGGATCATCGTCGCCGGCGACAATTTCGGCTGCGGCTCGTCGCGCGAGCATGCGCCCTGGGCGCTCAAGGATTACGGCATCACCTGCGTGATCTCCACGAGCTTCGCCGACATCTTTTACAACAATTGCTTCCAGAACGGCCTCCTCCCCGCGATCGTCTCGCCGGAGGATTTGGAGAAGCTGATGGATGACGCGGAGCGCGGCGCCAACGCGACGCTCACCGTCGACCTCGAGAAGCAGGAAATCCACGGGCCGGATGGCGGCACGGTCAGGTTCGAGATCGACCCGTTCAAGAAGCACTGCCTCCTGAACGGCCTCGACGGCATCGGCATCACCGAAGCAGAAGGGCGACGCGATCGCCGCCTACGAGGCGAAGCACCAGGCCGCGCAGCCCTGGGTGTGACGATGGCCGCAAGAGGCGCGCGCGGGCTGGCCCTCGCGCTCGTCTTCGCCGTCGCGGCCGGCCCGGCGCTCGCCGCCGACTGCCACGGCTTGCAAGGCAAATATCTCTTCGACGTCCACAACGCGGCGCTGACGAAGGCGATCAAGGCTCAGCTCGGCGGCGCCTACAAGCGCTTCGCGACGCGCGACGACACGCAGGTCCCGTTCGAATCGACCGGCGACGGCTATGTGCATGCCTCGGCCTGCCGGGCGCATGACTGCACCGACAACGAATCCTTCCTCGGCATCGAGGAGACGTCCTGCAAGGTCTTTGTCGCGCTGCTTGAGGAGCAGAAATTCACCGCCATGTTCCCGGCCTCGGGCTGGCCGGCCTCGCTCGAGCAAGCCAGGCGGGACTGGATGGCGAACCGGTAGCGCTCCGCCTAAGGTGGTGGAATGAACGCGCCAACTGAACTTCAGAAGACACTAATTGAGGAGGCTGCCTACCTGAGGGGGCGCATTCTTACGTCGCTCAGGTGGAGCTCCTTATGGCCGACATCTCGGTGAAGCTCGACCTCAAATTTCCGTACCTCATCAAGGATCGCATCAAGACAGTCGGCAAAAAAATGGCGTGCATGTCACACTGGCGGATTCTGGATCGTCATGGTGTCGAAACCAACTCAAGGGAGACCGACCATGACCGCCAAACTCGATCCCATGACCGCCGCCCCCGATCTGATGAAGACCTGGCTGCGCACATCGATGGCCGTCGCGTCGAGCCTGGAACCGGCTCTCGTCGCACTTGTCGAGATCCGCGCCTCCCAGATCAATGGCTGCGCCAACTGCATCAATCTGCACACGGTTGAGGCGCGCGAAAAGGGCGAGACCGAGCAGCGCATCTACCTGCTGTCGGCCTGGCGTGAGGCCCCGTGCTACACTGAGCGCGAACGCGCCGCGCTCGGCTGGACTGAGGCCCTCACCCGCCTCTCCGAGGGCCACACGCACGAGAGCGCCTACGAAGCCTTGCAGGCGCAGTTCACCGAGGAGGAGCAGGTCAAGCTCACCTTGATGATCAATGTCATCAACGGTTGGAACCGCATCGCGGTCGGCTTCGGCACCTTTGCCGATCCTGCGGCCGTCAGGGCGACGGCCAAGGCGGCCGCCTGATGGTGGGCCTCGGCCACGAGCACACGGACGCGGCGGCAAGCTTCGACCCGCTGCGTCCGAAGCTCATGCGGGTCGCTTACCGCATGCTCGGCTCCGTGGCCGACGCGGAGGACGTTCTGCAGGAGGCCCTCATCCGCTGGATGAAGGCCGAGCGTGGCGCGGTGCGTGAACCCGAGGCGTTCCTGCGCCGCACGGTCACGCGCCTCTGTCTCGATCAACTCAAGTCGGCGCGGCGCCAGCGCGAGACCTATCTCGGCCCGTGGCTTCCCGATCCCGTGGTCGAAGAGCAGGAAGAGGAGGATGTCACCCTGCCGCTGATGCTGGCGCTGGAACGCCTTTCGCCGCTCGAGCGGGCCGCCTTCCTGCTGCACGATGTGTTCGGGCTGGGATTCGAGGAGGTCGCGACAACCATCGGGCGCGACCCGGCCGCCTGCCGCCAGCTTGCTGCGCGGGCGCGCACCCATGTGCGCGAGGCGCGGCCACGCTTTGAGGTCGATAAGCAACATGGCCTTGAGCTTGCCGAGGCTTTCTTTGCCGCCTCGCGCAGCGGCGACATGAAGGCGCTTGCTCGGATGTTGGCGGCCGATGTCAGTATCCATTCAGACGGCGGCGGAAAACGCCCGGCAGCCATGAAGCCGATCTTTGGCTTCGATGCCGTGATGAAAGCGCACGAAAAGCTGGCGGTTCTTTTCAAGCATAAAGGCTCGAAACTCGTCCGTGCCGGGTTCGTCAACGGACTGCCCGGGTTCATCACGCTGGAGGCCGATGGCGAATTGCAGACGACCGCGCTCGACATCGAGGACGGCAAGGTCACCGCCATCTATGTGGTGCGCAACCCCGACAAACTGAAGCATCTGCACTAGGCTTAACGGCGCGGATCGCCTTCACGGATGCCAAGGGCGTCCCCACCCCGTAAACTCGGCCTCGCGCAGTCTCAATTTCAATTGAAGTCGGAGGCCCTATCTTTTCGGCGCCGCATGACCTTATCCGAGCGTCGGTCCCGACCTCGGGATCGTGCTTGAGGCGGGTGCGCCCGCGGGAGGCCGATATGGACGCAGAGACGCTCCGCGCGACGCAGGCGCCGCTCAAGGAGAAATACCGCGGCGACCCTTCCGCCGCCGTGATCACGCTTCGTGCCGAGGGCGCGCTCGACGACATGAAGATCGCCTGCAAGGTGGAGACCGGGCGCGCGCTCGTCACCGCGGGCCTGCACCCGGCGACCGGCGGCTCCGGCATGGAGGCCTGCTCCGGCGACATGCTCCTGGAGGCGCTCGTCGCCTGCGCCGGCGTGACGCTGAAGGCCGTCGCGACAGCGATCGACGTTCCCCTGAAATCCGCAAAAGTGCGCGCCGAGGGCGACCTCGATTTCCGCGGCACGCTTGCCGTCGACCGCGAGGCGCCGGTCGGCTTTCGCGACATCCGGCTCGCCTTCGACGTTGAGAGCGACGCGCCCAGAGAGAAGCTCGACCAGCTGCTGAAGCTGACCGAGCGCTACTGCGTCGTGTTGCAGACGCTCCGCGCCGCGCCCCCGATCGCCGCTTCGATCGATCGCGCGCCCGGCTGAAGCATGATCCCGAAAAGTGGGAACCGGTTTTCGGACAAGATCATGCTCCAACAAAGAGAGTGAGCCCGGCCCTCATTCAATCAGAACCGAAAAGGCTAGTTCGGCGCGCCGTGGCCGGCGAGCACCTGGGCGGCGCCGCGGACGGCGTTCAGGAAGGCCTCATCGAAGTTCACGCCGCGCTCGCGCCATTCGTAGGTGCTACCGCCGCTTTCCATCCGCCAGGTGGTCAGCCACCCATGCGCCTGATCGCTGAAGACGAGGCCGCCGGCGATCGCCTGGTCACCGCCGACGGTCTTGGCGATTGCAGCGAGCTTCGCCGGATCGGCCGCGGCGAGCGCGTCGGCGCTCAGCCCCGCTTCGGCGAGCGTCGCGGTGCTCGGCAGCCTGACCGGAACGCTGAGCCGGAACGATGCCGCGTCGAAGGCGTCGCGCATGTCGCCGCCACCCGGATCGTCGCTTGAAAGGACGAAGCGCCGACCGCCGTTCTCGACGCTCAGGAATACCACGAGCGTCGGCCGCGGGTCGGTCCACGGCTCAAGCCCGAGCCCGGCGAGCGCCGCGTCGATCTTCGCCTTGTCGTACGTGACGGTCAGGTCCTGCGGGCGGTCGTAGGAGCCCTGCTCGTCATGGATCAGGGTTCCCGACATGCGGTCGCGATAGGTGAAGGAATCGACAAGCGACGCCGCGTCCTTCGCGAGCGCCGCCACGCGAGGATCGCCGACGAGCCGGGCATCGCCGGAGACCTTGACGAGCACGTCCTCAAGCGTGATCGCGAGGCCGATCTCACGGTTCGGTGCGCCGGTTCCGGTGACGACCGCCCGCGCCTGGTAGAGGCCGAGAAGCTCGATCGAGCGCGCGGGCGCCGCCCAGCCCGAGAGCACGAGAAGCGCGGCGAGGAGGCCGCCGATCCTCGGTCCACCGGTCATGCTGACACCTCCTGCCGCGACGTCGCGACGTTAGCGGCATTCCCGTCCGCGCAGAAGCTGGGCCCGTCCGCGCAGAAGCTGGGCCCTTCCGCGCAGAAGCCGGGCCCGTCGGCCATTGCTCCGCGAGGTCCGCATCGGGGAAAATCTCCGCGCCCCTGTCGATTTCACGGGTTGTCGTTCGACGAATGGGTGAGAAGGCGGCGCGGCCGCCCGGAACGGCGAACCCTCAAGCAGCAAACGGCGGAGATTTCGGCATGCGCACATTGCTTCTTCAGGCAGCCGGCGCGGAGGGAAGCCCTTCGGCGCTCTTTCGGGCGGCGCAATCCGTGCGCGGCTTGATCGTTTCGTCGGATTGCGCGAAAAGGCGTGCTGCCTCCCACGGCCGAAACCTCCGAAAGCCGTTAAAATGAACACGAGCTTCGTCAAGCGCGCGATCGTGCTCGGCCTGCTTTCCGCCGTCGGGCCTTTCGCGATCGATATGTACATCCCGGCGCTGCCGACGATCGCCGCCAATCTCCACGCCTCGACGGCGGCGACGCAGATGACGCTGACGGTCTTCTTCGTCGCCTTCGGCGTCTGCCAGATCGCCTACGGCCCGATCTCCGACATGCTCGGCCGCAAGCCGCCGCTCTATTTCGGGCTGACGCTCTTCGCCCTCGGCTCGGCGGGCGGCGCCTTTGCGCCGACCATCGAGTGGCTCATATTCTGCCGCATCGTGCAGGGGATCGGCGCTTCCTCCGTCATGGTGATCCCGCGCGCGATCATCCGCGACCTCCATACCGGGGTCGAGGCGACGCGGCTGATGGCGCTCATCATGCTGGTCTTCTCGGTCTCGCCGATTCTCGCACCCTTGACCGGAAGCGCGCTCATCGTGCCCTTCGGCTGGCGCGCCGTCTTCGTCGCGGTCACCCTCGCGACGGCCGTGAGCTTCGTCCTCCTCGCACTCTTCCAGCCGGAGACGCTGCCGTCCGAGGCGCGCGTGCGCGTCAGCATCGCAAGCCTCGCCGCGGGTTTCGGCAAGCTTCTCCGCGACCGCCACTTCCTCGGCCTTACCTTCATCGGCGGGCTCGGCATGTCGAGCTTCTTCGCCTTCCTCGGCGCATCGTCCTTCGTCTATATCGACCATTTCGGGCTGACGCCGATCGAATACAGCCTCACCTTCTCGGTCAACGCGATCGGCTTCATCGGCGCCTCGCAGTTCGCGGCAAGGCTCGGCGGCCGTTTCGGCATGGCGCGCGTGGTGACGACGGCCGTCACCCTTTACGCCGCGCTCGCGCTCCTCCTCCTCGGCGTGACGCTCGCCGGCATCGACCGTCTCAGCGTCCTCGTCGTCATGCTCTTCTCGACCTTCGCCTTCCTCGGCCTCGTCATCCCGACGACGATGGTGCTCGCGCTCGACGACCACGGGCCGATCGCCGGCATGGCCTCGGCGCTCGGCGGCACGCTGCAGATGGTGACCGGCGCCTTGATGATCGCGATCGTCAGCGCCTTCTTCGACGGGACGTCGCTGCCGATGGTGGCGACGATCGCCGCCTGCGCGACGGGCGCCTTCATCCTGGCACGGCTGACGCTCGGGCGGCCGCGGCTCGCGGCTGAAGCCGGCGGAATAGAGGCGCGCGCCCCTTACTTTGCGCCGGCGATCCGCGCTAGCCTCGCGCCATGCATCGGGAAAAGCCGCTCCTTTACGACTACCCGACGTCGATCTGCTGCCAGATGGTCAGGCTGACCTTGGCGGAGAAGGGCGTCGCCTATGACCGGCAGACCGTCGACATCATGGAGAAGGCCGAGCAGTTCGAGCCCTGGTACACGGCGCTCAATCCGAAGGCCGTGGTGCCGACGCTGAAGCTCGGCGACGCGATCGTCACCGACACGATGCGGATCGTCCCGCGGATCGACCGCGAATTCGACGGCCCGCCGCTCGTCCCCGCCGACGGGCCGGCGCGCGCGGCGATGGAAGCGACGATGCGCGACGTGATGGCGCTTCACTACGGCGTGCTCCTCTATTCGCGCCGCCTCGACCCGGACGGCACCTCGCCGACGGTCGTCGAGCGCGGAAAATTCCTCAAGGAGCAGCGCCAGAAGCACCCCGAGCGGGCGGAGGCGCTCGACAAGCGCATCGCCGGGAATGCGCGGCTCCAGGCGATCCTCGCCGATCCGGCGGAGACGGAGCGGCATGTCGGCGAAGCGCGCGCCGTCGTCGAGCGCCTGAACGCGGCGCTTGCCGCGCAGCCCTTCGTCAGCGCGGCGGCGTGGACGCTCGCCGACGGCTTCGCCACGGCGGCGCTCGCCCGCTTCCGGCTGCACGGCTTCGAGGGCTGGTGGTCGAACGGCGCAAACGCCAACGTCGCCGCCTATTATGCGCGCATGAAGGCGCGGCCGAGCTTTGCGGCGGCGGGCGTCGTCGACGAAGGCAGCGAGCGCGACCTTTAGAGCGGGGGGACGCTCAAGCCGAATTGCTCCGCCGCTCTATTTCCTGCTGGGCATCGGATCTTTCCCAAACAGCGGCTCCCACTTTTGGGTCCGATGCGCTCGCTACTTCTTCTGCTCGGTGACCGCGGTCGCCTTGCCGATCGCGCCCGGCGCGGCGGCCCTCAGGTAGCGCGGTGTCTTGTCCTTCTTCTCATCGCTCTTCTTCTTCCGCTGCTCCTTGGTGGAGCGCTGCTGACCCTTGGCCATTTCTCGTCTCCCTCGCGTCCGGGAATGCAGCCCTTCAAGAAAGCCTGATTGAATACTCCCGACCGCGCCCGCCGGGAAAGGCCCTTTAACGGCCCGCCCCTTTCCGCCATATAGCTCCGCAGAGCAGGCGTCCGAGGTCCTGAAATGCCCATGATTCCGTTCCTGAAGATGAACGGCCTCGGCAACGATTTCATGGTCGTTGACGCGAGGGTTTCGCGCGTGCGCCCTTCTCCCGAGGTGATCCGCCGGCTCGCCGACCGCAACAGCGGGATCGGCTTCGACCAGTTCATCACGATTGAGCCCGGACGCGCGCCGGCCGACGCCTTCATGCGCATCGACAACGCCGACGGCGGCGAGGTCGAGGCCTGCGGCAACGCCACGCGCTGCGTCGGGCGGCTCCTGATGGAGGAGACCGGCCGCGACGCCGCCGGCGATCGAGACCGTCGCGGGGCTGCTCCATGCGCGACCGGCGCGTGCCGATCGGAGGCAACGTCTCCTCCAGCGTCGTCATGCCCGGACTTGATCCGGGCATCCATTCCGGAGCCTTGAATGGCGGGCTCGGTCGTCACGGAATGGATCGTCGGGTCAAGCGCGACGATGACGACAGTGAAAGTGCTTCGCGGTCCGGCATGACGACGGGGTGGGGGTCGGCGACCTCATCGCCGTCGACATGGGCGTGCCGAAATTCGGCTGGCAGGAGATCCCGCTCGCCGAGGAGTTCCGCGACACGCGCGCCATCGAATTGCAGATCGGGCCGATCGAGGCGCCGGTCCTGCATTCGCCCGCGGTCGCCAATATCGGCAATCCGCACGCGATCTTCTTCGTCGACGACGTCGACCGGTACGACCTCGCGCGCCTCGGGCCGATGCTCGAAAACCACCCGATCTTCCCGGAGCGTGCCAACATCTCGCTCGCGCAGGTGACCGCGCCCGACGCGATCAGGCTTCGCACCTGGGAGCGCGGGGTGGGGCTCGACCCGCGCCTGCGGCACCGCCGCCTGCGCCGCGCTCGTCTCAGCCGCCCGCACCAGGCGAACGGGGCGCGCCGCGACCGTGACGCTCCCCGGCGGCGACCTTCTGATCGAATGGGATCGCGCGCGACCATATCTGGATGACCGGCCCGGCGGAGCTTGAATTTTCCGGAGAATTCGACCCAGAGACCGGGGCGTTTACGCGCGAAGGCGTCGCGGCGTAGGCGCCGCGCCTTCGCCCTCTCCCTTGGCGGGAGAGGGTGGCCCTCGCCGTCAGGCGAGGGTCGGGTGAGGGGGAAGTGAGCCGCCGCCACGCCCGCCTTTACCGACACCTCCACACCCCCTAACCTCGCCTCCATGCTCCGCTTCGCGCTTACGCGCCTCTCGCGCGCTTTCTTCTGGATGATGGTCGGCGCGGCGATGGTCGCCGGCGCGCAGGTCTACGGCGCGGGCCTCGTCGGCCGGGCGCCTCCCGCCGAGTTCCGCCCCACGCTGAGCGACGCCGCCTCGATGAACCCGGCGGTGATCTTCGATGGGCTGAGGGAGATCAGAGGGGCGCTGGATCGATGACGGCGTTCCCCTCCCCCCTTGCGGGGGAGGGTCAGGGAGGGGGGAAGGGTGCCGGCCTCGACGCCTGCCCTCTCCCCCGGAGGGGTTCGGGACGCACGCCTCCCCTAATATTGGCCAGACACTCGACGCTCGTAGTAGGCAATCTGTCTCGATATATCTGGATCACCTATCAATTGTTCGGCTGCCTTCATCTCCCTAAGCGCGTCCTCAAATACTTCCAACGCGCCGGTCCTCTTGTATATTTCAATCCCAACATCACAGTACGCGAATAGCATATTTTTGTTATTAGGGAACTTTCTCAATCCGGAGACCGAAAGCTCCCTAGCCCTATCCAAAATCACTAAACGATCTTCCTCCAAGATTCCGGGAGAGTGCATCGCGCGTTCCAACGCCAAACGCACTCGGTACCTGTGAATCGGTGCATCCTCACGGAAGTCCTTCGCAAAAAGCCGGATCTCCGCCTCCGCAGGCTCAAACTGCCGCATCTCAATAAGATTCCGAATTAACCGGTGGCGGGGCACGCGTTCGCCTGGAGCAACTGAAATCATCTTTGCAAGCAGACGATTCTGAACCCGCAGGTCGCTTATACGCCGAATCCCGGTAGGCAAATTGCACAATTCGCGTAGCGTCCTGATCTCAATATCATATGTGGGCTGCAAGGCATCTATCACCCGCTCAAAGAGCGTCACGAAACTCTCAGTCTCAGCAAATTTGTACTCAGTAATTATCTCCATGATTACAGGGTGGCGCCCCTTCCACCCATAAATCCCCTCCTTCTCGTTCATCGTATACTCATGCACTATGTCTACAAGATTATCCAAAACAACACTGATAGCGTCCATAGGAATAGACAGAAGTCGTATAACAAGTTGTCTGTGCACCCGTACACCAGAGCTCTCCAATGCGGCAACCAATTTGTATATTTCGCGATAAGCTTCGCTGAGCGTCGCATATTCCCGAAGCACTATGTCGTCGAATTTCTCTGACGCAAATATATTCTTTAGGCATACAAACATATCCTTCTCGCACCTATCTTCTAACCTTCTTCTCTTCTCACCAACAGAAAATCCTAAAAAGCTGCTGTCAACCAGTTCGGCAACGTTTTGGTTCCCCTCCACCAACCTCAGCAGTTCGCTGATTTCCTCGCCATCTAATTTCTCCAGCACAACTATCGTCGATTTCGCAAATATTGCTGGGCTCTTTACTCTTGGATTCCACAGGTTCCGCGCGCAACTCAAGACAACTCTGAGACGGCGCATCCCTCGCGCTGCCAAGACGTCAAAGAGGCCGTTTATTTCGTACAGGTGCTCGTGGGCGTCATCTACAAATAGGACACCGTCGATTTCCTTCCGCTCAAGATGCTCCGCAATCGTTGCCCATGCTTGGCTCAATAGCGGATAGTCGCTTTTGTGCTCCCATGCGTAGAAATTTCGCGCAGACAACCTCTGCAGCACCTGACGAGCCGCCGTGGTCTTTCCGACACCGCTTGCTCCTAGGAGAACAATTCCAAGGCCGTCGCCTGACAAAAGTACCTGTTCCGTCAGCTCAGAGACATACGCCGGAATGTATTCCCCGCCGCAATGTCCGAGTAGCCCGCCGGCCGCCCGTTGAACATCGCACTCACATTAGGGCTATCGAACTCGAGGCTGTGTGACACCTCTAGCGTAACGGGCTGAAGGGCAGGAAAAACATCAAGGGGGTTGCCGGTGTCGGTCACAACTGGCACAAGCGCAGGCGCCCGCCTATTCAGAACTGCAAAGAAGTCATCGATGCCGCCAAAACAAACTTGCAGGCCGCGGGCCTCATGAAGCTCCGCGCGTTCAAAGTTCTTTGAGTAGGAGAATAGGTATATTTTTCCAGCGTTAAATGCTTTCTTACTCAATGATACCGCTCGATTTACTATCTCCCTAATCTCCTGGTCGGCCAGGGAGTGCCCAATAATTATCAAGTTAGTTCCAGCTAGATCCGACTTTAATGAGTCAATACAGATACTCGCGATACTCCTCAGTAAGTCTTGCATCGTCATCGGTAATTATTATTCTAGAATGATGTCCATCGGAGACGTCTAGTTCTATGGTTCCATGTAGCTTTAGTAGTTTTACGGAATTTGGAGATTCCTGAATCCCGAAGTCAAAGTTCGATGAGTACACTGTTATAGGGACGGTAGCGCGGGAAAATGACTGTTCTATCAAAGTGTCGTAGTTTGTTGTGTAGATACTTTTCCAATTGTATCGTGGCAATGTTAGAAGTCCGCCAGTTGGGCGGAGATGCTTAAACAGGGACCTTGTAGCGGAGATCAGCTCCGCGCGGCTGCGCCGTTTCTCAACTATGCTAGCGAGTTCGCCGAGCGTTAGATCGGTGGCGTCGATCTGGAATCTAGTAGCCAAGTGACTTCTTATGTCAGCGACACTTGGTGCTCCCGATGGAATTGAGGACCCGGCGCCAAATAAAAGCACGGTTCTATCGGGACGGATCGCGGCGACCAATTGCTCCAAAGAGATCGGCATCGGTGCTCTCGTCCGTTGGTCGCAACAGGATTGTGGCCTGAGGTGTTCTCATCTTTAGGTAGGGGCAAATGAAAATGGCGAGTCAACCGCGCAGAGGGCTTGTGGCCTCCGATCCCCCGCTCATTTGAAACGAGCCTCCCGAAATCGATGTTTAGTATGGAGCCCGCTTTTTAGCAGCACTCAGGGTTAACTAGGGCCTCTTTGGGGCTTCGCCACCTTAGGCCGTCGCCTGAACGCCGCGGAATTCCGTAACGATGCGAGCGCGGGCATCTTGACGAACCCAATCACCCGCCCTCCCCCCACCGCTCTCCCCTCGGGTTCTCCCTGGCGGCCTTTTCGAGCGCGGCCTCGTCGATGGAGTCGCCCGGCCGCTTTGAGGCCGCCTCGATCGCCTTCACAACGTCCACGATCATCGCGTTCGCGGGCGTCGGAATGCCCCGCGCGTTGGCGCGGGCGACGAGCGCGCCGTTCAGCGCGTCGATCTCCGTGCCGCGCCCGCTTTGAAGATGCTGCAGCATCGAGGGGCGGTTGTAGCGCTCCCAGCAATGGTCGCGGATCGTGGCAACCGGATCGGCCTCAGGCAGCGTCACGCCCTCGGCGGCGACGAGCGCCAGCGCCTCGTCGAGCAGCCGGTCGAGCATCGCCGCGGCGGCGACGTTCCTCGCGATCTCGCCGGGCCTGAGCCCCGTCACCGCGCTCACCGGATTGATCGCGCAATTGTGGACGAACTTGCTCCACACATGCCCCTTGACGTTGTCCGAGACTTCAGTCGGTAGCCCGGCATCGGCGAACCGACGCGCGATCCCCTTCGCCCGCTCCGACATCGTTCCGTCGAGCTCGCCGAGGACGGTCGGGCCGAGATTGGTGTGCACGGCGCGTCCGGGTGCGAGGCCCGCGCCGCTGTTATAGGTCGAGCCGGCAAGCACGCGCGCTTGCCCCAAGCGTCTCCGCCAGCGCCTCCCAATTGCCGATGCCGTTCTGCAGCGTCAGCGCGAAGCCGTCCGGCTTCAGGCATTTCTCGGCGACGGCAGCGACCGCCCGCGTCGCGGTCGAATCGACCAGGACCAGCGCCACGTCGACGGTGCCGAGCGCGTCGGGGTCTGCCGTGGCCGGCAGCTTCAGCGTGAAGTCGCCGAGCACGCCGGAAAGTCTCAGGCCGTCGCGGTTGATCGCCGCGACCGCGTCGGCGCGCTTGTCGAAGAGGACCAGTTCGGCGCCCGCGCGCGAGAGCGCCGCGCCGAAGATCGAGCCCATCGCGCCCGCACCGAGGACGGCCACCCGCATCGCATCCCCTTTCCTTCACTTTAATCTCAGTCTTTTCCGTCATATAGCTCCCGCTCCCGTCAAGGATCGCGGTTTCGGCGCTGATGCCCCTCACCACCCTCACCTTCGGCTGTCGTTTGAACGCTGCGGAGTCGCGCGCGATGATTTTACGCGCAACGGAGGCGGGGCTCGACGACGCTATCCTGGTCAACACCTGCGCGGTGACGGCGGAGGCCGTGCGCCAGGCGCGGCAGGCGATCCGCAAGGCGCGGCGGGAAAATCCGCGAGCGCGGATCGTGGTCTCCGGCTGCGCCGCGCAGACCGAGCCGGAAAAATTCGCGGCGATGCCGGAGGTCGATCTCGTGCTCGGCAATGCCGAGAAGCTTTCGGCGGATTCGTATCGGCAGCTCGGCGCGTCGACGTCACCGGCCTTCCCCAACATTGATGTCGTCATGCCCGGACTTGATCCGGGCATCCATTCCGTGACGCCTCAGTCAGAACGCGATCGCGACGGAATGGATCGCCGGGTCAAGCCCGGCGATGACGACAGTGGCAAAGCGGGTGTGCGCGCGTTCTCACCCCTCGACGGCTTCGGCCTTGATGGCGAGGCAAAGGTCAGGGTCGGTGATATCTTCGCGGTGCGGGAGACGGCGGCGCATCTCGTTGACGGCTTCGCGGCGGACGGCGTGGAGGGTCGCGTGCGCGCCTTCGTCGAGGTGCAGAACGGCTGCGACCATCGCTGCACCTTCTGCATCATCCCTTACGGGCGCGGCAACTCGCGCTCCGTGCCGATGGGCGCGGTCGTCGACGCGATCCGCCGCCTGGTCGAGCGCGGTTTTCGGGAGGTCGTGCTGACCGGCGTCGACATCACCGCCTATGGCGCCGACCTGCCGGGCGCCCCAAAACTCGGCGCGCTGGTCAGGCAAATCCTGAAGCACGTGCCGGAGCTCAAGCGCCTTCGCCTCTCCTCGATCGATTCCGTCGAGGCGGATGACGGCCTCTTGCGCGCGCTCGCCGAGGAGGAGCGGCTGATGCCGCATCTTCATCTGTCGCTGCAGGCCGGCGACGACATGATCCTGAAGCGCATGAAGCGGCGGCACAGCCGCGCCGACGTGATCCGCTTCTGCGAGCGCGTCCGAGAGCTTCGCCCCGACATTGTCTTCGGCGCGGATCTGATCGCCGGCTTCCCGACCGAGACGGCAGAAATGTTTGAGAACACGCTGTCGCTCGTCGACCGATGCGGGCTCACCTTCCTGCATGTCTTTCCCTTCTCGCCGCGCTCCGGCACGCCCGCGTCCCGCATGCCGCAATTGGACCGGCTTCTGGTGCAGAAGCGGGCGCTGTCGGTGCGGCAGAAGGGCCATAGTGCGTTGTCGGCGCGTCTATCCGACGAGGTCGGCAAGCGGCGGAATATCCTCGTCGAGAAGCCTGGTTTCGGGCGGAGCGAGCACTATCTGCCGGTGACGCTCGACGGCGGCCCGAATGGCGGGAAGGTCGGCGAGATCGTCGCAACGAGGATTGAAGCCTTCGGCCCCAACATGCTCTTCGCTCAGAGAATTCGAGACGCGGCCTGATGGCGGAAGCACGCAAGGGAATGCTCGGCCGTCTCTTCGGCGGCGGGGCCGAGCCCGCTCCGGAGGCGGCTCAGCCGGCCTTGAGCGAGAGCGCGCAAGCGCCTGATATCAAAGCGGAACAGCCGAGCCAGGAGCCGCCGAAGCGGAACTGGTGGACGCGGCTGAAATCCGGCCTTTCGCGCTCCTCGCAGTCGCTTTCCACGGGCATCGCCGACGTCTTCACCAAGCGCAAGCTCGACGCCGAGGCGCTTCAGGAACTGGAGGATTTGCTCCTCAAGGCCGATCTCGGCCTCGACACCGCAGCGCGTGTGGTTTCGGCACTTTCCACGCAGCGGCTCAACAAAGAGGTGAGCCCGGAGGCGGTGCGCGCGGTGCTCGCCGCCGAGGTCGAGAAGGCGCTTCTCCCGGTGGCGCGGCCGCTTCAGATCGATGCCGCGAAAAAGCCCTTCGTTATCCTCGTCGTCGGCGTCAACGGCACCGGCAAGACTACGACCATCGGCAAGCTCGCGGCGCGATTCAAATCTGAGGGAAAGAGCGTAATCCTTGCAGCCGGCGACACTTTTCGTGCGGCGGCGATCGAGCAGCTCAAGATCTGGGGCGAGCGGGCGGAGGCGCCGGTCATCGCGCGCGAGCCGGGCTCGGACGCGGCGAGCCTTGCCTTCGACGCGCTCGCCGAGGCGCGCGACGCCGGCGCCGACGTGCTCCTGATCGACACCGCCGGGCGGCTCCATAACAGGGCGGAGCTGATGGCGGAGCTTGCCAAGGTCGTGCGGGTGTTGAAAAAGCAGGATGCGACCGCGCCGCACGCGGTGCTTCTAACGCTCGATGCAACAACCGGACAGAACGCCTTGAACCAAGTCGATGTTTTTCGCGAGCAGGCCGGCGTGACCGGGCTCGTCATGACCAAGCTCGACGGAACGGCGCGCGGCGGCATTCTGGTCGCGATCGCCGCCAAGACCGGGCTCCCGGTGCATTTCATCGGCGTCGGCGAGACGAGCGAGGACCTTGCCCCCTTCTCGGCGCAGGATTTCGCCCGCGCGATCGCGGGGCTTGCCTGATGCCCCTCTTCGAGCGCGGGCCGAACGACCCCGGCCAGGCCAACATCAACCCGATCGTGAAGTTCGTCCTGGAGCTCGGGCCGCTCGGCATCTTCTTCTTCGGCAACGTCTACGGCGAACGGCTGGCGAAGATATTTCCGCCGCTTGCGGCGCTCGGCGGACGGCTCTTCATAGCGACGGCGCTCTTCATCGTCGCGACCGTGCTCGCGCTTGCCGCGTCGTTCATCCTGACGCGGCGGCTCCCGATCATGCCTTTCGTCACCGGCATCGTCGTCCTGATCTTCGGCGGGCTCACGCTCTGGCTGCAGGACGAAGCCTTCATCAAGATGAAGCCGACGATCGTGAACGCGCTTTTCGGCACCGCGCTTCTCGGCGGGCTGCTCTTCAAACGGTCGCTGCTCGGCTACGTCTTCGACACCGTCTTCCGCCTCGACGACGAGGGTTGGCGCAAGCTCACATTCCGCTGGGGGCTGTTCTTCTATTTCCTGGCGATCGCGAACGAGGTGGTGTGGCGGAATTTCTCCGACGACATCTGGGTGGATTTCAAGGTGTTCGGCATCATGCCGATCACCATCATCTTCACGCTGACGCAGATGCCGCTCATCCAGCGCCACGCGCTGCCGGAGCCGGAGCAGGCCGAGTAGCGGCCGCCTACCGATCTCAGCTCGGGCCGAGCGCCTTTTCCACCGCCGGGATCAGATCGTTGCGGAGCGCGCGTTCCGAGAGCGGGCCGACGAATTTGTGCACGATGATGCCGTCCTTGACGACGAAGGTCTCGGGCACGCCGTAGACGCCCCAATCGATGCCGACCCTGCCGTCGCGGTCGGCGCCGACCCGCGTGAACGGATCGCCGAAGGCGCCGAGAAAGCGCTCGGCGTTCGCCGCCTCGTCCTTGTAGTTGATGCCGACGAGGGTGAAGCGCGTGTCGGTCGCAAGCTGCAGCAGCATCGGATGCTCAAGCCGGCACGGCCCGCACCACGACGCCCAGACATTGACCAGCGTGACGCCCTTCGAAAGATCGCTGCTTGAGAGACCGGGCACGGCGGCGCCCGTTTCGATCGGCGGGAGCGAGAAGTCCGGCACCGGCTTGTTGATAAGCGCCGAGGGCAGGAGCGAGGGGTCACCCGCCCCCAGGCGACACGCGAAGAGCCCGGCGAGCGTCATGAAGCCGAGAAGCGGCAGAAAGAGCCAGAAGCGTCGCGAAGCAAATCCACCGCTTGCGCGCTCCCGCGCTGCCTCGCTCATCGCGACGCCTCCGAGCGGCGGCGCACCCCCCGCGCCTCAAGCCGTGCGAGCTTCCGCTTCTGCGTGTCGAGGTCGAGCGCGACGCCGGCGATCATGCCGAGGACGACGAGGGCGGCGGCGGCATATGCTGCGATGACGTAGCCGACGTGGGTCATGGCGACATTCCAAGCACCGGCCGAGCGGTCGCGGTCGCCGGCCGCGCAGCGACGAGCTCGGCCGCACGCACGCGGCGGCGAAAGATCTCGGCGCGCATCGCCGTCAGCCACAGAGCCAGGAAAAGCACTGCGAAGGCGGCCATCATGAGGAAGAGCGGATAGAGCATCGAGGGATCGATGGTCGGCCCGCCGAGGCGGAAGATGCTGTCGCCCTGATGCAGCGTGTTCCACCAGTCGACCGAGAACTTGATGATCGGAATGTTGACCGAGCCGACCAGAATCAGGATCGCAGCGACGCGGCCGGCGCGCGCCGGATCGTCGAAGGCGCGCCAGAGCGCGATCAGCCCGAGATACATGATGAAAAGAACGAGAAAGGAGGTGAGCCGTGCGTCCCAGACCCACCAGGCGCCCCACATGGGCTTGCCCCAGATCGAGCCGGTGACGAGGCCGAGGAAAGTCAAGGCCGCGCCGAGCGGCGCGGCGCTCTTCGCCGCGACATCGGCGAGCGGATGCCGCCAGACGAGCGTGCCAAGTGCTGCGATCGCCATCAGCACGTAGCAGCCCATGGCAAGCGTTGCCGCCGGCACGTGGAGATACATGATCCTGACGCTGTCGCCCTGCTGGTAGTCGGGCGGCGAGGCGTAGAGCGCGAAATAGAGGCCGAGCGCGAAGAGGATCGCGTCGAGCGCCGCAAGCCATGGCAAAAGCCGCGCGGAAAGCGCGAGGAACCGCGTCGGATTGGCAAGTGCAACAAGGCCCGGCATGGGCGGAACCTATTTGCAACCCAGTAAGACGGCAATGCGGCGGATTTATCGGCGCCGATCAATCCAGCGCGAGCCTTAACGCCGCGGCGGCGGCCCAGGGAGCAAGCGCCAGCGCCACGAGCGTCAGGGCGCAAAGCAGCAGGAACGGCGAAAGGAAGGGCTCAGGGTCGGAAATCGCGCCAAGCGTCGCCGACACGCCGAAGATCAGGACCGGCACGGTAAGCGGCAGGACGAGCACGGCGATCAGGAGCCCGCCGCGCGGAAGGCCCGCCGTCAGCGCCGCCCCGACCGCGCCGATCAGCGTCAGCGCCGGCGTGCCGACGAGGAGCGTCAGAACGACCGCGCCCATCGCGATCGGTTCAATGTTGAGAAGCAGGCCGAGGATCGGCGCGGCAATGACGATCGGCAGCGCAGCTGCGATCCAGTGGCCGACCACGCGTCCGAGAACATAGAGGACGAGCGGCTCGCCGGAGACCAGGTAAAGGTCGAGCGAACCATCCTCGCGGTCGGCGCCGAAGAGCCGCTCAAGCCCGAGGAGCGAAGCAAGCAGCGCCGCGATCCACAAGATCGCGGGACCGATCCGAGCAAGAAGCTTCAGGTCCGGCCCGACGCCGAAGGGAATGACGGCGACGACCGCGAGGAAGAAGATCAGCGCGACGATGGCGCCGCCGCCGGCGCGAATGCCGAGCCGGAGCGTCTGAAGCACGAGCGCGAGGAAGGTCGTCATTCGGCGCGGCCAAGATCGAGCGTCGCTTGCGGCGGGACGGGCAGATCCTGGTGGGTCGCGGCAACGACGACGCCACCGAGCGCGAGCTGCTCGGCGAGCAACCGGCCGAAGAGCGCCTCGCCTTCGCGGTCGAGCGAGGCGGCCGGCTCGTCGAGGAGCCAGAGCGGACGCGGCGAGACGAGGAGACGCGCAAGCGCCGCGCGCCGCCGCTGGCCGGCGGAGAGGACGCCGACCGGGAGATCGAGGGCATGGCCGACGCCGGCGATCTCCGCAGCCTCGTCGACATCATCGTCGAGCGCCACCCTCCCCTCCTGCCGATAGACGGCGCTCCAGAAGCGGAGCGTCTCGCGAAGCGTCAGCGCCGGCTTCATCGCGTCGGCATGGCCGAGGTAATGCGCGCGCGACGCGCCATCGTCACGCCCCTCGAAGCGGATCGATCCCGCCTGCGGACGAAGCAGCCCGGCAAGGAGCCGAAGCAGGCTCGACTTCCCAGCGCCGTTCGGACCGGTCACCGCGAGAAGCCCCCCGGCTTCGAGACGGAACGAGACGCCGGTGAAGATCGTACGCCCGCCCCGATCGCAGGCGAGGTCCCGCACCTGGAGAGCAAGCGGGGCATATGCTGATGGCGGCATTTCGAATTTTCGCCCCGCGGCTTTCGCGCGCCCTCCGACGCTGGCGTCGGCTTACAAAATCCACTATATCCGCAGCAACCCGGCGCGACAGGCGCTCCTCCCCGCCGGTTAACTCAGATCAGGCTGGACTGAAACGACCGCCCGATCTGAAGGCGGCGCCCGAAGTGCCGCATTCGACGAAGGAGCCCGAATTGCCCCAGCCATCGCTCGACACCTTCAAATGCCGCCGCACGCTTCAGGTCGGCGGCAAGACCTACACTTATTTCTCCCTGCCGGAAGCGGAGAAAAACGGGCTTGCCGGCATCGCCCGCCTGCCCTTCTCGCTCAAGGTGCTTCTGGAAAACCTGCTCCGCTTCGAGGATGGACGGAGCGTCACCGCCGACGATATCCGCGGCGGCGGCGGCGTGGCTTGAGAAGCGCAGCTCCGACCGCGAGATCGCCTACCGGCCGGCGCGCGTTCTGATGCAGGATTTCACCGGCGTGCCGGCGGTCGTCGACCTCGCGGCGATGCGCGATGCGACGACGCATCTCGGCGCCGATCCGAAGCGCATCAACCCGCAGGTGCCGGTCGACCTCGTCATCGACCATTCGGTGATGGTCGACTTCTTCGGCACGGCGAACGCCTTCGCAAAGAACGTCGACATGGAATATCACCGCAACGGCGAGCGCTACACGTTCCTGCGCTGGGGCCAGGAGGCATTCGAGAATTTCCGCGTGGTGCCGCCCGGCACCGGCATCTGCCACCAAGTGAACCTCGAATATCTGGCGCAGACGGTGTGGACGCGCGAGGAGCGCGAAGCCGGACAGAAGGTCACCTACGCCTTTCCCGATACGCTCGTCGGCACCGATTCCCACACCACGATGGTGAACGGGCTTTCGGTCCTCGGCTGGGGCGTCGGCGGCATCGAGGCGGAGGCGGCGATGCTCGGCCAGCCGATCTCGATGCTGATCCCGGAAGTGATCGGCTTCCGCCTCGACGGCAAATTGCCGGAGGGGACGACGGCGACTGACCTGGTGCTGACCGTCACGCAGATGCTCCGGAAGAAAGGCGTGGTCGGGAAGTTCGTC
Organism: uncultured Alphaproteobacteria bacterium; assembly: GCA_963750115.1. Taxonomy (GTDB): domain Bacteria; phylum Pseudomonadota; class Alphaproteobacteria; order Rhizobiales; family Afifellaceae; genus DASWJZ01. The sequence continues at coordinate 539,227 of CAVVPM010000003.1, read as the reverse complement.
GAATTCTACGGGCCGGGCCTTTCCAACCTCACGGTGGAGGACCGGGCGACGATCGGCAACATGGCGCCCGAATACGGCGCGACCTGCGGCCTCTTCCCGATCGAGCGCGATACGATCACCTATCTCCGCCAGACCGGTCGCGACCCGGAGCGCGTGGCGCTCGTCGAAGCCTATGCCAAGGCGCAGGGGATGTGGCGCGACGATGCCTCGCCCGAGCCCGCCTTCACCGACACGCTCGAACTGAACCTTGCGGCTGTGGTGCCGTCGCTCGCCGGCCCGAAGCGGCCGCAGGATCGCGTCGCGCTTTCCGACGCGGCGCGGCAGTTCGACAAGGCGCTTGCCGAAATCCGCGGCGGCCAAGCGAAGACCGCCAAGGTCGCCGGCGCGGATTACGAGATCGCCGACGGGCACGTGGTCATCGCGGCGATCACGTCCTGCACCAACACCTCCAACCCGAGCGTCTTGATCGGCGCCGGGCTCGTCGCCAAGAAAGCGCACGAAAAGGGGCTGAAGCCGAAGCCCTGGGTGAAGACGTCGCTCGCGCCGGGCTCGCAGGTGGTGACGGAATATCTCGCCAAGTCGGGACTGCAGGAGCATCTCGACGCGCTCGGCTTCAACCTCGTCGGCTATGGCTGCACGACCTGCATCGGCAATTCCGGGCCGCTGCCGGAGCCGATCTCCGAGGCGATCAACGAGAACGACATCGTCGCCTGCTCGGTGCTTTCGGGGAACCGCAACTTCGAGGGCCGCGTCAATCCCGACGTGCGCGCGAACTACCTCGCCTCGCCGCCGCTCGTCGTTGCCTATGCGCTCGCCGGCTCGCTCACAGTCGACATCACGACCGAGCCGCTCGGCGAGGACCGCGACGGCAACCCGGTCTATTTGAAAGACCTGTGGCCGACCTCGGCGGAAATCTCCGCCATCGTCCGGCAGGTGATTTCGGAAGCGATGTTCCGCGCGCGCTACGGCGACGTCTTCCGCGGCGACGAGCATTGGCGCGAAATCCACGTCGAGGGCGGGCTCACCTACAAATGGGTCGACGGCTCGACCTACGTGCAGAACCCGCCCTACTTCACCGACATGAAGCCGGCGCCGGAGCCGCTGACCGATGTCGTCGACGCGCGCATCCTCGGCCTCTTCGGCGATTCCATCACCACCGACCACATCTCGCCCGCCGGATCGATCAAGCGCGACGGGCCGGCCGGCGAATATCTTCTGTCGCATCAGGTGCGGCCGGCGGAGTTCAACTCCTACGGCTCGCGCCGCGGCAACCACGAAGTGATGATGCGCGGCACCTTTGCCAACATCCGCATCAAGAACCAGATGGTGCGCGGCGTCGAAGGCGGGGTCACCATCCACCATCCTTCCGGCGAAGAGATGTCGATCTACGACGCGGCTATGCGCTACCAGGCGGAGAAGGTCCCGCTCGTCATCTTCGCCGGCAAGGAATACGGCACCGGCTCGTCGCGCGACTGGGCGGCGAAGGGCACGCGGCTTCTCGGGGTGCGCGCCGTCATCGCGCAGTCGTTCGAGCGCATCCACCGGTCGAACCTCGTCGGCATGGGCGTTCTACCGCTGGTATTCGAAGAGGGTACGAGCTGGCAGAGCCTGTCGCTGAAAGGCGACGAAACGGTAACCATCCACGGCATCGCCGACCTGAAGCCGCGGCAGACCGTCAGCATCGCGATCACCTATGCCGACCGCCACAAGGCCGACGTGCCGGCGCTGGTCAGGATCGATACGCTCGACGAGCTTGAATACTTCAAGAACGGCGGCATCCTGCAATACGTCCTCAGGAACCTCGTGAAAGAAGCGGCGTGAGACAAAAGGACGTTTGACGAATCGCCGGCAATTGCCGACGATGACGCGTCGTCGCCGGTCTTCAAATACGTGTGTGTCAATCCATTGTGACTGGCCAGTGACGAGGGCTGGATCGTAGCTGGGCCGCATGAACACCGCCTCCGCACTGTTCGGAGCCCTCGCCGCTTGCGCCTTCGCGTCGGCCGGTACGGCGGCCGAGGTCGCTTCCGCGTCGAAGACGCCGCAGGCGGTCGTCGAGCTTTTCACCAGTCAGGGCTGCTCGTCCTGCGTCGCCGCCGACGCCTATTTTTCCGAGCTTGCCAAGCGCGGCGACGTGGTGGCGCTGTCGCTCCATGTCGACTACTGGGACTATCTCGGCTGGCACGACACGCTTGGCGACCCGGCGCATACGGCGCGGCAGCGCGAATACGCCGCGGTGCACGGAAGCCGCCGCGTCTACACCCCGCAGATCGTCGTCGACGGCAGCGAGGATTTCGTCGGCAGCGACCGCCGGTCGGTCGACGCCGCGATCGCGCGTTCGAGCCTGCCGGTGCCGGTGACGATGCAGCACGGCGCCGACGACACGATCGATATCGAGGTCGGCGCGCTGCCGAATTCGCCGGCGACGCCGGCAACGATCCGGCTCGTTCTCCTCACCTCGGAGGCGAAGGTCGCGATCAACCGCGGCGAGAATGCCGGCTCGACCATCGACTATTACAACGTGGTGCGCACCATGCGGCCGATCGGCATGTGGGACGGCGAGGCGGTGAAGATTACGCTGCCGGCGCATGAGATCATGCCGAACGGCGTCAACGGCTGCGCCATCATCGTGCAGGAAGACCACCCGAAGGGCCCCGGCGCGATCATCGGCGCCGCCTGGCTCGGTGGCTGGTAACGATCAACCGGCCAGCTCAATCGGCAACGGCGGCCACGAGCTTCTCCACATCCGGCAACATCGCGCTGACGATCTTCTTCACGCCGGCGGCGGTCGGATGCATGCCGTCGGCCTGGTTCAGCGCCGGGTCGGTCGCGACGCCGGCGAGGAAGAACGGATAAAGCGCGACGCCGTACTCGCCGGCAAGCGCCGGATAGATGGCGTCGAACTTCTTCGCGTAGGTGTCGTCGAGATTGCGCGGCGCAAGCATGCCGGCGAGGAGCACCCTCTGCCCGCGCCCCTTGAGCCTGGCGACGATCTCGGAGAGCGCCTTCTTCGTCACCGCCGGATCGATGCCGCGAAGCGCGTCGTTGGCGCCGAGCTCGACGATGACGATGCCGGCCGTCGCAGGCACCGACCAGTCGAGGCGCGCAAGCCCGTCCGTCGCGGTGTCGCCGGAGACGCCGGCATTGGCGACCGTCACGTCGCGACCTTCGGCTTTCAGCGCCGCTTCGAGCTGCTCGGGAAAGGATTTGCCCGGCAGGAGCCCGAGGCCGGCCGTCAGGCTGTCGCCGAGCGCAACGATCGCGACGGGCTTGGCGAGCGCCGGCGCCGCGAGGAGAAGGAGCGTCGCGACAAAAGCGGCGAGGCAGGCGACGAGCCGCGTTTTCGACTTGTTCATCCGCACCCCATATGCCGAATTCCAGGTTTCATATAGGGAGCCGCCGTGGGCGAACCCGTCATCCTTCTCGACCCCGTCATCCTTCTCGACAATGTCGACCTGACACTTGGAACCGGCCCGGCGCGCGTGCACGTTTTGCGCGGCGTGGATTTCGCGGTCGGTCGCGGCGAGAGCATCGGCCTTGTCGGCCCGTCGGGATCCGGAAAATCGACGCTCCTCATGGTCATCGCCGGGCTCGAGCGAATCGATGCCGGGCGCGTCATGGTCGCCGGGCAGGATTATGCCGGACTCGACGAGGACCGCCTCGCCCGCTTCCGCGGCAACGCGATCGGCTTCGTGTTCCAGGCCTTCCATCTGATGCAGACGATGACGGCGCTCGAAAACGTCGCCGTGCCGCTTGAGCTCGCCGGCCGCGACGACGCTTTTTCGCGCGCCCGCGCCGTCCTCGATCAGGTGGGCTTGAGCGAGCGGCTTGCGCACTATCCGGCGCAGCTTTCCGGCGGCGAGCAGCAGCGCGTCGCGATCGCCCGCGCGCTCGCCATCGAGCCGGCGATCCTGATCGCCGACGAGCCGACGGGGAACCTTGACGCGGCGACCGGCGCGGAGATCGCCGACCTCCTCTTCGCCGCCGTCGGCGAGCGCGACACGACGCTCGTCCTCGTCACGCACGATGCCGGCCTTGCCGCGCGTTGCGACCGCACCGTCAGGATCGCGGCGGGACGGATCGAGGCCGATACGCCGCCGCTCCGCAAGACCGCCCTCCTCTCATGAACGTCGCCGGACCTCAGGCTTTCCTTCCGCCTCGCGCTGCGCGAGCTTCGCGGCGGGCTCTCCGGCTTCCGTGTCTTCGTCGCCTGCATCGCGCTCGGCGTCGCGGCGATCGCCGGCGTCAACTCCGTCTCGCGCGCTTTGACCGAGGGCATTTCGTCGGAAGGGCGCGTGATCCTCGGCGGCGACATCGCCTTCTCGCTCATCCACCGCGAGGCCAGCCCCGACGAGATGCGCTTCTTTCAATCGAAGGGGCGGGTCGGGACTGTCGCCTCGATGCGCGCCATGGTGCGGCAGTCCGACAGCGACAAGGCGGCGCTGGTCGAGTTGAAGGCGGTCGATCCCTCCTACCCGCATGGCGGCGTCTTGAAGCTTGCGGACGGCTCGCCGCACGGCGAGCGGCTGATGGCGGCGAAGGATGGCGTTTTCGGCGCACTGGTTGCACCGGAATTCCTCGACCGGCTTGGCGTCCACACAGGCGATCGCGTCAGGCTCGGCGACGAGACGCTGCAAGTCCGCGGCGTGATCGGTTTTGAACCCGACCGGCTCTCAAGCGGCGTCGGATTCGGGCCGCGCTTTCTCGTTTCGATCGACGCGCTCAAGGCAAGCGGGCTGCTTCGCCCCGGAAGCCTCGTCACCTGGACCTATCGCATCCGCATGCCGGACCAGGCGAACGGCCTCGACAGAATCGGCGCGCTTCGCGCGGAGGCCGACCGGCTCTTTCCCGAGGCCGGCTGGAGCGTCCGCTCGCGCGACGACGCCGCTCCGGGCCTGAAGCGCAACATCGAACGCTTCTCGCAATTCCTGACGCTTGTCGGGCTGACCGCGCTCATCGTCGGCGGCGTCGGTGTCGCGAACGCCGTCTCAAGCTTCGTCGACCTGAAGCGGCCGGCGATCGCGACGCTGAAATGCCTCGGCGCGCGGAACGCCGTGATCTTCCAGGTCTATCTGATCCAGATCCTGATGCTGGCCTTGCTCGGGATCGCGATCGGCCTCGTGGTCGGCGCGCTCATCCCCTTCGCCGCCAAGGCGGCGCTCGCCCAGCTTGTCCCGGTCTCTGCGGTCAGGGTCTATCCGCTCGAGCTCGGCTTCGCGGTCGTCTACGGGCTCCTCGTCACGCTCGGCTTCTCGCTCGGGCCGCTCGGCAGGGCGGAGCAGCTTCCGGCCGCAAGCCTCTTTGCGGACCGCGCCGTGCACGCGCCGCAGAAGCCGCCGCTCCGCTACCGCGCCGCGCAGGCGGTCGCGCTTCTCGCGCTCGCAGGACTCGCGGTGCGGCTTGCCGGCGATCGCCAGCTCTCGCTCTTCTATATCGGCTCCGTGATCGGCTCCTTCATCGTGCTCCGGGTGGTCGCGAGCGCCATCATGGCTGCCGCGCGGCGCTTCGGCTCCGTGCGCGGCACGGCGCTCCGACTTGCCGTCAGGAACGTGCACAGGCCGGGGGCGCTCACGCCGAGCGTGGTGCTCTCGCTCGGGCTCGGGCTGACGCTTCTCGTCAGCCTCGCCTTGATCGACACCAACCTTCGCGACCAGCTCGCGGGCGCGGTCACCGCGAAGGCGCCCGATTTCTTCTTCATCGACGTGCAGGACAGCGAGCGCGACGCCTTTGTCAGCCTCCTCGACAAGACGGTGCCGGGCGGCAAGGTGGAGACGGCGCCGATGCTGCGCGGCCGCATCGCGGCGGTCAACGGAACGCCGGTGATCGCGCTCACCGGCCGCAAGGCGAAAACCTGGGCGCTGCGCGGCGATCGCGGCCTGACCTATGCCGACAGCGTCCCGGCGAACTCGACCCTCGTCGCCGGAAAATGGTGGCCGGCCGGCTATGACGGCGAGCCGCTCGTTTCGCTCGACCGCGAGATCGCCCAGGACCTCGGCCTTGCGATCGGCGACACGATCACGGTGAACGTGCTCGGCCGCGACGTCACGGCGCGTATCGCCAATCTGCGCCAGCTCGACTGGGATTCGCTTTCCATCAATTTCGTGCTCGTCTTCTCGCCGAACACGCTCAGCTGGCGCGCCGCACACGGACGTGCTCACGCTAAAGCTTCCACCCGGCGACGGCCGCGCCGCCGAGCGCGCCGTCCTTGCCGCGGTCACGCCGGCCTATCCGGACGTCACCTCGATCAGCGTCCGCGACGCGATCCAATCGATCAACGCCGTCATCTCCGATCTCACTCTTGCCGTGCGCGTGGCGGCGTCGCTCGCGCTCGTCGTATCGATGCTGGTGCTCGGCGGGGCGCTTGCGGCCGGACATCGCCAGCGACGACAGGACGCCGTCATCCTGAAAACGCTCGGCGCGACACGGCCGGTGCTTCTCTCGGCGTTCTCGCTCGAATACGGCATTCTCGGCATCGCGACCGCGCTCTTCGCGGTCGCCGCCGGGACGGCGGCGGCCTGGTACGTCGTCACGCGGATCATGGAGCTTCAATTCACCGTCTATCCGCAGGTCGCGGCGACGGCCGCGGCGACGGCGCTCGCGATCACGCTCGGGCTCGGGCTCGCCGGAACCTGGCGCATCCTCTCGGTGAAGCCCGCGCCGCTGCTCAAGAACCTTTGACGAAATGGGCATTAAAATCCCGTAAGATCGGCGCTTTTCGGCCGCCCAGGCTTGTGTCGGGCGGCCAAGATCGCCATATTCCCGCGTGAGCGCTCCGGCTCGACCGGGGCATGTCTCTACGGAGGATTTCCGATGGCTGATTTCGACCGTCGCTATCAGACGGCCGTCCGCGGCGGAGCCGGCGCCCGGGTCGACACGATCGACCAGGGGCTGCGCGCCTTCATGCTCGGCATCTACAACAACATGGCGATGGGCCTGGCGGTGACGGGCGTCGTCGCGTTCGGCGTGTTCCAATGGGTACTGGCCAACCCGACCGTCGCGCAGACGCTTTATGCGGGACCGTTGAAGTGGGTCATCATGCTGGCGCCTCTCGCCTTCGTGTTCGGCCTCTCGGCGACGGTGAACCGCATGCAGCCTGCGACGGCGCGGCTGGTCTTCCTCGCTTTCGCGGCGGTGATGGGGCTCTCGATGTCGTCGATCTTCCTGGTCTTCACCGGGACGAGCATCGCCCGCACGTTCTTCATCACCGCGGCCTCGTTCGGCGCGCTGAGCCTCTACGGCTACACCACGAAGCGCGACATGTCGGGCATGCGGTCGTTCCTGTTCATGGGCGTCATCGGCCTCGTGATCGCGATGCTGGTGAACATTTTCCTGCACTCACCGGCGGTCCAGTTCGCCATCTCGGCGATCGGGGTGCTGATCTTCGCCGCGCTCACCGCCTATGACACGCAGCGGCTGAAGAACACCTACAGCTACGTGTCGGGCGATCAGGTCGCAGCCGGCCGCGCCTCCGTCATCGGAGCGCTGCAGCTTTATCTCGACTTCATCAACCTGTTCATGTTCCTGCTGCAGTTCATGGGCAACAGCCGCAACTGACGGCGGCCCGGCAGCGAAGTTTGAGCGCGGCGCCTCGGCGCCGCGCTTTTCATTTGCGCCGGCCGGCTCGACGCCGAAGCGGCGGCGAAATAAGCTGCCAGCGATGCCCGCCGACTTCCTGCTCCGCCCGACCTCGGAACACGACCTTCCGAAGATAGCCGCGATCTACGCCGAGTCGGTGCTGACCGCGACGGCGTCCTACGAGCTTGAGCCGCCGAGCGTCGAGCAGATGACGGAGCGTTGGCGCGCAATCGCCGGCCGGGGCTATCCGCACCTCGTGGCGGTGCAGGGCGAGGCGGTTCTCGGCTACGCCTATGCCGGCGCCTACCATGCGCGCCCGGGCTATCGCTATACCGTCGAGGACAGCATCTACATCGCGCCTCAAGCGCAGCGCTCCGGCATCGGCCGGGCTTTGCTCAGCGAGCTGATCCGCATCTGCGAGGGGAAGGGCTACCGCCAGATGATCGCGGTGATCGGCGGGACCGACCATGCCCCGTCGGTCGGCTTGCACAGGTCGCTCGGCTTCCGCGAGATCGGCGTGATCCAGGGCTCCGGCTTCAAGCACGGCAAATGGCTCGACACCGTCCTCATGCAGCGCCCGCTCGGACCGGGGAATTCGACGCTGCCACAGACGTAGCACGGTCGGCGCGGCGATGCCCCACTCCCGCTGGAGCGCCCTCAGAGCCTACGCCTACGTCGCGGCCCGTCTTGCAGTCGCCGCGGCGCTCGTCGGCGACGGCCTCTTCGACCTTGTCGGGATCAGCGCTCCGATCGCGCATCGCGCCGGTTTCCTGACCTTTGCGGATTTCTACCGGTTTGCCGTCGTCGCCGTCATCGATTGCGCGCAGATCGTCCTCGGCATCGCGCTTGCGCGTCAACGTGCGCGCACGCTTCTCACCGGCTATTGTCTGGCGCTCGCGCTCTTCGAGGCGCTGAAGGGAACGATTTTCGGACCCGAATTCTTCCACGGGTCACTCGTCAACGCGGCCTTCTTCGACTATTTGCCTCGGCTCGCGATCTACACGGTCGCCTTCATCTTCCTTCTCATTCCGCTGCCGCGCGTGCCGGTCTGGCACCCTCCGGCCGAGCCCGGCGAAAAGACCTGGCGGAAATGGCTCCTTGCGTCGTTGCAGGGCGAAGGCGTGCGCCCGATGCGCGACCGCTTCAGCCGCGGCTTCCTCGCGCGGGTCGTGCCCGCCATGGTCATCCTGGTGCTCTTCGTCATTGCCGAGGCGATCGCCCTGCCACTTTGGGCGGCGGGGGCTCCGAACGGCTTCGTGACGGCCGCCATCGTGGTGACGGTGGTCGTCTTCTTCGCCGCCTATGGCGGCCTGAAGCGGTGGCTTGAGAGAATTGGCGGGGAGCGCTACCGCGGCGCCGTCTTGCGCACCGTGCAGGCGAGCATGCAGGCGCGAAGCGCCGAGGACGAGCTGCGACGAAGCGGCGGGCGGCGGCCGATTCTCTATCTCCGCTCGTTCGCGATCGACGCACACGCCGGAGGGGAGCAGGAGGTCGTCGAAGTTCTGCGACGAAGCGGGCCGGTGATCGCGATCGGCCGGCCGGGCGAAGAGTTTCCGCAGCTCGGGGCGGCGCGCTTCTATGTCGATCACCAACACTGGCAGGCGAAGGTCGCGGATATCGTCCGCGTCGCGCAGCTCGCGCTTTGGGTCACCGGGACGACGGAGGGGCTGAAGTGGGAGCTTTCCCATCTCGTCGAGCAGCTTCCGCCCGAGCGCCTCATCCTTTGGGCGCACCCCCACATCATGGGCCTCAGACCGGCCGAGGCCGAGGCCGAGTGGGGCCGCTTCATCGCCGGCGCCGCGACGCTTCTGCCGACGCCGCTGCCGCGGGCGCTCGGCGATGTGCGCTTCTTCTACTTCAAAAAGGATTGGCAGACCTTTGCTGTCAGCGCCGGAACGGGTCCTTACGCGCAGCGGGCGGCGCTCCTGAAGGTTCTGGTCGACAAGGGGCTCAGGAAGGCGGTGTCCCGCCGCCGCGCGAGGCTCAAGCTCTTCGGCGCGAGGCTGCTCTATTTCGGCATGCTCGCAGCCGTCGCCGTGCTTGTCATCCTCAAGCTCTTCTACGTTGGCTGACGGCCGTCAGACGAGGGCGAGCTTCGGCTTTTCGAGGACTTTCAGCACGCCGGCAAGCTCCTGGCCGCGTTTCAGGATGAGGCCGGTGGCGGCGACGATCCGGTAGGCGCCCTGCTTGCGCGCCAGCGCCGGCACCTTCTCGACCCGATACATCGGCATCTCGCTGGCACGGCGGAAAATGGAGAAAACGGCGCGATCCTCAAGGCTGTCGATCGCATAGTCGCGCCACTCGCCTTCGGACACCTTGCGCCCATAGACACTTAGAATAGCGTCAAGCTCGGCTCTATCGAACGACACCTGACGCGGGGCGGACGGACGGACATTCGGGGCGATCCGCCGCCCGCCGGAAGACCAATCTTCACTCTCGCTCAACGCGCGCCTCCCTTTCGCATTCGACGGAGGATAGCGCGAAAGGAACGGCTTGCCGACAATAAATCCTTCATAATCACGCCGCCCGGGGATTTCCGGCGCCTCTTTCAATTCCACAATGATGCCGCAATTCAGCCTTCCGCGTGCCATCCTACCTTACGATCTTGCAATCGTTGCCTCATGCCCGGCAATGGAAGGCGGCGGAAATCCAGCCCCCAGCCCCCAAAGCCTCTCCGGCCGGGTAGTAGTATGGTTCAATCCCCCAGAGGTTCAACAACCCTAGGCCGGCCCATCGGGGCCGGCCTTTTTCGTCGTGTCCGCCTTGTCGAGGCCCGGGAGCGCGGCCTTCCCGGCCGGTTGCTTCGACCTTCTCTCCTTGGGCCTTCAAGCGGGCGATTGAGCCGCTAATATTCCCTGCATCGTCGGAGTGTAATTCGAGAGGCCGGGATGCCGCGCTTGTTCACCGCCCTGGAAATTCCGGCCCCGATCGCGTTCCAGCTTTCGCTTCTGCGCGGGGGGCTCCCCGGCGCGCGCTGGGTCGATCCGGAAAACTATCACATCACCTTGCGCTTCATCGGCGACATCGACCCGCGGACGGCGGACGAGGTCGGGCGCGCGCTCCTCAGAAGTCGACCGGCCGGGCTTCGAGCTTGCCCTTTCCGGGCTCGATGCGCTCGGCGGCAGGAAACCCCACTCGATCGTCGCCTGCGTGAAAATCTCGGCGGCGCTGAAAGAGCTGCAGGCCGAACAGGAGCAAATCATCCAGCGGCTCGGGCTCGAGCCGGAGCGGCGGAAATTTCGTCCGCACGTGACGCTTGCGCGAAATCAGGAGCGCGGCGGAATTCGATGCGGCGACCTATCTTGCACTGCGCGGCGACTTCCGCACGCCGGCCTTCCCGGTCGGCCGCTTCGTGCTCCTCTCCTCACGCGCCTCGAAGGGCGGCGGCCCCTACATCATGGAGGAGGCCTACCCGCTCGCGGCTTGAGGACCCGCTTTCGGGACCGTGCTCACCCGAACAGGCCGTGCACATACCAGAGCGGGCTCGTCGTCTCGCGACCGTAGAGGCCTTCGCGGAAGAGCCAGAAGCGGCGGCCATCCAAATCCTCCACGCGGAAATAGTCACGGGTCAGGCGGCCGCTATCCTCCGCCCGCCACCATTCGGGCGCGATCCGCTCCGGCCCCTCCGCGCGCGCCACGTCATGCACGGCGCGCCGCCAGCGAAAGCGGAGCGGCGGCCCTTCCGGCACCTCGGCGAGCACCTCGACCGGCTCGGGGCGCGCGAAGAGCCTGAGCGGGCGGTCGGGCGGAATTTCCACGCTTTCGTCCGGCAGAGGCCAGACCGACACCGCTTCAGCGAGAGAGTGCGCAGCCTCTAACCTCCCCCTTGAGGGGAGGTCGAAATTTGTCGAGCCAGAGGCGAGAGAAATTTCGAGAGGGGGGAGCGGCGCTTGAACAGTCCCGCCTCCCGAAGCTTGCTCCGCTCCGCTGCGCAAGCTTCGACCTCCCCTCACGGGCGAGGTTACGCGCGCCGGCGGGAGGCGGCGAGCGGCCGGGCGACGACGGCGCGCTCGGGAATATGCGTGTCGAGGGGCTCGAAGCTTGTGATGCGGGCCGGTCCGAGGCGCGCGCCGAGGCGATCGTAAAGATGCGCGAGGCCGGCCTTTTCCACCGCCTCGCCGGCAAGGTCGATCTGCGCCGCGTCAAGCGGCTCGGCGCTAAGGACGGCAAGGCGCACCATGTCGAAGCCGAAGCCCCCCTCCCATTCAGAGGCCCATTCGGAGGCGAGGCCCACGAGCCGCTCGGCAAAAAGCGTCGTCACGTCCGCGGCCTTTCTGACCGGCGCCGCGGTGCCGACCGAGGCGCGGGAGACCGCCCCGTCGGTGCGGAAGAAGGCAACCTCGAGGTGGCGGGCGCCAAGCCCGTGGCGCTCAAGCGCCGGGGAGAGCGTCGCGGCGAGCGAGGCGACCGACTGCAAAAGCGAGGCTTCGTCGACGACCGGCTCGGCGAAGCGCCGTTCGGCGACAAGCTGCGGCGCCGGCCGGCGCGGCGACAGCACCTCGTCCAAAGTCCCGAGAGCCTGGTCGAGGCGGGCGACGAGAACGGGCCCGAAGCGGGCGGCAAGCGGGGCCCGCGGCTGGCCGATCAATTGCCCGACCCGCTTCAGCCCGAGGCGATCGAGAAGCGCCACCGCCGCCGCCTCGATTCTCAGCGCCGCGACGGGGAGAGCGGCGATCGCATCCGCCTCTTCCCCTGCCGCGATCACGCCGCCGGCGGCGTAATGGGACAGCGCCCAGGCAGCGCCGGCCGTAGAGGCAACGGCGCCGCACGCGACAAAACCCTGGCGGCGGAGCCGGTCGAGGCCGTCGGCAAGGAGCGCTTCCTCCCCGTTTTCGCTACCTTTGGCGAAGAGATGGGCGCAGCCGGAAATATCGAGGAAAAGGCCGTTCGGCGGATCGAGCGCGACAAGCGGCGTATAGCGGGCCGCCCAGTCGGCGAGCTTTTCGAGCAGCGCCCGGTCGGCCGCCGGGTCGTCCTCCGCCACGTCAAGATCGGGAACCGCGCCCTTCGCATCGGCGAGGCTCAAGCCCAAGCGGATGCCGCGCCGCTCGGCCCCTGCATCGACGGCGACGACGCGGAGCGCGTTCTTGACCTTCGCGACGATTGCGAGCGGCGGCCGATCAGGCGCGTCGGAGGTCCTGCGTTTGCGCTCCTGACGGATCAGGCGGTCGGTCGAGAGGCGCGGCAGATAGAGGCTCAGGATCCGCGCGGGACTCCCGCCGCTCGAAAAAGCTTCGCTCATACGCATCCCACTCCAGCGTGAAGGCACCGGTCGGCCCCAGGCGGTTCTTTTCGAGATCGAGGCGCCAGGCCATGCGGCCGACGCCTTCGGCGAAGCCGCCGATATCGCCGGCCGGCGCCGGCGACACGGCGAGGCGCAGCATCGCCGCGCTCGGCTCGGCCTCGACATTCCCCAAGCGCAAAAGAAATCCGGTCACGCCATTTGAGCGGGCGCGAAGCGCGCAGCGGCGCGTCGCCGAGAGATCGAGCGAGGCCGCTCTCAGCTCGCAGATCGCCACATCGAGGGCGCGCGAGGAAAGCGCCGCCTCGAAGGCCCAAAGCGCCTCCGCCTCGGTCTTGACGGCGACCTCCACGACCAGGGCCGGGTCGAGGCCGAGTGCGGTGAGCCCCGGCGCATAGAGCCCGCCCGTCTCGCGGCGCGCATCGGCCTCGCTGATCCACAGCGTCCTGGGCGGGGCGCGGCCCATGCTGCGGTAAGCGGCAAGGCGGGCGGCAAGCGCCAGCACGAAGCCGGCCGCCGCCCCGCCGTCGCGGCTCTCGCTCGCGCGGATTTCGTGGAGCGCGGCAAGCGGCAGCCCACCGCCGATCATGGCGTCGAGCGCGGGGATACCGAGGAGAAGGCGCGGCCTCCCCTCGCCCGCCGGCCCGTCCTTCGCAGCGGAGAGCGCGCGGTCGGCGGGATCAGCGGCCGCGGGGCCGAGCGCCAGCCGGTCGTCCTCGGCGAGGCGACCTTCGATCGCGGCGATATCCCGGCGCAGGCGGCAAAGCTCCGCCCGCGCCGCGGCGTTCATGGCCATGGCGGTCCTGGAATGAATTTTGTTCCGCTTTTGTTCTTAACATGCCACAGTCCGGGGAGGAGTCAAGCGGAGGAAGAAAACGGGTAGCGAGTTGAAATCAGGTCGCCTTGAAATCAGGTCGCCGCTTCTGACGATTTGAGCCGCTCACCCCAATCGCGCATGCTCAGCAGCACGGGCGCGAGTGACTGGCCGAGTTCCGTCAGCTCGTATTCCACCTTCGGGGGAACTTCAGGGAACACGGTTCTCTTCACGATCCCATCCGCTTCAAGCTCGCGCAGCTGCAAGGTGATCATTCTCGGCGTGGCCCTTGGCACGACGCGACATAGGGCGTTGAAGCGCAACTTGCCGTCCATCAAATGAAAAACCAGGACCGGCTTCCAGACGCCGCCGATCACCGAGAGGGTCGCTTCGACTGCGCAGCCAGTACCGACCGGCCTTCCGCTGCCTTGACCGCCGGGGTGCACTATCATTCATGATACTACATGCTCTCTTTGTACGTACTCCCCATATCCATAGTAAACTGCTATCTCCCGGTTCGGAAGGGCGCGTTCCGTGAGCGTGCGCGGCCATGAGTGCCTGCGGCGCGGAAGGCTTGCCATGGATCGGATTGAATATGTCGGGCTTGTCGCCAGCACCCTCGCAACTCTCGCGTTCCTGCCGCAGGTCATAAAGACTTGGCGCACCCGCAGCGCGAAGGATTTCAGCCTGATCACGCTCTTTATGCTCGAGGGCGGCACCGGCATCTGGATATTTTACGGCGTATGGCGGGACGCTCCCGCAATCTGGCTCGGCAACGGAGTTACATTCGCGCTTCTCGCCTCCATCCTGACGGTGAAAATGGAAAACCTTCTGTCCCGCCATAATCGGAATCCGGCCCCCATGAACTGTGCCCAAGGGCGCGCCGATATCCCCGGAGCGTGAGGCGGCGCGCCCGCCTTAGTGCCGGACCGTCAGAAGCCGCACGGCGAAGGCACCGAAGATGCCGGCGAAGAGCCAGTCTATCACCCGCATCACGCGCGGGGATTTCTTCAGGAGAAGCGCGAGGCGCGAGGCGAAGAGGATCATCGCGATCGAGAACGGCAACGCGACGACGACGAGCACGATGCCGAGGAAGACGAGCTTTTGCGCCGCATGCGGGTCGCCGGCCGCCACGAATTGCGGCAGGAAGGTCACCATGAACATGATGATTTTGGGGTTCATCAGGTTCACCCCGAGACCGGTCAGCCAGGAGCGGTAGAGCGGTTCGGCCGGGCGCGGCCTGTTCGACGTATCGAGGTTCAGCGCCGAGCCGTGGCGGATCGTCTGGACAGCCAGCCAAAAGAGGTAAAGCGCGCCGGCGACCTTCAGAATCGAGAAGGCGGTGACGCTCGCGGCAAGAAGCGCCGAAAGGCCAAGGGCGACGAGCGTCGTGTGGATCAGGATGCCGGTCGAGGCACCGAGCATCGCCGCCATGCCCGCCCCCCGCCCCTGCCGGACCGCCTTGCCGAGAAAGAGCGTCATGTCGGGGCCGGGCGTGAAGGTGATCACCAGCACGGCGGCGAGATAGGCGGCGAAGACGGGAAGGGTCGGAAGGAAATTCATGCGGCGGGTTCCAGCCCGACCATGCCGTTTCGCCTTCATCCACGCCACCTGAAATCTTGCTTGGACCAGGACGACAACGAGCCTAAGGCAGCCGGGCGAAGAAGCATCGGCACGATGAGCGGGCGCGGCGTCAAAATCCGACCGGCAGAGGACGCGGACCTTGCGGCGGTCAGCGCGCTCCTGGTCGAGACCTGGCACGACACCTATGACACGCTGCTTGGGCCCGCGCGCGTCGTCGAGATCACCAGCGCATGGCACACGGTCGAAGCGCTTCGCAAACAACGCGACCTGCCGGCAACTTCTTTCCTCGTCGCGGAAGAAGGCGGCGCGATCGTCGGCCACGCGGTCGCCAACGGCCAAGATCCTCCGACCCTTCTTCTCGCCCGCCTCTATGTCCGCCCAGGGAGCCAGCGGCACGGAATTGGGCGACGCCTGCTTGAAGCCGCCGCTGAACGCCACCCCGATTGCAAAACCATGCTTCTTGAGGTCGCGGCGGAGAATGCCAAGGCGATGGCCTTCTACGCTCGCGAAGGCTTTCGGCCGGTCGGCGAGAAGGTCGTGGAGGGGCTCGACCATCTGGTCATGAAGAAGGCGATCGCGCCGGGTCTTTGAAGGCGGCGCGTCTCAGACGGCCGCGCGCCCCTCCCCGAAAGCGGCTTCGCCGCTTTCGACCCTCCCGAAAGGGGAGGGTTACCGGGCGCGGCGCCCGTTAGGGGCCGCCTCGCCTTGCACCAGCCCTCGCCGTCCCTATAGTGCGCCCGCTTTTCCCAGCGGGACTCAATCCATGACCCGTGACATCAAGAAGGTCGTGCTCGCTTATTCGGGCGGGCTCGACACCTCGATCATCCTGAAATGGCTGCAGACGACCTATGGCTGCGAGGTGGTGACTTTTACCGCCGATCTCGGCCAGGGCGAGGAGCTCGAGCCGGCGCGCAAAAAGGCCGAGTTGCTCGGCATCAAGGAAATCCACATCGAGGATCTGCGTGAAGAGTTCGTGCGCGACTTCGTCTTCCCGATGTTCCGCATGAATGCGCTTTACGAGGGCGTCTACCTGCTCGGCACGTCGATCGCGCGGCCCTTGATCGCCAAGCGTCTGGTCGAGATCGCGCATGCTTCGGGCGCGGATGCGATCGCGCACGGCGCGACCGGCAAGGGCAACGACCAGGTCAGATTCGAGCTGACCGCCTACGCGCTCGACCCGAACATCAAGGTGATCGCGCCATGGCGCGAATGGGAATTCAAGTCGCGCACCGACCTGATCGAGTTCGCGGAAAAGAACCAGATTCTGGTCACCAAGGACAAACGCGGCGAGGCGCCCTTCTCGGTCGACGCGAACCTCCTCCACTCCTCCTCCGAGGGGAAGGTGCTGGAAGACCCGAACGAGGCGCCGCCGCCTTACGTCTTCATGCGCACGGTTTCGCCGGAGGAAGCGCCGGACAAGGCGACGACGATCGAGATCGGCTTTGCGAAGGGCGATCCTATTTCGCTTGGATGGGAAGCCGCTTTCACCGGCGGCGCTGCTCGCGCGCCTGAACGAGCTTGGCGGGGCGAACGGCATCGGACGCGTCGATCTCGTCGAGAACCGCTTCGTCGGCATGAAATCGCGCGGCATCTACGAAACGCCGGGCGGCACGATCCTCGCCGTCGCGCATCGGGCGATCGAATCGATCACGCTCGACCGCGGCGCCGCGCATTTGAAGGACGAGCTGATGCCGCGCTATGCGGAGCTCGTCTATAACGGCTTCTGGTTCGCGCCGGAGCGCGAGATGATCCAGGCGATGGCCGACAGGAGCCAGGCGAAGGTCGCCGGCACGGTCCGTCTCAAACTTTACAAAGGCAACGTCATCGTCATCGGCCGGGCTTCGCCGAATTCGCTTTATTCCGACGCGCTCGTCACCTTCGAGGACGACCGCGGCGCTTATGACCAGAAGGACGCGGCGGGCTTCATCCGGCTCAACGCGCTCCGGCTCCGCACGCTTGCGATGCGGGACAAGCGGAAGCCTTGACCGCGCTTTCCGTCGCCGTCTTCGTCCTCGTCTATCTCGGCATGGCGCTCGGGCGCGTGCCGGGGCTCGCGATCGACCGGACCGGCGTCGCGCTCCTCGGGATCATCGTGCTCCTCGCGAGCGGCGATCTTTCCCTCGCGGCAGCCGGAAACGCCATCGACGCGCCGACACTGGCGCTCCTCTTTGCGCTGATGATCCTGTCGGCACAGTTCGAATATTCCGGCTTCTACGGCTTCGTCGCGAGGCGCATGACCTACGCCGCGGCCAACCCTAAGATCGTGCTGGCGATCGTGGTCGGGGTCACCGGCCTCCTTTCCGCACTCCTCACCAATGACGTGATCGTGGTGGCGCTGACGCCGCTCGTCGCGGCCGGGCTCCTCGCGCAGGGGCTCGACGCGCGGCCTTACCTGATCGCGCTCGCCGGCGCGGCGAATGCCGGCTCGGCGGCGACCTTGATCGGCAACCCGCAGAACATCCTGATCGGCCAGGCGAGCCATATCGCGTTCTGGCCCTATGTCGCCTTCGCGCTGCCGCCGACGATCGTCGCGCTCGCCGCGGTCTATGCGGCGGTCGTGCTCACATGGCGATCCGACTTCGTGGCAAAGCGCGGCACCGGCGCACCGGGCATCGGCACGGACGCCGCCCCGCTGCGGAAATTCCAGATGCTCAAGGCCTTCGCCGCCGTCATCGCGCTTGTCGTGCTTTTCCTGAGCCCGCTGCCGCGCGAGCTTTCCGCGCTTGCCGTCGCCGGGATGCTCCTCCTTTCGAAGCGGATGTCGTCGCGCGACATGATCGGCGCCGTCGACTGGCACCTGCTGCTGCTTTTCGTCTGCCTCTTCGGCGTGACCGCCGCCTTTGCCGAGACGGGGCTTGCGCAGGACGGGCTTCGGTGGCTGACCGCGAACGGGCTCCTCCCCGACCGGCTCACGGTCATGACGCCGCTCGCGCTCGCCGCCTCGAACACGATCGGCAACGTTCCGGCGGTGATCCTGGTGCTGAAGCTGCTGCCGAACCTGCCGGAAGGGGCGCTCGCGGGGCTGGCGCTGCTTTCCACCTTCGCCGGCAACCTGCTTTTGACCGGGTCGCTCTGCAACATCATCGTGGCGGAGCGCGCGAGCGCCGCGGGCGTCGAGCTGCGCTTCATGGATTTCGCACGCTCCGGCGTTCCGATGACGCTTGCGAGCTTCGCCGTGACCGTGGCGTGGCTCTGGTTCACCGGGCTGATGCGGCTCTGACGCGCGGGCGCCCGGGTTGAGCGGCCGCCCGAAGGGCGTCCGGCCGCGCCTTTGGCACGAACGCCGGAGCGCGCGGAAGTCCGTCATCGTCAATCTCGCCGCATGGATCATCATGCTGATCGTGTTGGCCGGCATCATCTCGCTTCGCCAGACAGCGGGGAAATAGGTCAAATCCCCAAACCGGGGGTGAGCCGTCGGCTATTCGCGGTGCGCATGCGGCTCACGCGACATGGAGTACGTGCTCAAACGTCCCGCCGCCGATCCGGCCCGGGATTTCGAGGGGTGCGGGGCGCCCGACGGGCACCTCGTGCCGCGGTCGCAAAGGACCGCGAAGAAGATTTCGTGCCGGCGCCCATCAGGCGCGCCCCGCGCGGAAGTCTTTCGCTTGCTCCGTCCCTGCCCCGGGTCTCCGTGCTTCTACCCGATGCGGCCGACACTTCGCACATTACGGCAGGCCTGGACGGCTTGGGCGCCCGGCGGACGAAGGGCGTTACTCCTTCGCGTCGACGGGCTCCGCATCCCCGCCCCGCCAGGTAACGCCGGCCGGACGCCCTCGATGGGCGGAGACGGGGGAGAATGTAAGCGCGGATTCGGGTGGCGGGGATAAGCAAGGCGTTGTTTCCTCGCATTCAGCAGCGTCGGAGCCTCAGGCATGGCCAAAATGCGATCGCCGAAATCCGTCCGCGGGTTGGAAGAGCTCGGCCGCGTGCGGCTGTCGGAGAACTTCTTCATGCGCGATTTCCTCTATTCGGAGATCGCCAACGTGCATCGGCTGCAAAACATCCCCGACGATCCCGACCTCGCGATCGAGACGGGGCGCGCGCTCTGCACGCACCTTATCGAGCCGCTGCGCGAAAAATTCGGGCGGGTCTCCATCCGATCCGGCTATCGCGCGCCGGAAGTCAACCGCTTCGGCAACGAGCGCAATCTGAGCTGCGCCAAGAACGAAGCGAGCTTCGGGTCACATATCTGGGACCGGCGCGACGCGAATGGCGAGACCGGCGCGATGGCGACAATCGTCGTCCATGCGCTCATCCCCTATTACGAGCGGACCGGCGACTGGGAGGCGATGGCCTGGTGGGTGCACGACCATCTCCCCTATTCGGAACTCGAGTTCTTTCCGAAACTCGCCGCCTTCAATCTCGGCTGGCACGAGCGCCCGCGGCGCCTGATCCGCAGCTACATCCCGCCGCGCCGCGGGCTCCTGACCAAGTCCGGCATGGCGAACCAGACGGGCGAGCATCGCGATGCCTATGCGGCATTCCTCTCCGAGCTGGTCGGCGCGCAGTAGCTGGAACGGGCCCGGGCGCATTCCCATATCGGATGAAGTCGCACCCCGTCACGCGCGCCTCGACCGGCGCCTGATGCATCGATTCAAATGACGGCCGGAGCGCATTGCGCCGGCTGGCAATTTTCGCGGAGCTTCTCGATGTCCTGGTCCTTTCCGATCGGCCGGCTTTTCGGCTCCGAGATCCGCGTTCACGTCACCTTCTTTCTGCTCCTCGCCTGGATCGCGATCGCCTATTACCAGGAAGGCGGGACGCAGGCGGCGGTCAATGGCGTCCTCTTCATCCTGGCGCTCTTCGCCTGCGTGGTCGCGCACGAGTTCGGCCATGCGCTGACGGCGCGGCGCTACGGCATCCGCACGCCGGACATCACGCTTCTGCCGATCGGCGGGCTCGCGCGGCTCGAGCGCATGCCGGAGAACCCGCGTCAGGAAATCCTGGTCGCGCTCGCCGGGCCGGCGGTGAACGTCGTCATCGCCGCGGTCCTGATCCTCATTTTGAACTCGCATTTCGACTTCGCCGCGCTGCAGCGGCTCGACAATCCGCGTCTCGGCTTCCTCGTCCGGCTCGCCTCGGTGAACATCTTCCTCGTCCTCTTCAATCTCATTCCGGCCTTTCCGATGGACGGCGGACGGGTGCTCCGCGCCGTGCTCGCGATCTGGTATCCGCGCCGGCAGGCGACGAACATCGCCGCGAGGATCGGCCAGGCACTCGCCTTCGTCTTCGGCTTCGCCGGTCTCGTATGGGGCGATCCGCTGCTCATCTTCATCGCCATCTTCGTCTATCTCGCCGCGACGGCGGAGGCGCAGATGGTCGGGCTCCAGGACGTGTCGCGGCATCTCGGCGTCGGCGACGCCATGATCACCCGCTTCGAGACGCTCGGGCCGCAGGCGACGATCGGCGACGCGGCGGAGCTCCTGCTCAGAACGACGCAGCACGAATTCCCGGTGGTCGACGGCGGCGGCAAGCTGCGCGGCGTGCTCACGCGCAACGCCATGGTCGCGGCGCTGTCGAAATCCGGCGCGGCGACGCCGGTGATCGAGGCGATGACCGGCGGCATCCCCACGGTATCGAGCCTGGCGCGGCTCGAAACCGCGCTGAAGCTGCTGCAGCAAAGCGGTGTGCCGGCGGTCGGCGTCGTCGACCGCAGCGGCAAGTTCGTCGGATACGTCACGGCGGAGAATATCGGCGAGCTGATGATGGTGGAGCGGGCCGGCATCGGCCACACCCACGGCGCTCAAGCCGGTCACGCCGCAATAGAGCCGCTTCGTACCCGCGCACCCTCCCCGCTCAGATCAGACGGCGCACCGCGATGTCGTGCGAGGCGCCCGCCAGGCGATGCGCGCCGGCATCCTCCGCCTCGCCGTCGCCAAGGCCGGCGAGACGCGCCGTCTCCGCACTCATCAACACCGTCACGTCGGCGCCCGCATCGAGCTCGCGGCCGAGCGCTTCAAGCCGCTGGGCGTGGTTCACCGTCTCGCCGACGATCGTATAATTGACGCGCTCCGGCGCGCCGATATTGCCGACGACCGCCGCACCTGAATCGATGCCGATCCGCACGCGGACCGGCTTCAGACCTTTCAGGGCGCGGCGCGCATTGTCGGTGGTGATGGTCTCGGCGATCAGGCGCGCGGCGCGCACCGCGCGCGCGGCGTGATCCGGCATGCGGTCCGGCGCGCCCCAGAACGCCATCACGGCGTCACCGATATATTTGTCGATCGTGCCGCGCTCGACGTCGATGCATTCGGCGAGGAGGCGGAAATGGCGGTTCAGAAAAGCCGCCGTCTCCTCCGCGCCCATGCGCTCCGCGATCTCCGAAAAGCGCGCGATGTCGGTGAACATCACCGTGATCTCGCGCGTCTCCGACGGCATCCCTTCGTTGCCGCCAAGCGCGATAAGCCGCTCGACAAGCTTGCGCGGGACGTAGGTCTGAAACACCTTCAGCGCATCGAGCATCTGGCCGAAGGCGCGCGCCTGCTCGTCGACCTCGGCGACCGGGCTCGGCGGCGGCCGGGGCACGGCGTCGAGGTCGAGCCGGGCGACGGCCGCGGCACTTCTCGCGAGGCGGCGCACCGGCCGCGCGACAAGCCCGCCGAGCAGGATCGCGGCGACCACGCCGAGGAGAGCGACGAGCACCCCGGCGGCCGCGGAGAGAGCGAGCCGCCGCAGCGAGTCGGCGATTTCGGTGCGCGGAAAATAGGCGCCGACCCCGAACGGCTGCGGCCCGTAGCCATAGATCCAGCGGTAGATCACCAGATAGGACGTAGCGCCGGCGTCGACGCGATAGGTCTCCACGTACTGGCGGCGCGCGGAACCAAGGAACTCCACCGGCTCGCCCTTGGCAAGGTTGTTCAAGACCGGGTCCTTCACCTCCGCGATCGGCACCACGGCACGGCCCCCCATCGCCTTCGGATCGACGAAGCTCGGATGCGCGAGCACGTCCTTGTCACCGTAGAGGATGAAGGCCGTGGCGCCGTAGCGGCGGCCGACCTCGGCGACGAAGTTGGAGAATTGCTGCAGCGACACGGCGGCGACGACGAAAGCGACGTCGTTCGTGCTCGAATCGACACGTGCGGCGAAGTCGAGATAGGTGAGGTTGCTCTCGACGACCGGCCCGCCCCATTGGTGCGCGTCTGGCGGCATGCTGTCGAGCGCGGCGATGATGCGTTGATTGGTTTCCGGTTCCGGCCCCTGCACCGCGATCGAGCCGTCAGGGTTGCGGAACGCCAACCGCCGGATCTTGCCGTGGTTCCAATAGAGAAGCACCTGCACGTCGGGCGCCGCGGCGAGCGCCACCGCGAGCGCCTTTTGCAGCTCCTCCGGCGAGGCGGTGCGAAGGCTTCCGCTCTTCGCCTCGCGGCTGAAGCCGTCAACGAGCTTGGCGGCGGCGTCGAGCCGGTTGCGAACCTCCGCCTCCATCCCGTCGACGACGAGAACGGTGCGCTCGTTCAAGAGACCGAACGTGTTGCGGGCGCTGGCGAGGATCGCGATCGTCAACACCGTGGCCGTCGCCACCAGCACGAGGCCGCCCATGGTGAGCGCCAACAACGTGCGGATGCGGATCGGGGCCATGCGGGTGCCGGATGATTTGCGCGATTGGAGCGTCAGGCGGCGCGGCAGGCAATAGGCGGCTCAATCCGTATAGCGATAGGTGCCGACCTCGCAGACGTTGACGCTCGCGCGCTGCAGCTCAGCGCCATCGTCGAACACGGCGCGAAAGCGAAACCGGCAATAGCCGCTGCCGTCATCGAAGTTCAGCACGATCGAGCCGCCGGCCGGCAGGATGTCGTTCCCGAGCATGCTGTCCCCCCAGTCGCGCGCGCTCACATTAGAGGCGTAGAAGGCCGTGATGTCGTGGTGCGAATCGTTGACGATCCGCATCCGACGGTCGAAAGCCTCGGCATTCCCGGCCACGGCCGCGGCAATCGCCACCGCAAGGCCGGCGACGACGACACGACGCATGCGCCTCCCCGCTCTGGCCGGAGACTTTACCATACGCAAAAGCCGACGGAAGGCCGCACGGCCGCAGGGTGAAATCGGCGCGCGCCCTCCCTATCTTGCAGAGTGAAAATCGGCTATCTCCAGCCGCAATTTCCGAATCCGGCAGGTTTTTCGTGCCAGCGACCCTTCGAAACGTCGCCATCATCGCGCATGTCGATCATGGCAAGACGACCCTCATCGACGTGCTCCTCGGCGCGTCGGGCACCTTCCGCGCCGGCCAGAAGATCGCCGAGCGCGCGATGGATTCCAACGCGCTCGAACAGGAGCGCGGCATCACCATCCTCGCCAAGGTGACCTCGCTCCTGTGGAAGAGCACCCGCATCAACATCGTCGACACGCCGGGACACGCGGATTTCGGCGGCGAGGTGGAGCGCATCCTGAACATGGTCGACGGCGCGATCCTGCTCGTCGATGCGGCCGAGGGCCCGATGCCGCAGACGAAATTCGTGCTGATGAAGGCGCTCGCGATCGGGTTGAAACCGATCGTCGTCATCAACAAGGTCGACCGCTCCGACGCGCAGCCGGACGTCGTCTTGAACGAGGTGTTCGATCTTTTCGCGGCGCTCGACGCGAGCGAGGCGCAGCTCGACTTTCCGGTGCTCTACGGCTCCGCCAAGCAAGGCTGGATGGCGCATTCGCCGGAAGGGCCGAAGGATTCGATCGCGCCGCTCCTCGACAAGGTGCTTGAGCACGTCGCGCCGCCGGTGATCGAGAGCGGGCCGTTCCGCATGCTGGCGACGACGCTCGAGGCCGATCCCTTCCTCGGGCGGCTCTTGACCGGCCGCATCCGCTCCGGCTCGCTCAGGGCCGGGCAATGGGTGAAGGCGCTGTCGCGGAAAGGCGAGACGGTCGAGAATTTCCGCGTCTCCAAAGTGCTTGCCTTTCGCGGGCTCGAGCGGCGCGCGATCGAACAGGGCGAGGCGGGCGACATCGTCGCCGTCGCCGGGCTTGCGGAGGCGAGCGTCGCCGATACGCTTTGCGACCCCTCCGTCGACAAGCCGATCCCGGCGCAGCCGATCGATCCGCCGACGCTCTCCATGACCTTCCGCATCAATGACGGGCCGCTCGCCGGGCAGGAAGGCGACAAGGTGCAAAGCCGCGTCATCCGCGAGCGGCTCTTCCGCGAGGCGGAGGGAAATGTCGCGCTCAAAGTCACGGAAGGCGAGGACAAGGATTCCTTCGAGGTCGCCGGCCGCGGCGAGCTGCAGCTCGGCATCCTGATCGAGACGATGCGGCGCGAGGGTTTTGAGCTCACGATCGGCAAGCCGCGCGTCGTCGTTCGCGAGGAGAACGGCGTCAAGCTCGAACCGATCGAAGAGGTGATCATCGACGTCGACCAGGAGCATTCCGGCATCGTGATCGAGACGCTTTCGAGCCGCAAGGGCGAGCTCACCGAGATGCGTCCCTCCGGCGCGGGCCGCGTGCGCCTGCGCTTCACCATCCCGACGCGCGGGCTGATCGGCTACCAGCCGCAGCTTCTCTCGGACACGCGCGGCACCGCGATCATGAACCGCATCTTCCACGCCTGGGAGCCGTTCCGCGGCGAGATCCCCGGCCGTCACACAGGCGTGCTTCTCTCCAATTCGCAGGGCGAGGCGGTCGCCTACGCGATCTTCAACCTGCAGGATCGCGGTCCGATGATGATCGACCCCGGCACACGTGTCTATCGCGGCATGATCGTCGGCGAGCATACGCGCGGCAACGACCTCGAGATCAACGTCCTGAAGGGCAAGCAGCTCACCAATATCCGCGCCGCGGGCAAGGACGAGGCCACCGTTCTCACCCCGCCGATGCGGCTCAGCCTGGAACGCGCGCTCTCCTATATCGCCGACGACGAGCTGGTCGAGGTGACGCCGAAGTCGATCCGGCTCAGGAAGAAGATTCTCGACCCGAACGACCGCAAGCGCGCCGCAAGGGCGAAGGCGGCCGCGGCTTAGGCGCGGCGACGCTCCCGAAGGCCCCGAAACGCAACCGCCGAAATGTCCGCCACCGAGCTTCTCCTGCCTCCGGCCCCGTCGGAGGTCTATCCGCCCGACATGGAGCTCTTTCGGCAGATCCAGGTCTCCGATCCAAACGAGACGGACGGGACGCCGGATGCCTGGCTTATGTCAGGCGACGCGAGCTGCGCGGGGCCGGCCGAGCTCCTCGACGGGCTGATGGCGCGGCTCGTCGCCGCCGGCATGCCGTTCGACCGCGCCACGTTTCATCTCGGCACGCTGCATCCGCAGGTGCTCGGCTTCACCGCGGTCTGGGACCGGCGGCGCGGCACCTGCAACGAGCTTCGCGTCAATGTCCATATCCGCGAGACGAGCGATTTCCTGCTGAGCCCGCTCAGGTCCGTGATCGACGATCGCATCTCGGTGCGGCTCAATCCCAAGGACCCCGAAACGGCGGCGCGCTACCCGATGATGAAGCCGCTCGCGGCGGACGGCATCACCGACTACTGGGGCTTCCCGGTGCCGCATGCGCGGAGCTTCCACAGCGCCATGACGGTTGCGACGCGCGCCAAGGGTGGCTTCAGGCCGGACGTGGTCACGGCGGTGGAGCGGCTCCTCCCGGCGATCGCGCTCAATCTCGACATCATCGCGCTCGGGCGCATCGCGGAGAACCTGATCAGCGCCTATCTCGGCGAACGCTCCGGCAAGCGCGTGCTCGACGGCGCGATCCGGCGCGGCTCGGGCGAGCTGATCGACGCCATCGTGTGGGTGTCGGACATGCGCGACTATACCGGCCTCTCCGATCGGCTGGCGGGGCCGGACATGGTCAAGCTTCTCAACGCCTATTTCGAGCGGCTGGTGACGGCGGTGCAGGCGAACGGCGGCGAGGTGCTGAAATTCATCGGCGACGGCATGCTCGCGGTGTTCCCGGTGACGGAGGCGATTCCGGCGCCGCTCGCCGCGGCGGCCGCGCTTTCCGCCGCACGCGCGGGGCTCCAGTCGATCGCGGCGCTCAACGGCACGGACGGCGACGCGCTTCAGATCACGACGCCATGGCGGCCGCTCGACATGGCGATCGCGCTTCACCGCGGCCCGGTCTTCTACGGCAATATCGGCGCACGCGACCGGCTCGACTTCACCGTGACGGGGCCGGCGGTCAATCTTGCCGCGCGCGTCGAGCCGTTATCGAAGGAGACCGGCCACCGCCTGCTCATGACCGGCGCGGTCGCGGAGCTGCTCGACACGCCGCTCGAGCCGCTCGGCAACCTGAGCTTCCGCGGCGTCGCAAATCCGGTCGCGGTGTTCGCCGCGCCGGAATGAATCGCGGCCACGCGGAACGCGAAGCGCAACGCTTGCGCCGCCCGCGCCGGAGCCCCTTCGGGGCGTACGTTTCTGCTTCCCTCGCCTCCCCGATCGGGCGTAGCATTTTTGCATGACCTCGCTCGTCATCGACGTCCGATCCGCCCGCGCCGGCGATGCGGCGCAGCTCGCCGACGTGCATGCGGCGGCGTGGCGCGAGGCCTATTCCGGCATCATTCCGGCGTTGACGCTGGAGCGCATGATCGTCAGGCGAAGCGGCGCGTGGTGGCGCGACGTGGTCGTGCGACGGCCGATCCTGGTGCTCGACGTCGGCGGCACCGTCGTCGGCTATGCGAGCTTCGGGGCCGGCAGCGCGCGCGGCCGCCCCGGCGCGGCGGAGATACAGGAGCTCTATCTCTTGCCGGAATATCAGGGGATCGGGCTCGGCTCGCGCCTCTTCAACGCGGCGCTCAGGCGGCTCAGGACGCGCGGCTATTCGCGTGTCCTCGTCCGCGCCCTCACCGAGAACGATCGCGCCAGCGGCTTCTACGAACGGCGCGGCGGGAAAATCGTCGCCCGCACCGACGAAACGCTCGGCGGGCGCAAGCTTGCTTGCGTCTGGTACGAGTTCCGAACGTGAAAATGGGAATGGGGGAATAAGGCAGTAGGGCAATACGGCATTAGAAAGGAGGCGGCGCGCTGCATCTTCTCTTGCCTTATTGCCCTACTCCCCTACTGCCTTTACTCCTCTCTTCCCGGTGGATTGCCCGCTTTTCCGGTTGCGGGACCGATGCTGCAGCGCAACAATCGGGAGCGAGAGGGCCATTCCCATGCCCGGCACGATCATCACCGTCGCCCAGCAGAAGGGCGGCTCCGGCAAGACCACGGTCGCGGCGCACCTTGCCGTCGCGTTCGCGCTCATTGACGGCGCGCGGGTCGCTCTCCTTGACGTCGATCCGCAGGGAAGCCTCGGCGAATGGTTCGAGGCGCGCGAGCGGCGGCTTGGCGAGAAGAGCACCGGCATGGGCTTTCGCACGGCGAGCGGCTGGGGCGCGCGGCGCGAGGCGATGGGGCTTGCGCGCGACTACGACGTCGTCGTGGTCGACACGCCGCCGAAATCCGACCTCGAGGCGAAGCCGGCGATCGAGGCGGCAGACCTCGTCGCCATTCCGATCCAACCGACGCCGGTCGATTTCTGGTCGAGCGCCGCGACGCTTCAGATCGCTGCGCGCGAGAAGGTTCCCGCCCTCGTCATCGTGAACCGCGTGCCGCCGAAGGCGCTGATCAGCGATACGATGATCGATGCGATCCGCGGCCTCGGCTCCGATGTCGCCGCGACGCTGATCGGCAACCGCGTCGCCTTCGCGGCGTCGATGGGCGAAGGCAGCACAATCATGGAAGCCGCGCCCGGGAGCAAAGGCGCGCTTGAGATCGAGGCGCTGGCGCGCGAGATCAGCGGGCGGCTCGCCTCGCGTCTTGCGGCGTGACGAAGGAAGCGACGAGCGCTTCGTAGCGCGCCGACAGCTGGGCGGGATCGCCCTCGACCCGCACAATCTTCATTCGCGCGCTCGCGCCCGCAACGACCGACACCAGCGACTTCGGCACGCCGAGCTTTGCGGCGACGAGCTTGGTGAGCGCGGCGTTGGCGAGCGCCCTTCTCGGGCGCGGCGCGCACGCGCGCCTTCAGGTAGGCGCGTCCGTCCGCCCCGACCTCGATCCCCTCCAGCGCATCGCGGCCGCCGCGCGGCGTCAGCCGCACGGTCAGCCTCACACCCGCCGCGTCCGCCTCGACGACGGGCGCCGGCATGGTCAGATCACATAGGGGTAGACGTAATAGAGAATGACGCGCTCGATCAGGATCAGGATGAGCAAAAGGATGATCGGCGTGATGTCGAGCCCGCCGAAGGGCGGAATGAAACGCCGAATCGGCCGCAGCGCCGGCTCGGTCAGTTGATAGAGCGCGCGACCGATCATGGAGACCGCCTGGTTGCGCGGATTGACCACGCCAAAAGCGAAGAGCCAGGAAAAGACCGCGCTCGCGATGATGACCCACCAATAAAGGTGGAGCGCCAGGAGGACGACATCGAGGACAGCGCGCATTATCCAATCCGATCTTCGCGTTCCAAAACTGCCTGTCCTCTAACCAGATGGGCGGATCGGCACAAGCGCGTGGATCGGGGGCAGGCCAGATGCTAGGCTCGGACCGCCCGAAAAGGACCGATGCTTGAAGCAGGAAACGGCAACCGAGCCGGCCGCCCTCGCGGACCTCTTGGCCGCGACATCGCGCGGCGACAAAGCAGCGTTCGGCGCGCTCTACGAGGCGACCGCCGCGAAACTCTTTGGCATCGTGCTCCGTATTATCGGCAACAGGTCAATCGCGGAGGAGGTGCTTCAGGATACCTATCTCAAGGTCTGGCGTAATGCGGAGCGATTCCGGGCCGAGGCGGGTCACCCGATGGCGTGGCTTGCGGCCATCGCCCGCCATCAGGCGATCGATCGAATCCGCGCCGAGAAGATCGAGCGAAATCGCGACGACGACGCGGACGTTCTCGACCGCCTTGCGGCGCCCTCCGATGACCCTGCTTTGCGCGGTGCGCTCAGCACCTGTCTCACGGCGCTCGACGAAGAGGCGCGAAGCTGCGTGGTGCTCGCCTATTGCTCCGGCTATTCGCGCGAAGAGCTGGCCGAGCGCTTCAACCGGCCCGTCGGCACTATCAAGACGCTCCTGCATCGCAGCATGAAGCTCTTGAAGGCCTGTCTGGAGAAAGAATGAACGACGATCCGGACGTCATTGCCGAGTATGTGCTGGGCACGCTGCCGGCCGAGGAGCGCGCGCGCTTCAGCGCACGCTTGCGGAGCGATCCGGCACTGCGCGAGGCGGTGCGGGAGTGGGAGGCGCGCCTCTCGCCGCTCGACGCGTCGGCTGCGGCCGAGACGCCGCGCGCGGAAGTCTGGGAAGCGATCGAACGGGCGGCATTCGGCCATCACGCGAGGACCGGCGCGCAAGGCGAGAACGTCATCCGGCTGAAGCAGCGGCTCGCGCTTTGGCGCGGCGCGGCGCTCATTTCCGGCGCGCTCGCGGCGGCGCTCGCGGTCTTCGTCGTCGACCGGCTGGCGCTGACGCCCGCGGTCGAAAGCGGTCGCTACGTCGCCGTCGTCGATTCCGGCGGCCACGAGCCGGCCCTCATCGCGGAAGTCGATACGAAGACAGGGACGATCCGCATCCGCAGCCTGACCGCCGAGACGCCGCCCGGCCACAGCCTGGAGCTCTGGCATATCCCCGAGGGGAAAAGCCCGCGCTCGCTCGGCGTCCTCAAGGCGAACGCCAGCGGACAGACGATCCGCGACGCGCTCGCAAAAGGCGCGACCGGCGGCGTGATCGCGGTGACCGTCGAG
This sequence comes from uncultured Alphaproteobacteria bacterium, assembly GCA_963750115.1. Lineage (GTDB taxonomy): Bacteria > Pseudomonadota > Alphaproteobacteria > Rhizobiales > Afifellaceae > DASWJZ01. The sequence goes on along the minus strand of CAVVPM010000003.1, from coordinate 509,373 downwards.
CCGGAAGGCGGCTCGCCGTCCGGCGCGCCGACCGGCCCGGCCATTTATACGGGCAAGCTGATACCGGTCGACTGAGCGGCAACGCGAAAAGAGGCGGCCCGAAGGCCGCCTCTCCAGGATCGCCCTGCGCGGACTACATTTTCGGCAGGAGCACCGCGTTGACGACGTGGATCACGCCGTTCGACTGGTTCACGTCGGGGATCGTGACCTCGGCGGCGCCGCCGGACTGGTCGTAGATCCACAGGTGCCCGTTCTTCATCTTGGCGGTAAGCGGGTCGCCGCTCACGGCCGTGAAATTGTAGGCGCCGCCCATCGACTTGATCTTGGCCATCAGGTCGGCGGCGGAGAGCTTGCCGGCGACGACGTGATAGGTGAGGACGTGCACGAGCGCCTTCTTGTTCTCCGGCTTCAGGAGGTTGTCGACGGTGCCGGCCGGAAGCTTCGGCGAAGGCCTCGTTGGTCGGCGCGAAGACGGTGAAGGGGCCAGGGCCCTCAAGCGTGTCGACGAGCCCCGCAGCCTTGACGGCCGCGACCAGCGTGGTGTGGTCCTTCGAATTGACCGCGTTCTCAATGATGTTCTTTTCCGGATACATCGGCGCGCCGCCGACCGTCACCGGCCCCATCGCCGCGGAGGCGGGCGCAAGGCTCGCCGCCGCCGCCACAACGATGCCGGCCGCCGCCACGGCGCGAAAGAGGCTCGAAAGAGTTTTCTTCATCGGAAGCTCCTTGTTCTTGACCCGGTCCGCCCGGGTCTGAAGGGAGCTACGGAGGCGGCGCGCATCCGGTTTTCGCGATGCGATCACAAGCTTGCGAGGCCGCACCAAGCGCCATGCTTGACACCCCAAAGGGCGAAACCCTAAATGCGCGGCGCCCGCCGGAGGACAGGCCGGACGGGCCCTGGGGCCGTAGCTCAGCTGGGAGAGCGCCGCGTTCGCAATGCGGAGGTCAGGGGTTCGATCCCCCTCGGCTCCACCAATCTCACTCCCAAGAGCTCCGGAAATCTCCATAAGCCAGCGCAAATGCGTGCTTTTTCTTCGGGTTTGCGTCCCGCAAACCTCTATAGCGTTCGTTGACATCCGGGGACAACGGGGGGCAACATTGGGGGCAAGTCTAGTCGCCTCTGCAAGAAGTTGCCCCCAAATGCCGCTCACCGACACCGCGATCCGTAACGCTAAGCCTGGCGCAAAGGCCATTAAGCTGTTCGACGAGCGCGGGCTGTATCTGGAAGTCTCGCCGACCGGCAGGAAAGTGGTGGCGGCTGAAGTACCGGTTCGACGGCAAGGAAAAGCGGCTATCGCTGGGCGTGTATCCCGAAGTGAGCTTGAAAGACGCCCGCGAACGGCGTGACGAGGCGCGCAAGCTGCTCGCCAACGGCATCGACCCGAGCGCTAACCGCAAGGCGCAGAAGACGGCGCGCGCCGACCGGGCGGCGAACAGCTTCGAGTCTGTGGCGCGGGAGTGGTTCGCCAGGTATTCCCCGACCTGGGCGGCCACGCACGCGGGCAAGATCATCCAGCGGCTGGAGAAGGACGTATTCCCCTGGCTCGGCAGCAAACCCATTGCGGAAATCACGGCGCCGCAACTGTTGACGGTGCTGCGTCGCATCGAAAACCGCGGCGCGCTTGATACCGCACACCGGGCGCACCAGAACTGCGGACAGATATTCCGCTACGGCATCGCGACAGGCCGCTGCGACCGCGACCCGGCCGCCGACCTGCGCGGGGCGCTGGCACCGGCCAAGCACGAGCACTTCGCATCCCTCACAGAACCTGCGGCGGTGGGAGAACTACTGCGCGCTATCGATGGTTTCCGGGGCACCCTCGTCGTGCAAAGCGCCCTGAGGCTCGCTCCCCTGCTCTTCGTGCGGCCCGGTGAATTGCGGAAAGCTGAATGGGATCAGTTCGACTTCGAGAAACGCGAGTGGCGCTACGTCGTCACCAAGACCAAAAGCGAACATCTGGTCCCGTTGGCGAAACAGGCCGTGGCGATCCTGCAAGAACTCCAGCCGCTGACCGGTAGCCGAAAACTTCGTGTTCCCAGGACGCGACCCCAAAAAGCCGATGAGCGATGCGGCGCTGAACGCCGCCCTGCGGCGCATGGGCTACGACACAAAAACCGAAATCACCGCGCACGGTTTTCGCGCCATGGCGCGCACCATCCTGCACCAGGAATTGGGCGTGAAGCCTGAGGTCATCGAACACCAGCTCGCGCACCGCGTGTCAGACGCGCTCGGGACTGCCTACAACCGCACCAAGTTTCTCAAGGAACGCCGCGCCATGATGCAGCAATGGGCGGACTGCCTCGATAAGCTTAAGGCGGGCGCCGAAGTGATCCCGCTGCCGCAACGCGCCTGATCGATTTGAAGGAGTGCGCCACATCGAGTGGATGGTATGGTCTTGGAACGCCGTTCCAGCAGACCATAGACCAGTTTGCCTATTCGGCCGCCAACTTAAAATCCACAACGAGGGCCGCCTCGTCATCGATCTGCTTTTGCGCGAGCATCGTATACGCCAGATTCTTCTCAACCGCCGCGAGGGTGCGCACCTTGCCCTTGGGTGCGCGTCTTCGGGTGCGCAGGGGGGGTGATCGACCGCGCCGGTTCGCGGCCGCATCTCGAAATGGTAGCTTCCGGCCAGAATCGGGCGAGCGGGGCCGCTCGCGGCGGTGGGGACTAGGATCGGGTTCTGTCGATCACGGCGAGATCGTCAGCTTCATCTGGGGCGTCGCGGACCTGATCCGCGATACCTTCAAGCGCGGCAAGTACCAGGACGTGATCCTGCCGCTCACCGTCCTGCGGCGGCTCGACTGCGTGCTCGCGCCGACACAAGGAGAAGGTGCTCGAGCAGCCAGGCCGAGCTACGGGGCAAGGGCCTCGAGGACCTCGACGCGCAGCTTCGCAAGGTCGTCCGGCTTCGCCTTCTACAACACGTCCCGCTACGACTTCGAGAAGCTGCTCGCCGACGCGCCGAATCTCGCGGCGAACCTGCGCAACTACATCGCCGGCTTCAGCCCCAACATGCGCGAGGTGCTGGAGAAGTTCGACTTCGACAACACCATCAGCAAGCTGGACGAGGCCGGGCTTCTGTTCCAGGTGCTGGAGCGCTTCAAGAACGTCGACCTGCATCCGGACCAGGTCGACAACCCGACCATGGGCACGATCTTCGAGGAGCTGATCCGCAAGTTCAACGAAGCCCTGAACGAGAACCCCGGCGAGCACTTCACGCCGCGCGACGTCGTGCACCTGATGGTCGATCTCGATGCTCGCCGGCGACGAGGAGCGACATCCGGCGCAAGAGGCGTCGTCTGCACGGTCTACGACCCGTGCTGCGGTTCCGGCGGCATGCTGATGATCACCAAGGAGCATATCACGGTCGGGCTGCGCAAGAACGGCGACCTGCTCCGCGGCCGCGATCAACCCGGATGCGGAAATCCACCTCTTCGGGCAGGAAGTGAATCCCGAGACCTGGGCCGTTTCGAAGTCCGACCTCTTCATGAAGGACCCGACCGGGCGCGACGCCGACAACATCGCCTTCGGCAGCACCCTTCGAACGACCGCCACGCCGGCAAGGCACTTCGACTACCTGATCGCCAATCCGCCCTACGGCAAGGACTGGAAGGGCGACGAGGACGCGGTGCGCGCCGAGCACGAGCGCGGGTGCGGCCGGTCGCTTTGCGCCGGGACTCCCGCGCATCAGCGACGGCCAGCTCCTCTTCCTGCTGCACATGCTCGCGCACATGAAGGACCCGAAGGACGGCGGTTCGCGCATCGCGATCATCATGAACGGCTCGCCGCTCTTCACCGGCGACGCCGGCAGCGGCGAGAGCGAGATCCGCCGCTCATTCTGGAGAACGATCTGCTCGAAGCGCTGATCGCGCTGCCGGAGCAGCTCTTCTACAACACCGGCATCGCCACCTACGTCTGGGTCGTGACGAACCGCAAGGCGCCAGCGCGCGAAGGGCAAGGTGCAGCTCATCGACGCCACGTCGCTTCTGGGTGCAGATGCGCAAGAGCCTTGGCGACAAGCGCCGCGAGATCCCGCTCGAGCGTGAGCAGGAGATCCTGAAGATCCTGGCCGACTTCCAGGACGGCGACACGCGCTTCGTCGCGAAGGACGGAGAGCGGGAAGAAATCGTCGTCAGCCGCATCTTCCCGACCACGCACTTCGGCTTCCGCAAGATCACGGTCGAGCGGCCGCTGCGCCTGAACTTCCAGGCCAGCCCGGAGCGCATCGCGCGGCTCGAAGAGGAGAAGGGCTTCCAGGCGCTGGCCAGTCCAAGAAGAAAGGCGCGGCGGGGCGAAGGAGCAGAGCCGAAGGCCGGGCGAATGCAGGAGAGAATCCGGAAGCTGCTGCGGTCACGCTGCCCGGACACGCTCGTCAAGGACCGCGCCGAGTTCGAGCGGCTGCTGGACGCCGCGGCCAAGAAGGCCGGGATCGAAGCTTCCCGCGCCGGCGCGCAAGGCCATCCTCGCCGCGCTCTCAGAGCGCGACGAGACGGCGGCCATCTGCCGCGACAAGGATGGCAATCCCGAGCCCGATCCGGAGCTGCGCGACACTGAGAGCGTGCCGCTCGCGCGAGGACGCGTCGAGGTCGCTTCTTCGCGCGTGAGGTGAAGCCCCACGTCCCGGACGCCTGGATCGACACGGCAAAGCGCGATCCGAAGGACGGGCAAGTCGGGCTGGTCGGCTACGAGATCAACTTCAACCGCTACTTCTACCGCTACATGCCGCCGCGCCCGCTGGAGGAGATCGAGGCCGATATTCGGGATATCGAGCAGGACATCGTGCGGATGCTGGCGGAGGTCACCGGGTCTCGGATCGCCGGCGAATAATCCCTGAAATCTGAGTGAAACTAAACGTCGGCACTTGCATGTAAGTGCCGACGTTGATTATGTTCGCCTAATGCCAGCCCAAGCCCTTACCCCGGCGCGCCTTCGGAAATCCGGCCTTGGCGCCTTTTTTCGGCCCCGCGACATCGAGTCTCTCGGCGTTTCCTTCCCCGAGCTCCAGCGGCTCGTTTCGGAGGGCACCGTCGAGAAGGTCGGCCCAGGGCTCTACCGCCTGGCCGCGGCCAAGCCGGATGAGCTGGAGACCATCGCCATGGTCGCCTCGGCCGTCCCGAACGGGATCATCTGCCTGCTCTCGGCGCTGCGCATCCACAATATCGGCACTCAGGCGCCGCATGAGGTCTGGCTGGCGCTCGACCGCAAGGCCCGCAAGCCGTCGCGCCCGCCGGCGCGGCTGCGGATCGTCCGCTTCTCGGGAGCCATGCTCACCTATGGCGTCGCAGGACCGGTCGATCCTCGGTGTCCGGGTGCGGCTCACCTCACCGGCCCGCACCGTCGTGGACTGCTTTCGCTACCGGAACAAGATCGGCCTCGACGTTGCGCTTGAGGCGCTGCGCGAGGTCGTGCGTGCGCGCACCGCCAGCGTGGACGAGATCATGCGCGCCGCCGAAGTGACCCGCGCCCGCACGATCATGCGCACCTACCTGGAGGCGCTTTCGTGATGGCGAAGCGTCCGCTCACGAATGTTGCAGCCTCGGTGCGCGGCCGGCTTCTCAACCGCGGCCGTCAGACCGGCGAGGACTTCCAGTTCCTGCTACAGCGTTACACCGCCGAACGGCTGCTCTATCGCCTCGGGACAATCCGCGCACCGCGCTCGGTTCGTTCTCAAGGGCGCCATGCTGTTCGCGTTGTGGGGCGGATCGGTGTACCGGCCGACCCGCGACCTCGATTTCACCGGCTACGGCAACAGGGATGCCAATGATGTGGTCGCCACCTTCAAAGATGTTTGCGCCGTAGCCGGTCCCGGACGACGGGCTTGCCTTCGACGCGGCGACTGTCACGGCCGAGCCGATCCGCGACGAGACCGAATACGGCGGGCTGCGGGTGCGTCTGCGGGCGATGCTCGGCAATGCGCGCATCGAGATGCAGATCGACATCGGTTTTGGCAACGCCATCGAGCCCGGCGCCAATGACGTGCAATATCCTTCGAGGAACGCGCAGCGATCATGGAGTACGACGGCGGGATGACCCGTGCCGAGGCCGAGCGAGCGGCTTGGGCTGACATCCTGAAGCAGCGACGGCTGCACTGAGGGGAATGTCGCTGACGGATCAAGTGTGCCGCGCTGGTGGTGACGGGAATCGCCCAACCGAGGACAAACAAATGACCGGAAAGAAAACTGCCAAGGATACCAACCCAACGACGGTGGTGGCCAATGATCCCGATGATTTGAAGGGCGAGTTGAAGTCTATCGGCGGCTCGCGTTCCGACCATTGGAACAACATCCTCGCCAACCAGACCGCTCAAGGCGCTTTGGCTGACGCATTCCGACCCGGCGACACGGGACAAGCAATGCATCGCTACCGTCGCGGCGCTGGTCGGCATCGCGCCGAAGGACGAACTGGAAGGAATGATGGCGGCGCAGTTGATCGCCGCCCACAACGCTGCGATGGAATGCTATCGGCGCGCCATGATCGGCGAGCAAACCTTCGAGGGCCGGCGCGAGAACCTCGCCCAAGCCAACAAGCTTTCCCGCACCTACGCTACGTTGCTCGAAGCCCTCAACCGCCACCGCGGCAAGGGGCAGCAGAAGGTCACGGTCGAGCACGTCCACGTCCATTCCGGCGGCCAGGCGGTGGTGGGGATGGTCGGGACCCCGGGGGGTGGGGAGCGACCGAAATCGGAGGATCAACCCCATGCAAAGCAGATTGCCCATGCATCTCAGCCCACGATGCGGCGCGCGGACTCGGAGCGGGAGCCCGTGCCGGTCGCCGGCGATGCCGAACGGGCGCTGCCGGCTACACGGCGGCAAATCACCGGGCGCGCCGAAGGGTAACAGTAACGCCTTCAAGCACGGCTGCTACACGGCAGAGGCGATCGCTCGGCGCCGAGAAATCTCAGAGCTGATCCGAATGATGGGGACGTTGGCCGAAGAGCAGTGACCACGCCCGGAAAGACACATGCTCAAAGGAAAGGGATCGGGTCAAGATTACCTTCTCACAGGATTTGCGCGTCAGCTTCGGCGCGCGCAGGTCCATGTAACGATCGATGTCGCCGACGCTAATTTAGCATTCTTCCGATGCTTGCGTCGGCCGTCCGATCGCAGCGATCCTGGCCGCGGCGATGGCGGGAATTGCAGCTGGCATCGCCTTTCACCTGCTCGTCGAGAAGCCTCTCCTGGCGGCAGTGCGCTACCCGCGGGGACGACCTCTCCTTTGGACTGCCGCATCGCGCAACCGAACCGTTCTTGACGCGCCTCGCGCAGTTGGGACGCTGGCCGATGGGCAGTGTGAAAGCCTGTTATCTCGGGTCCAACGAGTCAGGTGTCGCGATGAAGGCAAGCGCCGTCTACGCCTATATGAGATCCATATAACATCGGCGGCCGTCTGCTCTCGAAACCATATGCGATGAGTGGCAAGTAATCGCCATCAAAGGCACGGCGGTTTTGCTCAGCGCCTTTGACGCCGGTCAAATACCAATTGTGTCGGAGGCATCAGGCTTCTTTTGAATGCCTTGAGGAGACTAGCCATGATCTTTGACTACGTGCTGGCGGTGTTCGTTACGGTGGGGCTCCTCGTCTACCTGCTCTACGCGCTTCTAAATCCCGAGCGTTTCTGAGGGAGAGTCTGATCATGGCTTCGACACTGCGCAAGCAGATGCCGGTTTCAGCGCTCGCCGACCCGAAGATCATCGTGCCGGCGATCGGCTCGGCCTTCGCCAAGCTCGACCCACGCACGCTGATGAAGAACCCGGTCATGTTCGTGGTGGAAGTCGTGGCCGCGCTGACGACCGTGCTGTTCCTGCGGGATCTCGCTGTCGGCGGGGCGAATCTCGGCTTCTCGTTCCAGATCATTCTTTGGCTCTGGTTCACGGTGCTGTTCGCCAATTTCGCCGAGGCTGTTGCCGAAGGGCGCGGCAAGGCGCAGGCCGACACGCTGCGGCGCACGCGCACAGAGACCGTCGCCAAGCGGCTGGTTCTTCCGGACAACCGCGCAGTCTACGAAGGCGTTGCGGCCGAAGACCTTCAACCGGGCGATGTCGTCGTCGTGGAAGCGGGCGACATCATTCCCTCGGACGGCGAGGTCATCGAAGGCGTCGCCTCCGTCAACGAGGCGGCGGTCACAGGTGAATCCGCGCCCGTCATCCGCGAAGTCCGGCGGCGACCGCTCGGCGGTAACGGGAGGAACCCAGGTCATCTCCGACTGGATCGTCGTGCGTATCACGGCGGCGCCCGGCTCGACCTTCCTCGACCGCATGATCAGGCTTGTCGAAGGCGCGGCGCGGCAGAAGACGCCGAACGAGATCGCCCTCAACATCCTGCTTGCCGGCCTGACGCTGATCTTCCTCTTGGCGGTTGCGACAATCCCGAGCTTCGCCAGCTATGCCGGCGGCAGCATCCCGATCGTCGTTCTCGTCGCGCTCTTCGTCACGCTCATCCCGACGACAATCGGCGCGCTCCTCTCGGCGATCGGCATCGCCGGAATGGACCGGCTCGTGCGGTTCAACGTGCTAGCCATGTCGGGGCGTGCTGTGGAGGCGTCGGGCGATATCGACACGCTGCTTCTCGACAAGACCGGGACAATCACGCTCGGCAACCGGCAGGCGACCGCATTCAGGCCCTTGCGCGGCGTGACCGAGGCTGATCTGGCCGATGCCGCGCAGCTTGCTTCACTTGCCGACGAGACGCCGGAAGGACGATCGATCGTCGTGCTCGCCAAGGAAAAGTTCGGCATCCGCGGCCGCGACGTGGGCCAGTCGCAGGCGACCTTCATTCCGTTCTCCGCACAAAGCCGCATGAGCGGCGTCGAGATCGGGGCGTCTTGGGTGCGCAAGGGCGCCGTTGACGCAATCCTCGGGTTCCTGAACGGCGCCGCCCGCCCCGCCCAGCCGCCGACCCAGGAGGCTGTTCGCGAGATCAACGCCATCGCCGAGGACATCGCCAAGTCGGGCGGCACGCCACTCGCGGTCGCCCGCGACGGCCGGCTGCTTGGCGTGGTGCAGCTCAAGGACATCGTCAAGGGCGGCATCCGCGAGCGCTTCGCCGAGCTCGGCGCATGGGCATCCGCACCATCATGATCACCGGCGACAACCCGATGACCGCTGCGGCCATCGCCGCCGAAGCCGGCGTCGACGACTTCCTCGCCCAGGCAACGCCCGAGGATAAGCTCAAGCTCATCCGCGACGAGCAGGCGAAGGGCAAGCTCGTGGCGATGTGCGGCGATGGTACCAACGACGCGCCGGCCCTTGCCCAGTCGGATGTCGGCGTCGCCATGAACACCGGCACCCAAGCGGCGCGCGAGGCGGGCAATATGGTCGACCTCGATTCCAATCCCACGAAACTGATCGAGATCGTGGAGATCGGCAAGCAGCTGCTGATGACCCGCGGCTCGCTGACGACGTTCTCGATCACCAACGACGTGGCCAAGTACTTCGCCGTCATCCCGGCCATGTTCGTCGGGTTCTATCCAAAGCTCGACGCGCTGAACATCATGCGGCTCCATTCGCCGCAGAGCGCCATTCTCTCGGCCATCATCTTCAACGCGGTGATCATCATCGCGCTGATCCCGCTGGCATTGAAGGGCGTCGCATACCGGCCGCTCGGCGCAGCGGCCGTGCTGCGCCGCAACCTGCTTGTCTACGGCCTCGGCGGGCTGATCGTGCCGTTCATCGGCATCAAGGTCATCGACGTTGTGGTCACGACCTGCATCTCGCCTGATCGAGGGGACCGTCACCATGGCCTTCCTTTACCTGCTGCTCGGACTTGCAATCTTCGGCGTTCTCTTCTGGCTGACCTCCGCGGTCGATCAATCCTGAAATGCCGCCACGTTGGAGCTGACCCCCATGTATGCCCTTCTCTTCGTCGTTGTCGTCGTCGGCGGCACCGCGGTCCTCTCGTGGCCGCTCGGCCGCTACATACGGTGGGCGATGGACCCGGTCGAGCCGGCGGGCGTTCCGAACAGGTGGACAAACGCCTTCCGCGGCGTCGCCGGAAACGCGTCGCGCCAGCCGCAGGATTGGAAGGCGTACATGGTCGCGATGCTCGTCTTCAACATGGCGATGTTCGTCGTCTGCTTCGGCATCCTGGCGCTGCAGCAATATCTTCCGCTCAATCCGGACGGTAAGGGTGCCATCGACCGCGAGCATGATCTTCAACACCGCCGCCTCGTTCACCACCAACACCAACCTGCAGCACTATTCCGGCGAGGTGTCGATGAGCTACCTCTCGCAGCTCGCCGCGCTGATGTGGCTGCAGTTCGTCTCGGCTGCGACCGGCATTGCCGCGCTGGCGGCGCTCGCGCGCGGCCTCGCGGGCCGTCCCTCGGCAACTTCTTCGTCGACCTGCAGCGAGCGGCGTTCCTTGTGCTGCTGCCGGTCGCCTTGGTCGTCGCGATCCTCTTCCTGATCGGCGGCATGCCGATGACCTTCGCCGGAGCTCGGCGCACGCGACGACGCTGGAAGGCGTCCGCCCAGACCATCGCCCGGGGACCTGTCGCCGCCTTCGTCGCGATCAAGCAGATCGGCACCAACGGTGGAGGCTTCTTCGGGCCGAACAGCACGCATCCCTTCGAGAATCCGAGTTTCTGGACGAACGCTCTGTCGAGATCGCGCATCATTCTCATTCCGATGGCTTGCGTCTGGATGTTCGGCCGATCATCGGGCGCATGCGCCATGCGGCGGTGGTGTTCGGCGTCATGCTCGCGCTTGATGCTCGCGAAGATCGCCGGCGCGGTCTATTTCGAGCAGGCGCCGACCGCAGGCCTTTGCCGAGCTGCCGATCGAACAGAATGTCGGCAATCTGGAAGGCAAGGAGCTGCGCTTCGGCGCGGCCTCGGGCCCGACCTGGGCGGTGCTGACGACGTCGACCAGCAACGGCTCGGTCGGCGCGATGCACGACAGCCTCAATCCGTTGACCGGCCTGATGCCGATGATCGGCATGTGGCTGAACGAGACTTTCGGCGGCGTCGGCGTCGGCATGATCAACATGTTCCTCTACATCGTCGTCGGCGTGTTCCTCGCCGGCATGATGGTCGGCCGCACGCCGGAATATCTCGGCTGGCGTGTGGAGGCGCGCGAGGTCAAGTTCGCCGTCCTCGCGCTTCTGGCGCACGCCTTCTTCATCCTGGGCGGCACGGCGATCTTCGCGGCGACGGCGTGGGGCGCGGACACGCTCAACAACATCGGCCCGCACGGCTTCAGCGAGATCCTCTACGAGTTCAGCTCGGCCAGCGCCAACAACGGCTCGGGCTTCGAGGGGCTGGGCGACAGCACCGTCCCGTGGAACATCGCGACCGGCCTGATCATGCTGCTCGCCCGCTTCATCCCGATCATCCTGCCGCTCGCCATCGTCGGCTCGCTCGTGACCAAGCGGCGCACAGCGGAGTCGGCCGGCACGCTTGGCGTCGAGGACGGCACCTTCGGCGGCATGCTGATCGCCACGATCGTTATCATCGGCGCCCTGACCTTCTTCCCGGCCGCAACGCTCGGGCCGATCGCAGAGCACTTGATCTATCATGGACTGAAGGCCCGGAGGCACGAACATGCAATCGCTCCTCGCCAGCATCCGCCTCGTTGTGCCGACCATGCTCGATCTGCGTCGCCGGCTACACAGCGTGATCTGGGGCGTTGGCCAAGTCTTCACGCCGGACACCGCGCAAGGCTCCCTGATCACCAAGGCAGACGGGACGGTCGTCGGCAGCCGTCTGATCGCCCAGAAATTCACCGAGCCGCGCTACTTCTGGCCGCGGCCATCGGCCGTCGACTACAATGCCGCTGGCGCCGGCGGCAGCAACAAGTCGCCGACGAGCACCGATCTGACCGAGCGGGCGACGAAGATCGTCGCCCAGTACGGCGCGACGGCCGTGAATCCGCTGCCGCCCGAGCTCGCCGCGGCTTCGGGAAGCGGGCTAGACCCGCACATCTCAGAGCACGCCGCCCTCTATCAGGCGCCGCGCGTCGCGGCGGCGCGCAGCCTGTCGCTTTCGGAAGTCGAGGCGCTCATCAGGCAGCAGCTCGTTTGCGCCAGGCGGCCTTCCTGACGCCGGACCGACTGGTGAACGTGCTGGAGCTTAACCTCGCTCTTGATCAGCTCGGCAGCGCGGGATGAGCGGCGTCAGGATGACGGCGCAGATGCGCTATGTCTGGAATGAACCGGTAGTCGGTAGACGTGAGGCGTAATGCCTGAAGAGCGGCGCGATCGAAGGCAAGCGGCCGTCGCCAGAGGCGCTCCTGGAAGTTGCCCGGCAGGAGGAGAGCCGCGTCCGGGCAAGCTCAGGATCTTTGTCGGAGCCGCGCCGGGTGTCGGCAAGACCTATGCGATGCTTGAGACTGCGCGCGCGCGCAAACGGGATGGCTACGACATCGTCATCGGCGTCGTCGAGACGCATGGCCGGAAAGAAACCGCAGGCGCTGCTCGAGGGCCTCGAGGTCGTTCCGCGGCAGCGCATCGAATACAAGGGCCGATCGCTGGAAGAGATGGACCTCGACGCCATCCTTGCCCGGCGGCCGCAGATCGCGCTGGTCGACGAGCTTGCCCACACTAACGTCCGGGCAGCCGGCACCCCAAGCGTTATCTCGACGTGGAGGAGCTGCTGGAGCGCGGGCATCGACGTCTACACGACCGTGAACATCCAGCACTTCGAGAGCCTGAACGACGTCATCGCGCAGATCACGCGCGTGCGCGTCCGCGAGACGGTGCCGGACTTCGATCTTCGACCGGGCGGACGCCGTCGAGCTGGTCGACATCACGCCGGACGATCTGATCCAGCGGCTGAAGGAAGGCAAGGTCTACATTCCGAAGCAGGCCGAGCGGGCATTGGAGCATTTCTTTTCGCCGGCCAATCTGACGGCCCTGCGCGAACTGGCGCTGCGGCGCACCGCCGAGCGCGTCGACGAGCAACTGCTGCACGCAGATGCAGGCGCGAGCTATCAGGGGCCATGGGCGGCAGGCGAGCGGGTGGTGGTCTGTATAAGCGAAGACAGACGGGCAGCCGGGTCTGGTGCGCTACGCGAAACGCCTGGCAGACCGGCTGCACGCGCCCTGGACGGCGCTCTACGTCGAGGGCCGCCGGAGCGGGCAGCTAACGGAGGGAGAGCGCGACCGGATCGCTGATACGCTCCGTTTGGCGCAATCGCTTGGTGGCGAGCCCGTTACCGTGCCGGGCGGCGATCGGCGAATTGCTGACGATGTGATTGCTTTCGCTCAGGTGAACAACGCCACGCACGTCATCATCGGAAAGTCCTCGCGCACGCGCTGGTTCGAAATCGTGCACGGCTCCGTGGTGCACGACCTCGTGCGACGCGCCGGCAATATCAGCGTTCATGTTATTGCCGGCGATGCGATCGAGGGAGAACCTATCCCGAGGAAGTCGGTCAGTGCCGCAGCAACGCCGCGCTCGTTTGATATTCGCGCTTGTGTTGCCGCGGCACTGGCGGTTGCCGCGACCGTCGCGACGGGCGAGCTGTTCTGGCAGTGGATTCGGATCGAAAATGTCGATCTGCTCTTCCTTTTGGCAGTTGTTGGGATAGCCGTGCGTTTCGGCTTATGGCCGTCGCTGTTCGCGAGTGTGCTCTCGGGTTTGTCCTACAACTTCTTCTTCACACCCCCATACTACACGTTCTGAGATCGCTTATCCCTCCTACGTCCTGGCGGTTGTCTTCTTCACCGTCGTCGGCGATCGTCGTTTCCAACGTGGCGGCACGCGCCCGAGTCCAAGCCTTGGCGGCCATGGCGCGCGCTCGAACCACCAAGTCGCTCTATTCCTTCAGTCGGAAGCTCGCCAGCGTCGGAACGCTGGACGACGTGCTCTGGGCGACGCCTACCAGACGGCTCTGATGCTGAAAGTCCGCGTCGTCCTGCTGCTGCCCGAGAATGGCACGATCACCGTGAAGGCAGGCTATCCACCTGAGAATATCCTTGACGAGGCCGATCTGGCCGCAGCGAAATGGGCTTGGCAGAATAACCGGGCCGCTGGGCGCGGATCAGATACCTTGTCTGGTGCGAAGCGCCTGTTCTTGCCGATGCGTACCGGAAGCGGAATTATTGGCATCATCGGCCTTGACAGCGACAAGCCGGGGCCGCTTCTGACGCCCGAAGAACGCAGGCTGCTGGACGCGCTGAGCGATCAGGCGGCGCTTGCGATCGAACGCGTTCACCTGGTCGAGGACATGGTCCGGGTCAAGCGAACCGTCGAGGCTGAGCGCCTTCGCGCAGCGCTGCTCAATTCGATCTCACACGATCTAAGACGCCCCTTGCCTCGGTCCTCGGTGCGGCAAGCACGTTGCGGGACCTTTCGGCTAAGCTGACTGGCGAGCAACGGGTTGATCTCATCAACACGGTGATCGAGGAATCGGAGCGGCTCAACCGCTTCATCGCCAACCTCCTCGACATGACAAAACTGGAATCGGGTGCGGTCGCTCCGAACCTGTCGCCGCATGACGTGGGTGAGATCGTCGGCAGCGTGCTGCGACGTGCCGCGCGTGTCCTCGCGCAGCATGAGATCGAAGTGGAGATCGCCGCCGATCTGCCGATGCTGGAGCTTGATGCCGTCCTGTTCGAGCAGGTGCTTTTCAATCTGCTCGACAACGCGGCGAGGTACGCGCCGCCCGCAACCACTATCCGAATTGTCGGCTGGCAGCGAACAGCGCTCCGTCTATCTGCAAGTTCTCGACGAGGGAAACGGCATTCCCCCGGGGGAGCTGGAGCAGATTTTCGACAAGTTCTACCGAGCGCAGAAGGGCGATCAGGTCCAGGCCGGGACCGGCCTCGGCCTCGCGATCTCGCGCGGCTTCATCGAGGCCATGCACGGAACGATCACTGCAGCCAACAGAACCGACCGAAACGGAGCGGCTTTCACGATCACGCTGCCGGTTCCGGCGGAGCCGCGGCAACTGGACACCGCCGCATGACCGCCCCTTCGCTCCGCGTCCTGGTCATCGACGATGAGCCACCTATCCGCAAGCTCCTGCGCATGGGCCTCAGCACGCAGGGGCATGAGATCCTGGAGGCTCCGAACGGGAAGACCGGCCTTGAACTCCTCGACCAGGACCCCGACCTGATCATCCTCGACCTCGGGCTACCCGACATCGGAGGGATCGAGCTTCTTCGGATGATTCGCGGGCGCAACGAGCGCGTCCCGATCGTCGTCCTCTCGAGCCGAGGTGACGAGGCGGGCAAAGTGCAAGCGCTCGATCTTGGGTGCCGACGACTACATCACGAAGCCATTCGGCATGGCCGAGCTTCTCGCGCGCATGCGCGCCGCGGTTCGGCATCAGCTCCAGGTGCAAGGCGAGCGGCCGATCTTTCAGGTCGACGATCTTTCTGTGGACCTGGTGCGGCGCCTTGTGAAGGTTGGGGAAGACGAGGTGAAGCTTTCTCCCAAGGAGTACGACCTCCTGCGCGTGCTCGTTCAGCATGCCGGGAAGGTTCTGACCCACAAGTTTCTGCTCGGGGAGCTTTGGGACGATCTGAAGGACCCGCAATACCTGCGCGTCTATGTGCGGCAGCTCCGGCAGAAGATCGAGGCCGATCCCGAGCGGCCCCAGTACATCCTCACGGAGACCGGAATCGGTTATCGGCTGCGCGCACCGGACTGAGATAGCTAAAAGAGTAAAACCTCGCCCTGCTCTGTCGAAGGCCGAGCGATTCAAATCCGGAGGGGCAAGTGGGCATTAAGGATTTCCTGGCGCCGAATGATGTCATCGTCGACATGCGCACCACAGACAAGGATCATCTGCTGCGAGAGCTCTCGCAGCGAGCCGCGGCGGCGCTTGGATTGAATGCCGAACTCATCGCGGCGGAAATCCTCACACGCGAGCAGCTCGGCTCGACGGGCATGGGCGAGGGCATCGCGATCCCACATGCGCGAATTCCGCAGCTCGACAGGCCGTTTGGAATTCTGGCCCGATTGAGGAAAGCGATCGATTTCGCAGCGATCGACGAGAAGCCCGTCGATCTTGTGTTTCTTCTGCTGCTGCCGGGCGCGACGGACGGCGACGACCAGCTCAACGCGCTGGCGAGCGTCGCGCGGATGCTCAGGAACCCTGTCACCTCTTCCACTGTTCGATCGGCACGCGATGGCGCGGAAGCTTATGAGGCAGTCGTTAAAGGTTGAATACGATTGGAACGGCAGGCGTCCAGATCATCTGAAGCCGCGGTCGCCCCCTGTTCGACCGGATCGTCTACGAACTCGCCGGAAATCACGCAGGGCGCCGTAGCATTTTGGGGCTCGTTCGGCCGCCTCCGGATTGGGTCTTGGAAGCTGCAATGCGCGGCCGGGGTTGGCGACGTGGGCCGTTGGCCAATTGCATCAGCGGCAGTCGCCATGGTCTTAGACTTGCATATTGGCTGACCCTGAAACTCGCTATCGTTTGCGCTAGCCGAGGTCTGGTGATGGCGCTTCTCGGAACGGCCCTCGACCCTGACCTACTTCCGGAATTAAGCCTAAAGCGGACTCCGCTGGGGCGGCTGCAGAATTCCTGCCTCCCGCCCGCCTGGACCGATCACATCCCAGTCATGGCCCTGGGGCGCGGTTTCGTGCGCGGCAGGTGACGCGCGGACCATCGCCGAAGCGGTGCGGGCGCTGAAGCCGAGTGACCCGACGTGCTTGGGGGCAACTTTGGGGGCAAGTCTCGCACGTATGTCAATAGATATTCAATAATTTACAACTAGTTAGCAGTTTTATTGGGTAGTCCTCGGCCCACCAACAATCCCTTCAGACGCATAACGAAGGCGATCCGGCCGTCGGCGTGTCGGTGCGAAGTGCGCTCGCCGCCGCGCGGAGACCGCCACCCGCCGATCGGCGGTTCTTGCGTTGAGAATACGACCGAAATGGCCGCTCCCCGTTCGGTCTGCTACATGAGTCCTTGGCGCAGCTTCGGCCTGCCGACCAGCACAAGGTGGGCGCAAGAAGACAAGGCGACGCAAAATGCCGGAAGACCGCGTTTCGTTCCTCTTCGACCTCGACGGCACGCTCGTCGACAGCGTCTATGAGCACGTTCTTGCGTGGCATGATGCGCTCACGCAGGAAGGCATCGACCTCTCTGTGTGGCGCATCCATCGCAAGATCGGGATGTCGGGCGGTCTTTTCACTTACATGTTGCTGCGCGAGACCGGGCTCGCGATGGACGCGCCGCGCATGGAGCGGCTGCGGCAGCTCCACGCCGAAGCCTACAATCGCCGCGCGTCGCATGTCCGTCCGCTGCCGGGCGCAAGGGAGCTGCTCGCCTATCTGACGGAAGCGCAAATTCCCTGGGCGATCGCCACAAGCGGCCGCATGGAAACCGCCGGACCGGTGCTCGAGACGCTCGGAATCGATTTCGGCAAGACGGCCGTCATCACCCGCGACATGGTCAAGCATGCGAAGCCCGATCCAGACCTCTTTCTGGCGGCAGCGGCGGCGATCAGCCAACCGATCGGCCACGCCTGCGTCGTCGGCGACAGCGTCTGGGACATGCTGGCGGCGAGGCGCGCCGGCGCGCTCGGCGTCGGCCTCCTGTCGGGCGGCTACGGCGAAGACGAACTGGTGAAGGCGAGCGCCTATCGCGTCTACGAGGATCCGGCCGATCTCCTCAGACATATCGACGAGGTCGGCGGACGCCGATAGCGCCGCCGTTCGAGCGTGCCGGCGCCGGTTTCGCCGCTGAACAGGCGCGACACCGCGGCAATTTCCGCCGGCGCGAGACACCGCTCAGCCCCATTGTGAACATACTTCGATTCACACTGGGCTTCGGGATGGGAGCGTTTTCGGCTGGAGTGCCAGATGTCAGCCCACGTAAACACGTCCTCGGTCGTCTATCTCCCGACAACGCTCGACGAGAACTTCCTCGGAAACGTCACCGAGCAGCTCGAGCAGCTTCGCGTGCAGTGCGAAGTGCGCGGTCACCCGCTGCTCGCCTCGCTCCTCGCGATCGCCAAGGGAGAAGCCGAAGACGGGCTGAAGACGCACGCAACGGTGCAGCACGTTCGCGCGCAGCTGCGCGAGCTTGACGACGGCGCGGTCAGCGACGACGGCGTGGTGCAAATGGCCGAGAAGCTTGCCTACCGCACGAAGCGCCGCCCCTAGAGCCGCCTATTGGCCGGGGGAACCGGCGCTATTGTCGACCGCCGTCGGAGGCTTGCTAAGCTCCAGATGATAGCGGCTTGAATTGACCGTCGTCAGACCGCCGTCCACGAACTTGCCTTCGATCAGATACTTCGTCTTCAGCGCCATCTGGTCAGCCCCATCACCGACAACCGGGAGGTCGTAGCGCGAGATCGCTCCCCGCGATTCATCCGAAAAGAGGATGTAGCCCGGCTCGCGCGCGAGAACATATCCGCGGAGCACGACATCCTGCCCGACGAAGCTCGCGGCATGACGGGTAACCGCGCCGACTTTGTGGATCGCAGGCGTGGCCGCCACGACCGGAAACGCCATGGCGGTCGTGACAGCCGCCGTGCCGATCATCGTGACGATCCGGTTCGCGTGTCGCGCGTGTTGCATCTCAGCCTGCCTTGATGATGTCGAGCCCATCGGGGATCGCGAGGTAACCCGGGTCCGATCCGCGATGGCCGGTGACGCCGTACTGCCAAAGGATCTTCTTCGACGCCTTGTCGATGACGATCACGCGGTGGTTCAGGTCGTCATTCGCGAGAATGTTGCCGTTCGGCAGCTCGATCGCGAGCGAGGGGCGATTGAGCCTCCCCTCGCCGTCGGCCGTGAATTCCCAGACGATGCTGCCGTCGCGGCTGATCTCGACGATCCTGCCGGGTCGCGTGTAGCTGCAAACCAGGAAATTGCCGGCCTTCGTCAGTTGCGGATCGGAGGGATAGCGAAGCGGCAAGGTGAGCCTGAACACCTCCTGCCAGTTCTGATCGAGCTCGATCAGCGCGTGGTCGTTGATGGTGCTGACGAGGACATGCCCGTTCGGCAGCGGGGTGTCGCCATTGGGCGAAGCCAAATAAGGCGGCTTGCTGCCGCAACGGCCGGTCACGCCGGCCTGCCGCACGATGCGCTTGTCCGGCGAAATCTCCAGGATGCGGCAGTTGCGGATATCGGCGACCATCACGTCGCCGTTCGGGAGCTGGTAGGCGTCGTCGGGAAAGTCCAAGCGGCCGTCGCTCGCGCCGCGTTTGCTCAACGCTCCATATTCCCAGGTGACTTCTTTCGTCGCCATGTCGATGATCTCGATCACCTGCTCGTGCTCGAGATTGACGATGATGCTCTTGCCGCCGTCGGCGAAGAACGCATCGTCAGCGCCCGAGCTCCGGGGCAAGCCGACGAAATCGTATTCCCAGAGAATTTGCTTGTCGGGGCTGACAAGGAGCACGCGGTTGTTGCCGCGATCGGCTATGAGCACGTTGTATCCGCCGAGGGCGGCCGCATCGCCCGGAGCCGACGCCGTCGTCGTGGAGACCGCCGGCTTAGATGAATCTCGCGGAGGCGGCGGCATTCGCCGCAGCGTCTGGAACCTGGCTCTGCGCCAAAGCCGCGCCGGTCATCGTGAACAACGCGACGTTCGCCACACTCGCAAAAACCAGTGCAGGCGACGCAAGAAGACACTGTCTCATATTGTTATCGGCTCGCCGTTGAAGCCGCGAAGAGGCTGGTCCGGGAGGTCAAATTGCCCTCGGTACTCGTTGCAGGCAATGGCCGGGTCGGCTCTGGGCGGGCGATAAATCGGATATTTACCGGCCGACTGTGTCGCACGGCAAAGCTTGCAATTCTCTGACAAGCTATCCTTGATCCGCCGCGCCTCGATACGGCCTCATATCGCCGACACCGACAACGCCTCCGAGCCTAGTCGCCGCGGCATTTCGACGCGAGATTTCGTTTCTGGGACGACGACGCCATGCTTGACCCGATCGAGGAACCACGCCGCGACGCGCCAGGATATCCGGGCATCGCACCGACCTGGACGAGCAGCGCCAAGGACGTGGTCGGCACCGCGATCGGGCCGTCGCACGTCTGGTTCACGCTCGGATTCGGCATCGTCAACGAGGTCTATTATCCGCGCGTCGACATCCCGCAAATCCGCGATCTCGGCTTCATCGTCGGCGACGGGCGCGGCTTCTGGGTCGAGGTCAAGCGGCTGCAGAACTACAGCCTGCATCTGCTCGCCCCAGGCACGCCCGCGGTCGAGATCGTGCACGAGCACGCGCGCTTCACCCTCAAGCTGCGGGTGACGCCCGATCCGGATCGCGACGTGCTGGCAATCGAGGTCGATCTCGCCGGCGACGCGGAGCTCAGGCCCTACGTGCTTCTCGCGCCGCGCCTCGGCACGAGCGGCACAGAGAATGTCGCGACGATAAGGCGCCAGGGCGCGCGCACATTGCTGACCGCCGAGCAGGGCCCTTTCGCGCTCGCGCTCGCGGCGGTCGACGCCGATCAGCAGGACGCCTTCGGCGCCGTCAGCGCAGGCTATGTCGGGACAAGCGACGGCTGGCAGGATTTCGATCGGAACGGCGCGCTCACCTGGCAATACTCGTGCGCCGGCCCGGGAAACGTCGCGCTGGTTGGCGCGCTTTCGCGCCATGCCGTCCTCGGCCTCGGCTTCGGCGACACCGTGCAGGCCGCCGCGACGATCGCGATCTCAAGCCTCATCCAGCCCTTCGACAACCTCCTCGACCAACAGATCGAGGACTGGCGGCGATGGCACGAGCGGCGGAACAAGCGCTCGATGCTGCCGCTCGACGCGGCGGACGGGCTCGCCGGGCAGTTCATGCTTTCCTCGATGGTGCTGCGCTCGCATCGCGACAAGATCTATCCCGGAACCATGGTCGCAAGCCTCAGCGTGCCATGGGGTAACAGCGGCGACGACCGCGGCGGCTATCATCTCGTGTGGCCGCGCGACCTCGTCGAATGCGCCTCCGGCCTGCTCGCGCTCGGCGCCGAGCACGAGGCGCGCGACACGCTCCGCTATCTGATCGCCACGCAGAAGCGGGACGGGAGCTGGTACCAGAACCAATGGCTCGGCGGCACGTCCTATTGGCAGGGCGTGCAGCTCGACGAAATCGGGTTCCCTGTGCTCTTCGCCGCGGCGCTTGCCGAACGCAAGGCGCTGCACGGGATCGACGTGCACGACATGGTTCTGAGCGCGCTCTCCTTCATCGCGCGCGCCGGACCGTCGAGCACGCAGGACCGCTGGGAGGAAAATCCCGGAGTCGGCGCCTTCACTCTCGCAATCTGCATCGCCGCGCTCGTCGCCGGAGCGGAATTTTTGCCGGCGCCGGCCAAGAGCTTCGCGCTCGCGCTTGCCGACTTCTGGAACGCCAACATCGAATCCTGGACCGCAGTCGAAGGCACGCCGCTCGCCAAGGCAGTCGGCATCGCCGGCTACTACGTGCGGATCGTGCCGCCCGACGTGCTCCACGACCCGAGCGCGTTCAAGCGCAGGTTCGACATCCGCAACCGACGCGGAATGGCCGACGTCAGCGTCGACGAAGAGATCAGCGTCGACTTCCTTCAGCTCGTTCGCTGCGGTTTGCGCAAGGCCGATGACGCGATGATCCGCGACAGCGTCAAGGCGGCGGACGCACTCCTGAAAGTCGATACGCCGAACGGTCCGGCCTGGCACCGCTATAACGGCGACGGCTACGGCGAGCATGACGACGGGGGTCCCTTCGACGGCAGCGGACGCGGACGCGCCTGGCCGCTCCTCGCCGGCGAGCGCGGTCACTACGAATTGGCGGCGGGGAACGATCCCCTCCCCTATCTCAAGGCGATGGCCGCAATGACCGGGCCGGGCGGGATGATGCCCGAGCAGGTCTGGGACGCAGAGGCGATCCCGGCGCAAAGGCTCTTCCCCGGCAAGCCGACCGGATCGGCGATGCCGCTCGCCTGGGCGCATTCGGAGTTCATCAAGCTGATGGTCTCGCGCCATATCGGATATCCGTTCGATCGGCCGGCTGCCGCCTGGCGGCGCTACGAAGGCGTGCGTCCGCGGATACGCCACGCGATCTGGTGCCTGCACGCGCCGATCGGGCAGGTCGCGCACGGCGCCACGCTCATGATCGCCGCGCCGCGAAGCGCGCACGTCCATTGGGGCGTCAACGGTTGGCAGGAAATCGCCGAAAGCGAGACCAGGGACACGGGGCTCGGACTGCACGTGTTCGAGCTCGATCTCTCCGGCCTTGAGCACGTCCGCCGCGTCGATTTCACCCTCCAGTGGAGCGATACCAGCGAATGGGTGGGCGCCGACTTTCATATCGATGTCGCCGAGGTCTAGGAAGTCATCCGCCGCCGCGCGGCCGTCCGCCGAACCGTCAATGTCGGAGACGCGCGCTTTGCAGGGCCTGCGGATTTGTGACACAACGTCTCCAAGGGTACGAGAGAGCGGGCAAAGAACGACGCAACGCGTCCGGTCCACGATGCCGCCAGAAACCGCCAAAGTGAGAATGACGCGGGCGCAGCGTATCCAGGCTGCGCTTGCCGACGAAATCGTGCACGGCCGCATCGCGCCGGGCGAACCGCTCGACGAAACGCGGCTCGCGGCGGTCTTCCGCGTGTCGCGAACCCCCATCCGCGAGGCGATCCGGCAGCTCGAGGCGATCGGGCTCGCCGAGGCGCGGCCGCACCGGGGCGCCGTCGCCGCGCCGATCACCGCCAAGCGCCTCGACGAGATGTTCACGGTGATGGCGGAGCTCGAGGCGGTATGCGCACGGCTCTCGGCGATGAACATGACGCCGGGCGAGCGACGCGACCTTGCGGCGGTGCACGCGGAGGGCGCGCTCCTCGTTTCCTCCGGCTCCCTCGCCGACTATTCCGACCACAACATCCAATTCCACGACACCCTCTATCTCGGCACGCATAACGGCTTTCTGGTCGAGCTTGCGCAGTCGGTGCGGCAACGCGTGGCGCCGTTCCGCAAGGCGCAGTTCGAGGGCCTGAACCGGCTGGCGAAATCGCACGAGGAGCACGGCCGCGTGGTGAGCGCGATCCTTCGCGGCGACGCGGATGCGGCGACGACCAATATGCGCACGCACATGGTCGTCGTGCGCGACGCCGTCGACGACGTGGTGGCGCCCGCCGGCCGCAGGAATGCGTTAGCGGCGCCGGCTCAGACGAGCGCCGCCGCCGGCGTCGCCGATCTCGTTTCGAGGTAGGCCCGCCAGCCGCCGAAGCGCGAGATGTCGGGCGCGGCGCGCACCGCCTCGGCTTCCGCCAGAAAACCCATGACGCTGCTGCCGTCCTCGAGCTTCAGCGTGCCGATCGAAAGCGGCGCCGGCACCGCTGCAACGAAGCGCCCGAAGCCCTCCGGCGGAAGCTCCCAGATCTCCGCCTCGATGGCGTGGCCCTCGCCGGCGCGGCAGCGCAGCAGCCCCGGCTTCCCCGGCACGGCGTCGACGAGCGCGTAGAGGCGGTAATCGGGCGCTGTGCGCACCGCGCGGCAGAATTTTCCGCCGAGCGCGATCAGCTCGCGATTGAGTGGCATGCCGGAGAGATGCGCGCCGACGACCGCAAGGGCCAAGCCGTCGCCGGCGCCCGCGGCGGGCGCCGGCGAGGAACGCAACGGCCAGCCGGTCGCGCCGAGCGACTTCGTCGTGGCGGCATGGAAGTCCTTCGCGATTCCCGCGAGGAGGCCGTCGGCGCCGGCGCGGCCGATGAAGGTGACGCTGTGCGGCCTGCCGTCCATCCGCGCGCCGGCCGGCACCGTAAGGGCCGCGAGGTCGAGCAGGTTGACGAAGTTCGTATAGGTGCCGAGCCGCGAATTGGCGCCGATCGGATCGGCTTCGACGTCGGCGAGCGTGCAGGGCGCGGGAATCGAAGGCACGCAGAGGAGGTCGATATCCGACCAAATCGGCTCGATCCGCCGCGCCAGCGCCTTTAGCTCATAGATGCCCTGGAAGGCCTCGCTTGCGGAGAGCCGCGCGGCGTCGCCGATGATCTTCAGCGTCACCGGATGGAGCGCCTCGGGGTGGCTCTCGATAAACGGGCGGATCGCCGCATAGCGCTCCGCGACCCAGGCGCCCTCATAAAGAAGCGCGGCGACGGCATGGAAGTCGGCGAACGGCTTTGCGACGATCGTCGCGCCGAGCGCGCGAAGCGCGGCAAGGCTCTTCTCGAAGGCCGCCTCGGCGGCGCGGTCGCCGAAGAAGATGCGCTCCGATTTCTCCGGGACTCCAACCCTGAACGACGGCGGACGCGGCTGAAACGCCGGTGCCGGCATTTGGCGCGAAAAGGAATCCGCCGCGTCATAGCCGGCCGTCGCGGCGAGGCAGGCCCAGGCATCCTCCACGTTGAGCGCGAAGATCGAGACGCAATCGAGCGTGCGGCAGGCCGGCACCACACCGCTGTTGGAGAGGACTCCGAAGGTCGGCTTAAGACCGACGATATTGTTCAGCGCCGCCGGCACGCGGCCGGAGCCGGCCGTGTCGGTGCCGAGCGCCAGCGCGACGATGCCGCGCGCGACGGCGACCGCCGAGCCCGAGCTCGAGCCTCCGGGCACGAGCGTCGGATCGCAGGCGTTCTTCGGCACCGGATAGGGCGTGCGCACGCCGACGAGCCCGGTCGCGAACTGATCGAGATTGGTCTTGCCGACGATGAGCGCCCCTGCCCGCTTCAGCCGCGCGACCGTTTCGGCGTCGCGCTCGGGCGAATAGGCGTAAGCGGGGCAGCCGGCCGTCGTCTGAAGTCCGGCCACATCGATGTTGTCCTTGATCGCGACGGGAACGCCCCAGAGCGGCATCGTCTCCGGGTCGAACGATCCCAGCCCCGCCGCGGCGCGCTTCAGCTCCGCAAGCGGCGCGAGCGCGATGAAGATCCCGGGATCCGCCGCGGCGGCAACGCGGCGATAGACCTCCTCAACGAGCGCGTCAGGCGAAAGTCCCTCTCCATACGCGCCGTGCAGGTCGGCAATTGTGAAGGCCAGACTCTCAAGCTCTTTCATTCTGCCTTTCCGCTCCCGACTCGTCTTCTTCTTCGAGCATCCGCACCGGCCTCTCCCATTGAATGAGCACGACGCAACCCTCGTCCGACCACACCGAATGTTCCGTGCCGGCGGCGTTCAGGACGAAGTCGCCGGCGTCATAGCGCCCGCGCTCATCGGACTGCGCGCCTTCCAGCACCAGAATCGCCTCAAGCCCCTGGTGCAGGTGCCGCGGCACGGCGGCGCCCGGATGATAGCGCAGAAGCGCCGCGCTTGCCGCGCCGTCGCCGCCGTCGATGAGCGGGTAGATCTCAACCCCCTCCCGGAACGGCTGGAAGGCGAGCTGCGCGCCAACCGCCGGCGACGAGATCGGGAAAATGAAGCCGGTCAGCCACCGAGCGCCTCCAGCACCTGGTCGGTGGTGGCGGTCCAGCCGACAATCGCGCCCTGCGCGCGGATCATCTCAAGCGTCGCCGCCTTGAACGCCGGGAAATAGCTTTCCGTCGCGTCTTCCGCGAGCAGGCACTCGAAGCCGCGGTCGTTCGCTTCGCGCATCGTCGTCTGCACGCAGACCTCGGTGGTGACGCCGGCGAAGACGAGCTGCTTGACCTTGAGGTCGGCGAGGATTTTTGCAAGCGGCGTCGCATAGAACGACCCCTTGCCGGGCTTTTCGATCACGATCTCGCCGTTGCGCGGCGCGAGCTCCGCGACGATGTCCGCCCCGGGCTCCCCGGCGATCAGCACGCGGCCCATCGGGCCTGGATCGCCGATCCTCAAGCTCGGCGCGCCGCGCTCGCGCTTCGCCGGGTGGAGGTCGGAAAGGTCTGCCCGGTGGCATTCCTTCGTGTGGATCACCGGCACGCCGGCGGCGCGGAAGCCTTCGATCAGCCGTGCGACCGTCGGGACAATCGCCTGCAGCAGGCCGACGTTGTTGCCAAGGCTTTCGCCGAAGCCGCCCGGCTCGATGAAGTCGCGCTGCATGTCGATGACGATAAGGGCGGCGGCGGGGCCGAGCGTGAACTCGAAGGGCGCGGCTTCGATCACCGGCATCAATGGTGCCCCGCCATGTGCTGCCCGATCACCGCGATGTCGGCCCTTTCGCCGGGAGTCTCGTAGACGATCCGCCCCTCCGACATGACGAGGATGCGATCGGCAAGCTCCAGAATCTCGTCGAGGTCCTCGCTGATCAGAAGCACGGCCGTCCCGTGGTTGCGGGCCGCGACGATGAGCGAGCGGATGTCGGCAACCGCCGCAAAATCGAGGCCGAAACAGGGATTGGTGACGACCAGCAGATCGACCTCGCCGGAGAGCTCGCGCGCGAGCACGGCGCGCTGCACGTTGCCGCCGGACAAGGTCGCGATCGGCGCCTCGGCGGAGGCGGTCTTCACCTGGAAGCGATCGATCAGGGCACGAGCGTTGCGGCGGATCGCCGGGAAACTCAGCCACGTGGCGGGGCGCTCGCCGCCGTTCGCGTCGAAGATACGGAAGGCCAGATTCTCGGAGACCGCCATGCGCGGCGCGCAGGCATTGCGGAGCGGCTCTTCGGGAATGTAGCGGACATTGTGGGCGCGCATCTCGGCGCGGGAGGCGGCATAGGCGGTGCCTTCCACCTTCACCTCCCCGGACTGCGCCGGCCGCTGGCCCGCGAGCACCTCGGCGAGCTCCTTCTGGCCGTTGCCGGAGACGCCGGCAATGCCGACGATCTCGCGGCGGTTGACGATGAGCTCATCGATATGGATCGAGCGCGTGCCGGTCTGGTCGGTGGCGACGAGAGCGGCGGCCTGAAGCACCGGCGCCGCTTCGGGCCTGCCCTCGCGCTCGGCGACGACGCGCACGGTGCGCGACCCGATCATCATCGCCGCCATGTCGTCGCGCGTGAGGTCCAAAACCTTGCCGGCGCCGGCGAGCTTGCCGCGGCGCAGCACGCTCACGTCGGCGGCAAAGGCCTCCACCTCGCGAAACTTGTGGGTGATCATCAACACGGTGATCTCGCCGCGGTCGGCCATCGCCTTCAAAAGGCCGAGCACCTCCTCCGCCTCGCCCGGCGTCAGCACCGATGTCGGCTCGTCGAGGATCAGAAAGCGGCTCTTCAGATAGATCTGCTTCAGGATTTCGAGCTTCTGCTTCTGCCCGGCGGCGAGCTCCGAGATCGGCATGTCGAGCGGCACGCGGAACGGCATCGTCTCGAGAAAGGCGTCGAGGTCGCGACGCTCGCGCCGCCAGTCGATCACCGCGGGGACGTGCGAGCGGGAGAGCACCAGATTCTCCGCCGCCGTCAGCGACGGGATCAAGGTGAAATGCTGATAGACCATGCCGAGGCCATGGTCGTGCGCGTCGCGCGGATTGGATATTTCGAGCTCGCGGTCGTCGACGAGCACGGCGCCGAGGGTCGGGCGATAGAAGCCCATGATGCATTTGACGAGCGTCGACTTTCCGGCGCCGTTCTCGCCCAAGAGCGCGTGGAAAGTGCCGGCCGCGATCTTGATCGACACGTCGTCAAGCGCAGTGAAGCCGCCGAAGCGCTTGGTCATGCCGATCGTCTCGACGGTAAGGCCGCCCGCCGCCGACGCATGATGCGTTGCGGGCGCCGAAGGCGCGCGGGCGCCGGCGAGCGCCATTGCGCGCTCGATCATGGCAGCTGCTCCACGAAAGTCGTCGAATTGGACACGGCGCCGAATACGCCGCCCTGCATCTTGACCATCTTCACCGCGGCGAGGTGGTTGCCGTGATCGGTGGCGCCGCAGCAATCCTCCAACAGCAGGCACTCGAAGCCGCGGTCGTTCGCCTCGCGCATCGTCGTGTGCACGCAGACGTCGGTGGTGATGCCGGTCAGGACGATGTTCTCGATGCCGCGCTGCTTCAGGATCAGCTCAAGATCGGTAGCGCAGAACGAGCCCTTGCCGGGCTTGTCGATGATCGGCTCGCCGGGGAGCGGATAGAGCTCCTCGATGATGTCCCAACCGGGCTCGCCGCGGACGAGGATGCGGCCGCAAGGGCCGGCATCGCCGATGCCGGCGCCGATCCGCCGCGAGCGCCAGCGCTTGTTCGCAGGCAAGTCGGCGAGGTCGGGGCGATGGCCCTCGCGCGTGTGGATGATGTGGTAGCCGCGCTCGCGCATCGCGGCGAGCACCTTGCCGATCGGCGCGATCGGCGCGCGCGTCAGCGAGAGGTCGTAGCCCATCTTGTCGACATAGCCGCCGATGCCGCAGAAGTCGGTCTGCATGTCGATGATGACGAGCGTCGTGTTCTCGGGCCGGAGGTCGCCGTTATAGGGCCAGGGATAGGGATCGGCGTCGATGAAACGCTCCGCCGGCGAAGGCGCGGTGCGAAGGGCGACGGCTGGGCTCGCAGACGGCATGGCAGACTCCCTATTTCGTGATGGACAGTTCGGAAGGCGCGCCGGCGAGCGAGCGCGTGGGCGACGAGGTGGCGATCATGATGAGGAGCGTCAGCACGTAGGGCGCGGCATAGAAGAGATAGTAGCCTTCGCTCACGCCGACCGATTGCAGCGCCGGTCCGAGCGCGCCGGCGCCGCCGAAGAGCAGCGCCGCGCCGAAGCAGGCGAGCGGGTTCCAGCGCGCGAAGATCACGAGCGCCACCGCCATCAGGCCCTGGCCGGAGGAGATGCGCTCGTTCCAGCTTCCCGGATAATAGAGCGAGAGATAGGCGCCGCCGACGCCGGCAAGCACGCCGCCCGCGGCGGTCGCGCAAAGGCGCACCCAGTCGACGTTATAGCCCATGGCGCGCGCGGCATCGGCGCTGTCGCCGACGGTTCTGACGACGAGCCCGACCTTGGTGTTGCGAAAACCCCACCACAAAAGAAAGGTCAGCGCGATGCCGATCAAAAAGAGGACGTTGACCTTGAGCGCCGCTTCAACCTGCGGGATCGAAGACCAGAAGCCGAAGGAGATCGCCGGCAGGCTCGGCGCGACCGGCTGGATGTAGGGCTTGCCGAAGAAGAAGGCGAGACCCATGCCGAAGAGCATCAGCGCGATGCCGACGGCGATGTCGTTGACGCGCGGCAGCTTGCATATCCAGCCGTGAAAGGCGCCGAAGCAGGCGCCGGAAAGGCCGGCGGCGACGAGGCCGATCCAGGCGGACGAGGTCTCGTAGGCAATGGCGTAGCCCGACATCGCGCCGAAGACGAGCGTGCCTTCGAGGCCGAGATTGATGCGGCCGCTCTTCTCGGTGATGCACTCGCCGAGGCTCACGAAGAGATAAGGGGTCGAAACGCGGATCGCCCCGCCGAGAACGGCGAGAGGCACGCCCCAAAGTCCGACGCCGCTTGCTTCCATCAGCGCGGCCCTTTCCACAATTCGGGTTGGAAGATGCGGAAGCGGCCGTAAAGCGTCTCGCTCAACAGCACGACCACGAAGAGGAGGCCTTCGAGCACCAGCACGGTCGCATCGGGCAGATCCATGCGCCGCTGGATCAGGCCGTTCGAGGCTTCGACGCCGCCGAGGAAGATCGCGAAGGGAATGATCGCGAGCGGATTCTGGCGCGCCAGGAAGGCGATCAGAATGCCGGTATAGCCGTAACCGGCCGCGAGCGAGGCGTTGGCGCTTCCCTGGATCGCGGCGACCTCGAACATGCCGGCGAGCCCGGCGAAGGCGCCGCCAAGCGCGGTGAAGCCGATCACCAGCCGCTTTACCGGCAGGCCCTGCATCAGCGCCGCGCGGATGTTGCCGCCGGCGATCCGCGCGGAGAAGCCGTAGGTGGTCTTCTCGATCAAAATCCACGAGATGAGACAACCGACGATCCCGGCGACGAACCCCCAATGCACCTCCATGCCGGGGATGTTGCCGATGCGGAAGGCGGCGTCGATCGGCGCGGTCGAGGGCTTGTTCAAGCTGGCCGGATCGCGGAGCGGGCCCTCGACGATCTGGTTCATGAGCGCGATCGCGATATAGGCCATCAACAGGCTCGCGATCGTCTCGTTGACGCCGCGATACTGGCGGAGCGCGCCGATCGCGCCGATCCAGACGCCGCCGGCAAGCGCGCCGGCGATGCCCATCAGCGGGATGACGATGATCGCCGGCACGCCGGTCAGCGGCGGAGCGACCGCCGCGGCAGCGAGCCCGCCAAGCACGATGGCGCCCTCCCCGCCGATGATGACGAGGCCGAGCCGCGCGGGAAGCGCGACGCAGAGCGCGGCGAGAAGCAGCGGCGCGGAGCGCTGCAGCGAGTTCTGGATGGAGAACGCGCTGCCGAACCCGCCCTTATACATGAGGGCGTAGAACTCGATCGGCGACTTGCCGAGCAGCGCCACGAAGACGCCGAAGATCGCGAGCCCGACGACGACGGCGGCGATCGGAAGCACGAATGCCTCCGACCGCCGCGCCAGCCATTCAAGCGGCGAGGTTCCCGTGCCGGCGACGTCGGCGAGCGTCGCCGGGGGATCGATCATCTGAGCCATCGCGGGCCGATCCCGTTAAGGCGGCCGAAATCAGGAGGTCGAGCCGATCACCCCGTCGACGAGATAGTTCATGCTTTCGAGCTCGATCGCGGTCTCCACATAGGCCGTGCCGGCGGGGACCACTTCCTTGCCGGTGTTATCCTTGAGCGGGCCTTTGATGACCGAATAGCCGCCCTTCATGATGTCGGCGAGCGCGGCGTCGGCGTTCTTCTTGGCCGCGTCGCTGACCGCCGGGCCGTAGGGGCTCATCTTGACGAAGCCCTCGGCAAGCCCGCCGCGAACGAAATTCGGCAGCGCCTCGCCGGCGAGCATCTTCGACACGAACATCGTGTAGGGCGTCTTCCAGTTCCACTCGGCGCCGGTCAGGTATTTGTCGGGCGCGAGCGGGCTCTGGTCGGCGTGATAGCCGCAGACAAAGGCGCCGCGGCCGGCAGCGGTCTGCACCGTCACTTTCGGTCCGTCGACATGCATGGTGATCACGTCAGCGCCCTGGTCGACGAGCGCGTTGGTCGCTTCCGCCTCCTTGACCGCGAGCGACCATTCGCCGGTGAAGATGACCTGGGTGGTGATCGTCGGGTCGACGCTTCTCGCGCCAAGGGTGAAGGAATTGATGTTGAGAAGCACCTGCGGGATGGGCTTCGCCGCCACGAAGCCGAGTTTTTTGGTTTTCGTCATGTGGCCGGCGACAACGCCGTTCAGATACTGGCCCATGCCGATATAGCCGAAATAGGAGCCGGTGTTGGGCGGGTCCTTGTCGGTCCAAAGGCCGCCGCAGTGGCGGAACTGGATGTCCGGATACTTCTTCGCCATCAGAAGCATGTGCGGGTCGAAGTAGCCGAAGGAGGTGGGGAAGACGAGCGTCGCGCCGTCGAGATTGATCATGCTCTCCATGGTCTTCTGGACGTCGACGGTCTCCGGGACGTTCTCCTCCTCGACCACGTTGACGCCGGCCATCTTCTTCACCTCGGCGGCGCCTTCGGCGTGCGACTGGTTGTAGCCGTAGTCGTCCTTCGGACCGACATAGATGAATCCGACGGTCAGGTCGGCGGCGAAGGCGCGCGAAATGAGCGGGCCGGGACCGACGGCGCCGATGGCGAGGCCGGCTGCGGTGGTGCGGAGAATGTCGCGGCGGGACGGCGTAAAGGATCGGACCATTCGAATGCTCCCAATTTGTGCGCATCGGCCGCAACTCCGGAGAGGGAGGCGGCATCCGATCAATTGCATGCAATGCTGATGCCAGTTTCATTTCCTCGGAATTCCGGGGAAAACTCCGGATTGCCTCTGTCTGGAAAGCAGGCAGTGAAACGAAAAATGCCTACTGCTTAGGCAATGCTAAGACGCCGCCTTGGGAGGTCCGCTTCGGCGTCAGCGGGCGCGCTCCGCGATGCCTGCGAGATCGACCGGTGCGGCCTTGATCGTCTTGGTGACGACGTAGGTGAAATAGCGGTCAATGCCGATTTCGGCGGCGAGAAGCCGCTCGATCAGCGCCTGATAGGAGTCGATGTCGGCCGTCACCACGCGCAGGAGATAGTCGACGCCGCCGCCGATCGCGTCGCAGCCCACGATCTCCGGCTCGCGCCGGATCGCCGCCTCGAAGCGCTGGAAATCCGCCTGATGATGGCCGGAGAGCATGACTTCGACCAGCACGGTCGTCACCCGTGCGAGCCGCTCAAGATCGAGTTCGGCGCGGTAGCCGGTGATGATCCTCGCCTGCTCCAGACGCTTGAACCGCTCCCAGCAGGCGGTCGGGGAGAGATTCACGCTTTCGGCCAGGCGAAGCTTGGTGATCCGCCCGTCGCGCTGAAGCACGCTCAGGATTTTCAGGTCGATATTGTCGAGCTTGATCATTGCGGGCCGGAGCGGCATAGGGATTGAGGACACCACGCATTGTACTGGAAATCCGATGCGGCGTCATGATGGCGATGATTCAGAAGCGCCTGCGGACCCGAAGATTGCGGCCGATGCGCCGGCGCGCGCCTGGGCTCCGACGCTTGCCCGGCGCAAGGGCGTCAAGAAGCACAAGCTCCTGACTGACCGCATCATCGAGGACATCGATTCCGGCGCGCTCGCGCCGCGCGCGCAAATGCCGACCCACCGCGATCTCGCGCGACAGCTCGGCGTGTCGGTGCAGACGGTCGGCCTCGGTTACAAGGAAGCCGAGCGACTCGGCTATCTGCGCGGCGAGATCGGGCGCGGAACCTTCGTCAGGAGCCGCATCACCGAACATGCCGACCGCTTCATGCTCGACCGCCGCATCGGCGACGCGACCGACCTTTCGATCATCCGCGCCGTCTACACGGAAGCGCACGAGCAGGCCTCGCGCACGGTAATGGCGGCGCTGGCGGAGGCCGACAACAGCAGCTTCATGCGGCCGTGCCGGCCGATCGCCGGCCTCGACGAGCACCGTGCGGCGGCGAAGACGTGGCTCGGCCGGCTCGGGGTGGAAGCCGAGGCGGAGCGCATCCTGATCACCAACGGCGCCGCGCACGGGCTCTTCCTCGCGATGGCCGCGATCGTCCGTCCCGGCGACCTCGTCGTGACCGAGAGCCTCACCGACCACGGCATCATCGGGCTTGCCAACGTGCTCGGGTTCAAGCTCCAGGGCCTGCCGACGGACCGCGAGGGCATTCTCGTCGACGCCTTCGAAGCGGCTTGCGTCGCGGGCCGGGTGACGGCGCTGGTGCTGATCCCTTCGCTCGGCAACCCGACCAGCCACCTCGCCGGGGCGGAGCGACGGCGGGCGATCGCGGCGGTGGCGCGGCGGCACAATGTCTTCGTCGTCGAGGACGAGGTCTACAAGCCGCTCCTCGACAAGACGCTTCCCGCGCTGACCCAGCTCCTGCCCGACCTCGGCTTCTTCGTGACGAGCTTCACGAAGTCCGTCATGACCGGGCTCAGGGTCGGCTATCTCGTGGTGCCGCGCCAGTTCGGCATCCGCGTCGGCAGCATCATGCGGGTGACGAGCTGGAGCGCGACGAACCTCGTCGCGGAGATCGCGACGCGCTGGATCGAAGACGGAACCGCGGCGCGGCTCGTCGAAGTTCAGCGCAAGGAAGCGCGTGCGCGGCAGGCGATCGTCGGCGAGGTGCTCAAGCCGCATGTCGCCGGCAGCCATCCTCTGTCGCTCTGCGCCTGGCTCAGAGTGCCGGAGAGCTGGACCGAAGAGGGGCTCGTGCGGGCGCTCGCGCAGCGCGGCATCGCCGTGACCTCATCGGAGCCGTTCGTGGCGGCGGAGGAACGGCCGGCGCGCGGCATCCGCATCTGCCTCGGCGGACGGTTCTCGCATGCCGCGCTCCGCGACGCGCTCGAGGCGATCCGCGAGACCTTCGAGCAGCATCCGCCGGTCTTCGATATCGGCGCGATCGCTTGACCGGTGGCGCCCGATCAGGAGAGCAATCGAGTGATCAGGTCATGCCGATTGTCTCATGACAATATAGAAATTGACATGAAAATTTGAGCGGGTCAGCATGCTCCGTCCTGAGAAAGAGCATGCTTCATGCCCTTCCGCTCGCCGCATCGTGACACGCCGTCCGTCCCGTTCAGCTTTGCGGGCGGCTCTCTTCCCGCCACCGATCGCCATCCGCTTCATCCGACTCGGGCCGCGGGGGCTCGGTGAGCGCGGCCGTCTCCCTCGACGACATTCGTGCCGCTCGCGAGCGGCTTGCCGGTCGGGTCATCAAAACACCGCTCAGGCCCTCCCCGACCCTCTCGACGCAGTCAGGCGCGCCGGTCTTTCTCAAGCTTGAGAGCCGGCAGACGACCGGCAGCTTCAAGCTTCGCGGCGCTACCAATGCCGTCCTGTCGCTCGCCCCGGAAGAGCGCCGGCGCGGATTGGTCACGGCCTCAACCGGCAATCACGGACGCGCGGTCGCGTTCGCCGCGCGGGCCGAAGGCGTGCGCGCCGTCGTGTGCCTCTCCGCGCTCGTGCCGAAGAACAAGGTCGACGCGATCCGCGAACTCGGCGCCGACATCCGCATCGTCGGGCGCTCGCAGGACGACGCGCAGACGGAGGTCGACAGACTGGTGCGCGAGGAAGGGCTGACCGAAATCCCGCCCTTCGACCACCCGGCCGTCATTGCCGGCCAGGGCACGCTCGGACTGGAAATCGTTGCGGACCTTGCGGATCTCGAATGCGTGCTGGTGCC
This sequence comes from uncultured Alphaproteobacteria bacterium, assembly GCA_963750115.1. Taxonomy (GTDB): domain Bacteria; phylum Pseudomonadota; class Alphaproteobacteria; order Rhizobiales; family Afifellaceae; genus DASWJZ01. The sequence continues at coordinate 474,967 of CAVVPM010000003.1, read as the reverse complement.
GCTTTCGGGCGGCGGGCTTGCGGCGGGCGTGGCGGCCGCGGTCAAGGGCGAGCGGCGCAAGGCGCGCGTGATCGGCGTCTCGATGGCGCGCGGCGCGGCAATGGCGGCGAGCCTTCGCGCCGGTCATCCGGTCGAGGTGGAGGAACTTGAAACGCTCGCCGAATTCGCTCGGCGGCGGCATCGGGCTAAAAAACCGGCACACGTTCGAAATGTGCAAGGCGCTCCTCGACGACGTGGTGCTCGTCTCCGAGGACGAGATCGCGGCCGGCATCCGCCATGCCTTCGTCGAGGAGGGCGAAATCGTCGAAGGCGGCGGCGCGGTCGGGATCGCGGCGCTCGTTGCGAAGAAGGTCGACGCCCGCGGCCCGCTCGCCGTCGTCGTGTCGGGGAGGAATATCGGCGAAGCGGTGCATGCGCGGATCGTCGGCCAGGCGGTAGCGCCGGCGCAGCCGCCGCAGACGGATTTCAACGCCGCCCCGCGGGAGCCGGCGCTATGAGCGGCGCGATGCTCGTGCTCGGCGAGGCGGAGCTTCGCCGCATCGTCGGGCTCGACGCGAGCGCAGTCGCCTGCGTGGAGGAAGCGTTCGCGGCACTTGCGACGAAGCCGGTCGCGATGCCGCCGATCATGCGGCTCGACATCCCCGAGCATCGTGGCGAGGTCGACGTGAAGACCGCCTACGTGCCGGGCCTCGACAGCTTCGCCATCAAGATCAGCCCCGGCTTCTTCGACAATCCCAAGATCGGGCTCCCGAGCCTGAACGGACTGATGATCCTCTTCAGCGCCAAGACCGGCCGCGTCGAGGCGCTCCTCCTCGACAACGGCTACCTGACGGAGGTGCGCACGGCGGCGGCAGGCGCGGTCGCGGCGAAGCACCTCGCGCGGCCCGACTCGTCGCGCGCCGCGATCTTCGGCGCCGGCGCGCAGGCGCGGCTGCAGCTTGAGGCCCTGACGCTCGTCCGCCCGATCCGCGCCGCGCTGATCTGGGCGCGGAACTTTCGCCAGGCGGAGGAGGCCGCCGACGCGCTTCGCCGCAAGCTCGGCATCGACGTCAAGGCGGAGCCCGATCCGGAAGCCGCATGCACAGGGGCCGACATCATCGTCACGACGACCCCGGCGGAGCGCCCGATCCTCAAGGCGGCATGGCTCAGGCCCGGCCAGCACATCACCGCGATGGGCTCCGACTCGGAAGCGAAGAACGAAATCGAGCCGGCAGCGCTCCTCGCCGCCCGGCCTTATGTCGCCGACCGGCTCGCACAGACGCGGGTCCTCGGCGAGCTCCACCACGCGATCGCGGCCGGTCTTGTCGCGGCGGAACAGGATTTTCCCGAGCTCGGGGCCATCGTCGCCGGCCAGCGACAAGGACGCGCCGCCACTGAGGCGATCACGCTCGCAGACCTGACCGGCACCGGGGTGCAGGACACCGCCATCGCCACCCTCGCCTATTCCCGAGCGCGCGCGGCCGGCGTCGGCTCGACCTTCACGACCGAGCGCGAAACGGGGGCGGCGGCATGAGCGCGCCGCGGCTCAATTTTACGCGCGAGGAATATGCCGCGCGGCTCGGCCGAACCCGCTCCGCGATGGAGCGCGCCGGAATCGACCTCCTGATCGTTTCCGATCCCTCCAACATGCATTGGCTCACCGGCTATGACGGCTGGTCCTTCTACGTGCACCAATGCGTGCTCGTGCCGGGCAACGGAGAGCCGATCTGGTACGGCCGCGCGCAGGATGCGGAGGGCGCCAAACGCACCGCCTGGCTCGCCGACGACAACATCATCGGCTACCCGGACACCTATGTGCAGTCGACCGAGCGGCACCCGATGGATCTTTTGGCGGAGATCATCGACGCGCATGGCTTTCGCAAAAGCAGCATCGCGGTCGAGCTCGACAATTACTACTACTCCGCCGCCGCCCATCTCTCGCTGACGCGCCATCTCCCGAACGCGACCTTCAAGGATTCCGGGTCGCTGGTGAACTGGCAGCGCGCGGTGAAGAGCGAGGCGGAGCTCGGCTATATGCGCGTCGCCGGAAAGATCGTCGCGGCGATGCACGAGCGGATCGCCGAGATCGCCGAGCCGGGTGTCCGGAAATGCGACGTCGTGGCGGCGATCTACGATGCGGGGCTTCGCGGCGTCGACGGCCACGGCGGCGACTATGCGGCGATCGTTCCGCTGCTCCCTTCGGGCGAAGAGGCTTCCGCGCCGCATCTCACCTGGGACGACCGGCCGATGCGCTCAGGCGAAGGGACGTTCTTCGAGATCGCCGGCTGCTACAAACGCTATCACTGCCCGCTGTCGCGCACGATCTTCCTTGGCAAGCCGCCGCAGGCCTTCGCCGACGCCGAGAAGGCGACGCTTGAAGGCATGGAGGCCGGGCTTCAAGCGGCGAAGCCCGGCAATCGTTGCGAGGACATCGCCAACGCCTTCTTCGCGGTCCTGAAGAAATACGGAATCATCAAGGACAACCGCGCCGGCTACGCGATCGGCCTCTCCTACCCGCCCGACTGGGGCGAGCGCACGATGAGCCTCCGCCCGGGCGACCGGACCGAGCTTCGCCCCGGCATGACCTTCCATTTCATGACCGGGCTCTGGCTCCAGGACATGGGGCTTGAGATCACCGAAAGCATCGCCATCACCGAGAGCGGCGTCGAATGCCTCTCGAACGTGCCGCGCAAGCTCCTGGTGAAGCCATGATCGCGATGCCGGCCATCGATACGCCTTCGGCGATCGTCGCGACCGTCGATTTCGAGCGCGACGGCGTGCAGCACGGCTTTCTCAGGCTCTCCTGGAGCCGCGACGATTCGGCCTGGGGATCGGTCATGATCCCGCTTACCGTCGTGAAGAACGGCAAGGGCCCGACGGCGCTCCTGACCGGCGCCAACCACGGCGACGAATATGAGGGGCCGGTCGCGCTCTTCGATCTCGCGCGGCGGCTGACGCCGGCGGAGGTCAGCGGCCGCGTCATCATCGTGCCGGCGATGAACTACCCGGCCTTTCGCGCCGGGAGCCGCACGTCGCCGATCGACAAGGGCAACTTGAACCGCATCTTCCCGGGCCGGCCGGACGGCTCCGTCACCGAGAAGATCGCCGACTATTTCACCCGCCGGCTGCTGCCCATCGCCGACATCGTGCTCGATTTCCATTCCGGCGGTCGCACGCTCGACTTCCTCCCCTCAGCCGCCGCGCACACGCTTCCCGACAAGGCGCAGGAGGCGCGCTGCTTCGCGGCGGTGGCGGCCTTCGCCGCGCCCTGGTCGATGCGCATGACCGAGATCGACGCGGCCGGCATGTACGACACGACCGCGGAGGCGCTCGGAAAAGTCTTCGTCACGACCGAGCTCGGCGGCGGCGGCTCGACGACGGCGCGCACGATCGCGATCGCCAAGCGCGGCGTCGCCAACGTCCTGAAGCACGCGGGCATCGTCGAAGGTGCCCCCGATATCGCAGCGACGCGCTGGCTCGCCATGCCCTCTTCCGACTGCTTCACCTTCGCGGAGGAGGAAGGCCTCGTCGAGCCCTGCCTCGATCTCGGCGACCGCGTCCGCAAGGGCGACGTCATCGCGCGCATCCATCCGGTCGGCCGAACGGGCCTCGCGCCGATCGAGCATCAAGCCGCGCTCGATGGGATTCTCGCGGCCCGCCACTTTCCCGGCCTGATCAAACCCGGCGACTGCCTCGCGGTCGTCGCGACGACGGAGGAACCGTCTTGAACTCCCGCGTCACAGCGCGTGGCGCGGCTCACCAAGCCAACCGCCGGCAAGCCTGCCGCAAAAGCCGGACCAACCGGCGGGCGGTCCACACCACGATCAAGGGATGAGAAAAATGCGTCAGATCTTTCGCTACGGAATAGCCGCTCTGGCTCTAACAGTGGGTATCGGCGCGACCGCTGCCCAGGCAACCACGCTCGACAGCGCGAAGAAGGCGGGCTTCATCCGCGCCGCCAACGCCAACGAGGTCCCCTACGGCTACATGGACGCGGACGGAAACGCGAAGGGCATCGGCCCGGACGTCGCCGCGGCAGTGCTGAAGCAGATCGGCATAAAGGACATCGAGTGGACGGTGACCCCGTTCGGCTCGCTCATTCCGGGATTGAAGGCGAAGCGCTTCGACGTGGTCGCGGCGGAGCAGAATATCCTGCCGGAACGCTGCAAGCAGGTGATGTTCTCGACGCCGAACTCGAGCTACGGCGAGGGCCTCTTGGTCAAGGCCGGCAATCCGAAAAACCTGCACTCCTACGAGGACATCAAGAAGGACCCGTCGATCAAGGTCGCCATCGTTTCGGGCGCCGACCAGCTCGACTTCCTGCACGGGCTCGGCGTGCCTGACAGCCAGATCGTGCTGATCCAGGCGAACGCCGACGCGCTCTCCACCGTGCAGACCGGCCGCGCCGATGCCTATGCCGCGACCGAGCTGACCGTCGCCAACCTGATCACATCGAGCGGCAACACCGAGGTCGAGCAGGCGCATCCGTTCAGCGACCCGGTCATCAACGGCAAGCGCATCCGCTCCTATGGCGGCTTCAGCTTCCGGCTTAGCGACAAGGCGCTTTATGATGCCTTCAACACCGCGCTCGTGGCCTTCAAGAAGACCGACGACTACGCCAAAATCCTGACCGGCTACGGGCTCAGCCAGGAGAGCGTCGACGCCGCGCGTTCGGAGAAGATGTCCGACCTCTGCGCCGGCAAGTGAGGCACGACCGTCAGGGGGGCCGTCGGCGGCGGCCTCCCCAGGACGGCCCTGAAACCGCCTGATCGGGATAGGAGCGAGCGTGCACTGGACTCACTACCTTCCCGTTCTCCTGAAGGGCGCCGAGATCACGGCGCTCATCGCCATCGCCTCGACCGCACTCGGCGCGGTCTTCGCCTTCGCGGCGGGGATTGCACGGGTCGCCGGCGGCTCGATCCTCTCGGCCATCGCGCTCGTCTATATCGAGATCTTCCGCGGCACCTCGCTCCTCGTGCAGCTCTTCTGGCTCTATTACGCGCTGCCCTTGATCGGCATCTCGTTCGACCCGATCACCACGGGGATCGCCGGCCTTGGGCTCAATATCGGCGCCTATGGCGCGGAAGTGGTGCGCGGCGCGCTCAAGTCCGTGCCCGCGGCGCAGCACGAGGCGGCACGGGCCTTGAATTTCAGCCGCGGCTATACGCTCTGGCACATCGCGCTGCCGCAGGCGGTGGTGGAGATGATGCCGGCTTTCGGCAATCTCGCGGTGCAGAATTTGAAGGATACGGCGCTCGTCTCGCTGATCTCGATCAGCGACCTCACCTTCCGTGCCCAGCAGCTCCGCAACCTTACCTTCGACAGCGTCACCATCTATTCGCTGACGCTCGTCGGGTATTTCATCATGGCGCTCGTCCTCGCCGCCTTCATGCGCTGGCTGGAAAAGACGCTGAGGCGCGGCGCGGCCTTCCCGCGAGGCGCCCACGCATGATCTACGGCTACGCCTGGGACACCACCTCGACGCTTTCGTTCGCGATCTCGATCCTCCCGATCCTCGGCATCGGGCTTCTCGTCACGCTTTCGGCCGCGGCGGCAGGATTTGGCATTGCGCTGGTGCTCGGGCTGGTGCTCGCGATCCTCAGGCGCACGCGCATCAGGACGGTCGCCTGGACGACGGCGTTCGTCATCGAATTCATCCGTGACACGCCGCTCCTGGTGCAGCTCTTCTTCCTCTATTACGTGCTGCCGGATTACGGCATCGTGCTGCCGGCGTTCCTGACCGGCGCGCTGGCGCTCGGGCTGCAATATTCCGCCTACACATCGGAGGTCTATCGCGGCGGACTTGACGCCGTCCCGCGCGGACAGTGGGAAGCGGCGATCGCGCTCAACCTGCCGCGCCTCACGACCTATCGCGACATTGTCGTGCCGCAGGCGATCCCGCGCATCGTGCCGGCCATGGGCAACTATCTCGTGTCCATGCTGAAGGAGACGCCGGTGCTCTCGGTCATCACCGTGGTCGACATGCTGAGCCTCGCCAACCTGATCGGCGACCGCACCTTCGAATATCTGGTGCCGCTCTCCTTGGTCGGGCTGATCTTCCTGATCCTCACGCTCGTCTGCTCGGCCGGAATCCACTGGCTCGAACGGGTGCTGCCGAAAGCCGGGATTGCGCTCCGATGAACGACACCCAAAATCCGATCATCCATTTCGACGACGTGGTGAAGCGCTTCGGCGCACTGACCGTGCTCGACCGCTTCAATTTTTCGGTGCACGCGGGGGAGAAGGTGACGCTGATCGGTCCCTCGGGCTCCGGCAAATCGACCGTGCTTCGAATCCTGATGACGCTCGAGCCGTTCCAGGAGGGCACGGTCGCGCTCGGCGGCGTCGGCTACCATCAGGAAGGCGGGCACGGCGCCTTCAAGGCGAGCGAGCGGCATCTCAGCCAGATCCGCAGCAATGTCGGGATGGTGTTCCAGAGCTTCAATCTCTTCCCGCATATGAGCGTGGTGCGCAACCTGATCGAGGCGCCGTGCGCGGTGTTGAAGATGAAGCGGGGCGAGGCCGAGGCGCGTGCGCTCGAGCTTCTCGGCATGGTCGGCCTCACGGACAAGAAGGACCACTACCCGACGCAGCTTTCGGGCGGCCAGCAGCAGCGCGTCGCGATCGCCCGCGCGCTCGCCATGCGGCCGCGCGTGCTCCTCTTCGACGAGCCGACCTCGGCGCTCGACCCGCAGCTCGTCGGCGAGGTCTTGGGCGTGATCCGCAACCTTGCCCACGAGCACGACCTGACCATGCTGCTGGTGACGCACGAGATGCGCTTCGCCCGCGAAGTCTCGGACCGCGTGTGCTTCTTCGACCGCGGGCGGATCGTGGAGGAAGGCGAGCCGGAGCGCATCTTCAGCAACCCGACGCATGAACGGACGCGCGAGTTCCTGTCCTCGGTGCTCGGCTGAGAGGCGTCGCCGACGATCTCTCTGAAATACGCGCCTGCAAACCGAGAATCTCTCGGGCCGGGGCAGCGAGAACAGACACAGTCTTGCGGCCGAACGCCTAGATTCCGGCCATGCAAGGAAGCTTCGCCATGAATATTCGCGCGCAGCCGCGTGTCTTCTCAGCGCATCCCGGCCTCGACCGGCTGATCGATGACGGGCTCGTCAGCGAGCGCGCCTATATCGACGGGGCGTGGGTCGACGCGGCGGACGGCGCGACATTCGACGTCCGCGATCCGGCGAGTGGGGAGACGCTTGCGCGCGTGGCACGGCTCGGCGCGGCGGAAGCAAGCGCGGCAATCGATGCGGCGGCGCGCGCCTTCCCCGCGTGGAAGGCGCTCCTGCCGCAGGCGCGCGCGGCGCGGCTTCGGAAATGGTTCGAGCTCATCATGGCGGCGCGCGACGACCTCGCGCTGATCATGACGCTCGAACAGGGAAAGCCGCTCGCCGAAAGCTTTGGGGAGATCGACTACGCGGCCTCCTTCGTCGAATGGTATGCGGAGGAAGCGAAGCGCACGAACGTCGAAGGCGTGACCTCGCATCTCGAAGGCGTCGAGACGATGGTCGTGCGCGAGCCGCTCGGCGTCGCGGCGCTGATCACGCCGTGGAACTTCCCCTCCGCCATGCTGACCCGCAAGGCCGCGGCGGCGCTCGCGGCGGGCTGCTGCGTGGTCGCGCATCCTTCCCGCTACACGCCGCTTTCGGCGCTGGCGCTCGCCGTGCTCGCCGAACGGGCGGGGCTGCCGAGCCGGAATCTTCAACATCGTCACCGGCGACGCCGAACCGATCGCCAACGCCTTTTGCGACGACAGCCGCGTGCGCGTCGTTTCCTTCACCGGCTCGACCGAGGTCGGCCGCAAAATCGCGGCGCGGTGTGCGCCGACGATGAAGCGACTCGTCATGGAGCTCGGCGGGCATGCGCCCCTGATCATTTTCGACGACGCCGAAATCGAGCGCGCGGTTGCCATCGCGGTCGCCGCGAAATTCACAACTTCCGGACAGGACTGCCTCGCCGCGAACCGCATCTACGTTCAGCGCGGAATCCATGACGCGTTTCTGGACGCCTTCGCACGCCGCATCGCCGGCCTGAAGATCGGCGCCGGGCTCGAACCGGGCGTGGAGATCGGGCCGCTGATGCACGAACGCGCCGTCGAGAAAGCCATCGCCCATGTCGAAGACGCGGTGAGGCGCGGCGCGCGGAAGCTCGTCGGCGACGCGCCGAAGCCCGGCTCGCTTTTCATGCCGCCGACGCTCCTCGCCGACGTGCCGGACGCGGCGCTGATCATGCGGGAGGAGACGTTTGCCCCGGTCGCCGCGGTCGCGCCGTTCGACACGGAAGACGAGATCGTGCGCCGCGCGAACGCCAGCGAATACGGGCTCGTCGCCTATGTGGTGACGCGAGACGGCGCGCGGGCGCTCCGCATGGCGCGGGCGCTCGAATACGGCATGGTCGCCGTCAACCGCGCGAAAATCACCGGCGCGCCGATCCCCTTCGGCGGCGTCAAGCAATCGGGCATCGGCCGCGAGGGCTCGCGTCACGGCCTTGAAGCCTTTACCGATCTCAAGGTCGTGTCGCTCGACCTCACCTGACCCCGGAGTCCCCGCCATGCTCGACAAGCCAGCGCAATCCAGCAACGAACTCGACGCCTGGGATCGCGACCATTTCTTCCATCCCTCGACGCACATGGCAGAGCACGCGCGCGGCGAGACGCCGAACCGCATCATCACCGGCGCGGAAGGCGTCACGATCCGCGACCGCAACGGCCGCGAGAGCATCGACGCCTTTGCCGGGCTCTACTGCGTGAATGTCGGCTACGGCCGCAAGAAGATCACCGATGCGATCGCAGCGCAGGCCGCCGCCCTCCCCTACTATCACGCCTATGTCGGACACGGCTCGGAGCCGTCGATCCGGCTCGCCAAGATGATCATCGACCGCGCGCCGAAGGGCATGAGCCGGGTCTTCTTCGGCCTCTCCGGCTCCGACGCCAACGAGACCAATCTGAAGCTCGTCGCCTATATCAACAACGTGCTCAAGCGGCCGGAGAAGAAGAAGGTCATCTCGCGCTGGCGCGGCTATCACGGCTCGGGGCTGATGACCGGCAGCCTGACCGGGCTTGCCGCCTTCCACAATCTCTTCGACCTGCCGAAGCCCGGCATCCTCCACACCGAGGCGCCCTACTATTTCCGCCGCGCGGACCGCGCGATGAGCGAGACGGAATTCGCGCAATTCTGCGCCGACAAGCTGGAGGAGCTGATTCTCGCCGAGGGGCCGGAGACGGTTGCCGCCTTCATCGGCGAGCCGGTGCTCGGCACCGGCGGCATCGTGCCGCCGCCGGAAGGCTATTGGGAGCGCATCCAGGCGGTGCTCAGGAAATACGACGTGCTCCTGATCGCCGACGAGGTGATCACCGGCTTCGGGAGGCTCGGGTCGATGTTCGGCTCCGATCACTATCAAATCGAGCCGGACCTGATGACGATCGCCAAGGGGCTGACCTCCGCCTACGCGCCGCTTTCGGGCGTCGTCGTATCGGAGAAGGTGTGGCGCATCCTTGAAAAGGGCTCTGACGCGTTCGGCGCGATCGGCCATGGCTGGACCTATTCCGCGCATCCGCTCTGCGCCGCGGCGGGGGTCGCCAATCTGGAGCTTCTCGACGAGCTGAACCTCGTCGAGAACGCGCGGCGACGTCGGGCCCTATCTGAAGCAGGGCCTCGCCGATGCCGTCGGCTCGCATCCGTTCGTGGGCGAGGTGCGCGGCGAGGGCCTGATGGCGGCGATCGAATTCGTGCGCGACCGCGACGACCGCGTATTCTTCGATGCGAGCGAGAAGGTCGGTCCGCGCGTGGCCGCCGCTCTGCTCGAAAACGGCGTGATCGGCCGCGCCATGCCGCAAGGCGACATCCTCGGCTTCGCGCCGCCGCTTTGCCTGACGCGCGAGGAAGCCGACGGTATCGTCGCCGCAACGAAAAGAAGCGTGGAGACGGTCGCCGCCACGCTACGGTGATTGCGCGATGCGGCGCGGCTGGCTAGGAGGGGCCATGAGCCTCAATAGCGTCCAGGAAGCCATCGCCGCCATCGCCGCCGGCGAGCTCGTCGTCGTCGTCGACGACGACGACCGCGAAAACGAGGGCGACCTCATCATGGCCGCCGTCGAAGGCGACGCCTGAGCAGGTCGCCTTCATGATCCGCAACACGAGCGGCATCATTTGCGCCCCGATGAGCCAGGAGCTGGCGGATCGGCTGCAGCTCTCACCGATGGTCGCGACCAACCGCGACCCGATGCGCACGGCCTTCACCGTCTCGGTCGACTATCGCGTCGGGCTCACGACCGGCATTTCGGCGGAAGAGCGCAACAACACGCTGCGCGCGCTCGCCAACGACAATTGCATCGCGACGGATTTTTTGCGCCCGGGCCACGTCTTTCCGCTCATCGGCAAGACCGGCGGCGTCCTCATCCGCTCCGGCCATACGGAGGCCGCAACCGACCTCTGCCGGCTTGCCGGGCTGCCGGAAGTCGGCGTGCTCGCCGAGATCGTCAACGACGACGGCACGGTGAAGCGCCTGCCGGAGCTCATCGCTTTCGCCGCGGAGCACGGGCTCAAGATCGTCTCCATCGCCGATCTGATCGAGCACCGCATCCGCACCGAATCCTTCGTCCGACGCATCGAGAGCCTGCCCGTCACGACGCCGATCGGCGAGGCGACGGTGCACATCTACACGACGCCGTTCGACGACACGCAGCACCTCGCGGTGGTCTTCGGCGAAGTGCGCGGCGAGGACGGCGTCCCCTGCCGCATCCATCACGAGCAGCCGCTCCGCGATCTCTTCGAGGCGGCGCGCTCGCAGCGCTGGCTCGACGTGGCGCTGCAGCGCTTTCAAGCCGGCGGCAAGGGCTCCTGTCTATGTCCGCGACCCCAATATCACCACGCTGCAGGCCGGCGCAGCGGCCGGCGTCCGCGCCGGAGGGCAGCGACCGCCACCAAAGCTCGCTCAAGCGGCGCGAGCGCTGGCGCGAGATCGGGCTTGGCGCGCAAATCCTGCGCGACCTCGGGGTCTCCTCGATCACGCTGATCGCCACGCAGCACCGCGCAATATGTCGGCCTCGCCGGCTTCGGCATCGAGATCGCCGGGACGGAGATCGTCGAGAGCTGAGGTAATCCTTGACGGTCAGCTTTCTTCGCTCTCCCCTATCCGCGGCCGACGAACGGCATCTTGTTCGCCATCACGGTGAGGAAGAGGACGTTCGCGTCGAGCGGCAGCGAGTCCATGTAGAGCACCGTGTCGGCGACGATCTGCACGTCCATCAGCGGCTCCTTGGCGATCGTGCCGTTCGCCTGCGGCACGCCGTCCTTCATCTTCGCCGCCATCTCCGTCAGCGCGTTGCCGATGTCGATCTGGCCGCAGCAGATGTCGTAGGCGCGGCAGTCGAGCGAGATCGACTTCGTCAGGCCGGTCACGGCGTGCTTTGTCGCGGTATAGGGCGCGGAGCGCGGGCGCGGCGCATGCGCGGAGATCGAGCCGTTGTTGATGATGCGCCCGCCCTTCGGCGTCTGCGCCTTCATCATCCGAACCGCCGCGCGCGCGCAATAGAACATGCCGTTCAGGTTGACGTCGACGACGGTCTGCCACTGCTCGTTGGTCAGCTCCTCGAAGGGAACGGCCGGGGCACCGGCGCCGGCGTTGTTGAAGAGGAGATCGAGCCGGCCGAACTTGTCCTTGGCCGCCTTGAACAGCGCCTCGACCGAGTGCGGCTTGCTCACATCGGTCGGGACCACGAGCGCGTCGCCGCCGCCCTCGCGCCGGTCTCCTCCAGCTGCTCGCGCGCGGCGCCCGGCGAGCACGACGCTGTAGCCCTTCTTCAGAAGCGTCCGCGCCACGGCGCGGCCGATGCCGCTTCCGGCCCCGGTAACGATCGCTATCTTTGCCATTTCCCTTCCCCTTCGTCTTCACTGCCCATCAGCCTTTGCATCGAATTCGACGCGCCGTCACGGTCGCGCACGCCGCCCCAGGCCGGGTCGGCGAGACACGTCGGCGGTGTCGGCGCCGAGCGCCGGCGAGGCGCGCGTCGCAACGGCCGGCTCGCCGTCGAACACGATCGGCGAGCGCACGCCCGGGATCGAACCGCCCGCGGCGGCCGCATCTTCAAGGTCGATCCGCATGCCGCGCGCCACCACCTGCGGGTCGGCAAAGACCTCGGCGACGTTGTTGATCGGCCCGGCCGGCACGCCGGCCTTCTCAAGCGCCGCAAGAAGATCGGCGCGCGACCACTTCGCCGTGAGCACAGCCAGGATCGCGGCAAGCGCGGCGCGGTTCCGCACGCGGTCGGCGTTGGTCGAGGAAGCGCGGATCGGCGGCAAGCTCCGGCGCGCCGAGCACGCCGACGAAGCCGGGCGAATTGCGCGTCGTTGCCGACCGCGACGATCAGATGCCCGTCAGCGACCGGAAACACCTGGTAGGGGACGATGCTCGGATGCGCGTTGCCGAGGCGCCGCGGCGCTGCGCCCGAAACGAGATAACCCATCGCCTGGTTGGCGAGCACGCCGACCTGCGTGTCGAGGAGCGCCATGTCGATATGTGCAGCCCTCGCCCGTTTCGTCGCGGCGCCTGAGCGCGGCGAGGATCGCGACCGAGGCATAGACGCCCGGTGAAGATATCGGCGTAGGCGACGCCGATCTTCTGCGGCTCGCCGTGCGGATCGCCCGTCAGGTCCATGATGCCGCCCATCCCCTGGATCATGAAGTCGTAGCCGGGGCGCTGCGCATAGGGGCCGTCCTGCCCGAAGCCGGTGATCGAGCAATAGACGAGCCGCGGGTTCTCCTCGCGCAGGCTCTCGTAGTCGAGGCCGATAGCGGCTGAGCCCGCCGACCTTGAAGTTCTCGATGACGACGTCGGCGTGAGCGGCGAGGCGGCGGACCAGCGCGCGCCCGTCCTCGGTCTCGAAATCCGCCGCAACCGACCGCTTGCCGCGGTTGCAGGCGTGAAAATAGCCGGCGGAGAGATTGCCGCCATCCGGCCGCCTTGACGAAGGGTGGCCCCCAGCCGCGCGTGTCGTCGCCGACGCCGGGGCGCTCCACCTTCACCACGTCGGCGCCGAGATCGGCGAGGAGCTGCCCGGTCCAGGGCCCGGCAAGAATGCGGGCGAGTTCGAGAACGCGGAGGCCGTGGAGCGGTGGAAGCATGGCGGGATCAGAAATCAGGCTTGCGCGCCCGGTGCAAGGCTCGTGCTGCAAGAGCCGCTGCCGGGAGCCCGCTTGGCGTTGCCGAAGGACATTCGAGCGGCTATGAGGCGGGGACCGGCCTCACCACCAGACATTGTCGACCTGCGGCTCGCGACCTGCGCCGAGCGGCGGGCTTTGACCGCGACGAAGAGGAGAGCGTCATGAAATACGTCAATCTCGGCGCCACCGGCCTCAAGGTCTCGCGCATCTGCCTCGGCTGCATGAGCTACGGCGCCAGGAGTCGCGGCACGCACGGTTGGGTGCTCGAGGAAGAGGCGAGCCGGCCGTTCTTCCGGCAGGCGCTCGACGCGGGGATCAACTTCTTCGACACGGCCAACGTCTATTCGATCGGCGCGAGCGAGGAGATCACCGGCCGGGCGCTCAAGGACTTCGCCAAGCGCGACGAGATCGTGCTCGCGACCAAGGTGCACGGCAAGATGCGCGACGATCCGAACGGCGCGGGCCTGTCGCGCAAGGCCATCATGAGCGAGATCGACGCCAGCCTGAAGCGGCTCGGCACCGACTATGTCGACCTCTACCAGATCCACCGCTGGGACGCCGAGACGCCGATCGAGGAGACGCTTGAGGCGCTGAACGACGTCGTGAAGGCCGGCAAGGCGCGCTACATCGGCGCCTCCTCGATGTGGGCCTGGCAGTTCATGAAGGCGCTCGTCGCTGCAGCGCGCCAACGGCTGGAGCCGCTTCGTCTCCATGCAGAACCACCTGAACCTCCTCTACCGGGAGGAGGAGCGCGAGATGCTGCCGCTCTGCCTTGCCGAGGGCATCGGCGTCATCCCCTGGTCGCCGCTCGCGCGCGGCCGGCTGGCGCGGCCGTGGGAGGAGCAGGCCGACACCGACGCGCGGCGAACCGGACGTGTTCGGAAAGACGCTCTACGCGCGCACCGCCGACGCCGACCGCCGGTGGTGGAGCGCGTGCAGAAGCTCGCCGAGACAGCGCGGCATGCCGGCGGCGCAGGTCGCGCTCGCCTGGCTTCTGCCGAAGCCGGGCGTCACCGCGCCGATCGTCGGCGCCACCAAGCCGAAGCATCTTGAGGATGCGATGGCCGCGGTCGACGTCGAACTTGTCGGACGACGGAGATCAAGGCGCTTGAGGAGGCCTACGTGCCGCACGCGGTGGTGGGATTTTCCTGAGGGGTGCCGCGACAGGCCTGCGATCTTGCGCGCCGCTTGATCGTCGAACTCCCGCTCTTCCGCCCGCGCACCTCCTCCCTCGAGGGAGAGGGCTTCGCGCGATCAGACGATCCCGCCGCCCCCGCGCTCACCTTGGGCCGGGCGTCGCCGATCCTCTGGCGATAGCCGGAGGCGCGATAGGTGCGCGACCGGCTCGATCGCCGCGCCCTTGTCGTGCCGCGCCATCGCGAGGATCGGCTCAACGTCGGTGCGGAACGCCTCTTCAACGTCTCGCTCGCCATCAGCGCGTCGTTCGTGTCCTGATAGGTCGAGAGCGCCGCGCGGTCGACGAGAAGCGCCTGCACGTAGGCGCGCTCGATCTCCATCGCCGAGACCATCAAGCTCTCGATCGGGTCGGTGACGTTGTGCGACTGGTCGATCATGTGGGCGGGATAATTCCGGCGTGCCGGCGAGCTCCGCGTCGACCAGCTCGTTGAAGACGAGGAAGAGCTGGTAGGGATTGATCGCGCCGGAATCGAGGTCGTCGTCGCCGTATTTCGAATCGTTGAAGTGGAAGCCACCGAGCTTCCTGAACTGGATCAGCCGGGCGACGATCATCTCGATATTGGTCTTCGGCGCGTGGTGGCCGAGATCGACGAGGCAGAAGGCGCGCCGCCAAGCGTGCTGGCGATCAGATAATTGGTGCCCCAGTCCTGCACGACGGTCGAATAGAAGGCCGGCTCGTAGAGCTTGTGCTCGGTGAAGAGCCGCCAGTCGATCCGGCAGCGCCGCGTAGATCTCCTTGAGCGGATTCCAGATAGCGCTCGAAGGCGTGGGTGAAATGGCTCTGGCCCGGGAAAGTTCGAGCCGTCGCCGACCCAGATCGTCAGCGCCTTCGAGCCGACCGCCTGGCCGAAGCGTGATGCAATCGACGTTGTGCTCGATCGCCTGCTTCCGGACCGCCGGATCGGTGTGGGAGAGGCTGCCGAACTTGTAGGAGAGCGCCTGCGCCGGCGCATCCTGGAACGTGTTGGAGTTCATGGCGTCGAAGCCGAGGCCGCGCGTTTCGCGTAGTCCTTCAGCTCGGCCGGATCGTCGTGGCGATCCCAGGGAATATGCAGCGAGACGCGCGGCGTCGCGCCGGTGAGCTGATGGATGACGGTGCAGTCGTCGAGCTTGTCGAGGATGTTGCGCGGCTCGCCGGGGCCGGGAAAGCGCGCGAAGCGGGTGCCGCCGGTGCCGACGCCCCAGCTCGGGATCGCGACGGAGAAGGCGGCGGCCTTCGCCTTGATCCCGTCGATGTCGACGCCGCGCCGCGAGCAGGACCTCGCGCCGAGCGCCTCATATTCGCTTTCAGCACGTCGAAAGCGGCATTCGTTCCGCTGCCCGATCAGCGTCTTGTCAATTCCCGGCCGTGCCATCCCAACCCCCTGCTCTGCGTGTTCTGAGCAATGCCGGGCGGCTTACGTTCCCATGCGACCGGCACACAGCGATCTGATTCAGCGCTCCCGCTTTTCGTCATTGCCGGGCTCGCCCCGGTAATCCATTCCGTTGCAGCAGCGACCTGCGGAGAGGTCACGGAATCGATGCCCGGATCAAGCCCGGGCATCATAGCAATCACGCGTCGGCGAAAATAGCTTGATTTCATGGGGTTAGCAGCAGCCTGGCGGAAAAGAGAGTCTAAGGCCGAGGCAACGCCGGGGACGGGGATGTTCGCAGTAATTCTTAAGTGGTTCTCATTAGTGGTATTCGTCAGAGTGGCTAACAGGCTGTCGGTAACTTCGCCATCGACCGTTAGGCCTTTTGCCTTTTGGAATTGGCGTATCGCCGCAATTGTCTTCGGCCCAGCTTTCCGTCTACTCCCCCCACATCATAGCCAAGTGCGATAAGGCGCTCTTGCACGGTCGTGGTGCGCATATGGTCCCTGGGAGATGACGCGTCCTTTGTCGTGAAGTCGACCGCGCCCCCAAACAAAGAGCGAAAGGAGAGATTGCAGCTCTTGATTTCGGGGTTGTCGGTGCCACCCGCCTTGAAGGGAGAGGTCTGCCCGGCAAGGATCGGATTATAGTCGAGCAAGGCGTCTTCTGCCTTCACGAGTTCGCCTGCGCTCGTCCTAAACTCTCCGACAGCAAGGACATTCTCAATCGGAGTGGAGGAGATGTTCTTCACCTCTCCTACGACAAACACATAGCTATATTCCTTCGTGCATCGCCATGACTGCACTTCTAGCTCAGGGTGAGAAGGCATCGGCTGCCGAAACTGACAAAGGTGGACGCGCGGCATAGTCTCTGGAGGAAACGGGAGAAAAGCTTCCTCTCTTGTCGTTGCCGGCGAACCAACCGAGCACGATGCCGCCAATTATGAAAAACAGGGCTTTGCCAAAGGCTTTCATCACACACGCCCACCCGCTGCGTGGAAATTACACACCAACCACCGCGTGTGTCGAGGTCCCAAAGGTCCTTGTGATTGATGTTGCTGGTTCTCGGATGTGGTAGATTTTCACTCTGCTCTTGAAGGGAAGCATGAAACTCCATCAGACTGTCACGGCACTCGGATCCCACTTTCTTCCATTGCTGTCGCTGGAGCCGGCTGAGCCTAACGAACCAAAGGCGTGACGACCTCGTGGTGACCGAAACGGCGCAGGCCTCCAACGCATACTTCGAGGCTTAAAGCCGTCTGCCAGTTCACTTTAGGATCGAAGGGTCTGACGCGCGTCGCTCGCCTCCCGTGACCGCTTGCAAACAAAGACGGAAGGGGCGCAGTGGCCATACAATTCGAACACCAGACTGCGACGCTTTCTTTGGTCGTGCCGTCTCTTCCCGATGCGACGACCGACAGAGTGCTTGTGATGAGAAGGTCGGCAATATATTGCATCTTGCCTCTCCTCGTTTCTGTCGCGCAAGCGTCAGACACAGGCATGTTCCTTTGTCCGTCGCCAGTCTTAGCAAATGACTTCTGGAACGACTTGCTCAAGGTTCAGCAAACGGGAGTTCCCGTCGATCGGCGCATCGGTGATAGCATCGCGGCCAAGAACGGGTGTGCGTTCCTTAGCGGCGAGAACCTAAAGCCAATCAATTTCGTCTCCAGCGAACTTGAAATCACAGACGGAACGATCAGAGGATGGGCAAGCCCGTACCTCTACATATTGTATGTGAACCGGAAATGATCTGATACCAATGGCTGCCGCAAGGGACTATCTTGTTGAAGCGATCTCTAGCGTAGGGCGGGCGGACGAACCGCTCAGCGCGTGAAGCTCGCCGCGTTGCCGGCGTCGACGTTGACGATGTTGCCGGTCGACTTCGACGACATGTCGGAGGCGAGAAAGTAGATCGCCTCGGCGATGTCCTCGGGAAAGACCGAGCGCTTCAGCAGCGAGCGCTGGCGATAGTGCTCCTCAAGCTCATCCGGCTTCATGTTGTAGGCGGCGGCGCGCTGCTCGCGCCATTCGCCCGTCCAGATTTTCGAGCCGCGCAGCACCGCGTCGGGATTGACCATGTTGACGCGGATCCGCTCGCGCGCCCCGTCCAGCGCGAGGCAGCGCGCGAGATGAATCTCCGCGGCCTTCGCCGTGCAATAGGCGGCGGCGTCCGGGCGAGGCGGCGAGCCCGTTCTTGGAGGCGACGAAGACGATCGCGCCGCCGAGCTTCTGCGCCTTCATCAGCCGGAACGCTTCGCGCGAGACGAGGAAATAGCCGGTCGCGAGGATGTCCATGTTCCGCTGCCACATCGAAAGCTCGGTCGCCTCGAACGGCGCGGAGGAGGAAATTCCGGCATTCGAGACGAGAATGTCGAGCCCGCCATATTCGACCGCCGCCTCGGCGAAGGCGCGAGCGACCGCCGGCTTCATCCGTCACATCAAGAACGACGCCGCGGACGACGTCCTTGCCGTGCGATAGCGCGGAATTCCTCAAGCGTCGATTCAAGCGCTTCCGCATCGATATCGGCGAGCACGACGCAGGCGCCCTCGCCGAGGAGCCGCTGCGCGGTGGCGCGGCCGATGCCGCCGGCGCCGCCGGTGACGAGCGCGATCTTGCCGGCGAGGCTCTTTGGCTTCGGCATGCGCTGCAGCTTCGCTTCCTCGAGCAGCCAATATTCGATGTCGAAGGCTTCCTGCTCGGGCAGCCCGAAATAGTCCGAGACGGTGGAAGCGCCGCGCATCACGTTGATGGCGTTGACATAAAACTCGCCGGCGATGCGCGCCGTCGCCTTGTCCTTGGCGAAGGTGATCTGGCCGACCCCGGGCACGAGATAGACCACCGGGTTGGGATCGCGCATGGCCGGGCGAATCGGCGTGCTTGCAGCGCTCGTAATAGGCGGCGTAGCGGCTGCGATAGTCGGCGATCTGCCGCTCGAGCTCGCCGAGCGACGCTCGCGGCTCGCCGTCGTTCGGGCGGATCACGAGCGGCCAGATCTTGGTGCGCAGGAAATGGTCGGGACAGGAGGTGCCGAGCGCGGCGAGCTCGTCGAGGCGCTTGAGCCGACGAACTCGAGCACCGCGGCGCTGTCGTCGAAATGGCCGACCTTCGGCTCGTCGGCACCGATGCAGTGCTGCGGATCGCCGGCATGAGCCGCGCCGCGAAGGCGCGCCGCGCTGTCGGCCGGCAAGCGCTCTCCACCGCCGCGCCGCCGAAGGCGGGCTCTTTCGCCGATCTCGCGCTCGAACCAGGCGATCGCGCGGTTGATCGAGTCGAGCGTCAGCTCGTAGCAGGCCTTGGCGTCGCTCGCCCAGGTGAAGAGGCCGTGGCTCTCCAGCACGCAGCCGCTCGCTTCCGGGTTGTCGCGCGCGAATTTCTCGAGCCACAGCCCGAGCTCGAAGCCCGGCCGCTTCCACGGCAGCCAGCCGATCTCGTCGCCGTAAGATCTCCTGCGTCAGCGCGCTGCGAGTTCTTCGAGGCAGCGATGGCGATCACCGCGTCCGGATGCATGTGGTCGACGTGCGGGTAGGGCAGGAAGGCGTGCAGCGGCGTGTCGATCGAGGCGGCGCGCGGGTTGAGGTCGAAGGTCGCAGTGCGGCAGCAGCGCCACCATCTCGTCCTCGTGCTCGACGCCGCGATAGAGGCCCTTCATGGCGTTGAGCTTGTCCATGTAGAGGGTGGCGAAGCCGTCGCGCTTGATGGAGCCGAGGTCGCCGCCCGACCCCTTGACCCAGAGCACCTCGACCGCCTGCCGCGTCAGCGGGTCGGCTGCAGTCACCTTCGCCGAGGTATTGCCGCCGCCGTAATTCGTGACGCGCTTGTCGGCGCCAAGGAGGTTGGAGCGGTAGACCAGCAGCTCCGGCTCCGACATGCCCGCCGCCGCGCGCATCGTCCCAGCGGTTCTCGATCGCATTCGCGGACGGATTGACATTGAGCATCGGGCTCTCCCACCTCGCCGAAATTCGCGCGCGACCTCATTTCACGCGCCGGTGGCGACGACGTTTTGCCCGATGCTATCCGCTTCAGCGCCGGCCTGTCAATCATCAACCGTCAATTCCAGTCATGTTGCGCCGCAACGTGAAAGATTATGACGGAAGCTGATTGACAGCCCCTCGCAACTCGCAAAAGATGCGCGCCAAGAACCGAAGACCAAAAACGAGGGAGGGATGCACGAGCGCGAGCGCCATAAGCTCATCCTGAGCGCTGTGCAGGAACGGCCGGTTGCCACGATCGGGGAGCTTGTCGAGCTGACGGCGACCTCCGAGGCGACGATCCGGCGCGACATTTCCGCATTGCACGTTCAGGGTCGGCTGCGCCGCGTACGCGGCGGCGCGGAGGCGCTGCATCCGCCGCAATTCCTCGGCATCGCCGGACGTCCCTTCAAGGTCAGCGAAGCGCTCAACGTCGAGAAGAAGCGCGCCATCGCGGAAGCCGCCGTCGCGCTCTGCTCGGACGGCGATTCCATCATCATGAATGCCGGCACGACGACGTTCCAGATGGTGCATTTCCTGAACGCGAGCCGCCTGCAGGTGATGACCAACTCGTTCCCGATCGCCGAGTACCTGATCAAGAACACGCGCAACAACGTGATGGTGCCGGGCGGGCTCATCTATCGCGATCAGGCGGCGATCCTCTCGCCGTTCGACGACGACGTCAGCAAGAACTTCTTCGCCCAGCGCATGTTCATGGGCGCGCAGGGCGTCGGCCGGCTCGGCGTCATGGAGCGCGACCCGCTCATGGTGCAAGGCGAGCGCAAGCTGATCGAGCAGGCCGAGGAGCTGGTCGTGCTCGTCGATTCCTCGAAATTCGCCATGCGT
Organism: uncultured Alphaproteobacteria bacterium; assembly: GCA_963750115.1. Classification (GTDB taxonomy): domain Bacteria; phylum Pseudomonadota; class Alphaproteobacteria; order Rhizobiales; family Afifellaceae; genus DASWJZ01. The sequence goes on along the minus strand of CAVVPM010000003.1, from coordinate 454,459 downwards.
TCGAGCCTGATCGTCTGCCCGCTTGAGCGGGTGCACACGATGATCACCGATGACGGCATAAGCGACGAGGAGGCCGCCATGGTCGAGCAGGCCGGCGTCAATCTCGTCGTCGCCGCCGCCTCGGTGACGAGCGAAACCGTGAGGCTCCCGGAAACCGCATGAGCGAGCCCATCCTCACGCTTGCCGGCATCTCGCAAGTCCTTCCCCGGCGTGCGCGCGCTGACCGACATCAGCTTCGACGTGCAGCCCGGCGAAGTGCACGCGCTGCTCGGCGAGAACGGCGCGGGCAAATCGACGCTGATCAAGATCATCTCCGGCGTCTACCAGCCCGACGCGGGGACGATCACGCTCGACGGCAAGCCGACGAGCTTCGCTTCCCCGCAGGAGGCGCAGGGCGTCCGGCATCGCGACGATCTACCAGGAACTGCTTCTCTTCCCCGAGCTGACGGTCGCCGAGAACATTTTCATGGGCCACGCGCCGAAGGGCCGCTTCGGCGCCATCGACTGGGGCACGATGCGCGACCATGCGCGCGCGGCTTCTCGACTCGCTCGACATCCACGACCTCGATGTCAGGGCGCCGGTCGGCATGCTTTCCGTCGGCAACCGCCAGCGCGTGGAGATCGCCAAGGCGCTGTCGCACAACGCCCGCATCCTGATCATGGACGAGCCGACGGCGGCGCTCACCGAGCATGACGTGACGCGGCTCTTCAATATCGTGCGGCTGCTGCAGGTCGCGCGGCGTCGGCGTCGTCTATATCAGCCACCGGATGGAGGAGATCTTCATGCTCGCCGACCGCGTCACCGTGCTTCGCGACGGCGAGTTCGTGGCGACCAAACCGGTAAGCGAGACTGACAACGACGACCTGATCGAGATGATGGTCGGCCGCCGCATCGACCAGCTCTTCCCGAAATTCGAGACGAAGCGCGGGCGGGTCATGCTGGAAGTCGCGGACGTCTACCGCAGCCCGATGACGAAGGGCGTCAGCTTCGCGCTTCATGCCGGCGAAATCCTCGGCGTTGCCGGGCTGGTCGGGTCGGGACGCAGCGAGCTCGCCGAGGTGATTTTCGGCATCACGCCGGCGGAGACGGGCACGATCCGCGTCGACGGCGAAGAGGTGCGGATCGAGCGCCCGTCCGACGCCAAGCGGCTCGGCATCGCCTACGTGCCGGAGGACCGCGGGCGCCAGGGGCTGGTCCGGCCGATGCCGATCAGCGCCAACGTCTCGCTCGCCAACCTCGACCGCCTGTCGCACCATTTCTTCATCGACCGCAAGGCGGAGAACGCGCTCGCCGAGGCGAGCGTCAAGCAGTTCCATATCCGCGCGTCGAGCGTCGCCCAGATCGTCGGCAAGCTTTCCGGCGGCAACCAGCAGAAGGTCGGCCTGTCGAAGTGGCTCGCGACCGAGCCGCGCATCCTCATCATGGACGAGCCGACGCGCGGCATCGACGTCGGCGCCAAGGCCGAGATTCATCGGCTGATGAGCGAGCTCGCGCCGAAGGGCATGGCGATCCTGATGATCTCCAGCGAGCTGCCGGAAGTGCTCGGCATGAGCGACCGCATCATCGTGATGCGCGCCGGCAGCATCGTGGCGGAGGTCGGAGCGCGAGAACGCGACGCAGGCGGGGATCGCGGCGGCGATGATGAGCGACGCCGCCCATCCGCTCGCGGAGGCGGCGGAGTAGCGCGATGGCAGTGCGCGAGGCCTCCGCAACCCTGGCGCCGGCCACCATGCGCCGGCTGCCGCGCATCGCACTCAGCCAGGAGCTGGTGCTCCTCTTCGCGCTCATCGGGCTTTTCGTCGTGGTCGGGATGATCAATCCCCGCTTCGTCGACTGGCAGCAGATCCAGAGCGGCAACTGGTCGGACCTCAGGAACCTGAACAGCATCTTCCTCGGCAACGCCTATGTCGCGGTCGCGGCGATCGGCATGTCGATGATCATCATCTCCGGCAATATCGACATTTCGGTCGGCTCGCTCATCGGCGTGCTCGCGACAATCAGCGGCACGCTCGCGGTCCACGGCGTGCCGATCATCCTGTGCTGGGTCATCCCGGTCCTGATCGCGATGGCATTCACCACGCTGATGGGGGCGATGGTCGCGTATCTGCGCATCCCCTCCATCGTGGTCAGCCTCGGCTTCATGTCGATCCTGATGGGCGGGCTGATCAGCGTCACCGGCGGCGCCTGGATCAACAAGCTGCCGCCCGGATTCCACCTCGCGCAGATGCGGCCGCTCGACATTCCGATGGCGATCTATTTCATGGTCCTGCTGACCATCGGCGCGGCGGCGTGGATGCGGCTCTCCTCGACCGGACGCTCGTTCTACGCGATCGGCGGCAACCCGGAGGCGGCGCGGCTTTCCGGCATCAACCGCGAAAAGACGATCGTCACGGTCTTCGCCGTGCACGGATTCTTCGTCGGCGTCGCGGCAATCCTCTTCGCGACCCAGCTCGCCATCATCCAATCGACGGTGCCGCCGAACCTCGCGCTCACCATCATCACCGCCTCGGTGGTCGGCGGCGTCTCGATCCTCGGCGGGACCGGCACGGTCGTCGGCTCGACGCTTGCGGCGATCCTGATCGCGGCGATCGGGTCGTCGCTCATCTTCATCGACGTCTCGCCCTATTGGCTGCGCGCCGTGCAAGGCGTGCTGATCCTCCTGACGGTGCTCGCCGACCTGTGGCGGCGGGCACGCCAGGCAAGGAGGCGATGACGGCATGAGCGCGACAGGCAGCCCGTCCGCGAACCGCTTCGTCATCGGCCAGGAGCTGGTGCTCCTCGCCGCGCTGATCGTGGCGCTCATCGTGCTGTCGATCACGGCACACCGGTTCATGACGGTCGACAACCTCCTGAATCAAGGGCGCCTGATGACGGAGGTCGCGCTGATGGCGCTGCCGATGACCTTCATCATCATCACCGGCGGCATCGACCTTTCGGTCGGCTCGATGCTCGGGCTGACGGCGATCCTGCTCGGGGTGTTTTGGAAGAATGTCGGCATGCCGCTGCCGCTGGCGGTCGTCAGCGCCATCGTCGCCTCTTCTTTCGCCGGCTTCTTCAACGGGCTCCTGATCACGCGCCTGCGCGTTCCGCCGCTCATCATGACGCTCGCCACGCTGGCGCTTTATCGCGGACTGGCGGAAGGCATCAGCCAGGCGCGCTCGGTGCGCGGCTATCCGGAATCGTTCTTCATCTTCGGCCAGGGCGAAGTGCTCGGCGTGCCGACGCAGCTTTGGATCCTGGTCGTCGCGGTGATCGTCTACTGGGTGGTGCTGTCGCGCACGACCTTCGGCCGCGCGCTTTACGCGATCGGCCACAACGAGACGGCGGCGCGCTATTCGGCGATCAAGGTCGATCGCATCAAGCTCATCATCTATACGCTTTCCGGGCTGATGTCGGGGCTGGCCGGCGCGATCTTCGTGTCGCGCGTCTCCACCACCCGCTCCGACATGGGGACGGGCCTGGAGCTCGACGTGATCGCCGCGGTGGTGCTCGGCGGCACCTCTATCTTCGGCGGCGTCGGCACGATCGCGGGAACCGTGCTCGGCTTCACCTTGATCCAGCTCCTGAAGAACGGGCTGACCCTCACCGGCGTCAAAGGCGACGCCTCCATCGTCGTGATCGGGACCGTGCTCATCCTGTCGATCCTGATCACCAACTTCCTTCAGCACCGACGCGGCAGCGACGGCTGAGGACAAACGCGCCGAGGGCGCGGACACGTTTGCTAGTGGGAGGACTGTAGTATGCTGAGACTATCGACTGTGGCGCTCGTCGCGAGCGTCTTTGCTGCTCCTGCGCTCGCGCAAAGCGCGTGGCAGGGCGCCGACACCCTGCCGACCAACCCGCTTCCGTGCGACGGCGGCGCCGGCAAGGTGGTTTCCAAGCCCTATGACGGCGGCCAGCCGACCAACCCGCCCGACCTCGCCGGCAAGGAGATCACGCTGATCGACGTGCCGAAGCTGATCGGCATCGGCTATTTCGCCGCCACCACCAAAGGCGAGGCGGAAGCCGCCGCCGAGCTCGGCAACGTCAAGGTCTCGACCGACGGTCCGACCGAAGCCGACATCGACAAGCAGATCACCTTCATCGACAACTACATCACGCAGGGCGTCAACGGCATCCTCTTCGCCGCCAACGACCCGGTCGCCATCGCGCCGGTGCTGAAGAAGGCGCTCGCCGCCGGCATCCACGTCGTCGGCTACGACGCCAACTCCACGCCCGACGCACGCGAGTGGTTCGTCAACCAGGCGGAGTTCAACGGCATCGCCAAGGCGATGATGGACTCGATGGCCAAGGAGATCGGCGAAGACGGCGCCTTCGCCATCGTCGATTCCACCTTCACCACGCCGAACCAGGCGCGCTGGATCGCGGAGATGCAGGCCTATCAGCAGGCCTGCCATCCGAAGATGAAGTGGCTTGAGACGGTGGAGGCGCAGGAGGACAACACGCTTTCCTTCAACCAGGCGACGGCGCTCATCAACAAATACGGCGACCAGCTGAAGGGTCTCTTCGGCATGACGTCGGTGGCGACGCCGGCTTCCGCCGACGCGGTCACCCAGGCCGGGCTCTGCGGCAAGGTCGCGGTCGTCGGCCTCGCGACGCCGAACGCCATGAAGCCCTATGTCAGCTCCGGATGCGTGAAGTCGGTCGTGCTTTGGAACCCGGTCGATCTCGGCTACGCGGCTGTGCAGGTGATGCGGGCCGTCGTCGACGGCAAGCTGAAGGCGGGCGACACCTCGGTCGACGCCGGCCGGCTCGGCAAGCTCAACGTCGTCAACGGCTCGGAGATCCTGCTCGGCGCGCCGTTCGTCTACAGCAAGGACAACATCGACAAGTTCGACTTCTGACGCCGGCCTGACTTCCCGCCTTGCGGGTCGAAGCTCGCGGAGCGGAGCGAAGAGAGCTTCGGGAGGGGGTGAATTCCATCCCCTCCCGGACTTTCCTCGCCCGCTCCGCTCATCGAAAGCCCAGCCTCCCCGCAAGCGGGAGGCTATCGCGTGGACAGCGGGCCAGGCTGATCGGACCGGGCCTTTCGACGCATCCGGCGATGCGGCGAAGTTGGGCGCCTATGCGCGACGTCACGGAGACGAAGCTCGACGGCGCGCCGCTTGCCACCCGCTTGCCACGCCGCTTCTGCCGATGTTTCACATAGAGTGACGGTAGGGTATCCATCGGCCATGTCGCGACGCCCCTCCCCCCGCCCCTCCCCGCAAGGGGCCGCGGAGATTCGCACCGTCGCCCTCATCGATGTCGGCAAGACCAACGCCAAGGTGGTGCTGGTCGACGCGGCGGAGGCGGGCGAACGCGCGTTCCGCACGATCTCGAATCCGGCGCGGACCGACGGTCCCTATGCGCATTTCGACGTGGCGCGGCTGTGGGACTTCATCCTGGACGCGCTTGCCGAGCTGAACCGCGAGGCGCCGATCGACGCTGTCTCGGTCACCGCGCACGGCTCGGCCGGGGCCTTCATCTCCAGCAATCCCGAGGGCGACGGGCTGGCGCTGCCGATTCTCGACTACGAGTTTCCGGGACCGGACGAGCTTGCCGCCGAATACGACCGCGCGCGTCCCGATTTTTCCGAGACGCTGTCGCCGCGGCTCCCGCACGGACTCAATCTCGGCGCCCAGATCTTCTGGCAGGAGCGGCGCTTTCCGAAGGCGTTCGAAGCCGCCGCCGCCTACGTCAATTATCCGCAGTACTGGGCCTGGCGGCTCACCGGCGTCGCGGCGACGGAGATGTGCTCGATGGGGGCGCATTCCGACATGTGGAACCCGCGCGCGCTTCACTGGTCGAGCCTCGTCGAGCGGCTCGGCTGGAACAGGAAGCTCGCGCCGCTCCGCCCGGCGTTCGACCGCCTCGGACCGATCCGGCCAACGCTTGCCCAGAGTCTTGGACTGAACCCGGCGACCGCCGTCCATTGCGGCATCCACGATTCGAGCGCCTCGCTCCTGCCGCATCTCAAGGAGCGCCGGCCGCCCTTTTCCGTCGTCTCGACCGGCACGTGGGTGATCATCTTTGCGGCCGACGGCAACATCGACGGCCTCGACCCGACGCGCGACACGCTCGCCAATGTGAGCGCGTTCGGCGAGCCCATGGCCTGCGGGCGCTTCATGGGCGGCCGCGAGTTCGAGCTCCTGACCGGCGGTGACGCGACGCCGGCAAGCGACGCCGATCTCGATCGCGTGCTTGCGCAATGCATCATGGCGCTCCCGACCTTTGTCGCCGGCGTCGGCCCCTTTCCGCACGGCACGGGACGATGGACGCACGCTCCCGACACGCTCGCGCCGGGCGAGAGGAACGCCGCGGCCAGCCTCTACCTCGCGCTGATGACGGCGGAAACGCTATCGCTCATCGGCGCGGCTGGGCCGATCATCGTCGAGGGCCCGTTCGCGCGGAACATGCTTTTCTGCGGCGCGCTCGCCGCCGTTACCGGGCGGCCCGTCGAGCCCTCCGATTCCGGCACCGGCACCATGGTCGGCACGCTGATGACGGTGACCGGGGAATTGCCCAAACGGCCGCCGAAGCCGCCGGCGGTCGCGTCGCTCGCCCATCCGGCGCTTGAGGCTTACGTCGAGGTGTGGCGGAAGACGGCAGGGCTTACCTTGGAAGGTAGCAGTATTTGACAGTAAACTCGGCGCAGCCGAGCGCGCCTGCCTGCCAATCGACTTGGAAGCCGCCCGGGCCAACCGCTGCCGGGGCGCTTGCGCTCGAAGAGCGGAACCCCGTTGCCGACACCTGCACGCTCGGCGGCGGACTGGACAGCGCCTGTCCCGCCGGCACGCTGAACGTTTCCGTGCCGCTCTTTCCGCTGAACCCGCCGCAGAACTTGCGCGTCTCACTGGTACAGGCCGCTCGGCTGGCGTCGGCAACGACGGCCGAAGCCAGAAGAGCCAAAAGCACGGCTACACGGCCCGACGCCATCATATCTACCGTTGCGCGAAGGAAGCGAGCAAGTCCGGCAGATTCGTCGTCCCTATTCCCAACAGCGCCAGCGCAATCGGCACTACGAACTTCGCCGTGCGGCCGATATCGAAGCCTGCCTGCTTCGCCAGCACAGCGAAATTGCATACGTCCTTGCAAAATATCAGCACCGATGGCCGCGCGATGCAGCTGACGACCAGCATAGGATAGAATAGAATAGAGACGATGATAGAATTAAAAAAATAGAATAGTCAAAATTACGACCAACGAGGAGGACGACGGTCCCCAGCATCAGCGCGATCTGCAGGAGCAGACAGTCCAGCAAGATCGCGCGCAGAGGCGAGTTCGCCGGGACGCTCAGCAGAGAGGCACAGACAAGCGCCATGAGAACGAGTGTCAGCAGCGTGCCCGCGGTGCCATCAGGGCCGATGCCGCCGGCATAGGTGAAAATCACCCCGAAGACGAATGCCACGATGCTGCAGAACGCCATTTGCGCCCGCAGCGGCACGGCCTGCGATTCAACGCCGGGCTCGACTGACGCCAACGGTTCCGGGCTCATCGACTGGCCCCCCCCCCACTCCAACGTGTCAGTTCACGGGCTGCCCAATTTCTATCCAACGTTTATCAGACCCGAAGCGCTTATGCTAGGTTGAAATCCGAACTACCAGCGGGCGTTGACTGCTGCCGCGCCACATCACCACGCAGGCCTGTGCTCGCGGCGCGAAGGCCAGGCGGTCTCGCTGGCGTCTTCCGCTCCCTGTGGAAGCCGATTATTGAGGGGTCACGATCCCTGACCTTCTTCCTTGCCCTCCGATCACGAGAAACGCCCCATGACCTACGTTCCCGCGCCGTCACGCTATGACACGATGACCTACCGCCGCTCGGGCCGAAGCGGACTGAAGCTTCCGGCGATCTCGCTCGGGCTGTGGCACAATTTCGGCGGCGATTCCGTGTTCGAGAACATGCGCGACATGTGCCGCACCGCCTTCGACCTCGGCATCACGCATTTCGACCTCGCCAACAATTACGGCCCACCGCCGGGCTCGGCGGAGGAGAATTTCGGCCGCATCCTGAAGACGGATTTCCGCAGCCACCGAGACGAACTGATCGTCTCTACCAAGGCCGGTTACAACATGTGGCCCGGCCCCTACGGCGAATGGGGAAGCCGCAAGTATCTCCTCTCCAGCCTCGATCAGAGCCTGAAGCGGATGGGGCTCGACCATGTCGACATCTTCTATTCGCATCGCGTCGACCCCGACACGCCGCTCGAAGAGACGATGGGCGCGCTCGACCAGGCCGTGCGCCAGGGCAAGGCGCTCTATGCCGGCATCTCGTCCTATAACGCGCAGCGCACGGCTGAGGCCGCCCAAATCCTGCGCGAGCTCGGCACACCCTGCCTCATCCACCAGCCGAGCTACTCGATGCTGAACCGCTGGATTGAGGGCGACCGCCTGCTCGACACGCTCGAAGAGGAAGGGATCGGCTGCATCGTCTTCTCGCCGCTCGCGCAGGGCATGCTTTCCAACAAATATTTGAAGGGCATTCCGGCCGGAAGCCGCGCCAAGGCCGGCAAGAGCCTCAAGCCGGATTTCCTCAGCAAGGAGACGCTCGCCCATATCAGCGCCCTCAACGATATCGCCAAGGCGCGCGGACAGTCGCTCGCGCAGATGGCAATCGCCTGGGTGCTGCGCGATCCGCGCATGACCTCGGCGCTGATCGGGGCGAGCCGCGCCGAACAGATAAGCGAGATCGTCGGAGCCTTGCAGAACACGACCTTCAGCAAGAGCGAGCTGAAGGACATCGACCGCTACGCTGAGGACAGCGGCATCAATCTCTGGAAGCAGTCAAGCACGGCGTAAGAGGGCAGATTGGGAAGTGGTGAGCTGTGAGTGGTGAGTGGGTCGGGCGCGCCCTAATCACTACTCACTATTCACGACAAGCACCTCACTGCGTGGCGACGGCCTCGGTGCGACCGGCCATCAGCACGTCGATGATCTTCTGCTGGATCTCGCTCCCGTCGTGGCCGACGGTGACGTTCACATAGTCCGGATGGTTGGTGAGGAGCGCATAGTTGGAAAGCGAGCAGTCGCCGTCGCCCACGCGCTCGATCATCACGTTGATGCCCTTGGCGCTCAGCGCCTCGGCGCGACTCTCGGCCGTCGCGCTGATCGGGACCTTCGACGCGAGGAGCACAACGTTGTGCGCGCCGGCAAGCGGCCCGCCCGAGCCGGCTGCGGCGAAGGCCTGCATCTCTTTCGGGATGTTGTCCATGGAGACATGACCGAGACCGCCGGTCGGGATGCGCTCGCCGGTGTCGTTATGGAGCGCAATGATCGGCTCATTGCTCAAGAGATTGCGGAAGAACGCCGTATAAAGCGGTGCCGCGTCAGTTCCGAGCTTTGAGCAGCCGATGCCGTCGGCGGAGAAATTGCGGTTCGGATCGACGCCGCTCATGTTGCGCTTGCCGCCGGTATCGACCGCCACCAGCGTGCCGCCATAGGTCTTCAGCGCCGCGACCGCGTTGTCGAACGACATGTCCTCGTCGTCATGCATGACGGCCCAGAGCGGGCCGGGCCGGCTCGTCTTGACGGTTTCAAGCCTCCATTCGCGGCGGCGCTCCTTGAAAGTCTCCTCGGCGATGCAGAACGCGCTGCCGGAAAGCGCCGCGGCGTTGCGCTTGAAATCGCCGTCCTTGTCGGTGACCTGATCGGGGGTCAGACAGGCGCCGGAGGCGACAAGCTCCGGCGTGGGCGAGGCCGGCGCGGCGGGCAGGATCGGCTGATCGGCTGCCGGCGCCGCATGCGGCTCGGCCGCCGCGACCACTTGCGCAGGCGCCGCCGTGGGCGGGGCCGGCGCGCCGGCGACTAAATCAAGCGGGGTGCCGGACTTGCTGGCCGCGGCGCCCTGCTCTTCCGGACGCGGACGCGGCAGGCGCGCGACCTCCCCGTCGCCGGTCGAACTGTCGGCAGGCGCGGCATCGGCGGTGTCGCTTGCAAGCGGCGTAAATTCCGCCATCGCCGTCGCATCGCTGTAGGAGAGCGGCTCGATGCCCTTGTCCACCGCGGAGCGGCGGGCAAGCGCGCGACGCGTCAACGGTATGGCGAGGCTCGCCGAATTGCCGATGACCAGATCGAAGGTGCTTTCAATGCGCTGCGCGATCGCGCCCGACGATTCCTGCGCCACGACGCAGGTCGAAAAGATGAGGGCGCCTGCAAGCGTTCCGGCTGCCAAAACGGGGCGCGCGCGTCCCAACAGGACACGACGCCCAATGCAACGCGTGCTAAAAGTCCGGCGCCTGTCCGGACCTTTCCACCCTTCCGCCAACACGTACCCCTGTCCCGCCCTGCCCGGCGGCTCGGCATGTCACCTGCCGTTTGGCTGAAATTCGAACCTGAATGCGGCAGCAATGTGAAGGGAAAGTCCGTTGAAGCGAACCGAATAGGCGCGGCTTCTACACTTGCGCATCAAGCGCGGTGAGCGCCGCGCGATGATGGGCGGCGGAGGCTTCGGAGAAGCAGCAGAGGATGATGGCGTCGAAGGACGTGGGGTGCGCTGCGGCGAAGGCGGCGAGAGTCGCAACGGCGACGGTCGCCGCGCGGTCGGGCGGGAATCCGTAAATCCCGGTCGATATGGCGGGAAAGGCGATGGATCGCAGCGCATGTACGCGCGCAAGCTCGATCGAGGCGCGATAGGCGGATGCGAGAAGCGCCGGCTCGCCGCGATCGCCACCACGCCACACCGGGCCGACCGTATGGATCACGTGACGCGCGGGCAGACGGTAGCCCTTCGTGATGCGCGCCTCGCCGGTCGGACAGAAGCCTATCTTGCGGCATTCTTCCAAAAGTTCAGGGCCGGCCGCGCGGTGGATGGCGCCATCGACACCACCGCCGCCGAGCAGGCTCTCATTCGCGGCGTTGACGATCGCGTCAAGCGCGAGCGTCGTGATGTCGGCGACGACGACGGTGAGGCGCGGCTGCGGCACGGGCGTCTTGTTGTCGAGCATCTGCGCAGGCCTCAATCTTCAGCCAAGATCAATCTCCGAAGAATAGCGTGCATCGCTGCAACCGCCGAGCGCGAACACGGATGTGCACGTAGAAGTTGCCATCACGGCTCCTTTGCGGGAGACTTCGCCAAGCTGCGGGGCGACAAAAAGTGAGAGGGCACCATGGCGAATATCATCGTTTGCGCGGACGGCACCTGGAACACGCCCGACGAAAAGCACGGCGGGCTGCCGACGCCGACCAATGTCGCCAAGCTCTATAATGCGATCGCCGACGCGAAGCCGGCCGGACCGGACAAGGACGTGCCGCAGAAGGCCTATTACCACCCGGGCGTCGGCACCGACGGCAAATGGTGGGATCGAATTGCCGGCGGTGGCACCGGGCTCGGGCTCAGCCAGAACATCATGAGCGGCTATAATTGGCTCGCCCGCAACTACGCCGAAGGCGACAACATCTTTCTTTTCGGCTTCAGCCGCGGCGCCTTCACCGTCAGAAGCCTCGGCGGGATGATCTCAAGCTGCGGGTTGCTCGACCTTGAGGACCTGCCGGATGACGGCGTCTGGAAACGCGTCGAGGCAGCATTCACCTGCTACCGCGACCCCAAGCACAATCTCGCGCGCCTCGCGAAGTTCAAGTTTCACAATGCACCGGACGCCGAGCATGCGCCCAAAAGCACGAAGATCCATTTTATCGGCGTCTGGGACACGGTTGGCGCGCTCGGCATCCCCGACGACCTCGCCTTCCTCGATCTGATCGACAATCCGCGCGACTACGAGTTTCACGACACCGATTTGAGCGAGGTTGTCACGATCGCACGCCATGCCGTCGCGATCGACGAGATGCGCAAGAGCTTCGCGCCAACGCTTTGGACCGGCTATCCGGACGACCAGGACGTGCAGCAGATTTGGTTCCCGGGCGTCCACGGCGACGTCGGCGGCGGCTACTATGAGCGCGGACTCGCCGACGGCGCGCTGCGTTGGATGATGGACGAGGCCGCAAGCGAAAAGGCGGGCCTTGCCTTCCGTCCCAACGTCCGCAAGCAGCTCGTCGACGACGAGCACGACGTGCTGCACGATTCCTGCACCGGCATCTTCAGCGCGCTCAAGACCGAGCCGCGGCAGGTGCCCAATTTGGAAACCGTCGGCGCCGCCTTCCACAAATCGGCAACCGGCAGGCACGACGATCCGTCGATCGTAGAAGACGCCTATTGGAAAACACGAGCGCTCAAGCCCAACGAGTCCGCGACGCTCGATATCTTCGCCAGCAGGCGTTGGAACGTCACCGGGCTCTTCCTCGAAAAGAACGCCACCTACCAATTCGAGGCGACAGGCCAATGGCTCGACGGCGACGACAAGTTCAGCGCCGCCGGCGTTCCTGTGTCGCGATTTAACGTGCGCGAGGCCGTGCATGCCGCGTCGGCCGCGCTCGGTGAGGTCGAGTCGGTCTACAAATGGATCACCAGCAATCCCAAGGCGGATTTCTGGGCGACGCGCCGCTACGAGAAGTCCAACTGGCTCAAGCTGATGGGCGTGATCGCGAACGGCGCGATCAGCACCGGCGAGAAGAGTCTGCCCGACCATCAGTGGTTCGAGATCGGCGAGGCGGCTGAGGTGACGCCGATGAAATCGGGCTATCTCTATTGCTTCGCCAACGACGCCTGGCACGCCTACGGCAACAACAAGGGGAGCGTGTCGCTGACCGTCAGCCGGAAAAGCTAAAGCGCGGTCCAGCCGCCGTCCACGGAAAGCGTCGTGCCGGTGATCTGCGCGGCGGCGTCGGAGCAGAGGAAGACAGTCAGCGCGCCGATCTCTTCGACGCGCGCGAATTCATGCGTCGGCTGGCGCTGCAGCATCACCTCCTTGATGACCCTTTCGCGCGGAAGATTGTGCACCTTCATCTGGTCGGCGATCTGGCCCTCGACCAGCGGCGTCAGCACGTAACCCGGACAGATCGCGTTGCAGGTGACGTGCTCTTCCGCCAACTCAAGCGCCACCGTCTTGGTGAAGCCGACGAGCCCGTGCTTGGCCGAGACGTAGGCCGACTTGAAGGGCGAGGCGGTCAGCCCGTGGGCGGAGGCGATGTTGACGATGCGGCCCCACCCCGCTTTGCGCATCCCAGGGATCGCCGCGGCGCGTCGTATGAAAGGCGGAGGAGAGGTTGATCGCGATGATCGCGTTCCACTTGTCGATCGGGAAATCCTCGACGCGCGCGACGTGCTGGATGCCGGCATTGTTGACCAGGATTGCGACCGGGCCGAAGGCCTCCGCGGCCTTGGCCACGAGCGCCCGGCACTCTTCCGGCTTCGACATGTCGGCGCGCACATATTTCGTCTTGACCCCGTGCTCCTTGGCGAGGCGTTCGGCGATCGCGTGATCGTCCTTCGTGTCTGTGAAGGAGTTCACGACGACGTTCGCGCCCTCCTTTGCGAGAGCCTCGGCGATGCCGAGGCCGATGCCGGAGGTGGAGCCGGTGACGATTGCGGTTCTTCCTTTGAGCATGCAAGTTTGCCCTTTTTCCTGCCAACCTGCGCTAACTGCCGCAGCGTCCGGCCGCAAGCGGAACCAATGTCACGCATTCATCATCTTCACCTGCGAGACAGGGTGGCTCGTTGACTTCCGGGGCCGATTTCGCCACCTCTACCGTGTCGGAGCCGAGACAACCCATGAACGTTCCGTGCCTGCCTGAAGCGATCCGCGCCGCGCCCGCCCCCCGCCGCAAGACCGTCGGGGTCGATGTCGGCGGCGTGATGGTCGGCGGCGGCGCGCCGATCGTCGTCCAGTCGATGACCAACACCGACACGGCCGACGTCGAGGCGACGGCGAGCCAGGTCGCCGCGCTCGCCCGCGCCGGCTCGGAGCTCGTCAGGATCACGGTCGACCGCGACGAAGCAGCGGCGGCGGTGCCGCATATCCGCGACCGGCTTGCAAGAATGCGGGTCTCCGTGCCGCTCATCGGCGACTTCCACTATATCGGGCACAAGCTCCTCGCCGACCATCCGGCCTGCGCAGAGGCGCTCGACAAATACCGCATCAATCCCGGGAACGTCGGCTTCCGCGAGAAGCGCGACCGGCAGTTCGGCGCCATCATCGAGATGGCGCTCAAATATTCGAAGCCGGTGCGGATCGGCGTCAACTGGGGCTCGCTCGACCAGGAGCTCCTGACCGCGCTGATGGACACCAACGCCAAGTCGCCGAGCCGCTCTCCGCCGGGGCGGTCATGCGCGAGGCGATGGTGCAGTCGGGCCTCCTCTCCGGGGCGCGCGCCGAGGGAATGGGCCTGCCGCGCAACCGCATCATCCTCTCCGCCAAGGTCTCGGGCGTGCAGGATTTGATCGCCGTCTACCGGATGCTGGCGAGCCGCTGCGACTATGCCATCCATCTCGGCCTCACCGAAGCCGGCATGGGCTCGAAGGGGATCGTCGCGTCTTCGGCCGCGCTCGGAATTCTCCTGCAAGAAGGGATCGGCGACACGATCCGCATCTCGCTTACGCCGGAGCCCGGCGGCGACCGCTCGCTCGAGGTGAAGGTCGCGCAGGAAATCCTGCAGACGATGGGTTTTCGCGCCTTCGTGCCGATCGTCGCGGCATGCCCCGGCTGCGGGCGCACGACCTCAACGGTGTTCCAGGAGCTCGCCAAGGAAATCCAGAGCCACCTCAACGCGTCGATGCCGGTCTGGCGCGAGACCTATCCGGGCGTCGAGGAGCTGAAGGTCGCCGTGATGGGCTGCATCGTCAACGGGCCGGGCGAATCGAAGCACGCCGATATCGGCATCTCGCTTCCCGGCACCGGCGAGCAGCCGACCGCACCGGTCTTCATCGACGGCAAGAAGGCGGTGACGCTGCGGGGCGCGACCGTCGCCGATGACTTCAAGAAGCTCGTGCAGGACTACATCGAGAAGCGCTACGGCAACCGGTCGGCCGACGCCGCGGAGTAGTCCATCGTTAGTCCTCCAAGGTCGGGTTGCCGGCACATTGCATGCAAGCGATGATGCCTGCGCGAACGACCAGCGGGAGGAAGTCAATGCACGCACGATTGTCTAAGATATTCCTCGGGCCCGGCGCGCGCGATGTCGCCACCGGAATTGCCGACAAGGCGGCCTCGATCTACAAGAGCATCGACGGCTTCGTCAGCGTCACCTTCCTCATCTTCGACGAGGCGGCCGGCAGTTACGGGTCGCTCAGCGTGTGGAAGTCGAAGGCCGCAGCAGACGCGGCGGCAGAGAAGCTCAACCCTTGGCTCGCGCAAGCCGTCGGCGACAAGCCGAGGGCGCCGCCAGAAGTTCAACTCGCGGAAGTCTACGAGCCCGCCTGAGGCTTGCACCGAACACCAAGCTCCGGGAGAGTGCACGGCGATGTCCGTCCACCCTTCCCCATCGCTCGCCGCACGCTTCCTCGAAGTCATCGAGAATGACATCGTGCCGAAGACGCGTGCCGGCGTCGCCGCCGGCAACAAGCTCTTCGGCGCGGCGATCCTCAGGAAATCCGATCTCTCGCTCGTCGTCGCCGCAACGAATGCGGAGACGGAGAACCCGCTTTTCCACGGCGAGATCGCGACGCTCAACGCGTTCTTTCGTCTCCCGCGGACGACACGACCCGAGACGCGCGACTGCCTCTTCCTCTCCACCCACGAGCCCTGCCCGCTTTGCCTCTCGGCGATCACCTGGGCCGGCTTCGACAATTTCTCCTATCTCTTCGGCTACGAGGATACGCGCGACGCCTTCGCGATCCCGCACGACCTGAAGATTCTGGAAGAAGTGTTCGGCATAAAGGACGGCGGGTATCGGCGCGCGAACGCCTTTTGGACGTGCCACGCGCTTGCCGATCTCGCGGCGGAAGCGCCGGAGCAGCAGCGGGCTGAGCTTTCAAGGCGGATAGCGGCGCTTACGAAGACCTACGATGCGCTTTCCGCTACATATCAGGCGCACAAAGGCGAAGCGGATATCCCGCTCAGCTGAAGCTCGCCAGCATGCCGCTGAAGCCGATCGAAACGATGCGCGACGTCACGCGCGGGGTGAAGGCGCTTCTCGCCGCCGACCCGCGGCTCGTGCCGGTCGCCGAATTCGCCGGCCCGCTGGAGCTCCGCCGCCGCGAGGGCGGCTTCGAAGGCCTCGCGTCCATCGTCACCGCGCAGCAGATCTCCGGCGGCGCAGCGGCTTCGATCTGGGGCCGCCTCAAGACGACGATCGAGCCCTTCACGGCCGAGCAATTCCTGCTCACGTCGGAAGAGGCGCTCCGCGCCGCCGGACTGTCGAGCGCGAAGATCAGGACACTGACCGGCATCGCCGCGGCGGCCGCCGACGGCTTCGACCTCGTCGCCGTGCACGACCTTCCGGCCGAACAGGCGATGGCGACGATGACGGCCTTGAAGGGCATCGGCCCATGGACGGCGGAAATCTACCTGCTCTTCTGCGTCGGCCATCCGGACATCTTTCCGGCCGGCGACCTTGCCCTGCAGATCGGCGTCGGTCAGGGGCTCAGGATGCGGAAGCGCCCCGACGAGAAGAAGCTTCGCAAGATCGCGGAAAAATGGTCGCCCTGGCGCGGCGCCGCGGCACGGCTCTTCTGGGCCTACTACCGGGCCAGGCGGCAGGCGGCGAAGATCAACGCGGCTTGAATTGGGCTGTGCAAAGCCGTGCCGCCGATGCAAGACATCGGCATGATCGACGGACCGCGCATTCCGCCCGCCGCAGGGGGCAAGGCAAGAAGCCTCGTCGTGTTCCTGCACGGCTACGGCGCCGACGGGAACGACCTGATCGGGCTTGGCCGGGACTGGGCGGGCGCCCTCCCCGCGACCGCCTTCGTCTCGCCCAACGCGCCCGAACTCTGCCCCGGCACGCCGATGGGCCGGCAATGGTTCCCACTCACCATGCAGGACCCGCGCGAATTCGTCCGCGGCGTCGCAAAAGCGCGGCCGGCGCTCGACGCCTTCCTCGACGCGGAGCTTCAGCGCCACGGCCTCGACGAGGCTGCCACCGCGCTCGTCGGCTTCAGCCAGGGCACGATGATGGCGCTCCATGTCGGGCCGCAACGAAAGAAACGGCTTGCCGGCATTTTGGGCTTTTCCGGGACTCCTCGCCGACCCCGACGCGCTGAAGACGCCGGCGGTCGAAAAGCCGCCCGTCCTTCTCATCCACGGCGACCGCGACGATCTGATCCCGGTCGCGGCGGTCTTTTCCGCAGCGGCCGGCCTCGCGGCGGCGGAGATCCCGGTCGAGTGGCATATCTCGCCAGGCATCCCGCACGGGATAGGGCCGGACGGGATCGCGCTCGGGCTCGCTTTCCTGAAGCGCGTGCTGCCGCGCTGAAAGCACCGCCGCGGAACAATTGGCGCGGCTAATGAGTTGTGAGCCTTGCGTACCACGAGGTCTGCAATGGCTGCGGCATCGCGAAGCTCGAAGCTTTTCACCAAACTTGCGACCAGTATTTCCTACGCCGTCGGGCGGCCGATCACGTTCATCCTGTGTTGCGTGATCGTGATCGTGTGGGGCATCAGCGGGCCGATCTTCGGCTTTTCGGATACCTGGCAGCTCATCATCAATACCGGCACGACCATCGTCACCTTCCTCATGGTGTTTCTCATCCAGAACACCCAGAACCGCGACGGGGCCGCGCTACAGGCGAAGCTCGACGAGTTGATCCGCACGGGCACGGCGCACAATGCGTTCGTCGGCATCGAGCACCTCACCGACGAGGAACTGCGAGAAATCCTGGCGAAATGCGAAGCCGACGCCAAGGAGGCAGGGGAGGATGTCGGCGAGCGCGAGCGGACCCGCGCAATCGCTGACGCCGCCAAGCAAAAATTCTCGCGAACGGTCTCAACCAGACTGGAAAAGCTCGCCTAGATCAGGCTTGGCGCAGAGTGCCGCAGGCCGCTGAAGGGCGCGCGCCGCTGCATCTGCAACGAGCGGGCGTGCGGCCGCAGGGCGCCTGCGCGCCCCGCTGGACCGCCATATCGGAGGTTGAATTTTTTTCCTTAAAAGCAACGGAAGTTGCACACATTTTCACCCTTCGGGTTGTGCTTATTCTTTACCGCGGCATGCGAAGAGCGGCGCAAAAGGGGGGACCGAATGCGCCTTGCGTCCGGCCTGATGCCGCTTCGCGTTCTGGTGACGCGGTTCAGTTTGCGCACGAACCTTGCTCTGCTGATCGTCCTGGCGGTTGCCGTACTTGCGGCGGATCGGGCGAGCGAGTTTACGCGCATGCGGGCCGACGAGGTCGCACGCGCGAGCTCGGAGACGCTTGACGCCGCGCGGATCGGCGCCGAGCGGCAGGCCGACGTCCTGGCGTCGCTGCGCGCCATCCTTCGCCTTGCCGCCGATTCTCCCGTGACGGCCACCGCCGGCAACACGGGCTGCCGAGGGTTTCAAAGTATCGTCGCCGAATTGCCGTGGCTTCGTGGGATCTGGATGGTCGGCATTGACGGACGACCGATCTGCGGAAGCTCCGAGAGCACGCCAAAGAATGAGAGCATCGCGGATCGACAGTATTTCCGCGACGCCGTGGCGGCGCGCCATCTGATACTGAGCGACTACCTGGTCGGTCGCTTCACCGGCAAGCCCGGCATCGTCGCCGCAATGCCCCGCATCGTCGACGGCAAGGTCGAGTTGGTCGTCATCGCGATCATACAGCTCGATTGGCTGAGCCATATCGCAGCCGAGATCGGCAGCTCACACGGTACCGAGGTGATGCTCCTCGACAGCGCCCTGACCGTCATCGCCGCCTATCCGGACCCGAAGGAGCGGGTCGGCCACAGCCTGTCGGACAACGACGCCCTGGCAGCCGTCCTCAGAAACCCCGACGGCACCGGGCAATCGAACGTGCTCGGCGAGCTGCGGGTCATCAGCCATGTGCGCCTGCACGACACGGCCGCCGTGCTCGCCGTCATGGTTCCTCTTGAAAGCGTGATCGCGAAGTCGGACGCGCGCGCGCTTCGCCAGATCGGCGGCATATTCTTGGCCGGACTGGCCGCGCTGCTCCTCGTGTGGATCGCCGGAGAGCGCCTGCTCATGCGGCCGATTCGCAAGCTGGCGGACGAAGCCGCGCTGCTCGGATCCGGCGATCTCGCCATTCAGTCCACGACGGACGGCCTCGCGCCGGAGCTCAGACGGCTTGGTGATTTCGTTCAATGAGATGGCCACGAAGCTGCGAGCACGCGACGCCGAACTCCAGCACGCGAACAACGCGCTCGCCGAGCTCGCCAGCAAGGACCCGCTCACCGGCATCGCCAATCGACGGAGATTCGACCAGGCTCTCCTCGCCGAGTGGACGCGGGGGCGACGCAGCGCCGATACTCTCGCGCTCCTCGCATTCGACGTAGACCACTTCAAGCAGTTCAACGACTGCTATGGGCACGCGCAAGGCGACCGCTGTCTGATCCGCGTTGCGGCGGTGCTGCAACAAGGTGCGAGGCGACCCGGCGATCTTGCGGCGCGAACCGGCGGGGAGGAGTTCGCGCTGCTCCTGCCGAGCACCGACCTGGAAGGCGCTCTTGCCATCGCGGAGGAGCTTCGCGATGGCATCGCAGCGCTCGACATCGCGCACAAGCGCAGCCGGGAAACCCGGGTCAGCGTCAGCGTCGGCGTCGCCGTGCTGCGGCCGCACGAAGGGCGTTCCGCGTCCGATCTGATTGCGCTCGCCGATACCGCGCTCTATCGCGCCAAGCGCCTTGGCCGCAACCGCGTGGCGGCGGCCGGCGACGACGCCCTTTCCATCGCCTCCTGAAGGCGGAAGCCCGCGGCATTCGACGGCCTCGCCAGCGAGCGAGGTCGACCGGCGGCCCGGCATCCGGCTGTCCCGGCTCGGCTGAAGCGCCGGTGGCGCAGATTGCCGCAGGCCGCAGAAGCGCTGCGAAAGCCCAGCTTCACAAGACTGACACTCGCACTGTAGAATATTGAAAACGGGCGGGAATTGCCGCCGGCAGGGATCGAATGCGTCAAAGATGACCGTGCACGTATCGCCCGAGGCACACCCGGCGCTGGTGCTGAACGCCGACTATCGGCCGCTCAGCTACTATCCGCTATCGCTTTGGGGCTGGCAGGATGCGATCAAGGCGGTGTTCCTGGAGCGGGTGAACATCGTCTCCGAATACGACTTCGAGGTGCGAAGTCCGAGCTTCGCGATGAAGCTGCCGAGCGTCGTTTCGCTCAAGACCTATATCAAGCCGTCCCGCCACCCCGCCTTCACCCGCTTCAACGTCTTCCTGCGCGACCGCTTCGAGTGTCAATATTGCGGCGACGGGGACGACCTGACCTTCGACCACCTCCTGCCCCGCTCACGCGGCGGACAGACGACATGGTCGAACGTCGTCACCGCCTGCGCCCGCTGCAATCTCAAGAAGGGCAACAAGGGCTGCCGCGAGGTGAGCATGTGGCCGAAGCAGGCGCCCTACGAGCCGAGCGTGCACGACCTCCACAATAACGGGCGGCTCTTTCCGCCCAACTATCTGCACGAGAGCTGGCTCGACTATCTCTACTGGGATGCGGTGCTGGAGCCCTAAGCTCGACGGCTCATGCTGCGCCAGGCCCGCTTCGCGGCGATGATGCCGAGCGCGGCGAGGAAGCCCGAAATCAGCACGTTCCACCCGGCGAGCGACAGGCCGAGGATGCGAAGCGCCGCCACCGTGCAGCTCGGCGCGTGGGTGTTTTCGAGCTGGTTCAGCATGTCGAGGGCGCTCGTCGTCCCAATCGAGGGCGAGCAGGAAGCCGGTCCCGGCCAGAAGCCCCATTCGACGCCGGCGTGATAGGCGGCAAGGCCGGTGTCGTAGAGCATCAGAAGCGCGAAGACGGCGAAGAGCGCGACGAGGACGGAGCGCGGCATCTTGAAGAGGATTGCCGCGATCGCAACCGCGGCGACCGGGACGCCGACATAATAGGGCGTGCGCTGCATCAGGCAGAGATGGCAAGGCAGGTAGCCGCCGATGTGCTCGAAGCCGAGCGCGCCAAGAATGGTCGCCGCGGCGAGCGCGAACATGACGAGCGCCAGCTTGAGAAGCGGGCGGGCAAGGCGCGCATCGGAGAGCGGCGCCGCGCCGGCGGATATCGGACCGGGACTGAGCATGGCGCTGTCCCTTACACCACTTTTCGGGGAAAATCGCGGGATTGACCGAGACCCTTCGCTCCGTATGATCCGCGCCCCGATGCCCCTGTGGCGGAATGGTAGACGCGGCAGACTCAAAATCTGTTGCCTTCACGGGCGTGCTGGTTCGAGTCCGGCCAGGGGCACCAAATCCTCACGCGCTTCCGCTTGCTCGAATCCGTGCTTCTTTCGCGTGGGCGCGGTCTGGACGCAGGGCTGCTAGTTCAGGAGCAGCGCCTTCAGCGCGGCGATGTCGGCGGCGGTCGCGTGCTTGCCACTGTCCTTGGCGAGGCCTGCGCCGTCGAGCGCGCCGACCGCCGGATCGCCGCTGATATAGAGAAAAGTCCGCGGTGCGTAGAAGGCCGACTTGTCGGCGGTCAGCTTCCTTCCCGACCACGGATGAAACTTCAGATCGCAGCCTAGCGGCTGCAGCACGGCGTAGAACTGGCGCGTGGCGTCGATCTCCAGCTTGCCCCGGCCGAAACAGGCGGGCACCACCAGCGGGTATTCATAGCTTCTGTAGAACGCGCCGCTGCCGTCCTTCGCCACCAGCACGAAAGTCGGGAGGCGCTCGCCGGTTTCGGGATCGAACCTCACCTCCCCGCTTGCCATCACTTCGCAGAGATTGTCGAGCGACACGCCCTTCTGCCGGTAGCGGCTCACGATCGCCTCGGAAAGCGAGAAGCGGACCAGTTGGCCGACGCCGATGTAGAAGCATTTGTTCGGCTCATCGTTCAGCACGGCAGCGCCCGCGGGCTGGTTCAGGCCCGCGTCGGTCGCCGGCCCCTCGACCTTGGCGAAGAAATCGGAAGCGATGCCGAGCGCATGCAGCTCGTCTTCGCTGGTGATCACCACGGGATATCTGGAGGCTTTGACCGCCGTGCTGTCGCAATCGACCTGGTTGCCGTCCATCGAGCCGGTCTCGAAGGCCTCCAGGTCCGGCCCGAAATCGTTGTCGGAGGGATGCAGAAGGACGAATGCGCTGCCGTCGATCCAAAAGCCTTGGATCATCTCGCCCGAGCTCTTGACCACGCATTCCATCGGAAAGGCGAAGCCCGCCGTCGCGACGATCGACAGCAGGCCGACGAGCGCCAAAGGCAGGCAGTAGCGAACGACCATCGACACCTTCGCCTCCGATCCGGGCGGAACGGCTTAGCTTTCCTCCAGCGCCGATTCAAACGCCGAGATTGCCGATGAAGTAAGGCGGCGCGGCGTTCCGGCGCCTATTCCCCGGCAAAGGGGCTCCGAACGATGGTCTTCAGCCCGGGCGCCTCGCCTGAGAGAAGCGCTTCGTAGGCGGCGGGGACGCCGGAAAGGCCGACCTCGTCACCGATGA
Source organism: uncultured Alphaproteobacteria bacterium (assembly GCA_963750115.1). GTDB lineage: Bacteria > Pseudomonadota > Alphaproteobacteria > Rhizobiales > Afifellaceae > DASWJZ01. The sequence goes on along the minus strand of CAVVPM010000003.1, from coordinate 432,131 downwards.
AGCGGCGAAGGTCGCTCTCTAGTTCGGGCAGCCTGGCGATCGCCGGCTCAAGCTCGTCGTCAAAGGCGCTGCAACCGAAGAGGGCCAATTCGCGCTCGACGACGATATTCGGGTCGAGCGAAAGCGGCGCGTGGAAAATCCCGACCATCGCAACCCTAGCGCCGCTCGACACGACTTCGAGCAGATTTTCGAGCGCCGGGACGCTGCCGGTCGCGTCGATCGCGAAGCGAAGCGGGCGGCCGATGGCGGCGTTGACCGCGTCGGCGGCGATCGCAACCGGCGTCGCACCGGTCACCGCCGCGACGCACGCGAGGCGCGCTTCGTTGCGGTCCGCGACGAGGATCGGACCGGCTTCGGCCGTGCGCGCCAGCACAAGCGCCGCGAGGCCGCCGATCGGGCCGCAGCCGGCGACGAGCACCGGTTCGCCCTTCTCCGGCTTGAGCCGACGGACAGCGTGCATCGCAACCGCCAGCGGCTCCGCGAGCGCGGCAATGGCGGGATCGACCGCGCGGTCCGCCTTGTGGAGCAGGCGCTCGGGGAGCACGGCGAACTCGGCGAAGCCGCCGTCGCAGACCTCGCCGACATAGCCGAGCTTTTCGCAGAGGTGCCGGCGGCCGCTTCGGCACTCACCGCACGTGCCGCACCAAAAGCGCGAATCCGCGACGACGCCGATCGCCCGGCGCGAACCGCATCACGCCGGAGCCGATTGCGATGACGTCGCCGGCAAGCTCATGGCCGGGGATCGACGGACGGCGCGACATCCATTGCCCGGTGCGGAAATTATGGAGGTCCGACCCGCAGATGCCCGCCGCGGCGACACGGACGAGGATGCCATCCGCCGCGAGGATCGTCGGCTCCGGCACGTCCTCGACCCTCAGGTCTCCGACATCGTAGAGGCGGACAGCGCGCAATCGGCTCTCCTTCAGGAACGGAGATAGCGGTCGCGCATGGCGGAGACGGCGTTCGCGTGGGAGCTGAAGCCTTCATAATCCGCCAGCGTCTTGGCGTTTTTCGCGAGCTCGGGATAGGCGCCGGCGGTGACGTAGCCGACCGACGAGCGCTTGAGGAAATCGGTGACGGAGAGCGGGCCATAGGTTCGCGCCCAGCCGCTCGTCGGAAGCACGCAATTCGGCCCGAGCACGAAATTGCCGAGCGCGATCGGCGTGTGCGGACCCATCAGCACTTCCGCGGCATTCACGATGCGGCCGAGATGGGCGAAGGGATCGAGCGACAGGATCTCCAGGTGCTCCGGCGCGTAGTCGTTGACGAAGCGATAGGATTCTTCGAGCGAGGGGGTGAACACGATTCCGCCGCACGATCCGGTGAGGACCGTCTTCGAGAAGGCGGCGCGGCCGGCATCCATCTTCTCCCAGTGCGAAGGTAGCGCGGCCAGCGCCTCGTCCGCCACGCGGCGACTGTCGGTGACGAGATAGGCGGATGAATCCGGGCCGTGCTCCGCCTCGATCAGGAGGTCGAGCGCGGCGAGGCCCCCGTCGACCGTGTCGTCGGCAAGGACGATCGACTTCGACGGCCCCGCCGGCGTGCCGACGTCGATCAGGTCGGCGAGGAGCCGCTTCGCCGCGACGACGTAGGGGCTTCCGGGCCCGAGTATCTTGACGGCCTTTGCGATCGTCTCCGTGCCGTAGGCCGCCGCAGCCACGGCCTGGGCGCCGCCGCACTTGTAGACGGTGCCGACGCCGGCGGTGCGTGCCGCGACGAGCGTCGCGGCATCCGCCGTCCCTTGCGGCGTCGGCGGGGTGAAGATCGCGATCTCGTCGACGCCTGCGACGACCGCCGGCACCGTCGTCATCATCGTGACGGAGGGGAAGGCCCCCTTCCCGCGCGGCACATAGAGCGCCACGGACGCAATCGGCGTCCAGCGGTCGCCCGCGAACGCGCCGGGGCGAATCTCCTTCAGCCACATCGGCTCGGGCCGCTGCTCCTCGTGGAAGCGGCGAATATTTTCGACGGAATATTCGATCGCGGCGACGACCTCGCGATCGACGGCGTCGAAGGCGGCGTCGAATTCCGCCTTCTCGACGGCGATCCCGTCCGGCGCAATATCGGCCTTGTCGAACTCGCGCGCGAAGCGGGAAAGAGCGCGGTCGCCCTCTTCCTTCACCGCGGCGATGATCGGACGAACCTTCTCGATGAAGGGCGCAAGATCGGCCTCGCTGCGGCGCATGAGGGCGCTCCGCTCGGCCTCGGAGAGCCGGCTCAAATCATGGAAGTTGCAGACGGCGCTCATGGGCGTGACCAATTCGAACCTGCGAAGTTCATAGCGAGGCAAGCACGCCGCCATCAACCGTCAGGCAATGGCCGGTGACGTAGCTCGATGCGGCGGAGGAAAGAAAGACGGCGGCGCCGACCAAGTCGGAAACCGCGCCGAAGCGCCCTTGCGGGATGCGCTCTGCCATGCGCTCGGCCCAATCCGCGTCGGCGAAGAACGCTTCCGTCATGGCGGTCCTGAAATAGCCGGGCGCGATGGCGTTCACGCGAATGCCGCGCGGCGCCCATTCCGCGGCGAGCGCGCGCGTCATGCCGAGGAGCCCGGTTTTCGACGAGCCGTAGGGGATCGCGGTCGGGATGCCGACGAAGGAGGTCAGCGAGCAGATATTGACGATCGCGCCGCCGCTTTGCCGCATCGCCTTGCAGGCGGCCCGGGCGGTGAAGAAGGCGCCCTTCAAATTGGTGTCGACGATCCTGTCCCACAGCGCCTCGTCGACGTCGAGCGCGGGGCGGACCTCCTCGGTCCCGGCATTGTTGACGAGCACGTCGAGCCCGCCGAGCGACGCGACGGCGCGCTCAACGCCGGCCTCACAGTCGCTCGGATGGGCGACATCCATCTTCACGGCGACGGCGCGGCCGCCGACCTTGTCGATCGCCGCGACGGTCTCGCCGAGAGCTTCGAGATGGCGGCCGGAAACGGCGACCTCCGCCCCCGCGCGGGCAAGGCCCTCCGCGAGCGCGCGCCCGATGCCGCGACCGCCGCCGGTGACGAGCGCGCGCTTGCCGGTCAGGTCAAAGATGCCGAGGTCCGCCATCCCTAAACTCCTTCCGACTTGCGCAATCGCTTGCCTTCCGTAACAGGATGACGGATCGAGGTTCCTGTTCAATGCGCTTCACGTTCCGCCAACTCGAATATTTCGTCGCCGCCGGAGAGACCGGCTCGATCACGCTCGCCTCGGAGCGGATCAATATCTCGCAGCCGTCCATCTCGACCGCCATCTCCAACCTCGAAACCGAGCTCGGCACGCAGCTCTTCGTCCGCCATCACGCGCAGGGCCTGTCGCTCACGCCGGCCGGCCGCCGGCTGCTGCACGAGGCGAAGGCGCTGCTCGCGCAGGCCTCGCATCTCTACGACGCCGTCTCGGAGGTGACGCAGGTCCTGCGGGGGCCGCTCAGCGTCGGCTGCATGGTGACGCTCGCGCCGATGATCATCCCGGAGCTCTGCCACGAATTCACGCGCGCCTACCCGGAAGCCGTAATCCGGCAGCAGGAACGGCACCAGGAGGATCTCTTCGACGGGCTGAGGCGCGCCGAGATCGACGTGGCGCTTACCTACGACCTGCAAATTCCCGCCGACATCGCGTTCGAGCCGCTCGCCGTGCTGCCGCTCCACGTCGTCGTCGGCGAAGGCCATCCGCTCGCCGGCCGGCATAACATCTCGCTGAAGGAGATCGTGGACGAGCCGCTGATCCTGCTCGACCTGCCGATCAGCCGCGAATATTTCATCTCCACCTATCTCGCGCACAATCTCGAGCCGAAGATCGGCGCGCGCTCGACCTATCCCGACGTGATCCGCACCATGGTGGCGAACGGCTACGGCTACACGCTGGCGAACGTGCGGCCGCGCTCGGAAATGTCGCTCGACGGCCGACGGCTCGTCCGCCTCGACCTCAAGGGAAAGCACCGGCCGATGCGTATCGGGCTGGCGCGGCTCGGCTCGCTCGCGCCGACGCATCTGTTGAGCGCTTTCGAAGCGCATTGCCGCTCCTTCATCAGCGACGGCTATATCCCCGGCATGGTGCCGCCGCGGATGGATTGAGACGCCGTCACAGCAGTCCTCTCCCGATTTTGCCCGCAAACCGGTTCCCACTTTTGGGTCCGACGCTCTAATGCTCCTCCTGCTCGCTCTGCAGGAGGTTCAGGATGCGGCGCTTGATCACCAGGAACTGCGGATTGAGGATCAAATCCATCGAGCGCGGATGGGCGATCGCGATCGGAATCTCCTCCTTGATCCGCCCCGGCCGCTTGGTCATCACGTAGACGCGGTCGCCGAGCAGGATCGCCTCGTCGATATCGTGGGTGACGAAGAGCACGGTCTTCTGGCTGTGCTCCCAGACGCGGAGCAGGAGCCGCTGCATCTGCGAGCGCGTCTGGCTGTCGAGCGCGCCGAAAGGCTCGTCCATCAGCAGCACTTCCGGATCGTTGGCGAGCGCACGCGCGATCGCCACGCGCTGCATCATGCCGCCGGAGAGCTGGTTTGGATAAACGTCGGCGAACTGGGTCAGGCCGATCTCCGCCAAATAATGCTCGACGATCTCGCGCCGCTCGGCCGCCGGCACGCCGCGCCGCTTCAGGCCGAATTCCACGTTCTCGCGCACGCGGAGCCAGGGAAAGAGCGTGTAGGATTGGAACACCATGCCGCGGTCGGCGCCCGGGGCCTCGACAACCCGGTTGTCGATCATGATCTCGCCGGAGGTCGGGTCGGTCAGACCGGCGGCGAGGTAGAGAAGGCTCGACTTGCCGCAGCCGGACGGCCCGACGAGCACGGCGAACTCCTTGTCCGCCACGTCGAAGCTCACGTGGTCGAGCGCGGTGATCGTGCCCTTCGCCGTCGAATATTCGAGCGTCACGTCCTCGACGCGAAGCTTCGTCGACGCCGCCGGCCGGCTCGCCACCTCCGCCGACCTTACTGCTTCGCCCACGGCGCCAGCTTCCAGGACAGGATTCGAAAGAACTGGTCGGTCATCAGCCCGAGCAGCCCGATGATGGCGATGGCGAGAAAGATGATGTCGACCTGCAGCCCGCGCATCGCCCGCAAGCTCATATATCCAAGCCCGCTCGAAGCGGCGACGAGCTCGGCGACGACGAGATAGGTCCATGCCCATCCCATGGTCACGCGAAGCGTCCCCAGGATACCGGGGAGCGAGGCCGGGGCGAGGACATGGATCAAGACGGAGCGCCGCGAGGCGCCAAGCGTATAGGAGGCGTTCAAAAGATCGCGCGAAACGCCGCGCACGATAGTGACGATCATGACGAGCTGCTGAAAGAAAGTGCCGAAGATGATGACGGTGACGCGCTGCTCGATGCCGATGCCGATCCACAGGATGAAGAGCGGCACGAACGAGGTGACAGGAAGGTAGCGGATAAAGTTCACCAGCGGCTCAAGCGCCGCCTGCACGACCCGGAACGACCCCATCAGTATGCCAAGCGGAATAGCGACGAGGGAGGAGATGATGAAGCCGAGCATCACCACCTCCACGCTCGCCCAGATGTCGCCGAAGATAGCGCCGCTCCGCGTGAGCCTATAGCCGGTCGCGACGACCGCGCCCGGCGTTGGCAGGAACATCGAAGGCGTAATGCCCCCGTAGCTCAACACGGCCCAGCCGCCAATCACCAGTACCCAGACGATCAACCCGGTGCTGACAACGGTGCCGTGCGGGATTTCGGTGTCGGGCGTCAGACAGCGCTGGATGAGCGACCGTCTCTTAGCCATACGCCGATCCCGCCCTTAACGATCAAGGATTGACGAAGGAGGTGTCGACAAGCGTGCCGTAATCCATCTTCATCTTCATCTCGTGTCCGAGCTCGGGCCATATCTCGCCGCCGAGCGTGATGATATCGCCGAGCGGACCGGGCTTGTCGACCGTACCCATGTAATCCTTGTTCATCTTCTCATCGTAGAAGCGAACGCCCTTGGCCGCATCGGCGAAATCCTTCGGATCGGAGAGATAGCCGCCGACGCCCTTCGCCATGATCTTATAGGCGTCTTCCTGGTTGGTCTTGATATATTCGTCGGCCTTCTCGATGCCGGCGACGAGCGCCTTCACGTCGTCCGGGTGGTTCTTGATCATGTCGCAGCTCATGGTCACCACGTCGACGATCACGCCGGGGATGGCGGTCGAGTTGACCAGAACCTTGCCCTTGCCGCTCTTCTTAACAAGCGTCAAATTCGGCTCCCAGGTGACGGCGGCAGGTATGGAGCCCGCGATGAAAGCGGCGGCGGCATCGTCCGCCTGCATGTTGGCGACGTCGATGTCGCTCATCTTCATGCCGTTCTTCTTCAGGTAATAGTCAAACCAGAATTCCGAGGTGGAGCCCTGGTTCATCGCCACCTTGACGCCTTTCAGGTCCTGGATCTTTTCGACGTTGTTCTGCACGAGGAGGCCGTCGCCGCCGTAGGAATCGTCGAGCGTGTAGACCGCCTTGAAGCAGAAATCGGGCGAGCGATATTTCATGATCTCGTCGATCGTCGACAAAGTCGCGTCGAGCTTGCCGGCGGCCGCCGCCGCCATATAGAGCGAGGAGTCCTCGATCACCTGGAGGTCGACGGTCAGGCCCATATCCTTGAAATAGCCGAGGTCGCGGGCGAGATAGAGCGGCCCGTAGCCGACCCAGGTCGTGTGGCCGATGCGTATCGTTCCGGCTTCGGCCCCCGTCGCGGCGGTCATCGCGACCGCGCAGAGCAGACCGCAGACCGAACGGGAGAGGATCGATCTCAACATTGGGATTTCTCCTGAAATGGCGCGCGGCACCAAAAACCGCCTTGCGCAGGGCACTTTACTATCCGCATGCAAATCCGTTGCCAAAATTAGCTTTTTCCGAGGCGCGGCAAAAGCTTTACGGAAACGACGCCAGGTAGAGCCTCGATCGGTCGCGTCAGACCGTGATCCACGGTCCTTCGTGCGGCACAAGCGCCGTCACTTCGCGGTTGAAGGGAAGCGCGTCGCCGCGCGGCTCGCCATCAAGCTCCTCGGCATAGCGACGGCCGGCGAAGACGGCGGCGGCGATCGTGCCCGGCGCCAGCGCATCGCCGATCGCGGCGACGCTTGCGATGCCGGCGTCGCGCCAGTCGCCGCTCCGGGCGCGAAGCGCCGAAAGGAGCTTCTGCTCGGGAAGCCTCGCCGTGACCATCAGGACGGCACCAGCCGCGACCCGCTCCGGCTTGCCGGTGAAGACGCTTGCGACCTCCGCCTCGCCGGCGGCAACGCTGTGAAGGACACGGTGCGGCATGATGGTGACGCCAAGCTCGAGGAGCCGCCCCTGCACGCGGAGCTGCTCCATCGTCATGTGCATCCAGTTCGACACGTCGGCAGCGGGCGTCGCGATCGTCACCTTGAGCCCCTCGCGCTGAAGAAGCTCGGCGAGGACGCCGCCCATGTAATAATGATCGTCGTCGAAGATGAGCACGGAGCCGCCCGGCGGGCGGGCGCCGGCCATCACGTCGTCCGGGGTCAGAACGGCGGCGCCCGCGCCGATCGGGACCGGCTTCAGGATGCGACGGCCAACGCCATCGGCTCGCCACAGCGAGCCGGTCGCAAGCGCCACATGATCGAAGCCGAGGTCGAGAATCTCGTCGGCGCTCAACCGGTTGCCGCGATAGATCTCCACGTTCGCCATCTGGCCAAGCTGGTAGGTCCGGTAGTCGGCGACGCGCCCCCATGCCGCGAGCCCCGGCAGCTTGCGCTCGCGCGCGACGCGTCCGCCGAGCTCCGTCGCGGCCTCCGCCAGCGCCACGTCGTAACCGCGCCGGCCGAGCATCATCGCCGCCTCGAGGCCCGCGGGCCCGGCGCCGACGACGAGCACCTTCGCGGTCGTCCGCCGCGGGCGGATGCGCTCCGGATGCCAGCCGCGCCGCCATTCCTCGCCCATCGACGGGTTCTGCGTGCAGCGGATCGGGCTCATGGTGAAGTCGCCGGAAACGCAGATGTTGCAGCCGATGCACTCGCGGATTTCGTCGACGCGGCCCTCCTCGATCTTCTTCGGCAGGAAGGGATCGGCGATCGACGGGCGCGCCGCGCCGATCAGGTCGAGCACGTTCTCGCGGATCATGCGCAGCATCGTGTCGGGCGAGGTGAAGCGGCCGACGCCGACCACGGGCTTCGTCGTGAGCTCCTTGATGCCGCGCACGAAGGGCTCCTCGTAGGCCTCCTCGGCGAAGCGCGAAGTGGAGCTGTCGAGGTCCCAGCCGGAGATCGTCAGGTCCCAGAGGTCGGGAAGCTCGGCAAGGAGCGAGACGAGGTCGCGCGCCTCGGCCGCGTGCAGCCCCTCCTCCCCGATCAGCTCGTCGACGGAGATGCGGCAGCGCGACGGCGCAGGTGTCGCCGACGGCCTCCTTGGTGTCCTCGATCAGCTCGCGTAGCAGCCGCGCGCGGTTTTCGAGGCTGCCGCCATATTCGTCGGTGCGCTGGTTATAGCGGCGGGAGAGAAAGAACATCGGCCCGCCGAGGAGTTTTGCGGCATAGACGTAGACGATGTCGTAGCCGGCCTGCTTCGCCCGGATCGCGGCATGCCGATGCCAGCGGCGCAGATTGGCGATGTCGGTCTTGTCCATGGCGCGCGCCTGCACCGGATCGTTGGTGAAGGTCGCAATCGGCAGATCGGCTGGGCCGAGCGGCACCTCGCGCGAATAGAAATTCGGGCTGTTCATGCCGTTGTGGCAAAGCTCCATGCCGGCCAGCGCGCCATAGGCATGGATCGCGTCGGCGATGCGCGCGAGCATCGGGATGTCCTTGTCGTCCCAGATGCGCAATTCGATGAACGGGCAGATTTCGGAGCTCGGGTGAATTTCCGCCTGCTCGCCGCAGACGACGCCCCAGCCGCCCTCGGCCTTGACCGCCCGCATGACGGCGAGCGCGGTCGCGTCGCGGTAGCCCATGCCGTTGCAATGCGGCACCTGGTAGAAGCGGTTCTTGGTGGTGACCGGGCCGATCTTTACCGGCTCGAACAAGATGTCGTATCGCGGATCGCGCGCCATTCCGTCCCCTTCAGCGCCGTGGCGGCCGAACGTTAGAAAGCCGATCTTTGCCCGAGTATTCGCAAATGGCGAGGCGAAGTCTCGCATCCGGCGAAGCAATCGCGGCGGCCGCATTTTTGCGCAGTTCGGACTATCCGAACCGGAAGCACAAAAACCGCTTCTTTACTCGGCGCGCGCCGCCGCGACGATTTGGGCGTCGAACAAGGAGCTTCGGATGATCAGGACCGGAGAACAATATCGCGAGTCGATCCGCGACGGCCGGCGGGTCTTCGTCAACGGCGAGCGCGTGAAGGATGTGACCCGGCATCCGATGTTCAAGCCGCTCGTCGATATCCGCGCGCTGATCTACGACATGCAGCACGAGGCGGCGACGGCGCCGATCCTGACCTATGACGACGGCGGCGAGACCAACGCGATCGCGAACAAGCTCCCGGTGTCGCAAGCCGACTGGTGGGACAAGCGCCGCGCGACCGACACGGTGCTCGAGGAAATCGGCGGCGTCGTCACCCGCGTCGGCGACGAGACGGTCGGCGAGATGTGGTCGCTCTATGACGGGCAGGACGTGCTGAACGAGGTCGACCCGCGCTTTTCGGAGAACATCCGCAACCACATCGCGCGCGTCCTCCACGACGATCCGTTCCACGTCTCCGCCAACACCGATCCGAAGGGCGACCGCTCGAAGGCGCCGCAGGACCAGGACCCCGACATGCTCCTGCATGTCGTGAAGGAGACCGACGCGGGGATCGTCGTGCGCGGGGCGAAATACGAGACCGCGGCGGCCTACGCGAACCAGGCCTTCACCAAGCCGACCATCGCCAATTGGGGGAACGAGGCGCTCTCCGACTATGCCGTCGGCTTCGTCTGCGGGCTCGGCTCGCCCAACCTGAAATTCATCTGCCGGACCGGCTTTGCCGGCCGCGCGCCCGTCGAGGACTATCCGCTGTCAAACCGCTTCGACGAGGTCGACACGCTGGTGATCTTCGACGACGTGCTGATCCCCTGGGAGAACGTGCTCTTCTACCGGCACACCAAGGCGGCGACCTATATCCGCGCCACGCTGCACCGCTACTCCGCCTTCGCCTTCGTGCAGCGGAACCTGAAGGTCGCCGACATGATGATCGGCGCGGCGCTCTTCAACGCGCGCCAGACCGGGCTCGACAAGCAGCAGGCGGTGCAGGAGAAGCTTGCCCAGCTCGCCGTCTACCGCGAGGGGATCAACGCGCATCTGACCGCCGCGATCACGCTCGCCGAGCCGAGCCCCTCCGGCCTGATGATGCCGAACCAGTCACTTCTCTATACGGGCCGCGTGCTCGCCTGCTCGCAGCTCCACGAGATGATGCACATCGCGCGCGAGCTTTGCGGCGGGCAGATCTGCGTCACACCGGACAAGGCGGCCTTCGAGGCGCCGGAGACGAAGCCGTGGCTGGAGAAATTCTACAGCGTCAACGCGGACTGGGTGGCGGAGGACAGGCGCAAGCTCCTCGCATTCGCGCGCGACCTCTTGAACTCCGACTATGCCGGGCATCGGCTGACCTTCCAGCTCTTCGCGCAATCGCCGCCGTTTGCGCATCTCGGCGCGGTCTATCGCAATTTCGACTGGGACGGCCCGCTCGATTTCGTGCAGAAATCGGCCGGCCTCTCCGACCGCGTCCGCCGGCGCTCCAGCCGCACCCCCGGCGACACGGCGGTCAACGCCTGGTTCGCGGGGGCGCGGGCGGCAGCCGAGTAGAAGCTTTCGATGGCGCATAAGCGAATCCGGCCCTTCAATACGAAGGACACCTATCCCGAGCAGCGGCTCGACAACGATCTCGCCCAGGCGGTGGTCGCCAAGGGCACGCTGATCTTCCTGCGCGGACAGGTCGCGCAGGACCTCGACAGCGCGAAAAATGTCGGCGTCGGCGATCCGGTCGCGCAGACGCACAAGGCCATGCAGAACATCCGCCAGCTTTTGGGCGAATGCGGCGGCAGCATGGAGCACGTGACGAAGCTCGTCGTCTATCTGACCGACATCCGCCACCGCGAGGCGGTCTACCGCACGATGGGCGAATATATCCGCGGCGTTCATCCCGTCTGCACCGGGCTTGTCGTCGTCGCGCTGGCGCGGCCCGAATGGCTGGTCGAGATCGACGCCACCGCCGTCCTGCCGGAGTCCTGAGAGCATGACATTTTCGATCGCCGCGCGCTGTGCGAAGACCGGCATGCTCGGCGTCGCGGTCTCCTCCTCCTCGCCGGCGGTCGCGGCGCGCTGCGCCTATGCGGAAGCCGGGATCGGCGCGGTCGCAAGCCAGAACGTGACCGATCCGCGTCTCGGAATGCGGGGCCTCGCGCTTATGAAAGAGGGCGCCACCGCCGAAGAGGCGCTCGCGATTCTGATCAGGACCGGCGCTTCCACCGACTACCGCCAGCTTTTGATCGTCGATGCTGCGGGCGGCTCGGCCGTGCATACCGGCGAGCGGACCTTTGCGGTCTGCGGCGACGCGCGCGCCGAGAATGTCGCCTGCGGCGGCAATCTCCTCGCCGCGAAGGCGATACCGGCTCTGATGCTCGACGCCTTCCAGGACACGCCCGGCGCGCTCGGCGACCGGCTGATCGCCGCGCTCCGCGCCGCTAAGAAAGCCGGCGGCGAGATGGGGCCGGTCCGCTCCGCCGGACTGAAGCTTGTGCGCGAGGTGGCCTGGCCGGTCGCCGACCTCCGCGTCGACTGGACCGAAGGCTGCCCCGTGGAGGCGCTCGCCAACCTCTGGGAGATTTACGCGCCCCAACTCGACGACTACGTGACCCGCGCGCTCAACCCGGCGGCGGCGCCGAGCTTCGGCGTGCCCGGCGATGAATAGGATCAACCCGTCCCTGTCGTCATGCCATGGCTTGTTGGCATTCGTTCCGTTGCGGCTGAATGCGGCCTGGGCGTCACGGAAGAGATTGCCGGATCAAGTCCGGCAATGACGACAGACGTGTGGGCGGGACTTCAAACCTTCGCCTCAGCGGGCGGCGAGATGATCCACGAGCCGCTCCATCATGGCGTCGCAGCGCTCGATCTGGCCGCGGGCGACGAACTCGTCGGGCTTGTGGCCCTGCTCCATCGAACCCGGCCCGCAGATCACCGCCGGCACATGCGCGCGCTCCGAATAAAGCCCGCCTTCCGTGCCGAAGGCGACCTTGATCGTGCCGCCCTCGTCGGTGAGCGCCTGCACGAAGGCGACCGCTTCGGCGTCCGCCGGCATGTCGAGGCCGGGATAGTCGTTCACGATCTCGATTGTGATCGCCGCTTCCGGCGCAAACGCGGCATAGCGGCCGGCGATCTCGTTGGCCGACGCCTCGATCCGCCGCATCAAAGAGCGCGGATCGTCGGCGGCGAGATGGCGTATCTCGAAGTCGAGCGTGCAGAGATCGGGAACGATGTTCAGAACCTCGCCGCCGGAAATCTTCGCGACATGCACGGTCGTATAGGGGATGTCGTAGTCGCCGTCGCGAGCGCCCGTGGTCTGGATTTCCGCCTGCAGCTGCCTGAGGGCGCCGACAAGATCGCAAGCGAGGTGGATCGCGTTGACGGCGCGCGGCGCAAAGGCGGTGTGCGCGCTCAGGCCGCGGCACGTCGCGTGCGCAAAAATCTTGCCCTTGTGGCCGGTCGCGACCCGCATCGAGGTCGGCTCGCCGACGATTACGCAAAGCGTCGGTCCCGCGGCCGCGACGACCGGCAGCATGTCGTGCACGCCAAGGCAGCCGAGCTCTTCGTCGTAGGAGAAGGCGAGACGGAGCGGCCGGGCGAGATTGCGCTTTGCCGCGAGAAGTGCCGCGCGGAGCGCAGAGGCGAGGAAGCCTTTCATGTCGGCGGCGCCGCGGCCGTAGAACCGACCTTCCCGCTCGACCAGCTTGAACGGATCGGACGACCAGACCTGGCCGTCGGTCGGCACCACGTCGGTGTGGCCGGAGAGGATCACGCCGCGACGATCCGTCGGACCGATGGTGGCGAAGAGATTGGCCTTCGTTCCCTGCGCATTCGGAATGAGCCGCGCCTCGACACCGGCGTCGGCAAGGAGCGCGCGCACATATTCGATGAGCGCCAAATTCGAATCGCGGCTGACCGTCGCAAAGCCGATCAGGCGGTCGAGTATGGAAAGACTGTCGGGCGTGGTCACGATTCGATCCGGATTGGGCTCGCAGCTGAGAGAGACAGGAGATTTCGATGCCCGCAAGCGGACCCGTGAAAATCGACGCGACGCCGACGACCGTCAAGTGGGGCGCCTTCGATGCGAAGATCGCGGCCGTCGTCGAGATCGCCAACGGCGCCGAGGTCGTGATCGACACGGTGTCGGGCGAGCCGTGGGACCTGCCCGACGATCCGCGCTTCACCATCCTTTCGGAGCATCGCGCGATCCTCGATCAGGTGCGGCGCGGCCCGGGGCCGCACCTCGTGACCGGTCCCGTGGCGGTCAGAGGTGCGAAGGTCGGAAGCGCGCTGCAGGTCGATATCCTCGACGTCTCGCTCCACCAGGATTGGGGCTGGGCCCTGATCCATCCGCTCCTCGGCACGCTGCCGGAAGACTTCCCGGAGAAGATCTACCGGCACATGCGGATCGACATGGCGGCCAAAACCGTCGAGCTGCCGTGGCGGCGCACGCTGACGCTCGACCCGTTCTTCGGCGTCATGGGCGTCGCGCCGCCGCCGGCCTGGGGGGAGATCACGACGCTGATCCCGCGCGCGCATGGCGGCAACATGGACAACAAGGCGCTCGGCGCTGGCGCGACCGTCTACTTCCCCATCTTCAACGACGGCGGGCTCTTCTCGGTCGGTGACGGGCACGGCGTGCAGGGCGACGGGGAAGTCTGCGTCACCGCGGTCGAGACCGCGCTTACCGGGCGCTTCCGGTTTTCCGTCCGCAACGACATCGAGATCGTCCAGCCGCGCGCGGAGACGGCGGAGCACTACATCACCATGGGCTTCGACGAAGACCTCGACGACGCCGTCAAGAGCGCGCTCCGCGACATGATCGGCTGGATCGCCGAGCGACACGGCCTGTCGTGGCCCGACGCCTATATGCTGTGCAGCTTTGCCGCCGACCTCCGCGTGACGCAGACGGTCAACATCAACAAAGGGGCGCACTGCATGCTGCCGAAGTCGGCGCTCGCCTAGTTGCGTTGAGCCGGTAAAAGCGTTGGGCTAGAGACTGAGCGCCGGCGCGGGATGGGCCGGCCCCGGCGGCGACCTCTCGGGTAAGGGCGCTCCTCCCCGGAGCGTCGACGGTCTTCACGGAAAGCGCAAGGAAGGACGGGCATGCCAAAGCGCATCATGTTCACCGGCGGCACGGGCAAGGCCGGCCGCCACGCGGTCAAGTATCTCGTCGATCACGGCTATGACGTCCTCAATCTCGACCTGAAGCCGCTCGACAATCCGCAGGTCCGCACGCTCATCACCGACATCACCGATTCCGGCCAGGTCTTCGGCGCGCTGTCGAGCACCATGGCGACGCATGAGTTCGAGCCGGTGCTGCGGCCGCAGCCGGTCGACGCCGTCGTCCATTTCGCCGCGATCCCGCGCATCATGATCGTGCCGGACAACGAGCTCTTCCGCATCAACGTGATGGGCACCTACAACGTCATCGAGGCGGCGACGAAGCTCGGCATCAGGAAAATCATCATCGCTTCGAGCGAAACCACCTACGGCATCATCTTCGCCGAGGAGCCGCGCGAGCCGCGCTACCTGCCGCTCGACGAGGACTACGACGTCGATCCGATGGACTCCTATGCGATGTCGAAGGTGGTGAACGAGAAGACGGCGCGCGCCTTTCAGCTGCGCGGCGATTTCGACATCTACGCGCTCAGAATCGGCAATGTCATCGAGCCGCACGAATATGCGGGCCTCGTTCCGAAGTGGAAGTCCGACCCGGCTTTCCGCAAGAAGCTGACGTGGAGCTACATCGATGCGCGCGATCTGGGCGAGATCGTCCGCCTCTGCATCGAGAAGGACGGGCTCGGCTTCCAGGTCTTCAACGCGGCGAACGACGAATCCTCCGCCGACCTGCCGACCAGGGAGCTTCTGAAGCGCTTCTACCCGAACGTTCCCTTGAAGCGGGAGATGGGCGAATACGAGTTGCTTTACTCCAACAAGAAGATCCGCGAGGTGCTCGGCTTCAAGGAGCAGTTCTCCTGGCGGAAGAACGTCGGCGAGCGCTAAAGCCGCCGGCCATTGAGGTTTCGCGCGATCCGTGCGAACCGCAGGGTCTCACGCGGAAGCCGCTCACGTCGCGCGCGAACACCTAAATGGCCGACCCTCACGATCGCCGGGAAATCTTTCGCGGCATCCTCCTCATCGTGCTTGCCGCATCGATGTTCGGCGCGGTCGACGGAATCGGCAAGATTCTTGCCCAGACCCAATCGGTCGGGCAGATCGTCTGGGCGCGCTACGCGCTCGGGTTTCCGCTTCTTCTCGCCACCACGCGGCCGGCCGTGTGGTCACAGCTCTTCAGCACGCGGCGGCCGCTCCTCCAGATCGTGCGCGGCCTGACGCCACTCGCGGTCAGCGGCGGCATGGTGCTCGGCGTGCGCTACCTGCCGCTTGCCGAAGCGACCGTCGTTCTCTTCGCCGGCCCGTTCCTGGTCGTGGCTCTGTCGCCGTCGCTGCTTGGCGAGCAGGTTCGGACATCGAGCTGGATCGCCGTCGTCGTCGGGTTCATCGCCGTCGTGATCGTATCGCGCCCGGGCTTCAGCGATTTGTCGAAATACACGGCGTTCCCGCTGCTCGCCGCCGTGTTCCAGGCGTTCCTGCAGCTCATCACGCGGCGGCTCGGCGTGCTCGGCGAAAAAGCGCCGACGACGCTCGCGTGGACGCTTCTCGTCGGCGGCCTCGCCTCAACGCCGGTGGCGAGCGCGACCTGGGCGCCGACCACGCCGACGGCGTGGCTTCTCATGATCGCGCTCGGCACGGTGTTCGGCGCCTCGCAGCTTCTTCAGATTCGCGCCTATACCCATGCGCCGGCGGGCCTGCTCGCACCCTTCAACTACATCCAGATCATCTCCGCCGTCATTTTCGGCATGGTCGTTTTCGGCGACGTTCCCGATGTCTGGACGCTCATCGGCGTCGTCATGATCATCGGGGCCGGCGTCTACGTCGTGCGCAAACGCGCGCGGTAGCCGCGCTGCCCCTTACGGAAGCATTCCGCCTCGACGCCGTGGGAGGCAAAGGCTAGACATCGCTCGTCGCGATTCTGGAGCGCGGACGTGAGCTTTAACTCGTTGATGGCGAGCGTTCGGCGCCTTCTCGCCTCGACCGAAACCGTCGCGGCGATCGGCGCGGAGCTGCGGCTTCGCCAGCTTGGCGTTGACGGCGACCCGAATGTCCGCGCGCTGCTCGCCAAGATCGCCGCCCATGTCGATCCGACGCTTTTCGACGGCTTGACGCCGCAACAAGAGATCACGGCGCTCAGCACCATCCAGACGTTCTTCGGGCAGGCGGCAGAGCTCCTGAAGGCGCCCGAGCGCCCGCCGGGCTGGACGGCGCAGGACCCGGCGGTCCTGCAAGCGCAGGGCCGCGCCTCCGCGCGCGTGGCTCATCTGATCGAGGCGCTCGCCGCGACGCGGCCGGCGCTGCGGACGATACTCGATGCCCCCGGCGCATTCCTCGACATCGGCACCGGCTGCGGGTGGATCGCAATCGAGGCGGCACGTCTCTGGCCGGCGCTCCGCGTGGTCGGCATCGACCCATGGGAGACGGCGCTTGATCTCGCGCACGGGAACGTCGCGGAGAGCGACGTCGCGGATCGCGTCGAGCTGCGGCGGAATGGCGGCGAGACGCTCGACGACGAGGACGCCTATACTTTGATCTGGTTCCCGAGCCCGTTCATTCCGCCGCACGTCTCCGGCGAGGCGTTGCGCCGCGCCGTGCGGGCGCTGCGGCCGGACGGCTGGATGATCTTCGGGCTTGCGGCCGCGCCGCCCGACCCACTCAGCCAGTCGCTGCAGGCGCTCCGCCTCACGCGAAGCGGCGGCCATCTGTGGAGCCCGGACGCGGCCGAGGCGCGGCTCGGCGAGCTTGGTCTCGACAGCATCGAGACGTGCGAGGGCAACGGGCTTGTCACGCCGGTGATCGGGCGCAAGCCGCCGCTCTAGCCGAGACGAATGGCGCAGCGGCGTAGAGCCTTTTCGGTTCTGATTGAGTCAGAATTGGGCTCTATCCTTCTGTTTCAGCATGATCTTATCCGAGAAGCGGTTTCCACTTTTCGGGATCATGCTCTAGCAGCGGCGCGTCTTACGCCGGCATCAGCGTCTCGATCAGCCTCGCCCAATAGCTCGACCCGTAGCCGATCGCCGCGTCGTTGAAGTCATAGGCCGGATGGTGGAGGCCGGCGCTATCGCCATTGCCGACGAAGATGAAGGCGCCCGGCCGCGCTTCGAGCATGTAGGAAAAATCTTCCCCGCCCATGACCGGCGGATGGTCCACGTCGACCTGGGCGTCGCCGGCCACGTCGCGGGCGATCGCCGCCGCCTTCTCGGTCTGCTCGGGGTGATTGACGGTGACCGGATAGTTGCGATCGTAACGGAAGTGAGCGGTTGCGCCGTGTGCGGCCGCAACGTTCAGCACTACCTCGCGCATGCGCCGCTCGATCAGATCGCGGATGAGCGGATCGAGCGAGCGTCCGGTGCCGGTGATCTTCGCGCGCTGCGGGATGACGCCGAAGGCGTGACCGGCGTTGAAGGTGGTGACCGAGATCACGGCGCTTGCGAGCGGATCGACGTTGCGCGACACGATCGACTGCAGCGCCTGCACGACCGCCGCCCCGGCCACGATCGGGTCGATCGTGGCATGCGGCTTGGCGGCGTGCCCGCCATGCCCTTCGATCTCGATCGTGAACATGTCGGTCGCGGCCATGAGAGGGCCCGGACGGATGGCGAAATGGCCGAGCGGGAGGCCGGGCATGTTGTGCATGCCGTAGACCTCCTCAACGCCAAAACGGTCCATGAGCCCGTCCTTGACCATGGCGAGCCCCCCGGCCCCGCCTTCCTCGGCCGGCTGAAAGATGAAAACCGCGGTGCCGGCGAAGCGGCGCGTCTCGGCGAGATAGCGCGCCGCGCCGAGGAGCATCGCGGTATGGCCGTCGTGCCCGCAGGCATGCATCTTGCCCGGCGTCTCGGAGGCCCAGGGCTTGCCGCTCTCCTCGTTGATCGGCAGCGCATCCATGTCGGCGCGAAGACCGATCACGCGGCGCGAATCAGCGTCCCCGTTGCCCTTCAAGACGCCGACGACACCGGTCCTGCCGATCCCTTCCACAACCTCGTCGAGCCCGAAGCCGCGGAGCTTCTCCGCCACGTCGGCGGCGGTGCGGTTCACGTCATAGAGAAGCTCCGGGTGACGGTGATAATCGCGCCGCCAGCCGGCGATTTCGTCGTGCAGGTCGGCAAAACGGTTGATGATCGGCATGATCTTCTCGGAGGGTTCGGGGGTCGGATCGGGAAGTCTATTCTTTCCGGCGGGGCGGCGGCAACTCGCGGTCTTCTCTGCGAAGCCGCGCCGGAGGGGGTGCCGGCCGCGGCGGAAATGCGCTATGATGCGCCAACAGCGAAGGGGTCCGATTTGAACGCGACGCAAGCAGTTAGACGGCTTCGCGCCGCCTTTGCCGTAACGGCATTTCTGGCGCTCGGTGCTTCCGCGCTGGCGGCAACGGCCGCGCCCGGCCCGACGGCAGAGCCGGTCCAGGGCCCCTACATCGTCGCCGATGTCGATAGCGGTCGCGTCATCGAATCACATGACGCGCTCCGCCCGTGGTATCCGGCCTCCACCACCAAGCTGATGACGGTCTACGTGACGTTCGAGGCGATCCGCGCCGGCGAGATCACGTTCGATTCGGAAGTCCATTACAGCGCCAACGCCGCGAACCAGCCGCCGAGCAAGATGGGCTTCAAGCCGGGCACGACGCTCACCCTCGACAACGCGCTGAAGATGATGATGGTGAAGTCGGCGAACGACATCGCGGTCGCCGTCGCCGAGACGGTCGGCGGCAGCGTCGCCGGCTTCGCCGACCGCATGAACGCGGCGGCGAAGCAGCTCGGGATGACGCGCTCCCACTTCGTCAACCCGAACGGGCTCCCCGACGACAACCATTATACGACGGCCCGCGACATGGCGATCGTGGCGCGGGCGCTTCTGACCGAGTTCCCGCAATACCGCGACTATTTCGACGTGCCGGCCATCGAGATCGGCGGCCGCGTGCTGAAAAACCTCAACAGGCTCCTGGTGCGCTATCCCGGCGCCACCGGCATGAAGACCGGCTTCATCTGCGACTCGGGCTTCAACCTCGTCGCATCCGCCAAGCGCGGCGACCGCGAGGTGCTCGCCGTCGTGTTCGGCCAGTACGGCGAGAAGGTGCGCAACGAATACGCCGCGAAACTGCTCGACGACGGCTTCAACGCGCCGCCGCCGACCGACCAGACCTTCGAGACGCTGGACAAGGTCACGACCGGCGCCGCCTACGACACGCCTTTCAACATGCGGCCTTATGTCTGTGGGCCGAAGCGGGTCAAGGTCGCCGCCCTCATCGGAGATAACGGCGCGCCCGTCTCATATCTCACCCCGCAGCCGCTCGACATCGGGCCGCCGGTCGAGGTCTCGGCGGTGGTCCCCATCGACTACGGCGATCCGGAGTTCGTTGCACCGGTGCCGCGGCCGCGGCCGGAACCGACGACGATCCCGGAACTCTTGAATGCCTATGCGCCCGGCGACGGGGCGAGCGCCTCGGCGCCTGCGGAGGCGATCGGGGCGGCGGCGGGGAGCGCACGGCCGCTGGTCGAAATCCCGCCTCAATAAGCATGCGCTTCATCGCGCGGATCGCGAGCAATTTCGCCTATCTGAGCGGCATATTCCGGGCGCTCTCGAAGGTCTCGAAGGTCGCCAGGACCCCGAACCGCACCTATCCGCAGGTGGTGCGCGAGCTTGCGCGCGCGCATGGCGACAAGGTCGCCATCATCTCCGAGCACGAGCGCCTGACCTTCGCGGAATACGACCGGCGCGGCGACCAGTATGCGCGCTGGGCGATGGCGAAGGGCGTTCGCAAGGGCGACACGGTCGCGCTGATGATGCCGAACCGGCCGGAATATCTTGCCGTCTGGCTCGGCATCACGCGGGCCGGCGGCGTGGTCGCGCTGCTCAACACGAATCTCGGCGGCGCCGCGCTCGCCTATTGCATCAACATCGTGAAGCCGCGGCACGTGATCGTCGACGCGTCGCTCATCGAAAGCTTCCAAAGCGCCGCGCCGCATATCGCCGCGGGCGCCGAAATCTGGTGCTACGGCGGAGCGGCGGAGGGCTGCGCGCGTCTCGACAGCGAAATCGACGCGCTCCCGGCGACGCCCATTCCCGACAGCGAACTCCCGAAGCTCACGATCGAGGACAGGTGCCTCTACGT
The DNA here is from genome assembly GCA_963750115.1 of uncultured Alphaproteobacteria bacterium. Lineage (GTDB taxonomy): Bacteria > Pseudomonadota > Alphaproteobacteria > Rhizobiales > Afifellaceae > DASWJZ01. Next base: position 411,755 of record CAVVPM010000003.1, on the reverse strand, counting down.
CTACACGAGCGGCACGACGGGGCTGCCGAAGGCCGCCAACATCAATCACTACCGCGTGCAGTCGATCATGTTCGGCTTCAGCGGGGCGATGCACGTCCGTCCCGACGACCGCATCTATGTCTGCCTGCCGATGTATCACACGTCGGGCGGCGTGCTCGGCCCCTGCGCCGCGCTCACGGCCGGGGCGAGCGTGGTGCTGCGCGAGCGCTTCTCCGCCACCACCTTCTGGGACGACGTCGTCGACAACGATTGCACCATCTTCATCTATATCGGCGAGCTCTGCCGCTATCTGTGGAACAGCCCCGCGCGCCCGGCGGAGACGCGGCACAAGATCCGCCTTGCCTGCGGCAACGGGCTCAGGCCCGACATCTGGCGCGGCTTCCAGGAGCGCTTCCGCATTCCCGAATATCCTGGAATTGTACGCGGCGACGGAAGGCAACTGCGTCCTGTTCAATTTCGACGGCAAGGTCGGCGCGATCGGCCGCATCCCGAAATGGCTGGAGCGGAAATTCTTCGTCGAGATCGTGCGCTTCGACATCGAGACGGGGAGCCCGTGCGCGGGCCGGACGGGTTCTGCGTCAAATGCGCGGCCGGGCGAGGTCGGCGAGGCCGATCTCCAAGATCATGAACGACCCGCGACGGCCGAGCCAGAGGTTCGAAGGCTATGCCGACCCGGCGGCGACGGAAACGCAAGATCCTGCACGACGCGTTCGCGACAGGCGACCGCTGGTTTCGCACCGGCGACCTGATGCGCAAGGATGACGCCGGCTACTACTACTTCGTCGACCGCATCGGCGACACCTTCCGCTGGAAGGGCGAGAACGTCGCGACGTCCGAAGTGCAGGAGGCGATCACCGGCTTTTCCGGCGTCCGCGAGGCGAACGTCTATGGCGTCAGCGTGCCGGGCGCGGAGGGGCGCGTCGGCATGGCCGCGCTCGTCGTGGATGACGGGATCGACCTCGACGGCTTCTACACGCACGTGGTCGCGGGCTCGCCGCCTATGCGCGGCCGGTGTTCCTGCGCCTGATACCGCGAGATCGAGACCACCTCGACCCACAAGCAGCGAAAGCATGAACTCGCGAAACGGAAGGCTTCGATCCGGGCGTCGACCGGCGATCCGATCTATTTTCTGCATCCGGAATTGCAGTCTTATATCCGCCTTGATGCCGCGATCTATCGGGACATCTGCGAGGGGCAAGGTGCGGCTTTGAATGGGAATTCCGAACTGGGCCCGAGGATGTCATCGCCTTCTGGAGCGAAGCCGGCCCCGGCAAATGGTTCAAAAAAGACGCCGAGTTCGACCGCGCCATCGCGGAGCAATTCGCGCACCTGCATGAGGAGGCGGCGGCCGGAGGAAGAACGACTGGGCGAACGACCGCCGGAAGGCACCCTCGCGCTGATCCTCGTTCTCGACCAGTTTTCCCGCAACATGTTCCGAGATGACGCCGTGGCCTTCGCGCAGGACGAGATGGCAAGCGATCTCGCGCGCCAGGCGATCGCTGCGGGGTTCGACAAATAGATCCCGGAGATCTCGCTGCCTTCCTCTACTTGCCGTTCATACATGCCGAACGGATCGCAGCACAGGAGAATAGCGTGCTCCTCCTCCACTCGCTCGGCAGCGACGAAACGCTCCCCTACGCGCGCGAGCACGAGCGGGTCGATCCGCCGCTTCGGCCGATTTCCCGCATCGCAATCCCATTCTCGGGCGCCATATGAGCCCGGCGGAGCAGGCATTCCTCGACGGTGGCGGATTTGCGGGATGAGGCAGCGCCTTAAGCTTAACGGCGTGTTGAGGGCGCAGTCGTTAGGTTGCGGCATATAGCGTGAAACAGTGCAAATGGTTTTTCAAAGAGCGGTCTCGATCGGAACCGTGTCGCGCGGACAGGCGCGGCGCGGCACGTTCGCGCTTGAGCCGATCGAAGCCTTGCCAAGGCTTGCGGAACGGATCGGCGGTCTTGCCGCGCGCGCGCTCGAGACGAACCCGTTCTTCCTGCCCGAGTTTCTCGAGCCGGCGATGCAGGCGCTTGGCAAAAAGCGGCTGCGGCTTGCGATCTTCTCCGACCGCGACGACTTGCACTTCTTCGCGCCGGTCGTGGCCCCCGGCGGCCAGCTTTTCGGAGCGCGCAGTTTCAGCGTCTGGGCGCATCCCTACGCGCCGCTCGGCACGCCGCTGATCGACGCGGAGACCGCGCCGCAGGTCACGGACGCGCTCTTTGCGCATATGCGCACGAGCGGGCGGACGCTCCTTTCCGTTCCGCATCTGCCGCTCAACGGATCGGCGGCGGGTGCGCTGCGGGCGGCTGCCGAGCGAAGCGGGTTCTGGACCGTCGCCGATCGTCAGATGCGGCCGATCCTCTATCCCGACGTCGCGACGGGCATGGCGGCGTTCGATCAGATGGTCAATCAGAAGCGGCGACGCGAGCTTGACCGCCAGCTGCGGCGACTCTGCGAGACCGGCGCCGTCAGCTTCATGTCAGCGCGGAGCGCAGGCGAGATCGAATCCGCGTTCGGCATGTTCACCGCGCTCGAAGGCGCGGGCTGGAAGGGACGGCGCGGCACGGCGCTGAACAAAGGCAGGGCGTGCTATGAGTTTGCCCGCGTGGCGATTACGCGCATGGCGCAGAAGGGGCTTGGGGCGATCGACGTGATGCGCGCTCGGCGATCGACCGATCGCGGCGCTCATCCGCTTCGACCATGCCGGCATGTCGATCCCCTGGAAGGTGGCCTTCGACGAGGAATTCGCGGCCTTCTCGCCGGGCAAGCAGCTGATGTGCGACGCGACGCGGCGCTGGCTCGCCGACAAGAGCATAAAGCGCGTCGACCCGATCTGCGAGGAAGGCAACCCGCTGATGCCGCTCGCTCTGGCCCGACCGCGAGCCTTACGGAACGCTGGTTCTGAGCTCCAGCAGCTGGGGACTTAGCGCGCGGATCAGGCGGGCTTTGCCAATCTGAAAAGCGAAGGCAAGGTGCAGGTGAAGAGGCTTATGAAGGGCCGTCGGCGGCGCGGAAAGGCGACGCGAAACGGCGGAAACGCCGCCACCCCTTCCGCGCGCTGAGAGCGGCGTAGCGGCGCTTCCTCGAAGAGCGGGGGAACCGTCTTAAGCCGCCGCCGGTTGATCCGGAGCGCCGCGACACTACGTTCCCAATGCGGCCATTCCCTCAGGAGCGCGACACGATGAGCGCGAAAGGGCCCCGGCGGCCAGAACGCGACCACGACGAGGAGCTTCTCGACGAGGCGCTTGCGGAGAGTTTCCCGGCGAGCGATCCGACCTCTCGATCGTTCAGCCGGAGGGTGGAATAACGGGGCCGGAGGACGCGCTTCAGCCAGGCGATGCGCTGATCGTCGTCGACGTGCAGCGCGATTTCTGCCCGGGCGGAGCGCTGCCGATCAAGAACGGCGACGCCGTCGTTCCGATCCTCAATCGCTGGATCGACCGCGCACGGCGGCTTGGCCTGCCGATCTTCGCCTCGCGCGACTGGCATCCGAAGGGCCATCTGAGCTTCAAGCCGCAGGGCGGCGAATGGCCGTCGCATTGCATTGAAGGCACGCGCCGGCGCCGAATTCCATCCCGATCTCGAAGCTTCCCGCCGACGCGACGATCGTGACCAAGGGCGAGCATGACGACCGCGACCAATATTCGGCTTTCGATTCGACCGGGCTTGCCGACGCGCTTCGCCAGCGCGGCGTCACACGCGTCTTCGTCGGCGGCCTGGCGGAAGACGTCTGCGTGCGCGCGACCGCGCTCGACGCGATCAAGTCCGGGCTCAAAACCCATCTCATCGCGGGCGCGACGAAACCGGTGACCGAGGCGGGCGGCGAGGCGGCGGTCGAAGAAATGCGGCAGGCCGGCGTCGAGGTCGCCTGAGCGGGCGCCTGGGCGCGGACCGCGGGCTTGACGCAAGTCAACGCCGGCCAGCCCGGTATGCGGATGCATTGGCGGCAGTTGCCAAACGGGGCCGGCCATGTCCAGGTTGTCGCAGAGCGTCGGCGCGTCATCTCCTCGCCCTCGCGGTCGTCGTCGCGGCGGTGCTCGCGCCCGGACGCGCGGTCGCGCAGGAGCCGAGCGGCGACGAGACCGAGCTCGGGCCGATCTTCCTGCTCTCGGTCGGCGGCAAGCTCTACGACAATCTCTGGTCGATCCTCGACGAGGCCCCGCCGGAGGGCCGTAACCCGCCGCTCGCGTCGGCGCTTTCCATCGCGCCGGCGGAAACCTGGCGGTGCGTGACCTGTCACGGCTGGGACTATACCGGCGCGAAAATCGGCGACACGGAATTCCCTGGCCTCAGGAAACTCGCCGGCGCCAATGCCGACGACGTCAAGAAGCGGCTCCGCGACCCCGCTCATCCGTTTCCGGTCGCGCGCCTTTCCGATGTCGCCGTCGATCTTCTCGCCTATTTCATCACCGAGGGCCAATATTCGCGCAGCGACTTCGTGAGCGAGGCCGGGGTTGCCCTCGGCAACCCTGAATTCGGCCGCGATATTTTCGAGGGCGCCTGCATCTCGTGTCACCAGCTCGACGGTCGCCGCTATCTGCGCGGCGAGAAGGGCGATCGCTCGTCGCTCGGCTGGGTGGCGCGAAACCGCCCCGACGCAGGCGCTCCACAAAATCCTGAACGGCGTGCCGGCCGCCGAAATGCTGTCGCTCCGCTTCCTCTCCGACATCCAGATCGCCGATCTTCTCGCCTACCTGCAGACGCTCGATCCGGACGAGAAGTAGACGCGCCGCCGCGCCGTCATCGCCATGCGGACCCGAACATCCGACCTCCTGAAAAGCGGGCTCCTCGCTGTCACGGCCAGCGCGCTCGCGTGCGGCCTCGTTGCCGTCGCACTCGACCATCCCGCCGCCGGCGCGTCGATCTGGAATGTCGGGATCGCGGCGGCGCTCGCCGCGCTTCTGCTTGAGGCAGTCACCAGCCTGCGGCGCGGCGAAGTGGGGCTCGACCTGATCGCGGGGCTCGCCATGGGCTCCGCCCTCGCCTTTCACGAACCGCTTGCCGGCATTGTCGTCGGGCTGATGTATTCCGGCGGGCAGTTCCTGGAGAGCTACGCCGGGCGGCGCGCGCGGCGCGAGATGACGGCGCTTCTCGCGCGCGTGCCGCGGATCGCGCATCGCTATGCGGACGGCAACATCGAGGACGTCGACATAGCGGCGGTCGTGCCCGGCGACAGGCTGATGATCCGGCAAGGCGACGCACTTCCCGTCGACGGCGTGGTGGCGCGCGGCGTGGCGCTGCTCGACCAGTCGGCGCTGACCGGCGAGGCGCTTCCCGTCGCACGCGCGCGCGGCGAGACGACGATGAGCGGCTCGATCAACAAAGGCGAGCCCTTCGACCTCGTCGGCAACGAAGCGGGCGGCGGAAAGCACCTACGCCAACATCCTGCGCCTCGTCGAAGCCGCCGGACGCGCCAGAGCGCCAATGAGCCGGATGGCGGACCGCTACGCCCTCGTGTTTCTGGCACTGACGCTGGCGCTCGCCGGGGGAGCGTGGTTCCTGAGCGGCGAAGAACGGCGGCTCCTCGCCGTGCTCGTGATCGCGACGCCCTGCCCGCTCATCCTCGCTGTGCCGGTCGCGCTCATCGCCGGCGTGTCGCGCGCCGCGAAGCACGGAATCCTGGTGAAGGGCGGCGGCGTGCTTGAAGCGCTCGCGCGCGCGCGCGTGCTCATCCTCGACAAGACCGGAACGCTCACGAGCGGCAGCACGACGATTGCGCTCCGCTACGAGAGCGGTCCCTTCAGCGCCGACGAGGCGCTGCGGTTCGCCGCTTCGCTCGACCAGGCATCGAACCACGTCGTCGCGGGGCTCGTCGTACGGAGCGCGCTCACCCGGGGCCTCGCACTTTCCTCGCCGAGCGCGGTCCACGAAGAGGGCGGCGCCGGCATCGACGGCAACGTGGACGGCGTCAGGGTTGCGGTCGGCAGCCTCGCCTTCGTCCGACGCCGCGCCGATGTGCCGGGCGGCCTTGAAGCGCGGCTTCCGGCGGATGGTGCAAGCCGCGTCGCCATCGCGCTCGACGGCCGGATCGCGGCCGTGTTCGACGTCGTCGACGCCGTTCGCCCGGAAGCGCGACGATCGCTTGCGGCGCTGCGCGCGTTCGGCATCGAGCGCGTGGTGCTGGCGACCGGCGACCACGCGGACGCGGCCGAGCGCGTCGCCGCCGATCTCGGCTTCAATTCGGTCAAGGCCGGGCTTTCGCCGGAAGCAAAAGTCGAGACGGTGCTGGCCGAGCGCCGTTCCGGCGGCGTCCTCATGGTCGGCGACGGCGTCAACGACGCGCCGGCGCTCGCCGCCGCCGATGTCGGCATCGCCATGGGAAGCGGCGCCGCGGGCGCGGCCGAGGCGGCGGATGCCGTGCTTCTCGCCGACGACCTTACGCGGCTGCCGCGCGCCATCGAGATCGCCAAGCGCTCGCTCGCAATTGCGCGCGAGAGCGTCTTCGCCGGCATCGGGCTCTCCGTGATCGGCATGGTCGCCGCAGCGTTCGGCATGATCCCGCCGGTCGAAGGCGCGCTGATCCAGGAGGTCATCGACGTGCTCGTCATCCTGAACGCACTTCGCGCGCTCGGCGACGGCGCCCGACGGCCGATCCCCGGAAGCGCTCTCGTGGAAAGCGCGGCGGACTAAGCGGGCGCCGGCGGGGTCGGACGCGACAAGGTTCTCGCGACGGCATCGCGCCAGGCGGCAATCTTTCGCGCGCGTTCGGCGGCGTCCATCCTCGGCTCGAAACGGCAGTCGCGCCGCCAGCTCCGCGCGAACGCGTCCATGTCGGGCCACACGCCGGCGGCGCGGCCGGCAAGCCATGCGGCGCCGAGCGCCGTCGTCTCCAGGATATTCGGGCGATCGACCGGCGCGTCGAGAATGTCGGCGAGGCGCTGCATGGTCCAGTCGCTCGCCACCATGCCGCCATCGACGCGAAGCACGGTCTCGCCGCCGGCCTTCGCCCAGTCGCGCCGCATCGCCTCGACGAGATCGAGCGTCTGGAAGGCGACCGCTTCCAGCGCCGCCCGCGCCAGCTCGGCGCGACCGGTGCCGCGCGTCAGCCCGAAGAGCGCGCCGCGCGCCTCGGCATCCCAATAAGGCGCGCCGAGACCGGTGAAGGCGGGAACGAGGATCACCGCCTGCTCCGGGTCGGCTTCCGCCGCGAGCATCCCGGACTGGTCGGCGCGCTCGATCACCTTCAGCGCGTCGCGCAGCCACTGCACGGCGGCGCCGGCGATGAAGATCGAGCCTTCGAGCGCGTAGGTCGTGCGGCCGTCGAGCCGATAGGCGATGGTGGTCAGGAGCCGGCTCTTCGAGGCGACCGCTTCAAGACCGGTGTTCAGCACGGCAAAGCAGCCGGTGCCGTAAGTCGATTTCACCATGCCCGGCTGAAAGCAGGCCTGGCCGACGGTCGCCGCCTGCTGATCGCCGGCAACGCCGCGTATCGCGATCGGCCCGCCGAAGAGCGAGGGTTCGGTCGTGCCGAAATCGCCGGCGCTGTCGCGCACCTCCGGGAGCATCGCGCGCGGCACGCCGAGAAGCGCCAGGAGCTCGTCGTCCCAGTCGTTTCGATGGATATCGTAGAGGAGCGTCCGCGAGGCGTTGGTGGCGTCGGTCACATGCACGCGGCCGCCGGTCAGCCGCCACAGCAGAAACGTATCGACGGTGCCGAAGGCGAGATGCCCCGCCGCGGCCGCTTGCCGCGCGCCCTCGATATTATCAAGCAGCCAGCGGACCTTGGTGCCGGAGAAATAGGGATCGATGACGAGTCCGGTCTTCGCCGCGACGAGGGACTCGGCGCCCTCCGCCTTGAGCCGCGCGCAGAACGCCGCGGTGCGCCGATCCTGCCAGACGATCGCGTCGTGGATCGGCCTGCCCGTGCGCCGGTCCCAGACGAGCGTCGTCTCGCGCTGATTGGTAATGCCGATCGCGGCAACGTCAGCCGATCCGATGCCGGCGCTCGCCAAGGCGCCGCGCGCGCTGCCGAGCGCCGTCCGCCAGATGTCCTCCGGGTCGTGCTCGACCAGGCCGGGGGCGGGGAAATGCTGCGGAAACTCCTCCTGCGCGGCGCCCGCAATCCCCTGATCACGGTCGAAGACCATGGCGCGCGAGGAGGTCGTGCCCTGGTCGATGGCGAGGATGAAGCCCGACATTCCGCCTCTCAACCGTGACCGACGCGAATTGACCTTTGCAGAGGGGAAAGCCGCATCTTCAAACGAAGGCCGGCTCCTCCCCGCCGGCCTCGGTCTTGACGCCGGTGATCATCGACACGACCTCGTTGCCGTCGGTCTTCGTCGCGTCCACCGCGCCGACGATGCGGCCGCGCCGGAACACCCAGATGCGTGTCGACGAGGTCGAAGACCTGGCGGAGATTGTGGCTGATCAGGATCAGCGGAATGCCGCGCTGCTTGAGATTGCGGATGATGTTCTCGACCTGCGCGGTCTCCTGCACGCCGAGCGCCGCGGTCGGCTCGTCCATGATGATGAGCTTCGAGGCGAAGGTCGCGGCGCGGCTGATCGCAACGCATTGGCGCTGGCCGCCGGACATGTTGCGGATCTTGTTCCGGAGGTCGGGGATCTTCACGCCGGTCTCGGTCAGCGCTTCGCGCGAGCGCTGCAGCATCCAGCGGTCGTTCAGGAAGCTGAACGGACCGAGATTGAAGTAGCGCTCCTTCGCGCCCGAGGAAGAGGTTCGACGGCACATCGAGATCGTCGGCGAGCGCCAGGTTCTGGAACACCGTCTCGATGCCGACGTCGCGCGCCTCGATCGGCGTCTTGAACTCGACCTCGTCGCCCTCGAAGAAGATCTTGCCGGCGTTCGGCTGCTCGACGCCGGTGATCTGGCGCACGAAAGTCGACTTGCCGGCGCCGTTGTCGCCGACGATGGCGACATGCTCGCCGTCCCTGCAGCTCGAAATCGGCGTCTTCCAGCGCGTGCACGCCGCCGTAGTGCTTGGTGAGCCCCTCGGTGCGCAGGATGATGCCGCGTTCTTTCGGTCCATTGCTGCGCCTCGCTCAGCGTTCGGCCGCGCAGGCGCTGGCGGTAGACGTCCTGCACCACCGCGCCGACGATGATCACGCCCTTGATCATCTCCTGGTAGAAGGCGTCGACCCGGAGGAAGGTGAAGCCCGGAGATGATCACGCCGAAGATCAGCGCGCCGAGCACCGTGCCGACGATCGAGCCGCGTCCGCCGTAGAGCGACGTGCCGCCGATCACCGCCATGGCGATGGCGTCGAGCTCGTAGCCGAAGCCCATGCCGGCCTGCGCCGTGAGATTGCGCGAGGCCACGCACGATCGCGGCGACCGCCGGCAGCAGACCGGCGATCGCATAGACCAGCACCAGATGGCGCTCGACGTTGATGCCGGAGACGCGCGCCGCGCTCTCGTTGGAGCCGATGGCATAGGTGCGCCGGCCGTAGAGCGTGTAGCGCATGATGATCTGGAAGATCAGCGCGATGCACGAGGAAGATGATCGACCGGATGGATGCCCGACGCCGATCGCGCATAGGCGTCGGTCGGGAAGGAGACCGGCTGGCCCTTGGTGTACCAGTCGGCGACGCCGCGCGCCGACACCATCATGCCGAGCGTCGCGATGAACGGCGGAATCTTGGTGTAGGCGATGATCAGCCCGTTGATGAGGCCGGCGAGAAGCCCGCAGGCGAGCCCGACGACGATCGGCACGATGACCGGCAGGTCGGTCAGCGCCGGATAGACGGCGCGGGTAGTAGGTCGAGACCTGCGCGAAGCTCATGGTGATCATCGCCGTGGCGCCGACCACCGAGCCCGACGAGAAATCGATGCCGCCGGTGATGATCACCTGGGTGACGCCGACGGCGATGATGCCGACGATCGAGACCTGCAGGATCATGATCTGCAGCCGCGCCGGGTTGAGCAGGAAGCTCTGGTGCGATCAGCATCCAGCCCAGCACCTCGAAGATGAGCGGCGATGACGACGAGGCCCGGCGAGGACGTTGATTTCCGCCGGCCATGGCCGCCGTTGCGGCAGTCGATCGACGTCCGCCCTTGACCGCTGCAGCTTCGGCCATGCTTTCCTCCCCGCGCCGTCCCGGCCGGCCGTTCTTGCGGGCTCTCGTTCCGGACGCGTCGACGATTATGCACCTTTCGTCGCGGGCTTCGAGTGGCGGTGTTTCCAGCCGCCATGTCCGGCCTCGAATGAACGAGGCGGCGCGGTTGCGGGCGCCGCCTCGCTCGAAACGACCGTCGCGGGCCTCAGTTCTTCTTCATGAAGTCGCCGATGTTCTCCGGCGTCACGAGCTTGAAGGGCACCCAGACTGCCTTGTCGACCTTCTCGCCCTGGGCGAGCGCGAGCGCCGCGTCGAGCGCGCCCTTGCCCTGGCCGGCCGCATCCTGGAAGACGGTGACCTTGAGGTCGCCGGCCTTCATCGCCGCGAGCCCGTCCTGGGTGGCGTCGATGCCGCCGATGATCGACTTCTTGGATGTCCATGCCGGCGGCCTTGATCGCCTGGATGGCGCCGATCGCCATCTCGTCGTTGTTGGAGATGACGCGCGTCGAACGGGGTGCCGGCGGTCAGCCAGTTGGCCATCAGGCTCTGCGCCTGGTCACGCTGGCAGTTGGCGGTCTGCGTGTCGATGATCTTGATGAAGCTGCAGTCGGGCGTGGCGATCACGTCCTTGACGTCCTGCGTGCGCTGGATGGCCGGCCTGGTTGTTGAGCTGGCCTTCCATCACGTAGACGTTGGCGCCGGTGCCCTTGCCGGCGTCCTTGAGAGTCCTTGCAGACCTGCTGGGTCTCGAGCGTGCCGGAATCCTTCTCGTTGGACGCCGACGAACGCCTGGTTGGCAGGCAGCGAGTTGAGGTTGACCGGCTGGCGGTTGACGTAGACCAGCGGGATGTTGGCGTCGGCGGCGAGCTTGGTGATCGCCGCGGTGGCGTCGGTGTCGACCGGGTTGACGATGATCGCGTCGACCTTGGAGGCCACGAAGTTCTGGATTTCGCTCAGCTGCTTGTTGAGGTCGTTGGCGCCGTCCTCGACCTGCAGCGTCACGCCGGCATGGTCTTGGCATAGTCGATCGATGCCGTTCCTGAGCACGGTCAGGAAGTTGTCGTCGAACTGGGCCATGCCGACACCGATATTCGTCGCCATGGCGACCCGCTGAATGCGCCGCCAGAGCGGCCACGGCAATCATGCGTACGTTTCATAGGCGTTTCTCACTTCAGCTTCGCCCGCTCAATTATCGGGCGTCTGGTTGCGGGCCCTTCCCCTGAACTTGCGGGAGTTCCCGTTCGCAGGCGCAATTGTCGATGCTTCAGGCGGCCTCGCTTTCCTTTGCGCGCACCAGATGAGGTCCATGCTTTTTTCCGAGGCCGGCGCGAATCGGCGAGATTGCGCAGTTCTCCGCGAACGGCTCAAACGAAAACGGCCCGTGTAGCCGGCCGCTCGTGAGCGCGGCGATCTGCGCGACATTGTCGAGACGGTCGTTCGGCGCCGACCAGAACGCGATGCGCGTCGCGCATGTCGCCGACCGCCAGCTGCTCGGGTCCTCGACGCCGGAGATATGGACCAGCCCCGTGCAGGCCGGGAACGATCGCCTCTTCGCCGGCGAGATCGATGATGGAAGGTATCGTGGACGAGGCGGAAGTCGCGCCGCCGCCGATCGGCGTCGATCGCTTCGATCGCCTCGCGTCTTGAAGCGGAGCGACAGATTCGGCGAAGCCGAGCGGCTCGACCAGCCCGGCGATGCCGCGTCGCCAAGAGAATCGGCTTCAGCGCCGCAGGGCAGCGCGGAGGCCGTCAATCCGCGCCGCTCGCCGGGCCGGACCGCGCCGTCGTTGACGGGACAAGGATACCAGCGCCTCGGCGCCGCAGGTCCGCGCATAGTCCGCGAGCGCCGTCGCCTCGACGGCGCGCTCGGCGGTCCATTCGTTGAAGCGCTGCAGCGCGTTGATGGAGAGGATGCGCATGCCATGCTTGTCGGCCGCCGCGCGCACCGTCGCAGCATCCGTGCCGTCGGCGATGGCCACGCCTTCGAGGTCGTTGCGAATTTCCACGGCCTCGATGCCAAGCCGCGCCGCCAAAGCAAAGAACGCCTCGACGCCGGCATGCGGTGCGACAATGTGATTGAGCGCAAAGCGCAGCTGGCGCGCCATGGCGCGGACTTCCTCCCTCTGCGGGCGCGGAGCCTTCGCTCTCATTGCCCTGCGCCGTACACCGCGTCGGCGTCGGCGCTTCCTCTATCCCGGCTATGCTTCCCGCGATGCGACCGACCCGTCAACTCAATAAGCGCGGCCAAGCAAGATTATGTCATATGTAGCCGTCAAGGATGAGAGAGCAGCGCCGCGCGGCCGCGTGCGGTCGCGCGGGCTCCCGCGGCAATCAAAAATTCTCGGAGGTGAATATCTCGAACGGCAGCAGCGTCTGGATCGGCGTCCCGTTCCCGCCCCCGTCGACGGCGTGGAGCATGGAGTTGACGACGCGGCGGGCAAGCGCCTGCACCGGCGTCCCGATGACGAGCGTCACGATGTCGTCGGTCAGCGCGGCACGGGTATCGGGCGTCAGCTCGTTCACGACGACGGAAAGCATCCCCGCCCGCCGCTCGTCACGGAGCGCGCTGATCACGCCCTCCATGCCGCCGCCCGCGACGCAGATGCCGACGAGGCTCGGATGCTTCTTCAAGAGGTCGAGCGTCGCTTCGTAGGCGATCCGCGGCTCCTCCAGGTTGACGACGGCGTCGAGCACGCGGAACGACGGCGCATGCTCGCGGAAATAAGAGCGAAACCCGATCTCGCGCATCTCGTGCCCGAGATAGCGGTGGCTGCCGACGAGGATGCCGACCTCACCCGGGGCCTTGGCCGTGCGGGCGATCGTCCAGGCCGCGAGACGCCCGGCCTTGCGATTGTCGATCCCGACGTAGCCGGCCCAATCGGGCGTGGTCAGCCCGGTCAAAAGCCCGAAAGTCGGCACGCCGCGGCGGCGCAGGTCCTCGACCGTCTGATTGACGCTCGGATGGTCGACCGAGACAACGGCGACGACATCCGCATCGGCGCCGATCGCGGCGAGCTTCTCCGTCGTCGCCGCCGGCGTCAGCTCGGCTGCAAAGGCGATCAGCGCATGGCCGCGCACGCCCGGCGTCGCGTGCACGGCTTCCCTGAGTGCGGCGGCAAGCGTCTGATAGAAAAAGTGCGTCTGCTTCTGCAGGACAAAGCCGAAGGTGCGCTGCGGCGCGTCGGGGCTAAGGCGTTGCCGGATCAGCGCGGTGGCATGAAAGCCGATGTCCTCCGCGGCCCTCAGCACGCGTCGCGTCGTCTCTTCGCGGACCGGATGCCGCTGGTTCAGGACGCGGTCGACCGTGGCCACGGAAACGCCGGCGCTCTGCGCCAGATCCGTGATCGTGGGGCGCCGGCTCACGGCCATGAAATGAAATGCGTCATCAACGAAACTATCGCATCGCCTGATAGGAAATGCAATATTCTTTCATTCTTTCATTGTGGCTGTCAGGCGCGTCCGCTACGGTGATCGCCGATTGCAAATTTCCGAATTGCATCCTGGCAAGATCGGCGGTCGCGACGCGGCCGGCCGCTCGCGATCAGACCTATTTCGTGCACCGCGAGCCGCCGCCTGATAGCGGAGGTACAAGAGACGGCCACGACGCCGGCAAGGCGTCGATCGGCAAGGCAACACCGACAAGAGGAAAATCGATGAGCGCTGACGGCTGGATTGCCGCCTGCCAGGCCAACGAAATCGACGCGGAGGATGTGGCGCGCTTCGACCACGGCGGCCGCACCTTCGCCGTCTACCGCAGCCCGGACGACGAATTCTACGCGACCGACGGGCTCTGCACGCACGAGCAGTTCCACCTGACCGACGGCCTCGTCATGGACGACATCATCGAATGCCCGAAACATAACGGCCGCTTCAACTACAAGACCGGCGAGGCGAAGGGGGCACCGGTCTGCGTCAACCTCAAGACCTATCCGGTCAAGGTCGAGGACGGCACCGTCTTCATCCGTGTCGACTGAGCCGCGAGCCAGCGGGATGCCATCCAGCGAAGCCGGCATGGTGATCGTCGGCGCCGGCGAGGCCGGCGGCCGCGCCGCGCTCGCGCTGCGCGAGGCCGGCTATGGCGGACCTGTCAGGCTCGTCGGCGAAGAACCGCATCTCCCCTACGAGCGGCCGCCGCTTTCGAAGGCGGCGATGGTCAGCGAGGGCGAACCCTCCCCGGCCTGCATTCTCGACGCGGCGCGCTGCCGCGACACCGGCATCGAGCACATCAATGCCAGCGTCGTCGCGATCGATCGGGCGAACCACCGGCTCCGCCTCGCGGACGGGCGGACGTTTCCCTATGAGCGGCTTCTGATCGCGACCGGCGCGCGGGCGCGCAAGTTGCAGGTGCCGGGCGGCGGGCACGCGCTCACCCTGCGCCGCTTCGAGGATGCTCTGGCGTTGCGACAACGGCTCACGCCAGGCGCCCGGCTTGCGGTGATCGGCGGCGGCTTCATCGGGCTCGAAGTCGCGGCGAGCGCGGTCGCGCGCGGCGCCAAGGTGACTGTCGTCGAGATGGCGCCGCGGCTCCTCGCCCGCGGCGTGCCGGAGGCAATCGCCGAGCGGGTGCGCGCACGGCATGCCAGTGCGGGCGTCGCCATTCGTCTCGGCGCCAAGATCGAGAGGATCGAGGCGGCCGACGGCGGTTTTCGCGTGATCCTGGCGGGCGCCGCCGCGATCGACTGCGACGCCGTCATCGCCGGCGTCGGGGCCGTGCCGGAGACGACGCTTGCGGCGGAGGCGGGACTTGCGATCGACAACGGCGTCGCCGTCGACGCAACGCTTCGCACCGACGATCCGGACATTTTCGCCGCCGGCGACTGCTGCTCTTTTCCGAACGCGCTCTATGGCGGCCGGCGCATCCGCCTCGAAGCCTGGCGGAACGCGCAAGACCACGGGAATGCGGTCGCGAAAGCCATGCTCGGATCGGACGCGGCCTATTCCGTCGTCCCGTGGTTCTGGTCGGACCAATACGACGAGACGCTGCAGATTGCCGGCCTCAGCGACGAAGGCCAATCGGAGATCGTCCGCGACGCCGGCGCGGCGCGCTTCTTCTTTCGCCTCGCCGAGGACGGGCGGCTCGTCGCGGCGAGCGCGATCGGCCCGAATGCGGCGATCGCCCGCGACATCAAGCTGGCGGAGATGCTGATCGCGGCGCGCGCGACACCCGACCCGGCGTCGCTCAAAAACCCGGACGTGAAACTCAAGTCGCTGTTGCGAGGCTGACGCGGCGCGCTTCAGAGCCGCGCCAGCCAGACGTCGAGCACGGCGGCGCGCTTTTCCTCGCGCACGACGCGGAGCGCTTCCGCGACCGCCGTCTCCACGTCGCTCGGTCCGCTTGACGGCCAAGGCGAAGGCGCCGCCGGCCGCAGCCGCGATCTCCGCATAGTCCGGCGGCGGATCGAAGGCGACGTCGATCTCGTTGGCGCGGCTCGCATAGCCGTCCGGGTGGACGGCGAGCGCGGAGAACTTCGGGGCCTTCCAGCCGCGGTTGTTGTAGACGACCTGCAGGAAGGGCGTCCTGTACTGCCGCGCCATCCAGTGCACCGCCGAAGGCACGGAGAACATGTAGGACCCGTCGCCGGTCAACGAGACGACGGTCTTTTCCGGCGCCGCGAGCTTCGGCGCCGATCGCCGCGCCGCCGCCCCAGCCGAGCGAGCCGCCGCCGCTCGCGAAGAACGCGCCCGGCACGCTCGGCGCGATGTGGTCGCAGATCGCCGGATAGTTGGTGATGCCCTCGTTCAGCACGATCGCGTCGGGACCGATGTGGCGGCGGACGCAGGCGGTCAGATATTCCGGCGTGATGATCGCCGGCATCGGCTCGGCCTCAGCCCTAAGCGCCGCTTCGCGCTCGGCGTGACGCGCGGCGTAGTGATCCACCCGCCGCCGCACGGCACGCTTGTCGATCTTCCCTCCGGCGACGTGGGCGTTGAGCTGCCTGAGCGCCAGCGTGGCGTCGGCCTTAAACGCGCGCCGCGCCTCGATGTACCAGAGCGGCATCGTCTCTTTCAGCGGATCGACGTCGATGTGGATAGATCGCGGCCTGCGGCGACGGCCGGCTCACCGTCGGTATCCACGGCACGTCGCTGTCGATGACGAGCACCATTTCGGCTTCGGCAAGCGCCTTGTTCTGGAACGGATGGTTCCAGTGGCTGCCCTGATAGAGGTCGATCGTCGTGGGGATAGTTCATGGCGCTCGGCACGGATTCAAGCACGCCGATCGCCAAGCGCGCGGCAGAGGCGGACGAGCTCGGCGACGGCTTCGGGCCTGCGTCCGACATAGGAGGTCACCACCAGCGGGCGCTCGGCCTTGGCGAGCGCCGCCGCGATCTCGGCGACGCCGTCGTCCGGCAAGGCCTGCGGCGCCACGGGCATCCAGCGCGTGCGGTCGAGCGTGGCGCGGCCTCGTCTCTTCCTCCATCACCTCGCGCGCGCCGACGAGATAGGCCGGCCCCTTCGGGTCGCTATTTGCGATCTGCATCGCGCGATAGACGATCTCCTTGACGTTCTTTCCGGTCCTCAGCTCGTTGTCGTATTTCATGTAGCCGCGCACGATGCCGCGCTGGTCGGAGACGTCCTGGATCCACTGGATGAACTCGTTGCGGCTTCCCTTCAGCTCGCCCGCCTGGGTGAACGGCGACATGCCGGCAAAGACGAGCACGGGGACGCGGCCGCGCGCGGCGTTGTGGACGGCACCGCCGAGCGACTGCGTGCCGCATTCGACGTGCACGAACACCGCCTGCGCTTGGCCGCTCACCTGCGCATAGCCGTGGGCGGCGGAGAGCGCCACCATCTCGCTCGGGCAGGTCACGATCGCGGGAATCCTGCGGCCATGCGCACGCGCCTCGGCGATCGCCTCGATCAGCGCCGGGTGGTCGCTGCCGAAATTGGCGAAGATATAGGCGACGCCCCATTCGGAGAGCGCCTCGAGGAGCGCCGTGCTCGCTGTGTACATTCCAACTCCCGCGTCAGGCTCTCACGACAGCTCGTCGGCGATCTTCTTCAGAAGCGCGGCGAGGCGACGTCCGGGCTCGCGAGCGCAGCGGCTATTCGGTTCAACGCATCGCCGTTCAGATCGACCAGCGTGACGCGCGCGCCCTCGGCGAGAAACCGGCGCGCGCAAGCTTCGCCAAGGCTGCCGGCGCCGCCGGTAATGATGCAGACCTTTCCGCCAAGCGCGTCCATCATTGTTCCCGCCGCGCCCCGCGGCCGAGGCGGCCTCGGCGCCGCCGGCCGAAGACCGGAATCTGGTTTGGTATCAAACTATTGCAATCGACGTCAATTGCGAGGCTCCGCTGACGCGTCTCAGCTTTGAATCTCGAGCGAACAAGCGCATCGCGCCGGTCTCCGCATCTCCTGGGGAAGATGCAACCCGGTTGATTTAGGTCAATATCACCACCTTTGCTTGTGCTATTCTCAAATTCATCGGGATAGGAAAATTCGGGCGACCTTGAGGAGTTGGCATGGGCTCTCTGAATGAAAAGCTCGATGCAGAGCGCGCGCGCAAGCGCGTTGAGGATCAGGAGTTCGAAGATTCAAAGTCTGCGGGCTGACGGCAAGGACACCAAAGCGGCGGAGCGGTTGCTGGCGATCTACCGGGAACTGTCACGCGTGCTTCGGAGGTAGGCTTTTATGGAAGCCGGTCCCGACCCGGGATCAAGCCCGCAGCATGCGGAGGTCATGCTCTAACGAAAGAGCGCCGTCACGGCATCGGCGCCGAGGCCGACCTTCTCGTAATGGGCACGGCAGAGCGCAATGTAATCGTGGACGTCGAAATGGCCGACGTCTTCGCCCTCTTCGTCGAGCCAGATCAGCGGACCGGTGACGATGAAGAAGACCTTCATCGGATCCGCGTGCTCATAGTCGTCCCAGCCGCGGAGATAGACGGAATCGCCCTTGGCCGCGGTCGCCGTCATGCCGAGCACGTCGACGAAGAAGCGGAGGCTTTCTTCCGGCTTCGGCGTCAAGAACTCGAGATGCGCCAGATGAGCCAGGTCGAGAATCGGCTCTGTCATCGCGTCACCCCGTTCACGCCTCGATCAGCCGGGCGCCGCGCTTTTTCGCCGGGCCGGCCCAAATGCCTGCGGGCACCAGAACCTCGCCGCGCATCAACAGGCGGGCAGTGCGCAACAACGCCGAGCGCGCGATCTCGGCGGGATTCATGGCGGTGTGGACCAATTTCGACCCGACCAGCGGACCGAGCCGGCTCTTGACCGCGTTCGAGGCGGTTCCTCGGCGGGCTCGGCAGCCTGCGGGGGACGCTCGCCGGCGGCATCATCCTCGGCGTCGCGCAGGCGGGCGGCGGGCTTCAGCCGTAGCGGCTGTCGTGAAGGCCCCGCGCGGCTAAGCCGTCTTCTCGACGGTCAGGCCGAGCTCCTGGATCATCTCCTCGCGGATGATGAATTTCTGCACCTTGCCGGTGACGGTCATCGGGAAGCCATCGACGAATTTCACGTAGCGCGGAATCTTGTAGTGGGCGATCTGCTCGCGGCAGAAGCCCCGAATCTCCTCCGGCGTCGCGCTTGTCGCCGGAACGCAGCTTCACCCAGGCGCAGATCTCCTCGCCGTATTTCGGATCGGGCACGCCGACCACCTGCACCGCCTCGATCTTCGGATGGCGAAAAAGGAATTCCTCGATCTCGCGCGGATAGACGTTCTCACCGCCGCGGATCACCATGTCCTTGATGCGCCCGACGATGTTGCAGTAGCCGTCCGCGTCGAGCGTGGCGAGGTCGCCGGTGTGCATCCAGCCGGCGCGATCGATCGCCTCCGCTGTCCGCTCCGGATCGTCCCAATAGCCGAGCATCACCGAATAGCCGCGCGTGCACAGCTCGCCCGGCGCGCCCGGCGGCACGATGCGGCCCTCGCCGTCGACGATCTTGATCTCGACATGCGGATGCACGCGGCCGACGGTGCTGACGCGGCGCTCCAGCTCCTCGTCGTACGAGGTCTGCGTGCGAGACCGGGCTCGTCTCGGTCATGCCGTAGGCGATCGTCACCTCGCGCATGTGCATCTCGTCGACGCAGCGCTTCATCACCTCGATCGGACAGGGCGAGCCGGCCATGATGCCGGTGCGCAGCGACGAAAGATCGAAGCGCTTGAACTCCGGATGGCCGAGCTCGGCGATGAACATGGTCGGCACGCCATAAAGCGCGGTGCATTTCTCCGCTTCGACGGTCTGAAGCGTCGCCAGCGGATCGAAGCCTTCCGAGGGATAGACCATCGCGGCGCCGTGGGTGATGCAGGCGAGGTTGCCGAGCACCATGCCGAAGCAATGGTAGAGCGGCACCGGAATGCAGACGCGGTCCCGGTCGGTCGAGCCGCTGCGCCTCGCCGATGAAATAGCCGTTGTTCAGGATGTTGTGGTGGGTCAGCGTCGCGCCCTTCGGCAGGCCGGTCGTGCCGCTCGTGAACTGGATGTTGATCGGATCGTCGAACTGCAGCTTCGGCGGCCAGAGCGCGCAAGCGCTTCGCGGTGACGGTCCCGCCCCATGCCAAGCACATCCTCGAAGCGGAAGAAGCCGGGCGTCTCGTCCGCGCCGATGCGGATCAGCGTCTTCAGAGCGCGGCAGCCGCCTGCGCATCGAGCTTGCCGGGCGCGCTGCGCGTCGATCTCGGGCGCAAGCTCGCGCAGCATGCCGATATAGTCGCTCGCCTTGAAGCTGCGCGGCGGTGATCAGCGCGCTTGCAGCCGACCTTGTTCAAGGCATATTCGAGCTCGGCCAGGCGATAGGCGGGATTGATGTTGACGAGGATCAGCCCCGCCTTGGCGGTGGCGAACTGGGTGATCACCCATTCGGCGTTGTTCGGCGACCAGATGCCGACGCGCTCGCCCGGCTCAAGCCCGAGCGCGATGAGGCCCGCGGCGAAGGCGTCGACCCGCTAAGTCGAGCTCGGCGTAGGTCCAGCGGACATCCTGGTGGGGGACGATAAGCGCGTCGCGGTCGCCGAAGCGCTTGCCGCGTCCTCGAAGTGCTTGCCGATGGTGTCGCCGATCAGCGGCACGGTCGACGTGCCGTTGGCATAGCTTTGCGTGAGCCTGGCCATGCACATCCTCCCAAAATCTCCGACGTCAGGCGCCGGTTGTGACCCATGGCCGTTCGCGGCGGCCTATTATGCGCGGGATGCTAGCATGCAAAACGCGGCTATGCGGCGGCGATTTCATTGCGACCGCGGCCTGCTAGCGGGCGTTGAATGCCGGCAGGCTCAGCTTGAGCCGGGCTCCGCCCGTCGGGACATCGCCGATCGTCATGGTTCCGCCGTGCGCCTCGACGAGGCTTCGGACGATCGAGAGGCCGAGGCCGGCACCGCCGGTGCCGCGGTTGCGCGAGGCTTCCGCGCGAACGAATGGCTCAAGCAGCATCTCGCGCCGGTCGGGAGGAATGCCGGCGCCTTCGTCGTCGACGATCAGGACAAGCATCCCTCCATCCGTCTCCAGTGCAAGATGCGCGACATGTCCGTATTTCAGCGCGTTGTCGGCGAGGTTCGAAACGATGCGACGAAGCGCCAGCCGATCGCCGAGGACGACAGCGTGCGCGGCGTCGGGCGTAGCGCGAAAATCGATCGCGCCGCCGAGTGTGCGCCGGTCCTCCACTTCGGCGCGGACGAGCTCGCCCATCTCGACGAGCTCCTCCGCCAGCTCGCCGGCACCGGCGCGGCTTGCGAGAAGCGCGTCATCGAGCAGGCGGATCATGTCGGCGATGTCGCCTATCGCGCGATCGCGCTCGGCGCCTTGCGGAATCTTGTCGATGCGCAGCCTGAGCCGCGTGGCGTAGCGTGCGAACGTCGTGCGAGATGCCGCCGAGCAGCGCCATCCGCGCCCGCAGCAGGAACGCGAGACGGCTCTGGAGCCGGTTGAACGCGGAAATCAACGCCCGGATTTCGGGAATGGCGGCGCGGACCTCGGGCAGAAGCGTCGGTGGGCCGGCGATATCCATGCCGTCGACGGCGGCGGCAAGCCGCGACAAGGGCCGGGTCGCGCGCTGCATGATAAGAAGCGCGACAAGGGCAACGACTGTCCCAAACAGGCCGGCACCGAACCCGACCGGCAAGCCCAGGGTGGTGAACCCCACGGGGCTTTTCGTGTCGACGACCAGCGTATCGCCGGTCTTCAACGCGATACGGAATTCAAGCGGTCGCAGGGCCGTTGCGCTAGAGCCGCCTGAACCGCCGTGTGCCCGGTGGGACGGGTAACAATTCGATGGAAAAGAGGCGGTCGCCCAGCACGGCCCTGTAGCTCTCCCGAAGGTCGTCACCGACCGCGGCAACCCCGCCGGCCGCTTCGAGCTGCGCCGGTCCTGGCTCCAGCCTGACATCCAAGGTGCTGGAGGTCGACCGCCTGGAGGATGATCGGCCGCTCTTCGCCCGGCGCCTGCTCGATGATGTGCACCAGCGCCGCGATCTGTCGCGGCGACGGCCGGGCACCCCTCCCCGCCACGTCGTTCGACCTGAAGGAAATCGCGATCGCGCCAAGCCACGCGGCGGTCAGCGCGACGACGACGATCAGCGTGAGACGGGCGGCAAGGCTGAGCCGGACCATCACGGCACCGGCTTGACCGGCGCGGTGAACAGATAGCCTCCGTTGCGCACCGTGCTGATCAGATTGGAGCCGGGGCTCGCCGCGTCGAGCTTCTTGCGCACGCGCGAGACCAGCATGTCGATCGTCCGGTCGAACGGATCGGCGGCGCGTCCGCGCGTCCAGTCGAGAATTTGGTCGCGCGTCAGCACGCGGCGCGGTCTTTGCACGAAGCAGGCGAGAAGATCGAACTCCGCGCTGGTGAGCGCCAGCCCGCGGCCGGCATCGTCGGCAAGCTGCCGCGCGTCAAGATCGACGACGAACCGATCGAAGGCAAAGCGCCGCGAGGGCGGAGCCGCGGGCCTCGCGTTCGCGCGCCTGAGCAAGGCCCGCACGCGGGCGAGGAGCTCGCGCGGGCCGAACGGCTTCACCAGATAGTCGTCGGCTCCCATCTCAAGCCCGACGACGCGATCGATCTCATCGCTTTTCGCGGTCAGCATCAGGATCGGCACGATATGCTGTGCCCGAAGCCTGCGGCAGATCGAAAGCCCGTCCTCGCCGGGAAGCATCAGATCGAGGATGATGAGATCAGGCAGAGCGCGCGCGATCGCCGCGTTCATGGCAACGGCATTTTCGGTCTCCTCTACCGCGAATCCCTCCTTGCGCATCAGCTCGCCGACCAATTGGCGAATATCGGGATCGTCCTCGACGATCAGGACGGTTGGCTTGATCGTGTCCATCGGGGTCTTGTCGAGTATCCCGACCGGAGAAGCAAGATTTCGCCGCGCTGTTTACAAACTGTTACAAGCGGTTGACCGAACAACAAAAACGATGCGCGCGGTTCAAATGGCGCTGACATCGCCCCGGCATTCTCCCGCGCATGGTCGTGCCGCTCTCGCACGGCCGCCAACGCACCCTGAGGAGAATTGACGCGATGAAAAAGCTTCTGACGCTCTCGGCCCTCGCAGCCGTCCTTTCCATGGCTGTCACCGCCGACGCCAATGCGTGGACGCGCAACCGCACCGTCAGCGGCGCCGCGGGGACGGCCTCCCTTTCCGTGACGGGGAGCTGCGCCAACGGGACCTGCAACCGGCAGGCCGTTCGCACCGGACCCTATGGCCGCACCTTCACGCACCAGGGTACCGCCGCCTGCAATTCCGCGACCCAGTCGTGCTCGGGCAGCGCCACGACCACGCTGCCGAACGGCAACATCATCTATCGCCAAAGCTCGGTGCAGTCCGCTGAGCCTGGAAGCGCCGGGCGACGGCACTGGCCCTACCGCCGGCCCGGCGCATTCCAACCACCTGCCTCAAGACGAGCCTCACCATGCCCGTTGGTCTCGATCTCCTGATCACTCCGGCGATGCGCGTGATGATCCTCGCGGTCGCCATCGGCTTCATGGGGCTCGAATACCTGCTCAGCCGCCTCGCGCATCACGATGAAGAAACGCACGATCTTGCCGAAAGCGCCGCCTCGCTTGGGGTCGCGATCGGCCAGAGCCTGCTGCGGCCGCTGGAAGCCGGCCTCGTCGCCGTGCCCTTTGCCTTCGCCTACGGCCATCGGCTGTTCGATTTTTCACCGGCAACGCCGCACGCGATCGGCGCGCTCTTTCTCGCCACCGAATTCGTCTATTACTGGCATCATCGCGCTGCGCATCGCGTCCGCTGGATGTGGGCGACGCACGCCGTGCACCACTCGGCCACCAAGCTCAACATGACCGCCGCGATCCGCCTCGGATGGACCGGCAATATCTCGGGAAATTTCCTCTTCTTCCTGCCGCTCGCCTGGATCGGCTTCAACCCCATCGCCATCGTCGGCATGCTCGGGGTGAACCTGCTCTACCAATTCTTCATCCACACGGAATTTTCGCCCTCGCTCGGCCCGCTCGAATGGGTGCTGAACACGCCGTCGCACCATCGCGTGCATCACGCCTCGAACCGTTCATGCCTCGACAAGAACTACGGCGGCATGCTCATCGTTTTCGATCGCATTTTCGGCACGTTCGCAAAGGCTCCGACGGGCGAGACGTTGCGCTACGGCCTCGTCGGAGGCGCGCGCACGCTGAACCCGATCCGCATCGCCCTCGGCGAGTGGAGCGCGATGCTCCGCGATCTTCACGGCGCGCCAACGCTCCTCGCCAAGATCAACGTGCTGTTCGCGCCGCCCGGCTCCGGCCGGCGACGGCTGCGGGCGACGGAGAGCCCGAAGTTGCCGCGCCATGCGGACTTCGCCCGGATCGCCGCTCCGCCGGAGGATTGACGCCGACGACATCGCGGATTCATTTGGGGCTGACGGAGGGAACTGCGATGATCTGTACTCGGCGAACAGGAGGTCCGCGAAGGGCTTGCGTGGCGACCCCTCATCGACAAGATCGCGGCGACGTTTCGCGAAGGGTGCGAGGCCCCGGTCCGCACCGCTCATTCCGTGCCAGTTCCCGGCGAGGACGACATCAGCCTGTTGATGATGCCGGCTTGGCAGTCGGGGCGTTTCATCATCGTGAAGATGGTCAACGTCGTCCCCGGCAATTCCGCACGCGGCCTGCCCGCCGTCGCCGCCTCAGTTCTCGTCTTTGACGGCGTCACCGGGCAACCGCTCGCGATCATCGATGGGGGCGAGCTCACCGCTCGGCGCACGGCGGCTGCCTCCGCACTCGCCGCCGACCGTCTTGCCCGCCGCGGCGCCTCCCGGCTGCTCATCGTCGGGACGGGTCGCATCGCCGCAAATCTCATCGAAGCGCACGCGGCAGTCAGGCGCTACGAGACGATATCGATCTGGGGGCGATCGGAAGACAAGGCGGAAGCGCTCGCCCTTCGGTTCAAAGGGCTGGGCGGCGCCCTCGAGGCCGTGTCCGACCTGCAAGGCGCCGCCGGTTCCGCCGACGTGATCGCCTGCGCCACGCTCGCATCCGAGCCGTTGATCCGCGGCGCCTGGCTCCGGCCGGGGACACATCTCGACCTCGTCGGCGCGTTCCGGACGGACATGCGCGAAGCCGATTCCGAAGCCATGGTGCGTGCCGAAACGATCGTCGTCGACACCTATGCCGGCGCGCTCGCTGAGGCCGGCGATATTCTGCAGCCGATGAACGCCGGACTCTTCGACCGCTCCCACATTGCCGCCGAGCTTCGCGAGCTGTGCCTCGGCGAGCATCCCGGCCGGCGGAGCGAAGAGGAGATCACGGTGTTCAAGTCGGTCGGGACGGCGCTTGAGGATTATGCCGCGGCGGCGCTGTTGATCGAGAATTCTCGGGACAGAGACGCGCTGACGGACGCCTGCCGGATGCATCGCAAGCCCGCATCGACTTCGCCGGCCCGGGATACTATTATCAGATAAATCATCGACACGACGTCACGTATCCTTGCGAAGGTGTCCTGACATCATGATCAATCGTGATTCTGCCGCCCTTCGCGGCAGACCCTCGCGCAAACGCAGACTCTTTTCTTACGTGATCGAGGAGCTTGGCCGGCGCATCGTGGGCGGCGAGTTCAAGCCCGGCGAGGCGATGCCAAACGAAGCCGAGCTCGGGAGTGAATTCGGCGCAAGCCGGTCTGTCATCCGCGAGGCGGTGAAGTCGCTCGCCGCAAAGGGGCTGATCGAATTGCGCACGCGCACCGGCATCCGCGTGCTCGCCCCAATGCACTGGAACCTGCTGGATCAGCAGCTGCTCGGCTGGCGCTATTCCACGATGCCGCCATCGCAGTTCTATCGTGAGATTTTCGAGATCCGCGGCCTGATCGAGCCGCAAGCCGCGGCCTTTGCGGCGGAGCGCGCGAGCAAGGCGGAGATCGCGGAAATCGTCGCCGCCCTCGCCGCCATGGAAGCGGCAGATCAGCCGGGAAGCGAAGCCATCGATGCGGACCTCAGATTCCATCGGGCGGTGCTGGCCGCGGCTCATAACGATCTGATCCTCCAGATGGGAAACCTGATCGGCGTCGGGCTCACGGTCAGCTACCGGCTGTCGAGCGAGTCCTACGCCCTCTTCCTGCCCCTTCATAAGGCGATCGCCGACGCCATCGCGGCGCGAGACGCGGCTGCTGCGCACGCTGCCATGCAGCGTCTCCTGGTCGACACGCAGTCTTTCCTCAAGACCCGGCTCAGCCATCCGCGGCGCGCGGAACCGTCCGGCGCGCGGCGCCCGCGCGCCAAAGCCGCCGCCTGAGGCGAGCCCATGGATTTGGCCGGCCGCCGAAGCGCGCGACCCTCGCTTCAGACGTCCTAGAAATCTTCGAGGGTCAGCTCACGCGCCATCACGATGTTGCCGGCCGTCAGCCCGCAATCGACGGGGAGAACCGCGCCGGTTATCGCGGAGGCGGCATCCGAGGCGAGAAACGCCACGGCGCGCACGACCTCGATAGGCTCCACAATGCGTCCGAGCGGATACCAGCGGGTAAGGCGGTCGAGGACTTTTGGATTGCGCGCCGCGCGCTCCGCCCAGATGGGCGTCCTCACCGTCGCCGGGCAGACGATATTGGCGCGGATGCCGTAACGCCCGAATTCAACCGCCACCGCCTTCGTCAGGCTGATCATGCCGGCCTTGCCGACGCTGTAGGCGGGATCGCCGAGGGCGGAAAGGCCGTTCACCGATCCGATGTTGACGATCGCCCCGGCCCTCTTCGTCTTCATCCCCGGCAGCACCGCGTAACAGCAATTGTAGGCGCCGTTGACATTGGCGTTGACGTCGTCGGCGAAATCTTCAGGCGTCGTCTTCGCAAGGCTCGGATTGTGCGAAACGCCGGCGTTGTTGATCAGGACGTCGATATCGCCGAGCGACGCCTGGAGGCGCGCGAAGGCGCTCGCCACGGCACCGCGATCGCCGATATCGACGACCGCGCCTTCCGCGCGAACGCCAGCGTTGCGCAATTCTTCGACGAAATCCGCGACCGCCGGGCTCTTGTCGAGTGCGGCGATCCCAGCGCCTTCACCGCCGAAGTGGCGGCAAAGCTCCCGGCCGATGCCGCCCGATGCGCCGGTGACCGCGACGACCTTTCCCTCAAACTGCACGCTTCAGTCTCCAACCGCTTCCAGAGCGTCCGCGATCCACGCGAGATTGCCGCGACGGAGGTGACCGTAGTTGTAAAAGGCAACCTCGGTGATGCCCGCGTCGCGGAGCGCCGTCACTGCGCCCACCACGTCCGATTTTGTCTGCAGGTCCGGCCATGCCGGGCGCAGAATGCCGCGGAGCTTCCCAGCGCCGCCGATTCTTCGCTGCACGTCGAAAATGTCGGCTCGAACGCGCTCGACGCCAGGCTCATAGAAGCAGGCTTCGATCGCGTCGGCCGTCCTCGCGAGCGCACTCAGATCGGTCCCTTCGTACCACGCCCCCGCGGTCGGCCGTGCCACGGAGGGGATCACCGCGACCTCGGCATCCTTCCGAACCGCCGCGCGTATTTCGGCGACGAGCGACGTCACGGTCTCGCAGCGATAGGAAAGGTAGGCGCGCATGTCGCCCACGACATCCGCGAGCCAGAAAGCCTCCGCCATGTCGTCCGCAAGATCGATGTCGCCGTCGAGATAGGTCTCGATCGCGCGTGCGACCTGCCGTCTGAGGCCCGCGGCGTCGACGCCCCGTTGCGCCGCGCCGCGGACGCAATGCTCGCAAAAGCACAGGCCCAGTTGTGCGTCGAGCCAGCGGTTCTGCTTCAGAAGCGCAAACTCGTGATGGAAGCCGTGCTGGTAGGGAAGGAAGCCCGGCGTCTCGAGCGAAACGCCGACCACGGGATAACTCTCGGTCACATCCCTGCATAGCGCGACCGCGTATTCGCGCGCTTCCGGTGCCGATGGGCAGAGGCTGTAGACGTAACGGTCGCCGAAGGCGTTCTCGACCGTCGATCCCGGGTGTGCCGTGCCGAGTCGCGTGTTGTGCAGGAGCACCATCCACGCGTTGACGGCGATGTCCGACCGGCAAAGAGCCATCAGCTGGTCGCCGTCGTTCAGGAGGCTGTTCTTGAGCGGCTTGATCTTACCGTAGCGCTCCGGCGTGACCCGAAAATAGGCGGTGCCGTCTTCGGGGAAATACACCTTCCCGTTCCTTCCCTTCGGGCGGATGAACTTTCCGGCGTGATAGCTCCCGGCGAAAGACACGGTGTCGAGGCCAAGCGCCCTCACCTCGGCCGCAAAGGTCGGAGCCCCGACTTCCCCCACGTCCCAGGCGTAGGCATAGATCGCGCGATAGCTCATCGGATCACCCTAGCGGGCCGTGCGCGGACGGAACAGACTTCTCCGCCACCCGGGTGCCCCGACTCCGGCTCGGGAACGTCGCTGGCCCCCTGCTCCACCCGGCGGATGGCAGCGTAACGGGCGGACGGCGAGCGGTCCGGCTGGTCGGCGGCCGACACAAATCTTGCCACCGAGGTCTTTTTGCCGGTCACCAGAGCGTATAGCCGCCGTCGATGACATAGGCCGCGCCGGTGACGTAGCTCGACGCCGGCGAAGCGAGATAGACCGCGAGGGGACCGATCTCCTCCGGCTCCCCGGTGCGGCCCATCGGTACGGCGCTTACGAAAGTCTGGATCACCTGCGGATTCTGCTCCGCCCATCGCCGGTTGGGCTCGGTCATGAACAGTCCGGGGCAGATGGCGTTGACGTTGACGCCGCGCGGCGCCCAATCGGCCGCCGTGGCGCGGGTGAAATGAATGAGCGCCGCCTTGGCGGTCTCGTAGTGGCGCCCGCCGATACCGCGATTGGCGATGAGGCCGCTGATCGAGGCAATATTGATGATGCGGCCGGAGCCGCGCTCCAGCATCGCGCCGCCGATCATCTTGGTGCAGATGAAGCAGTGCGTGAGATTGAGGTCGATGAAGTGCTGCCAGGTCTTGAGGTCGGTGTCCTCGATCGCGACGTCGAGATTGCGCCCTCCGACGTTGTTGACGAGGATATCGATGTCGCCGACCTCCGCGAGCACACGCCGACACAGCGCCTCGCAAGCCTGCGGGTCGGCGATGTCCGCCGGAAAGGCCCAGGCGTCCCGGCCTTGCGTGCGGATTTCGGCAGCGGCATCCTGCAGGTCCTCGGGACTGCGCGCGGCGAGCGCGACATCGGCGCCGGCCTCCGCCAGCGCTCGCGCGATTACGCGTCCAAAGCCGCGGCTCCCGCCCGTTACAAATGCGCGTTTTCCGTCGAGACGAAATCGTTCGAGCACATGCATGCGGATGTCCTCCCGCCCGGGCTCCTTGCCCCATCGATCATATTATCTGATAATTGCCGGGTGGGCAGTGCGTCGCGACGCGCGTTCAACAGGCTCGTCGTCGAAGCGTTTGTCGTTGCGGCCCGGCGCACTTGCGAGGATAGTCCATCCATAGGACGCGATCACGGAGAGTGAGCGTAACCAATCCTGGGAGGCGAGCGATGAGCATACGAAAAGAGCAGGAGTACGTCCTTCAGCAGGCGATGCGCGCGCAATTGCAGCGCGGCAGTATCGACAGACGCGAGTTTCTCACGCGAAGCCTGGTTACGGGTCTCGGCCTCGCCGGCGTCGGGGCGGTGGCGAAAGCCGGTATCGGGACCGCCTTTGCGGACGACCGGCCGCTGACGCCGACGTTCTATCAGTGGATCCAGGACCTGCACCCCGCGATCCCAGAGGTGAACGCCAAGTTCCCCGGCATCAACTACCAGATCGCCCCGGTCGAGGGCTTCGGGATCGAGCGCTTCGTCGCCGAGGCGAAGGACAAGCAGAGCACTTGGGACGTCTATGTGGGCCAGACGCCGTTCGTCGAGATGTCGTCCTTCGTGAAGGCGGACGTCATCGAGCCCTGGGACAATTACATCCCGAAGGAGGTGATCGACGACATCATCCCCTCGATCCGCGAGGAATGCTCGATCGACGGCAAGCTCTATAGCTGGCCGTTCCTTCTCGACGTCATCGGATCGGCCTGGCATTCGGGCCTGACCGCCAAGGCCGGCGTGCCCGACGCGGCGCCCGCGACGTGGGACGATTTCCTCGCCGCCGGCAAGAAGGTCGTCGATTCCAAGGCCGCGCCGTGGGGCGCAACCTTCGATTCGCACGGCTGGCGCTCGCTCGTGCCGATCACCCACAGCATGAGCACGGACGTTTACAAGGATCATCTGTTCGAGTTCACCAGCGATCCCGCCATCGAGGCGCTGAAGCTGATGAAGGAGATCATGGCGATCGCCAATCCCGACATCCTGCTTGAAGGCGCGTCGGACGCCGGCGTCAACGGCACGCCGGACGAGGTCGCGTTCGCGGCGCAGCGCGTCGCGCTCTACTTCAAGTATTTCAACGCGCCGCTCCGCATGGCGGCGAGCTGGGACGATCCGAAGCTCCTGCACCTCGGGCCGCTGCCGAAATTCGCCAACGGCGAAGGCTCGACCGTGTTCTGGACGACCGGTTGCGCGCTCTTCAAGTACGGGCAGAACAAGGAGAAGGCGGCGGAGTACATCAAGGCGCTCACCTACGACCCGCAGATCTGGAAGGATTCGATCGTCGGCACGCCGGGCGTCCATCCCGGCCAGCTGCCGCCCTACAAGTCGATCTACGCCGACTGGGACAAGAACAAGCCCGACTGGATGCCGCCTTTCGTCGCGCTGGTTCGCGCGCAGCTCGACAAGGCGAAGGCCATCGAGAACCATCTCTTCGGTCTGAACCAGTTCGTCATCGGCAAGCCCATCTGGGAGACCTATCTCAAGGGCGACGAACCCGATCCGAAGGTGGCCATGCAGAAGGTCGTCGACGCGGTCCAGGCCGAGATGAAAAAGGGTTAGCCGTCGGGTCAAGGCGAGGATCGGGGCGGGTGACCCGCCTTGGTCCTCGGCTTTCCGCAACCGGAACGCTCGGCCCCCGTTAGAGCATGGCGCAGACGATCGCATCCGACCAGGCGGGCCTTTACCCGAGCCGACTGGGCGGCCATGTGGCGCTGTTGCGGCAGGGCTTGGGCGCGTGGCTGTTCCTGCTGCCGGCGCTGGTCTTCTTCGTCGGCTATCAGGTCTGGCCCATCGTCCGCGTTCTCTGGCTGAGCTTCACGGATTACCAGTTCCTGACCAACGAGCCTGCGAACTGGGTGGGGCTGCACAACTACGTCCAGGCGCTCCACGATCCGCTGATGTGGAAGAGCCTCGGGCGCGCGGCGCTGTTCACGATCATGTTCCTGCCCGGAACGATCGTCCTGCCGCTTCTCCTGGCAATCCTCATCGATCGGGTCACGCAGCCGCGTCTCGCCACTCTCTACCGTGTCGTGCTGCTCATTCCGGCGGTCATTCCGAGCACCCTCATCTTCGTGCTCTGGAAGTGGATGTACAACTTTCAGGCCGGCCCCATAAATCATTTCCTCGTCAACACGACCGGCCTGTTCACTCTGCAGAACGCGCCGCAGTGGCTGGGCGGCACGGCGCTGACGCTCCCCTCGATCGCGATCATGGAGGTTTGGTGGGGCCTCGGCTACCACACGATCTTCTTTCTCGCCGGCCTCGCGGCGATCTCCAAGGAACTGCCCGAAGCCGCCCGCATCGACGGAGCCAACGAATGGCAGGTCTTCTGGCACGTGACGCGGCCGCGGCTCGCCCCGATCATGATGATCCTTGTCGTCTTGCGCTTCGGCACCGCCATGGCCGTCATCGACGAATATCTGATCTTCGGCGGCTTCAATCGCGCCTCGCCGACCTATACCTGGACGATCTTCATGTACGATCAGGCCTTCAAGACCGGCCTCTGGCGGCAGGGCTACGCGGCGGCCATCGGCATGATCGGCGCGGTCGCGATGATGATCGTCATGGTTTTTCTGGTCCGCATCTTCCGTCCGCGAGGCTGATCGACGATGGCGCTAGAAGCTGCCCATAATGGTGCCCTCCTCGCGCGGCCGGCGGCCGCGACCGAAAGGGAGCCGGGGTGGTTCAAGGAGAACCGCGCCGCGATCGTGCGGCACGCCGTGATCATCTTCTTCATGGTTCTCATCCTGTTGCCGCTCGCCTGGGTGCTGATGATGTCGGTGAAATCGCTTCCCGACTCGATGCGCGGCGATTTCTGGCCGAGGAAGTTCGACTTCAGCCACTACGCCTTTGTCTTCGAACGCATCCACACGCTTCCGATCAACCTCTTCAACAGCATCTACGTGACCACCGCCACGGTGCTGATCACCACGATCTGCGCGGTGCTCGCCGGCTACGCGCTCGTGCATCTCAAGACGAAGGGCGCCGGCATCGTCGTCGTGGTGCTGCTCGTATCGCTGTATTTCCCCGTGCGCGTGGTCTCGATCATAAGCATCTACGAGACCCAGCATTGGCTCGGCCTGATCAACAACACCAGCGGCCTGATCCTGCCCTACATCACTCTCCAACTGGCGATCAGCGTGCTCATCATGCGCAGCATGTTCCAGCTGGTGCCGCACGAGATGATCGAGGCGGCAAGGATCGACGGCGCCGGCCACTGGCGGACACTGTGGCTGGTCGGCGTGCCGATGGTGCGCAACGGCCTCGTCGTCATATTCATCGTCAATTTCGTCGCGGCGTGGGGCGAGTACCTGTTGTGCCTGACCCTCGTCGACGACGAGGCGAAACGCACCATGCCGGTCGTCCTCGCCGCCGCCCAGGGCGGTCAGGGCCAGTGGGCCTGGCCGAACCTCGCCGCAGTCTACGTGATCGTGGTCATGCCCGGCATTATCGCCTTCACCTTCGCCCAGAAGCTTTTCTTCAAGGGACTGGCGGAGGGCGTGGTGAAGGGATAGCCATCCGCGTCGCGACCGGTCGGCTCCGCAAGCGAGCGATCTTTCCGATCGTGGGGGCGGCGGTGCTGAAGGAGAGCAGCCGTGAAGTTTGAGGTCTGCGTCGATTCCGTGGGCGGTGTTCGCGCCGCTAAAGCGGCGGGCGCGGACAGGGTCGAGCTGTGCAGCGATCTGCTGGAGGGCGGCATCACGCCGAGCCGCGGCATGATCCGCCAAGCGCGAGCTGTCGAGGGGATCGGGCTCCACGTGATGATCAGGCCGCGCGGCGGCGACTTCCTGTTCGACAACGATGAGTTTTCGATCATGGAAGCCGATATCGACGCCGCCAAGAGCGAAGGCGCCGATGGGGTCGTGATCGGCCTTCTCCTGGCGGACGGCACGATCGACGCAAATCGGACGGGCGCGCTGGTCGCCCGGGCGCGTCCGTTGTCGGTGACGTTTCATCGGGCCTTTGACATGACGCCCGACCCCTTTCAGGCATTGGAAACGCTGATCGGGCTTGGCGTCGATCGCGTGCTGACATCCGGGCAGGAGGCCACTGTTCTCGAAGGGCTCCCGCTGATCAGCGAGCTCGTTCGCCACGCCGGCGACCGGATCGTGATCATGCCGGGCGGCGAAATCACCAGCCGCAACGTCGAGCGGATCGTCGACGCGGCTCGGCCGCGCGAGCTCCATTTCGCGACGCTGGAACCCGAGCCGAGCGGCATGCAGTTCCGCCGGCACCACGTCTTCATGGGCGGCGAGCTGCGCCCGCCGGAATACGACCGGTCAATAACCTCGGTGTCGTCAATCCACGCGGTGATGGCGAAGGCGTCCGGTTGATCGACACGCGCATATCGCAAGGTACACACGCCTGCGGGCCGACATTCAAGGCTGCGTTGGGGCAGAGGAGCAATGCACGATGAGCTATGACCTGATCCTCAAAGGCGGGCACGTGATCGACCCTTCGCAGGGCCTCGACCGTGTGGCGGACGTCGCTTTTGCAGGGGGAAAGGTCGCGGCGGTCGGCGAGAACATCGCGCCGGGCGACAGCGTTCATGTGCGCGATGTCAGCGGGACGATCGTCGCGCCGGGTTTCATCGATCTTCACACCCATGTCTATTGGGGCGGCACCTCGCTTGGGGTCGACGCCGGCAAGATCGCGCGCAAGAGCGGCGTCACGACGTTCGTCGATGCCGGCAGCGCCGGCGCCGGCAATTTTCCCGGCTTCCTGAAGCATGTCATCGAGCCGAGCGAGCCGCGGATCCTTGCTTATCTCCACGTCTCGTTCGCAGGCATCTTCGCCTTCTCCAAGCACATCATGGTCGGAGAGAGCGCGGACCTCAGGCTGATGAGCCCCGCCGACGCCGTCGCGGTCGCGAGCGCGAACCGCGAGGTGATCGTGGGAATCAAGGTCCGCGTCGGCCGCAATGCGAGCGGAGCCTCGGGCGCCGCCCCTCTTGAGATCGCTCTGCAGGTCGCCGAGGAGCTGAGCCTGCCCCTGATGGCCCATATCGACGAACCGCCCCCGAGTTACGAGGACGTTCTGGAGCGCCTGCGTCCCGGCGACGTGCTGACCCACTGCTTCCGCCCATTCCCGAATACGCCGATTACCGGCCAGGGC
This sequence comes from uncultured Alphaproteobacteria bacterium, assembly GCA_963750115.1. Classification (GTDB taxonomy): domain Bacteria; phylum Pseudomonadota; class Alphaproteobacteria; order Rhizobiales; family Afifellaceae; genus DASWJZ01. The sequence goes on along the minus strand of CAVVPM010000003.1, from coordinate 377,965 downwards.
GCCGTCAAGCCGGCAGTTCTCGCCGCGCGGGCCCGCGGCGTCCTCTTCGACGTCGGCCACGGCATGGGGTCGCTCGCCTTCAAGACGGCGCGGTCGATGCTTGCTGCCGGTTTTGTACCGGACACCATCTCCTCCGATCTGCACGCGCTGAACGTCGATGGCCCGGTCTTCGATCAGGCGACGACGCTGTCAAAATTCCTCTGTCTCGGACTTTCTCTCACAGACGTCATTCGAGCGACCACGGTGAACGCCGCGACGGCTATGCGACGTCCCGAACTTGGAAACCTGCAACCGGGCTCGGAGGGCGACGCTACCGTGTTCGAGGTGAAGGAAGGCCGTTTCGACTACGTCGAACTCGGTCGGCGAAGTGCTGCGCGGCGACAAGCAGATCATCAGCCACGGCGTGGTGCTTGGGGGCCGCTGGTGCGCAAAATGACCCGCGCCTCGCCGCTCCGGGAACGGCTGGGTGTTTGCCTCCGCGAGCTCATGCTCGTTCCGGGGCTCAGCGGCTACGAGGGTCGCGTCAGGCGGCATCTATCCGGCGCGCTCGCGGAGCTTGGAATCGAGTCGCACAGCGACCGCCTCGGAAACCTCATCGCAACGCTCGAAGGGGCGAGAGGCGCGCCGAGCGTCATGCTCTTCGCCCATATGGATCAGCTCGGCTTCGTCGTGCGCAAGATAAAGTCCGACGGACTCGTGCGGATCGAACGGCTGGGCGGTGTGCCGGAGAAGGCGCTTCCGTCGCAAGCCGTCCTCTTCTGCGTCGGCGACGGACGCGACGTCCCCGGCGTGATCGCGAACAAGAGCCATCACGCCACCGCACCTGAAGAGAAGTATCGGGTTCTCCCCTATTCGGAGCTTTACATCGATGCCGGATATGACAGCGGCGAAGCGGTGCGCGCCGCCGGCATCGACATCGGCTCGCCGGCGGTCTACCAGCCGCGCAGTTTGGCGCTTGCCGGGTCCCGCATCGCCGGAACCGCCGTCGACGACCGCGCCGGCTGTGCGGTCATCGTGGAGGTCGCGCGCGCCTTGAAGTCCGTGCGCAGGCGGCCGACCGTTCATTTCGTGTTTTCGGTGCAGGAGGAATTCAACCTGCGAGGCGCCCTGCCCGCGGCCCAGGCGCTGTCGCCCGATGTCGCGATCCAGCTCGACCTCATTCTTGCGACCGATACGCCCGACATGACCGAGCGCGGCGATGTGCGGCTCGGCGGCGGTCCCGCGATGAGCATGTATTCGTTCCATGGGCGCGGAACCCTGAACGGCACGATCCCGCATCCGGCTCTCGTGGCCCTCTTCGAATCGACCGCAAAGGCGGAGCGACTGCCTCTGCAACGCAGCGCCCACATCGGGGCCTTGACCGACTCCTCCTACGTGCAGCTCGTCGGAAAGGGAGTAGCTTCGATCGATCTCGGATTTCCGATGCGCTACAGCCATTCCTCGCTCGAAGTCTGCGACCTCGCGGACCTCGAGCAGCTGGTCCGGCTTCTCGTCGCCGCGCTCCCCCGCATCGATCAAAAGTTCAGCCTCGATCGCGACGACTTCATCCAATGAAGCACTACCTCGGGATCGACATCGGCACGTTCGAATCGAAGGGCGTGCTGGTTGACGAAACCGGGCGGATCGTCGCGAACGCCAGAAGACCGCACACGATGATCGTGCCACAGCCGGGCTGGGCCGAGCATCGCGCCCGCGAAGACTGGTGGGACGACCTCACCGCCATCACGCGGACGCTCCTTGCGGAAAGCCGTGTCGCGCCAGCGTCGGTCAAGGCCGTGGGGTGCAGTGCCATCGGTCCCTGCATGCTCGCCGTCGACGCCGAGGGCGAGCCGCTTGCAAATGCCGTCCTCTACGGCGTTGACGGTCGGGCAACAAATGAGATTGCAGAGCTGACGCAGGAGATCGGCGAGGACGTGCTGCTCGATCGCTGCGGCAACGTGCTCACCTCGCAGGCCGTCGGCCCGAAAATCTTATGGCTGAAGCGGAACCGCCCCGACGTTTTTGCACAAACGCGCACGATCCTGAGCTCCACGCCCTATCTCGTGGAGAGACTGACCGGCGCAATCGTCATCGATCATTACACGGCCGCCAATTTCGCTCCGCTCTATCTGATTGAAACGCAGGGTTGGAGCACCGCCCTCTCCGACCGCGTCATCGACATCGAGCGGCTGCCGCAGGTGGCCTGGACCACGGACATTGCCGGCGTCGTCACGCGTCGGGCGGCGGAGGAGACGGGGCTTGCCGAAGGCACGCCGGTGATCGTCGGCACGGTCGATGCCGCCGCGGAAGCGGTCAGCGTCGGCGTCGTCGACGATGGCGAGATGATGCTGATGTACGGCTCGACCATTTTCACGGTCATGCTGACAAATGCGCGTCTACGCGACCGGCGCCTCTGGTATTCGCCGTGGCTCTTCAAGGGCCGGCACGCTTCCCTGGCGGGCCTGGCGACGAGCGGCACGCTCACCCATTGGTTCCGAGACCAGTTCGCCCGCGACCTCGATTTTGAGGCCGCGATACAAGAGCTCACGGCAGCGGCCGCGCAGTCGCCGCCCGGCGCGAACGGGCTCGTGCTTCTCCCCTACTTTTCCGGCGAGCGTACGCCGATCCATGATCCGCACGCCAAGGGCGTCGTGTTCGGATTGAACCTCACGCACACGCGCGGCGACCTTTTTCGCGCGCTGCTTGAGGGGATCGCCTTCGGCACGACCCACATCATCGATACCTACCGGGAGATCGGCCATCCGCCGCAACGTATCTTGAGCGTTGGCGGCGGCACCAAGAACCCGGTCTGGGCGCAGGCCACATCGGACGCGTCGGGTATCGATCAGATCTTGCGCGAGCGCACGGTCGGCGCCGCCTATGGCGATGCCTTTCTTGCGGCGTTGGCCGTGGGCGATGCGAAGGACGCCGACATCGCCGCCTGGAACCCGGTGGAAAAGACGCTTTCCCCGCGCGCCGAACACGCCGCCCTCTACAAGCGGCAATATCACATCTACCGTCGGCTTTATGAGCAGACGAAAGGCCTGATGGCCGAGCTGTCGCAGGAGTCGCGTTCCTGAGCGCGATGCAACACATTCACCCCGCGGCCTGACCGGGAGAGATCGGCCTACAAAGCCAAGCGATCGTCACCCGTGGCGATGTCAATCAACCGACGTCGCCGCGATAGGGTGCAGCCACCACGACGCAGCAATTGCCGGGCCGGACTCGCCCCTGCTGTCGCTGCCCGTAGACGATCCCATCCGCCCCGAACGCTAAGGTCTCCGGCAGCCGCGCAGGATCCCAGGGAACGTGGATGCGTCCGGCGGGCTCGCCGGCGCGCACCTCGTCGCCGTTGGCGTGGAACGGCTCAAAGACCCCGTCAACCGTCGCGAAGACGTAGGCGCTCGATCCGGGAAGCTCCAACACGCGACCATCGCCACGCGGCGGTTCCGCCTCCCCGGGCGGAAGCACGCCGAGATGCGCAAGCACGTTGCGCACGCCTCGGCGGCACAGGCCGAGCGCCTCACGCGACACCGTGCCGCCGCCGGCCATCTCGGTGCCGGCCGTGATAAGCCCCGCGCGGCAGGCCGCGGCCGTCGCGGTACGCGGGTCGCCGAGGTTGCTGATCACCACCGTCAGCGGGGCGTCGAACGCGCGCGCCGCAGCGACATTGCGACGGTGGAGCTCGGGGTCGTCGGTCGGCTCGATGATGGCGCTCGGGATGATGTTCAACGAGGAGCCTCCCGAGTGGAGGTCCAGGAAGGCATCTGCGCGAGGAAATATCTCGTCGCTGACGAACGCCGCGATCTGCTCGGTGATGGTGCCAAGCGGATCGCCTGGAAAGCTGCGGTTATAGTTCAGCCCGTCGACGGGCGAGGTGCGCTGCCCGGAGACGGCTGCGTGCACATTGTTGGCCGGCATCAGAATGAGGCGGCCGTTGATTCCACTCGGCGTGAGCTCGCGGATCAGCTCTGAGATGACGATCGGCCCTTCATATTCGTCACCGTGGTTGCCGCCTTCCAGGACGACGGTCGGTCCGTTGCCGTTCTTGATCACCGCGAGCGGAATGCGCGTCACGCCCCAGGCATCGTCATTCGGCGAATGCGGAATCATCACGAAGCCGACCTGCTTTCCCTCCCGGTCGAGATCGAGGGGCGTAAACGCCGTGGTCGGGCGCGGATCGGCTATTCGGCGGCCCATGACTTTGTCCCGGGTTGCGTCGCGGTCAGATCGCGCCGACGGTCAGCCGGCACGCAGAATAGGTTCTGCCCGGCCGAGTTTGCATTGGCAATGTCCGGATTGGGTGATTCTCCGCCGTCCCTGTGCTCCGCCGGCACGTCCCGCCGCACGCCTAGACGCCGAGACGGACCATCGCGTGGGCCAGATGGATGCGCATGGCGCGCTTGGCGCCCGCGGGATCGCCGGCGCGGATGGCCTCCAGGATCGCAGTGTGCTCGGCGTAAGTGGCCTTCGCGCTCTTCTCCGGATCGGAATGGCGCCGCGTCGCCGCGATGCTCTCGCGGATCTGCGATGAAATGAAGCGAATGAAGGCGGCAATGAAGGTGTTGCCCGTCGCCTGAGCGATCGCGCCGTGGAAATCGAGGTCGGCGTCGAACGAGGCCGGATCGGAGCCGGCAACTTTGCTCAGATTCTGAAGCGCCGCCGCAATCGCGGCGATCGAAGCTTCGTCGCGCCGCTCCGCCGCCAAGCCGGCGGTATTGATCTCCAGCATGGCGCGAAGCTCGAAAAGACTCTTGAAATACGATCGATCGTGCAGGAGCTCCCGGTCGATCCTGAGCGTCGGCTGCGGGCTGCCGTCGACGACAAAGACACCGGCACCTTGCTTCGAGCGAACCACGCCCTCGCTCTTGAGCCTGGCAATCGCCTCGCGCACCACGGTGCGGCTGACGCCGAAGCTGCTCGCCAGTTCCGGTTCCGTCGGCAGCCGCTCGCCGGCCTTGATGCGACCGGAGATGATCTGCGCCGCGATCTCGCTCGCGACCTGCGCCGGCAGGTGCGCCGTGCGCCCGATGCGGCGGATGTTCATGCCCAATTCACTCATTGTCGACCGCTCGGACGATGCCGCTCGTGCCGCGCTCGGGCAGCGCCCACCCCGCTGTTATCCGTCGGCTCAAGCATTCTTCCTCGGCTCCCCCGCAGTGTCGTCTACGGCGCCACAGCGCCGGGATTCGGCTTTGCCGCGGCCGGCTGCCGTGACCGCGCCGCTTCAATGCGACCGGTGCCGAGATAGAGCTCGCGAACGAGGCCGACGTCGCGCAGCTCATGCGTGGACCCGCTCGCGACCACCCGCCCGCTGTTCATCAGATAGCCGCGGTCGGCGACCGCAAAGGCAAGTCCTGCATTCTGCTCGACGAGAAGCACCGCCGCCTCGAAGCGGTTGCGAACCTCGAGGATCACTTCGCGGAGCTCCTTGACGAGCAACGGCGAGAGACCGAGCGACGGCTCGTCAAGGAGAAGAATACGAGGCCGCGCCATCAGCCCCCTGGCAATAGCCAGCATCTGCTGCTGCCCGCCGCTGAGCTGACTGCCCTTCTTATGGCGCCGCTCGGCAAGGATCGGGAAATAGGCCTCCATCCGCTCGATGTCGGTTGCGACGACATCGCGATCCTTGCGCGCATAGGCGCCGAGGAGGAGGTTCTCGCGCACGGTCAACGAAGCAAAGATGCGGCGCCCTTCCGGAACCATCACGATCCCGCGGTTGGCCCGAATGTCGGCCGCCTCTCCGGCAACCTCCGCGCCTTGGAACAGGATCGATCCGGCGCTCGACCTGAGCAGGCCCGCGACGGAACGCAACAGCGTCGTCTTGCCGGCGCCGTTCGGTCCGAGAATGGTGACGATCTCGCCTTCATCGACAGTGAGCGACACGCCGCGGTTCACCGCGATTGCGCCATAGGCGGTGTCGAGCGCACGAACCTCGAGCAGCGTCATAGCTCGGTCCCCAGATAGACTTCGAGGACCTTGGGATCGTTGAGAACGCTCTCCGGCGGCCCCTCGGCGATCTTGGTGCCGAAATCGAGGACCACGAGCCTGCCGCACAAAGAGACGATCAGATCCATGTCGTGATCGATCACGCAGACGCCGATGCCGAGCGAAGGGATGCGCGCGACGAGGGCGGCGAGCTGCTCCATCTCCGTATCGTTCAGCCCCGCCGCCGGCTCGTCGAGAAGCAACAAGCGGGGATTTGCCGCAAGCGCAACCGCGATACCGAGTTTCCGCAGGCTGCCGAAAGGAAGCGTCCCGGCCATCGCGGCCTGAAAGCCTCTGAGGTCGACGAAGTCGAGAAGGTCGTCCGCCGATTTCCACGGCGAGGGCGACGTGCGGCTGCCATGCTCCCAGGCGATGCTGACATTCTCGTGCACCGGCAGATCCGGAAACGCCATCGCCTGCTGGAAGCTCCGCGCGATCCCCAAGCGGGCGATTTCGTAGGCCGGCTTGCCGGTGATGTCCCTGCCGAGCCAACGGATCTCCCCCGACGTCGGGGCGAGCGCACCGGTGATGACGTTGAACAAGGTCGTCTTGCCCGATCCGTTCGGCCCGACGATGCCGAGAATCTCGTCGAGCGCGATCGAAAGATCGATTCCGGAGAGCGCGACCACGCCGCCGAACGCCTTGCGCAGCCCCGTGATCTCAAGTCCCGGCATGGGGCTCACGCCTTGCCTCCGCTCACGGTCTTCCGCCGCTGCGCCCAAAGCCAGCGGTAGATGTCCATGACGCCGGCAACGGCGCCGCCCGGCAGGAACATGATCACCGCGATCAGCCCGATGCCGTAGGCGATGCGCGAATCCACCGGATCGAGGTTCAGAATCTCCGGCAGGAAATTGACGATGGTCGCGCCGGCGAGCGGTCCGAACAGCATGCGCGGGCCGCCCACCATCACCATCAGCGCGAGGTAAACGCTCGGAAACGCACCATAGAGCGTCGGCGAGATGTGGCGCAGATAATAGGCCTGAAGGATGCCGGCCATGCCGGCAAAAAGCCCGCTCAGCATGAACGCGCCGAGCTTGTGCATGCGCGTGTTGATGCCGACGGCCTGCGCGAGCGGCTCGTTCTCGCGGATCGCGCGCAGCGTCCGCCCGTAGGAGGAGATCGATATCAGATAGGTGATCAGGATGCTGATCAGCAGAATGATTGCAACGAGCAGGTAATAGTTGTGAATCTTGTCGAAGTTGACGCCGAAGAGCGTGCCGACGGGATCGAGGTCGAGCCCGGTCGCGCCGCCGGTGAAGCCGCCGCCATTGGTCAGCGCGATGCTGAAGAGGGAGCCGAACGCAAAGGTGATGATGATGAAGTGGTGCCCCGCGACGCGCAGCGAGGAGAGGCCGAGAAAGCCCGCGACCAGCGCCGACGCGACCATCGCGAACGGCATCCCCGTCCAGAAGCCGAAGCCAAAGCGCCCCGCGAGCATCGCCGCCGCGTAGCCGCCGACGCCCATCAGCGCGGCGTGGCCGATCGAGAGAATCCCCGCCTGCCCGAAGAGCACGCTGAGACCGTAAAGCGTGATCGCCGCGGTGCCCGTCGATATTGCGACCGAGAGGAAGCGGTAGCTCGGCGCCAACCACGGTATCGCCAACAAGCCGACCGTGATGACGGCGGCAACGATGAGCCGCTCCACCGCCAGTCGCGTGGCCGGCGCCTTGTCGACGGCGAGCGGCACGGCGACGCGCGCCAGGCTACTCGTCTCCCCCGCCGCCTCGCTAGACACTGCGCGGCCCCTCCGTCCCGCCGAGCAGGCCCTGCGGCCGCAGGAGGAGAATGAGAATCATCATCGCGAACGAATAGGCGTCGGTCCATTCGGGACTCCCGTAGCCGGCGCTGAGGCCGTCGACGAGGCCGAGAATCAGACCCGCGATCACCGCGCCCGCCACGTTGCCCAAGCCACCGATCAGCGCGACCGCAAACCCCTTGACCACGATGACACTGCCGACGAACGGCGTGATCGGGAAGAGCGCGATCAGCATGGCGCCGCCGAGCCCGGCAAGAAAACTGCCGTAGGCAAACACCGCGGTGACGTAGCGGCGAACCGGAATTCCCATCAAAGCCGCGGTCTCCTGGTCGGCGACGCTGGCGCGGAGGGCGAGGCCGTAACGGCTGCGCGAGATGGCGAAGAAAGTCAGCGCGACCGCGGTCGCGGTCACCGCCACGACCACGACGCGCATCGCGATGATGCGGACGCCGCCGACCTCCCAGACGATGCCGACGGGGTCGGAGATGCTCTTTTGCTGCGAGTTCCAGATGCGAATGACGACATGCTGCAAGAGCACGATCAGGCCGAGCGAGACGATGAAGCCGTTCATCGGTCGCGCCAGGGTGAAGCGAAAGATGCCGCGCTCAAGCGCGAAGCCGAGGGCGGCGACGGCCGAAGCCGCCGCAAGCAGCGCGAAAACGAAATTGACCCCGTGACTGACCAGCGCCCAGGTCACCATCCCGCCGACCATGAGGAATTCCCCGTGGGCGAAATTAATGATGCCGGTCAGCCCAAATATAATCGTGATCCCAATGCCGATCAGAATAATGACGCTGGCGAGCGACAGGCTGTTCACGAGCTGCTGAATGAATATTTCCATCACTATCCCACCACGATCCCTCTACGCCGCAACGCAGTAGAGGGTGCCTGCAAAAGGCAGCGTAGCCCGGTGAAAACGATAGAGGAAACAGCTTGGGCGGGAAACGGAGCTCTCCCGAAAACGAGACCCCGTTTCCCGCCGTCAAGCGGCTCGCAGCGCTAGCCGCCTGGGTCGCCGGGGGGAGGAGTTGCCGGCGGCTGCTCGAGAGCGCAGTCGAAGCTGTCCGAAGTGTTCGGCTTGACGAGGCACACCTCGGTGGCGACGTGTATCACCTGATGGTGCGCATTGAACTGCAGCGGCACCTGCGCCAGCACGCCGTCGTGCTTCGACTTGAGCAGGTAATCCACAACCGCGTCAGGATCATCGACCTTGCCGACCGCTTGAAGCGCTTCGACGTACCAGTGAACGTAGTCATAGTAGAGGAGCGAGACGGAAGCCTGCGGCCCCTTCTGCGCGCCGAGGCCGAAGTAGCGGTTGAAGTAGTCCGTCACTTTCTGCGAGGGCGGCTGGCCCCAGCAGAGCGCAATGCAGCTGATCGTCACCGGGACAGGCGCGGTCAGCTTGCGATCCTTCCAGACCCCAGGATCGACGCCGATCACGAAATAGGCAGGCGCGACGTTGAGCTGGATCGCCTGCGGGAGCGCGACCAGCGTCTCGTCAGGGTTGTACCAAATGTGGACGATGTCGGGCTTTTCACCCTTGATGCGGGTCAGAAGCGCCGTGAAGTCGGTCGTGTCCGGCGGATAGAAGATGCGGTCGACCGTCTGGCCATGCGACTGCAGCGCCAGGACGTAGTGCTTCGTCAGGTACTGGCCGCCGAGGTCGTCGGCGACGAGGATGACCGACTTCGTCGGCTTCGGATCCATGAGCGGAGGGAGCAGCTTGAACACGCCGTTGGCGGTGCTGCCGCTTCGCTCGAACTCCTGCGGCTCGGTCTGGAAAGCATAGTGCTCGGGACCGCCGGGAGCCACCGACGCGTCATCGAGGAGCCCGCCGAGCGAGCTGTTACCGGTGAACTGGAGCACCTTCGCCGGGCCGGTGATCTTGGTCATGGCGACCGAGAAGTCATGCGACTCGGTGCCCCAAATGGCCGAGACGCCGACGTCGTTCACCAGCTCGCGCGCCGCCGCGATGGCGGTGTCGATGTTGGTGCGGTCGTCCCGATAATAGGCTTCAAGCTTGTAAGTCTTGTCGCCGACCTTGAAACCGCCGGCGTCGTTGATTTCCTTGACGGCAAGCTTGACCGCGGCCCCGATCGTATTGCCGGCGGATACGAAGCCACCCGATTCGGCCCCGACCACTCCGATCTTGACCACGTTGTCTTCGGCGGCGGCGGTATGTATCGGCACCCCGCACAGTGCCGTGGCGAGCAATGCCCCGCCAAGACTCACACCTTTCATTGAAGCGCCCTCCCATTCGATTGGCGTCGTGTCGTGTGATTGACATGGTCATACTATCACCAGAAGATTCGCTCCGCAAGAACGAGCGCATTCATTCGACGCGAATTCGAGCGCCGCGCGGCGACGGTCACGCGCTTTGCTGAGGCCGCCGCCGATGCGGCCCGGGGCGCCAGACCTCGCTTCATCCGGCTGGCGCATCGCCGCCTGACGCGTGCGGCGAATTGTCATTATCGTAGTCATGTCATATGATGAAACGCACTGACACAAACAAAGGATTGCGGACTTGCCGACGTTGCTTCTTGCCGCATCCAATTCGGCTCGGACGAACTATTACGGCGAGGCGGCTCTTGCCGGCTTGCGCCGCCTCGCGACCGTCCGTCTGAACGAGACCGACGCTCCGCTGACGCCGGCGCAGCTTGTCGCGCTGGCGAGCGACTGCGCGATCATCGTATCCGACCGCCAGACCGCAGGGCCGGCGGAAATCTTCGATGCGATGCCCGATCTGGTCGCCTTCGTCCGCGTGGCGGTCGACATCCGCAACATCGACATCGCCGCAGCATCACGCAACGGCGTGCTCGTGACGCACGCGAGCCCCGGATTCATGGCAGCGGTTTCCGAGCTGATCATCGGCACGATGATCGCGCTCGCGCGAAACCTGGTCGATACCGTCATCGCATACCGGAGCGGAAACCGTCCGCAGGTCCAGATGGGGCGGCAGCTCAAGGGGAGCACGATCGGCATCATCGGCTTCGGCGCCATCGGCCGCTATCTCGGCGAGCTTGCGCAGGCGCTCGGCATGCGGGTCATCGCCTCCGACCCGAACGTCGAGGCAATGCCGCCCGGCATCGAGAGAGTCGACCTTGCGACCCTGCTGCAGACGGCCGATTTCGTCGTCTGCCTCGCCGTCGCCAACGCCGCGACCGAGAATCTGATCGACGCGCGCGCTTTTGGCCAGATGAAGCCGGGCGCCTATTTCATCAACGCCTCGCGCGGCGAGCTGGTCGATGATGCCGCTCTCGAGGCGGCGCTGGCGGAGGGGCGCATTTCCGGCGCCGCGCTCGACGTTGGCCGCGCGCCCGACCAAATGCCGACCCCCCGCCTCGCCTCGCATCCGCGCGTCATCGCGACTCCGCACATCGCCGCCCTGACACCCCAGTCGATCGCGCATCAGGCGCTTGAAACGGTCGAGCAGTGCGCCGCGATCCTCGCCGGCCGCGCACCGCCGGGCTGCGTGAACGAGGCGCAGGCCACGCGACTGGCGCGGCTTAGGCCCGTGCAAGCTTGACACTCATCATGTCATATGATGCTCTTCGAACCGCCGCTCCGGGCACGAGAGCGGCCGCTTAGATGCTTGACCGCGAGGAGACGAGGACGTGGGCGCCAAATATCTCCATACGATGATCCGCGTTTCCGATCTCGATCAGTCGATCGCGTTCTTCGGAAAGCTTGGGCTGCGTGAAACGCGGCGCGTCACCAACGAGAAGGCGCGCTACACGATCGTCTTCGTCGCCGCCGAAGGCGATGAGAAGACGCCGATCGAGCTCACCTTCAACTGGGACCCGGAGGTCTACACGGGTGGACGCAATTTCGGTCATCTCGCTTTCGAGGTGGACGACATCTACGACCTCTGCGCGCGATTGATGAAGGACGGCATCACGATCAACCGGCCGCCGCGCGACGGGCACATGGCGTTCATCCGAACGCCCGATCAGGTCTCCATCGAGCTTATCCAGAAGGATGGGTCATTGCCCACCAAGGAACCATGGGCTTCGATGGCGAACACCGGCGTCTGGTAGTCGCGACCGCTCCCCGCCCACCCGCTTTCGTTGAAGAGAAGCCCACAATGAAATCCTTTCAGCCGCTCATTCCCCGGCAGACCGTCCCTCCCCTTGAGGTCCTCGTCGACGGCGCGCCGTGGCAGCTTGCAGACCAGCATCCGCCGAAGTTCAGTCTGATCATCTTCTACCGGGGCTTCCATTGCCCCATCTGCGGCTCCTACCTGCCCGACGTGCAGCGGCGCCTCGACGCTTTCAAGGAGCGCGGCGTCGAGGCGATCGCGATTTCCTCCGATGCGGAAGAGCGCGCGCGAATGGCTGTCGAGCGATGGCAACTCGATCGGCTCAAGGTCGGATACTCGCTGAGCTTGGACAGCGCTCGGGATTGGGGGCTGTTCATTTCCGCGCAACGCAACGAGAATCCAACGCCGACCGGCGTCGTCGAGCCGCCGCTCTTCTCCGAGCCGGGGATGTTCCTGGTGCGGCCCGACGGAACGCTCTACTTCGCTTCCGTGCAGACGATGCCCTTCACACGCCCGAACATGGGCGAGGTGATCAAGGCCCTCGACGTCGTGGAAAGGGAGAATTATCCGGCGCGCGGCGAGGTCGTCGATCATCACGCGGCGATTGCCGCGCTGAAGCGCAAATCCGGATAGCGCGCCCCCAGGATTGCCTCACCCTCGCAACGCGCCTCGCCGGGCGCGACTTCACATCGCTTTACGGGAGTGATCTCCTGGATCGGCCGGTCATTTGACGATCGGGATCTTGCTGCGGTCGATGGTGACCGCGACGGCGAGCATCAGGACCACGCCGAAGACGATCTGCTGGGCGAAAACGTCGATGCCGACGAACGTCATCCCGATCCGCACCAGCGAGACGATCAGCGCGCCGACGAGGGTTCGTCCGACGCTGCCGACGCCGCCGGTGATCGCCGTGCCGCCGACGATGACGGCGGCGATCGCCGGAAGGAGCAGTTGATTGGCAAGCTCCGGCGAGCCGCTCGACATGCGCGCCGTCAATATGACCCCGGCGAACGCCGCGAAGCTCCCGGACAAGGCAAAGGCGATGATCTTGTGTCGCTTGACCCGGACGCCGGAGGCAAGCGCGGCCTGTTCGCCGGCACCGATCGCCTTGCTGTAGCGTCCGAACACGGTGTAGCGCTGGATCAGCATGCTGACGATCGCGATCGCCGCTCCGAGGAAGATCACCGATGGGATGCCAAGCGTCGTGCCGTGAATCCATTCGACGACGCCGCGGTCTTGTTCGTTGAGCGTGACCGCGCGGCTGCCGGAGATGACCAGCGCCGCCGCGACATAGACGCCGCTCGTCGCGAGCGTCGCGATGAAGGAAGGGATGCGGAGATAGACATGCACGACGCCGCTGATGATGCCGCAGCCCGTGCCGACGAGAATCGCGATCGGCAGGCTCCAAAATCCGAGATGGCCAATGGTTTCGGCGATGACGACGCTGGCAAGCGAGCCGACCGCCTGGATGGATAGATCGATCCCCCCGAGCATGATCACGAAAGTCACGCCGGCCGCGAGCACGAAAAGCACCGCGGTGTCGGCGAGCACGATGATCAGCGTGTCGAGCGAGATCACCACCGGATTGGCGAGACCGATGGCGACCACCAGCAAGACGAGGATCAGCGCCGGCGCCGCGCGATAGAGACGGCGAGCCTGGCTCGTCAGACGCCTTGCGGCCGAATTGTCGGCGATCTCGGACAATGTCTTCCTTTCCTGCGATCAGACCATGTGCGACACGAGACTGAGCTGCGTGGGCTTTGCCGACGGCGGCGCTTCGAAGCGGGCGGTGATCTCGCCGTCGCGCATGACCAGGATGCGGTGGCTCAAGCCGATGGTCTCCTCCAGCGTGTCGGACGTGAGGACGATCGACACCCCTTCCGCCGACAAATCGCGAATAAGCTCGTAGACGTCCTCCTTCGCGCCGACGTCGAGCCCGCGGGTCGGGTGATCGAGGATCAGGATGCGCGAGCCGGCGTTCAGCCACTTCGTCAACACCACTTTCTGCTGATTGCCGCCGCTCAGATTGACGCAGAGCGCCTCCGCCGACGAGGTTCGGATCCTGAGCCTTTCGATCCAGCGGCGGCCGATCTTCCGTTCGGTCGAATACTCGATGACCCCCAAGGCCGGAACCAAGGGCAGCCGCGCCAGCGTCATGTTGGAAATCACGGACAGGAAGAGGACCAGTCCTTCGACCCTGCGCTCACGCGGGATGTAGCCGATCCCGGCTTCGACCGCGTCGGTCGGCGAGCGGAGACGAATGGGCTTCCCGTCGAGACGCAGAACGCCCGAACTTTGCGGATGCATGCCGAAGAGCGTGCGCGACAGCGCCTCCCGCCCCGATCCGATCACCCCTGCAATTCCAAGGACTTCGCCGCGGTGGAGCTTAAAGTCGACCTTGCGGTACCCAGGCGCGCCGAGGTTTTCCGCCTCCAAGACCACGTCGCCGGAACACGCCGCCTGGCGCGATTGACGATAATATTCCGCGTTGAGCTTGCGCCCCACCATGAGCTGGTGGAGCTCGGTCACCGAGCTGCCGGCGGCGTCAAGGTTGGCGACGACCTCACCGTCCTTCATGACGTAGACGCGGTCCGAGAGCTCCAGCACCTCATCGAGCCGATGCGAGACGAAGACGATGCTGGCGCGCCGCTTCAGCGCGCGCACGCGGTCGAAGAGAAGGTCGATCTCCTTCTGCTCGAGCACCGAGGTCGGCTCGTCGAGAAGGATGATGCAATGCCGGTCGATCATCTCCTCAAGCGCCAGCGCCTTGGCAAGCTCCACCATCTGGCGCGCCGCGAAGCTCAGCTCGGAGGCGAGGCGGCGCGGCTCGATGTCAACCTCGACTTTCTCGAGCTGCGCACGGGCGGCGGCGTTCAGCTTGCGCCAATTGATCACCCCACCGCGGCAGAAGGCGTCCTCGCGACCGAGAAAGATGTTCTCCGCGACGGTCAGATTGAGGAGCAGCGACTGCTCCTGAAAGACCATCCCGATGCCGTGGTCGTTGGCCTCGCGCGGGCTGCGGAGCTGGAGCGGACGCTCATCGAGAATGATCTCGCCGGAGGTCGGGCGATAGACGCCCGCCAAAAGGCGCATCAGCGTCGATTTCCCGGCGCCATTTTCGCCGACGAGCCCGACAACCTCGTTCAGCCCGATGTCGATGCTGACGTCTTTCAGCGCCTGGACGCCGACGAAGTCCTTACTGAGGTTGCGGGTGGAGAGCATCGGGCGCCTACTTGACGATGACCAGGCGAGCGCGATCGAGCGACAGCGCAACCGCGACGATGATCAGGAGCCCGAGGACGCCCTGCTGTACCGTCGGCGGCACGCCGAGCAGGACCATGCCGTTGTTGAGGACCGCCACGATCGCGACGCCGACCAGGGTGTTGAGGATACCGCCCTGCCCGCCCGTCAGCGCCGTTCCGCCCACGACGACCGCCGTCACCGCGCTGAAAAGCCGGCCGTTTCCGACCTCCGCGGTCGCGACCCCGAGCTGCGCGACGGTCAGCACGCCGCCGATTCCGAACGCCAGCCCCGCGAGCGTGAACGCTGCGATCTTGACGCGCCCGACATTGATGCCGGAGAGCGCCGCGAGATCCTCCGCGCCGCCGATCGCCCGCACGTGGCGGCCGAAGCGCGTGTAGCGCTCGACGCCCAACGCCAGCAGCATGACGCCGAGCGCGATCCAAACCGGCAGCGGGATGTTGAGCAGGCGGGTCAAGGCGATGCTGCGTATCCCCTGGTCCAGCACGCGCACCTGACCGCCGCCGAGAAAGACCGTCGCGAGGCCGGCGCCGACGAACCACATGCCAAGCGTCGTCATGAACGAGGGGATGCGCAGCTTGACGTGAACGAGCCCGTTGATGAGCCCGATCCCCGCGCCGACGCAAATCGCAAGAACAGCGGCGATCGGGCCGAAGGCATTGTTATTGGTGTCGTTGACGACCAGAAGCGCGACGACAGAGGCGCTGATCGCCAGCGTTCCCTCGACCGACAGGTCGATCGCGCCCAATATGATGATGAAGGTCAGGCCGCTCGCCACCACCAACGGCACCGCCGAGGCATTTGCCAGGCGGATGAAGTTGTTGGTTTGGAAGAAGACCGGGTTGGAGAGCCCGATCGCGAGCGAGAGCCCGATCAGCACCAGCAGCGGCGCCCACGGTGCGAGGCGCTTGCCGATCCCGCCGCGAAATCCGCCCTGTGTGGCGCCGGCCGAGACTTGCCCGGAAGACAGGTGACGCCGGTCCTCCACGGATGCAACTCGTGACTGCACGAATATGATGCCTCCTCCCCTTCGAAGGCCGCTGACGCGCGTTCCAGCGGAGATGGCGGTCCCGACGACCGGCAACCAATTCTTGCGGTCGCCGGCCGCGATTCCAACCGCCTGCCGCGGCAGACGGATCAGCTGGGGATTTGCCCGGTCACCCGGCCCCAAAGGTCATCATAGTCGAGCTTCGGCTGCAACTCGACGTTGTTCTTGTAGAACTCGGCGACGTTGTCGGCGGTGACGAGGATGCCGGTGCCGAACAACTCCCGGTGCGACCTCGGCTCCTTGGCCGGATCGAACTTGCCCTGCTGGGCGTGATAGGCGATCGAAAGGCCCATCGCCCCCGACCAGAACGGATCCCAGGAGATCGTGCAGGTAAGCTCGCCCGCCTTCACCCCTTCGACGGCGGCCTTCGCCCCATCGATACCGGTGATCGGAATCTTGCCAGCGAGCCCCTCATTGCGCAGCGCCTCCAACGCGCCGATCGCCATGTTGTCGTTCATCGCCCAGATGCCCTTGATGTCGTCGCCGAAGCGGGAAAGCATCGAGGAGGTGAGGTCGTAGGCCTCGTTGGAGTTCCAGTGCGCTTCCTGGAAGTCCAGCATCTTGATGTCCGGGTTCTTGGCGATGGTATCCTTGAGCCCCTTCGTGCGCAGGATCGCCGCGGTCTGCGACGCGACGCCGCCGAGCGCGATGAAGCCGCCCTTCCCGCCCATCGCCTTGAACAGCAGCTCCGCGGTCGCCACACCCGACCAGAGGCCGTCGAACTCGATGTGATCGACGTAGTAGGGATTGAAATCCCACGGATGCAGATCCGCCGGCTTGTTCCAGTGGGTGACCACGTAGACGCCCGCCTTGTTGCACTCCTCGACGATCGGCCGCGCGTCGGGGGTATCGTTCGGATCAACGTTGAGGATCATCTTTCCGCCGGTGCTGGCGATGATCGCGCGAATGTCCGAGATGCCCTTTTCGCTGTTGCCTTCCGTCACGAGCACGGTCGATTCCGCGCCCATGGCCTTGGCAAAAGCGTCGGCGCCGTCCTTCCACACCGCGTGATACGGATTGGTAAGCGAGCGGATCGAGGTCACGAAGTGCGGCATGTCCGCGGCGCGCGCGCTCCGCGGAAGTCCGCCGATGAGCGCCGAGGCCGCAAGCCCGCTAGTGGCAGTCAGAAAGCGGCGCCTTGACAAATTCCATGTGACGTCCGTCATCCAGATATCCTCCCTTTGTCGCCTGGTGCGGAAGCCCAGGCGGCATCGCGCCCCGCGCTTCCCTTCGGCTTGCTCTTGCGGCGGGTTGAGAAAATCCCTCGTTCGGAGCTGCAGCGCTCCTCCAACGCGGCGTCTTTTCCCACTCGCCAACACATATGGTAGCATGGTCATATGATGATTGCAAAGAACGGATGACGTGAACGGGGATCGTTCACAGAGATTTGCCGTTCGCGGGTCGTCGGCAGCGATGCCGCGAGATCGCGACGCGACAATTCAGTCCGGGACTGGAACGCACTCTCATCCTGTCATATGATGACATTAGAGACCGACCGAACGACTGAGACTGAGGAGGAAACCATGGGTGTCGCATTCATCGAGCCGCGTCGCGACGACGCACGGCTGCTTGAGCCGCGCCGCTACAAGATGCTGATCGGCGGAAAGAGCCGCGACGCCTTGTCGGGCGAGACGTTCAAGCGCGAAAGCCCGGTCTGGCCGGGGATCACGGTCGGAGAATGGCCGAAGGCCGGCGTCGCCGACGTCGAGGCGGCCATTTCCGCGGCGCGGAAAGCCTTCGACGACGGGCCGTGGCCGCGCATGCCGGGCGCCGAGCGCGCGCGCATCATCGCCAGGGTCGGCGAGCTGCTCCTGGAAAACCGCGAGGAGATCGCGACGATCGAGTCGCTCGAAATCGGCAAGACGCTCGCAGGCGCCCGCGGGGAAGTCGGCTACGCCGCGGACTGCTGGTCCTTCGCGGCGGGCGCGTCGCGCTGTCTTGAGGGCTCGACCCACGACCAGTACGGGCCGAATGCGCTTGGTATCGTGCTGCGCGAGCCGATCGGCGTCGTCGGCGTGATCACCCCCTGGAACTATCCGCTGATCATCGCCTGCGAGCGGCTGCCCTGGGCGCTCGCGACCGGCTGCACCGTCGTCGTCAAGCCGAGCGAGTTCACGTCAGGCGCCACGATCAGGCTTGCCGAATTTGCGCGGGAAGCCGGCATGCCCGACGGCGTCTTCAATGTGGTCACCGGGCTCGGCGACCCCGCCGGGCAGACGCTCGCGGAGCACGCCGGCGTCGACATGATCGCCTTCACCGGCTCGCTGCGCGTCGGACGCCTGGTGGCGGAAAAGGCGGGCGCGACGATCAAGCGCGTCGGGTTGGAGCTCGGCGGCAAGGGGCCGCAAGTGGTCTTTGCCGACGCCGATCTCGACGCTGCCGCGGCCAAGATAGCAGGCAGCATCTTCGACAATTGCGGACAGACCTGCATCGCCGGCAGCCGTCTCATCGTCGAGCGGCAGGCGGCGGACCGCCTCCTCGACATGCTGCGGCGCCGCGCCCAGGCCATCACCGTCGGCGATACGTTCGACGAGCGCACCAATGTCGGCGCCCTGATCTCGCCGCTCCATCTGGAAAAGGTCGAGACCTATGTCGCGGCCGGCATCGAAGCGGGCGCCGAGCTCGTGACCGGCGGGAACCGCTTGGGGACGACCGGCGGGCTCTTCTACGCGCCGACCATCTTTGCCGGAGCGCAGCCTTCCATGTCGATCGTGCGCGACGAAATCTTCGGCCCGGTGCTCGCCGTGCTGCCGTTCGACACGGCGGAGGAGGCCGTGCGCATGGCCAACGACACGATCTATGGGCTTTCGGCCGGCGTCTGGACGCGCGACATCGGCCGCGCGCTGAGAACGATCCGCGGGATTCGTGCCGGGCGAACCTGGATCAACGGCTTCGCCGAGGGCGGGCCGGAGATGCCGATCGGCGGTTACAAGCAAAGCGGCAGCGGCCGAGAGATCGGCCAGAACGGGTTCGACGAATACAGCGAGTTCAAGAGCGTCTACATGGTGCTGCCCGAGGCGGCCGCGCCGGCGCGGCTCAACTGAGCGGCGGACGGCATGGGAACAGGCTTGCGGAGCGCCGGGGACAAAAGCCGGAATTCAGTTCATAAGCTTCGCATGACGGCCAAGCTTCGGATCAGCAATCTCGGGATCGTACCATGCCGCGCGTCTTGATATCGGGCTCCATTCACAAGAGCGGGATCGACTTGCTGCGGTCGCGTCCGGGCGTCGAAGTCACCGAGATGCCGGATGACAGCAAGAACAGCTTCGCCCAGTACCTCTCCGGCGCCGACGCGTTGCTGATCCGCACCGCACCCTTGCCGGTCGAGGCCGTCGAGGCGGCCGACCGGCTGAAGGTCGTATCGCGTCACGGCGTCGGCTACGACAACATCCCGGTCGCGGCGCTGACGCGCAAGGGCATTGCTCTTGCGCTGGTCGGCAATCTCAACTCGGAAGCGGTGGCGGAGCATGTCTTCTTCCTCATGTTGTCGCTCGCGCGCAACGCGATCGTCAACGACCGCTCGGTTCGCACCGGCGCGTGGGCGGAGCGCGACAAGCTCGAGGCGCTCGAGCTGGCGGAGCGCACTCTGCTGTTGATCGGGTTCGGCCGCATCGGGCGCGCCGTCGCCTCGCTCGCGCTGGCGTTCAAGATGCGCGTGCTCGCCTATGATCCCTATGTGAGCCGCTCGGATGCGGCGGCCCTCGGCGTCACCAAGACCGACGACTGGCGGACGAGCCTCTCCGACGCTGACATCGTATCGATTCATGTGCCGCGATCCGCCGAGACTGAGAACATGATCGGCGCGGCTGAGCTTGCGCGGATGAAGCCGACGGCGTTTCTCATCAACACTGCGCGGGGTGGGCTGGTCGACGAGGCGGCGCTTGCCGATGCGCTTGCAGCGGGCCGCATTCGCGGCGCCGGCATCGATGTCTTCAACGACGAGCCTCCGAGACGCGACAATCCGCTCCTCGCGTCCGAAAAAGTGATCCTCAGCCCCCACATCGCCGGCCTGACGCGGGAATCTTCGGCTCGGCTCGGCGTCGCGGCGGCGGAGAACGTGCTTGCCGGCCTCGATGGCAGGCTCGATCCGAGGCTCGTGGTCAATCCCGAGGTGCTCCAGCGGCTATGACCGTCTGACGGTCATATGGTTGCAATCGTGCGCAGCCTTCGATCAGTTAAGCGCGGCCGCCGTTCTACAATTGCTATGATGACCCTTAGACTGCGATACTTGCGCTTCGGGTACAATTCTTGGGCTCAGGTCTTGGGCTCAGGCAGGTGAGCTGGATGGCATTAAGGGCTCGGCAAATAGATCCGACGGTGCGCCTCCCCGCGCGCGTCGCGGCGAATATCTCGAGGGAGATCATCAGCGGCCGGCTGAAGCCGGGAGACAGGCTCCCGACCGAGCCGGAACTCGCCGAGCTCTTCGGCGTGAGCCGCACCGTCGTGCGCGAGGCGGTCGCGCGGCTGCGCAGCGAAGGGATCGTCCGGTCGAAACAGGGGGCCGGCGTCTTCGTCGCCGATGCCAGGCAGCCGCACACTTTGCGGATCGACACGGAGTCGCTGGCCGACAGGTCGCTCTTCAAGAATCTCTTCGAGCTTCGCGCGATGATCGAGATCAACACGGCCGGCATGGCCGCCGAGCGACGTGACGAAAAAGCACTGCGGGCGCTCGACGCCGCCCTTAAGCATCTCCGCCAGGTGCCCGGTTCCGCCGCGGAGTCCGTGGACGCCGATCTCGACTTCCACCTGGCGATCGCCCAGGCCACCGGCAACACCTTCATTGTCGCCTTTATCCGCTTCATCTCCTTCCAGATCCGCGAGAGCATCATCGCGACACGCCGCAACCGCGATCCGGACCGCAGCGCTTCGGTCACCTATCGAGAGCATGAGGCGATCCTGAAAGCGATACGGCGAGGCAGCGGCACCGCGGCGCGAAAGGCCATGAGCCACCACATCGCCAACGCCGAGAAGCGGCTTGGCCTGAGCTAGGAAGAGCAAAAGCGCGCCGCGTCCCGGCGCTGCGCGGTACTCGGTCGATCTCACCAGCTTTTGAATTTCTCGCCGCGCCCGAGCGCGAACATCCGCGCGCTTCACTTGCATTGCGACTAGTCATGTCATACGATGACTGGCTGTTGCCGACTGAGGCTCGCCTTTGAGCCGGCGGCCGAAGCGATCGTTGTTCGGGCGATCCGCCCGAGGAGGACAGGAATTGTCAATGGCGCCGCGGCTGAAGCCGCCCCCGGGTTCCTGTGACACCCACATCCACATCTACGATCGCGGCGCGCCGATCAGCGCAGGAGCGTTGCCGGGGCCGGATTGGGCGACGGTGGAGTTGTACAAGGCTCTTCGCGACCGCCTTGGCACGCGCCGCGCCGTGGTCGTGCAGCCGAACCTTTACGGCACCGACAACAGCGTTCTGACCGCGGCGATCGCCGCTCTTGCACCGGACGCCAAGGGCGTTGCGACGGTCGACCCGTCGGTGACGGATCGTGAGATCGAGCGGCTCACCCGGGCGGGCGTTTGCGGCGCGCGCTTCCACATGCTGCCGGGAGGGATTCTTCGGTGGGAGGATCTGCAACCGCTTGCGCAGCGCCTGCAGCCGTTCGGCTGGCACGTCCAACTGCAGATGGACGGCCGGCTGCTGCATGAGCGCGAGCAGGAACTGCGGCGATGGCCGGGCACGCTCGTCATCGACCATGTGGGCAAGTTCCTCGAACCGGTCACTGTCGACCACCCCGGGTTCCGCGCGCTGGTCAGGCTGCTTGAGAACGGCCGGTGCTGGCTGAAGCTTTCAGCGCCATACGAGGTCTCGAAAGCCGGTCCTCCGCTTTTCGCCGACGTCGGTGCGCTCGCCAAGGCCGCCGCGAAGGTGGCGCCGGAGCGCATGCTGTGGGCGTCGAACTGGCCGCACGTATCGGTCAAGGAACCGCTTCCCGACGACGCGATGCTGCTCGACGTCCTTCTCGACTGGATACCCGACGAGAAGGAGCGGAACGCCGTGCTCGTGGACAATCCGGCAGCGCTCTACGGATTTACCTGAAGAGACTTTGGCAGACAGGACGCAAGCACATGGCTGACGCGCATTCGAAATTGTCCACCGCGATCGGGAGCGGCCTGCTGACATTTCCGGTCACGCATTTCAATGCAGACTATTCATTCGACGAGAGCGGATACCGCGAGCACATCAACTGGCTGCTCGGCTTCGGGCCGGCGGTACTGTTCGCCGCAGGCGGCACCGGAGAATTCTTCTCGCTCGGTCTGGAGGAATTTGAGCAGGTCGTCGGGGCCGCAGTCTCCGAGGCGCGCGGGCGCGTGCCGGTCATTGCCGGATGCGGCTACGGGACGAGCCTCGCGAAGGAATTCGCGCGCGCCGCGGAGCGCGCCGGCGCTTCCGCCATCCTGCTTTTGCCGCACTATCTCGTCGCCGCCGAGCAGGCGGGAATCGAGGCCCACGTCGCGGCGGTCTGCAAGGCGACGAGCCTCGGCGTGATCGTCTACAACCGTGACAATTCCATCCTCGGGCCCGATCCCCTCGCGCGCCTCTGCGACAGGCACGCAAATCTCGTCGGCTACAAGGACGGCGTCGGCGACATCGAGCTCCTCGTGCGCATCCGCGACCGCATGGGAAGCCGCCTCTTTTATGTCGGCGGAATGCCGACGCATGAGACCTATGCCGCCCCCTATCACGCGGCCGGCGTCTCCAACTACTCCTCCGCGATCTTCAACTTTCTGCCGCGCTTTGCGCTCAACTTCTATCGCGCCGTTCACGATGGGGACGACGCCGTGGTTCGCCGCGGGCTGCACGATTTCGTTCTCCCCTACATCGGCATCCGCAGCCGGCGCAAAGGCTATGCGGTCAGCATCGTGAAGGCCGGGCTTGCCGGCATCGGCCGCCCTGCGGGCCCGGTGCGCGCGCCTCTCGTCGATCTTGGAGAGCAGGATAGACGCGACCTGAACGCTCTTCTGCAATCAGCCGAGATTTTCGATTCGGAAGGCCCCGCCGCACAGCCGATCAAGCAGGGAATGCCCGTCTAAGGATTTTGACGTTATTGGCGACCCCGGCGGGATTCGAACCCACGACCCTCAGATTAGGAATCAGAACTTCCATATTACTATCTAATACTGCCACCTTCTCTGCTCTACACTATTCTAAGCTACTCCTTTGGGTTGGACTGCGACCATGAACGATGGGTCGCGTCGATTTCTCGCTCTCCTCCCTCGGAGAGCAAGTGTGTGACAGAATTGCTTCCGGCCTTGCGGGTGAAAATGCCGCGGAGGTCGTAGCATTCCGGCGACCCAAGCGAATTGGGTGACCTCGCCAGGGCTGGTCGCGCTTTGGTTGTGTGGAGCCGCAATCCGTTCGGTGCTGACGCGGCGCCCGCACTGATCCTCCCCATTGAAGTGGTCCGCCCTGATGTATGCCTTTTGGCAGCGAGGAGGACGGATCAAATGCCGGGACTAAACACCTAACCAAGCCGGTCTGGATGAACAACATGATCAGCGTCCGATAGTTCTGCGGTGATCCAGAAGCCTTTGGAAGGGGCCGGCGCCGCGATCCAAAGACGGGTCGCAGCCCACGGGAACAGGGTGTTCAGCAGGGCTGCAACTCGACGAGGCTTGCCTGGATGTAGCGGTATTCCAACAGCGCGTCGCCGCTTCCGCTCGTTTGGTAGCGGAACCAGCTTTCGCCGGCGAACGCGCCCGACTGAACCGGCCTCCCGCGGCTCACCGCCACGTCCTTCATGACGCTTCCCGAGCTCGCCGATTTGAACGGGTCGGCATAGGCGGTTCCGTTGGCGACGCCCCAGAGGCAGCCTTTGACGGACCGCCACGCGGCAAGCTTTCCGGCGTTACCGTCGGCCGGAAAGAAGACGTCGCCCGTCTGCGTGGAGAAGCGGAACCAGGTGACGCCGCTGACGTCAGCCTTTCTCGGATCGGTGAAGAAGCGGCCGGGACCGAACTGGTGCGATGCGAGCTTCAGATTCGGCCCGTCGCGCACGTCGACCGGCTGCATGAGGTCGGTGCCGTCGGGAAGCGGCGTCCAATCCGGGACGCTCTGCTTCTTCACGTAAAGGGTCGGAGCAAAGTCCCTCGCGATGCGATACCAGCCGCCCTGCTTGGCCTCGCCGATCAGGACCGCCCTGATGCCACTGACTGACACCGAGAGAAGACCCGGCCCAAGCTCTTCGTCGGGCACGTCATCGCCATCTTGATAGGCGGGTGTCGGCAGCACCAGGTCGAGCGGCTTATCCCAGCGCTCCCATGTGGGCGCATCGCTCGCACGGACGTACTGCACCGAGCCGTCGCCGCGCGAGATGCGAAACCAGTCGCGATAGCGCCCGGTCCCGCGCAGGAGCCCAGCGATCGTGTTCTGGGTCGCTTGAACGTCGCCCGGCTGCAAGTAACCTGCCGAACGTGCATCCTCCTCGGCGCTCAAGTAGAACGGAGTCAACGGCGGAAAGTGAAGCAGACCGTCGAAGGCCCGCCATTGCGGAACGTCCACCGCCTTCAACAGAGTGCTTTGGCCGTTTCGCACAACTTGATACCAGTCCTCCCCATCCGCCGTCGCCTGCGATATCGCCGTCACGTTTCCTTTGCCCGCCTGAAGCACGCCGGGCGCAAGTTTTCCGGTCGGGCCGCTGTCGACGGCTGAAAACACCGACGTCGGAGCGGCGACGACGAGCTCGCCTTCGTAGCCGACCCAGGAGATCGCGCGCGTCCCGGTCCTGGCGAAGATCAAAGATGCGGTGCTGACAATGGCGTTCCTGGCCGGCGGCGTCAGCGCCCCGACGGCGCCGATCAGAAGCACAGCCGCGGCGGCGATGACCGCGCCGTGCCGCCGGCGCGACGGCGCCTCCCGGGCGACGCGTCTTGTGCCGGTCGAGAGGCCCTGCAGCTGCTTCACCTGCCGGTCGATCGCCAAGGCAATGTCGTCGACGGCGTCTTTGTAGGCTTGGCTGTCGGGATCGACCGACCAAAGCTTGGTGAAGTCGACCCTGTCGATGTGTTTCAGCGTCTCGGCGATGGTGTTGAATTGCATCGCCGTGGCAATGCGCCCATATTGCTCGGACGATGCCTCGGCACCGTCGGCAACCGTGACGAACTCGACCGGCAGAAAGAACCCTTTGTTGCGCTCGACGCGCTCTTTGAAGATTTCGACCTCGATCTCGCATTCGCGGCTGAAGAAGATGGCCGGAACGAGGATGATGATGCAGCATACGCTGCCCTTCAGCTTCTCCTCGATGACGCGCCGGTAATTGTCGCCGGCGTTTATCCTGTCGCTCGGGTCGGGGCCCTTGTCGCGAAAGATCTGGTAGGCCGGGTTGCGCCAGAAGAGGCGCTCCTCCAGCGCGGCGTGGAACTGCTCCACTTCCTTCGGCGGCAATCCCGTGCTCGAACGCTTGTAGCAGATGAAGACACGCAAGACCCCGTCATCCGACGCGCTTTCGGGCGCGGCGTCGTGGGCAGCAACAGGCTTGTCGGCGACGGCAGCCAAAGTGGTTTCTTGCGTACTGGGCACTCGCTAACTTATGGTTGCTCAAAAGGGGCGCCGTTGCCAAGGGGGAGTAACGTGAGGCGTTTGCTCCTGTCGATTTCTGCCCTTCTGCTGGGGATCGTGGCGGCCCGGGCGGCAATCGATTCGACGGAGCTTGATCACCAAGCGAGCGAATATGTGACGCAGACCGTCGCCGCCGCAAAAAGCGACGACCGCACTGCAATCGTTCTGTTTCGCGAGATCCGCGACGCCATGGCGGATAAGCGCTACGCAGTCGCGGTTCACGATTTGATGGTGCTCGCCGGACGCCACGGCAGCGAGGGGGAAGGCGGCTTCGAAACCTGGTATCGCCTCGGCCTCGCGCTTCAGTTGGTGGGCGGCGGACCGCGTGACCTGCCGGCGGGAGAGGCGAGTGCAGCCGCGTACCGGGCGTATCAACTCGCCAACACGAGCGACGAACAGCTGAAGGCCCTTCTCCTGCTCGGCAGCCTGCTCGCGCAGGCCTCGACGAAAGAGAACGGTCGGACCGTCTATTCGGTCGATGATTCCTCGGCCTATCAGGTCTTCGCGGAGATCGGCCGACTGGCTGGAAACAACCCCTTCGAGGATCGCCGCAAGGAGATCGCGCCGCGTCCCTTCCGATTGGACCGGATCACCTATCCTCTGCCTCCGGGCAAGAATCAATCGGAGGGGCAAATCTGCGAAGGCGACTATGGTGATACTTCGGCGCGCGACGAATTCGCCGGCGAGGAGAGCGCCCTCCAGAACGCCGGCGACAGTGGCGCGCGAATTCAGCCAACCGGCGGCGACAGCAGCGGCAGCGAGCCCACCTATCCGAAGTACCAGCTTCGCTGCAGCACAAGCGACCGGCGCAATACATGCCTGACTTTCAGCAACTCGGTTCCTCAGGATCCGTCGGCGATTGCCCGCGCGATCGTCGTCCGGCGCACTGATCCGGAGCCGGGGCTGATGAGCTTCAGTGACACGTCAGTGGCCGTTCCGGCATCGGACCTTGCGATCGATGTGCGCGAGCGTAGCATTTGCTTCTCCGACCTCCAGTTCGGGTCGCGCTATCAATTCCAATTCCTCGATGACTTCCGCTCTGCAGGCGGCGCCAAGCTGCTAGGCGCGAACGTCGCCGAGGTCGATCTTCCCAACCGCCCGCGCTCGCTCGGTTTTAGGCGCGGCGCCTACGTGCTGCCGTCGACTGGAGAGAAGAACGTCGTTATCCGGGCGGTCAACACGCCGCAGGCCGGGATCATGATCCGCCGCCTCGGCGACCTCCAGCTGATGCGCGAGCTGGTGCGCGACGACATCGTCGGCAAGTTCGATCAAGCGGACGCCTGCTTCATTCTCGGCAGCCTCGGCGAGCAGATTGCCAACGGTTGGGTGAGATTCGGCAAGGAGACCAACCAGGAGGTCGAGTTTTCGCTTCCGTTCGGCCACTTGATCGAGGCGCGACGCGCGTGGCTAGAGGGCAACAGCAGCAGTCAGGCTCTGCGGCCGGAGTTTCGGCCTCGCTCAGACCTCTCGTTTACGTTCAGCGGCGACCCCGCCTCCGCCGCCATGAACCCTCGCAATGCCGGCGTCTATGTAGTGTTCGGCGATATCGCCACGGACTACGGGCCGGCAAAGGCGACGGCGCCTTTTGATCCTAACAATCCGGACCAGTGCCGCGAGGGGAGTGCTGCGCAGTGGCTCGTCGTCACCAATATCGGGCTGACGGTGCAGCGCAGCGCGTCACATATATATGCAATCGCGCGCGCTCTCGATACCGGCGCGGCACTCAATGGCGTGCGGATCGAGTTCGTTGCGCGGAGCGGCCAAGTGCTTGCCGAAGGCAAAACTGATGCAAACGGCATGGTGGATATCCCGGCGCGTCTCGGCCGCGGAGAAGGGGGTAACGAACTGATCGCGGTTTTGGGGTATGCCGACGGCGACTTCACGTTTCTCGACATGAAGTCCGACTCAATATCGATTGCCGACCGCGGGTTTGACGGAAGTCCGCAGCAAAAGATCGCCGATGCCTTTATCGCGCCTTCGCGCGGCATCTTCCGCCCTGGCGAAACGGTCCAGGCGCTAGTCCTCGTGCGCACGCCGCTTGGTCAGGCGGCGCCGCAGCCCCTGCCGGTCGACGTATCATTGCGCGACGCGCGTGGGGCGCTGATTGGAAGCGTTCATCGGGTGTCTGCGGACGAGCTCGCCGCGACGGCGGGCGGATATTTCTTCGAGGAGCCCCTCCCAGCCGACACGCTGCCGGAGGGAGAGCTGACACTTGAGGCGCGCATCGGCAAAGAGCTGATCGGCTCTGCCTCAATCGAAGTGCGGTTCTATGAGCCAGACACGATCGGGCTGAAATTCAACGAACCGTCATGGTCGGCGACGCTGTCGCCGGCCGGCGAGCTCAACCTGTCGGGAACGGCCGACGCCAGCTATCTCTATGCCTTGACAAACGCGATCGGCGACACGCCCGACGCGCCGGCGGCGCATGTCCAGTCTCAGCTCGATGTGCGGCTCGAGCCGGCGCCGACGCCAGATGACGCCTGCTTCCGTGACTTCACATTCGGGCGCAATGCCGACCGCTTCGTGCCGAAGCTCTTCCGCGGTGGGCTGATGGAGAGCGACGACAAGGGCCACATCGAAGTCAACCTGCAGCGTGATGGGGTACCGCCCACCGAAGTTCCCGCTGCAGGCTGTCCTGTCCCTTTCGGTGGTTGACAACAAGGGCCGTGCCCAACAGCGCATGATGACGCTGCCGCTGCGCCATCTCGGCCGGCAATGGATCGGCGCGCGCGTCGTTCCGAGGGCGGGGCGCAACGTGCATGATCCGATCGACGTCGATTTGATCGTGCTCGACGACAAACTGCAGCCGATGCGGACCGGCTCGATCGAACGGCAGCTGCTGCGGCGGCAACAGAGCGTGGTCTGGCAGAACGACGGCGGCGCTTGGCAATTCGTCTCCGGAGCAGGGCTGATGCAGCCGACTGGGGGGAGTGCTGGCGTTTCGCTGGCGCTTGGCGAAAATACCCCGGCGAAGGATGCGGACGGCTGCCCGACGCCGACACGAATTTCGGTTACCCCCGGGAGGGCCGGCTCCTTCGTGGTGCGCCTCAGCATGCCGGGAGCAACGACCGAGCTCGATATCGGAAACGGCTGGACATCCGCACCGGATGGCAAGATCGAGCCTGATTCGCTGGTCGTGCGTACCGACAAGGAGACCTATCAAGCAGGCGAGCCCATCGTCGTTAGCGTGGAGACGCCGCACGAGCGAGGGCGGGTGCTCGGCGAGGTCATGATTCAGGGATCCGTCGCCGCGACCTTCGAGTCCGACGTCGTCGACTATCGCGCCAAGGGCGAGGTGCGCGTCGGCAGCGGCGATACCTGGCCGGAAGGCGACGCACATATCTACGTTACCTCGTTCCAGCAGGCAAAGAAATCCGGCGGGGTGAGCGACGGCCCCACGGTCGACACGTTGCAGGACGGACCGGCGCGCGCCGTCGGCGGGACGCGTATACGAATTGGCGCCGGAGAAGGGAACGCCACACTTCAGATCAGTTCCCCGCCGGAAACCTATACGCATGCCGACCTCGAAAACGGCATCACCGTGGACGTGATTGCCGATCGTTTTGCACCCGACGCCTGGGTGAGTCTGGCAGCCGTGGACGAGGGAATACTCGCGCTGACGGACTACAAGACCCCCGATCCGCGAGCCCACTATTTCGGTGGGCGGCAGCTCGGCTTTGACGTCTTCGACACCTATGGCCGCATCCTCTACGGCAAAGTCGGTGGCGGCGAGGGATATGTCCGGGAGGTGCGCGGAACAAGCTTCACCCAGTCGGACCTCGTGGCCTTTCAAGCCCCATTCGTGAAGGTGGAAAACGGGCGTGCTCGGTTTGTGATTCCCGCGTCGGCATTTCCGCGCGGCTACATGGGCAAGGTCCGGTTGATGGCGTGGGGGTGGGATGCCGGGCAGGTTGCTTCTGACGAGAAGGCATTCATTGTCCGCGATCCGGTCGCGGTTCACCTCGCGACCCCCAGTTTCATTGCCCCGGGCGACGCGGCGATGCTTCCGCTCACTGTCAAGAACCTCGATAATCGTGGCGTGGACCGCGTGGCCGCCGAAATCACTGCGGATACGCCGCTCCGCTTCGATGCCGACTTGGCGCGAGCCGCAGGAGCCGAGCCTTGCAGCGATGGCGCTGAGCTTGAGACCTGCGTGCGCTTCGTCATCGCTGCGAAACTACACGGGCCGGAGTCCGAAGTGTCGGTGCCGCTTCAGGTCGCGGGTGGTGCCGCGTCCGAGGTCACGGCCGGTCTGACGCTTTCCTACGACCTTCTCCGCGAGCAGTCGGGCGAGGTCGAGGCGCACGAGATGCTGCCGCTCTCGGTCGCGATCAGGCCGCCTTACCCGGAGATTGCCATGCTTGGCGGCACGACGCGTCTGCCGCCAGGTCAGTTTATAAAGCTCGACGCCGCGAACGCCCGCGCCGCCGCGCATGGGCTGTCGTCGGAAAGTCCTGTTCGCATTCTGACGCGGATATCGCGGCATCCCTTGGCGCCGACCTCGACGGATGTCGGCGATGCGCAGGTACATCGTTTGGCGCAACTCGCCGAGGAAGCGCAGTTCCTGATTTCGGCAAGCTCGATCACAGCCACGCCGCTTGATCAGCGGAGCGAGCTCATCGACAGGGTGAACGCGCTCGTTCGCCAGATCACATCGCTCCAGTCGAGTGAAGGGGGCTTCGTCAGCGACCACGACCATGTCGGAGCCGATGCCCCGGCGGACACTTCATCGGCTGACGAGCTCGGCAACACCGCTTTTGCCGTTGACCTCCTGCAGCGGGCCCGAAGAGCGGGCGCTTCCGTCGACGAGGAAACGATAAGCTCCGCCGTCGCTTGGTTGCTCGGAGAAGTTCTGAGCCGCACGGAAGCAGCGCAGGGCGCCTTTGGCAATCCGCCTCCTTGCGTGCGCGGCGACCTCTACGCCTTGATCGTGCTCTCCCGCTACAGCCAAATCAACAGTGCGACCTTCGGGCAGGTCGTTGATTCCTGCTCGAGTTTCTTCGAAACCGATCCCTCGAGCAGGCTCCTGCTCGTTGCCGCATTCAGCGCCTTCGGCCTGACCGAGCAGGCGCATGCGGCGATGGCCGGCCTGCAGGGCACGGACATCCTGGCGCAGGTCGAAAGCGGCGAGGCCGGGGCGGTCATCCAGGCGGCCGCGCTTACGGTCGAGCAGGGCGCAGGCGACACTGACCCGATGAACGTGCTCAGCGAGATGGGTCTGTCGAATTCCGAGATGCCGATGGACCTGGCCACTGAAAGCTGGCGCGCGCGGTTCGATGCGGCGGTTCTCGCGGCGTTACAGAACAAAAGCCCGGCGCCGCCATTCGACAGCGCGGATCTCGATTGCCAGCCGGCTTCCGCGATCGCCTCCTCCTTCGAGGACGGCGTCGATCTCAAGCCGCTCATCTTTGACGCCGCGACCGGCGCGTTCCGCGATGAGAACAACAATGCCCTGAGCTCCGCCACGCCGGTAACCTGCACGAATTGCGGCGACAAGGACCTCTATGTCAGCCTTGACGTGCAGGGAACGCCGGCCAAGATCAAGGGGCCGGCCGAGGGCGGCTTTGCAATCGACCTTCGCATGCCGGGAAGCACCGAGGACGAACAGGGCGCGATCGTCGTCAAGCAGTACCAGCCGCTTTATTTCATCTTCGATGTGTCACCGACGACGGCCCACGATTCGCCCGAACGGCTCGCCGCTGTGCAGCTCTTGCCCGCGGGCTTTGAGGTCGTTGACCGCAGCTACAACAAAAGCTGGGAGGACGTTCTCGGCAGCGCTGCCGCCGCCGACGCGATGTCGCGGATCGACTATGTGGAGGTTCAACCCGATCGCTGGGTCGGCATGCCGGCACCGCCGGAGAGCGCGAACGCCCTCGCCAACTATCGTCTTGCCTTTTCTCTCCGCCCGACATTTGTCGGCACGTTCACGTTGCCGCCGCTCGTCGTGCGCGATCTCAACAACCCCCGACGCATGAGCTGGACCGGCGAGCGCAAGATCATCGTCGAGCCAACAAAGTAGCGCGCCGATGCCGCGCGCACTCCGCCTGCGCCATTACGCCTGGGCCGTCATTGCGTTGCTTGCTGTGCCCGCGCTCTTGCTCGCCGGGTTCGGGGCGCTGGTTGCCGCGCTGCCCATGCCCTCTCTAACATCGGCGCAAGATGTCTCGCAGGTGGTCCTGGCGGACGACGGTCAAATCCTCGACGCGTATCTCGCCGGCGATGGGATGTGGCGGCTTCCCACCTCCGCGAAGGATGTGCCGCCTTTCTATCTCAGCATGCTGCTTGCCTACGAGGACAAGCGATTCTTCCGCCACCACGGCGTTGATCCGCTCGCGGTGCTGCGCGCGACCTATCAGCTTCTCCGCCACGGGCACGTGGTATCGGGCGCATCCACCCTGACCATGCAGGTCGCGCGTTTGCTGAAAGATCAGCCGCCCGGCCTTTTGGGCAAGTTTTGGCAGGCGGCGTTGGCCGTGAAGCTTGAACGCAAGCTGGACAAACAGGAGATACTGAGACTCTACCTCACGCTTGCGCCCTTCGGAGGCAACATCGAAGGCGTGCGAATGGCGTCGCTGCGATATTTCGGCAAGGAGCCGCGCGAGCTTCAGGTCGCCGAGGCGGCGCTGCTTATTGCCCTGCCGCAGTCGCCGGAGCGACGGCGTCCGGACCTCCATCCCGGCGAGGCCCGGGCGGCGCGCGACATGGTGCTTGACCGCATGGCTGCGCAGGGCGTGCTTTCGTCGAGCGCGGTCGCCTTGGCCAAGCGCAGCCGCATGCCGACCGGCCGCAGCGAATATCCGGTTCTTGCCCGCCACCTCGCAGATCGGCTGCATCGCGGCTCGCCGCATGCGGTGGTTATCCAGACCTTGATCGACCGCTCCCTGCAACAACGGGTCGAGGCGATCGGGCGGGCGGCGGTGATGCGGCAGCCCGACCCCGCCAACATCGCCGTCCTTGTCGTGCGCAACGCCGACTTGGCGGTGCGCTGCTATCTCGGCGGTGCCGCCTATTTCGATTCCGAGCGCGCCGGCATGGTCGACCTCGTTGAGGCAATGCGGTCTCCTGGTTCGGCGCTGAAGCCACTGATCTATGGCATTGCGTTCGAGGATCTGCTCGTTCATCCCGACACCATCGTGACTGATGACGCCGTCAATCTGAACGGTTACGCACCCGAGAATTTCGACCGCACATACAGGGGGGACCTCAGGATCCGTGATGCGCTGATTGCGTCGGTGAATACGATACCGGTGCTTCTGCTCCATTCGATTGAACCTGAGCGTTTCGTCAATCGTCTTCTGAACGCTGGAATCGATGTTGAATTGCCGGACGAGTTGCCTGCGGGACTGGCCGTCGCGATCGGCGGCATCGGGATCGATCTCGAAGGTATCACCGAACTCTATGTCGGCTTGGCGAACCGAGGAATGGTCCGGCCGCTGCGCTTCCTGTCCGCTAGCGGCCTCAAGCAGGGGCGGCGACTATTGACAGCCGACGCGGCATGGGCGGTCGATGACATACTTGCCGACATGCCGCCGCCCGTCGGCCGCTCTTACATGCCGGCTGCGGATGGTGGGCGTCGTCTCGCTTACAAGACCGGGACGTCCTACGGGTATCGCGACGCCTGGGCGATAGGGTTCGACACTGACTATACCGTTGCGGTTTGGGTCGGACGACCGGACGGCATCAGCCGGCTCGGTACCACGGCCGCGACAACCGCGGTGCCGATCATGTTCCGCATTTTCGATTTGCTACCGCGCCCGCTTCACGATGCGGCGGCTGATCCGCCGCTCGACAGCATCCTGGCAAGGCACGACAGCCTGCCCCCGCGACTGCAGCGCTTTCCGGCGAGCACAGCCTTGTCGAGCGAGATCGCGCCGGGTTCGCCGCTTTCGATCGACTTTCCGGCCAACGGCTCCATCGTGAGTGCGCAGCGCACGCGCGGCGCGCTTGCCCCCCTCTCCGTGGTTGCCAAAGGCGGCAGGCCGCCCTTCTATTGGTTTGTCGATGGCCGCGCGCTTCCGGGGGCCGATGCAAGTCCGCGCGTAACCTTGACGCCGAAGGGGCGCGGACAAATCACCATCGAGGTGATGGATGCCGATGGCCAACAGGCGTCGACCTCATTGTGGGTCGAGTGATGGGCCTCATTTCCCGAAGCAGGTGTCGTACCAATCCTGCGTAGTATAGCTCCCATTCCAACTGTTCCCCGAGATCAAACCTCGGAAGAGCAGCGTTCCGTCATGCCGGACGAGCGTGATGCTTGGTGGCAGGTCGCTGTAGGAATACGCCGAGGCGGAGTTGAAGCGGGTCGCTGCAACGGTGCACCCTTTGGCCGTCGTGAGCACGCCGAGATACGGGCGCGCAGCGGAGTTGATCACATTCCGATCGCCCCGCCACTCGCCCTCGAATGCTGCACCGCTGGCAAATTTTCCGATGCCGTAGACGGCCCCGTCCTTGAGCGCTCCTTGGAAAGAGGTGATTTGCGCCGTGCCATTGGCGCCTTTAAAGGTGATCGGCGTGTGGTCGGCCGCGATTGACCGGGCTTTGTAGGCGGCCGACGTAGCGGGTGCCTCTGCTGCCTCGGTCGCCTGGATAAGAAGCTGCCAGAATTCGTCCGTTGTGAGCGTACCGGTCGCCGGCGATCCATTTGCGGTCTGGAACGCCAAGGTCGCCTGCCGCGCCGATGCGGCGACGTCGGCACCGGAAGACACGCTGTCCGGCGTGACAAACTGTTCCTCGTCGTAGCCGAGGATGTCGAAGGCCTGTTTCATTAGGTCCGGGCCGAAGTCTTGTCCCAATTGATCCGCCAAGGCCGCATCCGGTGCTGGCTCGGAGACCTCGACCGGCTTCACTTTGAACTGCGCCGCGGCGGTCTCAGGCACGACGACCAGCGTGATGTCGTCGCCGTTCGGCGGCAGTGTCACGAACTCCGGCGCTTTGCCCCGATTAAGGGACGCGTCAATCACCTGGTCGCCTTCCTTTAGCAAGACATCGACCGAACCCGACATTGCGCTCACGAAGATGCCGGCGTCGCCGCCCCGCCCCGATATCTTGAATTCGGCCGGTTCCGGGCCGGCGCAGCCCACGGTCTCTGATCCTGGCGTCATGCTGAGCAAAAGCGGTTCGCCTGAATTCTTGCCGCACTGAGCGGCGCCTCCGGCCGTTCCGATCAGCCCGTCGAAAGGGCCCTGCCGTCGGTCTACCGCCGCCTGGCCGACCATCGCTATGTTTCCGACGCTATCGACAGCGACGTCGAGAAAGATGCCGTCCGCATGCCCGCGCGGCAGCGGCTCGGTCTGCGGCGCAACGTTTCCGTTAGCGTCGACGACGGCGAAATAGGGTGCCCGGTTGGAGGAGTTGATTGCCGCGGCCCCGACGACAACGAAACTTCCGGCTTTCAACGCGGCGCGCAGCGATCTCAGATCGCCGCCGCTTGTTTGGGGGAGCGTCAACACCTTGCCGCTCGACAACAGGAGCAAGCCGGAGGAGGAGCCGCCAGTGTCACGCAGCGTGCCGGCGATCGCCGTGTATTGACCGATGCTGATGATCGACCAGGCAATATCGTTGCCGGCCTTGCCCTGCGGCGGGACCGGAGCGAGTGGCGTGCCGTCGGCCGAAGTGCCCATGACCCAAAGATCATCACTGCGATCATTGGTCGTGATCCAGCCGACGAAGCCGAGATTACCGTTCGGGAGCTGGGCCACATCTTGGAACGCACAGCGCAATCTACACTGTCCGTGGTATTCCTGGTCGTGGGTTATGTTGCCGTCGGAGGTGAACCAGACTGCATAGCCGGCCGACGGATCCGACCCTCGAGCCGAGACTTGCCGGCGTCCAGCGGCAATGAATCGTCCGTCGGCCAGTCGCTTCACCGAGTAAAGCCGCTCGTCGAGCCGTGTTCCGTAGGCTTTGTTCCAGGCGACCTTCCCGGTCGCGTCGAAGCGGATCAGCCAGATATCCCGCTGATCCTCCGAATCCGACGACTGAACGGAACCGACCGCAATGAATTCCCCGCCCTGCACCTGGACGAGGTCGTAGACCACGGCATTGCCGAACCCCGCAGGTGCCGGCAGCTCGATTGGCTCGCCGATCGGATTGCCTGCAGCATCGATCTTGATGAAGGCCGATTTCAGATCCGTCTCACCCGGCGTCGATTGCAGGGGGCCGACCGCAACGAATCCTCCGTCGCTCGGCTCGACGGCATTCAGCTCGAGAAATTCAGGAACGAGCGTGGTTGCGGCCCGGGCATCGTGTGCCGCTGCCAATATGAGCGCGAAGCATGCGGCGGCGATCCATGCGCCGACGCGTCCGCCCGTCCGCCTCAGGCGCGTGAAACGCGTGACCAGTCGGTATTCTTGCATCGACTGCAGCCCCGATGTTGCTGCTGCGTTCAGAATAGCGCTTCGTCCGGAATTGTATACGCCGCGCATCACGCCGATGAGCTGGCGTTGCAGCCTAGCTGTCCGTCGATCGTCGCGCGGGCTTGAATGGCATCACCGAGGTAACGGCTTGCCATCTCATTCGTAAGCAGGCTAGGTCGTATTTGGTTCGAAGCTCGCGTGCAATTTCTTCGATCGGTTGAACCGCTGTACGCCGACCGTCTCGAACGACTGCGGCCACCGAACTATCCTCCTCCGCAGTGACGACTACACCTGTGACTTCGCCGCAATCAGATCGGCGACGTCAGCTTCATGCACTACGATCCCGGCTACTTCGACGACGAGACCTGCAGGCTGGAGCCGATCGCCAACCCCTTCGGAGCAAAGGTGTTACCCATGTCTCCGGAATAAACCGTCACCTATGTGTCCGGTATGGACCTGACGTTCAATTGGCGACCCCGGCGGGATTCGAACCCACGACCCTCAGATTAGGAATCTGATGCTCTATCCTACTGAGCTACGGGGTCTTTTGATAACAATCGCAATACGTTAAGGCCTGTTCCGTCGTTCGCATCCGCAGCGTCAGGCTGCGCAAGGCCGCAAATAGCTCGCTGATTCACTTCGGTTCAAGGATATTGGCCCATTCGCTTCGTATCAAGGCACGCGTCTTGATATCGCGGCGATGGCCCTATCTTCGTCGCCGGGCTGCCGATCGGAACGAGCGCACGATGAGCCGGCTCCCCGCAGGGAAGAGAAGCTGACGAGGAAAGCGAATGGCCGACAAGAGGGTGCTCGTCGTGGGTCTCGGCAATATGGGAATGAGCCACGCGCTCGCCTATGCGCGCATCGACGGCTTTTGCGTCGTCGGCGTCTGCGAGCGGCGCATCGCCGAGCGGATCCTGCCTGAACCGCTCGCCGGCGTCGCGCGCTTCGCCGCCTACGCGGAGGCGCTTGCGGCGCTGAAGCCGGACGTCGTGTCGATCAACACCTTGTCCGACACGCATGCCGACTATGCCGTCAAGGCCATGCAGGCGGGCGCTCACGTCTTCGTCGAGAAGCCGCTCGCCGAGACGGTCGCCGACGCGGAGCGCGTCGTCGCCGCCGCGAAGCGGACGGGGAGGAAGCTGGTGGTCGGCTATATCCTCCGCCACCATCCGTCCTGGACGAAGTTCATCGAGCTCGCCCGCACGCTCGGCACGCCGCTCGTCTTCCGCATGAACCTGAACCAGCAATCGAGCGGCGCCCAGTGGGAGACCCACAAGCGGCTGATGGAGACCCTCTCGCCGATCGTCGATTGCGGCGTCCACTATGTCGACGTGTGGTGCCAGATCACCCGCGCGGAGCCGACCAGCGTGCATGCCGTCGGCGCCCGGCTCACCGAGGACATCCGCCCGGGCATGTACAATTACGGGCATTTCGAAGTGACCTTCGCCGACGGCTCGGTCGGCTGGTACGAGGCCGGCTGGGGGCCGATGATGAGCGAGACCGCCTTCTTCGTGAAGGACGTGATCGGACCGAAGGGCGCCGTCTCGATCGTCATGGCCGAGACGGCCGCCGGCGCGAAATCCGCCGACATCGACACGCATACGAAGACGAACCGTATCCTCTATCATCCGGCCGAGCTGACAGCGGATGGCGCGTTGGCGAAGCCCGACCAGCACATCGTGACCAGCGACGAGCCGGATCACGACGCGCTATGCGAGCGCGAGCAGCGGTTCCTGCTCAAGGCGATCGATCAGGATATCGATCTCGGCGACCATATGGAGGATGCGATCAAGAGCCTGCGCATCGTGCTGGCCGCGGATCGATCCGTGCGCACGGGCGAAGTGGTGAAACTCACTCGCTAGAACCGATCCTGCTCTGATTGAACCAGAACAGGATTCCATCTCCCTTATTTGGCATGATCTCATCGGAAAATCGGTTTCCAGCTTTCGGGATCATGCTCCAAGAAACGCGGCGGTAATCTCTGATCGAACGCGCACGCTGCCGCTTCTTGTGGAAGCGGCAGCGCATTCTCAAATAATGCCGTTCGAGGGCATGCCGGTCAGAGCGGCAGCTTGCCCTCTTCCATCTGCTTCATGATCTCGTCATACGGCATGGTCACGCCCTGCGGCTTCTCGTTGTCGAGCTTCGGCCACGGCGCACCCGGCTGCTTGTACCAATAGTCGGCGTCCTTTTCCGGATTAAGCTTCGGACCGCAGGCGCCCTGGATTCCCGACTTTCCGATACGATCCATGACCTGGTCCTGCGCTGCCGCCAGATTGTCGAGGGCCTGGCTGGGGGTCACCTCGCCGGCAACGGCTTCACCGATGTTCTGCCACCAGAGCTGCGCCAACTTGGCGTAGTCAGGAACGTTCAGGCCGGTCGGCGTCCAGGTACTTGATGCCGGGGCCGCGGAAGAACTGGATCAGCCCACCGAACTTGTCGCCGCTCGGATCGTCAAACGACGGATCGTCGATGGTGCTCTTGCGGATGAACGTCAAGCCGACATGCGACTTCCTCAAATCCACCGTCTTCGATGTGATGAACTGAGCATAGAGCCACGCCGCCTTGGTCCGGTCGTCCGGGACGTTCTTCAGAAGCGTCCAGGAGCCTTCGTCGCGGTAGCCGGACTTCATCCCTTCCTTCCAATAGGCGCCGTGCGGCGTCGGCGCCATCCGCCAAAGCGGCTTGCCGTCCGCATCCACGGTATTGTTGCCCTTGCTTTGCGGCTCGAGCATGCTGGCGGTGAACGCCGCGTACCAGAAGATCTGCTGGGCGACGTTGCCCTTCGTCAGGCTGGGCAGCTCCTGATAGAAGTCCATGCCGAGCGCGCCCGGAGGCGAATACTTGCGCAGCCAGTCCATGTAGGTGCGCAGCGCATAGTTCGCCGCCGGACCGTTGGCCGCACCGCCGCGGGTCACGCTTGACCCGACCGGAACGCAACCGTCCATCCGGATGCCCCACTCGTCGATGGGATAGCCGTTCGGCACACCCACGTCGCCTTCGCCGGCCATGCCGAGCCAGTCGTCGGTGAAACGCCAGCCGAGGTCGGGCGACTTCTTGCCGTAGTCCATGTGGCCGAACACCGCCTTGCCGTCGATCTCCTTGACGTCGTTGGTGAAGAAGTTGGCGATGTCCTCGTAGGCCGACCAGTTCACCGGCACGCCGAGGTCATAGCCGTATTTCGCCTTGAACTCCTTCTGCAGGTCGGGCCGGTCGAACCAGTCCTTGCGGAACCAGTAGACGTTGATGAACGACTGATCGGGCAGCTGCCAAAGCTTTCCGTCGAACCCGCGGTCCTTCAGCCCCGTCGCATCCTGCAGACCGACGAAGTCGTTGAGGTCGAAATAGGGATCCGTCACGTCCTTGCCGTCACCGGCCATCCAATCCGTCAGGTTCCGCGTGTACGGATAACGGGCATGGAAGCCAATGAAGTCGTCGTCGTTGATGTAGGCGTCGTAGATCGGCTGGTTCGTCTGCACCTGGGTCTGCAGCTTCTCGACGACGTCGCCTTCCTGAATGACGTCATGGACGATCGTGATGCCCGTGATTTCGGCGAAGGCCTTGGCCAGCGTCTCCAACTCGTAGGCATGCGTCGGAATGCTCTCCGACACGACCTTGATCGTCATGCCCTTGTAGGGCTCCGCCGCCTTGATGAACCATTCGAGTTCCTTCAGCTGATCATCCTTCGACAGGACGGACGGCTGGAACTCGCTGTCGATCCACTTCTTGGCAGCGGCCACCTGATCCGCTGGAAGATCTTGCGCGTAGACCGGCCCGACAAACGTCACCGTAGCCAGCGCAGCGCAACTGAGGAGGACGCTTTTCAGCCTCCACTTTCTTGCTCTACACAACATAGGTTACCCTCCCTCTATGTCGACCTTCGATTGCAAGCCGGTTTTCCAATCCGGCGCCGCCGGTGCGAAGGCCAAGAACACCAAGCGACACGTCTTTGATCTCCTCCCGCGCGGGTCACCCCCAGCGCATGACAACGAACATCCAGACCAACGAGATGGCGAGCGCGATCCAAAGGCTCGCATTGGTCAGCCCGATCCAGACGAGGTGGATGTAGGCGCTGACCAGAAGGCCGATGAACAGGCGGTCGCCGGGCGTGGTCGCGATCGGCAGGAAGCCGCGCCGCTCGGGGCTCGGCGCGACGGCCTGCCAAACCGTCATCGAGACCAGCATCGCCCCTATCACCGTGAAGAAGATCGCGGTGGGAAGCGTCCAGTCCATCCATGCCAGGCCCATGATCTTGCTCCGATTCACACGCGGCCGAGGGCAAAGCCCTTGGCGATGTAGTTGCGCACGAAGTAGATGACCAAAGCGCCGGGCACGATCGTGAGAATTCCGGCCGCCGAAAGCAGTCCCCAATCGAGCCCGGATGCGCTGACGGTGCGCGTCATCACCGCGGCGATCGGCTTGGCCGCCGTGATCGTGAGGGTGCGGGCGAACAGCAGCTCCACCCAGGAGAACATGAAGCAGAAGAACGCCGTCACGCCGACGCCGGAGCGGATCAGCGGCAGGAAGATGACGACGAAGAAGCGCGGCAGCGAATAGCCGTCGATGAAGGCGGTCTCGTCTATCTCCTTCGGCACGCCCGACATGAACCCTTCCAGGATCCACACGGCGAGCGGCACGTTGAACAGAGTGTGGGCGAGCGCCACGGCCCAATAGGTATCGATCAGCCCCAGCGCCGAATAGAACTGGAACACCGGCAGAAGGAACACGGCAGACGGCGCCATCAGGTTGGTCAGCAGCCAGAAGAACAGGTGCTTGTCGCCGAGGAAGCGGTAGCGCGAGAAGGCGTAGGCCGCCGGCAGCGCCACGACAAGAGAGATGACGGTGTTGATGCTGACATAGGCGAAAGAATTGACGTAGCCCATGTACCAGGACGGATCAGTGAATATCTTCTCGTAGTTCTGGAACGTCAGATGGTGCGGGTAGAAGGCGAGCTGCGTCAT
This sequence comes from uncultured Alphaproteobacteria bacterium, assembly GCA_963750115.1. GTDB lineage: Bacteria > Pseudomonadota > Alphaproteobacteria > Rhizobiales > Afifellaceae > DASWJZ01. Next base: position 337,016 of record CAVVPM010000003.1, on the reverse strand, counting down.
GATGTCGTTGTTGTCGCGCAACGACATGTTGAGCATCCAGTAGATCGGCAGCATCAACAGCAGCGAGATAGGCGACGAGGCCGACGGTACGCAGCGGTATCCGCATGGAGCCCGTCCGGCTGCGGACGGTCGTCGCCCGCGGCGCGGCGTCGGCCTCAACGCCGTCCCACTGGTCGGCGACCGCAGCGCGGGTCGGAGATCTCATCGTTTCTCTCCCGTGCCGATGCGCTGCAGCACCTGATAGAAGACGTAGCTGAACGCCAACACGATCAGGAAATAGATGATCGAGAAGGCGCCGGCACGCCCGACGTCGAACTCGCCGACCGCGATCTTCACGAGATAGATCGACAGGAACGTCGTCGTGTTGCCGGGTCCGCCGCCGGTCAGCACGAACGGCTCGGTGTAGATCAGGAAGCTGAACATGAAGCGCAGCAGGATGGCGATCGTCAGCACGCCTCGCATCTTGGGCAGCTGGATATAGCGGAACACCGCCCAGGCGGACGCGCCGTCGATGCGGGCGGCCTGATAGTAGGCGTCGGGAATGGCGCGGAGACCGGCATAGGCGAGCAGCGCGACCAGCGGCGTCCAGTGCCAGACCTCCATCAGCATCACCGATACCCAGGCCTCGATCGGGACCGCCGGGTAGTCGAAGTGAATGCCGAGCGTATGATCGATGAAGTGCCCGAGCAGGCCGATGTCGGGTCGCAGGAAGACGACCCAGATGGTGCCGATCACGTTCCACGGTATGAGCAGCGGCAGCGCCACCAGGACCAGGGTGAGCGACGTCGCCCAACCGCCTTTTCTCGGCATCACCAGCGCGACCGCCACGCCGAGCGGAACCTCGATCAGAAGCACCAGTCCGGAAAACACGAATTGCCGGAACAAGGCGTCCTGCAGCCGCGAGCTGCGAAGCATCTCGCGGAACCAGTCCGTGCCGACGAAGGACCTGTGGGTCGCGTCGAATACGTCCTGCACCGAGTAGTTCACCACCGTCATGAGCGGGATGAGGGCGTTAAAGGCCACCAGCAGCACGACCGGCAGCACCAGAAACCAGGCTCGATTGTCGAAGGTCTTCTGCATCTCGCCCGCCCCTAATTCAAAACGTCGCCGTCGACGTAGAGCCGCGTCCATTCCGGCGGAAAACCGAGCCAGCCCGGCCCGCCGGCGACGCGGACGTCCTCGCTTACCTTGGCCTTCAGGACGTGGCCGCCGAGCTTCGCGGTGACGATCTTGTAGTTGCCGAGATCCTCGACCTCCGTGATCTCGGCCGGCAGGTAGCCTTCGGCGGTGCTTGCGCGATAGCGCACGAACTCCGGCCGTATGCCGAGCTCCAGCTTGCCGTTCGCCCGGCGAGCGCGTTCGGCATAATCGGGGCGCAGGGCGATCACCGAGCCGTCGACGCGCGCGCCCGCGCCGTCGATCTCGCAGGGGACGAGGTTCATGCCGGGGCTGCCGATGAAGTGCCCGACGAAAGTGTGCGCCGGATGCTCGAAGAGGTCGGTCGGCGTGCCGACCTGCACGGCCCGGCCTTCATGCAGGACGACGACCTGATCGGCGAAGGTCAGCGCTTCGGCCTGATCGTGCGTGACGTAGATGAGGGTCAGCCGCAATTCCTGGTGAATCTGCTTGAGCTTGCGGCGCAACGTCCACTTCAGATGCGGGTCGATCACCGTCAGCGGCTCGTCGAAGAGGATCGCGGCGACGTCGCTCCTGCACCAGCCCGCGGCCGAGCGAGATCTTCTGCTTGGCATCCGCCGCGAGGCCGGCGGCGCGCTTCGTCAGATCGTCGGAGAGCCCGAGAATTTCCGCCACCTGCGTCGACGCGGCGTCGGACCTCCGGCTCCTTGACCTTCCGGTTGCGCAGCGGAAAAGCGAGATTATCGAAGACGGTCATGGTGTCGTAGATGACCGGGAACTGGAACACCTGGGCGATGTTGCGCTGGGCGGTCGGCAGCTGCGTCACGTCGCGGCCGTCAAGGAGCACCTGGCCCTCGCTCGGGAACAGCAATCCGGAGGTGATGTTGAGCAAGGTGGTCTTGCCGGAGCCCGACGGTCCGAGCAGGGCATAGGCGCCGCCGTCCACCCAGGTCATGTCCATGCGTTTGCAGGGCGTAGTCCTCAGGCGCGGTCGGCGAGCGGCGGTAGCTATGCGCAACGCCCCTGAATTCGATTTGCGCCATCAGGCGGCCCTCCCCTCGTCGGCGGCGCGCTCGGGCACGGCCACAAGGTTGCCGGAGGCGTCGAAGACGAACAGTCGATTGGGATCGAGATAGAAGCGGATGGCCTCGCCGAGCTGATAGCCATGCACGCCCTCCACTTGAGCGACCATTGCGAGATCGCCGTGGCGGGCGTGGATGTAGGTCTCCGAGCCGTTGATCTCGGCAAGCTCCACGATGACCGGGATGGCGACGGCGCTTCGACCCGTCTCGGCCAGATCGATGTGGTTGGAGCGCAGGCCGACCCGATAGTCGCCGGGCGCCACCGCGCGCATATGCGGCGGGCAGGCAAAGGCGACCTCCGGCGACAGGCGGCAGCCCTGCGGCCCGATATCGGCGCGCATGAGGTTGATCGGCGGGTCGCTGAAGATCTGGCTGACCGTCATCGATGCCGGGCGGTGATAGACCTCGAGCGCCGGGCCGTATTGCAGCAGGCGCCCTTTATCGATCACGGCCGTCTTGCCACCGAGCAAGAGCGCTTCCTGCGGCTCGGTCGTCGCGTAGACGACCGTCGTCCTCGCCTCGCCGAACGTCTGCCGCATCTCGCTGCGCCATTCCTCGCGCAGCTTGTAGTCAAGGTTCGCAAGCGGCTCGTCCAGGAACAGGAGCGGCGCGTCCTTCGCGAGCGCCCGCGCCAGGGCAACGCGTTGCTGTTGCCCGCCCGACAATTCGGACGGCAGACGGTCGAGCAGGTGCGAGATGTGCAGCCGCTCGGCTTCCGCGCGCACGCGCATGTCGATCTCGGCTTTCGCCAAGCCGGCAAGCTTCAGTGGCGAGGCAATGTTCTGGTAGCAGGTCAGCGACGGGTAGTTGATGAATTGCTGATAGACCATCGCGACGTTGCGCTTGCGGACACGCACGCCGGTCACATCGCGGCCGTCGACCAGCACGCGCCCCTGCGTCGGACGGTCGAGGCCGGCCATCAAGCGCATCAGCGTCGTCTTGCCGGCGAGCGTCAGGCCCAGGAGCACGTTGAAGCTGCCCTCGGCGAGCTCGATCGAGACGTCGTCGATATGCGTCTCAGAGCCGACTATCTTGCTGACGTTTTCCAGCGTCAGGGTCATGATGGTAGGTTTCCTCCTGATGGGCGGTGTGGCCGTGGAGCCATCGTGCCACCTGCTCCTTTTGATTGTCGTCCAGGTACAATCCAAGTTTCGTCCGTCGCCACAGCACGTCCTCCGCGGTCATCGCCCATTCGCGGTCGACGAGATGCCGGACTTCGGCTTCGTAGAGATCGTGGCCAAAGCACTCCCCGAGGTCGTCATATGACTTGGCGCCGGCGAGGATCGTCGACGCGGTCCGCCCGTAGAGGCGGAAGAGGCGTTCGGCGTGCCTGCTGTGGAGAAAAGGATAGTCGCCGCTCAGCCTGCGGAGCTCGGCATTGAAGGCGGCCACGGGAAACTCTCCGCCCGGAAGCGGCGCCGTCGCGGTCCACGGAGCGCCCTTCACGCCGATCAGCCGACCGACCTTCTCAAGCGCGAGCTCGGAGAGCGTGCGGTAGGTCGTGAGCTTGCCGCCGAAGACGTTGACGAGCGGCGCCTCGCCGTCGCCGCCGTCGGACTTCAGGACGTAGTCGCGGGTCGCCTCCTGCGCCTTCGAGGCGTGGTCGTCGAACAGCGGGCGGACGCCTGCATAGGTCCACACCACGTCTTCGCGCCGCACCGGTTCGGCGAAGTATTCGCTCGCGGCCCCACACAGGTAGTCGATCTCGGCATCGGCGATCTCGACCTTCGATGGATCGCCCTCATAGTCGCGGTCCGTGGTGCCGATCAGGGTGAAGTCGTTCTCGTAGGGGATGGCGAAGATGACGCGCGCGTCGCGGTTCTGGAATAAGAAGGCGCGCGGATCGTCGTATTTGCTCTTCACGACGATGTGGCTGCCCTCGACCAGACGGACGTTGTGGGCGTCGTTGCGCCCCAATGCGCTGCGCAGCACTTCGTCGACCCAGGGTCCGCTGGCGTTGACGAGAAGCCGCGCCTCGACGACGAGCTCGCCGGGCTCCTCGTCCGGCCGCGAGCCGGCAAGCGTTATCCGCCAGATACCGTCGTGCCGCTCAGCCTTGGTCACACGCGTGCGGGTCAGGATGCGGGCGCCACGGTCGGCCGCGTCGCGCGCGTTGAGCACGACAAGGCGGGCATCGTTCACCCAGCAATCTGAATATTCGAACGCCTTTGAAAAAATCGGTTTCAGCGGCCTGGCCGCCGGGTCGCTGCGCATGTCGAGCGTCTTGGTCGGCGGCAAGAGCTTGCGACCGCCGATATGGTCGTAGAGGAGGAGGCCCAGTCGCACGAACCATGCCGGGCGCAGCCCGGGAGCGTGCGGAAGGACGAAGCGCAGCGGCCAGATGATGTGTGGCGCCATGCGCCACAGGACCTCGCGTTCCCTCAGCGCCTCTCGCACGAGGCGGAACTCCCAATATTCCAGATAGCGCAGACCGCCATGAACGAGCTTTGTCGCCTTCGACGACGTGCCGCTGGCGAAATCGTTCATTTCCGCGAGGAAGACCGAATAACCGCGGCCGACGGCGTCGCGGGCAATGCCGCAGCCGTTGATGCCGCCACCAATGACGAAGACGTCATATATCGTCCCGTCATGCATGGCCCCTCCCGCGCGCTCGCTTGGCAGCTATGATTGCCGCCTATACGAAAGCCAAGAGACGCTAAGCGAAATAAAAATGAATGTCAAACGAAGGCATGTCGATCCGCGACTGCCATTCGATCAGCGGCTCGTTTCGACAAGTCGAACGTCCGAATCAACGCAAGTCTGTCGTATCGCGTCGTTGTCGCAGCGATCGGTGATAAAGGTGTCGACCTGCGAAAGATGGCCGATCCGGACGGGGGCGGTGCGCTCGAACTTGGTGGAATCGGCCACCAGGATGACATGCCGGGCGTTGGCGATGATGGCCTGGGCGACCTTCACTTCGCGGAAATCGAAATCGAGCAGCGCGCCGTCGTGGTCGATCGCCGAGGCACCGATGACGGCGAAATCCACCTTGAACTGCTTGATGAAATCGACCGCAGCTTCGCCGACGACACCGCCGTCCGATCCCCTGACAACGCCGCCGGCAATGACGACCTCGATCGAAGGGTAGATACGTAACCTATTGGCAACATTTATATTATTCGTGATCACCATGAGGCCCTGGTGATCGAGAAGGGCTTGGCCGACCGCTTCGGTGGTGGTGCCGATATTCATGAAGAGCGACGCATTGTCCGGGATCATGCCGGCCGCCGCCCGCCCGATGGCCGTCTTCTCTTCGGCTGCGATCTTGCGGCGCGCCTCGTATTCGACGTTCTCGATGCCGGACGGAAAGAGGGCGCCGCCGTGGATGCGGGTCAGCACGCGGCGATCGCAAAGGTCGTTAAGATCCTTGCGGATTGTCTGCGGAGTCACCGCAAAGCGGGACGCGAGGTCGTCGACGAGGACGCGTCCCCCTTCCCTGGCGATCTCGATGATTTTCGAATGCCGTTCTGAAAGATGCATTTTTGTCCCGCAGCGTTTCTTGTGGCTTTCGTATAGTCTGGGCGCGAAAGTTCGTAAACGGGCTGCCTGCGCGGCCGACTGGCACATCGGCTTTCGTCTATCCGAGCAGGATCGGTGAAACGCGCGCGGGCAACGTCCCGGTATGACCGGCGGCCCGACGGCGATGAGCCGCAACATCTGGAACGGCGAATTCACCTCGACAGAAATCTGACGGATCGGCACGCAGATGGATGCTCCGCGGCCACGATTGCCAATTCGGAGAAGCCGCGGGCCCTTCGCGGCGAAGCCGGGCGTCGGCCACCCCCGACAACCGAGTTACTCGCTGCGCGCGTCGACCATCTTCTTGATCGTCTCGTAGGCGTCGTCGGGCTTGGGAACGTCCCGCACGCTTACGCCGCTCGCGGAGATGTTTCCGAAACCGAACGCGGCGAACGGACTTGCAGGGGTGGCAACGCCGGTCGCCAAGGTCGACAGATAGATGGTGCCGAGACCATAAAGCTGCTGCAAGATGCCCTTGCGCAAAGTGACTTCCTTCACGTCCCGAAACTTGACCACTTTCTTGTTGATGGTGAAGAAGCCTGCCTCGAACTCAACCCGGTCCGGATAAAATCGGTATTCGGTGCGCGCGTAGTTCAGCTTCCTGACGGTATAGACGGCAACCGGCATGACCACGAACACGGTCCCGCCGATAAGCAGAGGCGGCAACCAAGCCCAGGTGCCGCCCATCAGATTCGCGGCGATCACGCCGAAAAAGCCGCCGCTCCACACCGCGAGGAAAATCTGAAACGGCAGCTGCATCAGGAGCGTGATCCAGCCCACGAAAACCGGCCTTATCGACAGTGTCGCGTCACTGCCTTGCATAGCGTGCTCTGGTGGCGTTTCCGCGGAGCGCGGGAGAATCGGTGACTTTGTCGCCCGCGCCGCCGTCTCCCACAGCTTCAGCAATCAAGCAAGCGGGCACGCGTGGCCAACGCCTCAGCGCCGACAGTGGCCAACCATCTTCTTGACGGTCTCGAAAGATTTCGTCCGGGTTCGGAATATCTTGCAAACTCGCGCCGCTCTGCGACCCCCCAATGAAACCAAACCGGGCAAACGGACCCGGATCGTCCGTACCGGTGGCCTGGGTCGACAGATTGATCGTGCCGAGGCCGCACATACGTTGTGCAAGCCCCTGCTGCAGCGTGACCTCTTGAATGTCGCGAAACAGGATCACCTTCTTCTTGGCGACGAAGAAGCCTTGCTCAAACTCAAGACGGTCCGGATAAATCTGGTACTCGGTGCGCGCGTAGCTCAATCTGGCGACGGCATATATTGGGAAGGGCGCGATCAGCAATCCGAGCGCAGTGAACGCGATGAACGCGGAGATGCCTCCGTCGGTGCGGTAGATCAGGCTTGTGAGGATCGTCCCGGCCGCCCCGAATATGGAGGCAAGGTAGCCCCACAGCCACAGTCGCGCGGCCAGCACATTCCACCCCACGAATGCCGGCCGCAACGACAATGCCGCGTGACCGCTGAACATGGCTGCTTGCGTTCTTCTCGGGCGCAGCGAATCGGAGTCCGCCCGCTGATCGAGCGTCTTCCAGCTCCCATCGACGATCAAGCGGCCTCTTCGACTTGTCCCATCGCGGACAATCGCTCGATGGCTCGATCCGGCCTTGTTCGAGGCGGCCAACGGCGCCGTGGCGAGCCGTCTTGTCGTTACCCAACGATGGAGAAGGTGACTACAGCGTCCCGTCTGACCATAGTTCGGGTTAGTCAGGCTGCGGGATTCATGCGTGGCGAGGGGCAGTCGGATTTACGATGTCGGGCGGGGCGGCAGCGAAGCGAATGCGGGGACGCGGCTTGGCCGCGACGCTCCTCGCCGTCGGCACGCTTGCAGTCGGACGCGGCGGCGCCTTGGGCGCGGAGCCGGCCTGCCTCGGCGCAACGATTGCCGCAAAGGCGGCTGAGGTCGTCGATGCCCGCTCGCTCCGGCTCACCGACGGGCGCGTCATTCGCATTGCCGGCATCGAGCCCTTCTCGCTATTCGTCCCCGACGCCGACGATGCCGAGGCAAAGCTGCAAAGCCGGCTCGGCGAACTCCTCTCAGGCGGCGCGCTCGGTGTGAAGATCGTCGCCACGAATCCCGATCGCTACGGGCGCCTCCCGGCGCTCGCCACCGCGAACGGCGCGCTCCTGCAAGAGGTGCTTGCGGGGGACGGCCTCGCAGTCGCTTTCGCCGACGGTGACGCCCTCCCCTGCTTCGATCGCATTCTCGCCGCCGAGGCCGGGGCGCGAAGCGCGCGGCGCGGATTCTGGGCCGAGGCCGACGTGCCGGGTGCCCGGCCGGACGCCCTTAGCGCACGCATCGGCCGCTTTGCCATCTTCGAGGGGACGGTCCTCTCCGTCGGGGTGCGGCGCGCGACGACCTATCTCGATTTCGGCCACCGCTGGTCCACGGACGTGACGATCGAAATCGCCGCGGCCGACCGGGCGGCGTTCGGCGGGGAGGCGGGGCTCGCCAAGCTCAGCGGGGCCAGAATCCGCGCGCGCGGCTTCCTGCAAGAGAAAGGTGGGCCGATGCTCCGGGTCCGCTCGCCGGCGGAGCTTGAGATTCTGCGGCCGGGGGCTCAGTCCCGGGAGGCGCCCCTGCGGGCGGCGATAGGATTGTGCCTTGATTTTGAACCGGAAGCTGCGCATTTCACCGCAAATGTTCCGCAACGTCCTTGCTGCCCTCCTCGGGGGATTCCTTGCCGGCTGCCAGGTCGTCGGGCACACGGCGCCCGAGCACGTCGACCCGGTGGCGGTCGTCGCGCCGCGCACGCCGAGCGCGGCGGAGGAGGCTATCGGCGCGCGCGAAAACCCGCGGGTCGTTGCCGAATATGGCGGCGTCTATTCCGATCCGCCGGTAAACGCGGTCGTCTCCGGCATCGTTTCGCGGCTTGCCGCCGCCTCCGACGATCCTTCGCGGCAATACACGGTCACGATCTTGAACTCGCCGGTCGCCAATGCTTTCGCGCTCCCCGGCGGCTACCTCTACGTCACCCGCGGGCTGATCGAGCTTACCGACGAATCCTCCGAGCTCGCGGCGGTGCTTGCGCATGAGATGGCGCACGTGCTCCTCAACCACGCGCTCGAACGCGCCAAGGTCGCCGAACAGGCGCAGCTCGTGGAGCGCGTGGCGACCGACGTCATTACCGACCCGCGCGAGAGCCAGTCGGCGCGTGCCGGGTCGCAGATGACGCTCGCCACCTTCTCGCGCAATCAGGAGATCGAAGCCGATCGAGTCGGCATCACCATTGCCGGCCGGGCGGGCTTCGATCCCTTCGCGGCGTCGCGCTTCCTCGACAAGCTGCAAGCCTACGCCGAATTCCGCTCCGCGACCGGCCGCCACGACGATGCGGCGGGCTTCCTCGCCTCGCATCCGGCGACGCCGGAGCGGAAGCAACTGGCGCTCGTCGACGCGCGCCAGTTCGGCGCGCCGGGAATCGGCGAGCGCACCGACGACGGCTATCTGAAGGCGCTCGACGGGATGGTGTTCGGCGACGATCCTTCAGAGGGATTCGTGCGCGGCCACGAATTCCTGCACCCGCGGCTCGCGATCGCGTTCCGCGTGCCGCCGGAGTTCCGCCTGGAGAACACCAAGCAGGCGGTGCTCGCGGCGGCGGGCGAGGACACCGCGATGCGCTTCGACGGCGTGACGGTCGACGCGACGACCACGCCGGCGAGCTATCTCGCGTCCGGATGGATCAACGGCCTCGTCGACGGGTCGATCGAGGAGACCACGGTCAACGGCTTGCCCGCGGCGACCGCCGACGCGGCGGCGGGAGACTGGGTGTTCCGGATCGGCGTCGTCCAGATCGGCGGCAGCATGTACCGCCTGATCTTCGCCGACCGCAGCAATGCCGGCACGATCGATGCGGCGCTCAGGATCACGCTCGCCTCGTTCCATCGCATGACGCCGACGGAAATCGCCAATCTCCATCCGCTCACGATCAGCGTGGTGGCGGTGCGCAAGGGCGAGAGCATCAACGATCTCGCGGCCCGCATGCGCGGCACCGAGCGCAGCGCGGATCTCTTCGAGCTGTTGAACGACCTGAAGCCCGGCGACGCGCTCGCGCCCGGCCGGCTCGTCAAGCTCGTCGCCGACTAGCTAGATCGGCTCGGCGAAGCGGGAAAAGGCTTCCGCGACCTTTCGATAGACGGCCCGCTTGAAGGGCACGATGAGCTCGGGCACGCGCGCGAGCCGCTCCCATCGCCAGGCGCCGAATTCCGGCTTGTGCTTGCCGCCGCCGGGTCGGGCAACATCGATCTCGCCGTCATCGCCGACGAAGCGGAAGGCAAACCATTTCTGCCGCTGCCCGACATAGCGGCCCTTCCAGGCGACCCCCGCAAGCGGTGTCGGGATATCGTAGGTCAGCCAGTCGTCGATCTCGTCGAGGAGAACGGCGGAGCGGACATTCGTCTCCTCGTAAAGCTCGCGGAGCGCGGTCTCCTGCGGCGCCTCGCCGGCGTCGATGCCGCCTTGCGGCATCTGCCAGGCGTGGCGCAGCCTGCCCTCCCCTGCGCCGGCGCGACGGCGCCCGACGAAGACCTCTCCGTCGCGATTGAAGAGCGCAATGCCGACGCAAGGCCGGTAGCGTCGCCGCGCCTCCGCCATTCGGTCAGGAACCGGTCGCGGCGCTCGCCGGGATAATGACGATGCCGCGCGACTTCGCCGCGCGCGCCCAATCGGCGATCGTCTCGACCGATACGGGAAAGGCGGAGGCGACGCCGACGGCGAGCCCGCGCGCACGGGCGATCGCCTCAAGCTCGGAGAGCTCGCTTTCGATGGCGGCCTGCGTATGGACGCGGTCCAGGTGCGATCCGCCGTCACCACGGGGACGCTCAGCGCGGCGCCGATCTTCGGCGCGAGGCTTTGCGGCGTCGAGCCGTCGTCGAGATAATAAAGGCCGCGCTCGCCGATCTCGCCGAGGAAGGCGGCGACCGCATGCTCATCCTCCAGGAAGCGCCCGCCCATATGGTTCATGACGCCGGCATAGGCGGTCATGCGGCCGAGCGACCAGTCGAGATCGTCGCGATTTGCCGCGCCGGCGGAAACGAGGAGCGTGTGCTCGCCGGGATTGACCGAAGGGTAGTCCATCGGCTCGAGCGGAACCTGCAAAATGACCTCATGGCCGTTCTGTCGCGCCTTGCTGACCCAGCGCTCGAGGCTTGAGCCGTAGGGCGCGAATGCAAGCGTGACTTCCTCCGGCAGAGTCTCGATCGCCTTTTGCGTGCCGGTCTGGCTGAGACCAAGGCCGCCGACGACGAGCACGATGCGCGGCACGCCGGAGGGCACGGGGGCGGCATGGCGGGCATAGGCCTCGCGCGGCCGGCGCCCATCGGGCGAGACGCGCGGCAACGGGCCGAAGCTCGATTGCTCAATCAGGCTCGGGTCGCCGCCGATCGCCGGCGGGAGCTGCGGCAGAGCCGCGAGCAATTCGTCGGGCTGGGACCGCCCGGCGGCCGGCGGGGTTGGAGCGACAACCGGAATGCTGCCGGTCGCCACCGGCGCAGGATCCTCGATCGTCGCAACGACGACCGGCCTGCCGCCGTCCGGATCGTCGACAAGGGCAATCCAGAGCGCCGCGATGACGGCGACGATGAGGGCGAGCGAGACGATGACCGGCGCCACCGAGAAGCGCCGCCGAAATGCGCGGCCCGCTTTTGGCGGGTCCTGCGCGAGCGGCTCTGTGAGGTCGTTCTTCGACATCGAACCCCGGTTCAGTGAAGGCCGCGGCAGCTTCGCAAGCGCGCCGGCGATTCGCCTCAAGATATACTCTGAGCCGCGATTCGACGAAACCGCCCGGGGAGGCTCTCCCTGGGAGGACGGTCGTGCGAATCAAATAGGCCGGCCGCTGCCCCGCAGCGGCCGGCCTTTTGTTGAGCGGCGCGCAGCGTGGCGCGCCGGTGATAGCTCAGTTCGGGACGCCTTGATCGGGCGTCGCGGGGAAGCGGGCATTCACCTGTATCCCGCGCAGAAGGTCGTAGGCGTAATTCAGCTGCTTATCGAGCTTCGGATCGTCCGGGACATAGGAGGCGTAGACGCCGGTCGGCTCCTTGTTGGCATTCGACGGGGCGCCCGCCGCAGGCGTGGTTGTCGCGGTCGAGGTTGAGGTGTCGGAACCGGTCGACTGGTCGCTGCCGCTCGTCGCCGTGCTGCTGTTCGACTGGTCGCCGCTCGTCCCGGTACCGGTGCTCGTCTGATCGTTGGTCAGGTGCCCGCGGAGCTCCGCCTCGGTCACCGTCTCGATGCCCTGATCCAGAAGATCCTTCGGCACATCCGGCAGCACCTCGATGTCGGGTTCGATGCCCTTGGCCTGGATGGAGCGGCCCGACGGCGTGTAGTAGCGCGCCGTCGTGAGCCGGATGGCGCCGGCGCGTCCGATCGGGATGATCGTCTGCACCGAGCCTTTGCCGAAGGAGCGCGTGCCGATCAGCGTCGCGCGGCGATGATCCTGCAGCGCGCCGGCAACGATCTCCGACGCGGAGGCCGAACCGCCGTTGATCAGCACGATAAGCGGCTTGCCGTTGGTGAGGTCGCCCGCCCGTGCGCTGAAGCGCTGGATCTCGTCGGCATGGCGGCCACGCGTGGAGACGATCTCGCCATGGTCGATGAAGGTGTCGGCGACAAGCACCGCCTGGTCGAGCAGGCCGCCGGGATTGCCGCGCAGATCAAGCACGTAGCCCTTCAGCTGGTCGGCCGGAACCTGCGCCTGAGATGCTGTCGATCGCCTTCTCCAGCCCATCCATCGTCTGCTCGCTGAAGGAGGCGATGCGGATATAGCCGATGTCCTTCTCCACCCGGTACTTGACCGACTGGACGCGGATCACGTCGCGCACGACGGTGATCTTCATCGGCTTCGGCTCGCCCTCGCGCATGACGGTGAGCGTGATCGAGGAATTCGCGGGACCGCGCATCTTGTCCACCGCCTGGCGCAGCGTCAGGCCCTGCACCGGCTCGCCGTCGAGCTCGGTGATGAGGTCGCCGGACAGGATGCCGGCCTTGGCGGCGGGCGTGTCGTCGATCGGCGAGATCACCTTGATGAGCTCGTTCTCCATGGTGACCTCGATGCCGAGGCCGTAGAACTCCCCGCGGGTCTGCACCTGCATGTCCTGGTAGTCTTTGGCGTTCAGGTAGCTCGAATGCGGGTCGAGAGACGACAGCATCCCGTTGATGGCCGCCTCGATCAATTTCGCGTCATCGGGCTCCTCGACGTAGTCGGAGCGGACGCGCTCGAACACGTCGCCGAAGAGATTGAGCTGCGCGGTAGGTGTCGGTCGCCGCCGCGGTAGCCCCGCCGATGCCGCCGAATTGGGCAACGCCGCCCATCACCAGAGCGCCGAAGACGGCGCCCGCCGCCAATAAGGCGAACCTACGCATCATCCGTTGACCTCACCATCCGTAGGCGCCCACCAAGGCGCTGAATCGATTGAGTTTCCGTCCTTGCGGAACTCGACATAGAGAATCGGCTGGGCAGAAGTATGGTCGATGTCCCCGATGCTTGCCAGCCGGGTGGCAGCCCATGACGCCAACCGGCTCGCCGCCGAGGACGAACTGCCCAAGCGCGGCATCGATCCGCTCCATGCCTGCCAGCACGATGTGATAGCCGTCGCCGGCATTCAGGATCAAGACCTGCCCGTAGGAGCGGAACGGGCCGGCATAGACCACCCATCCGTCGGCCGGCGCAAGCACCGCGGCACCGGGCCGCGCGGCCATGGTGACGCCCTGGCTCTCGCCGCCGAGCCCGTCGGGATCGCCGAAGCCGAGGATCTTCTGGCCCGCGACCGGCCAGGTGAGCAGCCCCTTGGCATCGGCGAAATGCACGGCCGGCGCGATACGGCTCGTATCCGCAAGCCGCCGCGCCGCCTCCTCGCGGCTGGCGCGGGCGGTGTCGCTGCGCCGCCTGCTTCGCCTCCTCGGCGGCTTTGGCCGCCGCCGCGACCTGGCTCTCCAGCGTCTGAATCAGCGATTGCAGGCTTCCGCGCCTTGCCCGCCAGCTCGGCGGCCTTGTCGCGCTCGGCGGCGAGCGCCGCCTCGGTCTGGCTGCGCTGCTGCCTTCTTGGCCTCCACCAGGAGGTCGATCCGCGCCTGCTCGTCGCCGAGCGACGCGTAGCGGGTCGCGCAGCTAATCGCGCTCGGTCTCGATCTCGGTGGTGAGCTTCGTCAGCTCCGAAAGATCGGCGGCGAGCGCCTCCGCCTGCTCGCGGATGTCGGGGAGGACGGCGCCGGCGAGGATCGAGCCGCGGATGGCGGCAAGCGCGTCCTCAGGGCGCGACAGGATCGCCGGCGGCGGCGTGCGACCGATCCGCTGCAGCGCCATCAGCACCTCCGCCATCACGTCGCGGCGTTGGTGCAGCGACGCGCGGATGCGAGTCCTCGTTGTCGTGCAGCTGGTCGAGCCGCGTCTCGATGCCGCCGACCTCGTTCTTCGGTCGCCCGCAGCCGCCGGCCGGTCGCGATCAGGTCGGCGCTCAGGCTGGCGCGATCCTGGTCGAGGCCGGCGATCTCGTCGCGCAGCGCCGCCTGGCGGCGCTCGGAGACCTCGATCGAGCGGCGGATCGCCTCAAGCTCCGCCTCGCGCGCCTGCTTGCGGTCCGCCGCGCTCTCGCGCTGCCGCTGTCGTCGCCGCGAGCTCGCCGAGTCGGTGGTCGCGGGCGCGCCGCTGGCGTGCCGGCAGCGGCGCGCAGCCGCCGGCGCCGCGCTGCGAGCAAGCGCGCAGCGCGGCGACAGTGCGACGCCGGAACAACATGCACTCCGAGCACCGTCATCGCCAAACGTATAGACAAGAAATCTTAACATTATGCCCGATGATAGGGGTGGCCGGAAAGGATCGTCGTCGCACGATAGAGCTGCTCCGCGAGCATGATCGCGCACGAGCTGGTGCGGCCATGTGACCCGCCGAAGGACAGCCGGCGGTCAGCGCGCGCCAGCAGCCCGCTTGCCCAGGCCGTCCGGGCCGCCGATGACGAAGACGTGCGCGGCATGGACGCCTCGGCATCCCTGGCAAGCTGCTGCGCCAAGCTGCTCGCTGTCCACGAGCTCGCCGGCCGGGTCGAGACAGACGATGCGGCGCCCTGGTCGATGCAGCCGGATAAGCGCCCCGTCCTCCTCGGCGATGCGATCCTTGGCGCGCGCGCGGCGCGCGATTCGGCGATCTCCTTGACGGTGAAGCCGCGCAGGCCCAGCCGTGCGCCCGCTCTTGCGCGCGCGCTCCAGATATCGGTCGCAAAGCTCGCGCTCGGGCCCGGCCTTCAGCCGGCCGACCGCAAGCGAGCGCAATCGTCCATCCGCCGTCAGGCGTGCGCGCGCCGCTCGGAATACGGCTCGGCCGCCCACATTTTCTCGATGTTGTAGAACTCGCGCACTTCGGGCCGGAAGATGTGGACGATCAGTCGCCGGCGTCGATCAGCACCCAGTCGCAGTGCGGCAGCCCCTCCACGCGGACGGGGCCGAGGCCGGCCTGCTTCAAGTCGGCGACCAGGCGGTCGGCGATGGCGCCGACATGCCGGTGCGAGCGCCCGGAGGTGACGACCATGTGGTCGCCGAGCGCCGACTTGTTCTGGATGTCGATGGTGACGGTGTCCTCGGCCTTGGCGTCGTCCAGGCTCGCAGGACGGTTTTCAAAGCTTCCCCTGACGCATTGGCCGCCAACAGGGAGGCCGCGGAAGGCTTACGGAACGATCCTTCCGACAGTGCGGGTCATATCGGACAGTGTGTGGTCCCCTTTCTCCACGCGAATCGCGGCATCGTGCCACGCGCCAATAAGATAGGGGCTGGCAATCGTTACGGTTTCAAGACGGGTCTGCCTGCTCCCCTAGGCGCCGCCTGAGCGCGGTGGAAGAGGCCGCGGAACGCGGGCCGTTTAAGAAGAGCCAGGCCGGCGGGGCGGCGTCCGGCAGCCCTAGGGCGTCCGCCTCGTCGACGCGATAGCGGGCGAGCGCCAGGGCGGCGCGCGAGGAGAGCGGCGGCGGCCAGGACCGCGGGCGGTTGACCACGGCGATCGGCACGCGAAGCGGCGATCTCCCGCCAGTCCTCCCAACGATGGAACTCCACGAGCTTGTCGCTGCCCATGATCCAGACGAAGCGGGTATCGGGCGAGCGCCTTCAGAATCCTGATCAGGTCCGCCGTGTAACGCGTTTTGAAACCTGCTCCGCGCCGGTAACCGCGATGCGCGGATGCGCGGCGACTTTGGCCGCGCGGCGCATGCGCTCGTCGAGCGGCGGCAGGCGGCCATTCGTCCTTCAGCGGGTTTCCCGGCGTCACCATCCACCAGAGGTGATCGAGGCCGAGCCTCGTGAGCGCCAGCAGGCTGGCCGGCGATGCCCCTCTGCGGCGGGTTGAAAGTGCCGCCGAAGACGCCGATCCCTGCCGCGCCCCATGCGGCGGCAGCCCGGGAAAGATGCGGCTTGGCCTCCCATGCCCGATCATGCCGCGACCTCCGCCCTCGCCCGGCGGCCGAGAGCCACCGTAACCTCCCCCTCGAGGGGGAGGTTGAGGCGGAGTGGAAGCGGCCGCTGCTAACCTTCGACTTTCGGAGGGCTTCAAGGACGGGTCTGGCCGGTGCCGTGAACGCGATACTTGAAGCTCGTCAGCTGCTCGAGCGCCGACCGGCCCGCGCGCATGCAGCCTGCCGGTGGCAATGCCGATCTCCGCGCCCATGCCGAATTCGCCGCCGTCGCCGAACTGGGTCGAGGCGTTGTGGAGCACGATGGCCGAATCGACCTCGGCCATGAACCGCTCGGCGGCGCGCCGCGTCATCGGTGACGATCGCATCGGTGTGGTGCGAGCCATAGGTGGCGATGTGGCGGATCGCTTCATCGAGCCCGTCGACGACGCCGACCGCAATCACGGCGTCGAGATATTCCTTGTACCAATCGTCCTCGCTCGCCGGCTCGACGCCGGCGAACGGCGGCGCGCGTCGCAGCGTCGCCGCGGATCACGCAGCCGGCCTGCTGCAGCGATTCAACCAGCGGCCGCAAGTGACTGGCGGCGCAGGCCTTGTCGACGAGAAGCGTCTCCGCGGCGCCGCAGATCGAGGTGCGCCGCATCTTGGCGTTCACGACGATCTTCTTCGCCATCTCCAGATCGGCGGGCGCGTGGACGTAGACGTGGCAGACGCCTTCGAGATGCGCGAAGACGGGAACGCGCGCCTCCTTCTGCACGCGCTCGACGAGGCTCCTGCCGCCGCGCGGCACGATCACGTCGATGGCGCCGTCGAGCCCGGTCAGCATCGCGCCGACCGCGGCGCGGTCGGTCGTCGGCACAAGCTGGATCGCGTCCTCCGGCAGACGCGCCGATCGCAGGCCGGCGACGAGACAGCGGTGGATCGCGGCGGAGCTCCGATGCGTGTCGGAGCCGCCGCGCAGAATGACGGCGTTGCCGGACTTGAGCGCCAGCGCGCCGGCGTCGGCGGTGACGTTCGGCCGGCTCTCGAAGATGATGCCGATCACGCCGAGCGGCGTCCGGACGCGCTCGATATGGAGGCCGTTCGGGCGATCCCATGCGGCGATGACCGCGCCGACCGGATCGGGAAGCGCGGCGATTTCCTCAAGCGACCTCGCGATCGCCTCGACCCGCGCCGTGTCGAGCGTGCCGCGGTCGATCAGCGCGACGGTGCTCCCCGCGGCGCGCATCGCGGCGATGTCCTCGGCGTTCGCCAGCAGGATGTCGGCTTCGCGGCGACGGAGTCTCGGCGGCGGCTGCAAGAAGCGCGGCGTTCTTCGCCTCGGTCGACGCGTTGGCGAGCACCGCGGCGGCCGCGCGCGCCTTGGCGCCGATGGCGAGCATCAGGGCCGCGACGTCCGCCGCCTCCGCTACCGCATAATCGTTACGCTTGGCGTTCATGCCATTCTCGCCCGGGGAACCTGAAACGGAAAGGGTTCGCTCTATCGCGGCGCGGAGGCCGTGACAACTCCGGCGATCGACCGGTCGAGGGCTTGACCAAGGTAGCTTCTGGTAGCTACTTTAGCGCATGCGGTCCGTCGGGCTAAAAATTCTGAAGAACAAGCTCAGCGAATACGTGCGTCTCGCCGCCCACGGCGAAACCGTTCTCGTCACCGACCGCGACCGCATCGTCGCAGAGCTTGGACCGCCTGTCAGCGTGCAGAGCCCCTTCCTCGCAGAAGCAAAGCTCGCTGAGGCTGTCAGGAAAGGGCTGATAACGCTGCCCAAGCTCGCCGCCGGCGAAGCGCCGCCGCGAAGGCCAGTCACGAAGTTCCGTGACCTGATGCGCGCGCTCGACCGCGATCGTGAAGACCGTTGATCTACATAGATAGCTCGGTCGCGCTCGCGCACCTCTTGGCCGAAGATCGCGCGCCACCATCTTCGCTTTGGAGCGAGCCGCTCGTTGCGAGTCGATTCCTGGAATATGAGATCTGGAACAGCCTCAATGCCCGCGGGCTCGGCCGCTCGCATGGCAGCGCCGCCCGAGCCTTGGTCGGACGCTTGACCATGGTCGAGATGGAGGCGCCGGCATTGGAGCGAGCTCTGCAGCCGTTCCCCCGCCCGGTACGGACGCTCGACGCGCTCCATCTGGCCTCGATGGCATTCCTGCGTGACTGCGGCATGCACGTGGCGCTCGCGACCTACGACAAGCGCTTAGCCACCGCGGCGCAAGCGCTCGACTTTCCGCTCGCGCCGATCTGAGACCGGCAGCTCACGCTCGTATCTCCTGTCGCTGGAAGGAGACGTAAGCGAGCGTGAAGACCACGACCATCGCGGCGATCAGGCCGGAAAGCTGCGGCCAGATCAGGAGCGCGCTCTGCCCGAAGGGTAGCGGCGCGCCCATCAGCGCGCCCTGAAGCTGCGACATGAAGACGAGCCCAAGGCTGCGTGTGCCGGGATTGAGCAACGCCAGCGTCGCCTCACCGAAGAGCGTGTTCGGCGAGATCCGTGCGAGCGCCTGGCCGACCTCGACCTGGAAAATCGCCGTTCTCGGATCGAATGGATTGATCGGCGCAATCGCGCTTGCGACGAGCGGCGTCAGCATCCCCCAAAAGATCGACAAGAGCAGCCAAAGCGTCAGCGCGGCGAGCGCCGACGTCGCGGGCGAGCGGAAGAGCGTCGAGAAGAACACGGCGATCGCGAGCCACACGCCGGCATAGGCGAGCGAGGCGATGAGGAAGGCGAAGCCGCGCAGCGTCTCCTCGCCCGACGGCGGCAGCCCGAGCGTCAGGATGCCGAGCCCGGTCAGAAGCAGCCACAGCGTCACGAGGCAGATGCCGAGCACGATCAGCCCGCCGAGGAATTTTCCGGTCAGCAGCGCGTCGCGGTAGATCGGCTGCGAAAGCACGCGGCTCATGGTCCGGCGGTTGTACTCGCCGTTCACCGCATCGAAGCCGAGCGAGATCGCGACGAGCGGCAGGAGCAGGCCGAGCAGCGAGACGAAAGAGGGAAGCGGCTGGCGCGCGGTCGTGAACAGCCGCAGGAACAGGAACGGATCCTGCCCGACGGTCGTCCTTGATGTCGCCGATCGCGGCGTAGACCGAGCCGAAAGCGGTCAACAGCACGAGCAGCATGACGAGATGCATGCGCGCGCTCGTCAGGTGGTCGGCGGCCTCCTTCATGGCGACGGTCGACAGGCCGGTAAAAGGCGAACCTTCACGCCGCATGGGCCACCTTCTCGAAATAGCGGACATAGACCTCGTCGAGGCTCGAGCGGTCCATTGAGATGTTGGTGAGTGCGCCGCCGGCCTCGACGATGCGGCGGGCGATGTCGGCACGCGCGTCGCGCGTGCAGTCGGCGCGGACGCGGCCGGCCTGCGCGGAGGTGACGGCGGTGACGCCGTCAAGCCCCTTCAGCGCCGCGGCGACGTCGATCCCGGTCGCGTCGATCTCGATTACGTAGGAGCCGCCGAGCACCTCCGCCGCAAGATCGCCGACGCGCCCGACGAGCCCGACCCGGCCTTCATTGAAGAGCGCCACGCGGTCGCAGACGCTCTGCACCATGGTCAAGAGATGCGAGGAGAGCACGATCGTCATGCCGCCCCGCGCCATCTCGCGGATCAGCTCGAGCAGTTCCTGGGTCGATTGCGGGTCGAGGCCTGACGTCGGCTCGTCCAGGATCGCGATCTCGGCCTCTTTCAGGAGCACATCGGCAAGGCCGAGCCGCTGCCGCATGCCGCGCGAGAAGGTCGAGACACGGCGGTCCGCCACGTCGACGAGATTAACCTGCTCAAGAGCGGTCGCGATCCGCTTCGCCGCCTCGGCGGACCGCAGCCCCTGGAGCCGCGCGATATAAGCGAGATTTTCCCGCGCCGTCAGGTTGTCGTAGAAGCCGACCGCGTCGGGCAGGTAGCCGACATGCTTCTTCACCGCCAAGCGGCTCGCGCAGCGGATCGCGGCCGAGCACCCTGACCAGCCCTTCCGTCGGCTCGGTCAGGCCGAGGATCATGAGGATCGTCGTCGTCTTGCCCGAGCCGTTCGGACCGAGCAGCCCGAACACCTCGCCCGCCTCGATGTCGAGGTCGAGGCCCGTCGACCGCGACCGCGCGCCGTAGCGCTTGGTCAGGCCGCGCGCCTCGATGACCGCCGCGCTCATCGCCGGCCGTAACGCGTCACGGCGAGCGCCAGCACCAGCACCGCAGCGCCGATGATGCCGAGGCCGGCGACGCCCCACACGGTCGAGGTCGTCACGGTCACGCGGAAGTCGGCACTGTCCGACGTGCCGCTCGCCGTTGGCGCGGACGGTCACCATGTAGTCGCCGGCGATGGCCTTTTCCGACGGCGTGATCTCGACCTGCACCGGCTGCGCCCCGTCGGCGTCGAGCGCGGCAAGCTGATCGGGATGGAAGTCGACCTTCCAGCCCGAGGGCGGGTTGGCGGAGAACTTGATATCCTTCGCCGGCGCCGAGCCGTTATTCTGGAGACTGAACGCGAAGGTCTCGGCCTTGCCGGCGGACGCCTCGCCGGATAGGCGCCCGTCCGGCCCGGAAAGCGCGAGGTTCGGCTGGCCGGTGATCTGCATCACGAGCTTCATCTCCGCCGAGGCGGCCGGGCTCGTCGCCTGCATCACCACCGGATAATTACCGGCGGCGGCGTTGTGCGGCGGCTGCACCGAAAGCTTCACGGTCTTCGATTTCGCCGGCCTTGATCGGCAGGCTGGTCAGTTCCTGCGACCCGTACTGTTCCTTGAAAATGGCGTTGAAGCCGTCCGGCGTCTGCGCAACCAGATTGACGGTCGCGTCGTCGGGGCTGTCGTTCTTGATGGTCGCCTGGAAATCGAAAGAGGAATTCGGCGAGCCGCGCAGCGCCGGGAGGTCGGGCTCGACATCGAGCTTCGCCGGCTTGGCGGCGGTCAAGCGCATGGTGATCGGAAGGGTCAGGGTGCGATCGGGGGCGGTCGCGACGACGCGGAAGCTTACCGTGTCGGTCTTGGCGTCGGCCGGCGGCGTCACCGAGAGCGTCGATGCCCCGCGTCTCGTCTGGTGCCGACCATGGCCGCCGAGACTTCGTGGCCCCCGCCGGTCAGATCCCATTTCCAGTCGTTCGGGAGCCCGTCGACGGAGAGCGTGACGCGCTCCGGCGGGAGATTGGAGTTCTGCAAGGTGAGATCGATCTTGGCCGGGCTCCCGATCTGCTCTGTCAACTCGGGATAGTCGGTGACGAGCCAAAGCCCACTCGCCTTCTGCTGGTTTCCCGTGTCGCTCTGGGCGAACGCGGCCGAGCCGAAAAGCGACAGCGTGAACGCGATCGCGGCGGCTGTTTGATAAGCGCGTTGAGAAAGCATCTTTCCTTCCCGGCATCGTTGGAATTGCGATTTTGGAGCCGGTCGACGCGCGCGTGGCTGCCGACCCCTTCGATGGCGGCGTTGCTCTGTCCGAAATGCGTCCGAAATCTGGCGAAGTCCGCTTGGCAAAAATTAAATGATCGTAAGATTTCAAAGGCTTGGACGCGCGGCTTCAGGCGGGCTTTTCGCGCTCTCGCAAACACTTATGGCGGCCTTCTTGACCCGTCCGTAAGGCCGGCGCGGACACTGATGCGACATTCGGCCATGGCCGCGAGCGGCAGTGCGAGGGCCCGTCTTCTTCAAAACTTGGCTGCCGATGCGCCCGCCGGTGTGCGCGTCGCTCACCAGGATTTCAGCGCGCGCAGCGTCGGCGTCTTCTTGAAGAGGTGCGCGTCCATGCGGGCGAGCAGACCGGTCGAGCACGTCGATCGCGGCGCCGACCGCCGGCCCCTTGTTCAGCATCACGCATTCGGCGCGCGCCGCCATGGCCGCGTCCGTCATCTCGCCGCGCGAGGGGACGCCGCTCTTGACGAGGTCCTCCAGCACCTGCGTCGCCCAGATCGCGGGAACGCCGGCGGCCTCGCAAATCCAAAGAATCTCCTCCTGCATTTCGGCAAGCCGCTCGAAGCCGATCTCGGCGGCAAGGTCGCCGCGCGCGATCATCACGCCGAAGGGCCGGCGGCCGCTCGGCCCGGCGCGATCAGGTCGGGAAGGTTCTTGACCGCCTCCGGCCGCTCGATCTTGGCGACGAGGCCGAGCGGGCGGTCGTGCGCCGCCGCGGCGCGCAAGCGCCGCTTCGAGGAGGTCGATGTCGTCCGGGCGGCTGACGAAGGAATAGCCGATCATGTCGGCGCAGGCGATGACGGCGGCGAGATCGTCCTCGTCCTTGGCGGTGAGCGGCGACAGGCCGAGCGCCGTGTCGGGCAGGTTGATGCCTTTCTCGGGCTTGAGCCTTGTGCCTCCGCGATTTGGTCCGGGTGACGCGGATGATCGCCTCGCCCGGCGCCGACGCTCTCGACCACGCCCTCGAGCTTGCCGTCGTCGTAGAGCAGCCGGTCGCCGGACGAGAGGCGGGTCACCATCTCCGGCAGCGACACGGCGGCGCGAAAACGGCACGTCATCGGTCGCCTGCGGCGCGCCCGGCGGCGACGAGGCGGAAGAGCATCGCCCGGCTTGAGCCTCGCGTTCGCGAGTCGGGGCCGCTACGCGCCTCGGTGCGGATCTTCGGGCCGGCGATATCCATGAGCACGCTGAGCCGACGGCCGACGATGCTCGCCCGCGGCGCGCACATTGGCCGCCATCGCCCGCCAGGCGCGCGTTGTCATCGTGGGCGCAGTTGATGCGCGCGATGTCCATGCCGCGCCGGGCGAGATCGACGACGAGAGCCGGGTCGGTCGGCCGCCTCGCTCGGCAGCGTCACCATGATGCGGCTGCGCCGATGCGAAGGCGGCGGGCCGAAGAGCGCGTCGGTCGCGCGCGCGAGCCGCGCTTCGCCGGCGAAGAAAGCCGCCTCGGTCGGCGCGGGCGTGGGGCATCGCCGGCCGGTCATCGCGGCGAGCGCGGCAAGCACGGCATCAAGGTCGGCAGCACGCGGCTCTCAAGCCGGCCAAGCGAGGAAAGGCCGCGCCACATCAGTTGCCGTTGCAGCGGGCGCAGATCGTGATGGCGAAGCGCCAGATAGTGCGCAAGGTTCGCCACGCCGGCATGCGCCGGTCCCGACTCGCGCTCAAAGCGCTCGATGAGCGGGGCAGCGGCCTCGACGACGGCAGCGCGGAGCGCGAGAACCTCAGCCGTCAGCGCCTCGACGGTTCCCGGCTCGGCCGGCGTTTCAGTCTTGCTCAATGGCGATCCACGTTGGGCCTGCATGGACACGACCTCCCCGAACCGTCGGGAAAGCGCCGCAAAGTGTGATGCGCCACCCGACGCGGCGCAGGGACGCTAGCCGATCTCCATTGCCAAGCCGTGACAAGGGTCAGCGGCGGAGCCGCGTCCTTGCGCTGGATCAATTCGGCCGCAATGGTTTCGCGCCGCTTCGCCGCTCGACGGGGTTGCAGACGAAAGCACGATCGAAGAGTTTGCGGGACCTAGACCGAAGGGGAAGCGATGTCGGACGCGACACACGACAGCGGCAGGACGGCGCTCGTCATCGGTCCGACCGGTGGCATCGGCCGGGCCGTCGCCGCAACGCTTATTGCGCATGGCTGGCGGGTCAGGGGTCTCCATCGCGACCCCGAACGCGCCAAGGCCACCGCGGCGAACGAACTGCCGATCGCGTGGGTGAAAGGCGACGCGATGCGCGCGGCCGACGTAGGCGCCGCCGCCGCGGGCGCGCGCCTCATCTTCCACGGCGCGAACCCGCCCGGCTACAAGCGCTGGCGCGAGCTCGCGATCCCGATGCTCGCCAACGCGATCGCTGCCGCAAAAGCGAACGATGCGCGCCTGATCTTTCCCGGCAACGTCTATAATTTCGGGTCGGATGCCGGGGCCGTCGTCGGCGAGAACGCGCCACAGAATCCGGCCACGCGAAAAGGCCGAGTGCGCGTGGAGATGGAGCGGATGCTCGCCGCGGCAGCCGAAGACGGCGGGCGCTCCCTCGTCATCCGCGCCGGCGATTTTCTCGCGCCGAGCGGCGGCTCGTGGTTCTCCGCCGTCATGGTGAAGCCCGGCAAGCCGGTGCAGTCCATAACCTATCCGGGCCGACGCGACATCGGTCATGCCTGGGCGTATCTGCCGGACCTTGCGGAGACGATCGCGCGCTTTGGCGGACATCGAAGCCAGGCTTCCCGCGTTCGACGTCTTCCATTTCGGTGGTGAGTGGATCGATCCGGGGATCGAGATCGCACAGGCCGTGCGCCGCGTTGTCGGAAAGCCGGATCTTCCGATCCGCAGCTTCCCGTGGATCTTCGTCTATCTTGCCGCGCCTTCGCGACGTTCATGCGCGAGCTGATCGAGATGCGCTATCTCTGGCAGGTGCCGCTGCGGCTCGACAACCGAAAGCTCGTGAAGCTCCTCGGGGAGGAGCCGCACACGCCGCTCGATGATGCGGTGGCAAAGACACTCAGCAGCATGAAGGCGCTTGCCGAGCGACGCTGACTCGGAGTGCACGAAAAAGCGAAGCGCGCGAAAAGCGCAGCGCGGTCGCCTTAACCTTGTCGGCGTCTTTTGCCTCAGCAACCTGCATCGACGCCTACGGCGCTGCGTCCTTGTCAGGCTTCTGTCAGGCCGCCTCGGCTAGGCATCGCCCCGCAAACATCGATCCTCCCTTCCAACGATGTTTTGCGCACCTGTGCAACCTTGGAGAACTATTCATGAAAGTCGCTTTGCTCGCCGCTATGGCGGTCGCCGTCGCAAGCCCCGCCTTCGCAGCGGGATCCTGCAGCACCGCACCTCAGTCAAGCTGGCAACCGCAGTCCAGCCTCGAATCGCAACTCAAGTCGGAGGGTCTCACGGTCCGCCAGATCAAGGTGGAGAGCGGCTGCTACGAAGTCTACGCGACGGACCAGAGCGGCAAACGGGTGAACCTCGCCTATAACGCCGAGACGCTGCAGAAACTCAACAACGCCGAGGCCGGCGAAAATTGATGCGTCGTCGCCAATCAGTCGGACATCAATAGAAATGCAGCGGGTGCGCGTCTGGGATCCCCTGGTGCGTGTGTTCCACTGGAGCTTGGTGCTGAGCTTTGCCATCGCGATGCTCAGCGCCAACGTCTGGGACAACCTGCACATCTGGTCCGGCTACGCCGCGGGCGGGCTCGTTGTGGGCCGGGTCATGTGGGGCTTCATCGGAACCCCCTATGCCCGGTTCTCGCAATTCGTCCGCCCGCCCCGCGCCGTTCTCGGTTACGTCAAGGCGATCGTCCGGGGCGAGGAGGCGCGCCACGTCGGTCACAACCCGGCAGGGGGCGCCATGATCATCGTCCTGATACTGGCGATGGTGGCGACCGCGTTAACCGGCTACCTCTTGACGACCGATGCGTTCTGGGGCGTCGCGTGGATGCAGCATCTCCACCATTGGCTGGCGCACGGCCTTCTCCTCCTCGTCCTCTTCCACCTCGCCGGCGTCATCCTCGCAAGCTACCGGCACCGGGAGAACCTCGTCGCGGCAATGATCTCGGGAAGGAAACGGGTAGGAGAAGCCGAGGATCGCTGATGAGAGAGCGTCGGCGAAAAGGACCTACGCCGCCGACGTTGCCCGCCGTAGCGCCGCCCGAGCGAGAAGGCGCGTGGAATCAAGCGGCGGCAGCGGCGAATTCTCGTCGTTCATGATCAGCGGGATCTCCGTGCAGCCGAGGATGACGGCGTCGCACCCCGCATCCTTCATCCGCCGAATGACGCGTTGGAACGAGGCGACCGCCTCTTCGGTGAAGACGCCGCGAACGAGGTCGCCCATGATGATGCGATTGATCTCCTCGCGCTCGGCGTCGGTCGGGCGTTACATAGGCGAGCCCGCGCGCTTTGAGCTTTTCCGGATAAACCTCGCCTTTCACGAGCCAGCGCGTGCCGGTCAGCCCGAGACGCTTGAAGCCACGCGCCGCGGCTTCATCGGCGACGACCTCCGCGATGTGCAGGAAAGGCAGAGGCGATCGCGGCGCAACATAGGGAAGCGCCTGGTGAATGGTGTTGTCGGGCGTGATCAGGAATTCGGCGCCGATCGTCGCGAGCTTCTTGGCGGAAGAAAGCATGAGCTCGCCGACGGCCGGCCAATCTTCGCGCTCAAGGCATTCTTCGTATTCGCCGAGCGAGTGAGTGTGCATCGAGATTTCGGGGTGGGCATGCCCGCCGAGGATCATGCCCCCTTCGATGCAGATCGTCTGGTAGCAGAGCGACGCCCCTTCGGCGGAGCAGGCGACGATGCCGATGTGCTGCGGTCTCACGCGTCCGCTCCCTCTTCGCAAGCCCCCGCGTCCCCGTGCCGGCTCCCGCATCATCCGCCTGCGGTCAAAGCTGATCGGCAAGCGCCTCCGCGGTCTCCTTGCCTGCCACCACCGGCAAAACCTCGAACGCCGCAAGGTCCGACCATTCGGCGACCCAGCGCTGCAGCAGCGTCACGTCGTCCGTCTCGACAGCACGAAGCAGCGATCGAGGTCGGCCGTGGTCCAGCTCCCGACGAACGTCGCTCCCTCCGGGAGCATGCGGCCCTGGTCGCGGAAGCGGCGGTAGACGGTTTTGCCGTCCTGATTGCGGTACGTCTCGATCACCATGAACAGCATCAACAGCCCCCTCCACCAAGCATGCCACACGATCACTCTACTCCGACGCCCCTTCCCTCAAGACCATGTCGTCGCGATGGATCATCTCGGCGCGGCCGCGATAGCCGAGGATCGCCTCGGTATCGCTCGAGCGTTTTCCCACGATCTTCCTCGCATCGTCGATGTCGAACGCGACGAGGCCGCGGCCGAGCTCAGCACCGTTCGCGGCGCGGATGACGACTGCGTCGCCGCGCGAAAACGCGCCGGAGACGGCGGTGACGCCGGCAGGAAGCAGGCTCTTGCCCTTTTGCAGCGCGGCTTCGGCCCCGGCATCGACGGTGATCGTGCCGCGCGGCTCGACGTGGCTTGCGATCCAGGCCTTGCGCGCGCGCGCCGGCGTCGCCTGCGGCGCGAACCAGGTGGCGCGGCCGCCCGCGTCGATCGCGGCGAGCGGATGCTTCACCCGGCCGCTCGCGATCACCATCGCCGCGCCGGCGGCGGTCGCGATCTTGCCGGCCTCGATCTTCGTCTTCATGCCGCCGCGCGAGAGCTCCGAGCCCGCCGCCCCCGCCATCGCTTCGATCGCCGGCGTGATCGACGGCACGAAATCGATGAAGGCGGCGTGCGGATCGGCGGCGGGCGGCGCGGTATAAAGACCGTCGACGTCGGAGAGGAGCACCAGGCAGTCGGCGCCGACCATCGCCGCGACGCGTGCGGCGAGACGGTCATTGTCGCCGTAGCGGATTTCCGCCGTCGCCACCGTGTCGTTTTCGTTGATCACCGGAACGGCGCGCATCTTCAAAAGCGTCGCGAGCGTCGCGCGGGCGTTCAGATAGCGCCGCCGCTCCTCCGTGTCTCCCCAAGTCAGAAGCACCTGCGCCGCCATCAGGCCGCGCTTGCCGAGATACTCCGCCCAGGCGCCGGCGAGCGCGATCTGGCCGGCGGCGGCCGCGGCCTGCGCCTCCTCCAGCCTGAGGACGCCGCGCCCGAGGCTGAGCGCGCCGCGCCCGAGCGCGATCGCGCCGGAGGAGACGACCAGAATCTCGCGGCCCTTTTCGGCAAGTGCTCCGATGTCGTCGGCGAGCGCGGCAAGCCATGTGCGGTCGAGCCGCCCGGTCGCGCCGTCGACGAGAAGCGCCGAGCCGACCTTCACGACGATGCGGCGGTAGTCGGCGAGGGCTTTGCGCTTCACGTCACCCTCCAGCGCGGATCGGGCGCGGCGGCCTCGACGTTCTTGCCGGCGAGCTCGAGACAGACATCGAGCAGCGCGTCGATCCCCTGCCCCGTTGCGGCGGAGATCGCAAGCGGCGCCCGGCCGGCGCGGCGGCGAAGCTTCGCCTTCGCGGATTTCAGCGCCGCCGGCGTTGCGATGTCGATGCGCGAGAGGACGACGATCTCCTGCTTTTCGGTGAGGCCATGTCCATAGGCGGCGAGCTCGTCGCGCACCGTTTCATAAGCCCTTCCAGGATCTTCTCCCGCAGCGTCAACAAGATGAATCAACGCGCGGCAGCGCTCGACATGACCGAGGAAGCGGTCGCCGATCCCGGCGCCCTCATGCGCGCCTTCGATCAGGCCGGGGATATCGGCAAGCACGAACTCGGCGCCCTTGTGGCGGACGACGCCGAGGTTCGGATGCAGCGTCGTGAACGGATAGTCGGCGATCTTCGGCTTCGCCGCGGTGACGCGCGCAAGGAGCGTCGACTTGCCGGCGTTCGGCAGGCCGATGATGCCGATATCGGCGATCAGCTTCAGCCGGAGCCAGATCCACTTCTCTTCGCCCTCCTGGCCGGGATTGGCATGGCGCGGCGCGCGGTTGGTGGAAGACTTGAAATGCGCGTTGCCAAAGCCGCCGTTTCCGCCCGCGGCAAGGCGTTCGCGCTCACCGAGCTTGGAGAGGTCGGCGATCAGCGTCTCGTTGTCGTCCTCGAAGATCTGCGTGCCGACGGGAACTCGGAGCACGATTTCGGGCGCGTTCGCGCCGTGTCGGTCGCGTCCCATGCCATGGCCGCCGGTCTTGGCCTTGAAATGCTGCTGGTAGCGGTAGTCGATCAGCGTGTTCAGGCCGTCGACCGCTTCCGCGAAGACGTCGCCGCCGCGCCCGCCGTCGCCGCCGTCCGGCCCGCCGAATTCGATGAATTTCTCGCGCCGGAACGAGACCGCGCCCGCCCCGCCGTCGCCGGAGCGAATATAGACCTTGGCCTGATCGAGGAACTTCATCTGAGCCTTGATGCGGCGAGGGCCATCGCCCTCCTGCAACGAAAAAGGGGAAGCGGCTGCCCGCTTCCCCCTCGATAACTCGGCGCCGGGTCGGCGGGACGCCGGCGGCGAAGCCGGCCTATTCGGCAGGCTCCGGCCTCGGCTCGACGGAGACATAGGAACGCCCGCCGTCCTTCGACTTGAACGCCACGCGGCCCTCGACCAGAGCGAAGATCGTGTGGTCCTTGCCGACGCCGACATTCGTGCCGGGGCGCCACTTGGTGCCGCGCTGGCGCACGATGATGTTGCCGGGCACGACCGCCTCGCCGCCGAACTTCTTGACGCCGAGGCGCCGGCCCGCGGTGTCGCGGCCGTTGCGCGAAGAGCCGCCTGCCTTCTTGTGTGCCATCGTGAAATCTCCTTCGAATTCTGTCGCGACCGGTGCGCTACGCGGCGTCGCCCGTCGATCCCGCCTCGCCTGCTTCCGCGCTCTTGCGCGACGTCTTCGGCGCCGCCTCGCTGCCGGCTCCGGCTCCCGCCTTCGCCTTCTTCGCAGGCTTCGCTGACGGCGCTGCGCCGTCGGTCAGGATCTCGGTGACCTTGATCAGCGTCAGGTCCTGGCGGTGGCCGTTCCGCCGGCGCGAATTCTGGCGGCGGCGCTTCTTGAAGATGATGAGCTTCGGCCCGCGCTTCTGCTCGACGATCTCCGCCACCACCGAGGCGCCGCCGACGAGGGGCGCACCGAGCGTCGGCTGATCGCCGCCGAGCATCAAGACGTCAGGGATGGTGACCTGGTCACCCGCCTCGCCGGCGAGCCTGTCGACCAAAACCGTGTCTTCGGCGGCAACGCGGTATTGCTTGCCGCCCGTTCGAATGACTGCGAACATCTTATCCTCGCGTTCGATACCGCGCCTCGCACAAAACCGATGCGGGCCGGCTTCTTTCAGTCCTGTCGGAGACGGTCTTCCGCGATGCGGCGGCAAAAGGCCGTCAGACAGACGATTAGGGCGCGGACCACCAGGGTTCGCGCCACGGCAGTGGATAAAGTGCAAAGGCCGCCGAAAGTCAAGACTTCGGGGCCGCAAGCCCTCCCCTCTCAGCGCGCGGCCGGGCAACGCCGCCGGCTTTCGCCGCCCGGCCTTGTCTCCGGGGAATCAAGCCTTTAGATACGCGCCAGCCTGATCACCACGGTCTCGACCCTGCGGAGGGATGCCGGAGTGGTTGAACGGGGCGGTCTCGAAAACCGTTGTGCGGGTAACCGTACCGGGGGTTCGAATCCCTCTCCCTCCGCCAGTTCGCATCGTTCGAAGATTCTCCGCCAGTTTTGCCGTTCAACGAATGCCCGCGTTGCGGGCGAGGTTCCCAGTCAACCTCGCTACTGCGCTCGTGATGTTTGGGTCAATCTCCCTCTCTCTTCGCCGGTCCTCTCCGAACCTCGCTACTACGCTGATTTAGTAGCGATGTTTAAGTCGTTGTGCCGTAACAATCTGGCAGGATTCAGGCTGGAGTTTCTCTCGCTCTTCCAACTTCTGCCTAATGTCGGCTTTTGGCGGATTTTGTTGAAAAAGTCGGCGGTTGAGGCGGCGGAAGTTCGCTGATTCAGTCCTGCAGAGGAGCAGGAGCTGAGTCGATGATGGGACCACGGCAAGTCGCGCAGGGTGCATTGTTCTACGAGTTCTCGCTAGAAGCTCATGTGCCGGAAGATCATCTGCTGAGATCCATCGATCGCTTCGTGGATCTGTCGCGGATCCGGCAGGATCTGGCGCCGTTCTACAGTCAATAGGCCGCCCCTCGATCGACCCCGAGCTGATGATCCGGATGCTGATGGTTGGCTATTGCTTGGGCATCCGCTCCGAGCGTCGGCTCTGCGAAGAGGTGCATCTGAATCTCGCATATCGCTGGTTCTGCCGACTTGACCTCGACGGCGACGTGCCAGACCACTCCACCTTCTCGAAGAACCGGCATGGCCGGTTCCGGGACAGCGATGTGTTGCGCCACCTGTTCGAGACAGTGGTCGGCGGTGCATCGCTGAAGGTCTGGTCAGCGGCGAAGGCTTCGCAGTAGACGCAAGCCTGATCAAAGCCGATGCCAACAAGCAGCGCTCCGCCGAAGGACTCGGATGACATAAACTGGGAAGGATGCGCCCGCGCCGTCGGTTCGAGAATATCTGGATGCTTGATGATGCAGCCTTTGGCGCGGCCACCGGTTCGAGCCGAAGTTCATGTCCCACTCCGACCCTGCAGCGCAGTGGACGGCGCCCGCAAAGGACCTGCGTTCTTTGCCTACGCCACGAACTATCTGATCGATCTAGACCACGCTGTCATCGTCGATGTCGAAGCCACCCGGGCGATCAGGCAGGCCGAAGTCGGCGCGGCACGCACGATGATCGGACGCGCCGAAGAGCGCTTCGGGCTCTACCCGGAACGGCTCGCCGCCGACAGCGCCTACGGCTCGGCCGAGATGCTCGGGTGGCTTGTCTACGAGCGCGGGATCGAGCCGCACATTCCTGTCTTCGACAAGTCGGCGAGAACCGACGGGACATTCGAACGCGAGGACTTCACCTACGATCACCGGAGCGACGTCTATATCTGTCCTGCTGGCAAGAGGCTCACCTGCACCGGGACGCTGGTCAATGACGGCGCGACACTGCTCTATCACGCCAGCAAGCACGATTGTGATGCCTGCGAACTCAAACCGCGCTGCTGTCCGAAAGCGCCGGCGCGCAAGGTGCCGCGGTCGATCCACGAGGGCGCGCGGGACATGGCCCGCGACATCGCCAAGAGCGAGGAAGGCCTGACCTCACGGCGCCAGCGAAAGAAGATCGAGATGCTCTTCGCCCATCTCAAACGCATCCTGCGTCTCGACAGGCTCCGATTACGAGGCCCGAATGGCGCGCGTGACGAGTTCCACCTCGCAGCCACTGCCCAGAACCTCAGGAAGCTCGCAAAGCTCATTCCGATGCCAGCGCCTCAGGTAGCGTGAGGCGGCTGAGCGTCCCGGCTGATCGTCGTTCGCCTCGCTATACGCCGCAGTCACGCCGACTTCTTCAACAAAATCGACCCCAACCAGACTTTGATCTCTCGTGTGCGGCGCCCGATGGTCTGCGACGCGTTGCCTTTTGGCAGCGCGGACAATTTGAGTCAAATGAAGCTCAAAATCCTTGCATTGCGGTGGCGCGGCATAACCACGCGCCGAATCGGGCGCTACGCTTGACGTATCCTTAATGCCGACAAGAGAAGCATTCGAACTGCATCCAGTCGGACGGCGGTGAATGCCTTTTTTCGATGCGACGACGAAACGATTTGCGCTGAGGATCGGTCTCCCGGCAATCCTCATCTTGCTTGCGACGTTTGTAATCGTCGTCGTTTCGCTCCAGAAGATGGCCGGCGAGGTCAACGATATTGAGAGCGAGCTGACGGGAAGATCGGCGGCGGCTGCAGTCCAATCCGTTCTGCGGCACCTCGGGGAGACGAATCACGATTATGCCCAATGGGATGATGCCGTTCGCAATCTGTATGGTGCGGTAAACAGGGATTCGGCCGCAGAGAACGTCGCCACCTCGACGCTGTTCGACACGATCTATCTCATCGACGAAAGCGGCAATGGATTGCTCGCCTATCGGAATGGCGAGCCGGTGTCCATTACACCCGGAGAGGCGTTTGGCCCGTCGCTCGCTTCAATGATTGCTAAACTTCCGAAGGACGGCAAGACATACGATGTTCAGACCGGGGTCGTGAGAGGTGCGTGGGGGCTTGCAGTCGTCGCCGCCGGTGCGGTTGTACCCTCGTCGAAGAATTTCGAGAACCCGCCGGAACGGTCCCGCTATCTAGTGATAAGCAAGGTGTTCGACGCCGCCGCAGTCAAACGGGCGAGCGAGGATTTCCTCATCGATGGGCTCCGTCTCGTTGATCCGGCGGCCTCAGAGCCACTCAAGGTAGACCTCCTGGACCCAAATGGGGCGGTCGTCGGAGCGCTCGCTTGGTCCCCGGCTCAGCTCGGCAGCCAGGCTAGTTCGCAGGTCAGCCCCGCGGCTCTGGCGATGCTCCTTCTCGTCGGACTGACGATGGCATTCCTGATGTTCTTCGCCTTGCGCGGATGGAAGGAAGTGAAGAAGGCCGAACTCAGGTTGGACGCTGCATTGAACAACATGGCGCACGGGTTATGCATGTTTGATGCTGAGGGAAAGCTCGTCATATTCAATCCGCGCTTCGCGGAGATATATGGCCTGCGGATGGAAGAGATTGCTCCCGGCATGACGACGCGTCAGTTGATGGCGCTTGCGTTCGGCTCCGGCAATTTTTCGGACATTGATTCTGATGGCACGATTGCTTTGCAGCAGGGTTTTGTCCGTGAGCACAAGCCGGGCTCGCTGGTGGAGCACCTGACCGATGGCCGCAACATCGCGATCGCGCATCGACCCACGCCGGACGGGGGCTTCGTCGCCATTTTCGAAGACATAACCGAAAGGCTGCGGACGGAGGAGAGAATCAGGCATCTGGCGCGCCACGACGCGCTTACGGGTTTGCTGAACCGCGTCGCGTTCTATGAGCAGATAGAAACGGTCCTCGGCCACTTGCGGCGCTTGGAGACCATGGCGGTTCTGAGTCTCGACCTCGATCATTTCAAGAACGTCAACGATACGCTCGGACACCCCGTCGGAGACCTTCTGCTGAAGGCGGCGGCCGAACGCATGCGCAGTTGCGTTCGCGACGAGGACATCATAGCGCGATTGGGAGGCGACGAGTTCGCCATCGTGCAGGTGCCATCGGAACTGGCGTCGAGTATCGCCTCGCTTGCCGCTCGCCTTATCGAGGTCGTCGGAGCGCCCTATGATCTTGACGGGCACCAGGTGGTTGTGGGAGTTAGCGTCGGCGTCACAGTCGCGCCCAGTGAAGGCACCGAGCCGGACGTTCTCATGAAGAACGCGGACCTGGCGCTGTATCGCGCCAAGGCCGATGGCGGGGGCATCTGCCGCTTTTTCGAAATCGGGATGGACGCACGGATGCAAGCGCGCCGCATCCTTGAATTGGATCTTCGCAAGGCGGTCGTGAACGGCGAGTTCGAGCTCTTCTATCAGCCGATCGTCGACGTCGAGACCGGAACAATTACCAGCTGCGAAGCGCTCGTCCGGTGGAACCACCCCGAACGCGGCGTGATTGCGCCCATGGATTTCATTCCGGTCGCGGAAGAAACCGGTCTCATCGTTCCGTTGGGCGAATGGGTATTGCGACAGGCCTGTGCCGAAGCCGCACGCTGGCCGAAGCACGTGACCGTCGCGGTGAACCTCTCACCGGCTCAGCTCAAGAGCCGTAACCTGATGCCGACCGTCATCAGCGCGCTTGCGACATCTGGTCTCTCGGCAAGTCGGCTGGAGCTGGAGATCACCGAGATGATGCTCATGCAGGAGAATGAGGGAGCTGTCGCCGTTCTTCACAAGCTTCGCGACCTTGGGATCAGAATCGCGATGGACGATTTTGGCACCGGCTATTCGTCGCTCGGCTATCTGCGTAGCTTCCCGTTCGACCGGATCAAGATCGATCAATCCTTCATTCGCGATCTGCCCGGGAAGGAAGACAGCCTTGCGATCGTTCGCGCCGTGGTCGGATTGAGTAGCAGCCTGGGTATCAAGACAACGGCCGAGGGTGTGGAAACAAAGGAACAGCTCGCCAGTCTGACCGCGGAGGGCTGCGGCGAATTTCAGGGCTTCCTCTTCAGCCAACCTCGACCGGCCGCGGAAGTCGAGCGCCTCCTGGGGGAAGGCGCTTCGCAGGCCGCCGCCGTGGCTTGACCATCTCGACGGATGAGGCTTCGTGCTAACGGCCCACCAGCATGCGGCTGTGGCAGAGGCGGACATGCGCGACCTTCACGGTCACCGTCACGCCCTTCAGCAGCACGATCTCGTGGCTCCAGTCGAACTGGTAGGCCTCGCCGGGCGCAAAGCTCAGCGGCACATAGGCATCCACCGCCGACTGCGGCCGGCCCCTCTGCCAGGCGCGTGCATAGCGGCGCACCGCCTCATAGCCGCCCTCGTAGCCGAGACCGCGCAGCTCCTCGAACAGGCGGATCAGCGTCAGCCGCTCCCGCGCCGCCTTTGCCTCGTTCGACGCAAGCATCCGATCGAGCTCTTCACGCCACCGCTCCAGCTTCGGCAGCGGCTGCACCTCGCGCTCATAGGAGAATGCCGTCTCGCCAGACCGCAGCACCTTGCGAACCGTGTTGCGGGACACCTTCAGCTCACGCACGATCTCCTTGATCGAGCGGCCTTTCACGAAGAACTCCCGCCGTATCCGCGCAACCGTCTCCACGACCAGCATCCCCCCACCACCCGCCCAGGGACTCCAGAGCAGGCAGCTTCGCTACAATATTCCGTGGGGGGTCAATTTTGGACGCCGATCCCCCGATTTCAGGGGGTCGCCGCCATTTACAACTGGACCGAAAAGCGAGTGGAGAGCCTTCTCCGCAAAGCGGCGACACGCGATCGCGACGCCGATTTGAGGAGCATCGCCGCAAAATAAACGGCGGCGACTTTATCGCGGAGGCAATGGCGTGGCTGAGCTGGCTTGAGGCAGACCACGCCGAGCTCGTCCGTTCTCGTGCGGAAGGTTCACCCTGGAAGCTGATCTGCTGGCGCTTTGGGATCAGCCGCCCCACGTCCTACCGGCGCTGGCGACACGCTCGACCTGATTGCCTGGCGCCTAAACGGCTACGAGATTCCCGAAGGGTGCTCGCGGCGCCGCTTCATGCAGCTCGCCTCCCGTATGTGAAACACTTTTGACCGCGACAGCGGTGCGCGGCCAACGCTAATCCGCGCACGTATTTCCCGCAGAGGCGAGAGCTTAGGCGGGACGTGGACGAAGCCATGCATTATGCCGTTGGAAGACCGAAGCCGCTTAGCGCCATCAGAACCACCAGCGCAATCGCGCTCGATGTCGCTCATGGAAGCGGTCACGAATGTCGTCGTCGGCTTCGGCATCGCCCTGCTCACCCAGCTCCTGCTCTTCCCCACTCTCGGCGTGCATCTCGAGACGAGGCAGAACGTGTTCATCGCCGCGGTGTTCACGGCCGTCTCGCTGATCAGGAGCTTCGTCCTGAGGAGGACGTTCGAGGCTCTTCGGGTTCGAAAGCTCCAAACGCGACCGCCGCCCTGCGGGCAGTGATGCGATAGACACGCCCGAGACCGCTGATCGCGGAACGGCCAAAGAACCGAACGCCCGGTCCTTTCCGAAACTCACGCTGAGTAGGTTTCGGGCGACCTCTTGTAAGCCTCTTCGCATCGCGACGAACAGAACCAATGCCCGATCCGACGTGTCTTGAGGTAGGCGGAATATGGCGCGTGCATTTTGCATACCGGGTCGATCCACGCGGGATCGACCGCGTCCGCCAGTTGGAGCACGAACAGGGGAATCCTTTC
The DNA here is from genome assembly GCA_963750115.1 of uncultured Alphaproteobacteria bacterium. Lineage (GTDB taxonomy): Bacteria > Pseudomonadota > Alphaproteobacteria > Rhizobiales > Afifellaceae > DASWJZ01. Next base: position 300,769 of record CAVVPM010000003.1, on the reverse strand, counting down.
GGCAATAGAGCGAAGCTGAATCGGTCCTAGCGCGTCAGCCAAGATCCCGTTCGCCTTGGCGATCTCGGCGATCGAGCCGGTTGCCACCAGCTGCCCAGCCTTTGCGAACGCGGTGATCCGAGACGCAATATTCACGGTCGAGCCGAAGACATCGTTGCCTCTGCGGACCACCGATCCATGGTTCAGCCCGCACCTTGTCAGAGGGATTCTCTTCTCGGCTCGACAGGCCGGCAAGAGGCGAGAAAGTGCCTGGAGAGCTAGATCCGGCTCCGGAAACAAGAGCATCGCCTCGTCCCCGATCCATTTCACGAGCTTGCCATCCACACCCACGGAATCGCGCACCAACTTCTCGAATAGGTCCAGCACCCCGATCGCTGCCGCATCTCCAAAAACGTCCGCTATGGCGCTGAAGCCGGCCAGGTCGACGAATACAACCGTTGCCTTCGCGTCATCGGCGGCATGCTTCGGACCATTCGTTTTGTTGTCCATCGCGGCTACCCAGTCGGGATTTGCTTGAGCGTTGCGTTTGCGAGCGACTTCCGCGGGAATCTTCAGTCTCATTTGGGGGCTGATGGCGGACCGGCTGCTTCTAGCGCCTTTTAGCAACGACTATCAAACCCGGCTCCTCCATCGCTAACGCCTCGGTCGATACTTCCATCTTGCGATGTGAGACATTTTCTGAGCGGACGCACCGCGTGCTCAAGAGGTATTGCTCTACGGTATGCGCAAGATGGCCATCGACTCGGAGCGGCAGCTTGCCGTGCAATATCGCCCTGTCGCGGCGCTGATCCCCTACGCGCGCAATCCCCGCACGCACTTCGATGCGCAGGTGGCGGAGATTGCCGCCTCGATCCGGGAGTTCGGCTTCACCAACCCGATCCTGGTCGACGGCGAGAGCGGCATCATCGCCGGGCACGGCCGGCTGCTGGCGGCAAGGCAGCTGGGCATGAAGTCGGTCCCGGTGATCGAGCTTGCCGGGCTGAGCGAGGCGCAGAAGCGCGCTTACATCATCGCCGACAACAAGCTGGCCCTGAATGCCGGCTGGGACACGGAACTGCTGGCGCTGGAGCTGGGCGACCTGAAGGACCTCGGCTTCGACCTCGCCTTGACCGGCTTCTCCGAGGAGGAGCTTGCCGGGCTGCTGTCGTTGGGAACGGCCGGGCTCACCGATCCGGACGACGTCCCTCCCCTCCCCGACGAGCCGGTCAGCCGATCGGGCGATCTCTGGCTCCTCGGTCCGCACCGCCTGCTTCTGCGGCGACAGCACGAGAGCGGACGATGTCGCGCGGGTGCTCGGAAGCGTGAAGCCGCATCTGATGGTCACCGACCCGCCCTATGGCGTGAACTACGATCCGTCCTGGCGGAACCAGGCGGGCTGAACCATAGCGACCGCAAATCGGGCAAGGTCGAGAACGACGACCGTGCCGACTGGCGGGAGGCCTGGGCGCTCTTCCCGGGCGACGTCGCCTATGTCTGGCACGCCGCCTGGTTCACCAGCACCGTTCAGAGCTTCTCTGGAAGCGTCCGGCTTCGAGATCCGCGCGCAGATCATCTGGGCGAAGGACCGCTTCGCCCTCTCCCGCGGCCATTACCACTGGCAGCACGAGCCGTGCTGGTATGCCGTGCGAGGCACGGCCCACTGGAAGGGCGACCGCTCGCAATCGACGCTCTGGACCATCCCCTGCCGCGAGGACCGCGGCCACGGGCATGGCACGCAGAAGCCGGTCGAGTGCATGCGCCGGCCGATGCTGAACAACTCTTCGCCCGGCCAGGCGGTCTATGAGCCGTTCTGCGGCTCCGGCACCAGCATCATCGCCGCCGAGACGACGGGCGGATCTGCCATGCGATCGAATCAGCCCCGCCTATGTCGATGTCGCCGTCACCCGCTGGCAGGCGTTCACGGGAAAGCATGCCGTCGTTGGAGGGCGACGGCCGTTCCTTCGCGGAGGTCGCTGAGAAGCGGAAGGCCACGAGGTCGTCGGCTCCGCTCTCGCCGAGGCTGGGACCGAGCGGAGAACGCGGGGTGGCCGCCTATGACCACAAAGGCCGACATCCTTCGCGCGATCCGCCAAAATGCCTCGACTGCTCCTGCTACCAGCCGAGCGAGGTCAGGGACTGCGCTCACCGGCTGCAGCCTGTGGCCCTTCCGCTTCGGGACGCGATCCTGACCCAAGCCAGGGCCGCGGCTTCGCAAAACGCGCGGCTACACGGGTGATCCCGCGACTCGGTCCTGCGGGAGTCATCCTGTTGGCATCCCCTTCCCCGCTATTCGGCAAATCCCTCGTCTACACATGCGGTTTTGGAGCGCGGCATGCCCTCCCCGCCTGTTGATCCGGTCCGAGGCTGAATGGCCCGCCCTGCTCACAAGCCCGATCCGACCGTTCGGCGCCAGGTCGAGGCCATGGCCGGCTACGGTGTCCCTGAGGCGGATATTGCCGGCGTGATCGGCGTCGTCTCCAAAACGCTCAGGAAGCACTATCGCAGGAACTCGACCACGGCCACGTCAAGGCCAACGCCAAGGTTGCGGAGAACCTCTATCGCAAGGCCACAGGCGAGGGCCGGGAAGCCGTCATCGCCGCCATCTTCTGGCTCAAGACCCGCGCCGGCTTGGAAGGAAACCCACGTCACTGAAGTCGGCGGCATCAACGGCTCATCGATCAAGCTGGACGTGAACGAAGGCGAAGCCCGCGAAGTGCTGCTGACGCGACTTGGGCAATTATCCACCCGGCTGCCCGGTCCCGAGCCTCTTGAAGCGAATGCCCGCGCCAGCGGCAGCATCGTCCCTCTGATCGAGCCACCGGAAGGTGGCATGACATGGGACGCCGCCGCGCATCGGCCCGACGCAACCACCCGCCGCCAGGTCGAAGCCATGACGGCCTATGGCGTGCCGGAACTCAACATCGCGAGCGTCATCGGCATCGACCCGAAAACCCTGCGCAAACACTACCGCCACGAACTCGACAACGGCCAGGTAAAGGCAACCGCGAAGGTTGCCGAAAGCCTCTTCCGCAAGGCAACGGGCGAAGGCCCGCAATCCGTTACCGCGGCGATCTTCTGGCTGAAGACCAAGGGCGGGTGGCGGGAGGCGCCGCAGACCCACGAGGTCGGCCTCTTCGATCTGAACAAGGTCACCTACCAGGAACTGGAGAGCATGCTGGCGCTGACCCGGGCTGCAATTGCCAAGAACGGGCAGCGATCTTGAGTTGGACCGCAAGTGGGCGCTGATCTCAAAAAGCCGCTCGTCGGTCGACCAGAGACGACGCTTTGCGCTGATCTTGGGATGTCGGCGAGGGGGGGGTGGGAGGTGGGGGAGGCAGGTGGGGGGGAGAGGGGGACGAGGAGGGGGGGGGAAAGAGAGGAAGGGAGGGGGGGGAGGGGGGGGGGGGGGGATCACGGGGCGTGAGAGAGGGGGGAGATGAAGAGGGGGGGGGGGGAGAGGGAGGAGGGAGGGAGGAGGGGGATCGGAGGGAGGAGGAAGAGAGGGAGGGGAGGGGGGGGGAGGAGGGAGAAAGGAAGGAGAGGGAGGGGGGATAGGAGAAGAGGGAACGACGCCACCTCCGGAATCCGCCAGATGCGGACTTTCGCGGCTCTCGACCCGTGTTCGAGTGTTCCCGTGGATCGATGCCGGGATCACGCCTGCCTCTACCGCTCGACTCCCGGCAACAGCAGCATCGGCCCGTAGCGAACGACGAAGAGGCCGAAGGCGAGGCTCCAAACGTCCCGCTCGCGATGAGCAGCGTCATGTAATGGCTCGGCAATAGCGGCGCGGCTGACGCGCAGCAGCGCGGCAGCCGTCACCATCGCAGTAGAGCGAGGATCGTCGCCGCACCGGCCTCGATCGCACGCCCGGTATGTCCGAGGGTTGCCCGCGTCATGACGGCGAGCGTCATGGTGGCGATCGCGCCGGCTGTCAAAGCGTGGAGCGCCGCACTTTGCGGCATGACATCCGGCCGCAGGATCGCACCAGCCCAGCATGACAAAGAGCCACGGCGAGCCACCGCATAGCCAAGGTGCAGGACGAGCACGACGGGCTCGCGCCATGTGCTCGATGACCGCGCCAACGCGCAAGGCGGACGCCAAGCAAAAGTCCCGCGATCGCAAGCAGCATTCCGGTCACCGAACGATCCGGCGCGACATTCCACGCCAGGACGGCGACGACGACACGACGCCAGCGCTACCCGATCGACGCGACCGAAGCTTGCCGGCAGTCGGCGCGCGCCCTGCTTCACCAGCCAATTGCGCGTGAAGCTCGGAACGATCGGCCGCCGACCAGCGCGATCAGGAGCGCAGCCACGCCGAGCGCCAGCCGGACAGCGACTCCGCTGATCGCCGGCCAGAATGCGCCGAGGTGGTGCAGTAGATTGGCGGAGGCGAAGAGCGTGAGCAAGAGCGCAACCGGCGCGTTTCGCCAGTTCCTCCCCGCCATGACCTCGCGCCAGATTGCGGCGGAGAGCACTTCGGGAAAGCTAGATCGAGAACCAGCGCCGCGATCGGCTCGCTGACCGTCGAACAGGCGACGCGGCCGGCGATCCATAAGGCAAGAGCAACGGCCAGTGGCGCGCCGCTGAGCGGCAGCCGCCCGGTCCAGTTGGGCATGGCCGTCAGGATGAAGCCGGCCATGACTGCGCCGAGATAGCCGAAGATCATCTCGTGTGCATGCCAAGCGACGCCTGCAAATGGGCCGGCGGGCTGCGTTCCGGACAGGAACATCCAGAGCCAGATCGGCATCGCGATTGCCGCATAGACAGATGCGCCGAGAAAGAACGGACGAAACCCGTAACTCAGGAACGGGTGCGCGGCACGCACGCGGCCGCGCCTGTCGATCGAGGCGTCTCCACCACGCACCTCGGCTGCGCGGGACGGAGCGGTCCTTACGCTCCTGATGCGCGGCAAGGCCTTTGGCAGCTCGAGCGTCGGTCATGGCGAGCGCGCTTCAGGCGTCCGTGACCAACCACATGCGCAAGCGCTCTCCTGAAGCAGACGATGCCCGGATCCCGATCGCGGTTCATTGCGCCGAGCAGGGTCACCCATTCCTCGTCCGACGCTTCCGACGCGTATTGGCGGACCGCATTTGCGGCGAAGACACCGAGTTCAAGGCCGCGCGCTTCGGCCTGCTCACGCACCGTTGCGAGCAGCTCGAGATCGCCAAGCTGCAGAATTGCTTCGGCGGCGACGCTCTCATCGGTGAAGTGTGCCAGGAGATCACCCAACAGCATTGCAGTCGCGCTCCTCAGCTGACGCGATGTGCTTCGGCACCCTCAATCTCGATGCCGTGAATCTCGGCCCGCGAGACAAGGCGCGCGATGTACTGCGCGGTAGCGCGCCGCATGACGCCATCGCGCAGGTAGTCGGCCATGCGCTCAGCGACGAACTCGAATGGCAGCTCCCGCCCTTCGATCTTTCGATCGAGCCGGATGATGTGCACTCCGTACCGGGTTGGGACCGGCTCCTCGCATAGCGCACCCGGTTCAAGTCGCATCAGGGCCTGCTCGAATTCCGGCGTCGTCTGGCCCTTCGTGATCTGCCCCAGGTTGCCGCCCTGGGTAGCCGACGCGCAGGCTGAATGAAGCCGCGCCAGATCGGCAAAGCGCTCCGGTCGCAGCTTCAGCTCGGAGAGAACGGCCTTCGCCTCGCTCCGGCGCGCTCGAGCGCCTCGCTATCGTCGCGGTGGGCAGGAAACAGAATATGGGCCGCCTCGAAGATATCCGTCGAGCGAAACGACCGCCGGTTCTGCCGGTAGTATCGACGGCAAGTCGCTTCGTCCGGCTCCGGCGTCTCGACCTCGCGCTCGACCAAGCAGCGGATCAACGCCTCCTCATCCGTTTCCCGCCGCCCCGCTGCGTCGGTCAAGCGGTACAGCCTCGACGTTCAAGCGCCGCGCTTCCTGCAGGAGCAATTCGCGGACGATCAACGCGCGCGCAGCGGACTGCAGCGCCGCAACCGGCTTTGGCGCGGGATGATGCTGCGCCTCACGAGCAATCGCATCACGCGGGATGGTCACGCCATTGACGCTGACCACTACAGGCTTCGGCATTCCGCCGAAGTGGAGCGTCCCGCTCATCTATCGGCTCCGTGGGAACTCGTCGGCCCCGACGTGGCCGACGCCTGACAAGCCGGGTTGCCTGCGCGGCATGTTGACGACCGGGCGGTCGCGTTGTTCGGACGACCTGGTAGCCCCGGCGTCCCAGGTACCAGACCGGCGCGCTCCAGATGTGCACGAGTCGCGTGAATGGGAAGACGAGGAAGATCGTCATGCCAAGGAACAGGTGCAGCTTGAAGATCGGGTTTGCGTCGGCGATCAGCACCCAGACATCGGGCTTGCAGCGTTAGCACGCCCTGCGCCCATGTCATGAACTGCACCATCTCATGGCCGTCGAGGTGATTGAGCGAGACGGGGATGGTCGCAAGACCCAGCGTGAGCTGCGCCCAGAGCAGGAGCAGAATCGCGATGTCGCCGAACGACGACGTTTTGCGAATGCGGGAATCGAACAGGCGGCGATGCGCCAAGAGCGTGATGCCGATGAAGCAAAAGATGCCGGCGACGCCGCCGACGACGATCGCCAGCCACTGCTTGAAGGTGTGCGAGATGCCGAGCGCATCGAACACCCAGATCGGCGTCAGCAGGCCAACGAAATGGCCGAGGAAGATCACCAGGATGCCAACGTGGAAGAGGTTGGAGCCCCACATCAGCTGCGCGCCGGCGCAGCAATTGGCTCGAGCCGCTGCGCCACGTGTATTGCTCGCGATCGAAGCGCACCAGGCTGCCGAGCAGGAACACCGTCAGGCAGAGATAAGGATACCAGCCGAAGCACAGCGTGGTTGAGGAAATCGCGCATTCTCCATCTCCTCGCGCTTCCGGGGGTCGCTGCCGGCCGGCGGGCGGCGCGGATTCGGGCGACGAGGCCGTCCTTGCAGCCGCCTGCACTCGGGCCGAAGGTCACCGGCTCGTCCTCCCAGGCCCGATCGAGCGCAGCGAGATCGGTCGGATCGGGATCCGGCTCCTGCAGCAGCTCCGCGACGTCCTCGTCCTTCGGCTTTGCCGCAGCGATCGCGACGAGCGCGCGGAACACCGCCTCGTAGGGCGAGTGGCGTTTGCGCAGCCGCTCGGCCACGCGCGGAGAGGATGTGCGCAGTCTGACCGAGCATCTCCGCCGCCTCGGCGAGCGGGCGGGTCGACAGGTATTCGAGAAACAGCGGCAGGAAATCCGGCAGCTCGGTGGCACTGATGGTGAGGCCGTTCTTTTCGTAGAGCGCCTTCAGATCGATCATCGCCTGGCCGCGGTCGCGGCTTTCGCCGTGAACGTGCTCGAACAGATGAAGCGACAGGGAGCGGGTACGATCGAACAGGAGGATGTAGCGCTCCTGTAGATCGTAAAGGTCGCCTGCTGCAATGCTCGTCGATCAGTGAATGGAGCAGCTTGCCCACTGGGCGGCGGCACCAGGCATTCGCGCGTCGAGCGTCATGCGCAGTTCATCCGCATGCGGCCTGCAGTTCGGCAGTCGGATAGCTCAGCAGCGCCGAGAACACCTTGAAGGTCCTCGTCATCAGGCGACCTCCATCGGCGTTATGGCCCGCTTTGGCTTGCCGAACAGATTAGGTTCCGTGGTCCCGCCGGAGCAGCCGTTGCCGAACGAGAAGCCGCACGAGCCGCGAGGTCGTAGGCGTCCTCGCCAAGCTCGCGATGCGCGGTCGGGAATGACGAAGCGATCCTCGTAGTTCGCGATCGCCATCACCTGGTACATCTCCTCGATGTGCCTGCGCGGTCAGGCCGACGCGCTCGGGCGATACTCTCGTCGATCACGCCGTCGACGGTCTTGGCACGCATGTAGGCGCGCATCGCGAGCATGCGCTCGAGCGCCAATGCCACCGGCTCCTCCTTGCCGGCGGTCAGCAGGTTGGCGAGATACTTGAGCGGGATGCGCAGCGAGCGCACGTCGGGCATCTCGCCGTCGACGCCGATCTTGCCGGCCTCCGCCGCCGACTGGATCGGCGAGAGCGGCGGCACGTACCAGACCATCGGCAGGGTGCGGTATTCGGGATGGAGCGGGAAAGCGACCTTCCATTCCATCGCCATTTTCCAGATCGGCGAGCGGCGCGCGCCCTCAAGCCAGCTTTCGGTCACGCCGTCGGCGCGCGCCTGGGCGATCACCTTGGGATCGTTGGGTCGAGGAAGATCGAAAGCTGCGCCTCGTAGAGGTCCTCCTCGTCGGCGACGCTTGCCGCCGCCTCGATGCGGTCGGCGTCGTAGAGCACCACGCCGAGATAGCGGATGCGGCCGACGCAGGTTTCCGAGCACACGGTCGGCTGGCCCGCCTCGATGCGCGGGAAGCAGAAGATGCACTTCTCGGATTTCCCGCTCTCCCAGTTGTAGTAGATCTTCTTGTAGGGGCAGCCCGACACGCACATGCGCCAGCCGCGGCACTTGTCCTGGTCGATCAGAACGATGCCGTCCTCCTCGCGCTTGTAGATCGCGCCCGATGGACACGCCGCGACGCAAGCCGGATTGAGGCAGTGCTCGCACAGCCTCGGCAGGTACATCATGAAGGTGTTTTCGAACTGCCCGTAGATGTCCTTCTGCACGCCGTCGAAATTGTAGTCCTGCGGAGCGCTTGGCGAACTCGCCGCCGAGAATTTCCTCCCAGTTCGGACCCCATTCGATCTTCTCCATGCGCTCGCCGGTGATCAGCGAGCGCGGCCGCGCCGTGGGCGACGCCTTCATCTCGGGCGCCTTCTGCAGGTGCTCGTAGTCGAAGGTGAAGGGCTCGTAGTAGTCGTCGATCTCCGGCAGGTCGGGTTGGCGAAAATGTTCGCCAGCACCCGCCACTTTGCCGCCTATGCGCGGCTCGATCTTGCCGTTCTTCTTGCGGCGCCAGCCGCCGTTCCAGCGGTCCTGGTTCTCCCAGTCCTTCGGGTAGCCGATGCCGGGCTTGGTCTCGACGTTGTTGAACCACGCGTATTCCATGCCTTCGCGGTTGGTCCAGACGTTCTTGCAGGTGACCGAGCAGGTGTGACACCCGATGCATTTGTCGAGGTTCAGAACCATCGCGATTTGCGCGCGGACTTTCATTCTGCGGCCTCCATGCGGGGCGTTGTCTTGGCCTGTTGGTCGGAGGCGGGACGATCGAGCCAGTCGATCTCCGCCATCTTACGAACGATGACGAACTCGTCACGGTTGGAGCCGACCGTGCCGTAGTAGTTGAACCCGTAGGATTGCTGGGCGTAGCCGCCGATCATATGGGTTGGCTTGAGCACGGTGCGCGTCACCGAGTTGTGGATGCCGCCGCGCTGGCCGGTCTGCTCGGAGCCCGGCACGTTCACGATCTTCTCCTGCGCATGATACATCATGCACATGCCTTCCTTCACGCGCTGGGAGACGACCGCGCGCGCCACCAGCGCACCGTTCGAATTGAACGCCTCGATCCAGTCGTTGTCGACGATGCCGGCCTTCCTCGCGTCGACTTCGCTGATCCACACGCATGGCCCGCCGCGCGAGAGGGTCAGCATCAGAAGGTTGTCGGTATAGGTGGAGTGGATGCCCCACTTCTGGTGCGGCGTGATGAAGTTGAGAATGACCGCATCGTTTCCGTTCGGCTTGCGATCGATGACCGGCTTCACCGACTTGGTGTCGATGGGCGGGCGATAGACGCAGAAGCCCTCGCCGAAGGCGCGCATCCACAGATGATCCTGGTAGAGCTGCTGGCGCCCGGTCAGCGTGCGCCAGGGGATCAGTTCGTGGACGTTGGTGTAGCCGGCGTTGTAGCAGACCTTCTCCGATTCAAGCCCCGACCAGATCGGCGAGGAGATGATCTTGCGCGGCTGCGCGACGATGTCGCGGAAGCGGATCTTCTCGTCCTCCTTCGGGATGGCGAGATGGGCATGCTCACGGCCGGTGAAGTCCGCCGAGCGACTCCCACGCCTTGACCGCGACCTCGCCGTTGGTCTCCGGCGCCAGGCTCAGGATGACCTCGCAGGCGTCGATGTCGGTTTCGATCCGGGCCAGACCCTTGGTCGGCCCCTCCTCTGTGACGGCGCCATTGAGCCTCTTGAGGAACTCGACCTCATGCTCGGTGTTCCAGCTCATGCCCTTGCCGCCATTGCCGATCTTCGACATCAGCGGGCCGAGCGAGGTGAAGCGCTTGTAGAGGTTCGGATAGTCGCGCTCGACCACGCGTCACCTGCGGCATGGTCTTGCCGGGGATCGGCGTCGACCTCGCCCCGCTTCCAATCCTTCACGTCGAGCGCCTGCGCGATCTCGCCGGCGCTGTCGTGCATGATCGGGCGTGAGCACGACGTCCTTCTCGACGCCCAGCACTTCCGGCGCGACCTTGGAGAAGGCCTTGGCGATGCTCCTGTAGATGTCCCAGTCGTTGCGCGCCTCCCACACCGGATCGACCGCCGAGGTCAGCGGGTGGATGAAGGGATGCATGTCGGAGGTGTTGAGGTCGTTCTTCTCGTACCAGGTGGCGGTCGGCAGAACGATGTCGGAGTAGACGCAGGTGGTCGACATGCGGAAGTCGAGCGTCACGAGAAGGTCGAGCTTTCCTTCCGGCGCTCGTCGTGCCAGGCGACCTCCTGCGGCTTCTGCTGCCCGGTCTCGCCGAGGTCCTTGCCCATCACGCCGTGATTTGTGCCGAGCAGATGCTTGAGGAAATATTCGTGGCCCTTGCCCGAAGCGCCGAGCAGGTTGGAGCGCCAGACGAAGAGATTGCGCGGCCAGTTGACGGGCTTGTCCGGATCGTCGCAGGAGAGCTTGAGCTCGCCTGACTTCAGTGCATCGGCGACGTAGTCCTTCGGCTCCATGCCCTTCGCCGCAGCCTTTGCCGCCATCTTCAGCGGATTGGTCTCAAGCTGCGGCGCGGAGGGCAGCCAGCCCATGCGCTCGGCGCGGACGTTGTAGTCGATCAGCGCGCCGTCCCACGGGCCGGCCGGCGCCGTGGGCGAGAGAATCTCCGACACGCCGAGCGTCTCGTAGCGCCACTGGTCGGTGTGCGCGTAGAACGCCGAGGTCGAGTTCATCTGCCGCGGCGGGCGGCCCCAGTCGAGGCCGAAGGCGAGCGGCAGCCAGCCGGTCTGCGGGCGCAGCTTCTCCTGCCCCACATAATGCGACCAGCCGCCGCCCGACTGGCCGACGCAGCCGCACATCACCAGCATGTTGATGATGCCGCGGTAGTTCATGTCCATGTGGTACCAGTGGTTCAGGCCGGCGCCGACGATCACCATGGAGCGCCCGTTCGTCTTCTCGGCGTTGCGTGCGAACTCGCGCGCCGTCGTGATGATCTGGTCGCGCGGCACGCCGCTGATCTTTTCCGCCCAGGCCGGCGTGTAGGGCTCGAGGTCGTCGTAGCTCCTGGCGACGTTCTCGCCGCCGAAACCGCGATCGATGCCGTAATTGGCGACGAACAGATCGAACACCGACGCGACCAGCGTCTCGCCCTCGGCCAGTTGCAGCCTCTTCACCGGAACGTTGCGCACCAGCACGTCGGGATGATCGGTGCCGAGGAAATGGTCGTGCTCGCGGTTGCCGAAATAGGGAAAGCCGACCGCCGCCAGTTCGTCCTTGATGTCGGCCAGCGACAGACGCAGCTTCGTCTCTCGCCGTCCGAGGTCCTTTTCCTCGAGGTTCCACTTGCCCTTCTCGCCCCAGCGGAAACCGACCGAGCCTCGTCGGCACGACGACTGTGTCGGTCGTCTCGTCATAGGCGACCGTCTTCCATTCGGGATTGTTGGTCTCGCCGCATGACGTCGCGAAATCCGAGGCGCGCAGAACCGCTCCGGCACGAGCCGTCCGTCCCTGCTTCACCAGGCGCACCAGCATCGGCATGTCGGTGTATTGGCGGATGTAGTCCCGGAAATATTGGCGCCTGCCGGTCGATGTGGAACTCGCGCAGGATCACATGGCCCATGGCCATGGCGAGCGCGGCGTCGGTGCCCTGCTTCGGCGAGATCCAGAGATCGGCGAACTTGGAGGCTTCGGAATAGTCCGGGCAGATCACGACGCTCTTGGCGCCGCGGTAGCGCGCCTCGGTGTAGAAGTGCGCGTCGGGCGTGCGCGTCTGCGGGACGTTCGAGCCCCACAGGATCAAGAAGCCGGAGTTGTACCAGTCGGCCGATTTCCGGCACGTCGGTCTGCTCGCCCCAGGTCTGCGGGGAGCCGGCGGCAGGTCGCAATACCAGTCGTAGAACGACATCGACACGCCGCCGAGCAGCGACAGGTAGCGCGAGCCGGCGGCATAGCTCACCATCGACATGGCCGGGATCGGCGAGAAGCCGAACACGCGGTCGGGGCCATAGGTCTTGGCGGTGTAGGCGTTGGCGGCGGCGATGATCTCGGTCACCTCGTCCCAATCGGCGCGCACGAAGCCGCCGAGGCCGCGCTTCTTGACATAGGCGTCGCGCTTCTCGGGTCTTCGACGATCGACGTCCACGCCGCCACCGGCGTCAGTCGCGCCCGCGCCTCGCGCCACAGCTTCGAGAGCCGCGAGCGCACCAGCGGATATTTCACCCGGTTGCCGGAATAGAGAGTACCAGCGATAGCTCGCGCCGCGGGAGCAGCCGCGCGGCTCGTGGTTGGGGAGGTCCGGGCGGGTGCGCGGATAGTCGGTCTGCTGTGTCTCCCAGGTGACGATGCCGCCCTTGACGTAGATCTTCCACGAGCACGAGCCGGTGCAATTCACTCCGTGCGTGGAGCGCACGATCTTGTCGTGCTGCCAGCGCTTGCGGTAGCCGTCCTCCCAGCGGCGATCTTCGCGCGTGGTGATGCCGTGGCCGTCGGCGAAGGTGTCGACGATGCGGTTGAAGAAGGTCAGGCGGTCGAGGAAATGGCTCATCGTCTCACCTATTGCGCCTGCGACACGCGGCCCGTGCCGTCTTTCCAGACGCGGCACCGCGATCGAGGTGCGAGAAGTAGACGGAGACGCCGATCGCCATCACCGCCAGGACGACGTAGGCGAAGAAGCCGCCTGCGTAGCCGTCGTCCCGAGCGCATCGACGACGGCGCCGAGGAACGGCGGGATGATGAAGCCGCCGAGCGCGCCGAGCCCCCCGACCAGGCCGGCCGCGCCACCGACCGCCTCCGGCACGTATTTCGGCACCATCTTGAAGACCGCGGCATTGCCGACGCCCATGCCGATCGCGATCAGCAGCTCGCCGGCCAGCGCCTGGTAGAAGTCCGCCACGAAGGTGAGGATCAGCGCTCCGATCAGCACGCCGACGAAAGCGAAGATCGCCGTCCGCTCGCCGCCGACCCGCTCCGAGACCATGCCGCCGAATACGCGCACGATCGCGGCGAGCAGCGAAAAGCCGAGACCGCCAAGCAGCGCCGCCGACTTCACATCCATCTGGTGGAAGTTGATCCAATAGGTCGGGAACCAGGCGGTCAGCGCCAGGAAGCCGCCGAAGGAGACGAAATAGAGAGCGACCAGCCCCCAGGTGCGCGGATCCTCCGCGGCGGTGATGACGGCCTGCCAGACGCGCTCGTTGGGGAAGAGCTCCTGTCCCTTTTCGCGGGCGATCTTCCGGCTCGTCTCAGCGTCCACGCCCTGCTTGCGCAGCTGGAAGCTATAGGCGTCGCGCGCCAGCCACGCGTAAATTGCCGTGCCGATCAGCAGGAACGTGAACCAGGCGAAATAGGAGCCAGCGAGACCCCAGGCGGCGATGGCGAACGGCAGCGACCAGCGTGAAGATGCCAGGCGCGAGATTGCCGATGCCACCATAGGCACCGAGCGCCGTGCCCTGTCGCGATTGCGGATACCAGTATGAAACCTGCGGAATGCCGACGGAGAACGAGGCGACGCCGCAGCCGCTCAGGAAGCCGAACATGATGATGATCGGATAGGCGCCGATCGTCAGCGTCTTGGCGGTGAGCAGGATGAAGACCAGCCCCCACATGCCGACCAGCGACATGGCGAACAGGTCAGCATCGGCAGGCGGCCGCCGACGCGATCCACCCAGGCGCCGAACGGGATGCGCAGCAGCGAGCCGGTGAGCTGCGGCGCGGCCACCAGCAGGCCGAGCTGGAGCCCGCCGAGATGCATCTGCTCCTGGAAATATTTTGCCGCTGGTCCTAGAGCGCGACGGCGGCGAAGCCGACGAAAAACCCCCAGGTGCCCATGCGAGGCCGGCCGCCGGGTTGCCATTAAGCTGATAGTGCTCACGCGTTGGCGCGGCGCCCGCATCGCTCGTCGTGCTCATGTTTTTGTCCCCGTTGGAAGATCGTGCTGTGGTGGATGACCAACCGCCGTCTTCTCGACTACCCCGAGACAGGTGCACTTATTTGCGTCAGATCAACAGGGGTGCGACTTTTCTTCATCTACGCGGATTCAACCGGGAATAACTCTTGCATAAGCATTCATTTGTTGTTTTTTTATTATAATTGACATTTATCAATCGATGTATTCAGGCTCGACGGAGGAGGCGGATGCGCGCCGCGATCAACAAGCCGTTCGTGCGCTGGATCTGTTTGCGAATATGCGCGACGCGCACTTCCGCACGCTGATGAACGCCGCGCTTCTGCAGAGCTTTCCGCCCCCGTGCTCCTGACCGCGAAGGCGACCGCCGGATTTCCTGCATGTCCTTGTAGAGGGCACGCTGGAGCATTCGCGGGCATCGAGGTCGGGAGACGACGATCGAGGTGCTGATGCCGACGACCATATTCATTCTGGCCGCGGTGATCCACGACGAGCCATATCTCAAATCCGCGCGCACGCTCGCGCAAAGCCGCGTGCTGATGATTCGGGCCGGGCGCGGTGAAAAACGCGACATATTCGGCGCGACAGCGCATTCGCGCGCGGGTCGTTGGGGACTGTGTCGCGCTATCGCCGATCGTGCGCGCGCTCAAGACCAGAAGCTCCGCACGGGCGCGGACGGCTGCGAACTGGATATTGCAGACGATGCCAAAGCGGCTCGACCGGCCGAGTGGCCCTTCCTTTCGAGAAACGGCTGCTTGCCTGCCGCTCGGCATGACACCGGCCTCTCGCGCAGCTTCGCGACGCTCGCTGTCGACGGCGTGAGCAGCGAAGGCCGCACGATTGCCATCGGGGATCGGGAAAGGCTTTGCCGTTTTGCGCAGCCGAGCGCGCTCATTGACGATCCGCAATTCGTCGTCCGGCAGACGTGACAAGACTGGCGCGCACAACGTCCGTTCGGGTCAGGAGCAGACGTTCCGCGAATCCGGGCTTTTCGTCTAGTCGTGGCAAGGCGACGGCACCTCCCTTAGCGACTAGACGCGCTGCGAAACGCCCTCGACGAACGCTTCGATCTCGTCGGGCGCCGCATCCGAAACAGCAACATAGAGGACGCTGTCGCTGCTCCAGGAAATCGTGTGGAAGCCACGGGCGCTTGCTCTGCGCTCTTCCGTCCCGCCCGCCATTCCCCGGGATCGCAGTCAGGCTGAGGAAATGCTTGCCAAGCCTGTAGACGAGCGTCGGCACCGGCTGGAAATCGACGACGTCGATGCGACCACCGACGAGTGGAAAGCCCTTATCTGCGAGATCGACCACGACAGGCGCATAGGCCAGCTTGCCGTCGAACCAGGGCTTCACGGTGTGCCGGTCGGAGGAGAGAACATCCGTCGGCTCGGGGGCTATCAGTGCGCGGATGTGGCTCGTGACGACCTCGTTGGTCACGCTTTCCCCTGGCCGGTAGCTCAGCACGCCGAAGGTGCCGCTTCCGGCGATGAGTGCGCCGACGAGCATCGAGGCGGCAAGAGCGCGCCAGGACCAAGTCCGCTCGGCGAGACGGGGCGGTTTCGCCATCGCCTCGATGCGATGCCGGAGAGCGTCGGGCGGCAGGTCGTCGCCGATATCGGAGCGCATCGCCTGTCGCAGTGCCCTGAGGTCGGCGAACTCCGCGGCGGCAGTTGGGTCAGTAGCAAGCCTCGCTTCGAGCTCGCGCGCGTCGAGGGGGGTCAAGCTCGCCGTCAAGATAAAGATTGAGCAGGAGGTTCAGCTCCTGTCGCGATTTCGATTTTCGCTCATCGGGCACCTCGCATGCTCGCGATCAGAAGCTTACGGGCGCGGGACAGCCGCGACATGACCGTGCCGACCGGACACCGGCAATTTCTGCGATCTCCTTGTACCCAAGCTCATGGATTTCTCTGAGCACCAGCACCTCGCGGAACGGGATGGGCAGCGCCGCCACCCGCCGCCGCACCGTCTCGGCATCTGCCTTGGCGATCAACATGTCCTCTGGTGTCCCTGAGTGGCTTCACCGAAGCGACCTGCGCGCTCGCGAGCTCGACCTGATCGACATCCTCGGTCAGGCCCATGCTTGCCGGCCGGTTCTTCGCAAGCCACGTGTAAGCTGTGTTGCGGACGATGGTCAGCACCCACCCCCGCGCATTTACCCCGCTGAAACGGCCAATGCCGTTGAGGGCGCGGATCGCGGCTTCCTGCACAACATCCTCGGCATCCGCCCGGCTGCCGGTCAGCCACCGGGCCAACCGATAGAGTCCGCGAGATGACGGACGAAAACCTCGGCGAAGCGAGCATGATTGGGGCTTTGATCCACGGCCGACTCGATCGGGGCTTCCTGGCAATTTGCCGACGACCGGCGGGCCCGACCTTTTCCACGATGCCATGCCCGGACGCCCGGCGCAAAGCGCCCGAGCCCGCCCCAATGACCGAGAGCGGGCCCGGCTCAAGCATTGTGCAACCGTCGCTACTCACTGCGTCACGACGATCTTGCCCGTCATGTGCGGATGGAGCGCGCAATAGTATTCGACCGTTCCAACCGCAGTCGCCTTCCAGGAATATGCATCACCGGTGTCGAGCGCTTCGAGCTGAAGGCGCCATCCTTTTCCACGACGAGATGCGGAATGTCGTCGTCGTTCGTCCAGATAACTGTTGTCCCGACGGCGACGGTCAGTGTCGCCGGCGCGAAGGTGAAATTTGCGATCTTTACCTCCGCCTCCGCCGCGAACGCCTGCGCCGCACGAGCAAACGAACAGGCCAAGCATCAGCCACGCGGCCGCACACGCCGGGCGGCTCCAAAGAATCGAGTCATGATCTCTTACCTCTTGAAGCATTTGGCGGTTTCAGGCGGCGAGCGGGCTGTCGATGATGGCGAGCGGCTTGTCGACCGCCTTCAGATCGACGCGGGTGATGCCGAGAAGCGAGCGCAATTGCTCGGCGGGACCGTCATCGGCCCAGGCCCCGGCGCGGTTCCCGGCGCGGGCTGCGGAAAGGCGGTCGAGCGCGCCGTGTGGAAGGTCATGTTGCCTTCGACCTTCTGCATGATCTGGTGGATGTGGCCGTTGAGCACGGTGACCGAACCGAAGCGCTTCAGCATGGCGAGCGCCTGCAGCCCGTCGTCGGTTCCCCACCCCCAGTCGGCATAGACCGTCCAGAGCGGGATGTGGGCGAAGACGACGATCGGCGTCGAATTCGGCCGGCCGCTCAGATCGTCTTGCAGCCAGGCGAGCTGGTCGGCCCCGAGCCTGCCGAGCCCGCCGGCCTTGAGGTCGACGACGTTGACGAGGCCGACGAAGTGGACGCCGTGGTCATCGAAGCTGTACCAGCCGGCGCCCTTCGTCCCCTTGCCGTAGCGGTCGAGATAGGCGTTGCCGCGGTCGGCATCGATGATGTCGTGCTCGCCCGGCACGTAGTGCACGTCGAGCCCGGCGTCGCCGATGACGGATGCGGCATTGTCGAACTCGTCGGGCTTGGAGAGATGCGTGATGTCGCCGGTATGGATCATGAAGGCGGGCTTGGTCGACAGCGCCTTCACCTTGCCGATCGCTTCCTTCAGCGTGCCGAGCGCGTTCGGATTGGCCGGCTTGTCGAAGCCGACATGGCTGTCGCTGATCTGCAGGAAGGTGAAGCCTGCCGGTGCGCGGCCTCCGCCTCGCCGAGCAGGTTCAGGGACTTCGGCACGCCGCCGGAGAGCGTCCACAGCACCCGGTTCCGGCCCAGATCATGCATTCGAGCGCCCCGCGGCGGTCGACCTCAGGCCCGCGAAAACTTCGTTCTTCATGTGGCTCTCCTCTCAACGAGCGTCAGTGCTCGTTCGAGTAGGAAACTCAGGCCGCTCGGGTTTTATTCCCGGCACATCCTGCCCAATGTGCTTCTTCGTGAACTCGAGATGGCAGGAAGCGCTCATCCCCTCGAACCCTTCGTAATCCAGGAACCGGTAGAGGACGGCCAGACCGAGACCGTCACGTTAGAATGGCAATAGCTCTGCAAGGTCATCACCGGGGCGCGTAACCCGCAGGAGTGAAGCATTCATCGGGTACCATCCTTCGTTCGGCGGCACCCAAATCGACACGGGCGTTGGTTCAATCGTAGCGATAGTGGATGACCCGGATATCGCGGTCGCCGTTCGTGCCAATCAAGACGTCCAACTTCTCAAGACCCATGTCGGCAAGGACATTGTCCGAAAGCATCCGTAGCGTGCGGGCATCTCTGCCGATCCGTACACGCTTCGCGATGAAGCTACGGATCGGACAACCGAGCGCCGTAGTCGCGGAAAGCACGGCGGCGATTCTCGGATTGCGTGGCAGCGCGACACTCATGAGTCTCTCCGGTGTTTCATTCGGCTCTGCTCTCGAAACGGCAGAGCACGAGCAGGAGACTCGACGAATCGGAGGTTTGTTCCGGGGGCTACGTCGGCTTTCGCGAGCGAGCGCTTGCGTGCTTCGTTGGCGCGTTTGCGCATGAGCGCCTCATTCAAGGTGATACGAGTGAGCCAAGTCGCCAGTGAAGAACGGCCCTCGAAGCGCGCGCTGGAGAACGCTTTGACGTAGGCGTCCTGCACCGCCTCCTCGGCATCCGCGCGATTTCGCAAGACGCTCCACGCGGCGCGATAGAGGCGCTGATTGTTGCGGGTGGTGATTAGCCGGATCGCCTGCGGGTCGCGCGCGTACGCACGCTGGGCGAGGTCCAGTTCACTCAAGTGCTCGTAGTCTCGCGCAGCGTCCATGGTCGCCCTTTAGCCCATTGGATGCGAAAGAAGATGGGAGGTTCCCCAGGGTGCGTGACGTAGCAACCTCGATGTCGCAGCGCAACACAAATATCCGTTTATTTGCAGTGATTTAGCTACATCTCTTCCGACTTCCACCAAACGGCAAACGGTGGTATGCGGTTTGGTCATGAAGCCGGCCGTCGCCTACTACCGCGTCTCGACCCAGCGCCAGGGCCGCTCCGGGCTCGGCATCGACGCCCAGCGCGACGCCGTCGAGCGCTTCGCCGAGGCGGAAGGCCTCGAGCTGATCGGCGAGTTCGTCGAGGTCGAGACCGGCAAGGGCTCGGACGCCCTCGACCGGCGCCCTCGCCTTGCCGAAGCACTGCCGCCGCCCGAGCGCCTGCCCGGTGATCGTCGCCAAGCTCGACCGGCTGTCGCGCGACGTCGCCTTCATCTCCGGTCTGATGGCACAGCGTGTGCCCTTCATCGTCGCGGAACTCGGCGCCGACGCCGATCCCTTCATGCTGCACCTCTATGCGGCCCTGGCCGAGAAGGAGCGCCGGCTGATCTCGGAACGAACGCGGGCCGCCCTCGCCCAGCGCAAGGCCAAAGGCGCCCGGCTGGGCAATCCGTCCAATCCGGCAGAAGCAGCTTCTCGCGGACGGGCTGTCTCGATCGCCGAGGCCGACCGCTTTGCCGCGACCCTCCTGCCCGTGATCGAGGGGATCCAGCGCGCCGGCATCACCAGCTACCGCGGCATTGCCGAGGCGCTCAACAACCGGGGCATCCGCACCGCCCGCGGCGGCAGGTGGCAGGTGTCCTCGGTGCAGAACCTGTTCGCTCGGACCGCTTCCGACAGTCCCCTTTTATAGACGGGAGAAACGCGCGAGGGATGTCTAGAATTTCCCGATCACGGAACTGCTCTCTTCTTCCAAGCCGTGCGCCTCCACATCGACTGTGAATAGATGGCCGGATAGCGGTCACGCCGCCAGCATCACATACAGAAAGCGCGTCGCGCGCCGTTGTCACAAACAGCGTGCGAAGATTACGTCCGCCGAAGGAGAGGCTAAGTCACTCTCGGGTACCCGGCATCGGCACTACCAGCGCCCGCTCACCGTCTGGGGCAAATTGCGAGATGCGCCACCCGTCCCAATGGGCAGCCCAGAGGTATCCCCGGCTATCCACAGTCAGCCCATCCGGCATGCCCTCATCGGCCTGAAACGTCGCAAACACGCGACGGGACTGTGGCCGCAGCGTATCCGAGCGGATTTCGTAAACGAGGATGCGGCGTTGGAGTGTATCGCTGAAATACATGCGGTGGCCGTCAGGTGAGAACGCTGGCCCGTTCGAAACGATGAAGCCGGTATCTGCGAGCGTGCATTGGCCATCCGCGGACAGGCACCAAAGGCAGCCGCGAGGTTCAACTTCGCGAAGATCGGACGTGCCGAGCCAAATACAGCCCCATCGATCTACCTTGCCGTCATTGTATGACACATCCAGGCGCCCTCCCTCGGGATCGACGAGATGCGCCAGCTCTCCGGTCCGTGTGTCGAGACGTGATGATCCGGACCGGTCCGTTATGAGGAGCGAGCCCGGCTGCTTGCTCCGCAGCAAAGCTCCAAGCGGTGTCCGGGCGTTAAGTTTCTTTACGGCATGGTCGCGGGAGTCGGTGTGAAAATAGGTCAGCTCCGCCGACAAGAGGTCCAGCCAGTTAGCGCTGCTTCGAATGGCTCCCACAAGGCGGCTTCACCCAGGGCGTTCCCGCATGCCATTGCGACTGTTGGCTTCATTCCAGCACTCCGAGGCGGACGTGGTGCAGTCAACTCGGCGCCCCTGCCCTTCAAGCTTCCTTACACGCCAAGAGATCCGCAACCCGAAAAATCGTGGTAGTCGGCGTCGAATTATTAAGTTACAGCACCGCCAAATCGCTGTGCCGTGGCGACGAAAAAAGGCCGAAACGGTTGCGGGACGACGGCCTGACGCTTAGTTCTGCCGAACCGGCGACGCGAGGATCGGCGACCCAATGACAGGTCCAAGGCTGAAGGAGCGGGTCGCGATCATTATAGGAGCGGCGCAGGGCATCGGCGCCGGCATTGCTCGACGCTTGTCGAAGAAGGCGCCTCGATCCTAGTAGCCGATGGGACGCCGTGGCGCTGGTGAGACGGCGGGCCGACTTGCTGAGATTGGCCCAAGTGCGTTCGCTACAGGCGACGTCAGCCAGAAGGCTGATGTGGAATCAATGGTCGCGGCAGCGCTGGACCGTTTCGGACGGGTCGACATCCTCGTGCAGGACGCCGAAATCTTCCTGGACCCTGATCGAGAAGATCATGCCGGACGAGTGGGACATGGTTCTTGCCGTCAACCTGAAAGGCACGTTCTTGGCGGCGCAGGCCTGCCTCAAGCCGATGAGGGACCGGCGTTACGGCCGCATGGTCTTCATGTCTTCAATCACCGGCCCGCGTGTATCTGCCCCGGCAACGGCCACTACTCCGCAAGCAGAGCTGGCATAAACGGGTTCATCCGTGCAGCGGCAATTGAATTCGCGGCCTACGGCATCACAGTTAATGGCGTCAACCCGGCAACATCCTGACCGAGGGCAACGCCGCAAATCGTAGCGACGCCTATATGGAAAGCATGAAAGCGATGATCCCGCTGGGTCGCTTGGGTACACCTCGAGACGTCGCTAACGCGGTGCTATACCTGGCGTCGGATGAGGCTGCCTATGTGACCGGCACGACGATCGTGGTCGACGGTGGCCAGGTTCCGGAAGGCAGCGACTTCGGGATCAAGCCCGACTAGCGTTCGCCGGGAGCCAATATCCGGAGATAAGATCGCCGAGCGGTCACGCCAACTTCGACTATTGCACCGTAAGGGATCGCCTGCGTAATGTCCGTTTGAAAGCCTGAAATGATTGTGAGGTCGGCGTAGCCGCGGCCTGCACCATGATCGGATTAACTGAGTTCAGGACTAAGGCCTTTGGCGCCACGCCGCGCGCCTTCATCTCGCGAAACATCCAAGCGGTCGCTACGCCACCTTTCGCGACGTCTAGCACGAGTATGCGGTCAACATATCGTTCGCCGGCTAGCTTGTGCTCGGGCCTAGAAAACACGCCCTTGACGCGATCGAGATCGTATCGCGCTGAGAAGCCGTCCTTGGCAACTAGCGCGACGCCGCGGACCGTCTCACCCATACCGGCAGTGGCGTAGAAGATGTCGCCGGTCACGGGTTCAGCGTCCCGGAACAGGCAGCATCAATACAGGCTTGCATAGACAGCAGCACCGGCCGATAGCCATATCCGGCAATGATGTTGACCAGCTTGGCTGAGTTGGTGGCGAGACGTTGCCAGCCATTGGCCTCCGCCATCTCGCGGGCGTAGCTCTGATAGAAGCACATGCCGGTTAGGACGGTGCCGCCCGCCCGTTCGATGCGCGTGGTGATCCCAGACGGTCGGCATCGGCCTTCACTTGCGGCCCAGTGACCACGAGCAATGGAATCGTAACATGGCGACCATCAAGCATGCCGGCCGCCTGCTGCATTTCAAATATGCTCAGTTGTGGAGCGGAGAAGACGATCACGTCGATACTGTTGAGCCCGTTTAGTAGTTGCGCCTGAAACGCATCAATGTCCCGAAGGCCGACGTCCGGTCCATACCTGAAGTCGGGCGCGACTACGTCCTCCAATCGTCCTGCCTCGGGCGTGATCCCGACGATGTGAAAAATCGCCACCGAGCCAAAGCTAGCGACCGCTGCACTGAAATGTTTAAGTTCGTCCGACGTCGGCACCCGATCGATGCCGATCAGTGCTGGAACCTGTGAATAGTCAGCTGCCAGCTTTCCGACGATCGCGCCCAGTGCTCCCCATTCATGCAGCTGACGCGGGGTCCAAGTCACTCGAACTACGATAGTTGCGCGCCGGCGTTCTGATAGGTGGTAGCCATAGCGTGGCGTCCGTCCGGTCAGGGCCGCGCTCAGCGCAGACGGACCACCTTCGAAATTGGATCGGGCTCCGAGCACGCTGTTCGAGTAGGCCACCGCGCCGGTGTCACCATCGGCGACATGTTCCCCGAGAATGGGCGGCATGATCGTTTGGTAGTTCACACATGTGTTGGCCATCAGAACGCCGAAGCCCTCGAAGGCAACGATCGCGCGACGTTCCAGATCGACCATCCATTGCGACTGCCTCAATCGCTCCGCGGCGGAAAAATCGGTTCCGCGCGGATCGCTCGTCGTCGGCACGTGTACGCGGCGTTGCTCCGGCGGGAGGCTCTGCCAGGCTTCGAGCCATTCAACTCCAGGCACGCCGGAGAGACTCGGTATCTGCCATGATGTGCGCCTGTGTTACCGCCACCAATTCGCGGGCGCCGAGATAACGGCCAACCGTCAGCTGATGCTGGACTGCCCATTGCCGCACCGGCCCGAGCTCGCCGGCAAGCATCGACAGCTCTTCCTCGCTCAGCCTCATTCCAACGATCCCGCTAGGCAATTCCACACAGCAGATCTACAGCCGGTCGACGACGACCTTGGCCTCGCCCGGATTCAGGCAGATTCGGTTGAAAACGGCGACATTGTGCTCCAGCTTGCTTGCATTGGCGTAGATCGACGGTCGGCCATTTTGCAGGCTCAAAATAAGCTCGCTAGCCGAATGTTTTGAACCGGGTCTTAGGGTGAGGGCGACGACCGGCACGTCTCCTGGTCAGCTTCGCCGCCGATCGCAACCGCCGCCAGCGGAACTGTTTTGAGACCGTCAGCAATGAGATGTGCCGTCGCCAGCCAGCGGGCGTGACGGGCGGCGTCTTTCTCAGCGAGGAAGAGCCCAAGTGCGGTCAGCAAGCCGATGATGGCTTCCTTGCCAACCTTACAAGGGCGACCGATGCCGTGCGGCTGAATGCCCGCAAGAAGGCTGAGGTCGATGAGGAAGTTCGGCGGCGACCGGTGCTCCGGCACGACGTCGAGGTCTAGCTGCTGGAGCGCGGCCGCCATGATCAGGTCTCGCCGTCCGCAGAGAATTCCTGTCGCCTGGGCCCCGCCAATAACCTTGCCGCCGCTAAAGACCACCAAATCGGCGCCCTCAGCAATGAACCGTCGCAGGTTTTTTGCTGGAGGCAGCTGGGCGGCAGCATCGACTAGAACCGGCACGCCGGCTTCGTGGGCCACGCGAACCGTCTCGGACAATGACGGCCGCGCGCTTCCGCCCACCACGTACAGCCACACGCCGTCTTCTCATCTATAGCGTCGGCGATTTCCCAAGCCTCGGCATCGCGTCCCCCAGCCCCGGCGTACGATCGGGCAGGCCGACCTCGATGATGGAAACGCCGGCCATGCGCACTGCATGGTCGTAGAAGTTTCGCTGACTCCTGACCATAACGACTTCGTTCTTCATCCCCGTCGTATCAGGGAGGCGCGACATCCCCCCTGGATCGATTCCAGTGATGCAAGCGCTGGTTCCCAGCAGCAGGCCGGCCGCCGCGCCCGAAGTGACGTAGCCAGCTTCGGCGCCGGTAGCTTCGGCAATAATTTCCGAGGCACGGGCCTGAAGCTCCGCCATGTCGACGAAGTATTGCGTGGCTTCCGCCATAGCTTCGGCTGTCTCGCGCGCCATGATGCCTCCAGAGAGGCGCGTTGCAGGGCCGGCAGCGTTGATAATCGGTCGAACGCCCATCCTTTCAAAAATGTTCATGGCACCAGCTCAGCTTTCCCAACCGGCGGCGTTGGTTTCGTTCGTCGCCTCCGGCGTCCCGGCATCGCCGGTGGAGCCCATGCGCGCGGCAACCAGTTCTTCAAACAGCAGATCGGCAAAATGAGCTCGAGAATTCCCAGCGGGTTGCAACAGCCCCAATCGCCGCGTGACATTGGGATTGCCGAAAGGGATAAGACGAACGCTGGGCGCGAACGCGACGCTCCGGTAGGCACCGGCACGATCGAAACGCCAAGCTGGTTGGCAACTAAGGAGAAGACACCCTCCAAAGTGTCCACCTCCATGTGAGATGTGATGGCAATTCGCCGACGGGCAAGTTCGCGCTCGACAATTCGTGACACCAAAGCCTTTGGATTGAAACGAACATAAGGGTTGCTGCGCAGGATGTCGCGATCGGTCCTGCCCTTTGCCGACTTGTGGGCAATCACCGCAAATGGTTCGTCGCAGACCACCCGGAAGACAAGACCGTTGGAGAGTTCCTCTGGCTCCGAGCCGATGACCGCATCTAGCGAACCACGCCGCAATTGTTCTTCCAACTCGTGAGTAAGGCCTGTGACCAGCCGAATGTTTAGGTCGGGATGATGCTTGCCGAGGCGCCGCAGCGCTGTGGGCAGGAGGCCGGAGACACTCGTGTGGACCGCGCCGATGCGAAGCACGCCACTTGTTACGTCGCTCCGTAGCCGATCACTCAAATTCTCCCAGACCTGGACCACCTCGCGCGCCCGATCGACGAAGCTCCGCCCCCCTTCTGTGAGCACCGGTGGCCGTCGGCTCCGATCGAAAAGTTGGATGCCCAGCTCTTCTTCGAGCGAGCGGATCTGTAGGCTCACGCCCGACTGCGACAGCTGCAGTTTGCGCGCAGCATCGACAAAGTTGCCATGATTTACGATGGCCAGAACAGTGTAGAGACCCTTGATGTCCATTGTCCCCCGGCTCGGTATTGATGACGCGCCGTCCAGTGAGTTTCGACCTACGACAACCACCAGATGACGGACAATCGCGTCGACGCGAATTGCGCGAGGAAACAGTGGCGTTCCCTCATATCACTTCCTCTGTCTTGTCATCGGTTTTGCCGTCCCGGCGTAGCATAGCCGGACGCGTCCCGGCGTAGAGCTTTTCGATGCCTGGCAAGACCTTCTCGGTCTCCCGTTCGAACAGGCTGTTGCCGAGCAAATCGCTTTCGACGAGGAAGGGGCCGAATTTGTCTACGTCGAAGACCCATGCCGCTTGAGCGAGCCCCAGTTCTTTGAGCCAGTGGATTCCGACGACCTTCCTGATGCCGCGTCCGAGAAGGGCGCCCGTTCCATGACCACCGTTGCCAAGTACAGCTTTGTTCGGCACGAAGCTCTGCCGGTAGAACTCGGAGGTCATGCCGCCCTTGCCGATGATGCTGTTGCAGCCCGACATCGCGAACCACCGGTCGAGCCACTTGGCGAAGCGGAAGGACGCCGTGCCGGTGACGGCGCCAACGGTATAGGTACCGTCGGGATTGACGGCGGCTGCCGGGGCGCAGTGAAAATTCACCAGCCCCAGCCATCACGAGAGGCCGGCATTCCGGCTTCATCCTCGATGGCATGCTTGTAGACACCTTCGCGCGCAGTGAAGACCCGCCCGCTGAGATAAGCCACTGTGCCAATCTCGAGCTCTGCGAGGTCTTTCGCGCTGCAGGGTAGCCTGAGGTCCACCATCTTTAGTTCGCTTTCCATCTGCGTCACTCGGCGATCGTAAGCGGGTCTTCGTTCCACTCGACGGTCGTACACCGCGAATAGTCCGTGAACCACGTTGGGTCGGTACGGAACTCAACGCGTCCGTCGGCATGGACCCGAGCGCATGCACGGCGAGAGGCGAGGCAGAACATGTGGACGCTCATCGGCATTCCGCCAGTGTGGCAGTATCCAACCTCGATGTGACAAGCGACCACCATGGAGGACCCGGCGAAGCCCATGGCACCCATCCCGATGCTGTTGCCAAGTGTCATCAGCTCTCGCTCAATCGCAGCGATTTTGGGGTCCGGGTTGGCCGAGCCGACGGTGCGCAGACACGACGCCTGTTTCCCAAGCACCATGCACGTATCCTTCGACCCTCCAGGTCCGATCCCGACGATGGCCGGCTGGCACGCGAGGCCGCGTTTGCCGAAGGCGACTAGCGTATCCAGATAGAACCGCCTGATGCCCTCAATCCCGTCGCCGGGAAACAACATTCGGTAATCGGAGCCGAATAGGCCGCCCTTGTGAACGGTCGTAAGATCAATCCAGTCGGCCTGCGGATGAAACGAATATTCGATCTCAGGCGCGTTGATGCCGACATTGTTGTTGTGGTCGGTGCGCCAAAGCGGGTGCACCCAATTCGGCCGTAGGGGGACATCGTGGGTGGCGTTAGCGGTGGCGCGCCGCAGGGCAGTCTCAAGGGCGACCGGGCCTCCCTCTATTTGCGCCTCATTGCCGAGCTTCACGTACCAGCGCGGGACGCCGGTGTCGCCGCACATGGCGCGGCGGTCTTCCTTTGCCGCTTCGTAGTTTTCGAGCATCGCCCGTATCACGAACGTCGAAAGCGCTGTGCTTTCTGTCTCGGCGCATTTGCGAAGGCCGCTAAGGTAGTCGTCCGGGATTTCGATTGCCGCTTTGGCCATCAGGTCTTCAGCAGCGGACTGGATGGCGGCGAGCGAAATCACGCGGTCACCACTCGCGCCGACGGAGCATCCTTTACCCGCGTCTCACCCGGACGGACGACAGAAAAGACGACCGGTTTGTGCGCAGTCTCAAGGCGACCGCTCGCTTGTGTGACTACCGTATAAGTGGATAACTCTGGGTCCCCTTCCTCCGGATAGTCTTCGCGAAAGTGAGCGCCCCGCGAGTTTTCCCTCACCATCGCTGCCGCACCGATAGCCCTGGATGTGTCGATCAGCGATTGCATATTCAACCAATCGTGCCAGGTGAGATTGAACGCCCTGTCTTGGTCGGTCAGGCCGGTATCCCGAAGGTCCGAGGCGCATCTGTCGAGCTCAGCGAGACCTCTGGTAAGATTGGCCTTCGCTCGGCTGATGCCAAGGTTGTCCCACATGGTACGCAGCAAGCGCTCGCGCAGGCTCGAAAGATCGCCGGCATTGCGGGTAAAAGGGCGCTCGGCCCCCGCGATGCCCTCGTCGATCGCCGAATCGTCCGGATCTCGAAGAGCCGCGCCTCGCGCTACAAACTCCGCCATGGAAACTCCAGCCACCCCACCGAATACCGTAAATCGGCAACTCCGTTGCCACCCAGCCGATTGGCGCCATGTACACCGCCGCTGTCCTCGCCGGCCACGAAGAGTCCGGGCTCGGCGGTTGTGCAGTCGGGCGCGATTTCGATGCCGCCCATCATGAAGTGGGCGGTGGGCACCACCTCCACCTTCCCCCTCACCAAGTCGAACCCACAATCGGCGCAGCGCTTGACCATGCCGGGAAAGCTCCTGGTCACGAGTTCGTGGTCCAAGTGGTTCATGCGGATCCAGACACCTCCATCGGCGTGATCCGCCCTGAACGCATCTCCGAATATATGGCACGGCTGACAATGTCCCTCGTCGCCCGTTCGCCGCGAGGGTCGTAGTGGAGCATGAAGCGCTCGCCGGAACCATTGATGAGATGGCCGCCAGCGCCACGCAGCCCCTCCTCGTACCGTGCCGGTCATGCGGGTGTTGCGCCGGCCAGAAGGCCGGTCGGGTGGAACTGCACCATCTCCATGTCGCGCAACGGTAGCCCGTAGCGCATGGCCATCGCGAGGCCGTCGCAGCTCTTATCGCCCGAGGGGGTATGGTAAGGTGTCATCGTCGGCCCCGCGCCTGTTGCGAGCAGGACGGCACGGGCTTGTACAAGGCGGATATTCCCCGTCCGAATGTCGATCATCAGGACGCCCGCTATGCCTGACTGGTCTTTGGCGCGGATGAGTTCGATCGCTCGATGCTCTTCCAAGCGGTCGACGCTGAGCGCGTGGATCCGCTCCATCGGACCGGTTCATTATCTCGATACCGGTGAGATCGCCTTTGTGGACCGTTCGGTCGAAGCTCTGGCCGGCGAAGGCCTTCAAGTGCAACGAGCCGTCGTGGTTGCGGTCGAAGAAGCAACCCAGTTCGTTCTCAAGTTCCCTGCACCCGCTCTATCGCCGTGACGCACAGGCGGCCGGCCAGATCCTGGCGCGGCAGCCACTTGCCGCCCTCGATGGTGTCCATGAAATGGCGCTCGACTAGATCGCCTGCCGCCCACCGCCACATTGTAGCCGCCCTGCACCATGCGGGGTGCAGCCCGTCTCCCGAGCAGGCCCTTGGCAGCCACGACCACGCGCAGATCCGGCGAGGCCTGCTTACGTGGAGAGCGGCAAACAGGCCCGCGCCGCCCGATCCCAAAATCAGTACGTCTGTGCAGATGCGCTCGAATGTGCCATCAGATCATCGCGCCTCGGACTAGAAACACACCGCCACCACGACTGCCACCAATGTGCCGGCAGCGATCCAGCCAAGTCGCAGATCGTCTCCGCGTCGTTTCAGGGAAAAGCTGAGAGCATCAGCAGCCGTGACCCGAACACTAGGTGAATGGTCAGCAAGACGAGGGGTACAACTCGGCGAATTTCACGACAGGCAAGGCCGAGAACGCAAAGGCTCTCTCGGTCGGCCCCCAGGCCTTCAACGCGACCGCCAGCACCAAGAAGTGGACTGGCAAGAACAACGCCAGAACGATCCCAGAGAGGCGATGTCCAAGAAAAGCCCAGTATCCGGGATGGTTTCGGAAGGAGCGCACTGCTCTAAACCACCGCCGCCCAAACCGCGGCGACCCCAGGCTCGAGCAGGATGGAGCCGAAGAAAAGCATGCTCCAATCAACGACGTTCGCGGACAGGTTCGTCCACTCGATCATCACATTGCGCAGTCCGATCGGAGCGTGAACAGCAGCCGCAACGACGAAGATCCCGTAGAACAACGCCCAACTCAGTGATCCTTGCGTACACCCAAGAGGATTTCTGCCGCCGTAATTTCGCCGCGCCAGGCATACAGCACTACGCCGAGATGCACGACCACGAGCGGACCGAGAGCCATCCCGAGAAGTCGCTGCAGAACGAATAGCCGGCGCTCCATCCTGTTACCCACCTCGGATGAGGGCCATAAGCGACATGCGCTTTAGCCCGGCTATACTGCGGGTGGGGCTGATACCGACCGGGCAGTGGAGCGTGCACGACCCGTGTGTGTGACAGCTCGAACAGCCTCCTCGACCGCTAGCGCGCTCTAATGTGTCGCGCCGCGCCGTGTGACGATCGTCATTCACGAGCGTCCACGCCCGGTTGAGGGCCGCAGGCCCGAAATAATGCGATTCCAATCCACTACGCTGCACGCTGCGTAGCAAATGGCGCAGTTGATGCATTCGATGGCGGCATCCACTTCCTGTCGCCTGCGGCTAGACAGTTCGATTTTGGTGACCGGGTCGGATCGCGTGTGCCGACCCCTGAACCTCCCCCGGCGTCCTGCCATTTCTGAAAGAAGATACCCAAGTCGCAGACTAGGTCCTTTATCCGCGGCAAGTTGTGTAGGGGCTCGATGACAATTCCCTCTGCACCCGCCACGTTCCTGACCAGCGTTCGACAGGTCCAGCGCGGCATACCATTGACCGTCATGGCGCAGCTGCCACACACACCCACTCGGCAGGCGTAACGGTAAGCCAGTGTCGGCTCTTGTTCCCGCTGTATCTCGGTCACTAAGTCCAGCACCGTCTGGTTCTCGCGGACCGGAACGGAATAGCTGACAGATCGCCCCTCGTCCCTGCCGCGCCAGATCCTTGCGGTCAACGTCTTTGGAATCGGCTTCGTCATCTTACCGGCGAGCCTGCATCGAGCTGTCAGGACGCGCACACTATATGATTAGCAAAACCGCATCCAGCAGTTTCGATGTTTGATTTTTCTAAAGTTAGCTTGTTCGCCGGGTCTAACTGCAATATGCTCTTCCGAGCCATTGGCATGGAGTCGGAGGGGATTCGTCATGTCGCGCTTCTTCAAAATAGTCGCCGCGTCCGCTGTTCTGTTCGCTCCGCAGATCGCGTCAGTAGCGTTAGCGGACGACGCCTGCCCCAATATGGGTGGAACAGTTTCGATCATTCACAACGGTGGTTCGCCGAGCCAGCTCAATGGCGCGGTGGCATCCGGAACGGCAGCAGGACTGATCTCTACGCAGATCTTCGCCAGCCCTTTGCGCTACGATGACAGTTGGAATCCGGAACCTTACCTTGCCAAGAGCTGGGAGATATCGTCGGACGGATTCTCGGTCACTCTCCATCTCGTCGACAACGCCGTCTTCCAAGACGGTACGCCGGTCACGTCCGAGGACGTCGCCTATTCGGTCATGCTGATCAAGGCCAACCATCCGTTTCAGACGATGTTAGCGCCCGTGACAGGTGTCGATACCCCGATCCGCATACCGCGGTGATAAGGCTATCTCATCCGCATCCGGCCATTCTGTTGGCGATGTCGCCGGCGTTGATGCCGATCCTTCCCAAGCACTATTTCGACGACGGCTCAGACCCCAAGACAAACCCGAAGAACAGCAAGCCGATCGGCTCCGGCCCCTTTAAGCTCGCCGAGTTCAAACCGGGCGAATACATAACTCTTGAAAAGTTCGACAAGTTTTTCATACCAGGTCGGCCGTGCGTGGATCGTCTCGTCTACACCATCATGGACGATGCGCAGCAAATTGATCTCAGTCTCGAGTTCAGGAGCAGGACGTCGCTCCGTTGGTCGCGGGCTATAGTGATCTCGAGCGGCTTGGCAAGTCGTCGAACCTTGCGATCACCGAGAAAGGCTATAATAACGCCGTTGGTCCGATCAACTGGATATCCTTCAACACAACCAGGAAGCCGCTCGACGACAAGCGGGTCCGCCAGGCAATCTCCTATGTCATAGATCGCAATTTCATTACCGGAACGCTAATGCACGGGACGGCGCAGATAGCTACTGGGCCGATCGTTCTACCGGCAGCCCCTTCTACACGCCGATCGACGAATTCAGTAAGCCGGATCTTGCCAAGGCGGCTCGGCTTCTCGACGAGGCTGGCTACAAGGCCGACGCCAGCGGCAAGCAATTCTCAATCACCGTGGATTTCGAGCCAATTCCCGATATCCCGGGCAACAAGGGGATCGCCGAGTACGTGCGAAGC
The DNA here is from genome assembly GCA_963750115.1 of uncultured Alphaproteobacteria bacterium. Taxonomy (GTDB): domain Bacteria; phylum Pseudomonadota; class Alphaproteobacteria; order Rhizobiales; family Afifellaceae; genus DASWJZ01. The sequence continues at coordinate 269,015 of CAVVPM010000003.1, read as the reverse complement.
CAGCTGCAGAAGATTGGCGTCGACCTTCAGCTGCGACCGGGCGCCGACTTTGCGTCGGTGGCGCAGCATGTCAGCAATTTCGACTATGATCTCGACATCGACCAAGTGTTCAACTGGGCGGATCCGGTCATAGGCGTCCACCGCACGTATCTATCGACAAACATCCGCAAGGGCGTGATGTCCTCCAACACCGAAGGGTTTAGATAATCCCAAGGTCGATGAACTACTGCAAAAGGCAGCCATCGAGAACGACCCGGTTAAGCGGAAGGCGCTCTATGCGGAGTTCCAGAAGATCGTCGTCGACGATGTGCCGATCGCCTACATCAATACCGTTCCCTATCACACAGTCTATAACAACAAGCTGGGTAATCCGCCGACGACAATTTGGGGACTGATGTCGCCGCTCGACACGTTATACTGGAAGTCGCCCAAATAGCCCGCGATGTCTGGTGACGAAGTCGATGTGGAAAGGTCCTCAGACGCATCCTGTATTCGCTGGCGCTCGTCGTCTCGGTTGTGCTGTGCAATTTCCTGCTCATCCACCTCGCACCCGGCGACGCGGTGGACGTCTTTCGTGGGCCAGATGGGCGGAGCCGATGCGACTATCGTCGACAAGTTGCGGGCGACCTACGGTCTAGACAAATCGCTGCCTGAACAATTGGTCGTCTATGTTGGGCAAGTCCTCCACGGCAACCTCGGCAACTCGCTGTTCTTCAATGCGCCTGTAACCTCGCTGATCTTCCAGCGGCTACCGGCGACGTTGTTGCTGGTACTGTCGGCTCTCTGCGCGGCCCTAGTGGTGGGGACCTATCTTAGGGATCCTGGCTGCCCGCCATCCCAACACCTGGTTCTCGAATTTTTTAACGGTCGTTTCGGTGGCCGGCTATGCCGTGCCTGTTTTTTGGCTGGGCCTGATGTTGCTGGTTCTGTTTACCTCGATCATACCGATTGCGCCTGTGGGCGGAATGTACATATGTGGCGCGAACGAACCCGCATACCTGGGCGCGGATCTTTGATATCGCCCATCACATGGTTCTTCCTGTGTTGACCCTGGCACTGATTTACATGGCCCAGTACAGTCGCTTGTCGCGCACCAGCATGGTCGAGGTCCTTGGATCGGATTATGTGCGCACGGCCCGTGCGAAGGGGCTGCGCGAGCGCGCCGTTATCTATAAGCACGCCCTGCGCAATGCGGTGATCCCTGTGGTAACGGTGGCGGGCATGCAGTTCGGCGAACTGCTTTCCGGCGCGATCCTGGTGGAAACGGTCTACAATTGGCCAGGTATGGGTCGGCTGGCTTTCAATTCGATCCTGAGGCGGGACACGCCGACGTTGCTGGGAATCCTATTTTTGTCTTCCGCCGTCTTAGTGACGGTTGCCAACCTGCTGGTGGATTTCTGCTATCAGCTCATCGATCCTCGGATGCGTTTGGGGGACTTTAGTTCGGCGACGCTGCACTGACCACCAAGGCGGCTTCCGATCGGCCCCTGTGGGACGCAGGCAAAAATCTTCATGTCCGCAACGGATCCGCCACCGCCGGCCTCGGCCTAGGCTCGTCATTATCGTTGGCATGAGCGTCATCGGGCCGCATCTCTACGGCAGGGGTCCGTTCGACCTTGTTGCGGGCCCCTATACCCCGCCGGCGTCAGGATGGAATGCCGCTAGGGTCCGACTATCTCGGCCGCGATGTTTTTGCCGGCATTCTCACTGGCGGACGAACTACGCTCGCAGTCTGCTCGGTGGCCGCGCTGATTACGGTTTTCATCGGTGTCCCGATCGGCGCCCTCGGCGGGTTCCCTACGGCGGCTGGATCGATCGCGCCCCAGATGATGCGCTTCACCGAGTTCTTCCAGGTGCTGCCGTCGCTGCTCTTCGCGATGGTCCTGGTGGCGCTGTTCAAGCCTTCGCTAGTCACCGTCACCATCGCCATCAGTGTGGTCAACTGGACAAGCACGGCTCGCATCGCCCGCGGCGAGTTTCTCCGCCTGCGCCACATGGATTTCGTGCGTGCTTCGCGCGCTTGCGGCGCGACCCGACGCGCAAATCGTCTGGCGCGTAATTATACCCAACGCTTTGCCGCCGCTCATCGTCTCCGCGACGCTTTCTGTGGGCGTTGCCATCCTGTTCGAGGGAGGTTTGAGCTTCCTCGGACTTGCCAGCGACCCGACGCGATGACCTGGGGCATCATCATCGGCTCGAACCGGAACGCCATCCTAACCGCGTGGTGGGCTGCGACCATACCGGGGATGGTGATGTTTCTCACCGTTCTGAGCATTACGTTGGTCGGCGACGGGTTGAATGACGCGCTAAATCCGAAACTGCGGGAGCGGTAGAATTGTTCCTGCTCGAAGTATCGGAGGTAACAGTCGCCTTCGAGGCCGGGAATCGCAGCTCAAGGGTCATCAATTCCCTGAACCTTTCCATCAAGTCTGGCGAGACGCTTGGTATTGTGGGGAATCGGGTTGATGAAAGAGCATGACCGCGCTCGCCATCATGGGGTCTAGTCCGTCGCCCGGTCGGATCGTCGGCGGCAGCATTCGGTTCGCGGGCGAAGAGCTGATCGGCAGCAGCCCCGAGCGGCTAATGCAACTGCGCGGCAATGAAGTATCGATGATCTTTCAGGAGCCGCGGACGGCCCTTAACCCTGTCTTCACCATCGGTGATCAGATCGCCGAAACCGTCCGTCGCCACCAGGGACTGGACCGCGGCATTGCTCGGCGAAGGACAGTAGAGGTTCTGCGGGCGGTAGGCATTGCGGACGCCGAAACCCGCGTCAATGATTTTCCGCATCAGCTCTCGGGGGGGATGTTGCAACGGGCGATGATCGCTATGGCCCTGGCTTGCAAGCCCAAGCTCATTATTGCGGATGAACCTACAACTGCACTCGACGTGACCGTGCAGGCACAGATCCTTGACCTGTTGCGGAACCTGACGCTTTCCACTGGCACGGCGATCATCCTCATCACCCACAACATGGGCGTCGTCGCAGCGATGGCCGACCGTGTCCTTGTGATGTATGCAGGGCGCGGCATCGAGCACGGAACGGTGCATGACGTGCTACTCAATCCACAGCACCCCTACACCAAGGGCCTGCTAGCTTGCTTGCCGCCGGACGTCACGAGCGTGGCGGCACGAAATCCGCTAAGCGAAATTCCCGGGCGAGTCCCATTCTTCGAGGAACTGGGCCGTGGCTGCCCATTCGAACCACGGTGCCGGTGCTCTGTGGCACGTTGCGCAACGGAAGTCCCAATCAACTTTCAGGTGGCGCCTGGTCACGATTCCGCGTGCTTCCTCGTGCCGGCGGCGGGGTCATGAACGAGCCGCTGCTCGAGATCAGGGACCTGGTCGTTCGTTTTCCCATTCGGGGACAATCACCGCTCGGGAAAGCTAGGTTTGTGCATGCCGTCGACGCGGTGAGCCTCACCGTCCAGCGCGGCGTGTCGTTCGGCATCGTGGGTGAATCCGGATCGGGAAAGTCCACGGTCGCGTTGGCCATCATGCAACTCGTTCAGGCAACAGCCGGATCTATCCGCTTAGACGGCGTCGAACTAACAACGTTGTCCGGACACGCCATGCGCCCCCTGCGACGCAAAATGCAAATTGTCTTCCAAGATCCGTTCTCGTCGCTCAACCCGCGCGACGCGTCGGCGCCATCATCCGCGAGCCTTTGACTTGATGAGGATTGGGACCCGACAAGACCGCCGCATACGGGTTGAGGCGCTGCTGGAGCGGGTTGGATTAGCCGGCGGCCAGCAGAACCTTTTCCCTCACCAATTCTCCGGCGGCCAGCGTCAGCGCATCGCTATCGCACGTGCCCTCGCGCTAGAACCGGAGCTACTCGTGTGTGATGAGCCGGTCTCTGCCCTCGACGTCGCCATTCAGGCGCAGATCCTCAACCAGCTCTCCCGGCTCCAGCAGGAACTGGGCCTCACCTATCTTTTCATCTCGCACGACCTCGGCGTGATCCGACAGATGTGCGATGAGATCGCCGTGATGTCCTTCGGTCAGACCGTTGAGAGTGGAAACCGGCTCGCGCTTCTGACCTCTCCGCTTCACCCATACACCCGCGTTCTGCTGGCCTCGGTTCCTAGCCCTGACCCGCGACAGCGTAACAAAGGCCGGTGGTCGCATGCCATAGGCGAGCCGCCGAGCCCTATCGACCCGCCACCCGGCTGCCGCTTTGCATCGCGTTGTCCATTTGCCATCGAACGATGCAGAACCGAGATGCCCTCCTTGCGGCCGGTTGGCGCCCACGGGCAATTGGTGATGTGCCACCGTGTGAGCGAGGATGGGAAAGCCGAATTTGGCGACTTATCCACCTGATGGATTTTCAGAAATGGTCTCTCGTGACATCGATGACAGGTTAAAACTTGGACGATCGCCCGGCCTGCCATCGTCTCACATGGCGGTGTTATCGCGGCGCAGCACATTGCGGCAGCGCGAGCCGGCGCGGAGATCCTGGAAAGAGGCGGCAACGCTGTCGACGCTGCAGTGGCGAGCGCGTTGCCCACCGGCGTTCGTCGAGCCGTGGAACGCCGGCAGCGGAGGGCGCGCCCGACTCATATTTGCTGACTCCGGAACCGGCCGTCTCCATGCGGTCGACTTCCTACCCGTTGCGGCCGCAAGTCTGGATCCCGCGCACTACCCGATCGTCGACGGGACATCGGGCTCGGAATTCGGGTGGCCCAAGGTCGAAAATGACCGTAACTTGGTTGGTTACGAGGCCATTTGCGTTCCCGGTGCCGTCGATGGGCTCGGTCTGGCCCTTGAGCGCTTCGGCCGCAAGACGCTCGCAGAGGTCCTGGAACCCTCGATCCGGCTCGCCGATCGTGGTCTTCCCATCGACGCTCGCGCGTCCCTGCTCCTTCCCGGCCTCGGCGTCGCGGTTGGAGCGATTTGAAGCATCTCGCGCTCTCTATCTACCCAATGATCGTCCACCGCTGCCTCCCGATTTTGGCGGATGCGGTTCCTGCCCCAGACCAGGCTTGCTGCTACATACCGCACGCTCGCCGAAGTGGGGCGACGTGATTTTACGATGGTGAACTCGCGGAGGCTATAGAAGCCGACTTGGCGGCTGGTGGCAGCGTGATTACAGGCACCGATCTGGCGGCTTACCGAGCTACGGTCGTGGAGCCGCTAGCGCGCGACTACCAGGGGCATCGTTGCTACGCTGTCGGAGGCACCGGCGGCGGCCCAATGTTCATCGAAGCTCTCCGCCGGCTCAGTGGCCGCATGGCACTTCAACCGGGCGCGGATCCTGGGCCGACGACTACGTCAACTTTGCCGAGGTCCTGCTCGCTCTATTCGAGGAGAGACTGGCCAGTTTCGGCCATCTCGCCGGCGCCGGGCACACAACTATGCTCTCATTGTGGATCGCGACGGAAATATGGTCTCCGTCACAGCCTGTGGGTATTGATTCGGATCGAAGGTCGTCTTGCCGCGCACCGGCATAGTCATGAACAGCGCAGTGAACAACTTCGATCCCCGCCCCGGCCGCGCGAACTCGATAGCGCCGCACCAACGGCCGGTACTGGACGTCTGTCCCGTGATCCTCACGTCCGAGGGCAGGCCCGTCTCTGCGCTCGGCGCCTCGGGCGGTCGTCGCATTCTTTCCAGCCGTAGTCCAGCTTGCCTCTTTCGAGATCGACGCGGCAATGTCGTTGGAGCATGCCTTCGCGACGCCACGCATCAATGTTGCCGCAGCGGGAAGATCGTCTGCGATGCTCAGTCTTTTCCTCATCTTGTTCTGCGGGCGCTTACTGAGTGCGCCAGTTGTTGCAATCCACCAGCGGGCAACAGACGGATTCCGTTCGGGTTCCCGACTGCCGTTAGCGAGGATTGGGGCTACCGGCCTCAGCTTTGGAATGGCACACGTACATTCGCCAACGGCTGCCGCGGTCGGCGAAAGCAACGTGCTGGGCGGCTTCGCGATTTGGGCGGTTTGGTACCTGGCGCCTTGTCTGCGCGCCGCCAGCCCGCAAGCTGGTTCTCAGCGGGCAGATTGGCAGAATTCCGGCATTCGCGCCAGAGAATGTTGATTTCGAGTTCCTCTCCCTCCGCCAGTTGTCTCTGCCAAGATCGGGACGCGAATTCTTGGCTCCTTGACGCCCAAGGTTTCCGGGATTCTTGCCCCGCCGGCGCGCGCCGGCCCTACTTCGTTGTCAGGTTGTAGTAGGTCACGTCGGCAGACGGACCCGCGACGTAGCCCTGCACGTTGGAACGTTCCGCCAGCTGCGTGGTGGCCTGGAACATGATGATGTAGGGACCCACATCGAGCAGCTTCTTCTGCAGATCGATATAGTCCTGCTTGCGCGTGTTCTCGTCGCGCTCGCTGGCCGCGGCAAGAACCGCAGCATTCATGTCGGCGTCCTGCCAGTCGTTGCGCCAGGCCAACGGCTTCTGCGCCGCACCGTCGGAGTTGTCGGTGTTGGTGATGAAGCCGTCAGCGTTGGTGTGCGGGTCCATGTAGTCGGGACCCCAGTAGACCATCAGCATCTGGTGCTCGCGGGCACGGTACTTGGTCAGCAGCGGCTTCATCTCGGCGGAAACGATGTTCACCTTGATGCCGCCCTGCGCCATGGTCGACTGCACCGACTGGGCCATGTTGGTGAACGGCGCAAAATTCGGAGCGTCGAGGGTTATCGAGAAGCCGTCGGGATAGCCCGCTTCGGCAAGCAGCTGCTTGGCCTTGGCCGGATCGAACTTGTAGGGGTTCTCGTCATACGAGGCCCAGAAGCCCGTCGGCCAGAACGACTGATGGACCTGGTCGGCGCCCTTCAGAAACGAATTCGCCATGCCGTCATAGTCGACAAGATAGCGGAGCGCCTGACGGACTTTGGGGTCCTGCAGTTCCTTGGCCTTCTGGTTGAGACCGATGTAGTAGAGCAGCGCCTGCGGCACCGCCTCGACTTTGACGTCCTTGTTGTCGCCGATCGCCGTCACCTGGTCGGGCGTGAGGTTGTCCGCGATGTCGACGTCGCCCTTCTCGAGAAGCAGCCGCTGGGCCGACGCTTCCGGCACGTGCCGGATGACGACGCGCTTCAGCTTGGCGACGCCGCCGCGGTAGTTCGGGTTGGCCTCGAGCACGACCGAGTTGTTCGGCGTCCACGATTTCAGGACATAGGCGCCCGAGCCGGCCGAGTTGGTGCTGAGCCAGCCATTGCCCATGTCGCCGCTGGCCTCGTGCGCCATCGCGACCTTCTCGTCGACCACGGAGCCGACCACCGATCCGAGCAGCGCATAGACGAGGGTGGGCGCGTAGTTGACGGCAATCGTCACCTTGAGCGTCGAGTTGTCAGGCGCGCTCACCATCTGGTCGACATTGTCCGGGGTCCAGCCAAGCTGTGTCAGCAGGAAGACCGGGGTCTTCTGGAGCTTGATCACGCGCTGCAGCGAGAAAGCCGCATCGGCCGCGGTGACGGGGTTGCCGGAGGCAAATTTCATTCCGGGGCGAATCTTGAAGGTGAAGGTCTTGCCGTCGTCGCTGACGGTCACGCTTTCAGCCACGCCGCCTACGAGCTTGGTGATGTCGGTGGGCTCGAACCGCATGATGCGGTCGTAGGTATTCGCGATGATTTCGACGCCCGACAGTTCATAAGCCTGGGCCGGATCAAGCGAGATGAGGTCATCGATCTGTTTGGCGATCACCAAGGTGTCGGACGGAGTTGCGGCGTTCGCCACGGGCGACAGGGCGAAAAACGCGCCCGCTACCAAGGCGCACATCAAGGCTTTCCACATGAAGCTCTCCCTGTAACGTAGGCCGCCGCCCGTCTGACCAAGATGCCCCGCGGCAGGCCCCTTCATCTGAGCCCTTTTGCCCCGCCCTGGCAAGACGACGCGGAAGGGCTCAGGCGGACGCGCGGGTGAAGCCGCGGCTCGCGGCAATCAGGTTTCGCGTGTAGTCGGCCGTCACCTCGCCCGACCTGAGGTCGGCGGCGGTGATGATCTCGACCAGCCGGCCCAGCTGCATGATGGCGATGCGGCTGCAGAGATGCGCGACGACCGCGAGGTCGTGGCTGACCAGAATGCTGGTGAGGCCGTAGCTCTGCCGGAGCTTGTCCAAAAGGTTGAGGATCTCCGCCTGCACAGAGACGTCGAGGGCGGACGTGGGCTCGTCAAGCAGCAGAATGGGCGGGTTGAGGATGAGCGCCCGCGCGATGGCGACCCGCTGGCGCTGACCGCCGGACAGCTGGTGCGGATAGCGAAAGCGGTGCATCGGCAGGAGGCCGACGTCGGCGATCGCCGTCTTCACCTTGGCATCGATGTCGGCGACGCGATGGATCACCAGCGGCTCGCGCAGGATGTCGTCAACCGTCTGGCGCGGATGCAGCGACGCATACGGATCCTGGAAGACGAGTTGCAGCATTCGTCGGTCGGCGCGGCTGCGCCGTTGCGCCACCGGCCGGCCGTTGACCTTCAGGACCGTGCTCGTCGAATGGACGAGGCCGGCAATTGCCTTGAGAACGGTCGACTTGCCCGATCCGGACTCCCCGACGATGCCGAAGGTCTCGCCGGCGGCAACCTCGAACGAAATGCCCTGCACAGCGCGAATCCGTCGGCCGCCATTGCCGAACGTCACGCTCAGATCCTTGACCGCGATCATCTCAGCCATTCCGGATCGCGAACGACGGTCGCCAGCCTGGCGCGCTTCACGTCGAGCGACGGTGTCGCCGCGACGAGGGCACGCGTATAGGGGTGGCGCGCGTTCTTAAGGTCCCGCGCGGCGCACGCCTCGACGATCCGGCCGCCGTACATGATCAGCACCCGGTCGCAGAAGCTTGAGACGACCGTCAGGTTGTGGCTTATGAAGATCAGGCTCATGCCGCGCTCGCGCACCAGGTCGTCGAGGATGCGCAGGACTTCGTTCTGCACCGTCACGTCGAGGGCCGAGGTCGGTTCGTCGGCAATAAGGAGGTCCGGCTCAGCAATCAGCATCATGGCGATCATGACGCGCTGGCCCATGCCGCCCGACAATTGGTGCGGGTAGAGGCCGTAGACCAGCTCGGGATCGCGGATCTGCACCGCCTCGAGCATCGCCAGCGTCCGCCGTCGGGTCTCCTTGCGGCTGATGCCGAGGTGCAGCAGGCACGTTTCGCCGATCTGCTTGCCGACGGTCTTGACCGCGTTCAGCGAGTATTTCGGGTCCTGCATCACCATCGACATGCGGCGGCCGCGGAGGTCCTGCCAGTCGCGCTCGGTGCAGTGGAGGAGGTCCTTGCCCTCGTAGGACATCGCCTTCGCCGTGACGATGCCCGGCTGCGGCACGAGACCCAAGAGCGCGCGGCCCATCGTGGTCTTGCCCGATCCCGATTCCCCGACGATGCCAAGACGTTCGCGGCCCAGGGTGAAGGAGGCATTGCGGACGGCCCGGGTCACACCGGTCCGCCCCGGGAAGGTCACTTCGAGGTCGTCGACGATGAGCAGCGGGTCGCTCATGCCGATTTAGGGTCGAACACGTCCCGCAGGCCGTCGCCCAGGAGGTTGAAGCCGAGGCTGACGATGAAGATGGCGAGGCCGGGAATGGTCGCGACCCACCACTGGTCGAGGATGACGTCGCGGCCGGACGATACCATGGCGCCCCACTCGGCGGTCGGCGGCTGCGCCCCGAGGCCGAGAAATCCGAGCCCGGCCGCCGTCAGGATGATCCCCGCCATGTCGAGGGTCAGCCGCACGATGACCGAAGAGAGGCAGAGCGGCACGATGTGCCGAAACAGGATCCGCCAGGTCGAGGCGCCCTCGAGCACCACCGCCTGGATGAAATCGCTGCGGGCGATGGCGAGCGTCTCCGAGCGGGCGATGCGCGCATAGGGCGGCCAGGAGGTGAGCGAGATGGCGATGACGGCATTTTCGATTCCGGGTCCAAGCGCGGCGGCAAAGGCGAGCGCCAGCACGAGGCGGGGAAACGCCATGAAGATATCGGTGACGCGCATCAGCACCGCATCGACCCAGCCGCCGAGATAGCCCGCGACCGTCCCGACCGCGAGGCCGATGGGCACCACGACGACGGCGACGAGGACAACGATCGTCAGGGTGACCCGGGCGCCATAGAGCGTGCGGGCATAGATGTCGCGGCCGAGCTCGTCGGTACCGAACCAGTGCGCCGCGGAGGGCGGCGCAAGCCGTCCGGCCAGATCCTGATCGAGCGGCGATTGGCCCATGGCCAGCCATGGCGCAAGGATCGCCGACAGGATCAGCACGGCGACGATGATGAGCCCGACCAGCCCGGTCGGGTTTCCGAGGACGGCGCGGACGCCCCGATACGTGCTGCCGAGGATGGCCTGGCGCCGCGACATTGGCGCCTCGCTTATCAGCCATTGTCTGAGGCTGTCGCTCACGAGGTCCTCAGCCGCGGGTCGAAGAGCTTGTAGAGCAGATCGCAGAGCAGATTGATGCCGATGAAGATGCTGCCGACGAGCACCGTCCCGCCAAGCACGGCGTTCATGTCGCTGTTGAAGAGGGCATGCGTGATATAGAGGCCAAGCCCCGGCCAGGCGAACACGGTTTCGGTCAAGACCGCGCCTTCGAGCAGCGAGGCGTAGCTGAGGCCGATCACCGTGATCAGTGGCACCATGATATTGGGAAAGGCGTGGTGCCACACGGCGCGCCAGAATGAATTGCCCTTGATCCGCGCCGCCGTCACGTACTCCTGGCTCATCTGGTCGATCATGAAGCTGCGCGTCATGCGCGCAATGTAGGCGAGCGAGTAGTAGCCAAGGATGCTGGCCGGCAGGATCAGATGGCTGAAGGCGTTGGCGAAGATCTCCCAGTTGCCGTCAAGCGCGGAGTTGATGAGCATGACGCCCGTCCGCGGCGTGACCACACCCTCGTAGAACACATCGAGCCGGCCGGTTCCCGAGACCCAGCCGAGCCTGCCGTAGAAGACGAAGAGGCCCACGAGGCCGAGCCAGAAGACCGGCACCGAATAACCAAAGAGGCCGACGACCCGGATCACGTGGTCCGGCCAGCGTCCCTTGCGGGCGCCCGCCATGACGCCGGCCGGGATACCGATCAGGACGCCGATGATGATGCCGACCGTTGCGAGCTCGAAGGTCGCGGGGAAGACCCGGAGGAGATCGGTCAGCACCGGGCGCGAGGTGAGGACCGACATGCCCAAATCGCCGCTCAGCAGGCGCCTGACGTAGATCAGGTACTGAACCGGAAGCGACCGGTCGAGGCCGAGCGCGTGGTAGGCCGCGTCGTAGGCGGCCTTGGTCGCCTTGTCGCCGATCACGGCCAGCACCGGATCGATCTTGGTCAGCCGGCTGATGAAGAAGGTGACCGCGGTGAGGCCAAGGAAGGTGAATGCCAGGGTCGCGAGGAACGAGCCGACGCGGCGGACGATCGTTGCGGCGAGATGCCCAAAATGCCGCCGGGCTACCGCATCGGTGCTGGTCGCCGCCGCGCTCAACCGGCGCGCTCCGGATGCGTGTCGAACCGCGACGCGAGCGCGCAGCAGAGCCGGGCGGGGACCGCCAGCCTGTTCTCCGCCGAACGGACGCGCTCCGGGGTGTAATGGCCGGCGACGTCGAGGAGGTTGATCGTGGCGACGAGATCCCCCTCGAGAACGATCGGCAGGTTGACGACCGAGCCGCATCCGAGCGACGCGATGAGGGCGTGGTCGGGAAAGACCTGGGCGATGTCTTCGATGGTATTCGCGACGAAGGCGCGGCGCTCGCCGTGAATGATGTCGAACCAGGCGTTGCGATGGATCGGCTTGGTGCCGGAGACCGGATATTCCGCGGGGCGGCTGCTGTAAGCGCGTCGGGCAAGGCCGGCGGTCATATCGACAAGCATTACTGTGAAGAGCCGGTGGCCGACCGCGGCACTTGCCAAGTCCTCAAGCGCCCTCCAGCTCGACCCGGACTCTCGGGCCTGAGAAACCGCTTTAACGAATTTGGTTTCACTCGACGGCATGTTCTGCAGCAAGATTGAAGCGCGCGCCGACACTCGACCATTTCCATGCGCAAGCCAAGTCCGACAGCGCGCGGCGTGCCTCGCCGCCGGACCGCTGCAACGAGAGCACCCGCCAGGCATAAATCCTCAAGGCACGAGCGCGGAGCCCTCGGGCGATGTCACCCGTTTCTCTCAAGCGCCGGATCGGTCAGTGCGAAAAGCTCGGCCGGTTCGGCAAAGCCCTTCAGCTCATACGAGCCGATCGGGCGGGTCGCCGACGGTTCGAGAAACCGCGCGAAGCGCTCCGACATCAGAAGCGGATGGCCGGTGAGGCTGCAGACAGATTCAAGGCGGCTCACCAGGTTGACGTCGGGGCCGATCACCGTGAAATCAAGCCGCCGCCCCGAGCCGATATTGCCGTAGGTCATCGCCCCATAGTGGAGCGCGACACCGGCGTGGAGCGCGCCGTCGGGCGCTTCGAATCGACTGAGACGGTCGAGTGCTTCGCGAGCCCCGGCCACCGCCGCGGCGCATGCCTCCGGCGCTTCATCGCGATGGAAGAAGGCAAGCGCGGCATCGCCCATGAACTTGATGACCTCGCCGCCTGCTTCGGTGATCGCCGGCACGACCCGGTCGAAATAGGCATTGAGGAGCTCGAGCACGCGGCCGCTCGGCAATCGGTTCGAGAGCTCCGTGAAGCCGCGAAGATCACAGAGCATCAATGCGGCCTCGAGGGTTTCGACCTGCCCGCGCCTGATGCGGCCGGCGAGAACGCGCTGCGCGGTCGTGGTACCGACGTACGTATCGAGCAGGGTCAGCTCGATCCGCCGCAGCGTGCGCAGCTCGCAGGCATTGCGAAGTGCGGGCACGATCCGGTCGATCGCGGCGCGTTCAAGCTCGCTAAATCCGGAAGGTCGGGCCGTCGAAAAGGAGGCGGCGCTCACCGCACCGTCGATATTGGACAAGGGGACGATGATGAGCTCGGTGAGATTGCGTCCCTGAAAGAGATCGGAATGGATCCAGGCGGGGTCGTCTGAGCCATCGACGCGGATGATCAGCGGCTCGACCGTCTCCATCACCCGCCGGACGGGGCTCCCGGCGAATCCGACCGCAACCTCGATCCCATGCTCCCTGTCGTGTATTTCGACCGGCTCGCCGGGCGCCCAGGCGACCGAGCGGCCGAGGATTTCCGGGTGGAGCGTCCGCATGTGAAGCGTCAGGCGATCGAGCGGCAGCCCTGCGCCCCGAAGCCGCCGTCCCAAACCTGCGGCCAACCCGGCGTCGTCGGCTTCGTGGCACTCGTCGCCAGTCAGCCATTCGATGATTTCGAGGATCGCCGGCGCGCCAAACAGGACGCAGTCCTTAATCCTCACCCTCTCGCCGGTGCTGTTCGATATCGCGGTCATCGGCCTGTCCTTTCGATTCGGTCGCTCATTCGACTCATGCAGCGCACTCTCAGTGCCCGCCTCCCGGCTGCACGTGATCCGGCTTTTTGAGGAGCAGCGTGGCGACGAGCGCAACGACCAGCGCGGCACCGAGGAGATAGAAGGTGTCGCTGAACGCCATGACGTAAGCTTGCCTTCTGACGGCCTGGCCGATCGCGAAGATCGCGCGATGCTGGGCCGTCGCCGAATCGCTGACGCCGTGTGACATGAAATATTGGGTGAGATGCGCGATGCGGTCGCGCGTCGCCGCATCGAAGAGCGACACGGAGCGTGCCAGCACGTTCGAATGGAACTGCTCGCGCTTGGTGAGGAAGGTCTGCAGCATGGCAATGCCGAAGGCGCCGCCGAGATTGCGCGTCATGTTGAAAAGCGCCGATGCGGAGCCCGCGTTCTCCCTTTCTATTCCTGCCGTCGCGACGGCGGAGAGCGGCGCAAACACAAGCGCCTGGCCGACCGCGCGGACAATGTTCGGCCACAGGAGCTGGTCGGCGCCGTAGACCGGCGTCATGTCGATGTTCATGAAGTTGCTGGCCGCGAAGAGCGCAAAGCCGAAGCCAACCACGAGACGGACGTCGAAGCGCAGCATCAGCCGCGGCACGAGCGGGATCAGCACGAGCTGTGGCAGGCCGGTCCAGGCGAGCACCATGCCGATCTGCTCGGCGTTGTAGCCCTGGAGGAGCGACAGATAGACCGGCAGGATGAAGACCGAGCCGTAGAGCGCCACGCCGAGTAGAAAATTCGCGAGGGTGCCAAAGCCGAAATTCCGCCGCGCGAGCAGCCTGAGGTTAAGGAGCGGGTTCTTGCTCCTCAGCTCGATCCAGAAAAACAGCGATAGCGCAATTGCCGCGATGACCGACAGCCGCAGAATGAAGGCCGAGCCCAGCCAATCGTCCTTGTTGCCCTCTTCTAGCACTGTCTGAAGCGCGCCGAGCCCGACGGCCATGGTGGCAATTCCCGCCCAGTCGCCCTTCCCGAGCAGCGACAGCTGCATCGGCTCTCTCTCCAACGAGAACCACAGCATTGCGACCATCAGTCCACCGGGAACGAGATTGACGTAGAAGACGTACTGCCAACCCCAGTTCTCGGTGAGATAGCCGCCGATCGTCGGCCCGATCGCCGGAGCGAACGTCGCCGACAGGGCGAAGAGCGCGAGCCCGATCGACTGCTTCGCCTTGGGTAGAAGCGTAATGATGATGGTGAAGGCCATCGGGATCAGGACGCCGCCGAAGAACCCCTGGAAGGCCCTGAGCACGATCATCTCGCCGAGATTGTGCGCAAAGGCGCAGGCGGCCGAGAAGGCGAGGAAGAGAACCGCATTGGTCAGAAGGTAGACGCGGACCGAGAAGACGTGCGCGAGCCACCCGGTCAACGGGATGACGATGATCTCGGCGATCAGATAGGCGGTCGAGATCCAGCCGCCATCGTCAATGCCGGCCCCGATCGCGCCCTGGATGTCGGCGAGCGAGGCGTTGACGATCTGGATGTTCAGGACCGCCATGAAGGCGCCGAGGGTGGAGGCGACGACCGCGACCCAGGTCTTGAGCGACGTGGCCGGTGCATCGTGCGATGCCGCTTGGAGCGACGCCACGCGCGGACGCGAGGGCCTGTTTCTGGGCGCGCAGGAGATGGCTTGGCTGCTCATGGCAGAACTCCGAAATCAATCCGCGGAACGCGCCGCAGAAGAGCGATCAAGACTCGCGGTCATCCGGCTGCGAGCGTGTTCGCGGCGCTCGGCAAGCACCGCCGCCTTGGTGTCGATCGTCGGTTCCACCGACATGCCGGCGCGCAGCACGCCCTTACGCGCATCGTCATCGAGCGCGATCTTCACCGGGATGCGCTGCACGATCTTCGTGAAGTTCCCGGTGGCGTTGTCCGGGGGCAGCAGCGCGAACTCGAGACCGCTTGCCGGCGACAGGCTGTCGACATGGCCCTCGATCGGCGCATCGGGCAGGCCGTCAACCGTGATCTCGACCGGCTGCCCCGCGCGCACGTTCGCCAATTGCGTTTCTTTGAAATTCGCGACGACGTAGACGGCGTGAAGCGGCACCACGGCCATGAGCTGCGTGCCGGCCTGCACGTATTGGCCGACGCGCAAAGCGCGCGCACCGACCGTCCCGTCGATAGGCGCCTTGATCGTCGCATAGGAGAGGTTGAGCTCCGCCTGGCGAGCGGCCGCGAGGCTGCGATCGTGCTCAGCCTCCGCCTTGCCGCGCTCGGTCGCCAGCACGTCGATCTTCTTCCGCGCGGCGACCAGCGCCGCCTGATCGCGTTGCAAAGCCGCCCGGTTCTCGCCCAAGGTCGCCGCGGCCTCCTGGGCACGCTGGGTGGTGCCGTAGCCGCTCTTCATCAGCGCCTGGTAGCGAACGTCTTCCTCTTGCGCGAACTTCAGGTTCGCCTGGTCGGCTGAGACGGTTGCCTCGCTTTGACCGATCACCGCATTCTGCAGCGCAATCTCGGCATCGAGATTCGTGATGCTGGCCTCGGCGGCAGCCACGTCGGCGCGCGCCTGGTCAAGTCCCGCCTGCAGGTCGCGGTCGTCGATGCGCGCCAGAATCTGCCCCGCCTTGACGCGCGCATTGTCGTCGACGAGCACTTCGGCGATGTAGCCGGAGATGCGCGGTGCGACGATCGTGTAATCCGCCTTGACGTAGGCGTCGTCGGTCGACTCCAGATATTGCCCGACAGTCCAATAGCGATAGCCAAAATCGGCGGCCGCCGTGGCCGCGGCGACGAGCCCGAAACCCAGGAGCGCGCGCTTGGCCAGTCGGCGCGACGGCACAAAGCGGCGTCGACGCCGCGACTTGGTCTCGATCGATTGGGAAATGGCATCCATCTCGCTCTCCCTGATCCGTCGCCACGACCGGCTTCGATGCCAGCCGCGGCTTCGTCGGGAAGATGCATTGCCAATCGGCTCGTGATAATCTCGAAAAGACTGAAATGATCATCCGCTCTGAGTGGATAATCGGCGCATGGACCGGCTCACGAGCTTGAAGGTGTTCGGCCGCGTGGTGGAGTGCGGCGGCTTCTCCGCCGCCGCACGGCGGCTGAACATGTCCGTCACAATGGTCAGCAACCACGTGCAGGCGCTGGAGGAGCATCTCGGCGTCCGGCTCCTCAACCGGACGACCCGCAAAGTGAGCCTGACGGAGATCGGCAAGGACTATTATGAGCGCTCCACGCAAATTCTTGTCGAGCTTGAGGAGGCGGATCGCGCCGCCGGCGCGCTGCAGGCGATTCCGCAAGGGACGCTTCGCCTGTATACGGGCATCCACATCGTGCCGTTCGTCGCGCCGGTCATCTCGGAATATCTGAGCCTTTATCCCGCGGTGTCGGTGGAACTGACCGTCGGCGAGCGCATGGTCGATCTCATCGAGGAAGGCTACGACATCGCGGTGCGCCCGCTGCCGCCGCCGGACTCCAGCCTGATCACCCGCCGGCTGACACAGTGGCGATACATTCTCTGCTGCTCGCCAGGCTACCTTGCGACCCACGATGCGCCGCGGCGGCCGCCCGACATCAAGCGCCACAACTGCATGCGCTACGCGTTCTATCCCTTCGACGACGAATGGCGCTTCATTGACCCGGCCGGTGAGCGCGCTTCCGTCAAGGTCGGCGGCAACTTCCTGACCAACAGCGGAGAGACGTTGCGGCGCCTGGCGCTCGACGGTCAAGGCCTCTTCCTGGCGCCGAGCTTCCTCGTGGCCGATGACCTTCAGGCCGGGCGCCTGGTCAGGCTCCTTGAGGCTTACCGGGGCGTGGAATTCGCGATCAACGCGATCTATCCGCACCGCCACCACGTCTCAACGAAGGTGCGGCGCTTCCTCGATCTGCTTGCGGACCGGTTTGCCGAGCACCGCAAGTGGATGGATCCGAGCGCGGGCTAGAACGACGCTTTCCGGTCGACCGCCCCTGCCGCTGACGCTCGCCGCGTTGCGCCTATCTGCGTTGACCTTTGCCGCGTTCACTGCACCGAGCAGCTCTCAATTCCCACCGGCAAGATTTTGATGGCTATGCCGCCCGCTTCAAGTCTTCTTCGTCCGTTGGCTCGCCCGGTGCGCCGGCCGCCACCTTTTCAGCCGTTGCGCTGAGACGCTGATAAACACCGAGCCCGACAATCAGGGTCACTCCGGCAAAAAGAAGAACGGTCGGGTAGAGCATCGTCGACACGTCCAACTCCTTGCTCGTCTGAAATATGGATACAAGCGCTTCCAGAAAAACGGCGATCGCGATTGTCGAGATAAACTTGGTCATCGAGCGGCGCGCCTCGCCTGCATGGCGCATCTCGGTAGGGCTAAGGACTTCCTCTTCGAACAGGTATTTCGCGACTTCGAAGACGGCGATGGCGATTATCGTGTAACCGACCGAATCAAGCAGCTGGGTGCCAACTGACAATTCCGGCGTCACGAACACCGCTCCGAGCCGAAGACCGGCGTAGACGATCAGGCCGCCGGCAAGAAGCATCAAGAATATGCTGATCGCGCCAAAGACCAGACGTCCGAGCAATGCCAGCAATCTCAAGCCAATCTCCAGGTCGTGGCGTCAAACGTTCGGTCGATCGATGCTACCCACAAAGACCGAGGTCGGGACGCCAACCCCGACCTCCGACACTAGCTTTGGAAGAGTCGCGATCAGGCTGCGTCGCACCCGGTCAAGTTTCCCGGTTGCTCCCTTGCGGCACCCTTGAACTGTTTCCAGTTGCCAGCCCAATTCTTGTCATCGACTCCGCTATTGAGGCTGCTCGAAGAACACGGAGGCGCGACTGCGGGTTCCAGGGTGCGCGCGGCCGGCTGAACGAGGCCAGTGCGAAGCTCACTTTCCGAACGAACCACCCCCAGCCAATGGGTGGAACTGGCGCGCCGCAGGGCGCGTTATACTTTGGCGGCTTTTCTTCAAGAAAATCGCCTGTCGCGCAAAGTTTGGGGGAAGCGAGTGGGAGAAGCTGCGTCGTTGGGCTCTGAAACCCGGTGTCACGATATCCAGAATACGCCGCAACGAGTGGACGAGTTCGCAATACTTTACCGGCTAACGGACGGCTTGTTCCGGGCGCGGTCGCAGGTCGAAACCTTCGACGCAGCCTTGGACGCCATCACCGCCGGACTTGGCGACAGGGCGTCAATTCTCCTCTTCGACCAAGCAGGCATCATGCGCTTTGTCGCTTGGCGGGGAATTTCCGCCGAGTATCGAGCGCGCTTGGAAGGACATTCGCCATGGCGGCCCGGCGAAGGCCAGCCGGAGCCGATCCTCGTTGAGGACATCGATACGGCCGATGAGCCCGAATGGGTGAAGGCCGCAGTCAAGAAGGAAGGCATTCGAGGACTGGCCTTCATTCCCCTCGTCTCACGTGGGCGGGTCATCGGTAAATTCATGACCTACTATGCGGCGGCTCATACCTTCCTCGAATCCGAGACGCATCTCGCGGTCACGATCGCCCGCCAACTCGGCTTTGGCATCGAACACGCCCGCGCAGACGAAGAACGGCGGATCGCGGTCGATGAACTGCGCGAGTCGGAAGAGCGGTTCCGACTGATGTCCGAGCAAGCGCCCGTCATGATCTGGATGAGCGACGCGGAGGGCCGTTGCCTGCATCTCAATCGACTTCTGCGCGACTTCTGGGGCGTTGATAACGTCAACCTCGCGGATTTCGATTGGCGCCAAACAATGCACCCGGAAGATGCCGAGGCGATCGGCCGGGGCATGATGCAAGCGCTCGCCCGGCAAGAGAGCGTCATCATCGAAGGCCGATATCTCAACGCTGATGGAACGTTCCGCTCACTCAAGACCGAAGCACATCCGCGCTTCTCCTCGACCGGTGCGTTTCTCGGGATGATCGGGGTCAACGTGGACATAACGGAAGGGCGGCGGGCCGAGGCGGCATTGCGCGAGCGCGAAGAGCGGCTGCGCGTCGCGCTCGCGGCGGGACGTATGGGGACCTGGCGCTACGACATAATCTCAGGCGAGCAGACCTGGGACACGCGTCAGCAGGAACTCTTCGGGCTCGATCCGACATCGGCGCCGTCACGTGATCTCTTTCTTTCGATCGTCCACCCTGACGACCTGCCGAAGGTCTCCTTCGATGTCGACAATCTTCCGCGCGAGGAGTTCGTCAACTCGGAGTTCCGTGTCATTCGGCCGGACGGAACGTTCCGTTGGATCACGGCGCACAGTATTCCCCGCTATGACGATAAAGGCATCGCCGTCGAGATGATCGGTGTCAGCTTTGACATCACCGAGCGGAAAGAAGCCGAGGAGCGACTGCGGCTGCTCCTCGACGAGCTTAACCACCGGGTGAAAAATACCCTCGCGATCGTGCAGGCGATTGCTCACCAGAGTTTCCGCAAGAACGGCGCCGGGTCCGCTGAAATACGTGCCTTCGAGGGACGACTGATCGCCTTCGCCACCGCGCATAATCTATTGACTCGGTCGAATTGGGAAAACGTCGCCTTTGAGGAGCTTGCCTCCAGCACACTGAGATCGCAGGGAATCGAGGGGAGCCGTTGTTCGGTGGGGGGATCGCCGGTCATCCTGCCGGCGAAACATGCGCTTGCTTTTGCGCTGGCGCTGCACGAGCTCTGCACAAACGCTGTGAAGCACGGCGCGCTTTCGAGTGACACGGGCAGTATTCAGCTAGCGTGGGACATGAAAGACAGCCCTAAACCTTCGCTTCAAATCTGCTGGCGTGAGCGTGGCGGGCCAAAAGTGAAGCCGCCGACCCGCCGAGGGTTCGGCACGCGGCTTATCGAACAATTGCTGGTGCGCGACCTCGATGCCGATGTTGTAGTTGAATTTGATCCGGACGGGCTTGTCTGCACCATCAGCGCCGGGCTGTCATAGCCGGCGGCAACAACCATGACCGATCTCGCGGGCAAGCGCATACTAATTGTTGAGGACGAGGCACTTGTCGCAGCAATGCTCGAGGACATCGTGACTGAACTCGGGGCGCTTGCTGTCGGTTCCGCGTCGACGATAGAAAAGGCTCTGAACCTCGCCGGGAGTGCGGCGATCGACGCGGCGATCCTTGATGTAAACATCCGCAACCAACGCATTGACCCCGTTGCCGACGTGCTCCGAGAGCGCGGCGTTCCAATGGTGTTCGCCACCGGGTACGGTGAAAGAGCCGCCGCAACGGCCATGGGGGCGCCGATCATCGACAAGCCCTACTCGAATGAAGCTGTTGAAAAGGCTCTCATGGCCGCGCTTAAGTCGGCCGCGCGCAACGATGGCTGACAGCCTGGGATTCTTGAAGCCGGCGAATGCGGACGCACACCGGTCGGCGAACGACCGACGAGACCTGTCGCGACATGGACGATCGAAGTTCTGCGCAAGCCGCGCTCCTCAAGGAGATCGAGCGGATCGTCAATTCGGCGAAATCGTCCGGGAGGATATTGCGCGCCGGCCGCTATGCCGGTCTTCTGTCCGACCGCTACCCCGAATTCTCGATCGGTCGGATCGTCGATGAGCTCGTTGCTGCTGCGGCAGTCGCGAAAGTTCCTGTAGAGATCTCTCGCCCCTCATGGCCAGACCCGGATCCAGATGAATTCCTGGATAGTTGACTAGGACTATCCGGAGGTGGCCCTCACGGTGGCTTGTCCCAGAGCCACGGCGATAGTCACCAATACTCGAACCATGAGGGCGTGACTTTCGGTTGGGGGAACCATTTCAGCCATCAGTCTTTAGAAGAGTTGGACGACTAAGCAAAACCGAAAACTCACTTGGCTGCCGGCCATGCCGCGGTCATGGTGTGGAGGATGGTGTGACCCTTTTTTCGCGCTCTCGCCGTCTCCGTGTAGGCGGCTGGTATGTGATCGCCTTCGCGGTCGTGCTCATCATGGTCGGCGCGCTTCTCCTCGCAGGGGGCGCGTGGCTCATCGTACTTGGCGGGTCTTGGTATTACGTTGTGGCAGGCGCCGGCCTGTTGTTTTCCGGCATCTTTATGCTGCTTGGATCATCTCTCGGCGTCTGGGTCTACCTCCTCACCTACATCTTCACGTGGGCCTGGGCCGTGTGGGAGGTCGGCGCGAACGGATGGGCGCTCGTGCCGCGCGTCGTTGCCCCCACGATATTCGCCGTCCTGGCGCTCCTCTGCCTGCCGGTGCTCAGGCGTTTTGAGAATGCCGGCGTGCCCGCTGCTACGCCGGAAGGCGACGCGACGGTCGTGCGCGGCGTCGGGCATGCAATCGGCGCCGTGATCCTCGTTTTGGCGACGGCGGCCGTCTTCGTCCTGATCGGCGACCGCGGAACGGCGCAGAACTCACCGGATGCCGGGCCAACTCCCCTCGCCGTCGCGCCGAGCGCATCTTCCGATGCTTCAGCGACGGATACCGTGGCGACGGCTGAGGCTGCGCTCGGCAAGGGCGATTGGCCGGCCTATGGCGGCACTGACAGTGCGCTCCGCTATTCACCGCTCGACCAGATCAACAGTCACAACGTTACCTCTCTCAAAAGAGTCTGGACCTTTCACACCGGCGATCTTCCGGACAAGGACGCAAAGGGCAAGTACCTCGCCGGAGACGACTCCGATCAAGGTCGGTGACAATCGCTATCTTTGTTCGGCGAAGAACATCATCATCGCGCTCGATGCCGCGACCGGCCGCGAGTGGTGGCGCTACGATCCACAAGTCCCCGATGACGCGATTCCCTATGGGGCGACCTGCCGCGGGGTAAGCTACTATCGCGATCCGTCGGCCGCGCCGGACGCGCTTTGCGCCGAGCGCATCATCGAAGGCACCCTCGACGCACGGCTCATTGCGGTCGACGCAAAATCCGGACGTCTGTGCCCCAATTTCGGTATCGACGGAGCCGTCAACCTCAACGAAGGAATCGGCGAGACTGTACCGGGCTGGTACGGCAACGTCGCGGCGCCGGTCATCGTTCGCAACATCGTTGTGATGGGCGCGCAGGTGCAGGACGGGCAAGCGGTGGATGCCCCCTCCGGCGTTATCCGCGGCTATGACGCCGTCACCGGCAAGCTCGCCTGGGCGTGGGACATGTGCAAGCCGGATCTGACAGGCGTGCCGCCAAAGGGCCAGACGTATACACGCGGCACCCCGAATATGTGGACGTCGGCGTCAGGCGACAACGCGCTCGGCTATGTCTACATCCCGCTCG
This sequence comes from uncultured Alphaproteobacteria bacterium, assembly GCA_963750115.1. Lineage (GTDB taxonomy): Bacteria > Pseudomonadota > Alphaproteobacteria > Rhizobiales > Afifellaceae > DASWJZ01. The sequence continues at coordinate 246,573 of CAVVPM010000003.1, read as the reverse complement.
GCACGTCCGCCGTCGACTATTACGGGGCGGATCGACAGGCCTGCAAGAAGAAGTACGATTCCTCGCTCGTTGCGCTCGACGTGACGACAGGCAAGCCGGTCTGGGACTTTCAGCCGGTGCACTACGATCTGTGGGACTACGACCTTGGCTCTCAGCCGACCCTAGTCGACTTCCCGACCAAGGACGGCACCGTCCCCGCATTGGTTCTGCCAAGCAAGCAAGGCGAAATCTACGTGCTTGACCGCCGTACCGGCCGCTCGCTCTTCCCCGTGGAGGAGCGTCCTGTGCCACGCGGCGGCGTCGAGGCGCAGAATGAGTCACCGACCCAGCCGTTCTCAGGCTACCACACGGTAGCGCGCGGGCCGTTGCACGAAAAGGACATGTGGGGCATGTCCCCGCTCGACCAGCTGTGGTGCCGCATCACATTCCGCCGCGCATCGTATCAGGGAGAATTCACCCCGCCGACGCATGACCGGCACTTCATCGAGTATCCGAGCTATAACGGCGGCACCGACTGGGGCAGCGCGGCCGTCGATCCGGAGCACGACATCCTGGTGGTGAACTACAATAATATGGCGAATTACGATCGCTTGATCACTCGGCAGGAAGCCAACGCGAAAGGCGTCTTCCCGATCAATGTCCCGCACAAACCGTTGAAACCAGGCCGCACCGAGTACGGGCCGCAGGCGGGCGCGCCTTACGCGATAGAAGTCAATCCCGGCTGGCGGCAGGCGACGGACCTGATGTGCACGCAGCCTCCCTATGGTGGCATCCGCGCGATCGACCTTGCGACCGGCAAGACACTCTGGGATGAGCCGCTTGGCGAGGCGCGCGCAAACGGACCGTTCGGGATTGCATCGGAACTTCCGATTTCGATCGGCACACCGAACAACGGCGGTCCACTGGTGACAGCCGGCGGGCTGATCTTCATTGCTGCCGCAACGGACAATTTGATCCGAGCCATCGACATCAAGACCGGCAAGGTCCTTTGGAAGGACACTCTGCCCGCCGGCGGCCAGGCGACGCCGATGACTTTCGAGGTGGACGGAAAGCAGTTCATCGGTTTCATGGCCGGCGGACATCATTTCATGCACACGCCAGTTGGGGATTCAGTCATAGCGTACGCGCTGCCAGGCAGCTGAGGTTGATCCGGCAGTGTGAGGTTATGTGCGTTCCCGGTACGCTGCGCGCCGGCTGGAGGAGCCGATCCGCTGGCACCGATGTCCGAGCGAGGTCGATGCCGAACCTGATGGCGGATGACGGTCTGATCGGCGACCGCGAGGAGCTTTTCAGCTGCGACGGATCGATCGATCGGTTGCGCCTGCCGTGCGTTGATTTCGACGTCTCTTTGGCGGCGCTCGTCGGCGCAAGGGAAAATGGCCGGCGGCCGGTCTCTCCGCCCAACCACGCCCAAAAGCCATTTCGCGCTGCTGTAGACGTGCTTGATCCGTGCGGTCCGGTTCTTAGGCCGGTGGGCCGGTCTGATGATGCGCAACTGCCGCCTGCGCCGCTGTGGAAGCCGGTGCACGGGACGGAGCAGGGTACAGCATGAGAATACAGGATCAGCCGAGCCGAGGGGCAGCGCGGATCGCTTGGAAGGCTCCGTTGCTCGCGATCATTCCCGCGCTCTGCGGTTGCGGTGGCGGGAACCTGTCGTTCCTCGATCCGCAGGGACCGGTCGCCGCCGCTCAACGATCGCACTTCTACGATATCCTCGCGCTCCTGGTGATCGTCGTCCTGCCCGTCCTCCTGCTCACGCCATTCTTTGCGTGGCGCTACCGCTATTCCGGAAGCCAAGCCCCGTATCGGCCGAAATGGAGCTTCTCGTGGCCTCTGGAGATCATCATATGGGCCGTACCGGTCGCCGTCGTCGCGGCGCTGGTTCCCCTTTTATGGATCGGCACCCACGACCTCGATCCTTACGCGCCACTCGTCTCCCAGGCGTCGCCGGAAAGAGTCCAGGTTGTCGGCTACGACTGGAAATGGCTCTTCATCTATCCCGACGAGGGCATCGCAAGCGTCGGCGAATTGGCATTTCCCGTCGACCGGCCAGTGTCGCTCGAGCTCACGTCGAACACGGTGATGCAATCCTTCTTCATTCCCGCCCTCGGCAGCCAGATTTACGCGATGAACGGGATGGTGACCCGGCTCAACCTGAAGGCCGACAGGCCCGGCCGCTTCCTGGGCGAGAACACACAGTACAACGGCACAGGTTTCCACGCGGAGAAGTTCGTGGCCGAAGCCCTCACCGCGGACGCCTTCGGCGCATGGGTCGCGGCGATCCGTGGCAACGGCATGGCACTTGACGCGCGGGCCATCACGGCCCTCGACCACCGCAATACCAACGCCGAGCTCGCCGCGGCTCTGAATGTCGCTCCCGGACTCATGCATTTCCGCGACGTTCCGTCGGGCCTGTTCAAGGCGATCGTCGAGCCCGGATCAAAGCCGGTCATCAATGAGGGCGCCAAGAACGACGACGCTTCACCGCCTCGGCACGATGCGGCGATTGAGGCGGCTCGATGAGCGGGGCGGCGCTCCGGCATATCTTCCTCGGGCGGCTCAGCCTGCATGCCTTGCCGTTCTGGGGCATGATCGAGCATCCGACCCGCGCTGAGATCATCAACGGCATCGTCGCGACGGCGGCCGCCGGCGTCGTCGTAGCGGGCGCGATCGGCGTTCTCGTGTTGATCACGTGGCTTGGGAAGTGGAAGCTGCTTTGGTCGGAATGGCTCACGAGCGTCGATCACAAGAAGATCGGCATCATGTACATCGTCCTGGCGTTCGTGATGCTCGCGCGCGGCGTGATCGAGGCGGCCCTGATGCGCGCCCAGCAGGCCTTTGGGCTGCACGGCGGGTTCCTGAGCCCTGACCATTTCGGCCAGCTCTTCAGCACCCACGGCTCGATCATGATCTTCTTCATGGCGATGCCATTTCTGATCGGCCTCATCAACTACGTGATGCCGCTTCAGATCGGCGCGCGCGACGTCTCGTTCCCGGTGCTGAACTCCGTCAGCCTTGGCCTGACCGCTGCCGGAGCCGTCATCGTCATGGTTTCGCTGGTGCTCGGCGAGTTCTCGACCGGCGGATGGAGCGGCTACCCGCCGTTCACCGAGATGCAGTTCAACCCTGGCGTCGGCCCCGACTACTGGATCTGGGCGGTGACGCTGTCTTCCATCGGCAGCATGCTGACCGGCATCAACTTCGCCGTCACGATCTACAAGGAGCGCACCGCCGGGATGAACCTCTGGCGCATGCCGCTGTTCTCTTGGACGGCGCTCTGCACGTCGATCCTCATGATCTTCGCCATGCCGCCGCTGACCGTAGCGACGCTCATGCTCGCCCTCGACCGCTACCTCGGATTCCATTTCTTCACGATCGACCTCGGCGGCAACATGATGAACTACGTCAACCTGTTCTGGCTGTTCGGCCATCCCGAAGTCTACATCCTGATCCTTCCCGCCTTCGGCGTCTATTCGGAGGTGTTCTCGACCTTCTCCGGAAAGCGCCTCTACGGGTACAAGTCGCTCGTCGTAGCCACCATGACGATCGCCGTGCTCTCCTTCACCGTGTGGGTGCATCACTATTTCACCATGGGGCAGAGTGCCGACATCAACGCCGCCTTCGGCATCGCCACGATGACGATCGGGATTCCCACGGGCGTGAAGGTCTACGATTGGATTCTGACTATGTTCAGGGGACGCGTGCGGTTCACCGTCCCGATGGTCTACGCGCTCGCCTTCGTCATCCTCTTCGTGATCGGCGGCATGTCCGGCATCGTGCTGGCGAATCCTTCGGTCGACTACCAGGTCCACAACACGCTGTTCCTTGTCGCGCATTTCCACAACATGCTGATCCCCGGCCTTCTTTACGGGATGCTCGCCGGCTATACGTTCTGGTTTCCCAAGGCTTTCGGATTCCGGCTGCAGGAGCGCTGGGGGTATATCGCCGCCTTTTCGTGGATCGGCGGCTTCATCCTGGCGTTCTTTCCGCTTTATGTGGTGGGGCTCATGGGCATGCCGCGCCGCGCAGTCTCCTATACCGAGCCGGTGTACCAGCCATGGATGATCATTGCCGGCATCGGCGCGCTCCTAATCCTCTTTGCCCTGTTTGCGCTTTGCAGACAGCTCTGGGTGAGCGTTCGCGACCGCGAGGCCACGCGTGTCACCGCCGGCGACCCGTGGGACGGTCGCAGCCTTGAGTGGGCCACCTCCGCACCGCCGCCGGAATTCAACTTTGCGGTCCTGCCGGAAGTCGACGGCCGGGATCCCTTCATGCAAGCGAAGGAAGCCGGGAACGCCTATCAGGAGCCGGACGTCTACGAGCCGATCGAGATGCCCCGCGGGAGCGCTCTCGGCATGGTCCTTTGCCTCTCCGGAGGAGCGCTCGCCTTCGCGCTGGTATGGTACATGTACTGGCTCGCCATTGCTGCTGCGGTCGTAGCCGTCTCGGCGATCATCGCCCGCTCGTTTGCCCGCGACACCACCTACGTCATTCCAGCCGAAGACGTCCGTCGCGAACACCGACAGTGGCTCGCCCATGTCGCGAAGACGTCCGCCGTGACTCGCGTCCACGAGCGCGACGCGCTGAACCGCGGGGTTGCAGTCCCGGCGGCACTGGAGGCGGCAGAATGACCGCCCTTTCCAGGCATCCCGGCCTTAATCTCGGTGCTGCGCACGGCGGCGCCGACGACGACGCCGAAGTGCAGGTTTTCGGGTTCTGGGTCTTCATGATGAGCGACCTGATCATTTTCGGGCTGCTCTTCGCCACCTACGCGACGATGCTCAAAGCGACAGCGGGCGGACCGGGGCCGGAGAAGCTCTTCGACCTGAGGAGCGCCTTCGTCGAGACGATGGTTCTACTGACTTCCAGCTTCACCTTCGGCATGGCGTCGCTGGCGCTCAAATATCGCCGCGACCGGGGACGTCTTCTGATGTGGCTCGGAGTGACGCTGGCGCTCGGCCTGGTGTTTCTCGGCTTCGAGGTGCACGACTTCCTGTCGATGATCTCTAAGGGCGGCGTGCCGAGCAGGAGCGGCTATCTCTCCGCCTTCTACGCCCTCGTCCCCCTGCACGGATTGCATGTGACCGCGGCGAGTATCTGGCTCTGCGTGCTCGCAGCTCAATCCCTGATTTTCGGTCTCGACAAGAACGTCAAGGTCAGCCTCCTCCGTCTCGGTATCCTCTGGCATTTCCTGGACGTGATCTGGGTCGCCATCTTCTCGTTCGTTTATCTCGGAGGCCTGACATGAGCGAGGAGCGGACGCGGAGACTTGGCTCGAGCGGAATGAGTGAAGAAGAAGCGGATGGACGCGCGAGCGAACTGCGCTCCTATCTGTGGGGCTACGGCCTTGCTCTCGCCTTGACGCTCGTCCCCTTCGGTCTTGTCGCCTGGGGAGTCCTGGCGCGCACTGCCGTTTATTGGGTGCTCGGCGTATTTGCGCTGGTCCAGATCGTCGTGCACTTCCGCTTCTTCCTGCACATCGACGTATCCAAGCAGAAGCGCGAGGACTTGCAGCTCATCCTCTTCTCCACGCTGATCCTGGCCCTGATGGTCGGAGGAACGTTGTGGATCATGTACAATCTCTATCTGCGGATGATGCCGTGACGGGAACCGCGCCGGCGCATCCGCCGCTCAGGAAATATCCAGGCCCGTCCGCAGGCTCTGACTCATCCCTGCACGATAGCCAAGATCGCGAATGCGATCACCACGCCGGCGATGCCAAACGCCAGCACGTAGCGCAGATGAAAGCCTGTCTTTCCCTGCCTCGCCGCTTGACCGTCCACTTCGATCGGATGATGGCGAAAGCCGACCATGTCCACCTCTCACTCCCCCCGCCATGTTCACCGGGATAAACGGAACGGCCGCCGGAAGGTTTCATGTTCTTGGCGACCTCCTTCTTCCTACGGCGCGGCCGAATGCCAGTTGCCGCCAGTCCCGCCGCAGCGGCGTTTTTCATCCGCAGTCCGTGTGCGGCTTAGATATGCTTCGGCGGCTGCGCGACCGGCGACGCCCCCCGGCAAGGTGCTACCGGGCGTTCCCGCGTACTTGATTGAGCCTGCGCTTCACGACGAGATTGTGGGAAAGCCGGGCGCGCTCGCGCTCCGCATGGATTCGCTCGCCCTGCTCGCGCGCTGCAGGACCGGCATCGAGCTGATTGATCTTCGAACGGCCGACATCGGCTTCGTCACTTTGAGCGATCTTGGAGGCCACGTCATCGAACCCGTGGACCAGCGCGTCGAAGGGGGAAAGCAGCCGATCGCTCCAGACCACGCTACCCGTCTCGGTATCGGTAAGCGTCAGCAACAGTCGCATTCGGCTCCCGAGCTGGCGGGTCGTCCCGGTCAGCAAGTAGCGCCTAAGTCGCCAAGTGCGAGGGCGCCGGATCATCCGTCGTTTTTCGCCTGACTGTCTGACCTCGGAAATGTAACGCAACATAGAGGCCCTTTACAGCCAAGAAAATGAAGGCAGTTAATTCGGGAGAGTGCGGTACCGAGCGAGGTCTTCTCTTGCTCTTGACGGGATCCGCGCATTTTTCATGGGGGTTAGCAAATTCGGGTTTGAGAGGGTATGAGCAGCCGGAAGCAATTTCGAATCAGAGGAGATCCCCTTTGGCCAAGGCGCGAAACATTACGTCCCCGACGAAAAAGACCCCTCAGACCCGAGCCGTTCGTCCGCTCAAGGGCGTTCTCACAAAGTCGGGCCTTATCGAGCTCGTCGCGGCTGAGAACGACATCCCGCGCGCCACGGCCAAGGGGGTCCTCGCCTCGCTTGAAAATGCCCTATTGGGTTCGGTTCATCCGCGTGGTGCTGGCGAATTCACCTGGCCGGGACTGTTGAAGGTGACGCTCCGGAAAGTGCCCGCTCGAAAGGCAGGAACGCTCGTCCGCAACCCTGCCACGGGTGAAATGACGCCCGGGGCCGCCAAGCCGGCTAGCGTGCGGGTCAAGATTTGGGCTTTGTCGAAGCTGAAATCGGCGGCCTTATCTTAGATCACCCCAGACAGTCTTGAATCGGCGCCAGAGAGCGCGACCCCGTGCACCTCGGGGATTTCAATGCATTGCAACGCCGGCGCCGCGGGTGGTTCATCGACCCGGCGCCGGCGCGCGCCGGCTTTTCATCGACCATCCGCTGCGTCTCGTCATGGCGGCCCACTTGAGGCCCCAGGTGTTCGGGGCTATTTCTCTTGATTGCGTCCGATGGGCAGACTCGGCCCACTTAAATCGCGTCTTCCGGGGATTTTCGGCGGTCAGCTTACGGGGGGTATATGTCGTCTTCTTCACGCAGAACCGCGCTCGCGGTCGCGACCACGGCTATTGCAGCCTGCTTGATGATGCCCCTCTCATCACCGTCGCACGCCGCCACGGCGCGAAAAGAGTGTCACGACGTCCTCAACCTTGCGGAGGTGGTGGCCGACCAATCGATTATTGTCACCCTCGTGGAGCACAAGGAGAAGAAGCTCTGCATCTTCTACATAGCACCGCCGCCACACACCTCCACTGACCCGACAAGCGTTGCCACCTCGCTTGCAAATACCGTCGATGGCCAACCGTCGAATTTCGCGCGGGCTGTCATCAAGAACGCGGGGTTCGCGGAGCTGTTGACGGACGCTTTGCTGTTACCCCTTCAAGACGAGAGCGTAACAAAGGACATTGCTGACGACGCGGCAGCTTTGTCGACGGTTATCAAGGGGGGTACCGATGCGCTTCGCCAGTGCAGTCTGGAAGCGTTTTCGAACGGCGCCAAGTTCGCTCCGGTCGACGCTGGGGTGTCGTGCGGATTGGACACCGGCAGCGGGAGGCAGTTTGTCGTTGAGGCCTCAAAGGGCGGGCTTTCGGTGGAGCTCTTCTTGCCGTTGAAGGCTTAGCCCCTCCGCTCGCGCCAAAAGCTGCTTCAGCGCGAAATGCCCGCCGGCGCGGCGCCGCGCTTCTGCGCTGCGATCCGGAAGGATGCGTTCGCCGCACCGTAGCCGCGGTAGCCGCCGCGCCGCTCGACAATCTCAAAGAAGAACCCATCGCCGTAACTCTCGCTGTAAAGCTGAAAGTATTCACCGTCAGCATCACGATCGTAGAGAATGTCGTTCACGCGCAAACGTCGCGTGAACTCGGGCTCAAGGGAGAACCGCGCCTCGAGGTCGTCGTAGTAGTTCGGTGAAATCGCGAGCATCCGCAGGCCGTTTTCGCGAAGTGCGTCCGCCGTCTGGAATATATCCGACGTCGAAAATGCGAGGTGCTGCACCGTCGACCCGAAGCTCTCTGCGATGAAGCGTCCGGCAAGGGTGCGCTTGTTTTCGGCGCCATTCAGCGTCAGCCGCAGCGCGTTGTCGGTGCTTTCGACAACCTGACTGCGCACCAGCCCTGCGGGGTCGACGACATCGACCATCGGCAGCTTTCGGGTCTCGAATATGGCTGTGTAGAAAAGCAGCCAGGTCAGCATCTCCTCGTAGTTCATCGTCTGCGCAATGTGATCGACGCGCTGCAACCCGGCGCCCTTCCCTGGCGTCGCGTCGGCGACGGGGCGGAACTCCACCTCCCAGACATTCGCAAGCTCACTCTTGCGGTCGATGAAGTAGATCACACCGCCGCCGACGCCCCGGATCGCCGGGATGCTGAGCTCACCGGGCCTGACGGATTGCGAGAAGACGTTGGCGCGAAGCGCGCGCGCCCGCTCCACCGTCGCCGCTGCGTCGTCGACGACAAAGCCCAGCGCATAGGCGGACGCGCCGTGCATCAGGTAGGCCGAGTGAGCGAGCCCCTCGCGCTCGGAATTGATGACGATGTTGATCTCCGCCTGGCGGTAGAGATCCACGTCCTTCGAGACGTGCCGGCCGGCATGGGTGAAGCCGAGCGCGCGAAGAATTGCCGAAAGGTCCGCCGCCTCTGTTTCGCTAGCCGCGAACTCCACGAACGCTACCCCGGTCACGGGAACACGCGCCGGCATCGGCGGGGGTCTCAACCGGATGCCTGGCTCGTTTCGAGCGACATTGTCCATGAGGTTCAGCAACGATCGCTGTCCGTCCAAAGCGATTGTCCGCGGCGAGCCGCCACGAAACTGGTCGTTGAAGATTTCCAAAGACAGCACCCCGTCATACCCGGTGGCGGCAACCGCGCGCATGAATCCGGCCACGGGGAGATCGCCTTCTCCAGGCAGGTTGCGAAAGTGGCGGCTCCAGTAAAGTAGGTCCATCTCGATCGCGGGGGCGTCGGCGAGTTGAACGATGAAGATGCGGTCGCCCGGGATTGAACGGATGGAATCGACGTCGATCTTGCGGGCAAGCGTGTGGAAGCTATCGAGAATGAGGCCAACGGCCGGGTGATCGGCGCGCCGCACGACTTCCCATGCGTCGCGGTGGTCGCTGATGTGGCGCCCCCAGGCAAGAGCCTCGTAACCCACTTTCAGACCGCGCCGGGCTGCGCGATCGCCGAGTTCGCGGAGGTCAGCAGCAGCGCGGTCGATCCCGCCGAGCGACGACGGTGACACGCTGGAACATACGAGCATCAGATCGGTGCCGAGCTCATGCATCAGATCAAATTTCCGCTCGGCCCGATCGAAGGCGCGCGAGCGCAGCGGCTCCGGCAGGCCTTCGAAATCGCGAAACGGCTGGAACAGCGTGATTTCCAGCCCGTGGTCCCTGACCATGCGCCCGACCTCGGCAGGCGAGCCGTCGAATGCCAAAAAGTCGTTCTCGAAGATCTCAACGCCGTCAGAATCCTGCGGACGCGATCGCCGCGAGCTTCTCGCGCAGGTCGCCGCTGATCGAGACGGTCGCGATCGACGTCTTCATGATGACACATCTCCATTGCCGCGCAGGCGGACGGCGATCTCGGCGCACACCGCGAGGTCGGCGGGCCGGTCGATCTCCTCAAGCGGCGAGCGCACTCTCGACCAGGATTCGTCCCCGCTCTGCGCGGCGAGCACCGACTTCAACGCCGGGACGACCGGCATGGCGAGCAGTCGCTCGATCAACCAGTCGACAAGCGGGTTCTCCTTGCCGGCCGCGAGATCGGCGACCATGCGCGGCGCGATGTTGGCCACTCCGCTGATGGCGCCGGAGGCGCCGCGTCGGACTGCCTGCGCAAGGTGGCCTTCGTGCCCGACGAGAATCGCGAGATCGCGGTGCTCGGCGAGGAGCGATGCGGTGTGGTGCCAGTCGCCGCCGCTGTCCTTCACCCCGGCTACGATGTCGGGGAATGCGTCCCGCAGACGGGCGACGAGGCTGGCGCCGATCGTCGCCCCGGTGAGAGAGGGGATGTTGTAGAGGATGACGTCGCGGCAGCTCGGCCCGGTGGCGTCGAACACCTCGGCATGCCAGCGGTAGAGACCCTCGTCCGACACGCCCTTGAAATAGAACGGCGGAACCAGCAGCACCGCCAGACAGCCTGCATCGATCGACCGGCGGATATCCTGACCCGCCTCGTGCGCGGCCGGACCGTAGACGCATTGGACGAGGGATGCGGGTGCGAGGCCATGCGCGGCCAAGCGATCGAACGCTTCGGCGCGGATGCGCCGATCTATCGATGCGCCCTCGCCGGTAGTTCCGAAAGTCGCAACGGCGCTGATGCCGCATCCAAGGAGGCGCTTCGCGTGCTCGGCCATGAAAGGCCATCGGATCCCGCCCACCGCATCGAACGGCGTGGCTAGGGCGACGCCGGCGCCGAGCCTGCCCCTCAGTGGATGCGCTGCGCGTGCGGGACGAGCCTCGCTCATCAAAGCGCCCTTTCCTGCAGCCGGCGGCGCAGCAGGTCGAGATCGTCCGGGCGTCGGCCGGTGAAATGTTCGAAGGCATCGACGCCCTGATGGAAGAACAGCGCGTAGCCGCTAAGAACCGACAAGCCGGCCGTTTCCGCGTCGCGCAAGAAGACGGTATCGGCCGGGGTATAGACCGCGTCGAAGGCCCAGCGCTGCCGGCCGAGCAGAGAAGCGGGCACGGGCGTGCCGGCGAATCCGCTCATGCCGACCGGCGTGCTGTTGACGATTCCGTCCGCTCCCGCGACGGCGCTTGCGATGTCCCTCGCCATCGCGGCACCGACGCCGATCTTTGCGAGGTCGCCCACAAGCGCCGCCGCCTTTCCTTCGACGCTGTCGAAAAGCTCAAAATGCGATGCGCCAAGTTCTGCAAGCGCAAACGCGATCGCCCGGCCGACGCCGCCGGCGCCGACCAGCGCCACCTTGCCGGGCGCCGCATCGCCAAAAGCGCTCCGGTAGGCGGCGAGAAAACCGGAATAGTCGGTGTTGTGGCCGACGGGGCCGGCCGCCCCGAAGACGACGGTATTCAACGATCCGATCCGCGCCGCGAGCGGATCGCAAGCGACCATTCCTGCGGCGCGCTCCTTATAGGGGAAGGTCACGTTGACGCCGCACATGCCGGAGCGGGCGCAGGCGTCGAAGGTCGCTTCGAACTCCTGGCCAAGCTCGCCCGGGATCAGCAGGTCGTACGTCACCTCAAGCCCGGTCAGCTCCCCGCACAGGCGGTGCAATTCGGGCGAGCGCGACTGGCGGATGTTGCCGCCGATCAGGGCGAGCCTGATCTGCGGACGGTCCGCATGCGGGCCGCTTGCCGACAGGATTTTAGTTTCCTGCATAGCCGAAGACCCGTGGCAGCCAGAGGACGAGCTCCGGGAAAAGGAGCATCGTGACGAGAGCGACGATCAGCACCCCGATGAACGGCCAGATTTCGCGGATGATCGCGCGCAGCGGAATCCCGGTGGTGGCGTTGATGACAAAAAGAACGATGCCGTAGGGCGGCGTGATCAGGCCGATCATGCAGTTGACGACCGCAACAACGCCGAAATGGACGAGGTCGATGCCAAGCGCCCGGCAGGTCGGGATGAACAGCGGCACGATCACCAGGATGATGGTGGAGGCATCGAGAATGCAGCCGAGCAGGAGCAGGATCGCGTTGACGAGAAACAGAAATCCGAGCGGCGAGAAGTTGATCCCCTGCAACGCATTCGCGATGGCGGTCGGCAGGTTCTCGGCGGCGACGATGTAGTTGAAGATCAACGCCGCGCCGATCACGAGACCGACCGACGCCGACGATCGTGCGCTTGCCGACAGAACCGAATAGAGCTCGCGCCAGGTGAGCGCCCGGTAGAACAGGCCGGCGAGAAGCAATGCATAGGCGGCAGCGAGGGCGGCGGCCTCGGTCGGTGTCGTCACGCCGCCATAGATGCCGTAGAGCAGGATCACCGGCATCAGCAGCGACGGAAACGCACGCAGGGTGATGGCCGGCAGCGCCTTCAGGGGAACGCCGGCCTCGACCGGGAAGGAGCGCCGCCGCGCAAGGCGGGCGTTCAGCAGCATGAGGACGAGGCCCATCAGGAGGCCGGGGACCACGCCGCCGAGAAACAGGTAGCCGATGGAGCTGTCCGACACGAGCGCGTAAAGCACCATCGGGATCGACGGCGGAATGATCGGGCCGATGGTCGACGCAGCCGCCGTGATGGCAGCCGCGTAGCCGGGCGGATAGCGGCCGTCGCGGACCATCAGCCGGATGATGATCTGCCCGATGCCCGCCGCGTCGGCGACGGCGGAACCCGACATTCCCGAAAAGATCAGGTTGGCGACGACATTGACGTGGCCGAGCCCGCCGCGGAAGCGCCCGACGACGGCCACGCAGAATTCCAACAGCCGCTCGCTGATCGTTCCGGCGTTCATGATGTTGGCGGCCACGATGAACAACGGAACGGCGAGCAGCACGAAGCTGTCGTAGAGCCCCTGAATGTTCTGCTCGGCTGCGAGCGAGAGATCCTGGCCGTTGACCGCAAGGTAGACGATCGCCCCGACGATCATCGACAGCGCGATCGGCGCGCCCATCCCAGCGAGCACGAAGAGCGTCAGCAGGCACAGCGCGAAAGAGAGCGCTCATGGCGCCGGCGGCCGGTCGAGGATCCTGCGGGTCGGTTCCCGTCACGAGCTTCCACATGCGCCACAGGTAGCGAACGATGATGCCGACGGCGAACGCGCCGTAGATGCTGAAGACGTAGTCAAGACGGATGTGCAGGGTGGAGCTGTGCTTGATCTTGTAGAAGGTGATGTAGTCGAACGTTGCCGGCAGCGCGGCCGCGAATCCGGCGACGATCCCGAGTGCGGCGAGCGATCGCGACAACCCGCTGCATCCGCCGTCCGGCGAGGTGATAGAGGAGGTCGAAGCGAACATGGTCGCGGTCCTCGAGGATGAACGCCGCCTCCCAGAACACGACCCACAGCCAGGTGGTCAGGCACAGCTCCAGCGTCCAGCCGAGCGGGAAGTCGAAGACGTATCGGAGACGATATCTGCAGGACGAAGGCGAAGAACATGACGGCGAGAAGCCCCACCGCCACGTTGTCCGCCCGGGCGCGCAACCAGGCGATGGCCGCACGCATCGCGTCAGGTCTTCCTAGAGCGCGTTGATCTTGTCGACCATGCCCTTGGGCCAATCCTTGGCAAAGTCGGACTTCAGGTATTCCGCCTGCACGTGTTTGCGGAAGGCATCGACATCGGGCGTATAGACGTCAAGCTTCTGGTCCTTGAAGAACTGCGCGAGCTCGTCCTCAAGCTTGAGCTGCTTCTGGCGGCCCAACTCGGCGGCATCGTCCGCCGCCTTCTGGACGGTCGCCTGCTGGTCGGCGGGCAGCCCGTCGAAGACCTTCTTTGAGAATGCGAGATAGTTCTGGTCTACCAGATGGCTGGTAAGGCAGATCTGCTTGGTCACCTCGTAGAACTTCGAATCCTTGTCGGTGGGGAGCGGATTGTCCTGACCGTCGATCGCTCCCGGTCTGCAGCGCGGTGTAGACTTCCGTGAAGGCCATCGGCACCGGGTTGGCGCCGAGCGCCTTGCCGAGGAACTGCCAGGCGTCGGTGCCGGGCATGCGAAGCTTCACGCCCTTCAGGTCGTCCGGGGTCATCACCGTCTTGTCGCCCTTGGACATGCGCAGGTCCAGCTGGCGTCGCCCGAGATACATGACCGTGAGCAGTTTGACGCCGAGCTGGTCTTCGACCTTCTTTTTCATGTCCGCCATGATGTCGCTCTCGAACACCTTCTTCTGGTGGTCGGCGTCACGCAGGAGATACCCAGCGGTGAAGATCGACCATTCGGGGAAGATCGTCGCGAGCTCCTGCGGCGAGGTGATCGACATTTCAAGGTTGCCGCGCGAGATCGCCTCAAGTTCGGTGCCCTGCTTGAAGAGCGTGGCGTTCCAATGCGGCTCGAAGGTCGCAAAGTCCGCGACCGCAGGGGCGAAGACGTCGATCAAGGCGACGGCGCGCTGATCCGTCGGGGTGGCCGGCGACGAAAGACGCAAAAGCACCTTGTCAGCCGCCATCGCACGATACGGAGAAAGGCCGGCAAAGCCGCCTGCCACCAGGCCCGCAGCCGTGGTGCCGAGAAATGCGCGCCGGGTAAATGCCGTCATGATTTCCTCCCTTTTTCTATTTCAGCGCCGGCGAAATTCGGACCGGTCGCATCGATCCGGGATGCTGTCATACATCGATTGGTGATACAACCCATGGAACCGATAGGCTCATAGAAAAGCGATTTCATATGACGATAGAAAGGCGGCTGTCGCCTTCCCCCAGGGACTTGCGGCAAAGATTTGGCGGGCCGAGGCGCGCGCGGATCGCGGTATTGGGCGCCGGTCTCATCGGGCGAAAGCACATCGAACGGGTCGCAAGCGATGCGAACCTCGTCGGCATCGTCGATCCGGCGCCGGCAGCCGCGGCGCTCGCGCAGACGCTCTCAGTCGGCGTCTTCAGCACCCTCGCCGATCTGCTTGCGGAAATCCGGCCTGACGGCGTCATCGTCGCAACCCCAAGCCCCCTCCACCACGAACACGGAATGGCCTGCATCGCGGCAGGGCTCCCGGTGCTGATCGAGAAACCGCTGGCCACCCGGATCGCGGATGCGCGCGAGCTGGTTCGCTCGGCGGAAGAAGCCGACGTGCCGGTGCTGGTCGGCCATCACCGCCGCTATAATCCGATCGTTCGACGCGCCAAGGCGGAAATCGAGTGCGGCCGAGCTCGGCAGGATCGTGTCCGTCGAAGCGACATGCTGGCTTGCGAAGCCTGACGACTATTTCGAAGTCGCTTGGCGGAGGGAGGCAGGCGCCGGCCCGATCTTCACGAACCTCATTCACGACATCGACCTGATGCGTGCGCTCTGCGGCGACGTGACGAGCGTGCAGGCGATCGAGACGAACGCGATCCGCGGCCACGCGGTCGAAGAATCGGCGGCGGTGTTGCTGCGCTTCGAAAATGGCGCGCTCGGCACCCTGAATGTCTCCGACGCAACCGTCGCTCCGTGGAGCTGGGAGACGACGTCGGGCGAGAATCGCGGATTTCCCTGAGACCGGCGAAAGCTGTTACCGGATCGCCGGAACGCTCGGCTCCCTTTCAATTCCGGATCTGCGCCTCTGGCACCAGGGCGGCGGTCGCGACTGGCGGATTCCGCTGCTTTCGGAGCAGCTTAGCGTGGTTCCCGAAGATCCGCTTGCCCTTCAGGTCAGGCACTTCTCCGAGGTCATTCTCGCAGGGACAACACCCATCGTGACGGCGCGCGACGGGCTGGAGGCGCTAAGAATTGCGGTCGCCGCGAAGGAGGCGGCGGCAACGGGCCGGCAAATATTGTTGGCGGAGCCGGGCTAGCTCACACGTCAGAGGGCGATCTTCAAAGCTTTCGCCGCGAGGCTGTGATCAACACCGGCGGCGATGTGGCGGCGGAGTATCTCCTGGGCCTTGACGAAGTCGCGCTTAAGCGCGGCGTCGCGCAGCTGCAGATGCTCGTCGGCGGCGATCTGACCGCGATGCGTGAGCGACAACATCTGATAGCGAAGATACTTGTCGAACACGGAGGCGTGGACGTCCATCAAGACCCGCGAGCCACAGGCCGAGATCAGCGCCTGATGAAATTCCCAGTCGTAGCGCTTCCATTGCTCGGTGACGGAGCGGTCTCCGGACATCATGCGGAGCTCCATCTGGTGGAGCTTGTGGTGTGCGGCGACGACCAATCCCTCCCAGTCGACGTCGCCGGCCTTGAAGGAAAGCTCCAGGGCATAGCTCTCCAACAGCTGGCGAAGCGCCGACAACTCCTTCAGGTCTTCCGCCGAAACGCGGGCGACCTCAAAGCCGCGCTGGCCTTCCGCGACGACAAAGCCTTCCGCGGCAAGGCGGTTCAAGATTTCGCGCAGCGTCGATACGCTCGTGCCGTAGCGATCGCGCAGCCGCTCAAGC
Source organism: uncultured Alphaproteobacteria bacterium (assembly GCA_963750115.1). Taxonomy (GTDB): domain Bacteria; phylum Pseudomonadota; class Alphaproteobacteria; order Rhizobiales; family Afifellaceae; genus DASWJZ01. The sequence continues at coordinate 230,369 of CAVVPM010000003.1, read as the reverse complement.
CTCAGCTTCTCGCCCGGGCCGAGCCTGCCGAAGATGATATCGCGCTTGATCCGGTCGTAGGTGCTGTCGGCGACCGAGCTCGGGGAAGACAAGAGTATCCATCGGCGAGAAATATCATACTTATTCGCAAACGCCATATAATACGGCATTTCTAGTAAAACATGGTCGCTTGGCGGGACTGAGACCTGAAAGTCGCGCAGTCGCAGAAATGTTCAGTAGTAGCCCTGCGCGCGCATCAGCGCGTCAGCGCGATTTTGCGAGCTCGCCAGCGCGTCGTCGATCGACTTCAAGCGGCGAAGCGACGCGTGCAGCTCCTCGCCGGCAATGGAGATGATCTGGGAAATCTCCGGAACCGGCGGGCGAGGCCAGGTCTGGAGATAGCCTTTCCGCGCCATGGCATCGACCGCCGGGATGATCGGCGAGACGGCGCGCACGTCCGGATCGCTGCTGACGCTGTATCGAGGGCTGACCACGCTTCCGTGCGAAATGTAGAGCTTCGCCGCGCTCGGCGCGGTCAGCGATCGCACCGCCGCCCATGCGGCCGCCACGCGGTCCGGCGAAATGTTCGACGGCATGGCCAACGCGTAGCCGCCGACCGGCGCGACCGGCTTTCCCTCGCAACCGAGCGGATGCGGCAGATAGCCTGTGTTGCCGTTTCCCGGCGAAGCTCGGTCAAGCTCAAAAAGCGGCGCGAGAAGCGTGTAGCAATAGGCGATCGGGACGATGCCACTCGCATAGGCGACCGCCCGTTCATACCACGACATGCTGAGGATGGACGGCGGCGAGTAGTCGAGGAGCTCCGTAAGATATTCGGCGGTTGAACGCGCGGCGTCCGACAGGAACATCGGACGCATGTGCTCGCCATCCACATGCTCACCGTCGAAGCCGTCGGACGTGCGGCGCAAGTTGATGATCGGCTGCCCGAACGACGCACCCATGATCATCAGGAACGAATGGCCGAGCGGCGTCCCTCGCGCCGCATTCCAGGCTATTCCGTAGCGACCGCTCATCGGTGCGTGCAACCGGCGCGCCGCCTTGAGGACCGCCTCATGCGTGACCGGCTCCTCAAGGCCGTGCTCGGAGAACAAATCGGTCCTGTAGACGAGAAGCTCGGGCGTGGTCTGGACCGGAACGCCGTAGTACATGCCCTTGTGACGGGTGCTCGCGACGGCCGCCGGATGGAAATCCGACAGGTCGAATCCGGCTTCCTTCATGAGCGTGTCGAGCGGCTGCAACGCGCCGTCCGACGCCAATTCGCCGAACCACGGCAGGTCGCAGGCCACGATGTCATAGCGTGACAGCCTGCGGCGGCCGTTTTCGAGAATCTCTTCGCGCAGCCGGTCGATCGACAGCGCGCGAATTCTGGATGCCGGTTCCGAAAATGTACTGAAAATGCTTCTTCAGAGCATGCATCGCCATGAACGTCGGATCGGCATGCACCAGTACCCGCAGGTCGCCCGAGAGCTGCAGTTTGCTGTCCAGCGCCGGCTGCAGCGGCAACACGCCGCGCTGACCATACGATGCGCCAAAGAAATAGTCGGATTGCGTCGAGGGGGATTCGTTGACGTTGAAGCTCGCGGCGAGAAGCGAACGGGCCCGGCGCGCGTATTCCTGCCAGGCGTGGAGGAGCTGCGGGGAAGGATGCAGCGAGAACGATTTTCCGGTCGGTGTGCGCGGTCGCTTGACGATCAGGCCGCGTGTGCGGCACTCGGCAATCGCGCGCAGCGCGGTGCCATAGGTCATTCCTGACGCTGCCGCGAGGGACGAGCTGGTGCAGATGTTTCCGTTCAAATGACTGCGGACGAGGCAGGCGAGCAGGCGGACTTCGCGGTTTCCGGTGCGAATGCCGAGGGCCGACCTCCGTCTCGACCTCGAAATGCTCGATGAAATCGAGAAACTGGACAAGCTGCGGGCTCGAGATAGCGACGCCGTCTGTCAGATGACGGGTTTCGTAGGGGCCTTCGGGCGCCCCGCTACCGCGGCCGCGTTCAGGTCGAATTCCGCTCTGCGGCTTCGCCGCCCGTGGATTGCGCAAGGAGGTCAATGTCCTCTGCCTGGTGCGAACCGTCTCCCCTGTCAGCGCATTTCGTAGGATGGAAGAGCGAAGAATGCCAACTCCGCCGAGATTTGCCAGCCGCTAAACGCCAAGAGCGTGGCGCTTCTTGGTGAGCAGCGCGACTTTCCGCTCGTCGACCGCGGCCAGAACCGCCCGCCTCCGTTGCACGGTGTCGAATATCCGCGATCCGGTCTGGAACATGATCACGATGATCAGCAGCACACCGAGATAGAGCTGAACCTGCGAGGCCGGCGTCACATCGAACACGAGGCCCGTATTCAGGAAGTTCACGGTCAGCGTGCCGATGGCCGCGCCGACGACGCCGCCTTTGCCGCCGAGGATGCTGACGCCGCCGATGAACGCGGCAACCGTGCCTGCAAGGAGCAGATATTGCAGGCCGAGCGCCTGCGCGGTCCCGGAGCGCAACCCGATGATGGCGCCGCCCAATCCCGCGCAGAAGCCCGAAATCGCGAAGACGATGATCATCGGCCGCTTCAGGTTGACGCCCGCCGCAAGCGCTTCCTTCCGTGCGCCGCCCACCGCGTAAATCTCGCGGCCGTATTTCGTGTAGGCCATGAAGATGCCCCACGACGACGAACATGGCGATCACCAAAAGGCTTGCCGGGGAGAAGTACACCGAGCACCTTGCTCTGGATGAAGTCCGGCACATCGAATTCGGTCAGCATCACCGTCTTCTCTCCGGCGGCGAAGAGAGCGACGCCACGCAACAGCATCAGCGTGCCGACCGTAAGCACGATCGCGCGCACCCGCAGGTAAGCGACGAAGTAGCCCTGGATGATCCCGATGGTGGTTGCGACGGCGAGGCCGATCGCGAGCGCTGTGAATGTTCCGAGCGAATCGTTGAAGCGGACGACGATGACGGCGGTCAGAGCCGCGTTCGACCCGATCGAGAGATCGATTTCGCCGGCAATGATGCAAAGCGTGAGCGCCAACCCGACGAGACCCAGCACCGCGAAGCGTTCCATGATCGCAAACGTGGTGTCGTTGGTCATGAACAGATCGTTGGTGACGGCGAAATAGCCATAGACGATCGCCGCCAGGAGCACGGCGAAGGAGAGGTCGGGGTTGTCCAGGATCCGCTGCTTGATCCGCTCGGCAATGGGCGTGTTCATCATCTTCGCATCCTGCGCTACTGCTCGACCCGCGAGCCGCGGCGGGCCAGCGAGAAGACGATGATCGAAAAGACGATCATCAGGCCCACGGCCAGCACGCGTGGTCCGCTGTTAAAGCCGCGCAGCACCATCATGTTGTCGACGACGGATATGAAGATCGCCCCGAAGCTCGTTCGCAACGTCGATCCATAGCCCCCCATGATGGAATTGCCTCCGACCATGACGGTCGCGATCACCAGGATGGTCATGTCGCCGCTGGAGCCGAATTCGGAGGAGAAATAGTTCGCCTCGGCGCTCGACATCTGCGCGGCGAACGCCACCGCGACGAAGCCGGCACACACCGACGCGATGATGCAGACCTTGATCGCCATGGACAGGTTTTCGTGGCCGGTCGCGCGCGCCGCCGCGCGGTTGGCGCCGATCAGGTAGACCCGCCGGCCGAAATTCGTGTAGCGCAGGACGATCTCGGCGGCGACCGCAATGAGGACGAAGGCGATCGTGATGGAAGGCAGACCGAGGAACGATCCCGTGCCGAGCCATTCCGCATCGTTCGGGCGCCGGAAGGAAATGACCAGATCGTTGCTCCACAAGGAGGCAATACCGTAGAGAATCCCGCCGGCGCCGAGGGTAACGACGATCGGGTTGCCGCCAAGGCCGATGAGCAGGCCCTGCGCCGTTCCGGAGACGACGGCGATCGCGAGCGCCGCGAGCAGCGACAGCACGAAGCCGTATTCGTGTGCCATCCCCATGGCGAAGGCGATGATGCAGAGCGCCGCCGTTTCCTTCATCGACAGCAGAAAGAAGTTGCCCGACAACGTCACGAAGGTGAGTCCGACGCCCATGATGCCGACGAGAGCCGCATCGCGAATGATCGTCTTGGCGTTGAAGAGCGTCAGGAAATTATGCGTGGTCAACGCGCCGTAGAGAAACACGACGACGAATATCGTGACGAGCGTGAGAACGATGGGCGAGGCCTGCCGTCGAGCCCAGCGCGCGATCTGCGGCGGGACAAAGGTGCGATCGGATTCTGCCAGCGTCTGCATGTTCGGTTTCAAAGGCTGGTCTCGTCAAAGGGATCGGTGATTTCCTTCAAAATCCCGGGCGTGGTGATCTCAGAGCCGTCGAAGCCGCCGATCTGCATGCCGCGGTAGAAGGTGATCACGCGGTCGGGCAGGTAAGTGATCTCCTGCATGTCGGTCGACGCAAAGACGATTGCCGCGCCGGCGTCGGCAAGGTCGCGCAGCTTCCCATAAATTTCGGCCTTCGCACCGACGTCGACGCCGCGGGTCGGTTCGTTGACGAGGATAATTTTCGGCCCGATCGCGAGCCACTTGCCGAGCGCAACCTTCTGCTGGTTGCCGCCGGACAAGACGCCCGCTTCGGCGTTCAGACGCGCGACATCGACCGTGAACTTGGCGGCGAGATCATGCGCGACCTTCTGCTCCGCGGCGCCAAAATTCCAGCCAAACCGCGAGACCGTTTCCAATGCCGGCGCGGTGAGGTTCTCGCGGATCGGCCGGCCCAAGAAGAGCCCGTCATATTTGCGGTCGTCGGAACAGTAGCCGATTTTGCGACGGATCGCGGCTGCGGGATTGCGTGCAAGGAATGTCTCGCCGCCGAAGGCAACCGACCCCGAACGGGTCTTATGGGAGCCGGCGATGGCAGCAAGAATTTCGCCGGTGCCGCTGCCGAGCTGTCCCGCGAGGCCGAGGATTTCGCCGCTATACACGTCGAAGCTGACCGGCTCCAGCATGCCGTCGGGCCAAAGATCGCGCACGGACAGGAGCAGCTCGCGCTTGCCGCGGGCGGCGCGCTCGGGAAACATGTTCTCCAGCTTGCGCCCGAGCATCAGCTCAACCAGCGAATTGACGTTGAGCTCCGGCGCCGTGCGCGGCCTCTGGCTTTCGCCGTCACGCAGCACGGTGATGCGATCGCTGATCTTGAATATCTCGTCGAGCCGATGACTGACGTAGATGATCGACTTGCCGGCGGCGGCAAGCTTCGCGACCATGTCAAGGATGCGGATCGAGTCGGTCTCTCCGAGCGCCGCCGTCGGCTCATCGAGGATCAGCACTTTCGGGTCGTGCGCGATGAGGCGCGCGACTTCGACCAGATGTTGCTCGCCGATCGAAAGCCGCTCGACGCGTTTTGTGGGATCGACGTCGGTCAGGCCGACCTCATCCAGGAATCTCCGCGCCTTTGCGGCGAGGAACCGTTTCGTCGCCAGGGGACGCACGTTGTGGCCGGTCAGAAAGATGTTCTCGGCCACAGACATCGTCGGGATGAGGCTCAGTTCCTGCTGAGCGATCGCGATGCCCGCCTGCTCCGCAGCGCCGGGGCTGTGGAATCGGGTCGGCTCACCCTGAAACTCAAGCGTACCGGAGTAGCCGTCGTCGAAGCCGCTGATGATCTTCACGAGGGTGGATTTGCCGGCGCCGTTCTCGCCGACGAGGCCCATCACTTCGCCGCGGCCTGTCTCAAAGCTCACGTCCCGCAACGCGTCGATCGAGCCGAACGATCGGGAGATGCCGGTGAGCTTGAGGATGGTGTCCATGGCAACCAGTCGTCCGGTCATTGAGAGGCTGGCTCGCCGCTGCGAGCCAGCTCATCGAGGCCGCGAAGGCGCCGCGCTTGCTGCGCGGCCTCGAGCATCAGGCATTTCGGTGAAGGCGTGGGGCCCGCGGCAATTCTTGTTTGGGCCACCACTCCAACATGGGCTGAAAGGCGCTGCCCCTCAGTTTCCCTGCCACGCCCCCGAGCACAGCTCATCGATGCCATAGAGCTTACCGTCGTAACCACGCATGGCAACCGTCTCCAGATTGTCGAGCGTGACCATCGGATTGGGCGTGAAGTTGATGAAATGCGCCAGCTTGCCGGTCTTCAGGTATTCGGTGACCAGCTTGACGGCGAGCTCGCCTTCGTGCAGCGGCGACTGAAGCGTGGTGCCGTATTCCTTGCCTTCCTCGATGAGCTGTTTGTCGCCGTTGCAGACCGTGCCGACCGCGATCACGTCCTTGCCCATCGTGTAGCCGGCCTCCTCAAGCGCCTTGATGCCGCCGGTCAGGATGGCGTCGTCCATGCCGTAGACGAAGTCGATGCCCTGGTCCTTGACCTTCGCGATCAATTTGGAAGCGCCCTTGTAGCCGTTGGACTGGCCGAAGCCTTCGTCGACGTCGCCGATGATCTTCAGATCGGTACCGGCTATCGCGTCCTTGAAGGCGTTGATCGAAAGGCCGTAGCCGCCGTAGGAGTGCGGATAGGCCAGCACGATGACGTTAAAGCCGGTGCCGCCCGCGGCCTTCTTCTTCGCCGCCGCCTCACGCATCATGTATCCGGCGTTACGCGCACGCAGCCGGTCGTCCGGTCCGGCGTAGCCGACGATGTATTGCTTGTCCTTGTCGTTCGGCAGCTGGTTGATCTTCAGCACCGGAACGCCGGTCTTGTAGAGAGCGCGCAACGATCCGAGGCCCGCCACCGCGTCGGATGGCCACCAGATGAAGAAGTCGGGCTTCTTGCCTGCGGCCAACACCTGCTGGACCTGCTGGTCCTGCTCAGCCTGATTGAACTGGTTTTCATACACTTCGATGTCGTAGCCGTTTTGCTCGGCCGTGGCCTTGAGGCCCTTGATGAACTTCCCGATATAGGCCTCGCCCGCCGGACCGTTGAACGAGATGATCAGCGGCTTGTGGTCTTGCGCGACCGCCGCGGACGACGTCAGCCCCCAAGCAAGCGCCACGGCAGCGACCGCCATGGCGGCGCGTTTCAATATCGACATGCATATCCTCCCAGGATCAGCTTTTTGACCGCGATTCGAGGCGCCTCAAGTCCTTCCGAGGGCGCTGGCGGCGATGAGAACTCCCTTCGTTCGAAGACCAAAAGGCATGTTCTGACCACATTGGACAATTTGTGACTGCTTTGGACATTTCTGGCGTTCTCAGCGCTGCGAGGCTCGGTAGCGTGCGCTAGGTCCCGGCCGGTGAAGTGCTGATCGCGCAGGTCGCAGGTCGCGGGCGCGTCACCAACCAAAACGAGAGGGAGGCGAAGTGGACACCGAACGCCTGAAAGGAAAGAACGTCGTCATCACCGGCGGGGCCCAGGGCATGGGTGCGGCAATTGCCGTGCACTATGCGGCACAGGGCGCCAAGGTCTGTGTGACCGACGTTAATCTCGATGGTTGCAACGACGTCGCCGCGCGCATCCGCAAGGTGGGCGGCGAAGCAATCGCAGCCGCGGTCGATGTCACCAAGCGTGCGCAGGTCGCCGCCGCTATCCGGACTGCAGTGAACGCGTTCGGCTCCATCAACGTGATGCTCAACAATGCCGGCATCAACAAGCCGATGATGTTCCTGGATATCACGGAAGACAACTGGCACCGAATCATGGACGTCAACGCGCTCGGCGTCCTGATCGGCATGCAGGAAGCCGCCAAGCAGATGATCAAGCAGGGCAAGCAGGACTATCCCTACAAGATCATCAATGTCGGCTCGATCCTGTCGCGCCAGGCGTTCGACGACGTGGTCCCCTATTCCTGTTCGAAGCATGCCGTGCTGGCGATGATCAACGGCGGCGCCAAGGCGCTGATCGAGCACAATATCACCGTCAACGGCTATGGGCCGGGGGTCGTGCGGACGGAATTGTGGGAGCAGCTCGACAAGGATCTCGTCTCCATCGGCAAGTTCGAGAAGGAAGGCGAATCCATGGATTCGCTTGCCCGCAACATGATCCTCATGAAGCGCTACTCCTATCCCGAGGACGTTGTCGGCACCGCAAGCTTCCTGGCGAGCCCGGAGTCCGACTACATGACCGGTCAGCTCCTCATGATCGACGGCGGCATGGTGATCCAATGATTGGAATGCGGCCGCGAGCGTCGGCGGCGATGTGGTGCGCGGCCGTTCTCAGCCCTTCACGGCGCCGGCGGTGAGCCCCGACACGATGTAGCGCTGCGCGAGCATGAACATCAAAATCGCCGGCAGGATGGTGAGCGTGATGAACGCCAATATGAGCTGCCAGTCGACCATGAACTCGCCCTGGTAGTCCATGAGCCCGAGCGTCCAGGGGTATTTTGCGTTGGTGTTGATCACGACGAGCGGCAGCAGGAAGTTGTTCCAGCTCACAACAAACGCTGATGACGGCGACCGTCGCCAGGATCGGGCGCGAGAGCGGCAGCGTCACCGACAGGAAGAAGCGCATATAGCCGCAGCCGTCGACGAGGGCGGAATTCGAGCAACTCGCCCGGAAGTTGGCGGAAGGCGTTCCGCATCAGGAGGATGCTCACCGCCTGGCTGAAGGCCACCTGCGGCAGGATCACGCCCCAATGCGTATCGAGGAGGCCGAGGTCGCGGACCTTGATGAAGAGCGGCAGGATCGCCGTCGCGAAGGGGAAGGTCAGCCCGAGGATCAGATAGTTGAAGAGGAAGCGCTGGCCGAAGAACCTGAGATGCGCGAAGGCGAATGCGGCGGGCGCCGCGACAGCGAGCGTCAGCACCACCGTCATCGCGGAGATGAAGAGCGAGTTGCCGAGTATCTGCCAATAGCGCCAGCTCGACAGGATGCCCCAATAATTCTGCCATAGCCAAACGTGCGGCAGGCCGAAGGGGTTGGTGCGCAGCTCGCCGAGCGCCTTGAAGCCGCCGACGGCGGTCGCGAGCAGCGGGATCACGACGATCCCGCCGACCAGGAAAAGCACGAGGAGACGCGACAGTCCGCCGAGCGGCGTGGCGAGCGGCCTGCGGCCGTTCCGCTGCGGCGCGGCGCGGCGCCGATCACGGCATGTCGCTGTCGCCTCAGTCATCGCGCATGAACAGCCGCTTGTAGCCGAAGGCGACGACGACGCAGAGGATGAAGAGCACCACGCCGACCGCCGAACCGAAGCCGACACGCATGCGGCCGATGCCGAAATAGTAGAGGAACGACACCATGGTGTGCGTCGTGTTGAGCGGACCGCCGCCGGTCAGCGACACGATCATGTCGAAGAATTGCAGCGAGCCGAGCAGCGAGAAGAACACCGACAGCCGGATCATCGGCGCGAGCCCCGGCACGGTGATGTAGCGGAAGCGCTGCCAGCCGTTGGCGCCGTCGATCGCGGCCGCCTCGTAGAGGTTGCGGTCGATGTTCTGCAGGCCGGCGATGTAGAGCATCATGTGGAAGCCGAAATATTTCCACACGATCACGATGAGCACCGCCACGTAGGCCCAATCGCGGTCGGCGAGGAGGTAGACCGGGTTCCGCCGAGCGTCTGCCAGAGCTGCGACACGAGCCCGTAGTCACCGTCGAACATGAAGCGCCAGATCAGGCCGGCCGCGACGTCAGCGAGGATGTAGGGGAGAAAGAAGAGCATGCGGAAGGCGACCGACGCCGAAGAGCCGGTCGGCGAGGAGCACGGCCATCGCAAGCGCCAGCGGAAGCTGCACCGTCAGCGAGACCACGATGATCAGCAGGTTGTTGATGAAGGCGCGGTCGAAGACCTTGTTGCCGAGGAGCTGCGCGTAGTTCGCAAAGCCCGACGAAATCGTGCGGCAGCGCGAGGCCGTTCCAATTGTAGAAGCCGTACCAGGCGGCCTCGCCGATCGGCAGGATGACGAAGAGCGTGAAAAGAACGAGCGCGGGCGGCAGGAAGATCAGCGCGGTCAGGAGGCCGCCGCGGATCGTTGTAGGCGCGGCTCTCGCGGAAGAGCGGTCGAGTGAGCCATCCCGCTCGCGATCCTAGACCAAACAAAGGCGAGGGACCCCGGCCAGAGGCCGAGGTCCGGTTCAAGCCGCGCCTATTGCTGGTCCCAGGCGTCCTGGATCTGCTGTGCGCCCTCCTTCGGCGTCATGTCGCCGGCGGCGATCGCCACCGAGACGTCGTTGACGACGCGGCCGACGGAGGGACCGAGATCCTGGTCGAGAAAGTTCTGCAGCCAGGTCGCATTCGACAGCGTCTTCGCCACCTGCGCGACCAGCGGATTGGTGATGAACTCGTCAGTGCCCTTGACCGCCGGCACGTAGACGCCGGCCTGCGGCGGCCGCCTTCTGCTCTTCGGCCGTCGCGAAGAACTTCAGGAAATCGATCGCCTCGGGCGGCGCGTCCTTGGTGACGAGGAAGCCCTGCACGCCGCCGAAGACGTCGGTGATCTTGCCCTTGCCGCCCGGAACCGTCGGGAAGAGCGCCAGGCCGATCTTGTCGTCGGGAATGCCCTTGCCGTCGGTCGCGTTCTGCTGCTGGCCCGGGATGAAGCCGTTCAGCTGGATCGCCATGGCGCCCTTGCCGTCACCGAACATGCCCTGCGACGGCAGGTACTTGGTGCCGAGCCAGCCGTCCTGGAACGGGTTCGAGGTCGGCAAGCTCCTTGAGCTTCGTCCCGGCGTCGATGAAGGGTCTGCGCCAGGAAGCCGTCCTTGGTGATCTCCGCCGTCGTCAGCACGTCGGCGCCGCCGATGCGCATCAGCAGGTACGACCAGACGAAGTGCATCGGCCATTTGTCGCCGCCGCCCATGATGAGCGGCGTGATGCCCGCGTCCTTGATCTTCTTCACCGCGGCGAGGAAGCCGTCCCAGGTCTCCATCGACGCCGGGTCGACGCCCGCCTTGGCGAGCAGCTCCTTGTTGTAGATGATCGACACGTCGGAAAGCTGCATGGGGATGCCGTAGAGCTTGCCGTCGACGACGTAGGCGTTGAGCGGCGCCGGATAGACCGCCTTGTCGAAGTCCGGCTTTGGCTTCGCTGATGTCCTTGATGTAGCCGGCCTCGATCTGCGCCCGCATCACGCCGCCGGCCCAGCTGTAGATGATGTCGGGGCGGTCGTCGGATTGGAGCAGGGTCGGAAGCTTCGCCTTGTAGGCTTCGTTCTCCATGTAATCGACGACGACTTTCACGCCCGGATGCGAGGCGTTGTAGTCCTCCGCGACCTGCTTCCAGAATGGGTCGCCCGTCTGATTGACGTGGAGCAGATGGACGGTGACATCGTCGGCGAACGCCGGCGCCATGGCGAAGGCCAAGGCGAGGCTCGCGCCGGCAAGCGCTTTCGTGAGCATCGAGTTTCCCTCCCTGAGTGGTCTTCTGCCGGCCTCTTATGCGGTCGGCATTTTTTCGTGGCACAAAATAAATCTTCGCCGTGCGCCGCCTTCATGTCAAGCATCAATCGCGGCATCCGCCGCTATTTGGCGCGGTCGGCATTGACACCTGCATATCGCGTGGACGAATAAATCACTGGCCCGAAGTAATAATCGCCTCGCTATCGGGTTCTCGGATCTCCTTGGATGAAGACGGCCGACGCGGAATTCATACGGGCAATCAATCGCTTCCACGTGATGGACGCGATCCGCCGCCATGGCCCGATCGCGCGCGTGGAGATTTCGGAGCGAACCGAGCTCAGCCCCACAACCGTCTCGGCGATCACCGCAGCGCTTCTCGAGGACCGGCTGATCGTGACGCGCCAGATGGGCGCCGTCAGGGATGCGGCGCGCGGCCGGCCGCGCGTGCTGCTCGAACTCAATCCCGATGCCGCCCGCGTCGTCGGCGTCAAGATCGCGCCGACCCGCATCATGCACGTGGTGACGGATTTTCAGGGCGACGTGCTCGCGGAGCTGACGCAGCCGGTGCGCGTCGACCGGCAGCCGGCGGACGTGATCGCCGACCTCGTCGAGGACGGCGTCCGGCGCTGCGTCGCCGATGCGGGGTTGACGCTCGACCGCGTGGAGAGCCTCTGCGTGGCGCTGCCCGGCGTCGTCGAGCATGCAACGGGGCTTGTGCGGCAAAGCCCGATCCTGCGCGATTCCAATGTTCCCTTCGGCAGGGCGCTGTTCGAACGGCTTCGGCCTTTCGACGCTGATCGAAAGCGACGCCAACGCGATCACGATCGGCGAGCATTGGTTCCGCCGATGCCGCGACCTCGACGACTTCGTGGTGGTGACGGCCGAGCATTCGCTCGGCACTCGGCGTCATGCATGGCGGCGAGCTTTTCCGCGGCGCCAAGGGCATCAGCTTCAATCTCGGCGACCTTGCCATGGCGTCGAGCGGGGACGGCGAGATGACGGTGTCGCGCCTCGCCGACCAGGCGGCCGAGCCGGCGATCCTTTCCGCCGTCGCGGGCAAGCCGCAGTTCAGCGAGGCGATGCGCCTCGGCCACGCCATGCAGCTCGCGGGCGAGAGGATTGCCGCGGGCGACAACGCGCTGACCGCGTCGGCGCTTCGCGCAGGCGAGGCGCTCGGACTTGCGATCGCCAACCTCATCACGCTCTTCGCGCCGCCGCGCGTCATCCTGGTCGGATCGACGCTCGTGCTCGGCGAGCATCTGATGCGGGGGCTTCTCGGGGCGCTCCGGCCGCACGCTTCCAAGCTGGCTCGCCGACGTCTCGGAGATCGCGGTCGACGACGCGGACGACACGGCCTGGGCGCGCGGAGCCGCCGCGGCGGCGCTCAAGGAACTTTACGGCGCACCCTGGAGCACGACCGGCCCGGCACGGCCGCGCAACATCCAGACCGCAGCGGATCGCGAGGCACCATGAAGAAAGTCGGCGTCGGCGTTATCGGCTGCGGCGTCATCTCCGGCGCCTATCTGAAAGCGGCGAAAAGCTTTCCGATCCTCGATATCCGTGCGCTTGCCGACTCAACCGGGCTGCCGCGGAAGCACGCGCAACCGAATTCGGACTGCGCGCCGTGACCGTTGAAGAGCTTCTCGCTGACCCGGAGATCGAGATCGTCTTGAACCTCACCGTGCCGAAGGCGCATGTCGAGGTGGGGCTGCAAGCGATCGATGCCGGCAAGCACGTCTACTCCGAGAAGCCGCTCGGCGTCGCCTTCAAGGACGGCCAGCGGCTTGTCGAGCGCGCCGAAAAGAAGCGGCTCCGCGTCGGCTCCGCGCCCGACACCTTTCTCGGCGGCGCGCATCAGACCTGCCGCAGCTGATCGACGCGGGCAAGATCGGCGAGCCGGTCGGCGGCACGGCCTATTTCATGTGCCCCGGGCACGAGCGCTGGCATCCGGCGCCGGCGTTCTACTACGAGGCGGGCGGCGGGCCGATGCTCGACATGGGGCCCTATTACATCACCGATCTCGTCAATCTCCTCGGTCCCGTGGCGCGGGTCTCCGGCATGACATCCATGCCGAGGAAGACGCGCACCATCACCTCGAAGCCGCGCTACGGCGAGATCATTCCCGTCGAGGTCGCGACTCATGTCGTCGGCGCGATGGCGTTCGTCTCCGGCGCCGTGGTGCAGATCGGGATGAGCTTCGACGTGCCGGCGCACCGGCACCTGCCGATCGAAATCTACGGCACCGAAGGGCACGCTCGCCGTGCCCGATCCGAACTGGTTCGGCGGCGCGATCGAATTCGCGGCGGCGAAGGACAAGTGGCAGAAGGTAAGGACGACGATGCCCTATGCCGATGCAAACTACCGCTCGATCGGGCTCGCGGACATGGCGCTCGCTATCCGCGAGAAGCGGCCGCACCGGGCGAGCGGCGCGCTCGCACTCCACGTGCTGGAGGTGATGGAAGCGTTCGGGCGCTCTTCCGAGAGCGGACGCGCGGTCGCCATCACCACGCGGCCGGAGCGGCCGACGCCGCTCGCGACAAGCCTCGTGCGGCGGAAGCTCGCCGCCTAAAATATCCTGAGACCGGGAGAGAAACGATGCGAGAAGCGCTGATCGTCTGGGGCGGCTGGAGCGGGCACGAGCCGGAGCAATGCGCCAAGATCATCGCCGGCATGCTCGAGGGGGGCGGGTTCAAGGTCTACGTGGAGAATACCACGGAAGCCTTCGCCGACGCTTCGATCAAGGATCTGAGCCTCATCGTTCCGATCTTCACGATGTCCAAGATCGAGAAGGAGGAAGTGCAGACGCTGACCAAGGCGGTCGAGGGCGGCGTCGGGCTCGCCGGCTATCATGGCGGCATGTGCGACGCATTCCGCGAGGCGGTCGAGTACCAGTTCATGTGCGGCGGACAATGGGTCGCCCACCCCGGCAACATCATCGATTACCGCGTCGACATCGCCAAGCCCGACGATCCGATCTGCCAAGGGATCAAGAGCTTCTCCTACCGGTCGGAGCAGTATTACATGCACGTCGACCCTTCGAACGAGGTGCTCGCGACCACGACGTTCTCCGGCGAATACGCGCCGTGGATCGAGGGCGTCGTCATGCCCGTCGCCTGGAAACGGAAGCACGGCAAGGGGCGCGTGTTCTATTCCTCGCTCGGGCACGTCGCCAAGGAATTCGACGTGCCGGAGATGCGGACGATCCTTCATCGCGGCATGCTTTGGGCGGCGCGCGGAGAGGACGAAGCGAACGGTTGAGACCGGCGGCCGTCTTTCATGCGCGGCCGCATTGCCCACCACTCACGCCTAAGCGGAAGAGCCGCCTTGCCGGCCTTGAAAAAACGCTGCAATCTCCACGCGGCGGGCCGGCTAGCGCGGCCTCACCCAAAAAGAAGATCATGCAGGGAAGAACGGCCTCATTTATCGTATCGCGGCCTGCCACGGTGCTATGCGGCTGCTGATAGTCGAGGACAACGTAGATCTGGCCGAGTGGCTCGCCAAGCTTCTGCGGGGGGAGAACTATGTCGTCGATTGCCTCTACGACGGCGAGGCGGCGATAGATGGGGCCAACCCGGAAAACTACGACCTCGTAGTCGTCGATCTTGCGCTGCCGAAAATCGGCGGCATCGAAGTCATCCGTGATTTGCGCGCGCGAGGCCTTTCGACGCCGATCCTGATCCTGACCGCCAAGGACGCGCTGCAAAGCCGGGTCGAGGGTCTCAATGCCGGCGCCGACGATTACCTGATCAAGCCGTTTGAGATCGAAGAGCTCGAGGCGCGGCTGCGTGCGCTCCTTCGCCGTTCCGGCACGACACTCAAGTCGGAGCTCCGCTTCGGCCCCCTTTCTTTCGATCAGAACACGCGCCTGTTCGCCATCGAAGGGGTGGAAATGCAGCTCTCTCCGCGCGAGCACGCGGTGCTCGAAGCCCTGCTGCGGAGAGCGGGCGCCACCGTCAGCAAGCAGATGCTGCTTGAAAGCACCTACGGGTTCGATGACGAGGCCAATCTCAGCGCCATCGAAGTGCATGTCCACAGGCTGCGCAAGAAGCTGGCGAATTCGGCGGTCTCGATCGCGACGCTGCGCGGACTTGGCTATCTGTTGAGGCTCGAACAGCCTTGAAGATGCGGGGGCTGCCGCGGGCAAGCCTGCGCGTCAATCTCATGACGTGGCTGGCTGCGCCGGTCGCCGCGATCCTGGCGATCAGCATCTGGCTCTCCTATGGCAGCGCGCTGCGGCAAGCGACGCTGGTCACCGATCGCCAGCTGATTGCTTCCTGCCGCATGATTGCCGAGCAGATCGAGTTCGGCGACGGAAGTATCAGCGCGACCATACCGCCCTCGGCGCTGGAGCTCTTCGCCTCCGATAGCCATGACGAGGTCGCCTATGCCGTTGTCGGTCCCGGCAATCATTTGATCGCCGGCTATCCGGGGCTGAACGGCCCACCCAAAACGCCGCCGGATTTTGGCTACGGATTCTTCCAGACCATGTTTCGGACGGAAGCGATGCGGGCGATCATCCTGCGCCAGCCCGTGGTGACGCCGAGCGGCTCGCTATCGGTCACCGTCATGGTCGGCGAGACGCTCAAGGCACGAAACGAGATGGTCCGCGCTCTTTGGCTGCGCGGCTTCGTCGAGCAGGCGGTCCTGGTGCTCGCCGCAGCGCTTTCCATCTGGATCGGCATCAATCGTGAAATGCGGCCTCTCCTTCGCCTTCGACAGGCCGTTCTCGACCGGCCGGCCGGCCGGTTCGAGCCGTTCGACACGCAGTCGGTGCAAATGGAGATCCGGCCGCTCGTCGCGGCGCTCAACGATCACATGGAGCAGCTGAAGCGCCAGCTCATGCGGCAGCGGCGGTTTCTGGACAGCGCCGCACATCAGCTGCGGACCCCGCTTGCAATCATGAAGACGCAGGTCGGCTACGCGCGCCGCAGGCGCCAGAACTCGGAAATTGGCGCCGCCTTGAAAGAGGTCGACGGTAACCTGACCGCGATGGCGCGTCTGACGAACCAGCTGCTCACGCTCGGTCGCGTCGAGCACGACCAGGCGGTGCTGCACACCGAGATCGTCAATCTCAGCGAGGCGGTCCAAGAGGTGGTAGCCGAGGCCGCGCCGCACGCGCTCAACAACGGCGTCGAACTCGTTTTCGAATGCGATGGCGTCTGCGTCGTGGTTGCGACCGCAACGCTCGTTCGCGAAATGGTCAGCAACCTGATCGACAACGCCATCAAATATTCCGGGGCCGGAACCGTCGCGACCGTCTCGGTTCACCGCAGCGAGAAGACAGCGGTCGTAAGCATCGAGGACAACGGCGTGGGGGTGGGCGATGACGACAGGGCCAGGCTCTTTGAGCGGTTCGGGCGCGGTCGCAACGCGCGTTCAGGCGGCAGCGGTCTCGGTCTGTCGATCGTCGCCGAAATCGCCGAGATGTTCGGCGGCTCCGCCGAGATACCAGCGCCGCATGGCGGCCGTGGGTTCTGCGTCGTCGTTTCTTTGCCTCTAGCCGAGACCATCCCGCAACCGGCGCAATCCTCCCGCGGCATCTAGGACGAGCGGATCAACCCGGCATCGCCACAACTTGCCAGTGACACGCTTTCACATTTTGGCATTCGCCTTCTCGACGAATTCCATCGTGTAGGTCTTGGACAGGTCAATCGTCTTGTCGCGGACATTCGCCTTGATTTCAGAAAGCACCTTGAGGACGGTTTCCGGACCGTCCTTCGGCATGCGGCCATCGGGGGTGAACATGGCCTTGCCGTCGGCAAGCGCCTTCACGTACATGGCCCTGTCCCCGACGTAGAAGTCGCCGGGCATCTCTTCGGCGATCTCGTCGGCGGTGTGCGTTGCTATGAAGTGCATTGTCTTCACAAAGGCATTCACCAGCCTTTGTACCGTGTCCTTATGCGCCTCAACCCACCCGGTCTGCATATAGAGACAGGCCGCCGGATAGGTTCCGCCGAGAGCCGAACTCGGTGCCGGCAAGGGTTCGCATATCGATCAGCACCCGAGCCTGCCCTGAGGCGAGCAGCCTCGAGACGGTCGGTTCAGTCGTCATCGCCGCGGCGATCTGATCGTGCTGCATGGCGGCGATCAGAGTATCACCGGCGCCAACCGGCACGGGGGTGACGTCATTCAGTCTCAGTCCCGCTTCGATCAAGAGATATTCCGTGAGGAAGTCGGTTGACGAACCAAGCCCGGTGACCCCGACATTCTGACCCTTGAAATCCGCAATCGACTTGATCTCGGGGTGCTTGGTGGAAACGAGCTCAACCTCCCCCGGCGCCCGGCTGAACTGCACGACAGATTCGGTATATTTTCCCAAGCTCTGAAGGTCGATGTTGTGATCATAAAAACCGACCACGCCTTGAACGGCTCCCGCGAGCATCTCGTCCGCGGCTTCAACGCCCGCCGGTTCGCTGAGCAGTTCGACGTTAAGCCCCTCATCCGCAAAATAGCCCAACCTCTGGGTCAACATCAGAGGAAGGTAGATTTGCTTTTCGATGCCGCCGACCATGATCGAGACGTTTTCGGCATGGGCGCCGGCGGGTGCCGCGGCGGCCACCGCAGCCATCAAGATGCCCGTGACGGCTCGGCGTAACGTCATGCCGCTCCCTTCCCGCGTCTCCCACGGACAGCCTTCAGGGCTTGCCCTGCAGCCTTCTTTTCGCGCGGCAAGCCACTCGGCCGCCGACGCCTGGGAAACCTATCGAGCAGTATAGCGCGTTTTGCTCAGGTCGAACTCGGGCGACGTTGATGTGTCTGAGCGTCTGCCGCGGGCTGCGCTTGTCGGCCGGTAGATCGGCGGTGCAGGTTTTGGGGCCGCGGCCGACTTCAAATGTCGGCTTCTTTCCGGGCCAGGAGCGATCGATGGCAGAAACGGAAACGAAAGGGGCGGCTTTCGGTCGCCCCTTCCCTGTTGGTGATCCTCAGATCAATGCGCGCTTTGCCTGGCGCGACATGATTGCCGGCACTAGTTCGCCAAGCCCAGCAGCTTCTTCGCGTTCATGACGAAATCGTTGGTGTAGGTCTTGGCGAGGTCCACCTTGCCGGTAATCTTGCCGGCCGCCTTTTGGATGTCAAAGACGGTTTGCGGGCCGTTCTCCGGCATGATGCCGAGCCCGTCGATGTTGAACTGGCCCCAGTCCGCCTTCAGCGCGGAGATGTATTCGTCTTTCGACGTCAGCGGATTGGAGACGAAGTCCGCCGGCATGACGGCGGCGACGTCGGCTGCGGTGTGTGTCTTCATCCAAGCCAGGGTGGCGACCAGCGCGTTGACCACCCGCTGGGCCGCATCCTTGTGCGAGGCGACCCAGTCGGCGTTGGCCAGCACGCCCGCGGCGGGATAGTCGCCGCCGAGCCACTTCTGCGCGCCGGCCCCGGTCGAAAGGTCGATTGCCGAGTAGCCCACGTCGAGCTTCTCGATCGCGTTCACGGTCGGCTGGCTGGTGATGCCGCAGATCGCCTTGCCGAACTTCAACGCGGAGATCATGGTCTGGCCGGCGCCAGCCGCGATCTTGGTGTAGTCGCTGGAGGCCATGCCGGCACGAGTCGAGACATAGCTCACCAGGTCATCGGTGCCCGATCCGATGTCGGTCACGCCGACCGACTTGCCCTTCCAGTCCGTGGGCGACTTCACGTCGGTGCCCTTGGCGCACATGATCCGCTCGCCCGGAGCCACTGCGAGCTGGATGAGGTTGATGACGTTCTTGCCCTTCTGCTGGAAGTCGATCGTGTGCACATACCAGGCACCCGCCATGTCGACCTGGCCCGCGATCAGCGCGTCCTCGGCGCCGACGCCGCCAGCCTGCTCGGTGCTCAATTCAACGTTGACGCCGTATTTCTTGTAGAGGCCGAGGCTCTGGGCGAGCTGGTATTCAAGGTATATCTGCTTGTCGATGCCACCGACCATCAACGTGACGGTCGGCATGTCGGCCGCGATTGCCGCTCCCGAGAGACATCCGCCCATGGCCGCGACGGCCACTGCGCCGACAAATCTGTAGGCAAGCCTTTCTATGCTCATTGCTCCTTACCTCCATTTATCGAGGCCCCGGTTCGGGCCTCTCCTTTGATGCCGTCCGATCGATGAGGGCTCAGAGCCCCGCGATATCGTTCTGTGTCGTCGAGGCCGGCTGCCAGGCGAGCAGCCGTTTCTCGACCATGGCCATCAACGCTTCGGCGCTGAGCGCCAGCACGCCGATCACCAGCATGGCGCCGAACACGCCATTCGCGTCGAAGGTGTTCTGCGCTGTCGCGATGACGAGACCCAATCCGCGCTGCGAGCCGAGGAATTCGCCGACGATCGCGCCGATGATCGAAAAGCCGAGGGCGACGTGCAGGCTGGCGATGATCCAGGTCAGCGCCGACGGGAAAACGACGTGCTGAACCACCTGCCAGCGCGAAGCGCCGAGGATGCGCGCATTGGCGACGAGGTTGCGGTCGACGCTGCGCACGCCCTGGAAGGCGTTGAAGAACACGACAAAGAACACCAGCACGGCGGCGAGCAGTACCTTTGAAGGTAGGCCGAGGCCCAGCCAGATGGTGAAGATCGAGCCGAGAACGATGCGCGGCAACGCATTGACGACCTTGATGTAGGGCCCGACGACATCGGCAAGATAGGGAATCTCGCCGAGCAGCAGACCGAAGATGACGCCGCTGACGACGCCGAAGAAGAAGCCGAGCAGGGACTCCTCCAGCGTCACCCATATTTGCAGCCACAGAGAGCCATAGGCGGTGCCGTTCACCGCCCAATCCGCCAGGCGCAGGACGATTCCGAGCGGCGAGCCGAAGAAGAACGGGTCGATGACGTTCAGGTCGCTGAGCAGCTCCCAGCCGCCGACGACGATGACGAAGGCGGCCAACTGCCCGACCAGAACGAGCTGTTTGCGGCGCCGCACCCGCTGGCGCGCATTGGCGGCAATCGTCCCTTCGTCGGCGGCAGAGGGAGCGGCCGTCACGGTCGTCGGGGCTTCGGCCATCATGCCGCTGCTCTGCCGGCGGATGCGGCCACTGCCGTGCGCGAATAAGCCTGCTGGACTTCGTCGCGCAGCGTCTCCCAGATCTGGTGATGCAATTCCAGGAAGCGCTTGCTGAAACGGATCTCCTGAACGGCACCGCGCGGGCGTGGGAGATCGATGTCGTAGACCGCCTTGACCGTTCCGGGCCCGGCCGTCATGACCACCACCCGATCGGAGAGCGCGATTGCTTCCTCAAGGTCGTGCGTCACGAACATGACCGACGGCTTGCTCCTATCCCACAAGGCGAGCAGCTCGTTCGACATGATGGCCCTGGTCTGCACGTCCAACGCAGAAAACGGCTCGTCCATAAGGAGGATCGACGGCTCGTTGATGAGCGCCGCGGCCAGGCTGACGCGTTTGCGCATGCCGCCGGAAAGCTGATGCGGGTAGTGGTTCTCAAACCCCGCGAGGCCGACGATCTGCAGCCAATCTTTCGCCTTCGCCTGTGCCTCCTTTTTGGCGACGCCGCGGAAGGTCGGTCCAAGCGCCACGTTGGCGATGACCGGCTTCCAAGGCAGCAACGCGTCGGTCTGGAACACAAATCCGGCGCCCTTGGTGATGCCGTCGACGACCTTGCCGGAGACGCGCACCACACCTGCGCTCGGTCGATCGAGACCCGCCGCCATCGTCAACGTCGTCGACTTGCCGCAACCGGTTGGCCCGACGATCGCGCAGAACTGGCCCGGCTCGACGACGAGATCGACATCGTGGAGGGCCGTCATGACGGCGCCCGTGGGGGTGACGAAGCGTTTCGTCACCCTCGACAATTCGACGCCGCCCGGCGCCTTCCCTGATTCCGACATGCAAATATCCGGCAGCAGTTCCGTAGCGCGTTCACGCGTCCGTGGACCCGGCGGCCAACCGGAGTTGGCCTGCGTACGCCGCAACACGGCCAAGAGACGTGAACGCGTTTCGCGCTGCCGTTTTCCTCCCTTGTCTGCGCAACGGCCTTCGAAGGGGTCTCGCCTTCGGGCTTCTTTGTGTTGGCGTTTCGGGGAAGCTATCCGCTGAAGCTTTCAACCAGCTTTCAATGCGAGCGGCCTCTGTCATGCCGGCGCGCGGCACACCGATGCGAGAGCGTAAGCAGGCGTATGCCCGTCTCGACGATCGATTGACCGCCGGTCGTCGAGCGACCGCTTGCATCGAAAGGACCGCGCGGGCGTCTTTGCGAGCAGAACTTCAATCTGTGATTGCGGCGCGGCCCACTCGGGTTTCTAGTTGCGGGAATCACTGGCGGAACGGAGAAGGAACATTAACCACCCTCACGGGAAGTTCAGTTAGACGTTCCGGACCGATGGTTAATAGTGTATTAAGTCGGCACTTCGAGCTTAGCGGGGGCGACGGCCACTCGTCCCGCTGCTGGGCTTGCAGAGGGATGCGGTGCCTTGTCAAATTCGTTGGTTGTTCGTTCGCGTGCGTCCAGTAGCGCGTTGAAACATGCTGCGGCTTCTGTCGAAATTGCAGCCTGGAGTCGATTAGGCTACCTGAACTTCACGGGGCCGCATCAAGAATACTACGACTTGGTGCTCGATAGATTTGCAGACCTGCAGCTCTGTCTCGTAGAAGTAGAGACGAATACTCCAGTCGCCCTTGCGAATTGTGTCCCGGCCTCCTGGCATGGCGACTTCGGCGCCCTGCCCTCCGAGGGCTGGGACTGGCTGCTCGAGAACGGCGCCACCCACCGCAACGGTCGCCCAAATGTCCTTGGTGCGCTCGCGATCTCCGTGCCGCCGCAGCAGCGCGGCAAGGGATATGCGACGCGGATGATCCGCGAGATGTGCGCGCTGTCCGAGCGGCACGGCTTCCAGGCGCTTCTTGCTCCTGTCCGGCCGACGCTGAAGTGCGATTTCCCGACCGTGCCGATCCGCGAATATATCGATTGGCGCGACGACAAGGGGCGGCTGTTCGATCCCTGGCTCCGCAGCCATCTCTCGCACGGCGGCAAGCTGGTCGGCCCGTGCGAACGCTCGATGGTGGTGGAACAGCCGATCGCCTTTTGGGAGACCTGGGCAGGACGGCGCTTCGAGGCGTCCGGCGAATACATTCTCGACGGCGCCCTTGCCCCGATCATCATCGATGTCGAGCAACAGATCGGCCGCTACGAAGAGCCGAATGTGTGGGTGGCCTATTCGTCGTAGTCCCGTGTCGCGTTCCGAGGCATCCTTCCGATGAAAACGGCATCTTACCTGAAGTCAGTGCGGAGCGCCCTGCCGGAGGCCGAGCGGCCGCTCCTCGACCAGGCCTTCGCCGGAGATGCGCTCGCCGCCCGGCGTCTCATGATCGTGGCGCCGCTTCGACTGCGCGGGCACATCGCCTGTCTTGCCTATCAGCTCAAGGTGTCGAATCCCGCGTATCGGGAAATGCTGGTGGCCATATGGGCGCGCGAATCGCGCCACCTGCTCATCGACTTCTGGCCGAAGCCAATGCTCCGCCGCATGTTCGCGCGCGGCGACTTTCCCATTCCCCCGCTCGCCGGTCCTGTCACGATCTTCCGGCATGCGTGCGGCGTGTCCGTGCGGAAGGCGGCCGGCGGCCTGTGCTGGACGGCGTCGCTCCAAGAAGCGATGCGGAAGGCCGGCTATGCGGCGGTGTCAGACCCGCGGATCATCCAGTCGAGCGTCGATCCGAAGGACATCATCTTTTGGGGCAATAGCCACGGCGAACAGGAGGTGATCGTCCGCCACCCGGCCAAAGAGGTTACGCTTTACGCAGCCGCACCAACACCCTTCGAGCCGATGCGGCTCGTGCATGGCGGGCGCTGATCCTAGTGCGGCGGTCGGGCGGACGCGCGCGCGGCGGCCGCGCGGAGAGCCGGTGGGGCACGGTCCAGCGCGTGCGTCACGTCGGCTCCCCGCTCGGTGCTCCGAATGACCTGCCATAGAAGGAGCGCGCGTCCGCTGCGGGCGTTGCCGTCGGTGAACGGATGAAGAAGCGTATAGAGTCGATACAGGCGCTGCGGCGGCGCCGCGAACGTTCGCGCCGCGGCCACGATCGTCGCAAGATCGTTCCTTGGCTCGACGCGGAAAAGCAGCCCGTCGTCATCGACCCCGACATCGGGTTCGGAACGGAGTCGCGCACCGCTCGCGACGTGCTCGACGAACATCTCGAGATTCTCCACGCGCAGGACATTGGCAGCGAACAGGCCCCGATGCGCCGCAATCTCCTCGCTTGTCGGGTCGCGGAGGATGCCCGACAGCGTGTTGCTGACCCGGACGAAGTCGGGTACCCACGCGGCCAGCGCGGCTGGGTGGATTTCCATTCAGGTAACCTCGAAAGAGCGCTCGCGGGGCGCCGATCAGAAATCTGCCGCGGCAACCCTTAATATTGGTTGTGCATGCGGCGCGGCCGCGCGGCATGCAGGGGACGACGCGAGCCTACGGCAGGCCGGCGTGCCTGCCCCCTCAAATTCGGATTGGAGGCACGACATTGGCGGAGCGGAAGATTCCGGCAGGGAACGAAAGCTATGCGTGGTCGCAGTTCGACTCGGAGGCCTATTTCCAGCACTATTACGGCGAGCCGCACCAGGACGACGAACAGGTCATCAAGCGCGCCTGCGCCGCGCTGATTGCCGCCGAACCGGCGCACGAAAAGCTCAGCGTCGTCGACGTCGGCACCGGCCCCAACCTCTTTCCGCTCCTTCTCGCGCTTCCGAGAGCGCGCAGTCTGACGGCCTGGGAGTATTCGCAGAGCAACGTGGATTGGCTGAAGAAGGAAATCGCAGCCGACACGATGCGACCGCAGTGGCGTCATTTCTGGCGCGTGGTCATCGATGCCTTCGGCTCGGGCGCCGGCCTGCCGGAGAATCCGATTCCGGCATTGCGCGGAATGACGCGCGTTGAGCAGGGATCGGTCTACGATCTGCCGGAGCAACAGTGGGATGCCGCGACCATGTTCTTCTGCGCGGAGTCCATCACCGAGCAGCGCAGCCAATTTGAAAAGGCTTGCCGGAGCTTCGCCCGCTGCGTCCGCCCGGGGGGCGCCCTGGTCGCGGCGTTTCTCGTGAACTCCTCCGGATACGCCGTCGCCGAAAGGCCATTCCCGGTGCTGAACATTTCAGAGGCCGACATCCTCGACGTCTTCGCGCCGATTTCCCGCGAGCGGCGGACAGAGCGGATCGGCATCGTGGAGAAGGAAGATTCGGAGTGGCTATTCCGGCATGGTGTTCATGACGGCGAAAGCCATTTGAGTTCCGGGGCGGATCATCGCTTCACGAAATCCACGGTCCGTTGTTTTGTGGCAATTCCGGGCGGAATGTCGGTTCCCACCTCTCCTGGAATTGCTCCAGGATATCCGCGCAGTTTCCTTAGCGTGCCCCTCCCCGCGATGCCGCGCTGCGCCGCATAGAGTCGCGCCGCAAAGTCTACCTACACGGGCATCTTGCTCGAACAAGACGGCAACCTACAAGTAATTCTTGACCCTTCGTTCGTCGCTCGGTTGTTTCTAACCTATTGAATATTGACGGTTTCTTCACACGCGGCGGATTAGAAGTCACAATCTTTTGTGCCAATGACGGCTTGGGCAGCAATTGTGATTAGCCCCAGAAACGACCTTCAATATCTGACGCGGGCAGTCGGTTTCGCCATCGGCGTCTTTGGCTCTCTCGTCATCGGCATCATGCTGTACGCCGGGATCGTCGCCAACCGATCGGCGCTCGACCGCGACAAGGTGCTCCTCGATAACGCATTCGACCAGAGCATCTCGCGCGTTCTGAACGAACAGAAAAGCGTCTCCTGGTGGGACGACACGGTCAAGAACACCGTCGTCAAATTCGACAAGGACTGGATAGACTGGAACGTCGGCACGTTTCTGACAGAGACCTACGGACACGACGAGATCTACATCTTCTCGAGCGCCGACAAGCTCATCTACTCGATGAAGGGCGCCGAGGCGGTCGACTACAACGTCGACGATAGGCTCAAACAATTGGCGCCGGTCATCGCTGAAATGCGCGGCCGTCCGTCGGGCTTGCGCGCTCACAACGACCTTTTCGCGGCCGCGCAGAAGACTTATGACCAGCTTTCGAAGGTGCTGAGCTTCGCGAAGTGGAGCGGCCATGTGCTCGACCTCGGCGGTCAGCCCGCAGTCGTGTCGGCGATCACGATCGCTCCCAATACCGATATGAGCCTCGCGAAGGGCGTGCCGGATGTTCTTGTCAGCGTCGAATATATCGACAAGCAATTCGTCGCCGACCTGTCCCGCTCGCTGCTGATCCCCGATCTGCATCTGTCGGCAAGCGCGGCAGCAAAGGACGCAACATTCGCGAAGCCCTTCATCACGGACGAAGGCTCGAATGCGGGCATTATCAGCTGGACTCCGCGGCGGCCGGGGGGAGTTCTCCTCACGATCATTCTTCCGCTGGTGATCCTCGGGCTGTGCGTGTTCGGATATTTCGCCGCGATCACGCTGCGCAGACTGAAAAGCGCGCTGATCGCGCTCGCCAGCCGCGAGGCGGACGCGCTTCACAGGTCGCGGCACGACGCGCTTTCGAGTTTGCCCAATCGCTTCTTCTTCACCGAGATGGCGGACCGCGCCATCGCGGAGCAGCGCGCCGGTGAAGGCGGGGTGATGACGCTCGCCTATCTCGACATCGATCGTTTCAAGGACATCAACGATACGTTGGGGCACCACACGGGCGACGAGCTGATCAAGGCCGTTGCGAACCGCCTCCACGATGTGATCCGCGAGTCCGATTTTCTTGCCCGGTTCGGGGGAGACGAGCTGGCCGTCTTGAGGATTTCAAGGACAGACCAGTCGGCCAAGCTCTCCGCGGAACTGCTGTCGGCGTTCCAGCAGCCCTACGAGCTGTCCGGGCAGCGGATAAAGATCTCCGCCTCCGTCGGGCTCGTCACCGCACCCGAGCACGGCGTGAAGTTCGAAGAGCTGATGCGAAAGGCGGACATCGCTCTCTACAAGGCGAAATCCGACGGCCGCGACCGCGCGATCTCCTTCACCGAGGAGATGGGCGAGGGCGTTGCGCTGCGCCGGGCGGTCGAGCTGGACCTCCGCGCGGCGATCGAGCAGGACGGCCTCGACCTTTTCTATCAGCCCATCGTCTCCGCCGGCACGCACGATGTTCTGGGCGTCGAAGCGCTGCTCCGGTGGCATCACCCGACGCGCGGCAACATCCCCCCCATGACGTTCATCCCGATTGCGGAAGAGGCGGGCCTGATGCCGGCACTTGGCGCATGGGTGATCGAGCGCGCGTTCACCGATCACGCTCTGTGGCCGGAGTTCGAGATGTCGGTCAATCTCTCGCCCGACCAATTCCGCCACGTCGACCTGGAGCGGCTCTTGCGGGAACTCGCCGAGAAGCATTCCGTAGAGACATCCAAGATCGTTCTGGAAATCACCGAAAGCCTGTTGCTCGAATCCTCGCCGCGCGTGCAACGCACGCTGAAGGCATTCAGGGACCTTGGGTTCAAGATCGCCCTCGACGACTTCGGGACCGGGTACTCGAGCCTCACCTATCTAAGAACCTTCACCTTCGACAAGCTGAAGATCGATCGGTCGTTTGTGACGGGTCTGCCCGAGGCGCAGAACTCCCGCACCATCGTGCGCGCCATCGTGAATCTTGGGCGCTCCCTGGGGATGGAAGTCATCGCCGAAGGCGTCGAGACCGAGGCGGAAGCCGCCATGATGCGGATGTTCGGCTGCACCTCGCTACAGGGCTTCTTCTTCGCAAAGCCTCTCGACAAGGCCGCTTGCGACGCGTTGCTGCGCGCCCAGCGCGAGCGCCTTGCGGACGCGGCGCTGGCGCCGCGGGAGACATCGGTGGTCGACTTCGGGACGCGCCGGAGCTAACTTCAGAGCGGCGGTAGCAAATCCCGCGCCGCGTAGCCCTTCGTTCATCGCACCTCGTGAAGTTCCCGCGGCCGGAGTTGGTCGTGCCCCAGGCAATTCGGCGGCCCTTATGAAGCAACCAATTCCGGAGAGCGACGTCTCGACGATCGACCCCGATACCTATTTCTCGCACTATTATGACGAGCCGCATCCGGACGACGATCTGGCGCTGCGGTTCACATGCGAGGCCATAAAGGGCCTCAATTCCGCCGGCCGGCTCGCGTCCCTCGACGTCGGCACCGGGGCCAATCTCTATCCGCTGTTCGCGGCGCTGCCGCGTGCCTCGGCGCTGACAGCCTGGGAGTATTCGGAGGTCAACGTCAATTGGCTGCGGAAGGAGCTGTCGGGAGCAACGATGCGGCCGCAGTGGCGGCATTTCTGGGATATCGTCAGGGCGATCTATGCCGATGACCCCGCGCTGACCAAAGACCCGATTGCGGAGCTTCGGGATAAGACAACGGTGCGGCAGGGATCGATCTTCGATCTGCCCGAGCGCGCATGGGACATCGGCACGATGTTCTTTTGCGCCGAGGCGGTGACGGACGAGCAGAGCGAATTCGACCGGGCGTGCGGCTGTTTCGCCCGAAGCCTCAGGACGGGAGGGCTGCTCGTCGCCGCGTTTCTTTTGAACTCGAAGTCCTACGTCCTCGATGGCCGTCAGGTACAAGGTGATGAACCTGACGGAAGAATCGCTCAAAAACACCTTCGCGGGCCTGACGACCGATCTGTCGCTGCAATTGATCGGGCTGGTCGAGAAAGAGGTCAGGAGCGGTTACACCGGGATGGCCCTCTTGACGGCGAGATCGGCCTGACGCTCTGCGGCTTGCTTCGATGCATCGGACGTCGCTCTGCCTCCGTGTAATTCGCGCGGCGACGCATTAGGAACCGTCACGACCGCGATGACAAGAAGCGCGAGACGGTCACACGCTCGCCGATCAATCCGCGCGGCCGCACGACCAGGATGACCGCGAGCAGCGCGCCGATCATGACAAGCTGCAGCGACGCGGCACGCGCCTGCTGATCGGGCGGCACGAGCGCGGCGGTGAGCGCGCTCGACGCGCTCCACAGGCCCCAGACAACGACCGCCCCAATCAGCGCGCCGCGATTGTTGCCGGCGCCGCCGATGATGAGCATCGCCCAGACCTGGAAAGTCAGGGCGGAGAGATAATTGTCAGGCGCGATGAAGCCGATGAAATGGCCCTGGATGGCGCCGGCGAGGCCCATGATCGCGCCGCCGAGCGCGAAGGCCTGCAGACGATAGACGCTGACGTTCTTGCCGATCGCCACGGCCGCCGCCTCGTCCTCGCGGATGGCGCGAAGCACGCGGCCCCATGGCCCGCGCACCAGCCGCTCCATCAAAAAGAAGACAAACAGGGTGACGGCGGCGACAAGCAGAAAATTGGCGAGGTTGAAGGCAAGCGCGTTCGCCTGCAGCGAGGCGAAGGGGCGCGGAATGAAGGCGATGCCGAACGGTCCGCCGGTCACGCCCTGCAGGTTCAAAGCGACGAGCTGAATGGTGATGGCGACGCCGAACGTGGTGATCGCCAGATAGTCCGCCCTGAGGCGCAAGCGTGACCGCGCCGATGAAGAGCGCGGCAAGGCCGGCGACGAGGGCGGCCGCAGCCCAGCCGACGAGGATGGGCATGCCGAAGCCACCGAAGCGGCCGGCCATGTCCGGTGTCGTGAGCAAGGCCGAAGTGTAGGCCCCGATCGCCACGAAGCCGGCGACGCCGACATTGAAGAGGCCGGTCTGGCCCCATTGCACGTTGAGCCCGATCGAGATCGAGGCCGAAGATCAGCGCCGTCGTCAGGAAGAAGGCCGCGTAGCCGAGGAGATCGAGCATCATTCGCGCAACCCGAAAAGGCCGGTCGGCTTGACGACGAGGACGACGATCAGCACGACGAAGGCGACCGCGCCGCGATATCCGGCGCCGACGAGCGGCACGGAGGCGGCCTCGGCCATGCCCACGATCAGCCCGCCGAGCACCGCGCCCGGCATGCTGCCGATGCCGCCGAGGATCGCGGCGGAAAAGAGCGGCAGCAGAAGGTCGAAGCCCATATAGGGCCTGATCTGCACGGTGACGCCAACCATGATCCCGGCGGCGCAGGCGAGCGCCCCGCCGAGCAGCCAGGTGGCGCGGATGACGCGGTTGACGTCGATCCCGATGACCGAGGCGAGCGACGGATTCTCCGAGACGGCGCGCATCGCGCGACCGATCGTCGTCCGTTGCATGATGTAGAACATGGCGACGACGAGGAGGAGGGCAATCGCCAAGGTCAGCAATTGGTCGGGCGTCGCGCGAACGCCGGCGCCAAGCCGGATCGCGATCTGGATCCCGTGCGTGAAATAGACGGGCTTCGAGGTGAAGATGAACTCAAGCAGGCTGCGGAGCGCGAGCGAGGCGCCGAAGCTCGCCATGACCATGATGATGGCGTTGCCGCGCGCTCTGAGGCGACTGAAGAGGACGACGTCAAGGGCAAGCGCCATAAGCCCCGTCAGACCCATGGCGACGACGCCGGCGACGAGCAGCGGCCAGCCGAAGGAGAACGGCCCGAGCGGCGCCATCTCGCGGCCGGTGAGAAAGCCAATCCCGCCGACGATCACGAGCGTCGCATAGGCTGCCCCATGCGATGAACTCGCCATGCGCGAAGTTGGCAAAGCGCAGGATCGAATAGGTCAGCGTGATGCCGATGGCACCAAGGCCGATCATGACGCCGAGAAAGAGGCCGTCCACGACGAACTGCAGGCTCATGCCGGCGCCCCCGCTTGCGGCGAGCCGCCGAGATAGAGCTCGGCGATCAACGGGTCCTTCCAGAGATCGGCCGCCCTTCCGGCGTGGCGGTTCTTTCCGTCAGCGAGGAGATAGGCGCGATCGCTAATGCCAAGCGCGGCGCGCACGTTCTGCTCGACGAGCAGGATGGTGACGCCCGTCTCCCGGATCGTCTTCAGGTGCGCGAAAACGCTCTCCACCATCTTCGGCGACAGTCCGGCGGAGGCCTCGTCGAGAACGAGAAGCTTCGGCCGCACCATCAAGGCGCGGGCGACGGCCAACATCTGGCGCTCGCCCCCTGAAAGACGTCCGGCAAGCGTCGCGCCGCGCCGCGCAAGGCTCGGAAAGAAGTCGTACATCTCGCCGACCCGGGCGCGCCGTTCGTGCGCGGGCAAGATCGCCGCCGCGAGGGCGAAATTGTCGGCGACGCTCATCGACGCGAAGACGTTCTCGGTCTGCGGCACGAAGGCAAGCCCGTGACGGATCACATCGTGCGCGGGGAGCCGGGTGATGTCGCTCCCTTCGAGCACGACCCGGCCGGAGAATTTCGGCACGAGACCGGCGACGCATTTGATGAGCGTCGACTTCCCTGCCCCGTTCGGGCCGAGAACCGAGACGATCTCACCCGCGGCGACTTCCATGCTGACGCCGCGCACGATCGGCACTTCGGGCTCATACCCGGTGACCAGGTCAACGATGCTCAACACCGAATCGACGCTCACGCCGCGCCGCCGAGATGGGCTTCGATCACGCGCGCGTCGCGTTGCACCTCGCGCCGGCGTGCCTTCCGCGAGCAGGCGCCCGCCGGCCATTACGAAGACGTGGCGGCAGAGCCGCGCAATCAAGTCCATGTTGTGCTCGATGATCAGGAAAGCGACGCCGCGGCGATTGATCTCGACGATCCGCGACATGATCGCCTCGGTCAGAGTCGGATTGACCCCGGCGGCCGGCTCGTCGAGCAGGATGATCGAGGGATCGGCCATCATGACACGTGCGAGCTCAAGCAGCTTTCGCTGTCCGCCGGAGAGTATCCGGGCCGGCTCGTGGGCGAGCGCACTGAGCGTGACGAAGTCGAGGAGCTCCATCGCGCGATCGGTGTTGGCACGCTCCTCCCTCGCGACCGCCTGCGGCCGGAGCCAATTCGGAAGGATGCGCTCGCCCATCTGGTGCTTCGCCGCCACGAGCAGGTTTTCGACAAGCGTCATCTCGGAAAATGGGCGCGGGATCTGGAACGTGCGGCCGAGGCCGCGGCGAAGGCGGGCATGCGCCGGCTCGCGCTCGATCGCCGCACCCGCGAGCAAGATCGTGCCGGCCGTCGGCTTCACGGTTCCGGCGACGCAGTTGAAGAGCGTCGTCTTCCCCGCGCCGTTCGGGCCGATCAATCCGACGATATCCCCGCGCCCGACGGTCATCGAGACGCCGTCCACGGCGGTAACGCCGCCGAATTGCCGGGAGACCGCGCGAATCTCGAGCATGGGTTCAATCGCCTCAGGGACGGATGCAAGAGCCGGCGGTCGGACTTGCGGCGGGGATCAATATCGTGACGATATGGGCGGACCAATCACCGCGCAATGTCGCCACGCGAATGAACGATAAACCCTCCGACAGCTTCGAGCTCTTCGACCTCAAGGTCGAGGTTGTCGCGCCGCCGGACAAGCCGGTCTATTGCGGCGCCAAGCCCGGCGACTTTTTCGAGTTGAAGGGCGAGATGCTCTACCTGCCGCCCGGCCAGGGCTTTTCCATCTATTCGCTCGCCGCCCTCCTCCCGCTGCTTCCCGCCAAGCAGCGCCCGACCGACCCGAACGACTGGATGTCGACGGATGCGGAGGTCGCCTGCCCGGATCCGAATTGCCCCACGCGCTTCCGCATTATCGCGGACCGGCAAGCGGCGGTTCAGCCACGCCGCTGCGACGGCGGTTCCGCTCACCGACAAGGAAAAGCCGTGACGCCGACCGCAACGCTTGCGCTTCGGCCCGGCTACGAAATCTCGCGGATCATCTGCGGCGGCTGGCAGCTCGCCGGCGGCCACGGCGCGATCGACAGGTCGGCGGCGGTCGACGACCTCGCCGCCTTCTTCGAGACGGGCATCTTCACCTTCGACTGCGCCGACATCTATACCGGCGTCGAGGAGCTGCTCGGCGCGATGCGGGCCGAGATCGGACGGCGCCATGGCGAGGCCGCTAAAGCGCGCGATCAAGGTGCACACGAAATGCGTTCCCGACCTCCACAAGCTTCGCGAGGTCGAACCGCGCCTATATCCGCTCGATCGTCGAAACTTCGCTGCGCCGGCTCCGTGCGGAGCGGCTCGATCTCGTGCAGTTCCATTGGTGGGACTATGACGTGCCCGGCTATCTCGACGCCGCCGGGTGGCTTGCCGAACTGCAGCGGGAGGGCAAGATCGACCGTATCGGCGGCACCAATTTCGACACGCCGCACACGGCCGAGCTCGTCGCCGCGGGCATCGATCTCGTCAGCATGCAGGTCCAGTATTCGCTGCTCGACGATCGTCCAGAGCATGGCCTCGTTGATTGCTGCCGCGACGTACGGCGTCCACCTCCTTTGCTACGGCACGGTCGCGGGCGGCTTCCTGTCCGATCGCTGGCTCGGGGCGCCCGAACCCGAACCGCCTTTCGCGAACCGCTCGCTGACCAAATACAAGCTGATCATCGACGATTTCGGCGGCTGGGCATTTGTTCCAGGCGCTTGCTCGGCACGCTTGCGCCGGATCGCCGACCGGCACGACACCGACATCGCATCGGTCGCAAGCCGCGCCATCCTCGATCGCCCGGGGGTCGCGGCGGTGATCGTCGGCGCGCGCAACCGGGCAGCACCTGGCCGCCAACGCTGCCCTTGCCGCAATTGCGCTCACGCAGACCGATCACGCGGAGATCGCCGCCGTGCTGGCGCAGCCGGACAGGGCCGTTCGGGGATACGTTCGCGCTTGAGCGCGACCGCGCCGGCAAGCATGGGGCGATCATGAAATACAACCTGAACGAGGTCGCCTGATCCGATCTGCTGTTGCGCCGAGCCGATGCTGCGGCGCGTGAGCGTCGAGCCGCAAAGCGCCTCGGCCCTCCGATCACCCCTTGCCGCAATTCGACAAGCGACAGTATCGTGGCCGCCGAGCGCCAGCCGACATGTCAGCCGGCAAGCCGGGCAATGCGCTTGCACGGGGCCGGTGTCTTCACGGTGCCATCGCCAATACGGGAGGGGAGTCAATGAGACGGTTTGCTTGCGTCTTGGCGGCCATATTCGGCCTTGCCGGCACGGCCGGGGTCGCCAGCGCGGCCGATTGCGACATCACCATCGGCGTCGTCATGTCGCTGACCGGCCCGGCCGGACGCTTACGGCCAGGCCGGCGCCAAGTCGGTCGAGATGGCGTTCCGCGACATCAACGACGCCGGCGGCGTCGGCGGCTGCAATCTCGTCACCGACACCCGCGATGCCCAGAGCCAGGGCAGCGTCGCGGTCGACGTCGCCACGCAGCTCGTGCAGGTGAAGAAGGTGCCGGCGATCATCGGCGGCATCATCTCCTCGGTATCGATCCCGATCCTGACCTCGGTCACCGCGCCGGCCAACGTCGTGCAGATCTCGCCCGCTTCATCCTCGCCGACGCTGACCCAGCTCGGCCGTGAAGGCAAAACCAACGGCGTCTTCTTCCGCACCATCACCTCCGACGCCCTGCAGGGCACGGCGGCGGCCAAATACGCCCTCGACCAGGGCCTGAAGAAGCTCTCGATCATCCACGTCAACAACGACTTCGGCGTGAACATGGTCACCGAATTCTCGAAGGCCTACAAGGCGCTCGGCGGGCACCATCGTCTCCGACACGCCCTATAACGAGAAGCAGTCGAGCTATGACGCCGAGGTGACCGCCGCCATGGCCGGCGATCCGGACGGGCTCTACCTGATCAGCTACCCGCGTCGACGGCGCGACCATCGCCCGCGCATGGATCAGCAAGGGCGGCCCGGCGAAGTTCCTGCTGAACGACGGCATGAACGACCAGGGCTTCATCGACGCGGTCGGCGCCGAATACCTGAACGACGCCTACGGCACGTCATCAGGCACCGACGAGACGCCCTCCACCGACTACTTCAACGCCAACTACAAGGCCTTCTCCGGCCTCGATCCGGGAAGCCCCGCGGCCGTGCAGGCCTATGACGCCGGCGCGATCATCGGCCTTGCGGCCGTCATTGCCGGCAAGGGCGACGCGGCGGCGATCAAGGACGCCATCCGCAAGGTGGTCGATCCGAACGGCACGGTGGTCCATGCCGGCACCGATGAGTTCGCCAAGGCGATCAAGCTCATCAAGGACGGCAAGCCGATCAAGTATGAGGGTGTCATCGGCCCGATCAACTTCGATCAGTACGGCGACATCACCGGTCCGTTCCGCCTGTGGCGGATCAAGGACGGCAGAGGTCACAACGGTCGGCCAGATGTCGACGGCCGACGTCAACGCCATCAAGGCCAAGATCGGCAACTGAGCCGTCCGCGCGGCATTCAGGGGCGCCGCCCGCAAGGCGGCGCCTCTCATTTTTGGAGCGACCATGCCGAAGCCGTCCGTTCCAGAGCGCATCGAGCTTGCGCCCGGGCCTCGTCGTCAGCCGCCTAGTCACCGGCCTCTGGCAGGTCGCCGACATGGAGCGCGACGGCAAGCAACTCGATCAGGAGCGCGCCGCCGCCGACCTTGCCGCCTATGCCGAGGCCGGCTTCGACACCTTCGACATGGCGGACCATTACGGCAGCGCCGAGGATATCGCCGGCGGCTTCAACCGCGCTGCTCGCCGCCGGCCGCGTGCAAGTCCGACCCGGCACGCGGCCGGCTGTCTTCACCAAATGGTGCCCGCCGCCGGGGCCGATGACCGCCGGAAGTCGTCGCGTGCCGCGGTCGAGCGCGCCTTGGACCGGCTCAAGGCGGACAAGATCGATCTCCTGCAGTTCCACTGGTGGACGTTCCGGCATCCCGGCCTGGCTCGACGCGATGCACGAACTCGCGCGGCTCAAGGACGAGGGGCTGATCGGCGCATCTCGGCGTCACCAATTTCGACACCGACCATCTGCACCTCCTCGTCAAGCGACGGCATCCGCGTCGCCACCAACCAGGTCTGCTTCTCGCTGCTTGACCGGCGCGCCGCCGAGGAGATGTCGGCGTTCTGCCTCGCCGAGGGCGTCAGGCTTCTCGCCTACGGCACGCTTGCAGGCGGACTACTCACCGAGAAGTGGCTCGGGCGGCCGGAGCCCGCGGACGGCCGACCTCGCCGACTGGAGCACGATGAAATACAAGCGCTTCGTCGACGCGATCGGCGGGTGGGACGTGTTGCAGGGCATCGCTTGGCGCGGTCGCCGAGGTCGCCCGGCGCCACGGCGTCTCGATGGCCAATGTCGCGACGCGTTGGGTGCTTGGAGCAGCCCGCCGTCGGCGCCGTCATCGTCGGGGCGCGGCTTGGGCGAGCGCGAGCACCGCGGCGACAATCTCGCACTCTTCTCCTTCGAGCCTGGACGACGACGACCGGCGCGCGCATCGACGGCGCGCTCGCGGGCTCAACGCGCATCCCCGGCGATTGCGGCGACGAGTACCGCCGGCCGCCGTTCCTGACGGCGTCTGGCGATCTCAGCCATCACCTCGCCGCCGCTCCCGACGATCTACGCCGCTGCGCCGATGCCGGATCGGCCCGACCGTCTCCGCGTCGACTACCGGCAGCGTATGGGAGGCGATCTGCGGCTATAGCCGAGCCGTCCGCGTCGGCGACCGCATCCTCGTCAGCGGCACCACGGCGACGCACGGCAGCGGCGAAATCGTGTGCCCGGGGGACGTCCGCGGTCAGGCCGTCTATATCCTCGACAAGATCGCCGCCAGCATCGAAGCTCTCGGCGGCGCCATGGAGGATATCGTCAGGACGCGCATCTACCTCCGCGATGCAAGCCAATGGGAGCCCGTGTCGCGGGTGCACGGGCGCTACCTTGGCGATGTGCGCCCGGCAAACACGCTCGTCGAGGTTTCCCGGCTCGTCGGCGACTACGAGGTCGAAATCGAGGCCGAGGCCGTCATCGTCGGGTAAAGACGAAGTGCAGCCGGCTCTCTCTTGCTTCGCCTGTTCAATGTGCGCCTGCCGCCCCGGCAGGCCCGCCCAGGACGGAAGCCAATCGCCGTGCGCCACCTGCAAATGCCATTTAGCGTGAGCCCGCGCTCGGCGGCGGACGCAAAAGGAGGAAGACGCCGTTTAGCACCTTGCATTGGCTAAGCCGAGGGCCGCGACCCGGCCGCAACAGGGCCGGCTGCCTCCGAACCGCGCTACGGCATGCGGCGCTCGACATCCTCGAACGCACGGCGGAGCCGCTCGACACCCATCCGCGTCTGCTCCTGATTGATGCCGGCATAGCCGAGAAAGGCGCCCTGCTCGGGCTCGGAATGGTGATACTGCGCCGAAAGGCGCACGAAATGGACGCCGTGCCGCATCGCCGCGGCGAGCACTTCGCCATCGTCCATGGGCCGCTTGAAGCGACCGATCACCTGCATCCCGGTGTCGATCTCGCCGACTTCCAAGAACCGCTCGAGACGCGCCTGACAAGCCGCGACGAAATAGTGTTGCCGGCGCTGATAGAGGCGGCGCATGCGGCGAAGATGCGTCGCGAAGAAGCCCTCACCGATGAAATCGGCCAAGGCCACCTGCAGCAACAGCGACGGATATTGACCGGTGGCGCCAAGCGCCGCCTTGAAGCGATCGACGAGCTCGGCAGGCACGACGATGTAGGCGACGCGGAGCGAGGGGAACATCGTCTTCGACAGCGTGCCGACATAGATCACGCGCCCGGACTTGTCGACGCCCTGCATGGCGGGCACGGGATGGCCACGGAAGCGATATTCGCTGTCGTAGTCGTCCTCGATGATCCAGGCGTCGTGCTTTTCGGCGAGTTGCAGGAGGCTCAGCCGCGCCTCCATCTGCATCACCAGCCCGAGCGGCCACTGGCAGGACGGCGTCACGAAAATCAGGCGCGGCGGCGGGCCGCCCGGAGCGTCGAGCCGCCAGCCATCCGGCCCGACCGGGAGCGGCACCGCTTTTCCGCCGGCGCCGAGAAAGGCGATGCGCGCGCCGAGATAGCCCGGGTCCTCCATCCAGAAGACATCGCCGGGGTCCATGAAGACGCGCCCGATCAGATCGAGCGCCGCCTGCGCGCCGGTAACGACAACCACCTGCTCGGAGTCGCACTTCACGCCGCGGGAGACGCCGAGATATTCGGCGATCGCCGCACGCAGCCGCGGGTGTCCGGCGACGAGGTGATAGCCGAACATGTCCGCGCTCAGGCTGCGGGCGTTTGCGGCGAGAAGCCTGGCCCAGGTCGAAAACGGAAAGCCGGCGATTTCAGGATAGCCGGGATGGAACGCGATCTGGTCGGGTGCGCTCCGGTCCATCGATTGCGCGGTCATCAGCGCGCCGCGCGTTGAAAGCTTCGGCAGTCTCGGCGGATTGCGATTGGCGGCAGTGCGAGGAGGCTGTGTCGGAAGGGCGGCGACGCGCGTGCCCGAGCCGGCGACTGAATCGAGGTAACCCTCGGCGAGCAAAGCGTCGTAGGCGGCGACCACCGTGTTGCGGCTGACGCCGAGTTCGCTGGCGAGCTCGCGCGTCGCGGGGAGGCGCATGCGGGCGGGGAGCCGCCCTTCGAGAATGTGCAGGCGCAAGCTGCCGTAGAGCTGCCGATGAAGGGGCGTCTTCGCATCGCGATCGAGCACGATCAGGTCGAGCGGTACCAGCAACGGCGACGTGCGTGGCATGAAGTGGCACCCTCATTCCTGGCAAAACCTGCCCTTTACACAGGGACTAGATTGAGTCTCCAGTTTCGCTGCAAAAGCAAGCGCGTCGGCGACGCGGTCTGACGCGCGGCAAAAAAAGGGCAAAACGAAATTGCGCGTCGCGATCGTCGGCACCGGCTACATTGCCCGCGTCCATGCCAAGGTCGCGGGCGAGCTTGGCGGCGCGCTTGTCGGCGTCTGCGGGCGGACTTTGGGCGCGGCGCAGAGCTTCAGCGCCGCTCCCGCCTACGACAATTTCGAGCGCATGCTCATCGAGACAAAGCCCGACGTCGTGCATGTCTGCACACCGAACTGGCTGCACGCCGAGCAGGCGATCGCCGCTTTCGCCTACGGCGCGCACGTCGTCTGCGAGAAGCCCCTCGCGACATCGAGCGACGAGGCAAAGCGGATGATCGAGGCGGCCGAAAGGGCGCGCCGTCTCGGCTTCACGATGTACAACTATCGCGGCTACCCGCTGATCGAAACGATCCGGAGACGCGTGCAAAGCGGCGATCTTGGGACGATCTGGCGGGTCGGCGGATGCTATCTTTCGGAGGACGTGCACGCCGCAGAAAAATATGTCTGGCATTTTTCCCGGGGCACCGTCGGTCCGGCTTTCGCGCTGATGGATCTCGGTGTCCATTGGTTCGATCTCGTCGAATATGTCACCGGGCGGCGCATTCGCGAAGTCACCGCGCAGTTCGCGACGCATCAGCCGCGGCGGGTCTGGCGCGGCCGTCCGGGCGAGGGGCCGCGTCCCGCGCGGGCGAGCAACTTTCAGACGGCGGCATCGCGGTCGATTTCGCGCTCGAAGATCAGGCCGACCTCCTTTCCGATTCGATGGCGGCGCGACCGGGAGCGTGACGTCAGTGCGCTCTCGATCGGCCATCCGAATTCGATCCGGATCTCGCTCGACGGCTCCGAATTGCGGCATCGACTGGCACCAGCAGGAGCCCGACTTCTATCTCGAGCGAAGCGCCGAGGGCGTTCTCATCCGCCAGCGCGGCCCTGACGATCAGGCGCGTGGCGACGCTCGGATTTGCTCCGAAGGGACATCCGCGTGGCTATCTTGATGCCTTCCGCAACGTGATGGCGTCGGCCTGGCAGAAGATGGCGGAAGGGGACGGCGAGGCGCCCGATTTTTCGACGGCCTCCGCGGCCTCCGCATCGTCGAGGCGGCGGTGCTGAGTGCCGGCGAGCGCCGGACGGTCGCCATCGCCGACACATCCTGACGACCGCCGCTGCATCGACCGCTTTTCGCTGAAGTGGTCCGTTCGACCGCATCGCGTGTGGCCCTTTCGGCGGGGCCGAAATCTTCCTAGTTTCCGCGCACAAACCAATCGGCTACTTGAGGTTGCCATGTATATCGTTGGTGAAGAAGAGATCGACGCGCTCGCCGACGTCATCCGCAAAGGCGCGCTGTTCCGCTACGGGATCGGCAGCGAATGCGAGCGCTTCGAGGAGCGCTACGCGACATATCTCGGCGTCAAGCATTTCGCGCTCGCCGCGAGCGGCAGCAACGCGCTCGCCGCCGCCATGGTCGCCGTCGGCCTCGGGCCGGGCGACGAAGTTCTTATTCCCGCGCACACTTACATGGCGACCGCGACGTCGGTGCTCACCGCCGGCGCCATCCCGATCATCGTCGATGTCGACGAGTCGCTGACGATCAGTCCGACCGCGATCGAGGCCGCGATCGGTCCGCGGACGAAGGCCGTCATTCCCGTTCATATGTGGGGCACGGCCTGCGACATGGATCGCCATCATGGCGATCGCGCGGCGGCACGATCTGATCGTGATCGAGGACGCCTGCCAGGGGGTCGGCGGCGGCTACAAGGAGCGGAAGCTCGGAAGCATCGGCGACGTCGGGTGCTTCAGCTTCAACTACTATAAGAACATGACCTCCGGCGAGGGCGGCGGCATCGCGACCAACGATGACGCGATCGCCGAGCGCATGCGCTGCGCGATCGATCCGTGCCATTTCTACTGGAACGGGCGCAGCGAACGATTTCATGCCATTCTCCGCCAACGGCGCGCGCGCTTCCGAACTGATGGGCGCGGTGCTCAACGTCCAGCTCGATCGGATCGAAGGGATGATTTCCGCCATGCGGCGCGAGCGCGACGCGATCCTCGAAGGCACGAAGGCGCTCGACAATCTCGGCCTCGGCACGGCGCCCCTGAACAGCCCCGATTCCGACTGCGCCACCTACGCCTTCTATGCCCTGCCTTCGGCGGAGGCGGCGGCGGCATTCAGCAAGCTGTTCCCGAGCGTCGTCGTCGGCAAGACCGGCCGACACAACTACACCGAATGGGACCAGGTGCTGATGGGCGCAGGCGCGGCGCACCCGGCGATGAACCCCTACAACATGCCTGCGAACGCCGAGTGCCGGAAGGAATATTCGAAGGATATGTGCGCGGCGTCTCTGGACATCTTGAACCGGACGGTGATGGTCCCGACAAATCCGCTGCATAGCGAGCGCGAGATCGAGGACATCATCCACAATATCAGCGTCGCTGCCCGCGTGGTGCTTGGCGGCGAGCATCTGGACGCGGCCGAATTGAAGCGCGCGGCACCGCTCGATCCGCAGAAATTCGATCTGAAAGCGGACGCCTGATCGAAATCTCCGCGCCTGGCTTTGGCGCGCCGGGAGAGCCGCTCGCTCTCCGGCGCGCTTTTCATTGGCGATATGTCAACCCGCGGCGCCGAGCTCGTCCCTCAGCGCCCGCATGCCGATGACCTCGATGCCGAATTCCTTCACCCATTCGGGGATCGGGCCGTCGCGGAAGAGGGCATATTCCTCGGTGCGGATATGCGCCGCCTCGGGCTCGATCACCTCGAAATCGCCGGGCGCGTTGAAGTGCAGCGAGAGGAAGGTCAGGCCGTCGGAAATCTCTTCGAAGATGGCGCGATAGGCCGTCTTGGCGTCGGTCTTGCGCCTCCAGGGCGTTTCGAAGACGATCTCGAAAATCGGCTCGCCGGCCTTGCGCGCCGCGGCGACCTCCGCGTCATAGCGGGCCGCGTCAAGCTTGCCTGCATAGGTCGCGGGGTTGTAGCGGCTCAGGTCCTTCACGAGCAGAACCGGCAGCCCGTGTTCGCGGCCAAGCTGGCGGAAGATTTTTACGAATTCCGGCATCTGCGCCGTGCCCATATGCGCGTCGAGATGCGTGATATCGAAGCCAGCCGCGAGCGCCGTATCGAGCTGCGCGCGCAACTCCGCTTCCACCGCCTCCGGCGCCGCCTTCCGCGCGCGCGGAACGTCCGGCCAGAAATAGCCAAGCTCGTCGGTCAGGCCGGCCGAGGCCGGCGGACGGGTAAGCGGGCGCCATCGATACGGCTTCTTTTCGCTGGTCAGCGTCAGGTGAATGCCGAGATCGAGCCGCGGATTCTTCAGCGCGATCTCGACCGCCTCCGGAAACCACGGGCACGGCACCATCACCGAGCCGGAGCTGCAGGTGCCGCGCTCCGACAGCTCGACGAAAGCGGTGTTGGCGCCGTGACTCATGCCGACGTCGTCTTCGTGGATGACGACGCGCTTACGCTTGCCGCTGTTCTTCGAGGTCATCGGGCGTCCCTTCTGAAGTGTTCGGGTGTCAGGCTGCCCTAAGCGACGCGGGCAACGAGATCGGTAAGGTCGTCCAGCTCGATCTCGTCGCGGCGGAAGTGGGCCGCGACGCGGCCCTGGGCGAGCACCGTCAGGTCGTCCGCGACGGAGAGGGCGTGACGGAAGTTGTGCGTGATCAGGATGACCGCCTGCCCCTGGTCGCGGGCATGGGCGATGTGATCGAGCACGCGGCCCGCCTGGCGCACCGCGAGCGCCGAGGTCGGCTCGTCGAGCACCAGCAGCGAGGAGCCGAAAAACATCGCGCGGGCGATCGCCAGCGACTGGCGTTCGCCACCCGAAATGTTCACGCCGCGCTCGTCGAGGCCTCGTTCCCAGCGCACCCCCAGCTGGTGCAGCGCGGAGCGCGCCATCTCGTCGGCACGCTTGATGTCGAACCATCGGAACGGACCGAAGCCTTTCTGCGGCTCACGCCCGAGAACGACGTTCCGCGTGACCGAAAGAAGCTCGCAGACCGCGAGGTCCTGGAAGACGGTGGCGATGCCGCGCTGCCTTGCGCCGGCCGGGTTCTTGAAGACCACAGGCTCGCCGCGGAAGCGGAGCTCGCCGCGGTCGGGGGGAAAGACCCCCGACAAAATCTTGATCAGCGTCGACTTGCCGGCGCCATTGTCACCGAGAAGCGCCAGGATGCGCCCGGAATAGGCTTTCAGCGAGACGTCGACCAGCGCCGTCGTCGCGCCGAAGGCCTTGGAGATGTTCACCGCCTCCATGACGGGCACGGCGCCGGGCGGGATCGGCTCGATCTTGCGACGCAGCGTATCAAGGTCGCCCGCGCCGCTGCCGGCCGGCGACGCCATGCGATTGGCCGGCGAACCCGGCACGGCGCTCATTTCACCGGCTCCTCGCTACCCAGCGCATCCGCGGTAGCGGGCTCGCCGGCGGTCGCGGTTGTCATGTCGGCGATCGCAGCATCGGCCGCCGCGCTGCTCCGCTGAAAACCGCGCAGCGGCCGCGAGGTCGCCATGCGGCGGGCGACCGAGGTGTTCAAGATGACGGCGGCCACCACGATGACGCCGGTCAGTGTGCGGAAGAAATGCCCGGGCGCTCCGGCAAGCACGAGGCCGACCTGGATCATGCCGAAGGTGATCGAGCCGAGGATGGTTCCGATGACGCTGCCGTAGCCACCCGAAAGCAGCGTGCCGCCGATGACGGTCACGGCGACCGCCTGCAGCTCCATGCCTTCGCCGCGAAGCGCATCGACGGAGGAGAAGCGCGCCACCTGGATCACGCCGGTGACGGCGGCAAGCGCCGAGGTCAGCATGAAGAGATAGATGGTGATGCGGTCGACGGGAACGCCGAGATTGCGCGCCGCCTGCTCGTTCTGTCCGCGCGCCTGAATCCAGTTTCCAAAGCGCGTGCGCGCGAGCAGGAACGTGGCGAGCGCACCGATCACGAAGAACCACACCATCGACATGCGGAAACCGAAGAGCAGCGGTCCAGACATGATCGCCTTGAACGAGGGGGAGACCGGCACGGTCATCGGAAAGCCGCCGGTCAAGGCGATGACGACGCCGCGCCAGACCAGCATGGTCCCGAGGGTGACGACGAAGGAATGGACCCTGAAGCGCACGACGACAAAGCCGTTCAACGCGCCGAGCGCGGCACCGACGGCGATCGCGGCGACGGTGGCGAGCGCCGGCGGCACGGAATAGTCGCGCATGGCGACGACCGCGACATAGGAAGTCAGCCCGAGCACCGCCCCGACCGACAGGTCGAAGTGCCCGCCGATCATCAGCAGCGTGACGCCGATGCTGACGATGCCGAGTTCGGCGGCAACCGCCATCACGCTGATATAGGTCAGCTTGGTCGGGAACAGGTCCGGACTGAGGATCGTGAAGACGATGAAGAGGATGACGACGGCCGCAAGAGCGGTCGCCTCCGGGCGCAGGAGCAAGCGGCGAACCGCCTCTCCGTATACGACCATCCGCGAGGGCCGGTCGGCGCTCGCACTTTCGGCGACCCCTGGCGTCATTTCAGATGCCATCCAACCAGGACGCTGCGTTTTGAGCGGGCGCTTCCGGCGGAGAGTCCCCCGCCGGAAGCAGATCGATGACTAACGGTAGCCTTCCTTCACGAGCTTGGCCACACGCTCGATGTTCGACTTGTCGACGATCGTCGGGCCGGTCAGGAAGTAGTTCGCCTCGATCAGGCCGTACTTGATGTAGTGCGTAAGGAGCAGCACCGGCATGTAGCCGCGCCAGAACTGCTGCTGGTCGATGGTGAATGCCTGGCGTCCGTCCTGGATCGCGGCAAGCGCCTCGGAATCGAGGTCATAGCCGGTGATGATCAGATCGTCGCGCCCGCTGTCGGCCTTGGCGGAGAGAAGTCCGGAGCTGACGTGGCAGACACTCGTCGCGGCGGCGGTGTCGGGGTTCTTGCGCAGATAGGTGGAGACCGTCTCCGACTCCTGACCCGGATCCATCGAGGCCTCGAGGAAGTCAGCGGTGATGCCCGCGGCCTTCAACGTCGCGATCTCCGAATCGGCGCGATCGCGGCAGGTGGCGTCGCCAGGCTGCTGGTCGTCGACGACCACGCGGCCCTTCACGCCCATTGCGATAAGCGTCTGTGCCGTCAGCGTGCCGGCCGCCTTTTCGTCCGAGCCGGTGCGGAAGAGGAAGATGTCGTTCGGGTCGCGCACCTGCGCGCCGGCCGGCGGCGCGGCGGCGCTACCGAATGCGATGCCCGCAGCTTTGGCCGCCGCGGCGACTTCCGTATAGGCCGAATCCTGCGCGAACTCGCAGAGCGCAATGCCGTCCGCCTTCGCGGCAATCGCCTCTTCGATCTTCTGCACCTGGTTCGGAATCGTCAGCTCGTCGGGGTAGATGTAGGTCACCTTGACGCCGAGGTTCTTGCCGGCTTCTTCGGCGCCGCGGGCGAGATAGCCGTGGAAGCCGGTCGGCGCGGCGCAACCGACG
Organism: uncultured Alphaproteobacteria bacterium; assembly: GCA_963750115.1. GTDB lineage: Bacteria > Pseudomonadota > Alphaproteobacteria > Rhizobiales > Afifellaceae > DASWJZ01. The sequence goes on along the minus strand of CAVVPM010000003.1, from coordinate 186,223 downwards.
AAGTAGATCGAGATGTCCTTCGCCGCCGCGGCATGGCCGAGCGCCGGCAGCGCCAGCAGCGCGGCGGCGGTGACCGCCAATATCGGCCGCGCGCTTGCGGCAAGAGTACCCACCCGCCTTCCAATGTCTCGTATCCTGGTCATCGCTTGCTCCCTTCAGTTGCGACGGTGTCCGCTCCGGATGGCCGGTTCCACGAACGACGGCCGTCCCCATCGAGCCGCATTGACGGCAAGACGGACGCGCGTTCGGCCCGCCTCGCCATCAAAATCCTGCTGTGAAAGGTGTGGCGCGGCAGCGCCTTCGGATCGTCAGCCGCGTGAATGCGGCGCATCGAGCCCGCCCGGCTGTCCTCGACAAGATTTGAGAACGACACGCCCAATGCCGACCACGCAATTCAATGCGGATTTCCGTTGCAGCGGCACCGCCGTCGCCGCCCGAGCCGGCGTGACAAGTCCCTGGAAACCCCACTCATTCACAAAAATGCTACGCCGCTCGCTGGTTCGCTGGAAAGTGCCAGTTCCATGACAACCAAAGGGGCCACTTCCAACCCGCCGGAGAGCGCGACAGGCTGAGCGCGATCAACAACGAGGGCCGATCGAAATCGCGCCGCGTGCCTCAGAGTCTGGAGCGACACATGCACGACGGCGCCGTCGATGCTCTCGCGCGTGAAGCCGAGCTCCAGCGCCATCTTCAGCATGGTGGCATTCTCCAGAAGAATGTCCCCGTGCACGGTCTTGATGCTGCGCTGCCGCGCGCAGGCGAGAATGTCCTGCATGAGCTGGAAGCCGAGCCCGCGGCCTTTCATGTCGGAGCGGACGGCGACGGCGAATTCGGCGCGCTCGTTGTCGGGATCGGCGATGATGCGGGAGACGCCAAGCATCTCATCGCGGTTTGGCCCGTCGGTCCGATCGATCGCGACGAGCGCCATCTCGCGATCGTAGTCGATCTGCGAAAGACGCGCGGCAAGGAGATGCGGGAACTCCTTCAGCGGTCCGAAGAAGCGCATGCGGATATCGTTCAAGGAGGAGCGCGCGATCATCTCCACGAAGCGCGGCTCGTCCTCGGGGCGTATCGGTCGCACGAGGAGCCGAACGCCGCCGGCTATCTCGATTTCATGCTCAAGACCCCGCGGATAGGGGTGGATCGCAAGCGGCCTGCGCGCCGCGGCACCGGCAGGCCGCACCACGACTCGCGCATCGAGCGCGAGCACGCCGTCCGGCCCGGCAAGCAGCGGGTTGATGTCGAGCTCCGCGACCTCCGGCACCGCTGCAAGAAGCTCGGAGAGCTTCACCAGCGTCCAGGCGACTGCGTCGACGTCGGCCGGCGGCTGGTCGCGATAGCCGGCCAGCATTTTCGAGATGCGCGTGCGCGCGATCATCTCGCGGGCGAGCAAGACGTTGAGCGGCGGCAAGCCGATCGCCCTGTCGCCGATCAGCTCGGCCGCGGTTCCTCCGTGGCCGACGAGCAGGATCGGCCCAAAAGTCGCGTCTTCGCCGATGCCGACGATCAGCTCGCGGTCGTGCGGCCGGCTCATCATCCTTTGCACCGAGAAGCCGGCGATGCGGGCGCCGGGCGCGCGCTCGCCGACCGCTGAGAGAATGTCGCGCGCCGCAAGCTCGACCGCCTCGGGCGAGCGGAGGTCGAGGCGGACCCCGCCGACATCGGATTTGTGGGTGATGTCGGGGGAAAGGATCTTGAGCGCAACGGGACCGCCAAGCCGTCGCGCGGCGGCGGCTGCCTCGGCCGGGCCGGCGGCGGTCTCGGTCTCCACGACCGGAATGCCGAAGGCGGAAAGAAGCGCCTTCGATTCAGGCTCGGTCAGGACCGTCCTTCCCTCGCCCAGAACCTTCGCCACCAGCTCGCGCGCCGAGGCTAGCGTCGCCGCCTCCAACCCCGGACCGGCCGCCGGGGTCTCCATGAGAAGGTCCTGGTTGCGCCTGTAGTCGACGAGCTGCACCAGCGCCCTGACCGCTTCGTTCGGCGTCTCATAAGTCGGGACCCGCTCCGCCGCGAAAAGCTTGCGCGACTCGGCGGCCGCGGTTTCGCCGAGCCAGCAGGTCAGGACCGGTGCGCGGGCGGCGGGCGTGTCGACGGCGAGCACCGCGCGCGCCGCCTCCACGCTGTCGGCAACCGCCGTCGGGCAGTTCATGACGAGAACGGCGTCGGCGCCGCGATCGGTGAGCAGCGACTGAAGCGCCGTCTTGTAGCGCTCCCCCGTCGCGTCGCCGAGGATGTCGACCGGGTTGCCGCGCGACCAGGCCGGCGGGAGCACGGCGTCGAGTTCTGGCGATCGTCTCGGGCGTGAGCTCGGCAAGCGTGCCGCCGTAATCGGCCAACGCATCGGCGGCGAGCACCCCTGCCCCGCCGCCATTGGTGAGGATGGCGAGGCGGGCGCCCGCCGGGCGGATGCCGGCGGCGAGCGTCACCACCGATTCGAAGAGTTGGCGCAGCTCATAGACGCGCAGCATGCCAGCGCGGCGGAAGGCTGCGTCGTAGACCGCGTCGGAGCCGGCGAGCGCTCCGGTATGCGACAGCGCCGCCTTGGCGCCGGAGGCGCTGCGGCCGGCCTTGATCACCACGACCGGCTTGGCGCGCGCCGCGATGCGGCCGGCGGACATGAACTTCCGCGCCTCGGTGACGTTCTCGACGTAAAGCAGGATCGCACGCGTCGAACGGTCGGCGGCGAGGTAGTCGAGCATGTCGCCGAAATCGACGTCGCTCATCCCGCCGAGCGATGCGACGTGTGAGAAGCCGATCTTGCGCGCCGTTGCCCAGTCGAGCACGGCGGTCGCGAGCGCCCCCGACTGGGTGACGAAGGCGAGGTCGCCGACGGGCGGCGTCAAATGCGCGAAGCTCGCGTTGAGACCGGCGGCGGGAGAGATGAGGCCGAGACAGTTCGGACCAACGATGCGCAAGAGATGCGGCCGGGCGGCGGCGAGCATCTTCTCTTTGCAGCGCCTCGCCCTCAGCCCGCTCGCCCTCCCCGAAGCCGGCGGTTACGACGATGGCGGCGCGACAGCCCCTGGCGCCGAGCTCCGCGATGAGGCCGGGCACGCTCGGCGGCGGGGTGGCGATCACCGCGAGGTCCGGGGCGATCGGAAGCTCGGCGATCGAGCGATAGTTGACGACCGAATGGATGGCCTGCTCATGCGGGTTGACCGGCATGATCGGGCCGCGGAACCCGGCCTCGAAGAGGTTGCGTGCGAGCACGGCGCCGACCGTGTTCGGGTGATTGCTCGCCCCGACGAGTGCGATCGCCTTCGGAGCGAAGAGCGCGTCGAAATTGCGTGTCGTCATGCGCCGGGCTTAACGCCTAGTCACGTCTGTCGCCATGATGCCGCCGGCCTCCACGCGGGTCTTCCGTCGATCGCGGCCGGAGATTCCAAGAAATGACGAATGCCGGCCTTGACCCATGTCAACGGCGCACGTCCGACACTTCATGGGGAGAGCGGCGGAAGCGGCGCTGCGGCGGCGTCCGCGCCTCGGTCATTTGCGACGCACGCGCGCCCTCTTTCCGGGTGGCTCGCAGAATGCGGCCTGCAACGCCTCGATGATGCCGACGACATCGGGCCGCACGATGCGGTAGTAGACTGTCGTGCCGACCCGACGCGAGGCGACAAGGCCGTCGGCCCGCAAGCGCATCAGCTGCTGCGACATCGGCACCTGCTCGACACCGAGCTCATGGCGGAGCTCCGCGACGGATTTCTCCTCGCCGCCGAGCGCGCAAAGGACGAGCAGCCTCTGCGGATGCGAAAGGCTGCGCATCAAATCCGCCGCCTCTTCGGCAGCCGGTATCATCGCCTCTACATTCATAGTCTTGAAATTATATTATCCGAATGTTATATGCAAGCGCGAACAGCGAACGAGCGTGCCGCGAGGGCACGGAAGCGTCGCGAACCGGGCAGTTGACCTGCATCAAACAGGTCAGGCGGAAGTTCGGTCAAGTGTCGCGTAGGCGCGCCCCCTTGCGACACCGCGCGCGGCGCGAAAAGGGAACGGAGGGTGTCATGGCGCATGTCATCGTGCTCGGTGCGGGTCTCGGCGGGGTCATCATGGCCTACGAGATGAAAGCCAAGATGCGCCGCGACGACAAGCTGACGGTGGTCAATCTCGGCGGCAGCTATTCTTTCGTCCCCTCCAATCCATGGGTCGCCGTCGGCTGGCGCGAGGCCAAGGATATTTCGGTGGAGCTGAAGCCGGTGCTTGCGAAAAAGGGCATCGACCTCAGGCCGGAGGGTGCGGCGCGCGTTCACCCGGCGGAGAACCGCATCGTGCTCAACGACGGTTCCGACCTCGAATACGACTATCTGATCATCGCGACGGGTCCCGACCTCGCCTTCGACGAGATTGCGGGGCTCGGGCCCTCCGCGAACACCCAATCGATCTGCCAGATCGATCACGCCATTCAGGCGCGGAACGGCTTCGACGCGCTGGTCGAGAATCCCGGCCCGGTGGTGATCGGCGCGGTGCAGGGCGCCTCCTGCTACGGGCCGGCTTACGAGTTCGCCTTCATCGTCGACACCGCGCTCAGGCAGAAGAAGAAGCGCGACCAGGTGCCGATGACGTTCGTGACGGCGGAGCCCTATGTCGGCCATCTCGGCCTCGACGGCGTCGGCGACACCAAGGGCCTGCTTGAGAGCGCCATGCGCGACCGGCACATCAAGTGGATCACCAACGCCAAGGTGGCGAAGGTCGAGCCGGGCAAGATGTTCGTCGAGGAGGTGAACGAGGACGGCTCGGCGAAGAAGACGCACGAGCTGCCGTTCGCAGTTCTCCATGATGCTGCCGGCCTTCAAGGGCGTTCCGGCGGTCTACGGGGTCGAAGGGCTCGTCAATCCGCGTGGCTTCGTCTTGATCGACAAGTATCAGCGCAACCCGAAATTTCCGAACGTCTTCGCGATCGGCGTCTGCGTGGCGATCCCGCCGGTCGGCAAGACGGCGCTGCCGGTCGGCGTGCCGAAGACCGGCTTCATGATCGAATCCATGGTGACCGCAACGGCGGAGAATATCGGCGCGCTTCTGAAGGGCGAGGAGCCGAAGGCGGTCGCCACCTGGAACGCGATCTGCCTCGCCGATTTCGGCGACGAGGGCATCGCCTTCGTGGCGCAGCCGCAAATTCCGCCGCGCAACGTCAACTGGTCGGCGCAGGGCAAGTGGGTGCACACGGCAAAGATCGGGTTCGAGAAATATTTCCTGCGCAAGATTCGGCACGGCCAGAGCGACACCTTCTACGAGAACCTCGTTCTCGACGTTCTCGGCATCAAGAAGCTGAAGGACATCCACCTCGAGCCCGCCGAATAGGCCGGCCTTACGCTGGGAGATTCTGAGATGACAGTCGATCGTGCGGTTTTGCGCTTTGCCGGGTTCATGGTGCTCTTGTCGCTGGCGCTCGGATATTTCGTATCGCCCTACTGGTACTGGCTGACCACGTTCGTCGGCGCGAACCTGATCCAGTCGTCCTTCACCGGGTTCTGCCCGGCGGCGATGATTTTCAAGAAGCTCGGCTGCCGGCCGGGGCTGGCGTTCCAGTAGGATCGACGGCGATGCTCGATAAGGAGGAGCGGTTCCTCCTCCATCGTAGCGGGGGAGGAACCGACGGCGTCGGCCGCTCATCATCGGCAGCCTGCTCGTCCTCCTTTTCGCCGCGCCCGCTTTTGCGACAGAGATCGCCGCGCAAAGCCAGACGGTCGTGGAGACGAAGGCCGTCTTCGGCCAGGTGGAAAGCCGCACCATCGTCGGCGCGCGGGCGCGGATCGGCGGCACCATCCGCTCGATCAGCGTCACGGAGGGAAGCGAGGTCCAGGAAGGCCAGGTCATCGCCGTGGTGGTCGACGAGAAGCTTGCGCTTCAGCGCGACGCCGCGGAGGCGCAGGTCAAGGCGCTGCAGTCGCAGCTTGACAATGCCACGACGGATCTCGACCGCGCCGAGCAGCTGCTCGCGCGCGGCGCGGCGCCGCAAAGCCGCGTCGATACCGCGCGCACGCAAGTCGAGGTCTATACCAATCAGCTCGCCGCGGCGGAATCGAACCGCGCCGTCATCGAGCAGCAGGCGCGCGAGGGCGATGTCCTCGCGCCGGCCACCGGCCGCGTGCTCAGCGTTCCGGTGACGCCCGGTTCCGTGGTGCTTGCCGGTGACGAGATCGCCCGCGTCGCCGGCGGCGGCACATTCCTGCGCCTGTCGCTGCCGGAGCGCTTCGCCGCCGAGATCGTCGAGGGCGACACGGTAAAGGTCGGCGAGCGCGTGCTCTCGACCGGGTCGGCGGCTGCGATCACGACGCGCGAAGGGCGGCTCGCGAAGGTCTATCCGGAGATCACCGACGGCCGCGTCAAAGCCGACGTGGTGGTCGAAGGTCTCGGCAGCTATTTCGTCGGCGAGCGGACGCTCGTCTGGCTTCCGGTCGGGCGGCGGCAGGTGATCGCGCTCCCGGTGGCGGCGGTGACGACGCGTCACGGCGTCGACACGGTCAAGATCGTCACCGACGCGGGCGAAATCGACGTGCCGGTCGTGCTCGGCGAGACCTTCTCCGGGGCAAACGGCGGGCGCGTCGAAATCCTGACCGGCGTCCACGACGGCGACCGCGTCGTCCTGCCGTGACGTTTTAGCCCCATGAAGCTCGGCATCGCCGGCGGCCTGACGCGGCGCTTCATCGCCTCGCCGCTCACGCCGCTCTTCCTGATCGCGGCCTTCGCCTTCGGCCTCGTCGCGCTCTTCTCGCTGCCGCGCGAGGAGGAGCCGCAGATATCGGTGCCGATGGTCGACATCCACGTGCGCGCCGACGGGCTCAAGGCGGAGGATGCCGTCAAGCTCGTCACCGAGCCGCTCGAGACCATCGTCAAGAGCATCGACGGCGTCGAGCACGTCTATTCCGAAACGCAGGACGACAGCGCGCTCGTCACCGCGCGCTTCAAGGTCGGGACCAACGCCGACACCGCGATTCTGCGGGTGCATGAGAAGATCCGCGCCAATCTCGATCGCATTCCGGTCGGCATTCCGGAGCCGCTCATCGTCGGCCGAGGCATCGACGACGTCGCGATCGTGGTGGTCACGCTGACGCCGACGGCGGCCGCCTCGGCGCGCTGGACGGAGAACGGCCTGACCCGGCTTGCGCGCGAATTGCAGGTGGAGATCGCCAAGCTCCCCGACATCGGCCTCACCTATATCGTCGGCCAGCAGCCGGAGGAGATCCAGGTCGAGCCGGACCCGGAAAAACTCTCGCTCTACGGCGTCACGTTGCAGCAGCTCTCCGCCAAGGTGGAGGGCGCCAACACCTCCTTCCAGGCCGGGCTGATCCGCGACGACGGCGAGCAGCGGGTGCTCCTCGGCGGGCAGACGCTGCAAACGCTGAGCGAGATCGGCAACCTGCTCGTCACCGCACGCGACGGGCGGCCCGTCTATGTGCGCGACGTGGCCAACGTCGTGCTTGCCACCGATCCGAGCGAAACGCGGGTCGACGCGATCGAGAAAACCGGTTCCGGCCTGCAGCGCGCGCCCGCGGTGTCGCTTGCGATCGCCAAGCGTCCGGGGACCAACGCCGTCGTGATCGCGAAGGATATCATCAAGCGGCTCGACGCGGTGCGCGGGCAGATCGTGCCGGCCGACGTCCAGATGATGGTCACGCGCAATTACGGCGAGACCGCCAACGAAAAGGCGAACGAGCTGCTCTTTCATCTCGGACTTGCCACGGTCTCAATCGTGATCCTCGTCGCCGTCGCGATCGGCTGGCGCGAGGCGGTGGTGGTCGCGGTCGTCATCCCGACGACGATCCTCTTGACCCTCTTCGCATCGTGGCTGATGGGCTACACGCTGAACCGCGTCAGCCTCTTCGCCCTGATCTTCTCAATCGGCATCCTCGTCGACGACGCCATCGTGGTGATCGAGAACATCGCGCGCCATTGGGCGATGCGCGACGGCCGCTCGCGCGCGGAAGCCGCGATCAATGCGGTGGCCGAGGTCGGCAATCCCACCATTGTCGCGACGCTGACCGTGGTGGCGGCGCTCCTCCCGATGCTCTTCGTCTCCGGCATGATGGGCCCCTATATGAGCCCGATCCCGGCGAACGCGTCCGCCGCGATGCTCTTCTCCTTCTTCGTCGCCGTGATCCTGACGCCTTGGCTGATGCTGCGGGTCAGCCGCAAGGACGGCGCCGCGGCCGCGCCGCACGCGCACGCGGTCGGGCTGGCTCGGGCGCGCCTATATTGCCGTCGCCCGCCCCATTCTTCTATCGCGGCGACGCGCCTGGACCTTCCTGATCCTCGTCGGCATCGCGACGCTTGCGTCGCTCTCGCTCTTTTATACGAAGAGCGTCGCGGTGAAGCTTTTGCCGTTCGACAACAAGTCGGAGCTGCAGGTCGTCGTCGACCTCAAGGAGGGCTCTGCCGTCGAGGACACCGACCGCGCGCTGCAGATGATCGTCGATCGGCTCGCGCCGATTCCGGAGATCGTCTCGTTCGAGACCTATGCCGGCACGGCGGCGCCGTTCGACTTCAACGGCCTTGTCCGCCACTACTATCTGCGCTCAAGCCCCGAACAGGGCGACGTGCAGATCAACCTGACGCCGAAGGGCGAGCGAGCCCGCGCGAGTTACGCGATCGCGCTCGAAATCCGCCAGAAGATCGCCGGCCTCGCACTTCCCGAAGGCACGACGCTGAAAGTGGTCGAGCCGCCGCCCGGTCCGCCGGTGATCTCGACGCTGCTTGCCGAAATCTACGGTCCCGACGCGGCGACACGAAGGGCAGTCGCCGCCAAGGTCGAACAAATCTTCAAGCGCATTCCGTTCATCGTCGACGTCGACGATTTCCTACGGCACGCAGGCGACGCGCGTCCGGGTCGGCATCGACCAGGACAATCTCGAATATTACAAGGTCGAGCAGAGCGACGTGTACGACACGATCGACGCGCTCTTCCAGGGCAAGACCGTCGGCTATTCGCATCGCGGCGGCGGACGGCAGCCGATCCCGATCGTGATCGCGCTGCCGAAGGGCGCGGAGAGAATAGAGCGAGGCGACGCTTTCGACGCCCGTGCCCGCCAACGTCATTCCCGGCGAGCGCTCCGTGGTCGAGCTCGGCGATGTCGTCTCGGTGACGCGCGAGCCGGCCTCGTACCCGATCTTCCGTCACAACGGGCGCACGGCGGAGATGGTGACGGCGGAGCTCGCCGGCGAGTACGAGGCGCCGATCTACGGCATGCTCGCGGTCGACAGCGCCATCGCCAAGGCCGACTGGGGGAGCGTGCCGAAGCCGGCAATCAAGCTGCACGGACAGCCGGACGACGAATCGCATTCGACGCTTCTGTGGGACGGCGAATGGGAGGTGACCTGGGTCACGTTCCGCGACATGGGCGCGGCCTTCATGGTGGCGATTCTGGGCATCTATATCCTGGTGGTCGCGCAGTTCGGCTCGTTCAAGCTGCCGCTCGTCATCCTGACGCCGATCCCGCTCACCTTCATCGGCATCATGCTCGGGCACTGGCTCTTCCATGCGCCGTTCACGGCCACTTCCATGATCGGCTTCATCGCGCTCGCCGGAATCATCGTCAGGAATTCGATCCTGCTCGCCGACTTCATCCGCAATGCGCGCGCTCCGGACCGGCCGCTCCTCGAGGTGCTGCTGCAAGCCGGCGCGATCCGCTTCAAGCCGATCCTGCTGACGGCGCTCGCGGCGATGATCGGCGCGGCGGTCATCCTTGCCGACCCGATCTTCCAGGGCCTTGCGATCTCGCTTCTCTTCGGCCTTGCCTCGTCGACCGCACTGACGGTGCTCGTCATTCCGGCGATCTACGTGGCGCTGCGCGGCGACAAGCCTGCGCAACCGGATAAGGGCCTCGACGGCGCAGCGTGATGTAGAGGGCGGCGGGACTTACCCGTCCGCGACCGCGCGGCGCCTCGCGGCGCTGCGGCGCGCGATCGGCGCCTCGGCCGGCACCGGAAATTCCTCGGGCATCGGCCGAAACAGCCAGGCGAAGAAGACGAACGCGAGCGTGCTTCCCGCGAGCTCGGCCAGAATAAAGCCCGGCAAATCGAGCGGGCGAATGCCGGAGAAGGTATTCGTCATGGCGCGCGCGATGGCGACGGCGGGATTGGCAAAGGACGTGGAGGCGGTGAACCAGTAGGCCGCCGTGATGTAAAGGCCGACGAGCCAGGGGATCGCCGCCGCCCGGAAGCGCAGCCCGCCGAGGATGACCGCGACCAGGCCGAAGGTCGCGACGATCTCCGCCCACCACTCCCCGACCCCGGTCCTGACCGTCGTGCTCGCCTCAAGGAGCGGCAACTCGAACATCAAATGCGCGGCGAACGTGCCGGCGATGCCGCCGGCGATCTGCGCCGCGACATAGGCGACGCCGTCGCGGAGCGTCGTGCTGCCCTTGAACCCCATCGCCAGGGTGACGGCGGGATTGAAATGGGCGCCCGAGATCGGGCCGAGCACCGTGATCAGCACCACCAGGATGGCGCCGGTCGGGATCGTGTTGCAGAGGAGAGCCAACGCCCGGTCGTCGGTCAGCCGGTCGGCCATGATGCCGGAGCCGACGACGGCGGCGACGAGGAACGCCGTGCCGAGCGCCTCGGCGGCGAGACGGCGCGCGAGGCTGAAGCGCTCCATGGCGGCCCGGCTTAGGCCGACGCTGGTGCGGGAGCTTCCCGGCGCTTGCCGATCTCGTCGAGACGCTTCTGCAGCGACAGCCGATCGAGGCTCGCGAGCGGGAGGCTGACGAAGACGGCGATGCGGTTGGTCAACATCCGGCAGGTCTCGGCGAAGGCGGCGCGCTTCACGGCCTCCGTCCCTTCGACCGCCGCCGGGTCGGGCACGCCCCAATGCGCGGACATCGGCTGGCCGGGCCAGATCGGACAGGTCTCCTTCGCCGCGTCGTCGCAGACGGTGAAGACGAAATCCATCACCGGCGCGCCGGGCTCGGCGAACTCATCCCAGCTCTTCGAGCGAAGGCCGTCCGTCGGATAGTTCAGATTGCGCAGAAGATCGATCGCGTAGGGATGCACGCTCCCTTTCGGATGCGAGCCCGCCGAGAACGCATGAAAGCGCCCCTGCCCGTATCGGTTCATGACCGTTTCGGCGATGATCGAACGCGCCGAGTTGCCGGTGCAAAGGAAGAGGACATTGTAGACATGCTCGCTCATACCTTCACCTCCTTCCGCCGCTTCTTCGCCGCGGCGGGCGGGGCACCGCAGAGCTCGGGCCGGCCGCCGCAGCAATCCTCGGTCAGAAAAGCAAGCAACGCCCGAACCTTCTCGAACTCGACGGCATAGAAGACGTTGCGGCCCTCGCGCCGCGCCGCGACGAGGCCGGAGCGCTCAAGCGCGCTCAGATGAAACGACATCGCGGTCGGCGCGACGTTCAGCTCTTCCGCAATGACGCCTGACGCGACACCGGAGGGACCGGCGGCGACGAGAAGCCGGAACGCTTGCAGCCGCGCCGGATGCGCAAGCGCACCGAGACGGTCGACGGCGTCTTTCTCTTCAATCATGCGACTCTACAAGCACATTTGGATAATTGAAGCAAGGAAGACGGGATTGCGATGAAGTGCGAAACCGCAGTGTGTCGCGGGTTCCGCGGCAAGCGCGGGTTCGCGGCCGGGTTGCGGCGCCAGCTGAAAAGTCCGATGCTGCTGGCAAGCCTGAAGAAAGAACCTGGGGAGGATAACGCAGATGAAGGCGCTTCTTGCGTTGGCGATGCTCGTCGCGGCGAGCCCGGCGGCGGCGTTCGAGATTTCAAGCCCCGCCATCGGAGGCGGCGGCACGATCCCGGACAAATACGTGGCGAACGGGTTCGGCTGCAGCGGCGGGAACCTGTCGCTGCCGCTCGAATGGAAGGACGTTCCGGCGGACGCCAAGAGCCTCGCGCTGACGATCTACGATCCCGACGCGCCGACCGGCAGCGGCTTCTGGCACTGGCTCGTCGTCAATATGCCGCCGTCGACCACCAGCCTGCCTGAAGGCGCGGGCACGACGGGTCATCCGGGGCTCCCCGCGGGCGCCGTCGAGGCGCGGAACGACGCCGGCACGTCGGCCTACTTCGGCCCCTGCCCGCCGCAAGGCGACAGCCCGCACCACTACATCGTCACGCTCTTTGCGGTGAAGGCCGACAAGCTCGACATCGACCAGAACACCTCCGGCGCGGTCGTCGGCTTCAACCTGCATTTCAATACGATCGACAAGGCAAGCGTCACTTATATGTACGGGCGCTAGAACAGGAGGCAAACAGCAGATGAAGCATTCGCTCGCAACGATTTCTCTTGGCGCCGGCCCTGTTGATTTCGGCTTCGGCCGTGGCACTTGCCGCCGACGACGTGATCACGCTCGGGGCTTCGGTCCAGCAGACCGGCACGCAGGCCAATACGGGCCGCTACTACGCCGACGCGTACCAGCTCGCGATCGACACCATCAACGCCAAAGGCGGCGTCAAGGTTGGCGACAAAACCTACAAGCTCGCGCTGAAGCTCTACGACAATCAGTCCGACGTGACCCTCAGCGTGCGCCAGTACACGCAATTGGTGACGTCGGACAAGGTGAACTTCCTGCTTGGCCCCTTCGCCAGCAATTTCGCCCTCGACGACAGCTCCGTCGCGGAGAAATATCAGATTCCCATGGTGCAGGGCGGCGGCGCCTCGGGGCAGATCTATTCGCGCGGCTACAAATACATTTTCGGCACGCTGCCGCCGGCCGGCGACTATTACGCCTCGACCATCGAGATGCTGGGCAAGCTCGATCCGAAACCGGCGAGCGTGGCGCTCGTCGCGGCCGACGACAGCTTCGACGTCTCCGTCGCCAAGGGAACGCGCGCGCACCTCAAGGACGCCGGGCTGAACCTCGTCGTCGATGAGAAATTCGCCGACGGCAACGGCGAATTCTCCTCCATCCTGAGCCTCATCAAATCGAAGGCGCCCGACGTCATCCTGTGGACGGGGCACGAGACCGACGCGCTGAATTTCATCCGCCAGATGAAGAGCCTCGACGTCAACGTGAAGCTCTACGCGCTGACGGTCGGCGTGCCGACGGCCGACTTCCGCTCCTCGCTCGGGAACGATGCCAACTACGCTTTCGGGATGACCACCTGGCTGCCTGAGGCAAGCCTCACCGACCCGTGGTTCGGTAACGCCGCCGACTTTGCCAAGACTTACAAGGACAAGTTCGGTTACGACCCGGACTATCATGCCGCCTCAGGCGCCGCCGACGTCGAGACCTACGCCGTCGCCCTCGCCAAGGCCGGATCGCTCGATCCCGCCAAGGCGCGCGACGCCATCGCGTCGGTCGACTTCGACAGCCTCTACGCGCACATCAAATACGGCGACAACGGCCAGATCGTGCTGCCGCAGGTCGTGATCCAGGTGCAGGACGGCAAGGTCGTTCCGGTCTACTCGACCGACTTCCTGAACAAGCCGCAATACCCGACGCCGGAATGGAGCGGCCGGTAGCCGCGACGGCCGCCCTTTAGGCCGGCATCTCGAGTTCGGAGCCGTTGTCCGTCGCCGCAATGCCGGCGGCGGACGTTTCGGGGCCACCGCATGCTGCTCGCTCAGATCATCGTCAACGGCATCCTGCTCGGCGGGCTCTACGGGCTGATGGCGCTCGGGATGGCGCTCGTCTGGGGCGTCCTTAACATCGTCAACCTCGCCCACGGCGCCTTCATCATGCTCGGCGGCTACGCCACCTACTACCTCTTCACGCTTGCCGGCATCGATCCTTTCGCGGCCCTGCCGATCGCGATGCTCGTCATGTTCGCCTTCGGCTATCTCGTGCAGATCGTCGTCTTGAACCAGATCATCCGCTCGGCACAGCTTAATACGCTCCTCATCACGTTCGGGCTCGACGTCGTTCTGACCTATCTCGCGCTCCTCGTCTTCAGTGCCGATTTTCGCACCATCAACCCGAGCTATGCCGGCGCCAACGTCACGCTAGCGGGCATCACCATTCCGCTCGCGCGGTTCGCGGCCTTCCTCATCGCCTGGATCCTGGCCGCGGCCTTGTGGGTCGTGCTCGCGCGGCTGCCGCTCGGCCGCGCGATCCGCGCGACGGCGCAGAACCTGACGGCGGCGCGGCTCTACGGCGTCAATCCGCGGCAGCTCTATGCCGTCACTTTCGGCATCGGCGCAGCACTCGCCGGCGCCGCCGGCGGGCTCTACGGCATGATCTCGCACCTGACGCCTTATGTCGGCGTGAGCCTGACGGCAAAATCCTTCGTCATCGCCGTCATCGGGGGGCTCGACAATCCGTTCTCGGTCATCCTTGCGGGGCTTGTCATCGGCATCGCCGAGTTGCTCGCCTCGCTCTATCTCGGCCCGACCTATGCCGACGTCATCAGCTTCGGGCTCCTCGTCGTCATCCTGGTGCTGCGCCCGACGAAGGCGCTCAGGGCGGCGTGATGCGGCGCTGGATCTGGATCGCGGCGATTGCCGCCGCCCTCCTCCTCGCCGCCGCCCCGCTTTTCGGCGACGCGGTCCTCATCCAATACGGAATCAACGCGCTCCTCTTCGCGACGCTCGCGCAGTCCTGGAACATCATCGGCGGCTTCACCGGATACCCGTCATTCGGCAACTCGGTCTTCTACGGTCTCGGCACCTACGGAACGGCGATCGCGATGGCGCAATTCCATCTGCCGTTCGGGGTCGGGCTCGCACTCGGCGCCGTGCTTGCGATGCTCTGCGCGTTTCTGATCGGGCTGCCGGTGCTCCGGCTGAAGGGGCATTATTTCGCCATCGCGACGCTCGGCGTCTCCGCCGCCATGGCCGCGATCATCTCCAATCTTCCGATCGCCGGCGCCAATATCGGCCTCATCCTGCCGCTGACCCGCGCCGACAACATGTTCTACGAGCTCGCCCTCGCGCTCGTCATCGCGGCGACGCTGACGGTCGCATGGATCGCGAAGAGCCGCTTCGGCATGGGGCTGATCGCCATTCGCGAGGACGAAGACGCGGCCGCCTCGATGGGCGTCAACACAACGCTCTACAAGACCCTGGCGCTGGTGCTCTCGGCGCTCTTCACGGCGATCGCCGGCGGCATCAACGCCTACTGGATCACCTTCATCGATCCGGCGAGCGCGTTCGATCTGACGCTCAACGTCAGGATGGTGATCATGGCGATGTTCGGGGGGCCGGGAACCGTGTTCGGGCCTCTCCTCGGCGCGTTCATCCTCTCCGCCGTCTACGAGGTCCTGGCGAACCAGATTTCGACTGCCGCGGCGCTCCTCTTCGGGCTGGTGATCGTGCTTTCGGTCATCTTCATGCCGCGCGGCATCGCCAACCTGATCGGCGGCATCTGGAACGAAGGCCCGCGCTACCTCCTCAAGAATGTCCGCGAGCACCGGCTATGAATGCCGCGCCCCTCTTCGAAGCGCGCAATCTCACCAAGCGGTTCCAGGGCCTGGTCTCGGTCGACCATGTGAGCTTCACCTTGCCGCAGGGCGAGATCCTGGCGCTGATCGGCCCGAACGGCGCGGGCAAGACGACGCTCGTCAACATGATCAGCGGGACGCTTTCCGCCGACGAAGGCGAAATCCGCTTCGAGGCCGCCTCGATCACGCGGATGGCGAGCTTCCGTCGCGCCCGGCTCGGCATCGCCCGCACCTTCCAGGTGATGAAGCCCTTTCCGGGGCTGACCGTGCTCGAGAACGTCACCGTCGGCGCGCTCTTCGGGTTTCACGGTGGCGAGCATCAGCGCGTGACGGCGGAGAAGCAGGCGCTCGAGCTGTTGACCTTCACCGGTCTCGGCGCGCGTGCCTATCAGCGCGCCGACGCGCTCGGTGGCCCTGATCGCAAGCGCCTCGAGCTCGCCAAGGCGCTGGCGCTCCATCCGAAGCTTCTGCTCCTCGACGAAGTGATGGCGGGGTTGAACGCGGTCGAGATCGACGAGGTCGTGGAACTCATCCGAAAAGTGCGCGAACGCGGGGTCACGATCCTCATCATCGAGCACGTGATGAAGGCGGTCCGGCGGCTCGCCGACCGCGTCATCGTGCTCGCGCATGGCGAGATGATCGCCGAGGGCGATACGGCGACGGTCTTCGAGGACCCGCGGGTGATCGAAGCCTATCTCGGCAAGAGGCGCGCGTGAGCCCGCAAAAGCCGCTGTTGCAGATTGCCGGGCTCACGGCCGGCTACGACGCAACGCCGGTCCTCTTCGGTGTCGATCTCGTCGTCAACGAAGGCGAGATCGTCGCGCTCGTCGGCAACAACGGCGCCGGGAAGACGACGCTTCTCAGAGCGATCTCGCGCGTCGTCGGCGCGCGCGGCACGCTTCGCTTCGGCGGCGAGGACATCTTGCCGCTGACGCCGGAGCAGGCTTTTTCGCGCGGTCTCGTGCAGGTGCCGGAGGGGCGGCAGCTCTTCGGCCGCATGACGGTGGAGGAAAATCTTCAGATCGGCGCGAGCAAGCGTGCCGACAAAGCCGCCGTCGCCGAAAGTTTCGCGCGCGTCTACGAGCTCTTCCCGATCCTCGCCGAACGGCGGCGGCAGCTCGCCGGCAACATGTCGGGCGGCGAGCAGCAGATGTGCGCGCTTGCGCGCGCGCTCGTCGCAGCACCGCGGCTCCTGATGATCGACGAGATGAGCCTCGGGCTCGCGCCGGTGATCGTCGACCAGCTGCTCGACATCCTCGCCGAAATTCGCAGCCAGTCGGTCACGATCTTCCTGGTTGAGCAGGATGTCTTCGCCGCCTTCAGCGTCGCCGACCGCGGCTACGTCATGGAGGAAGGCGAGATCGTGCGGGAGGGCCCGGCAGGCGAACTTGCGAGCGACCCCGCGGTTCGCGCGGCCTATCTCGGCTTCGAAGCGGAGTGACCGCCGAAAGCGCCGCGGCGAAGGGCTGAGGCGCTCAGCCGCATTTCCGTTGTCGCAAAAAGCGCGCGGCGGCGCGCTAGACATGCGAACGATCTGGCGAAGCGCGTCTCCTTCCGACAAGGTATGCGTCATGCGGGTTCTCATCTGCGGCGGCGGCGTAATCGGCGCCTCGATTGCCTACTTTCTGAGCCGCCTTGGCGCGGAGGCGGTCGTGATCGAGCGGACCGGCGTCGCCTGCGCGGCCTCCGGCAAGTCCGGCGGTTTCCTCGCGCTCAACTGGTGTGACGGCACGCCTTTGCAATCGCTCGCGCGGCGGAGCTTCGTGCTGCACGCCACCCTTGCCGATGCGATCGACGACGACTGGGGATATCGCCGGCTCACGACGCATGGCGGTTTTGCAAGCGCGGGGGAGAGCGCCGGGCGTCGCGGCGGATCGGAGATCGGCTGGCTCGCCGAGCGCGTGACGCTCGACGGCCGTCTCGGCTCTCCCGAAACCACCGCGCAGGTCCACCCCGCCCTTTTCACCGCGGCGATGATGCGCGCGGCGGAAGCGCGCGGCGGCAAGCTCCTGCGCGGCGAAGTGACCGGCATCGCCATCGACGCCGACGGCCGAAAGGTGCGCGGCGTTGAGGTCGACGGCGCGACTGTCGACGGCGACGCGGTCGTAATCGCCATGGGACCGTGGTCGATCCTCGCGGCGCGCTGGCTGCCGCTTCCGGCCGTGTTCGGGATGAAGGGGCACAGCCTCGTCTTCGACACCGGCGTGAAAATCTCGGCCGATGCGCTTTTCCTGGAATTTCGCGAGGCGAACGGCGCCGTCTCGACACCGGAAGTCTTTCCGCGGCCCGACGGAACGACCTATGTCTGCGCGATATCGAGCGAAAGCCCGGTGCCGGTCGATCCTGCCGACGTGCGGCCCGATTCCGGCGCGATCGAGCGCCTGACCGCGATCTGCATGAGCCTCTCGCCGGCGCTCCGCGACGCGCCGATCCTTGCTCGGCAGGCCTGCTACCGCCCACTCACCGAAGACGGGCTGCCTCTGATCGGGCGGGTGCCGGGCGTCGAGGGCGCCTATGTCGCGACCGGCCACAGCGTGTGGGGGATACTGAACGCACCCGCCACCGGCGAAGCGATGGCGGAGATGATCGTCGACGGCGCTGCGGCACACCTCGATCTTGGGCCGTTCGATCCCGGCCGCCGCCGGGCGCTCGATCCTTCTCTCGTTCAAACGCTGCAACGCAGCGTATCGGGGGGCGGCGCATGAAGCCCGCGCTCGGCGTCTGCTACTATCCCGAGCAATGGCCGGAGCGCCTGTGGGCGGCCGATGCGCGGCGAATGGCGGAGGCCGGCATCAGCTACGTGCGCATCGGCGAATTCGCCTGGAGCCGGATCGAGCCCGAGCCCGGCAAGCTCCGCCTCGACTGGCTCGTCCGCGTCATGGACACACTGCATCAACGCGGTCTCAAGGTCGTCGTCGGGACGCCGACGGCCGCGCCGCCGCGCTGGCTTGTGGCGCGGATGCCCGACATGCTGCCGGTCGACGCGGAGGGGCACGTCAGGAAATTCGGATCGCGCCGGCACTATTGCTTCTCGCATCGCGGCTACCGCACCGAGTGCGCGCGGATCGCGACGCTCGTCGCCTCGGCGGTGAAGCGGCACCCCGGTCTCGCGGCCTGGCAGGTCGACAACGAATACGGCTGCCACGGCACCGCGCTTTCCTTCTCGGCCGCGGCGCTTGCCGGATTTCGCGAATGGCTCGCGACGAAATACGGCTCGATCGATGCGCTGAACGCCGCCTGGGGCAACGTCTTCTGGTCGATGAACTACCGTGACTTCGACCAGGTCGAACTTCCGAACCTCACTCCAGCCGAGGCGAGCCCGACGCACTGGCTCGATTTCCGGCGCTATTCGTCGGACCAGGTCGTCGCCTTCAACAAGGTCCAGGCGGATGTGCTGAGGTCGATCACGCCGAAGGTGCCAATCGCCAGCAACTTCATGGGCGGCATGACGGGTTTCGATCATTTCAAGCTCGGCGACGACCTCGATTTCGCAAGCTGGGATTCCTATCCGATCGGCCAGCTTTCGAGCCGCGGCGGATCGCCCGAGCGCAAGGCCCACTACGCAAGGCAAGGCGACCCCGATCTGCAGGCCTTTCACCACGATCTCTACCGCGCCGTCGGCAAGGGCCGCTTCTGGGTCATGGAGCAACAGCCCGGCCCCGTGAACTGGGCGCCGAGCAATCCCGACCCGCTTTCGGGCATGGTCAGGCTGTGGACCTGGGAGGCTTTCGCGCACGGCGCGGAGTGCGTCTCCTATTTCCGCTGGCGGCAGGTGCCTTATGCGCAGGAGCAGATGCATTCGGGGCTCATCCGACCAGACGACAAGCCGGCGCCGGGGCTCGCCGAGGCGCGGAAGGTCGCGGGCGAAATCGCCGCGCTCGATCTTGAGCCGCCGGCGAAGGCGACATGCGCCATCGTCTGCGACTACGAAAGCGCATGGGCCTGGGAGATCGAGCCGCACGCAGAAGGTTTTGACCATTTCCGCGCCGCCGCGGCGCAATACCGGCAATTGCGGCGACTCGGCCTCGACGTCGATATCGTCTCGGCCACGGCGACGGATCTTGCCGGCTACAAGCTCATCTTCGTGCCGGCGCTCTTCGCCTGGACGGAGGCGCTGACCGGAGCGCTCGCGCGCGCCAAGGGTCGCGTCGTCATCGGCCCGCGCGCGGGCTCGAAGACGAAGGATTTTCACATCCCGGCCGGCCTGCCGCCCGACCTCCCCGCCGAGCTTCTCGAGGTCAAGGTCGTGCGCGTCGAGAGCCTGCCCGACAACGTTCCCGTACCGGTCAAGGACGGCGGCGACATCGTGATGTGGCGCGAAAAAGTGGAGACGCGCGCGGAGGTGCTCTTCGAGTCGGAAGACGGCTGGCCGCTGCTTGTGGGACACGAGCGCATCTTCTATCTCGCCGGGCTTTGCGACGACATCGCGCAGGGCCGAGTCACGCGGAAGCTTGCAGAGCTTGCCGGGCTCAAGACCATCGTGCTTCCCGCCGGCGTGCGCACGCGCAAGGTGGGCGCGACCACCTTCGTTTTCAATTACGGCGTCGAGACGCACGATCTGAAGGCGCTCGGCTTCGACGAGCCGTTCGGGCTCGACGGCGCAGAGCTTCGCCCGGCAGGCGTTTCGACCGCGCGATCTCCGAGTTAGCAATTCCAGGAAAAGTGGACCCGGTTTTCCGTCCGCAATTGCGATGAAACAATGAGATGCGGACTATCTAACGTGAAACGCTGATCCGCTCTTGGCGCGGAGCCGGCGCGTCGGCGTAACGTCCTTCAGGTAATGCCGGTCATGCAATCCTCGTAACGGTGCCGCGACGAGCGAAGGAAAGGCAGGTCTTCAGGATCGATCGCAAGACATGACGCATCTTCGCAGCCTTCACCTCGTCATAAGGAGCGGGCCAGTCCGTGTCGCTCACGCTAGGGACCGGCTCGGCGAGGTACGAGCGGCAGGCCAGCTCCATCTGGATCGCGTGGACTCCGAGCGCCGGGCGGCCGTAGTGACGCGTAATGTAGCCGCCCTTGAAACGGCCGTTGACGACCCAGGAGAATCCGGAGGCGTCGCAGACCGCCTGCACGACGTGCGAAAAGCCTCTGTCGCAGCTTTCGCCATCGTTCGTGCCGATGTTCATGTGCGGCAGCTCGCCTTCGAAGAGCCGCGGGACCCGCGAGCGGACCGAATGACAATCGTAGAGGATGACATTGGCGTGCGTCTGGCGAAGGCGCGTGATCTCGTCATCGAGTGCCGCGTGGTAGGGGTCGAAATAGAGGTGCCGGCGGCGTTCGATCTCGCTCCGGTCCGGCGCGCAGTCGGGCCTGTAAAGCGGCTCGCCGTCGAACGTCTCCGTCGGGCAGAGGGCTGTCGTCACCAGCCCCGGATAAAGCGATGCCCCGCGCGGATCGCGGTTCACGTCGATCACGGTTCGCGAATGCGTCGCGCGGATGATCGTCGCATCCATGCCGGCGGCAAAGTCATAGAGCCGCTCAATCCACCAGTCCGTGTCCTTGCGCGCCCGCCATCGCGAAACGAGGCCGGCTTCGATCTCGGACGGGATTTCGGTGCCGGTGTGCGGGATGCTGAGGAGAAGCGCCGTGCTGCCGCGCCTGACCTCCGCGACATCGCTCACCAGCGCGCCCCAGGTGATTTCAGGAAAACGGTCGCTTCCGGCCGCAAGATCGTCCCGCGCGCAGCTTCCGCCACCGCCTGCCCTCCCCGCCTTTTCCGCGTGAAGCCGCCCGGATGCGGCGTCGCGAAGAGGTGGTCATCGCATGTTCCACTCCGCGATCCAATCCGTGAGGCCGGCAGCCGCCACTCACCGACGCTTCCTGCGATCGTAGCCCTTCAGCACCGCCCTTTGTGCAAGCTGCGGTGGACTTTTCAGGTCTTGAAGAGTAATACAGGTTGCAGGCGCTCGGTGCGGAACGAGCACGTCCGATAAAGCGGCGCGGAGCCCGCACGGCTTCGGAAAGGGACGCGATGGGTGCGACGTCGACCTCTTGTGACTGTCGGATCGGGTCACGGATTCGTCTGCGGCGGAAGCAATGCGGCCTCACACGGGCGCGCCTCGGCGAAATCATCGGTGTGACGCCCGAGGCGATGGCGGGATTTGAAAGCGGCGACACGCGGGTGGGCGCCGACAGGTTGGCGTTGATCGGCGTGGCGCTGGGCTCGCCTCTCAGCTATTTCTTCAGCGAAACCAAGACAATAGGGGCTGCTCTTGGCGCCCCGCCGCAGGCGGACCTATCGACGCTTGCAGGCGAACGGGAGCTCCTCAGCGCTTATGGCCGGATTGCGAGTTCGCAACTCCGAGAGGCCTTTCTGAGCCTGGCACGCACTCTCGCAAGCGAGAGCCGAGCTGGTGCAGATTCTCTACCTGCGGGAAGAGCGGCGACACGTGGCCATTCCCGTTCTGGGCCGCACTGACCAACCCGCCGGGGCCACCTTCCTCGATAGCATCCGCGACTGCACGCAGAAGCATCGCCGCGGGCGGGCTTACCGTCTCCACGTCGCAAGCGAGGTAGAAAATCTTAGCCCGCACCACGTCGAGCGAAAGTGCGAAACTTGCTTCCGCGGCCACTTCTTTCCTCCGGACTCCGCCTGCGTGGCATTCAACCCCGGGAGGCGTGGCAAAAGCGTGACAAGCCTCAACAGAGGCGACCGCCGCCCGGCCAGCCGGAGTGTACACCGCCGACATCGGTCGAGATCGGCTCGAAATCGCCGCCAATTGCCCGCTGAATGCCGCCTGCGGCCCAGACGACATCGCCGCGGCCAAAGCGCTCGGCGGCCTCCAGGCGCGGCGCCGATTTCGCCGGCGTGACCGACATGCCGTCGCGCGGCGCCAAGGCGCGTCCCGCCCCGCGCTCGCCCGGATAGACGGAAGGGGAAAAGCCCCTGCTCTCGGCGCTCGCCAAAAGCTTTCCGCGAACCAGCGTGGCATTCGCCGGCAACTCGGACTGCTTGACGGCCTGCCACCACAGTGCCGCCACGCCCGCCACGTGCGGTGCGGCCACGCTGGTTCCGCTTAGTGCTTTCAATCCGCCGCCTGCCGCAGCGGAGACGATCGCGGCGCCCGGGGCCACGATTTCCACGCCGCAGTTGGAGAAGCGTGAGATGCGGCAGCCGGCGCCCGCAGCGGAAGGGTCGAACGCGCCGACCGCCACGATCTTGTCGGAACCGCAGGGCGGGCACGCGGTCATAACGAATTCTCCGTCAAGCCCGCGGCTCGAATCGTTGCCGGCGGCAGCGACCATGATGGCTCCGCCGGTGAACGGCTCCTGCATGCGCAGCATCCGCAGCAGACGATCGAGCAGGCGCAGATTGGCGCGGTAGGCCTCGAGCGCGACCGCCGTCGCCATCTCGCCGACCCAGCCCTCCTCGATGCGCCGCGCCACGGTCGCCGCGAAGTCGAAGCCGACCGACATTGCGATCACGCGCGCGCCTTGCTCGTGCGCCCAGGCGATGGCGCGAACCAGCATGTCGGAATTGCCGCCGGCGGGCCCGAGGATCTTGCCAATCAAGGCGCGCCGCACGCCCGGCGCAACGCCGATCCGGACACCATCGACGTTCCGCCCGAAAAGGATGCCGGCGCAGTGCGTGCCGTGACCGTCGGTGTCGCCATTGCCGAGCCCGGTGAAATCCTTCTCGACCAGGCCGGCACCGCGAAAGGCGGCATGTCCGGCATCGATCCCGGTGTCGAGCACGGCGACCGTCACATCGGCGCCGGAATATTTGGAATGGTCGGCGCCGACCGCGCCAATCCCCCAGGACTGCCGCCGCCGTCCGCCGGCGGACGTCACCCCCCGCTCGAGGTCATCCTCCGGAAGCGGGGCGAGGAGCCGCGTGTGCATGATCTCGGCCGCGGCCACGAAGTCCGGCTCCTGGGCAAGCTCCTGCAGCTCCTGCGCCGTGAGCTTCTCGCGGTGGACGACCGGACGCGGGGGCTCGGCCAGCAATCGTGAAGCCGATTCAATCGGTTGCTCGAACGCGGTTCCCCCCCGCCGCCGCGTCGCGAATGTTCCACCCCGGTCGAGGAGGATCGTATAGGTTCGTTCCATGTGGCCTCGTCGCATTCTTTTGCGCGATATGAGGATGGAGCGCGTGCCCGCAGCGTGGCTCGGCGTGGCATGATCGTGACGGCTCCGTGCCCGTCCGCATCGGGGGCGAATTTACACATGGTTAACGCCTCACTATCGTTTGCCTGGAATAATCCTTGCTGAGCCCCTCTGCTTAGGATCGGCTGGCGACGAACGGCACGGCGGCAAGCCGCTGCGGGAGATTGGTTGCGGGATGTCTTGCAGGCTCTCACTCTTCGGTCCCCCCGCCCTTCTTAACGAGGCGGGTCGGCCGATTCCGGTGCCGGCAAAGACGTTTGCGCTTGTTGCCTATATAATTCTGTCGGGCGGCGGGGCGCCGGTCAGCCGCGGTTCGCTCCGACGGTTTCTGTGGCCGAACTCGGATGCCAAAACCGCTGCGGCCAATCTCAGGAAGTTTCTTCTTCGCGTCCGCGAGAGACAGGAGCTTTACGGCTTCGAGTTGATCCGCTGCGAGCACAACCATGTCGAGCTGGCAGCCTCCGCTGTGATCGACCTCGCGCAGTTCCTCAAGACCATATCCGGACCCGATACGGCCGACCTCGTTTCCCTTTGCGAGATCTTTCGCGGCGATCTTCTGGAGGGGATGGAATGGGAAGAGGCCGAATCCAACGAATGGATGGCGCTGCAGCGCACCAAGCTTTGCGACCTGTTCGTCGGTGTCGTGGCAAGCCGTTTGGAGCCGATCGAGCCGACGGCCGACCGGATTCCGCTGCGCATCGCGGCGCGGCGTCTGGTGGAGGTCGACCCCTACAATGAGACCGGCCATCGGGCACTGATGCTGCTCTTTTCCGAAGCCGGGGAGCCGGCCCGAGTCCGCGACGTTTACCGAAGGCTTGAGCAGCGGTTGCGCGAAGAGCTAGAGGTCGATCCCGATACTGTCACCGTCGAGCTTTACCATTCGCTCTCGCCACACTGCGCGCCGGCGAAGGTCAGCCCGCCACCGAGCGAGCCTGAAAGGCGGCCCGCCGCCCTGCAGCGCGCACCGTTTGCCGAAGCGCTGGTGCCGCAATCGTCGAACGCCGCCTCCGAGCGGTCCGGCGCGCCGAAGATCACCATTTTGCCGCCGCTTGTCCTCAACGGGGCGGATTTCAGGCAGCAGGTCGCGATATCGCTGATCGAGGACGTGACCATCAATCTCTGCCGCTTTCGTGCGCTGTCGGTGGTCGCGCCGCATACCGCGATGGAGCTCAGTGCCGGCGGCAAGAAGAACCTGATCAGCGCCTACGGGATCGACTACGCGGTCGAGACGCAGCTGCAAAGTCGCGCCGGCGAGCCGTGGCTCTCGGTGAAGCTGCTCGACGCGCCGTCACGCCGCATCGTGTGGACCGAGCAATATGATCTGAACCGAGCGCAGACGGTGCAGAGTTATCGCAGCCTGTCGACGCAGATTCTTTCCTCGCTGGTCGAGCGGGTTGAGCGGACCGAGCTGATGCGCGGCGAGCGCGCGCAGAACCCGACGGCCTACCATCTCTACCTGGTCGGGCAGCGATTCCTGCACACCCTCGATCTGCCCAACATCCGAAGGGCGCGGCGCGCCTTCAAGACGGCGCTCAGCGTGGCGCCCGAATTTGTGCCAACGCTGAGCGGCTTGGCACGGACATTACGGCTTGAATGGGTCCTCCTCGCGCGCGGCGATCCGGATTTGCTCGTCGAGGCCGAGCGACTTGCCGACCGCGCGGTGGAGCTCGACCCCGACGATGCCCGCGGCTACCGCGAACTCGGAGCCTGCAAGCTTTACGTCGGCGAATTCGACGAATGCCTCGACGCGTTCGGCAAGGCGGAAATGCGCAATCCGCAATTCGCCGATCTGCTGATCGATTTCGGCGATGCGCTAACGCACGCATGCGAGCCCGCCGAAGGCCTGCAGAAGATCGAACGCGCGATCGAACTCAATCCGCTTTGTCCCGACCAATACTGGTGGGCGGCGGGCGGCGCCAATTTCCATCTGCACAAATATGAGGACGCGATCCGCTGCATCCAGTCGATGCACGATCAAACGCCGGCATACCGTCTGCTCGCGGCTTCCTGGGCGCGGCTCGGGGAACGCGAACGGGCCGGGCAGTACGTGCAAAAGGTGATGGACGTCCACCCCGACTTCAGCGTGGCAAGCTGGCTCACGATCCTTCCCATTCGCGACTTGAAATACGAGCGAGACTACGAACAAGGCCTGAGAGAAGCAGGCTTTGACTGACCGTCAACTGGAGAGAGAAGAGGAGACTTGAAATGCAGAACCTAGTTCTATTCCGCCTTAAGGACGACCAGTCGGTCTGGCTCGCCGATCTCGAGGCCGGGACAGTGGAGCGGGCGGACCCCGCCACGATCCACGTCGACACCGACCTGCCGACGATGAAGGGTGTTGATTTCGCCCTCGCTGCGAAGGCGCGCCCGACTGCGGCCTCGCACCTGTACTTCCCCAGCCGCTAAGTCGCTCCCGACGGAGACGCGACGCCTTTCTGAGGGGCTCTGAGACCCGACGATCGCGACGCGACAATCGACCCAGAGCGCGGCTGGCCTGAGGATGTCGGCCGCGCTCGACAGGAAAATTTTGCCTGAATTCCGGCAGATTTCGCATTCGAGCCCGAGACGTTTCCCATGCAGGCAGCGCATCTACCCGATCATCTCAGTAGCGAAGCCGCGCTGCTTCGAGCGCGCGGCCCGTCGGAGTCGCACTCCGACCGCATCAACCCCGCCGCCGAGACCGTCGCCCGCATGCGCCCGAATTTCAGCCGCTTCGGCATCACTCGGCTCGCCGAGGTCACCGGGCTCGACCGCCTCGGCATCCCGGTCTGGATGGCGATCCGTCCGAACTCGAAGACGCTCGCCGTCAGCCAGGGTAAGGGCCTGAGCGACCCGGCCGCGCAAGCCTCCGCGATCATGGAGGCGGCCGAGCTCGCAACGGCGGAGCGGTGCGCCCTTCCGACCCGCTTTTGCTCAATGCGGGAGCTCGCCGCCGAGGGGCACCGCGCCATGCCGCTCAACGGTCTCATCGCGCGCGGCGCGCCGCTCGTCACCGAGACGGAAGCGATCGCGTGGGCGGAGGGCTACGATCTTCTGAAGGAGGAGACGGTGTTCGTGCCGGCCGAGGCCGTCTCGCTCGGCACCAACGGCGGCGAAGGCCGGTTCTGGCAGTCGAGCGACGGTCTCGCCTCGGGTAACATCCTGCTTGAGGCGGTGGTGCACGGGCTTTGCGAGCGGGTGGAGCGCGACGCCGGCACGCTCTGGCTCTTCCGCCCCGACAAGGACGTCTTCGATTGCTGCATCGATCCGGCCTCTCTCGACGACGACGCCGTCGCCGGGCTTTGCGCGCAGATCGATCGCACCGGCTTCCAGCTCCGGCTTTTCGATATCACCAGCGACATCGGCGTCCCCGTCCACTTCGCCGTCATCGCGCCAAAGCTCGACGGTTACGAGCAGCACTGGAAGCACTTCGATCTTTCGAGCGGCATGGGCTGCCATCCATCGCCGGCGCGCGCGGCGATCCGCGCCATCACCGAGGCGGCGCAAAGCCGCGTCACCTCGATCACCGGCGCGCGCGACGATTTCGATCCGAATCTCTACAGCACGCAGCTCAAGACCGATCTCACCGAATATCTGCGTGCCAACCCGACGGCACGCGCCGCAACCGGCGACGGCCGCCAGCGCAACGCCATGGAGAACCTCGAATTCATCCTGGCCCGCCTTCGCGCGCGCGGCATCGGCAACGTCATCGTCGTAGCGCTCGAAAGCGAAGCGCCCGGCTTCGCCGTCGCCAAGGTCGTCGTTCCCGAGCTTGAGAACCCGGCGGGCGCGCGCCGCCAACGCTTCGGCCGCCGCGCCCTTGTTGCAATGGCAGGTGCGGCATGAAAGTCCTCTTCGCCGGTCCGAGTCTGCACGGCACCGATTGGGCCGCTTCCCCGCCGAGCGATTTCGACGCGATCGATTGCCGCGGCCCGGCGGCGCAGGGCGACATCGCACGCGCCGTGGTCGAGGGCGCGACCGTCATCGGGCTTGTCGACGGTCGCTTCGAGGACATCGCCGCGGTCTGGCACAAGGAGATCCTCTACGCGCTCGAACAGGGCGTGCAGGTCTTCGGCGCCGCGAGCATGGGGGCGCTTCGCGCCGCGGAGTGCGCCGACTTCGGCATGATCGGCGTCGGCGCGGTATTCGAGCGCTACCGGCGCGGCGAGCTCGAGGACGACGCCGCCGTCGCCCAGCTCCATGCGCCGGCGGAAATGGGCTACAAGCCTTTCACCGAGGCGCTGGTCAACGTCGAGGCGACGATCGAGCGCTTCGCGAAGCTCAAGGCGGTGACGGAGGCCGAGGCGGCGCGGCTCGATCAAAGCGCGCGCGCCCTCTTCTTCAAGGAGCGCACCTATCAGCGCATCCTTGCCGGTGCGGGCCTCGATCAGGGCGAGCGCGGCAAGCGCCTCGCGGCGCTCTTCAAGCGCTGCCATGTCGACGTGAAACGCGAGGACGCGCTGATCCTCTTCGCCTATCTCGGCTACCTCGAGCCGCTCAGGCAATCGCCGCCGACGGATTGGCGGATGGAGTCGACGCAAACCTGGTCGTTGACGCTCGAACGGGCGCAGAAGTTCGCCGCCGAGAATGCCGAGCCCGCCGATTCGCTTGCGGCGTAGCCCCTAATCCACCCGCTCGAAGGCCATCGCGACCCCCTGGCCCACGCCAACGCACATCGTCGCGAGCGCGTAGCGCCCGCCGCGGCGGTCAAGCTCGCGCAAGGCGGCGCCGGCGATGCGTGCGCCGGACATGCCGAGCGGATGGCCGAGCGCGATCGCGCCACCATTCGGGTTGACGTGCTCGGCGTCGTCGGGAATGCCGAACTGGCGAAGACAGGCGAGCGCCTGGCTGGCAAAAGCCTCGTTCAGCTCCACCACGTCGAAGGCCGTCGCGTTGATGCCAAGCCGCTCGGTCAGCTTGCCGACGGCAGGCACCGGCCCGATCCCCATGATGCGCGGCGGCACGCCGGCCGACGCCATGCCGAGCACCCGTGCGAGCGGCTTGAGCCCGTGTCGCTTGACGGCTTCGGCCGAGGCAAGAAGCATGGCCGCCGCCCCGTCGTTCACGCCGGAGGCGTTCCCCGCCGTGACGGTGCCGCCGGGCCTGACGATCGGCCGCAGCCTTGCGAGCGCCTCAAGCGTCGTGCCGGGACGCGGATGCTCGTCGGCGGCGACGGTATGCGCGTCGCCTTTCTGCGCAGCGACAACGACGGGAACGATCGTATCGAGGAATCGCCCGGCAGAGACCGCCGCGGCGGTTCGCTGCTGCGAGCGGAGCGCAAAGGAATCCTGGTCGGCGCGGCTCACCTGGAATTCCTCGGCGACGTTCTCGCCCGTCTCCGGCATCGACTCGACGCCATATTGCTCCTTGATCAGCGGATTGACGAAGCGCCAGCCGATCGTCGTGTCATAGGTCTCCGCGCTTCGCTGAAAGGCCTCCGTCGCCTTCCCCGTCACGAAGGGCGCGCGCGACATCGATTCCACCCCGCCCGCAATCGCAAGCTCGATCTCGCCGGCGCGGATCGCGCGCGCCGCCTGCCCGACCGCGTCAAGCCCGGAGGCGCAGAGCCGGTTCAGCGTGACGCCGGGCACCGTCTCCGGCAGGCCGGCGAGAAGGAGCGCCATCCGCGCGACGTTGCGATTGTCCTCGCCCGCCTGATTGGCGCAACCGAGATAGACCTCGTCGACCCGCTCGCGGATCGAAGGGTGCCGCTCGACAAGCGCGCGGATCGGCACCGCCGCAAGGTCGTCGGTCCTGACGCGCGAAAGCGCGCCGGCGTAGCGGCCGACGGGCGTGCGCAATGGATCGCAGACGAAGACGTCCCGCATCAGACGAGCTTACGGCAAGCGGAAGCGAATTGGGATGCGCCTCGCCGCTTCAGGAGACGTGCCGCTGCGTCGCTCCCGTATAGAGCTGGCGCGGACGGCCGATCCTCTGCGTCGCGTCCTCCACCATCTCGTTCCACTGCGCCACCCAGCCGACGGTGCGAGCGACGGCGAAGAGCACGGTCAGCATGGTATTCGGGAAGCCCAGCGCGCGGAGCGTAATGCCGGAGTAGAAGTCGACATTCGGATAGAGCTTGCGCTCGATGAAATAATCGTCGTGGAGGGCGATGCGCTCAAGCTCCATCGCGACTTCCAGCTGCGGGTCGTTGACCCCGAGCTCGTTCAAGACCTCGTAGCAGGTCTTCTGCATCACCTTGGCGCGCGGATCGTAGCTCTTATAGACGCGGTGGCCGAAACCGGAGAGCCGGAACGGATCGTTCTTGTCCTTGGCCTTGGCGATATATTGCGGCACGCGATCCTTGCTGCCGATCTCGGCGAAGGTGTTGAGCGCCGCCTCGTTGGCGCCGCCATGCGCCGGCCCCCACAGGCTGGCGATGCCGGCGGCGATGCAGGCAAAGGGATTGGCGCCCGACGAGCTTGCAAGCCGCACCGTCGACGTCGAGGCATTCTGCTCGTGATCGGCGTGCAGGATGAAGATGCGGTCCATGGCGCGGGCAAGCACCGGATTCACATCGTATTCCTCGCACGGCACGGCGAAGCACATGTTGAGGAAGTTGGAGGCGTAGCTCAGGCTGTTCTTCGGATAGGTGAAAGGCTGACCGATCGAATATTTGAAGGCGTTTGCCGCGATGGTCGGTGTCTTCGCGATCATCCGGATCGAGGCGACCATGCGCTGGTAGGGATCGTGGATGTCGGTCGAGTCGTGGTAGAAGGCGGA
Organism: uncultured Alphaproteobacteria bacterium; assembly: GCA_963750115.1. Classification (GTDB taxonomy): domain Bacteria; phylum Pseudomonadota; class Alphaproteobacteria; order Rhizobiales; family Afifellaceae; genus DASWJZ01. Next base: position 156,072 of record CAVVPM010000003.1, on the reverse strand, counting down.
CATCGCCCCGACAAGGCCGCACATGACAGCCATCGGATGCGCGTCGCGGCGGAAGCCGCTGTAGAAGCGCGCCATCTGCTCGTGGATCATGGTGTGGCGCGTGACGCGATGCTCGAAATCCGCTTTCTGCTCCGGCGTCGGCAGCTCGCCGTAAAGGAGCAGGTAGGCCACTTCGAGAAAATCCTTCTTCTCCGCGAGCTCGTCGATCGGGTAGCCGCGATAGAGCAGCACGCCCTCGTCGCCGTCGATGTAGGTGATGGAGGACGCGCACGAGGCGGTCGACGTGAAGCCCGGGTCGTAGGTGAAGCGCCCGGTCTTTTCGTAGAGCTTGCTGATGTCGATGACCTGCGGGCCCGTCGTGCCGTCGAGGATGTCGAAGTCCCAACTTTCGTTGCCGATCGTGAGCGTGGCCGTCTTGTTGCCAACCGGTTTCGTATCCATGGTCACCTCACTTTCGCCCGTTTGCCTTTGACGCGTCGCCCGTCCGGGTCGCGCGGAAAAATCAACTTATGTCAAACGCTTGCGCGCCATCGAATGTCAGCCCTGACGACAATATGTTGCGGCGCACGCAAAATCACAAGCCTATCTCGCGGATGCAATAATAAGGATTCCTCCTGCCGGCGCCTGGGTTCTTTGCCTCACGCCATCGCGTGGCGCATGGCGGAGGAATAGCGGCCGGTGACAAAATGCTCGATCTGCCGCTCGATGTCGCCGAGCAGCGAGCTCGCGCCGATGCGGAAGAGCTCCGCCTCCATCCACTCCCGCCCAAGCTCCTCCTTCATCAGGATCAGCCAGGAAAGCGCGTCCTTCGCCGTCTTCAAGCCGCCCGCCGGCTTGAACCCGACCTTCGCCCCGGTCAGCTCAAGATAGGCGCGGATCGCCCGCACCATCACGAGGCTCACCGGGAGCGTCGCGTTCACCTCCTCCTTGCCGGTCGAGGTTTTGATGAAGTCGGCGCCCGCCATCATCGCCACCAGCGAGGCGCGGTAGACGTTTCGGAGCGTCTTCAGGTCGCCGGTCGCGAGGATCGCCTTCAAATGCGCCGCGCCCGCCGCCTCGCGCATCGCCCGCACCTCGTCATAAAGCGCCTGCCAGTTCTGGCTGAGCACGTGGCTGCGGCTGATCACGATGTCGATCTCGCGCGCCCCCTCGGAGACCGCATAGCGGATCTCCTCAAGCCGGAGCGGCAGCGGCATCAGCCCGGCGGGAAAGCCCGTCGCCACCGAGGCGACCGGGATGCCGGAGCCTTCCAGCGCCCTCACCGCCGGCCCGACCATGGTCGGATAGACGCAGACCGCCCCGACCGTCGGCATATGCTCCAGGCCGAGCGCTTCCACCAGGTCGGCGCGGAGCGGGGTCCGCGCCTTGGCGCAGAGCCTTTCAACCCGGCCCGGCGTGTCGTCGCCGGAAAGCGTCGTCAGGTCGATCACCGTGATCGCCTTCACCAGCCACGCCGCCTGCCACTCCTTCTTCACCGAGCGCCGCGCAACGAGCGTCGCAACCCGCCGCTCAACCGCAGAAAGGTTAACCCGGACACCCTCAACCCAATCAACATGAAGGGGAGTACCCTGCGTTGCGCGCGCGATTCGAGCCGGCCGGGTGCGGCTCGTCGAACTCCCTGCCGCCTTTGGAATGCAGCCTCACGACGGGGTCGGGCATCGGCCTCTCCAGATTTCGGCGGCATCGTCAGCCGTGGACCAGCGGTCGCCACTCTTATATGAGAGCGCCGTTCTACTATATGAGAGCGTCATTCTACGTCGATGCTGCCGTCGCTTGCCAGCGGAGCCCGCCGCGATGAGAAAAACATACTCAATTCAATCGGCTGCCCGGAAGGCGTCGCCTTGCTCTCGGGCTTTCAATTGACGAAAACAGAGGGGCATATGGTAAAATACCGTATTACGGTGTTATTGGCGACCTCCGCGGACCGAGAAGGTGACCGCGCGAACTCAGCCAGCTCCACGAACGCGAACGGCCGGAGGCGGCAAAGACATCCATGAGCCTTGGTGAAACCATCGAACGAATGGCGGAAGCGGAAGAGCCCCGCACCGCGTCGCGATCCGGCGCGACGGCGCTCGTCGTCCGCTTTGCCGGCGATTCAGGTGACGGGGTGCAGCTCGCCGGCCATCAGTTCGCCACCGCGGCCGCCTCGGAAGGCGCCGATCTGATGACGCTGCCGGAATTCCCGGCAGAAATCCGCGCGCCGGCCGGAACGCGCTTCGGCGTCTCGGCCTATCAGGTGCAGTTCGGGCGGGGCGAAGTCTTGACGCCGGGCGACGAAGCCGACGTGCTCGTCGCCTTCAACCCCGCGGCGTTCGTCACCAACATTCCGTTCCTGAAGCGCGGCGGCACCGTCATCTATGACGAGGGCGCCTTCAACGAGCGCGCTTATGCGAAGGCGGGGCTCGAGGAGAGCCCGGTCGACGAGAGCGGCGCCGCGCCCTACCGCGCGATGCCGGTCGCGATGACGCAGCGCACGCTGGAGGCGGTCGCCGAGTTCGGCCTCGGCCGCAAGGACGGGAGCCGCGCCAAGAATTTCTGGGCGCTTGGTCTGTCGCTGTGGCTTTGCGGACAATCCCCCGACGCGACGACCGCCTGGATCGAAAGGCGCTTCGCCAAGGACGCGGCGCTCCTCGGCGGCAACCGTGCGGCGTTGAAGGCCGGCTACGCCTATGGCGAGACCATGGAGCTCGCGCTTCCGGAGGCGATCGACGTCCGCGGCGTGCGCGACCGCTCGCGCCATCTGCGCATGACGTCGGGAACCGAGGCGATGGCGCTCGGCGTTGTCGCCGCCGGCGCGCTCTCCGAGCGGCCGATCTTCTATTGCTCCTATCCGATCACGCCCGCCTCGGCGCTCCTGCATGCGCTTGCGAAGCTCAAGGCCGGCGTGCGCACGTTCCAGGCGGAGGACGAGATCGCCGCGGCTTGCGCGGCAATCGGCGCCTCTTACGCCGGCGGACTTGGCTTCACGGCTTCTTCCGGCCCCGGCCTTTCGTTGAAGACCGAGGCAATCGGCCTTGCCGTCACGGCCGAGCTGCCGCTCGTCGTTCTCGACGTGCAGCGCGCCGGACCCTCGACGGGCATGCCGACGAAGCCCGAACAGTCCGACCTCGAGATGGCGGTCTTCGGCCGCCACGGCGAGGCGCCGCTTCCGGTGCTTGCGCCGGCGACGCCCGGCGACTGCTTCGACACCGTGATCGACGCGGCGCGGATCGCGATCGAGGCGATGACGCCGGTGATCGTTCTCTCCGACGCCTATCTCGCCAACGCGATCAGCGAGTGGGAGACGCCCTCCATCGCGAATCTCCCCAGCTTCGCTCGCCGCAACGGCGGGAACGGCAGCGATCCGGTCACCGCCTTCACGCGCGATCCGGAAACACTCGGGCGGCAATGGATCGCGCCGGGCACGCCCGGCCTCGTCCACCGCATCGGCGGCCTGGAGAAGGATTCCGTCACCGGCAACATCTCCTACGATCCGGCCAACCATCAAGAGATGACGCGGCTCAGGGCGGAGAAGATCGCCCGCGTCGCCAATCGCAACGATCGCGCGCTGATCCACGAAGGCCCCGAGGAGGGCGAGCTTCTCGTCGTCGGATGGGGGTCGACCTTCGGCACCATCCGGCAGGCGACGCGCAACATCGCGAATACCGGCCGCGCGGTCGCGCATCTTCATCTCCGGCAGCTCTCTCCGCTTCCCGCCGGACTCGAGGCGAAGCTCAGGCGCTACAGACAAGTCGTGTGCGTCGAGATGAATTCCGGCCACCTGACCGCGATGCTCCGGTCGGCCTTCCTGCTGCCGGTCCAGCCGATAACGCAGGTGAGCGGCCGACCCTTCCTTGTCTCCACCTTGGAGGCGGAGTTCTCCGCCCGTCTCAAGGGACACGTGCAATGAACGTCATCCCCTTCTCGCCCAAGGATTTCACCTCCGACCAGGAGGTGCGCTGGTGCCCCGGCTGCGGCGACTACGCGATCCTGAAAGGGGTGCGCTCCGCGCTTGCCAAGATCGGGCGGCCGCCGCACGAGGTCGTGTTCATCTCCGGCATCGGCTGCGCGGCGCGCTTTCCCTATTACATCGCAAGCTACGGCTTCCACACGATCCACGGCCGCGCACCGGCGGTTGCGACCGGCGTAAAGCTCGCCAATCCCGATCTCGACGTTTGGGTCGTCGGGGGCGACGGCGACTTCCTCTCGATCGGCGGCAACCATCTCCTGCACGCGCTGCGCCGCGACGTCGACCTCAACCTGCTCCTCCTCAACAACGCGATCTACGGGCTGACCAAGGGGCAGTATTCGCCGACCTCGCCGATCGGCACGCGTTCGCCGTCGTCGCCGGGCGGCTCGGTCGAGCGGCCGGTCAATGCCGCGCTCGTTGCGCTCGGCGCGGGCGGCTCCTTCGTCGCGCGGAGCGTCGATTCGATGCAGGATCACATGCCCGAGATCCTGATCCGCGCGCATGCCCACAAGGGCGCTTCGCTGGTGGAGATCTTGCAGAACTGCATCATCTATCACGACGGCGCCTTCGGCATGCTCGAAGAGAAGGCGACGGCCGCCGAATTCGGGGCTCAGGCTTGAGCACGGCGAGCCGATGCTTTTCGGCAAGGACCATGAAAAGGGCCTCGTCTTCGACGAGACGGCATGTCGTTTCCGGGTCGTCGAGGTCGGCGTCGATGCGCCGCTTGAGGCGGTCGCGCGCCACGACGAGACCAACCTTCCGCGCGCCATCGCGCTCTCAAGCCTTGGCGGAGGCGAGGAGCCGGTCGCGCTCGGCGTCATCTATGCGCGGCCGCCCGACGAAGCGCATCCCGGATTTGCGCGGCTTGCGCCGGTTCAGCCGCTCAGCCGGGACCAGCTCGCGGCCCTCCTTTCCGCCGGCAGCGCCGCGTAACCGTCAGCATCGGGTTCGTCTCAGACGCAGCATGCACTAAGGTGGACAGCGCATGCACGTCGAGCCCCTGACAATCGAAGCCGTTAAGCTGATCCGGCCGAAGCGCCTCTCCGACCCGCGCGGCTATTTCGTCGAGCTGTGGAACCGCTCGGCCTTCGCCGCCGCCGGGATCGACGTCGATTTCGTGCAGGACAACGCTTCGTTCTCAAAGAGCGCGGGCACGCTGCGCGGCCTCCACTTCCAGCGACAGCCGCGCGCCCAGGCGAAGCTCGTCCGGGTGACGCGCGGAAGGGCGTTCGACGTCGCCGTCGACATCCGCCGCGCCTCGCCGACATTCGGCCGCCATGTGACGGCGATCCTTTCGGCTGAGGGCGGCGAAGAGCTCTTCGTCCCGGTCGGCTTCGCGCACGGCTTCTGCACGCTTGAGCCGAACACGGAGGTTGCCTACAAGGTGTCGGACTTCTATTCGCGGGAGCACGATTCCGGCATCCTCTGGAACGACCCCGCGCTGCGGATCGACTGGCCGCTCGACGGGCGTCCGCCGGTCCTGTCGGAGAGGGATGTCGGCCACCCGCGGCTGGCGGAGGCTGCACTCGACTTCTGAACCGACCGGCGGCAGGCCCGGTCGCGGAGGGTTGATGCGCATATTGGTCACCGGCGGTGCGGGTTTCATCGGAAGCGCGGTCGTCCGCCGCCTGATCGGGCTGAGCGATCACAGCGTCCTCAATATCGACAAGCTGACCTATGCCGCCTCGCGGGAATCGATCGCCGCGGTGGAAACGAGCCCGCGCTACGGCTTTCGCCGCGTCGACATCTGCGACACGCGCGCAGTGACGAAGGCGTTCGCCGACTTTCGCCCGGATGCCGTGATGCACCTTGCCGCCGAGAGCCATGTCGACCGCTCGATCGACGGGCCGGAAGCGTTCGTCGAGACGAACACGGTCGGCACGCTCAGAATGCTCGAAGCGGCGCGCGCTTATTGGAACGGGCTCGACGCGGATGGCCGCGCGCGCTTCCGCTTCCATCACGTCTCGACCGACGAGGTCTTCGGCGCGCTCGAAGCGAACGACCCGCCCTTCACGGAGACGACGCCCTACGAGCCGCGCTCGCCCTATTCGGCGAGCAAGGCGGCGGCGGACCATCTCGTCCGCGCCTGGGGCCACACCTATGGGCTCCCGGTCCTCATCACCAACTCGTCGAACAATTACGGGCCGTATCATTTTCCCGAGAAGCTGATCCCGCTGATGATCATCAAGGCGATCCGCGGCGAGCCCCTGCCCGTCTACGGCCGCGGCCTGAACGTCCGCGACTGGCTCTATGTCGAGGATCACGCGGAGGCGCTCGTCGCCGTCGTCGAGCGCGGTCGGGCCGGCGAGACCTATTTCGTCGGCGGCGGCGCGGAGCGGAAGAACATCGACGTGGTTGACGCAGATCGCCGCGCTGGTCGACGCGCATGGCCGCGCCGCTTTCCGGCGGACGCCGGAGGATGGAGCTGATCAGCTTCGTCCCCGACCGTCCCGGTCACGATTTCCGCTACGCGATCGATATTTCGAAGATCGGACGCGAGCTCGGCTGGCGGCCGTCGCAGAGCTTCGAGGAGGGTCTGCGGAAGACGGTCGCCTGGTACGTCGACAACGCCGCCTGGTGGAAGCCGTTGACGGAGCGCTACGCCGGCGAGCGACTCGGCACGCCGAAGGCTCCTGTGCCGGCGCGGGCATGAGGCGATGCGCGTGCTCGTCTTCGGCTCGACCGGACAGGTCGCGCGTGCGCTCCGGCGCAGCACATGGGCGGAGGGCACGGCGCTGACCTTTCTCGACCGCGAGGCCGCGGATTTCTCTCAGCCGGAACGCCTTGGCGCGATCGTGCGCGCGCATTCGCCCGATGCCGTCATCATCGCCGCGGGCTATACGCAGGTCGATGCGGCCGAGGCCGACGAGAAGACGGCACATGTGATCAACGCCGAGGCGCCCGGCGCGATCGCACGGGCGGCGGATGCGCTATCGGCGCCGGTGATCCATCTTTCCAGCGATTACGTCTTCGACGGCACCAAGGACGGCTTCTATGACGAGGGCGATGCGCCGCATCCGCTCAGCGCCTACGGCCGCAGCAAGCTTGCCGGCGAGGTCGAAGTCAGCGCCGCCAATCCAAGGCACCTGATCCTCCGGACCTCCTGGGTCTACGGCGCCGGCGGGTCGAACTTCCTCCTGACGATGCTGCGGCTTGCGACGGAGCGCGCGGAGGTCCGCGTCGTCGCCGACCAGACCGGTTGCCCGACGGCGGCGAGCGACCTCGCGGCGGCGATCGCGAAATCGCTTCCGTCGCTCGTCGCGGGCCGCGGACCGTTCGGCGTCTTCCACCTTGCCGGCCGCGAGGCGACGAGCTGGCACGGTTTTGCGGAGGCGATTTTCGCGGGGCTCGAAAAGCGAGGGCTGAAGCGGCCGCGCAACATCCCGATCCCGACCTCCGACTATCCGACGCCGGCACGGCGTCCGTTGAACAGCCGGCTTTCCTGCGATCGCTTCGCGCAGGCCTTCGGCATCAGGCTCCCCGGCTACCGGAGCGCGCTTCCCGCCATCATCGACGAAGCCTTAGCGCGAACCAGCGTAGCGCCGGCCGCGAGCGGGGCGTCATGAAGGGCATCGTGCTCGCCGGCGGCAAGGGGACGCGGCTTCATCCGATCACGCGCGCCGTCAACAAGCAGCTCTTGCCGATCTACGACAAGCCGATGGTCTATTATCCGGTCTCGGCGCTGATGCTCGCCGGGATCCGCGAAGTTCTCGTCATCACCACGCCGGACGACATCGCGCTTTACCGAAACCTCTTCGGCGACGGCTCGCAGCTCGGCATGCGCTTCGAATACGCGCCGCAGCCCTCGCCCGACGGTCTTGCGCAGGCGCTGATCATCGGCCGCGACTTCGTCGGCTCCGACAATGTGACGCTCGTCCTCGGCGACAACATCTTCTTCGGGCACACGTTGTCGGACCTGCTCAGGGATGCGGCAACCGAAAGACGCGGCGCAACGCTCTTCGCCTATGAGGTCAGCGACCCGGAGCGCTACGGAATCGTGAGCTTCGATTCGGATTGGCGACCGGTCGCGATCGAGGAGAAGCCGCGCCTGCCGAAAAGCCCTTGGGCGGTGACCGGCCTCTATGTCTACGACAACCGGGCGCTCGACATTGCCGCCGGGCTCAAGCCCTCCGCGCGTGGCGAGCTTGAGATCACCGACGTGAACCGCGCCTATCTCGAGCTTGGCGAGCTCAAGGTGGAGCGGCTCGGGCGCGGCTTCGCCTGGCTTGATACGGGCACCTGCGACAGCCTGCTCGAGGCGGCCGAATTCGTGCGCACGATCGAGCATCGGCAGGCGCTGCAGATCGCCTGCCTTGAGGAAATCGCCTACCGCCAGGGCTGGATCGACCGCGCCAAGCTCGAGGCGCTCGCCGCCGCGCTCGGGAATACCGGCTACGGCGCCTATCTGCAAAAGGTGGCAACGTCGGGAGGCCATTGACTTGTCGCGGCCTTTGCCGCTCCAAGCCAGCTTCGAGGATCACGGAAAGACCAACCGCGATGCAGGATTTTGCCGGAAGCGGTGACGCCTTCGCGACGCTGATGCAGCAGATCGCAAGCCGGCGCGCGACGATCGCGGTGATCGGGCTCGGCTATGTCGGCCTGCCGCTTTCGCACGCGCTCGCCGGCACCGGCCATCGCGTCATCGGCTACGACGTCGATCCGGCAAAGGCGGAGCAGCTGAACGGCGGGCGCTCCTACATCAAGCACATCTCCGACGAGAGCGTGCGCGAGATGCGCGAACGCGGCTTCGAGGCGACCGCGGAAGTCGCGCGGCTCGGCGCCGCCGACGCCATCCTGATCTGTGTCCCGACGCCCTTGAGCCGCAACCGCGAGCCGGACCTCTCCTATGTCGTCTCGACCGCCGAGAGCCTGGTGCCGCACCTTCATGCCGGCCAGCTCGTCGTGCTCGAAATCGACGACCTATCCGGGAACCACGACCGACGTGCTGAAGCCGATCCTGGAGCGAAGCGGACTCAAATCGGAAGAAGCCCTCTTCATCGCCTATTCGCCGGAGCGCGAAGACCCCGGCAACATCAATTTTCGCACGTCGCGCATCCCAAAAGTCATCGGCGGCGAAGGGCCGAAGGCCGCGGAGGCAGCGGCGGCGCTCTACGGCCAGTTCATCGAGAAGCTGGTGCCGGTCTCAAGCACGGCGACGGCGGAGGCGGTGAAGCTCACCGAGAACATCTTCCGCTCGGTCAACATCGCGCTCGTGAACGAGCTGAAGCTCGTCTACGACGCCATGGGGATCGACATCTGGGAAGTGGTGGACGCGGCGAAGACCAAGCCTTTTGGCTATATGCCCTTCTATCCGGGGCCGGGGCTCGGCGGCCACTGCATCCCGATCGATCCGTTCTATCTCTCCTGGAAGGCGCGCGAGTTCGAGGTGCCGGTGCGCTTCATCGAGCTTGCCGGCGAGATCAACACCGCGATGCCGCGGATCGTGGTCGACCGCACCGCCGCGGCGCTCGATGCCCGCTCCGGCAAGGGGCTCAAAGGCGCGCGCATCCTCGTCATCGGCGTCGCCTACAAGAAGAACGTCGACGACATGCGCGAGAGCCCGGCGCTTGCGCATCATCGAGCTTCTTGGAGAGCCGTGGCGCGAGCGCCGACTATCACGACCCGTTCATCCCGGTGATCGGCCCTTCGCGGCAGCATGGCGCGCTCGCCGGCCGCCGCTCGGTACCGCTTGCCGCCGCGTCGAGCTACGATCTTGCGCTCATCGTCACCGACCACGACGGCATCGACTGGCAGGCGCTGGTCGACGCCATGCCGCTTGTCGTCGACACGCGCAACGCCACACGCAACGTCACGGCGAACCGCGAGCGGATCGTGAAGGCGTAGGCGGGAGCCGCACAGCCGTCGTCATGCCCGGACTTGATCCGGGCATCCATTCCGCAACCTTTCAGGACATTCGACCGAGACGGAATGGATTGCCGGGTCAAGCCCGGCAATGACGACAGAGCGTGGTCGAGCGCTTCTTTTCACGATCGCCCTGGCTCGCGCACCATCAAAAGCAGCGCGAGGCCGATCACGAAGAAGACGATGATCGCGGCGATGCCGGCGCGCTGGCTGCCGCTCAGCGCCGTAATGGTCGCGACGATGGCGGGGCCGAGGAAAGCCGTCGCATCGCCGGAAAGCGCGTAGAGGCCGAACGCCCCCGCCCGGTTCTCCGGCTTGGTCAGGCGCGCCATCAGCGAGCGGCTCGCCGCCTGCGCCGGCCCGACGAAAATACCGATCAGGATGCCGGCGACCCAGAGCCAAAAGAGCGTCGTCGCGGCGACGGCGAGAACGGAGGCGCCGATCAGGCCGATCAGCGAGAGGACCACGACGCGCTTTGAGCCGAACCAGTCGTCGAGCCAGGCGAAGGCGAGCGCCCCCGCCCCCGCCGCGACGTTGAGGACGATGCCGAAGACGACGACCTCGGGAAGGCTCAGACCGAACTCGCCCGCCGCATAGACGCCGCCGAAGGCGAAGAGCGTGATCAGGCCGTCGGCGTAGATCATGTGGGCGACCAGGAAGATCGCGACCGAGCGTTCTTGGGGCAGCGCCGAAAGCATCCGTCCGAGGTCGGCGAAACCCGTCTTCAGCGCCGCCGCGATCCGCGTGCCGCGCGAGGCCCGGTCGGGCGTGAAGAGGAAGAGCGGCACCGAGAAGAGCGCGAGCCAGAGAGCGACCAGCGGTCCGGTGATCCGGACCTGCTCCGCCGATGCCGGATCGAGCCCGAAAAGCGGCGGTTTTGGCCAGATGAAAAGCGACGAGCGCCGACCACGAGTGCTGCAAGCCCGCCGGCATAGCCGAGGCCCCATGCCCAGCCGGAGAGCCGGCCAAGCCGCTCCTCCGGCACGATGTCCGGAAGCATGGCGTTGTTGAAGACGACGCCGAACTCGTAGCCGATGTTGGCGACGATCACCGCGGCGAGCGCAAAGCGGATCGAGCCTTGCGACGGCGTCGCGAACCAGAGCGCCGCGGAACCCGCGACGCAGACCGCCGTGAACGCCAATATCCACGGCTTGCGGCGCCCGGCGGCGTCGGCGATGGCGCCGAGAACAGGCGCCACGATGGCGATGACAAGCCCGCTTGCCGCGATCGCGTAGCCCCAGAGCGCCTGGCCGGCGACCGCGTCTTTCACGATCCCGGCCTGGAAATAAGCGGGGAAAATGAAGGTGATGACGAGCGTCGTGAACGGCGAGTTGGCCCAGTCGTAGAGCGCCCAGGACCAGCGGCCACGCGCGGAATTCTCAGGGATCATGCGAATCGAACCGGCCCTGGGGCTTCCACCCAGTCTTCCCGCTCGGCGGCGCCGCCGCAACTGTTTGCCGCATCGCCCGGTTTGGCGTTCGCGTTTCCCGCGCTTGCGCCGCGCTCGGCGAGCGTGCATTCAGCGCCGGCAACACTCGGAGCCAGGACTTGGACAGGACGGAAAAGAAGCTACGCGAGGCGATCATCGAGAAGGCGTGCTGGATGAACAGCGTCGGCCTGAACCAGGGCACCTCCGGCAATATCTCGGCGCGCTTGGCCGGCCGCATGCTGATCACGCCGACCTCGATCCCCTACGACACCATGAAGCCGTCGATGCTTGCCGCCTTTCCGGTCGACGGCGAGTACGGCGTCTATGAGGGCCCGCGCCTTCCTTCTTCCGAATGGCGGTTCCATCTCGACATCATGAAGGCGCGACCCGAAGTCGGAGCGATCGTCCACACGCATTCGACCTTCGCCACCGTCCTCGGGATCGCGCGAAAGCCCATTCCGGCCTGCCACTACATGATCGCCGCCTTCGGCGGCACCGATGTGCGGGTTGCCGACTTCGCCATCTACGGCACCAAGGAATTGGCGGAGAATGCGGTGAAGGCGCTATCCGGCAGGACCGCCTGTCTCCTTGCCAATCATGGGATGATTGCGGTCGGCCGCGACCTCGACGAAGCGATGTGGCGTGCGGTCGAGCTCGAGACGATCGCCAAGCAATATTACCATGCGCTGCTTCTTGCCGGCGGCCCGGTCATCCTGGCGGACTCCGCGATCACCGACACGCTCAAGGCCTTCGCCACCTATGGCGTGCCCGGCGCCAAGCGGATCGAGAAGGAGCGCGCCGCGCCGCGCGCCCGGAGGACGGCGAAGGCCTCGCCGGGCCGGAGCAAAGTCCGGCGATCGACCCGAGCGCGGTCGTGATAGCCTGCCAAACGCCAATTCCAGCCATAGGAAAGCACGCATGAGCATCGAGCGTTTCGGACCGCCCGCACCGGGCGCGCCGCCTTACTCCAAGGCTGTCAGGGCCGGCGACTTCGTCTTCCTGTCCGGCCAGGTGCCGATGGGCGCCGACGGCACCGTCGTCGCCGGCGGAATAGAGGCGCAGACGAAGCAGTCGATCGAGAACATCAAGGCGATCCTTGCCTCGCTCGGGCTTGAGCTGAAGGACGTCGTGAAGGCGACCGCCTGGCTCGCCGACACGCGCGACTTCGCGGCGTTCAACCGCGTCTATGCGCAGTATTTCGGCGCGGCGCTGCCGGCGCGCTCGTGCGTCCGCTCCGACATGGTGATCGACTGCAAGGTCGAGATCGAGGCGATCGCCTACGCGCCGAAGGGATAGCGGCCTCAGCGCGGGCGCAGCCTTCTCCCGCAGCGAGAGGCGAGGCGCAGGCCGTCTCCCCTCACCGCACCTTGCCGCGAGCGGCGACCGGCCAGACGACTTCGACCTCGTCGCCGCGGAGGCCGTAGACCTCGTCGACCATGTTCGACACGACACAGCAGTGGTTGGGGATGACGTTCACCGCCTCGCCGACCTTCGGCTTCCTTTCGGAACGTGACAGGTCGACGATTCCGTGCTCCTCGGAGAGGTTCGCGACAACCGCGTCCGGATATTCGACGAGGCGCCCGAAGTCCTTCACGAAATACTGCTCGCGGGTCAGCACCTTCGAGCCGGCGTCGATGATCGCGCGGTCGGGCGTCGGGACGCTTACGACGGTCGCGCGTACGTGCATCGCGCAATCGGCAAGCGTCGCGGCGCCGGAGGCGACCATCATCAGGTCGTTATAGACGTAGGTGCCGGCGCGATGCTCCGTCATCATCGGAAAATCGCCGAGCGTCTTCAGTGCCGGCGTGCCGCCGCCGGAGACGACGGGGACCGGAATTCCGTCGGCTTCGAAAAGCGCGATCGTGCGCGACATGAAGTCGGCCGTCTGCCGGCGCCCTGTTCGGGAAGGTCATCAGGCCCTCGAAGCGGATGCGCGGCATGTTCATGGCGAAGCGTCCGAGCGCGCGCGCCGCCTCCGGCGTCTGCACGCCGTTTCGCCCGAAGCCGGTGTCGCATTCGATGAGGATCGGCACGTCACGGCCATGGCGGACGCCCGCCTCCGACAGGCCGCGCACCACCGTCTCGTTGTCGGCGACGACCGCAAGCCGCTTGACCCGCTCCGCAAGCGCCATCAGCCGATCGGTCTTCGTCTCGCCGACGATGTCGAAGGTGAGGAGAATGTCGTCGGCGACGCCGGCATCGACGAAGACTTCGACCTCGCCGAGCTTTTGGCAGGTGATGCCGATGGCGCCCGCCTCCATCTGCAGCTTGGCGATCGCCGGGATCTTGTGCGTCTTGATATGCGGCCGGTTGCCTATTCCGTGCGCGCCAACCGTGGCCTGCGCGCGCGCGATATTCGCCTCGAGCCGATCGAGCAGGATCGTCACTGCGGGCGTATCGAGCTGACTTGCATGCATGGTGATCGGTCCCTGCTGGAGGAATGAAGGCCGCAGACAGCCAGGCTAGCAGATACCGGCGCGGCGTCGCTTCACGTACCGCGGCTCAGAACGTGCGCAATCACCTCGGCGGCATGTTGAACTTGCTCCTTGTGCCGCATGAGCGGCTCAAGCGCGCGACCGATCACCGCAATGGCGGCGATCGGCGTGCCGTGGACAAGGATCGGCGCGGCGACGCAACAGGTCCCGCGCGCATTCTCCCCGCGGTCGATGGCAAAGCCGTCGTGCTTGACCTGCGCAAGCTCCGCCCGCAGCGCTGCTTCGTCGGTTATCGTGAGTTCCGTTCGCCGCGCCAAGGGCACCGCGTCAAGATAGCGCGCAAGCCCTTCCTCCGGGAGATAGGCAAGGATCGCCTTGCCCAGGGCCGAGCAATAGGCCGGAACGGCCTTTCCGAAGCGGCTGAAGATCGTCGGCAGCGACGGCTTCTCGACGCCGGCCAGGTAGAGCATCTGATCGCGATGCAAGATTCCGAGGGCCGCGCGCTCACCGGTGGCTCGCGCGAGGCTCGCAAGGTGCGGCAGCAATTCCAGGCGAAGTTGGCTGGCGTCGAGAATGCTGCCGGCGAGCATGAGGGCGGAATAGCCCGGTGTAATGCGGCCGTCGGCAGCATTTTGCGCGAGATAGCCCGCGGTAATCAGGGTTTGGATCAGGCGATGCGCGGTCGGACGCGTGATATTGGCGCGTCCCGCGGCTTCCGCTACCGTGAGTGGACGCTCGGCAACCGCGAACGCGTCAAGCAAAGCCAGCGCCTTGTGCAGTGTCTTGACCGCAGCGAGGTCATTGTCGCCGGGTCGCTTGCGGTTTGCGGAGGTTGCAGTTGATGCACTCACAGTTACGGTCGTATTGTCCGATCTTTGGACACTATGAGCGAAGTGTCAAAGGCGTCAACCCTACGAGCGGAACTCGCGAATGAGAGCTGGCTCTCGCATCTCCCGACGGAGTTGCAGAAGGGCCTTCCCTATGCAAGCACAATATGACTATTGGAATCCAGATTTGGGCGGCACGTTCAAGCGCTGAAAGATTTGTCCGTATACAATTTGTGCAATGTGATGTTGCCCCGGCCGGGCGCCTGCAGCAAAAGCGGGGCTGACCCGGCGGGAGGACGAAATGCTCAAAATCTGGGGACGCACCAACTCGACGAACGTGCAGAAGGTGCTCTGGTGTTGCGCCGAGCTCGGCCTTCCCTTCGAACGCGTCGAAGCCGGGCTGCAGTTCGGGGTCGTCGGCACGCCGGAATATCTGGCGCTCAACCCGAACGGCTTGGTGCCGACCATCGATGACGACGGCTTCGTGCTTTGGGAATCCAATGTCATCGTCCGCTATCTCGCGACGAAGCACAGCCTTGGAACCCTCGCCCCAACCGACATCCGCGCGCGGTTCGAGGCGGAGAAGTGGATGGACTGGCAGACTACGACACTGTGGCCTGCTTTCACTCCCGCCTTCATCGGGCTTGTCCGCACGCCGCCGGAGAAGCGCGACCCGAACGCGATCGCGGCGGCGCAGCAGAAGACCGCCCGGCACCTCGCGGCATTGGATGCAAGGCTGGCGCAGACGCCGTTCGCCGCCGGGAGCGCCCTGACGATGGGCGATATCCCCGTCGGCGTCGCCGCCTACCGTCTCTTCTCGCTCGGCATCGAGCGGAGCGCCTTCCCGAACGTATCACGCTGGTATGGCGAGCTGACGAAGCGCCCGGGCTACCAGGCGCACGTCATGCTGCCGCTCTCCTAAACCGCCGCGGCTTGCGTATCCGGCGGTCGCGCGGCGCTGCGGCCGTGCAGCCCCTCGACGTTCCTCCGACCCTGTGACAAAGTGCGACCGCTAAAGTAATATGAAAACAAATCACGGGCTTCGCGAACGGGCCCCAGACGAGCCGGCTCGATAAATCGGCTGTCGTCTGCAAGAGGGAGGAATAGCGAATGATTGCTTTGCACAATTGGCTCAAAGGGGCTGCTGCGCTTGCGCTTCGTCTGCGGCGTTTCGCAGACGGCTCTTCGCCGCCGGCTCCAGAGATCGTATCGGGGCCCGCCGCCGACCCGCAATGCTTCGCGCCGTGGTCGAGCGACACCAAATTCTTCAAATATCCGGCGAAGAAAGGCCCATACCGGATCGCGCTCGCCAACGGCTATATCGCCAATACCTGGCGCATCCAGATGATCCAGACCGCCAAGGCCTATGCGGCGCAGCCCGACGTCGCCGCCAAGCTGAAGGAATTCAAGGTGGTCTCGACCGGCGAGGACGTCGCCGGCGCAGATTTCGGCGATCAACAACTTCATCGACTCCGGCTATGACGCGATCGTCATCGACGCGCAGAACCCGACCGCCTTCGGCCCGGTGATCAAGCGCGCCAAGGATGCCGGCGTCGTCCTGGTCGCCTTCGACAACATTCTCGACACCGAAGACGACATCAACGTCAACGTCGACCAGAAGGGCCTCGGCGTGCTGTGGGCCAAGTGGCTGATCGACCACATTCCCGACGGCGGCAAGATCCTCGAAGTGCGCGGCGTCGCCGGCACGTCGGTCGACACCGACCGCCACAACGGCATCCACGAGATCCTCGATGCCTCCGGCAAGAAGTGGGACGTGACCGAGGTCATCGGCAAGTGGGACGACGGCGTCGCCCAGAAGGTGACCGCCGACGCGATCGCCACCAACGGCCCGTTCGACGGCATACACCGCGCAGGGCGGCGACACCGGCGTCGTGCAGGCGATGATCGACGCCAAGCAGCAGTTCGTGCCGTTCGGCGGCGAGACCGAGAACGGCTTCCGCAAGTTCTGCGCGCAAGTATTCCGCAGACGGCCTGAAGTGCACCTCCGCCGGCACCGGCCCGGCCCAGGTCGCCGTCGCCATCAAGACCGCGCATCGCGGCGCTTGAGGGCGATGTCGTCCCGCAGTCGGTCAAGCTGCCGCTGGCGGTTGCGTCCGATCCGGACTTCAAGGCCGGCGCAGGACTACTTCCCCGACCAGTCCGACAACTTCTTCGTCGGCAACTCCTTCCCGACCTGCGGCATCAACTTCACGGCGCAGGAAATCATGGGCCAGTCGAAGGAAAACCAGTAGGATCGGCCCTGTCGTTGCTCGGCGCCGCGGGGCAACCCCCGCGGCGCCTTCACATGAAAAGCGCTTCGAACCCGGTCGGGAGGGAGCCGATGGACGAGCCGCGGTTCCGCTCTTTCGCATGGAGGGCGTGTCCAAGCGCTACGGCGGCGTGCGGGCGCTCGACAAGGCCGAGCTGTCGGTCGCGGCCGGGCGCATCCACGCCATCCTCGGCGAGAACGGCGCCGGCAAATCCACGCTCATCAAGATCATGGCCGGCGTCGTCGCGCCCGACGAGGGCCGCATGACGCTCGAGGGGCGCGAGGTGCAGCTTCGCCACGCCCGCGGCCGCCAAGCGACGCCGGCATCGTCTGCATCTTCCAGGAGCTTTCGCTGATCCCGGACCTCTCGGTCGCCGACAACATCGTCGATCTCGCATCCGCCAAAGCGCTTCGGCCTGATCGACCGGCGCGCGCAGCGGCGGATCGCCGAAGAGGCGCTCGCCCGCGCCGGCGCCGCCGACATTCACCCGCAGGCGCTCGTCAAGGACCTGCCGCTTTCGCGCCAGCAGATGGTCGAGATCGCCAAGGCGCTTGGCGCGCAACCCGCGCATCCTGATCCTCGACGAAGCGACGTCGGCGCTGACGGCGGCTGACGTGACGCGCGTCTTCGAGGTGCTGAAGCGGCTCCGCGCGGAAGGGCTGGCGCTCCTCTACATCTCGCACCGCATGCACGAGATCGCCGAGCTCGCCGACGAGTGCACGGTTTTCCGCAACGGCAGCAACGTCGCCACCTATGCCAGGCCGGCACGAAGATCCGACGCCGAAGTCGTCGAGATGATGATCGGCCGCGAATACAGCCACGTCTTCCCGCCGAAGCCGATGACGATGCCGAGCGACAAGCCGCCCGTTCTCGAAGCGCGCGGCCTGTCGTGGACCGACCGGCTGAAGAACGTCTCGCTCTCCGTCAGCGCCGGCGAGATCGTCGGGCTCGGCGGGCTCGACGGGCAAGGCCAGCGCGAGCTGCTGCTCGCCCTCTTCGGCGTGCTGCGCGGCACTTCGGGCGACGTGCTCGTCGACGGCAAGCCGGTGCACGATCTCGAGCCCGCGAGCGCGCCAAATCGCCGGCAATCGGCATGGCGCTCATCCCCGAGGATCGCAAGACCGAGGGGCTGATGCTTCCGATGTCGGTGCGCGACAATCTGTCCTTCGCCGCGCTCGACCGCGTCTCGCGCGGCGGCATCATCGACCGCGGCGCGGAGGCGCGGCTCATCGACGACGATGATCAAGCTCCTCGCCATCCGCACGGCGGCACCGACATCGCCGTCGGCGCGCTCTCCGGCGGCAACCAGCAGAAGGTCGTCATCGCCAAATGGCTGATGCGCGACCCCCGCATCATCCTCCTGAACGACCCGACGCGCGGCATCGACGTCGGGACCAAGCAGGAGATGTACCAGCTGCTGCGCAAGCTCGCCGATTTCGGGCGCCGCGATCCTCTTCTACTCGACCGATTATGACGAGCTGATCGGCTGCTGCGACCGCGTGCTCGTGCTCTATGACGGCGGCATCCAGCGCGAGCTCGTCGGGGCGGAGATCACCGAGCGCGCGCTTATCGCGAGCGCACTCAACATCGAGGCCGGGGAGGCTGGCGTCATGTCGGCGGCAAACGCGTGAAAGAGTGGCGCTTCTGGCTCGCCGAACAGCGCGGCACGCTGCTTGCGCTCGGCATCTTCATCGTGATGTTCGCGATCTACCTGATCAACCACCCGGCGATCGCCAACCAGGGCTTTACCGAGAAAGCGGTCTCCAACGTCGTGCAGACGGCGGCCAACAAGGCCGTGCTCCTCGCCTTCGTGGCGATGGCGCAGGCGCTGGTCGTGATCACGGCGGGCATCGACCTTTCGGTCGGCATGACCTTCACGCTCACCAATTGCCTCGCCTCGTGGATCGTTGTCGGCTCGCCGCTTGAGACGACCCTCGGCGTGATCGGCGTGCTCGTCGCCGGCATGCTGTGCGGCGCGTTGAACGGCGCGATCGTCATCTACGGGCGGCTGCAGCCGATCGTCGCGACGATCGCCACGGGCGCCATCTATTTCGGCCTGGCGCTGGCGCTTCGCCCGTATCCGGGCGGCGGCGTCAACGGCGATCTCGCCAGCCTTCTGACCGGCAAGATCTTCGGCGCCATCCCGGCGAGCCTCATCGTGCTTCTCGCCGTGGTGCTCGTCGTCTGGGTCCCGTTCAGCCGATCCACCACCGGGCGCGCCGCCTATGCGGTCGGCTCGTCGGAGGTCGCGGCCTATATGTCCGGAGTGCCGATCAAGCGGGCAAAGCTCGTCGCCTATACGCTCTCGGGTCTGCTCGCTTCGATGGGCGGCCTGTTCCTGACCTTCTTCACCTATACCGGCGAGGCGGCTTATGCCTCCGGCAGCGCCTACACGCTGTTCTCGATAGCGGCGGTCGTGCTTGGCGGCGTCTCGCTCTACGGCGGCACCGGCTCCGCGATCGGCGCGATTTTCGGCGCGCTTGCGTTTCGCACCATCGGCGACCTGCTCTTCGTCTTCGACTTCGACCCGCTGTGGCAGCCGCTCTTCCAGGGCGTCGTTCTGATGCTCGCGGTGAGCCTCACGCGCCTTCGGCCTCTTCCGGGTCCGCAACCGATTGGACTGGTTCGCATGAGCGAGGCCGCCGCCTCCAACCGCTTCACGGCCAGGCTGCCGCGCTTCATCCGCCGCGATCCGGCGGTGGCGACCGCGTTCGCCTGCATCGTGCTCCTGCTTCTCCTCGGCAGCCTCTATTCCGAGAATTTCCTGTCGCCCGAATATCTCCTGCAGCAGCTCAAGGTCGCGTCGTTCCTCGGCATCATCGCGACCGGCATGATGCTGGTCATCCTGCTCGGTCAAATCGACCTGTCGGTGCCGTGGGTGGTGACGACCGGCGCCATGATGGCCTGCGCCGTTGCCTCCTGGGGGAGGTTCGGCGAGTTCGCCTCGGTGCCGTTCGGCATCCTGTGCGGCATCGGGCTCGGGCTCTTCAACGGATTCGGCGTCGCCTATCTGCGCATCCCGTCGATGATCATCACGCTTGCGACGAACGCCGTCGCGCAAGGCTTGATGGTGGTCTATTCGGGCGGATTCTCGCCGCGCGACTTCGCTTCGCCGCCGATGCGCTATCTCGCGACCGGCTTCGCTATCCCCTCGCTGCCGAACGCCGTGATCGTATGGGCCGTCGTCGGCGCCGCGACGGTGCTCCTGCTCACCCGCACGACTTTTGGCCGCGCCGTCTACGGCATCGGGAATCGCGAACGCGCGGCCTATCTCTCCGGCGTCAACACCCGCCGCGTCGTGATGACGGCGTTTGCGGTTTCCGGCGGGCTCGCGGCCTTCGGCGGCGTGCTTCTTGCCGGCTACGCCTCGAAGGCGGCGCAGTCGATGGGCGACGCCTACCTGCTGCCGTCGATCGCCGCCGTCGTGCTTGGCGGAACGTCGATCCTCGGCGGGCGGGGAAGCTACCTCGGCACCGTCGCCGGCGTGATCCTGATCACGCTCCTCCAGTCGATCCTTTCGGTGATGCAGATCCCGGAGGCCGGCCGCCAGGTCATCTACGGCGCGGTCATCGTGGCGATGCTGCTCCTTTACGGGCGCGCGCCGGCGTCGCGCTGAGCGTCGGTCGCGTCGCCGTTGCGCGGCGCCCGGCCCCACACCATCGTCCACACCGCCGGGCCGCGCACGCCGCGCTTTTCCTCGCGCACGAAGGTGAAGAGCCCGGCGAGCGTGACCAGCGCTATCCCGGCGAAGGCGGTGGCGTCGGGCAACTCGCGGAAGAAAAGAGCTCCGAGCACGAGCGCCCAGATGATCTGGCTATACTGGGCCGGCGCAATGCGGTTCGCGGGCGCCGCGCGCGTCGCCGCCATCAACAGCATCTGGCCGCAACCGCCGCAAAGCCCGGCGAGCGCCACGAGAAGAATGTCCCTCGGCGCCGGCACGTGAAAGTCGAGAAGCATGATCGCACCGTTGACGACAAGCGTTGCGAGAAGCACGACGCCGATCACCGTGATCCGCTTCTCCGTAGGCCCGAGCGCCCGCAGCGCCAGCACGGTCGTCGCGCCGCAAAGCGCGATGCCGGCCGCCGCGAGATGGCCAAGCGCGAGCGTCGCGAAGCCAGGGCGAACGACGAGAAGGATCCCGGCGAAACCGACCAGCGTCGCCAGTCCGCGCCGCCAGCCGACGCTTTCGCCGAGAAAAGGGATCGACAGCAGTGTCACGAAGAGCGGCGCCAGGAAGATCAGCGAATAGACTTCGGCGAGCGGCAGATGGGTGAAGGAATAGACGCTGAAGACGCTCGCAAGCACGCCGGCGGCCGCGCGCAGAAGCACAAGGCCGGGGCGGTGCATGCGGAACATGTCGCGCCAGCGCTCGCTCGGCGCGCGGACGACGGGGATCGCGACGCAGGCGAAAAGCGTCGTGAAGAACACGATCTCGAAGATCGGCAGCCGCCCGGCAAGCGCCTTCACGCAAGCGTCGCCGCAGGAGAAGACGGCGTAGGAAAGGAAGCCGATAAGGACGCCCTTGACCATTTGACCGGCGCGGCGATTCCCGCGTCGACTCCTTTCGCCAGCGACGCTCAATAGCCGACTTCCCGCTTCGTTCAACAAGGGAGGCGCGGGCCTGCCCCCGCGACATCGCGAAGCAGTCGGGGCGAAGCAGTCGGGGCGAAGCAGTCGGGGCGAAGCAGTCGGGCGATGTCGGCTCCGCCCGCCTACGGTCGCGCGCCGATCCGCCCGACAGTGCCTGAGCCGAGCGCGAGGCCGCGCTTGAGCGCCGCCTCGACCCCCTCGCCGCGCAGATAGGCGCCGAGGAAGCCGCCGAGAAAGGCGTCGCCGGCGCCGGACGTGTCGACCGCTTCGGCCTTTGGCGCGGGCGCCGACCAACGGCCGCCCGCCCGATCGCCTGCGACGGCGCCGTCGGCCCCGCGCTTGATCGCGACGATCGGGTAGGCGCGGGTCAGGATATCGAGCTGCGCGGCCGGCGCGGCGACGCCGGAAAGCACTTCCGCCTCGACCGCGTTCGGAAAAAAGAGCTCAGTTCCGCGCGTCCATTCAAGGAATTTTGCCGGCCCGACTTCGGTCAGGAACGAGTGCGAGGCGGGATCGACGGCGAGCGGAATCTCTGCGCTGCGCCGCCGCAGCAACAAGATCGAGCACGGCCGCACGCGGATCCGCCTCAAAGAGCGCATAGCCGGAGACATGCAGAAGATCGATGCCGTCAAGGAGCGCCGCCGGAAGGTCGGCGCGGCAAAGGCCCAGATTCGCGCCGCGATCGGTCAAGAAGCTTCGCTCGCCGCCTGGTGCGATCAGCGCGACGAGCGTTCCGGTCGGGCGCGCGTCGTCTGCGGCAAGCCGCGCATCGACGCCGTGGGCGGCGAGAAGCGCCGCCTGGCGTTCGCGATCGGCCGCGCCCACCCGCCCGGCGAAACGCGTCGAAATCCCCTCGCGCGCAAGCCAGCAGGCCTGGTTCGCGCCGGAGCCGCCGGCAAGCAGCCGGATCGCTGCGCGCATGTCGGCGCCGACTGCGATCGGACCGTCGGGCCTGACGACGATATCCGTCATCACGTCGCCGACGACGAGGACGCGCGGCATGCCGTTCGTCAGTGCGAAAGCCGCGTCAGCGCCACGGCGATCTTGGCGGCAAGCGCGGCGTTGTTCTTGATCAGCGCGATGTTCGGGCGAAGCGTCCGACCGCCGCTTGCGGCGTGAAGGCGCTTCAGGATGAACGGCGTCACCTCTTTCTGCGCGACGCCTGCCTTCTCCGCCTCGGCGATTGCCGCCACGATCTCCCTCTCCATCTCATCCGGATCGAGCGCATCTCTTTCCGGGATCGGGTTGGCGACCAGAATGCCGCTTGGCGAGCCGAGCCGCCGCTCCGCACGGATCAGCTCCGCGAGCTCTTCCGGCGTATCGAAGCGGTGGTCGAGTTTCAGGCCGCTTGAGCGCGCGTAGAAGGCGGGAAACTCGTCTGTGCCGTAGCCGACCACCGGCACGCCTTGCGTCTCCAGGAATTCGAGCGTCTTGCCGATGTCGAGAATCGACTTGCAGCCGGCGCAGACGACGGCGACGGGCGTCTTTGCAAGCTCCACGAGGTCGGCGGAAATGTCGAAGGTCGTCTCCGCGCCGCGATGCACGCCGCCGATCCCGCCGGTGGCGAAGATCGAGATGCCGGCGAGGTGCGCGACCGCCATCGTCGCCGCGACCGTCGTGCTTGCGTCCGCCTTGGCGACAACGACCGCGGAAAGGTCGCGTCGGGACGCCTTGACGACGCCCGTGGCGCTCGCCAATCGGTCAAGCGTTTCCGCGTCGAGCCCGACTTTGATCCGCCCGCCGATGACGGCGATCGTCGCCGGCACCGCGCCGGTCTCCCGCACGATCGCCTCAACCGCGCGCGCCGTCTCCACGTTCTGCGGATACGGCATGCCGTGGGTGATGATGGTCGACTCAAGCGCCACGATCGGGCGGCCGGCGGCGAGCGCGTCGCGCACCTCCGGGGTGACGTCGATCCATTCGCTTTGTCTGTCGCCGCGCACTGGATCGCCGCCTCTATAAGAGACCGCGCTTCGCCAGATTCTTCATCAAGGCGCCGGTGCCGAAGGCCCAGGGCTCCGCGTCCGCTGAAGAGGCCATGACATTGGTCAGCCGGCCGAGACGCGGGAACTCGACGCTGACCACGTCCCCTAGCTTGTGGGTGAACCCCTGGCCGGGCGCGCCGCGGTCCTCGGTCGGGGCGAACATCGTGCCGAGATAGAAGACGAAGCCGTCGGGATATTGGTGGTTCGCGCCGATCGCCTGGCCGACGAGGTCTTCCGGATCGCGGCTGATCTTGCCCATGTCGCTCCGGCCTTCGAGCCTAAAGCCGTCGTCGCCGACGACGGTCAGGCGAAGCTCCGCGCGGCGCACGTCGTCGAGCCCGAATTCGGCATCGAACAGACGGATGAACGGACCGACCGCCGCGCTTGCGTTGTTGTCCTTGGCCTTGCCGAGGAGGAGTGCGGAGCGTCCCTCAAGGTCGCGGAGATTGACGTCGTTGCCGAGCGTCGCGCCGACGATCTTGCCGGCGCTCGAGACGACGAGCACGACTTCCGGCTCGGGATTGTTCCAGGCCGACATCGGGTGCAGGCCCGCCTCGGCGAGATGCCCGACCGCCGACATCGGCTGCGCCTTGGTGAACACCTCGGCGTCCGGCCCGATGCCGACCTCAAGATATTGCGACCAAACGCCTCGGCGGATCAGAAGCTCCTTCAGCGCCGCTGCCTGGGCGGAGCCCGGCTTCAGCTTGGCGAGGTCGTCGCCGATCGCCGCGGCGATCTCGGCGCGGACCGCGCTCGCGCGCGCCGCTTCGCCGCGCGTCTGCTCCTCGATCACCCGCTCGAGCATGGAGACGACGAAGGTCACGCCGGCCGCCTTGATCGCCTGGAGGTCGTTCGGCGCGATCAGCCACGGCCGCGCGGCGTCGCGATCCGCACGCGGCGTGTTGGTGAGAATTTCATGCAGGCTGCCCACCTTCTTGCCGGCTGCCGACCGGGCAAAGGCCGCGGGCTCCGCCACCTCGCAAAGGTCGCGCATCGTCGGCGCCGCGGCGGAAATGTCGATGACATCGTCGCCCGACAGCCTGATGACGCTCGGACCGCCGGCAGCCGGGTCCCAGATGCGCCCGACGAGCACGGCGCGGCCGGAATCCTCCGGAAGCGGGTCAGAGATCCAGTTCGTAAGCTTCATCGCCTCCCCTCGGCCACCTTCTCGCGCTTCACCTATCAGACCTTCGCAACGCCCGTAAGCCGCCGAATTCGCCGCGACTTTGAAGGGACGAGGCTTGACGTGGGCGCGTTTGGTGCGCTTCAGAAAGGGACCCTCATGACCAGTACACATCAAAGAGCCGCGCAGATGTTTGCGGCGGCCGCCGACCTCCTCGACCTCGGACAGCTGGTCAACCGGCTTTCCGTGGTCGGGACGGCAATCGGGCTTGGCGTGCTCCTCATCCCGATGGTCCCGACCAGCTCGGCGACGCAGCCGACTGCGGCAGCCGTCACCGTCCTCGGCATCGTCGAACTGATCCTCGCCGCGCGCGTCGCCTTGAGCGCGGCGCAGTTTCACCGGCTGGCGGATGATGCCGCGGCGGAGCGCCTCGACGTCGCGGCCTTCGATGCCGCGCTGATGACGCTCAAGTTCATGCGGACGAAGAAGGCCGGCCAACCGATTCCGAAGCGCTTCACCGGCGCGCGCCGCTTCCTGATCGCGCAGGCGATCATGCTCCTGCTCCAGGTGATCGTGGCGATCGGCGGGGGACTGGAGCTCTTCGTCAACCCCGCGTGAGGCTTCCAGAGGCGCGGTCGGCACCGCCTTCATAGAGATCGCGGTAGCGGTCACGGAGCACGTTCTTCTGCACCTTCGCCATGGTGTTGCGCGGCAAGGCATCGACGAAGATCGCCCGCTTCGGGAGCTTGTAGCCGGCGAGATCGGCGCGGAGCGCCGCGATCAGTTCGGCCTCGCCCGGCGCCTTGCCGTCCTCGCCGACGATGACCGCCGTCACCGCTTCGCCGAGATCGGGGTGCGGCAGACCGATCACCGCGCTTTCGCTGACGCCCGGAAGCGCATCGATCAGAAGCTCGACCTCCTTCGGATAGACGTTGAAGCCACCGGTGATGACAAGGTCCTTGCCGCGCCCGAGCACATGGACGTAGCCGCGCTCGTCGACCTTTCCTAGATCGCCGGAGATGAAAAAGCCGTCGTCGCGGAACTCGGCCGCCGTCTTCTCCGGCATCTGCCAGTAGCCGGCAAAAACGTTGGGCCCGCGGATTTCGATCATGCCGACCTCGCCGGCGGCAAGCTGCCGCCCGCTTTCCGGCTCGGTCACGCGAATTTCGACGTCCCTCAGCGGCGGTCCCACGGAGCCGGCGACGCGCTCGCCGTCATAGGGGTTGGAGGCGTTCATTCCCGTCTCGGTCATGCCGTAGCGCTCAAGGATCGCATGACCGCAGCGCTCGCTGAACTGCCGATGCGTCTCGGCAAGAAGCGGGGCGGAGCCGGAGGTGAAGAGCCGCATTCCGGCGCACGCCTCGCGCGTCAGCTCGGGCCGAGCGAGAAGACGCGTATAGAAGGTCGGCACGCCCATCAGCACGCTTGCGCGGGAAAAGAGCCCGATCACCTCCGCCGGGTCGAATTTCGGCAGAAGAATCATCGACGCGCCCGCCATCAGCACGACGTTCGCGGCGACGAAGAGGCCATGCGTGTGGAAGATCGGGAGCGCATGGATCAGAACGTCATCGGCGGTGAAGCGCCACGCCTCGACGAGCGTCGCGGCGTTCGAGCGGAGATTTTCGTGGGTCAGCATCGCGCCCTTCGAGCGCCCGGTCGTGCCAGAGGTGTAGAGGATCGCGGCGAGGTCATCGGGGCCGCGATCCACGTCAGTCCATTCGTTCCCGCGCGCGGACGCGAGCGCGGCGAATGAACCGGAGCCGTCGGCCGCAAGGGTCTCCACGTGGGCCACGCCATTTTCCGAAAGGCACGCCGCCAGCGCGTCGCGGCGCGCCGGGTCCGCGATGAAGACGGTAGGCTTCGCGTCGCCCGCGAAATAGGCGATCTCCGACGCCGTATAGGCGGTGTTGAGCGGCAGAAAGACGCCGCCCGCCTTCAGAACTCCGAGATAGAGGAAGAGCGCCTGCGGCGATTTCTCCACCTGCGCCGCAACTCGGTCACCCGGCTTGACGCCGAGCGCGGCGAGCGCGGCGGCGGCGCGGGCGGAAAGGCGGCGCACGTCGCCGTAGGAGAATTGCCGCCCGTCGGGAGTCGTGAGGAACGGCCGGTCGGCGGGATGGCCCGGCGGGAGAAGGCCTGCGATCAGATGGTTCGACATCGTTGCCATTGTGGCGCCGTCCGGCCGGAATTTCGAGAGGTGAACAGCCAGGACGCGGCGGGTCGTCACTCCGCCGCAGCCAAAAGCGGCCGGGCCACGATCAGCCGGGCGCCGGCCGCATCGATCTCTCGCCGCGCGTCGGCGGGCGGCTCCTCCTCGGTCACCAGATACGCGACCGCGTCGAAGCCGCAGACCTGGACAAGCGCGCGCGCACCGAACTTGCGCGTGTCGGCGACGACCATCGCCTCCGCGGAGCGCGCCAGCATCGCCTGGGCAACGCGCGCCTCGGCAAGGTCGAAATCCATGAAGCCGCGCTCCGGGTCGATCGCTCCGATGGAAATGATGGCGAGATCGGCGTGAAACTGGTCGATGAAGGCGAGAGCTTCCGGCCCGACCGCAGCGGCGATGTCGGCGCGGAGCTCGCCGCCCGCCATGAACACGCGATGGCCGTTGCGGCCGACGAGATGGCGCGCGATCTCGATCGAATTGGTGACGACGGTGAGGTCGCGGCGCGCGCCGAGCGCGGCGGCGACATGCGCGGTGGTGGAGCCGGTGTCGATCATCACCGTCTGACCGTCATGGACGCGCGCAACCGCGGCGAGCGCGATGGCGCGTTTCGCATCCCCCGCGTCCTTCATGCGGCGCGAGAAGGGCGGCTCGAACGGCACGTCGCGCGCGACGACCGCGCCGTGTTCGCGCCAAAGCACGCCCTCGGCGACGAGCGGCTTCACGTGCCGCCGAATGGTCTCGTCGGAGACGTTGAGACGCTCCGCCAGGGCGGTGATGGTCAATCGCCCCTCTTCCCGGACGGCTGCGAGAATCGCCGGCTGCCAGCGGCTCGGATACATGAACGTTCTGCCTCTTGTGTGGGCACACTGTGGTAATCGCGGCGCCAAATCAACAGAGTTGTGGATTTCCTGTTGACAGGTGCGGCTTTTCCTCGCGACCATCAGGTTTCGACCGGCAGGCGCCGCCCGTGTGCCGGTCCCGTACCCAAAGAGGGGGGTCCTTGTATGATCGCGCGCGCATTACTCAACGCGGCCGGAGCGATTGCTTTCACTGCTCTCGCCGCCTTTCCTGCCGTCGCGCAGGAATTGACCGATCCGATCAAGATCACGCTGAACGATTGGACCGGACAGTTCATCTCGTCGAAGATCATGGGGTCGGTGCTGGAAAAGGCCGGCTACAACGTCGAATACGTGCAGGCCGACTACCTTGCGCAGTTCGCGGGACTTGAGACCGGCGACCTGACGCTTGCCATGGAAATCTGGGCAACGACCGGCCAGGAGGCGCTGAAAGCCGCCGTCGCCACCGGCAATGTCGAGAACATCGGCGAGACCGGCATGCAGGCCAAGGAGGAATGGTGGTTCCCCGAATACA
The DNA here is from genome assembly GCA_963750115.1 of uncultured Alphaproteobacteria bacterium. Lineage (GTDB taxonomy): Bacteria > Pseudomonadota > Alphaproteobacteria > Rhizobiales > Afifellaceae > DASWJZ01. Next base: position 128,064 of record CAVVPM010000003.1, on the reverse strand, counting down.
TGAAGGAAAAGTGCCCCGGCCTTCCCGATTGGAAGGCGTTGCAGGACCCGGCCTGCGCGCAGGCCTTCTCGACGCCTGAGACGGCGCCGAAGGGCCGCTATCTCGCCGGCCCGGTGACCTGGGGCGGCTTCGACGAGGAGCGCGTCGCGGCGCTCAACGTCCCCTTCGAGGTCGTGCATGCGGGAACCGACGCGGCGCTCTTCGCCGAGCTTGAATCCGCCTATCAGCGGAAGGCGCCGATCATGCTGTGGATCTACGCGCCGCATTGGGCGCCGATCAAATACAAGGGCGAGTGGGTGCAGTTCCCGGAATATGAGCCGGCCTGCTACACCGACCCGGCCTGGGGCGTGAACCCGAACGACACGCACGATTGCGGCAAACCGCACGGGCCCATCTGGAAGGCCGGCTGGATCGGTCTCAAGGACAAGTGGCCGGGCGCCTACAAGGCGATCCAGGCGTTCAAGGTCGACAACGACGAGATGGGCGCCATGATCACCGAGGTCGACCTCGACGGAAAGAAGGTCGAGGACGTCGTCGGCGAATGGATGGACAAGAACCAGTCGCGCTGGCAGGCGTGGATCGCGAAATAGTCGAAGGGGAGAGACATCATCGGCTGTCGTCACGCCATGGCTTGACCATGGCATCCATTGCGCAAAGATCGCTTCCGCTGCCGCCGTCAGGGGATGGATTGCCGGGTCGAGCCCGGCAGTGACGACAGTTCTTGGTGGGCCGATGCGGCCAGTCGCGGGCGCACGGGAAACTCGATCGTGAACGAAGCCGACGTCAAGCTCTCGTGCCGCGGCGTGTGGAAGCTCTTTGGCCACGACGCCGGCGGGCTCGTGCGCCGGCTCGGCCGCGCCCCGACGCCGGACGAGGTCGCGGACGCGCACCTGATCCCCGCGGTCGCCGACGTCGATCTCGACATCCGCTCCGGCGAGATTTTCGTCATCATGGGCCTTTCCGGCTCGGGCAAGTCGACGCTCATCCGCTGCCTGTCGCGGCTCGTCGAGCCGACCATCGGACATATCCTCTATGACGGGCGCGACCTGCTTGCGATCGCCGAGCGCGAGCTGATCGAGCTCAGGCGGCATCGCATGGGCATGGTGTTCCAGCATTTCGCGCTGCTTCCGCACCTCTCGGTCTTGCGGAACGTCGCCTTCCCGCTCGAAATCCAGGGGGTCGGGCGGCGCGAGCGGGAGACGCGGGCGCGCGAGATGATCGAGCTCGTGGGCCTCGCCGGGCGCGAAGCGAATTTGCCGAAAGAGCTATCCGGCGGCCAGCAGCAGCGCGTCGGCATCGCACGATCGCTCGCGGTCGGGCCGGAGCTCTGGTTCCTCGACGAGCCGTTCTCGGCGCTCGATCCTTTGATCCGCCGCGAGATGCAGAACGAGTTTCTGCGCCTGCAGAACCTGCTGAAGAAGACGATCGTCTTCATCACCCACGACTTCGACGAGGCGATCCGGCTCGCCGACCGCATCGCCATCATGCGCGACGGCCGCGTCGTGCAGGTCGGCACGGCGGAGGAGCTGATCGTTCGCCCCGCCGACCGCTACGTGGAGGAATTCACGCGCGAGGCGCCGCGGGCGAAAATTCTCTCCGTGCGCTCGGTGATGCGGCCGGCAAACGGCGCGCATGATTTCGCCGGCACGGTCCCGGCGGCAAGCCGCGTGATCGAGGTCGCGCGGACGATCGACGCCACGGAAGCCGATTTCGCGGTCGTCGACGAAACGGGAAAGACGATCGGCATCGTCAACCGCGCCGCGCTGATCGATGTCGTGCTCGACCGCGACGGCGCGCAGAGCCGGGCGTCCGACTGAGATGGCGATCGCGAGCGGAACGATGGCCCCGAACCGGCCGGCCGCGATCCGGCCGCGCAACCTCCTTTGGCCGGGCGTCTTCATCGTCTCGCTCGGATTCTTCTATCTTCCGAGCGGCGGCGTGCCGGCGTGGACGCTTTCCATCCCGCGCACCTGGCGTATCCCGCTGCAGCCGTGGATATCGGCTGCCATGAACTGGCTCATCAACGACGCCACGTTCGGGCTCTTCACCTTCCGCGACCTGACCCGCTTCGTCTCCCACATCCTGGAAGTGCCGTTCGCCTTTGCGACCAGCCTCTTTGCGACCGGGCTTCTTTCCGGCGAAGGATCGACGGCCGTCCAGATGCTGCCGCCGCTGCCGTGGATCGCCGTGCTCGCGGGGGCCGCGATCCTCGGCTATCACGCCGGCGGCGCCGGGCTTGCGGCGGTCGCCGGCGGCGCGTTCCTCTACCTCGCCGCCTTCGGCCAGTGGCACAGCGCCATGCTCACGCTTTCGTCCATCGTGATCGCCGTGCCGTTCGGTGTCGTCGGCGGCATCCTCCTCGGCGTCGCCGGGTTTCGCGCGCCGCGTTTCCGCAAGGTGATGGTGCCGGTGCTCGACGGCATGCAGACGGTACCCGTCTTCGCCTATCTCCTGCCGATCCTCATCCTTTTCGGGTTCGGGCCGATTTCCGCGCTGATCGCCACGATCATCTACGCCATGCCGCCGATGGTCCGCGTGACGATGCTCGCGCTCGACGGCGTCTCGCCGGAGGTGGTGGAGTTCGGGAGGATGGCCGGCTGCACCAAGCGTCAGCTCATCGGGCGCGTGATGATGCCGGTCGCCCGCGCGCCGCTGATGGTCGGCGTCAACCAGGTGATCATGCTGTCGCTCAACATGGTCATCATCGCCTCGATGATCGGCGCCGGCGGGCTCGGCTTCGACGTGCTGAAATCGCTCCGCAGCCTCGATATCGGCGGCGGGCTGCAGGCGGGGGTCGCGATCGTCGTGCTCGCGGTCGCGCTCGACCGGATCAGCCAAGCCTATGCGGTGCGTGCGAGCCGCATGGCAAACCGGAGCGGCCGCTCCTTCGTCGAGCGCTACGCGATGCCGCTTCTCGCACTTGCCGCGGTGGCGTTATTCTGGCTCCTCGCTTTCGTCGTGCCGGCGGTCAAGACCTACCCGGCGGGCCTTGAGGTCTCGACCGCGGATTATTGGGACACGCTCGTCCGCTGGCTCAACGTGAACTTCTTCGACACGTTCGATGCGATCAAGACAGCGATTCTCCTGAACGTGCTCGTGCCGGTGAAGCGCTTCATGCTGGCGCAGCCCTGGCCCTGGGCGATCGCGGTCGTCACGCTCGCCACCTGGCGGCTCGCCGGAGCGCGGCGCGCGCTCATCGCTTGCGCCTTCGCGCTCTTCATCGTCTTCACCGGCAACTGGGAGCCGGCGATGATCACCGTCTACCTGGTCGGCGTGTCGGTCGTCATCGCGGCGCTGATCGGCATTCCGATCGGAATCCTTTCGGGCCTGAACAAGCGGCTGTGGGCGGTGGTGCAGGCGGTCATCGACACGCTGCAGACCTTGCCGAGCTTCGTCTATCTGATCCCCGTCGTCATGCTCTTCCGGGTCGGCGACTTCACCGCCATGATCGCCATCATCCTCTATGCCCTCACCCCGGCCATCCGCTACACCGCGCTCGGGGTGCGCGAGGTCAACGCGTCGCTGATCGAGGCGGCGACCGCAATGGGGACGACGGGCCGCCAGCGGCTTTTGAAGGTGCGCCTGCCGCTCGCGCTCCCGGAGATCATGCTCGGCGTGAACCAGACGATCATGCTCGCCATCTCCATGCTCGTCATCACGGCGCTCGTCGGGACGCGCGACCTCGGGCAGGAGGTCTATATCGCGCTCGCCAAGGCCGATGTCGGTCGCGGCGTCGTGGCCGGCCTCGGCGTCGCCATGATCGCGATGATCGCCGACCGCATGATGACCGGCGCGGCGAACCGCATGAAACGGAGGCTCGGCCTTGGCTGAGGCGAAGCAGCGCGAGCTCGACCGGCGGATCGGCGCGGCGTGGCGGCAGGCGGCGGCGCTTCCCTTGTGGAGCGATCCGGTCGAGCCGACCGACCTCCGCGGCGGGCTCTCCAACGTCAATTTCGTGGTCGAGGACGCGGGGCGGAAATTCGTCGTCAGGATCGGCGGCGACAACGAGGCGCACGGCGTCGTGCGCAAGAACGAGCTTGCCGCGAGCCGCGCCGCGCACGCGGCCGGGGTCGCGCCGCGCATCGCCTATGCGGAGCCGGGCGTGCTCGTCCTCGATTTCGTCGAAGGCCGCTCCTTCACGCCAGCGGACGTGCGCAACCCGAAGAATCTCGGCCGCATCATGGACATCGTGCGCCGCACGCATCGCGAAATCCCAAAGCACCTCAGGGGACCGGGCGTGCTCTTCTGGGTGTTCCACGTCGTGCGCGACTATGCCCACACGCTGCTTGAGCTTCCGAGCACCGACGTCGCCCATGTGCGCGGCCTGACGGCGCAGTCGGAAATACTGGAGCGCGCGGTCGGGCCGATCGACCTCGTCTTCGGCCACAACGATCTCCTCGCCGCCAACATCATCGACGACGGCGACAGGCTGTGGCTGGTCGACTGGGAATATGCCGGCTTCAACTCGCCGCTCTTCGATCTCGGCGGTCTTGCCTCGAACAGCGAGATGTCGGCCGAAATGCGCGAGACGATGCTCGAACACTATTTCGACCGGCCGGTGACGGATCAACTCCGCTACCGCTACGCCGCCATGAGCGCGGCCTCGCTCTTGCGCGAGACGATGTGGAGCATGGTCTCCGAGATCCACTCGCGCATCGACTACGATTTCGCGAAATACACCGCCGAAAACCTGGCGCGCTACGAGAAGGCCTTCGCCGAGTTCTCGGCGATGGAGCGCGCGTGAGCCTTCCGAAATCCGCCAAGGTCGTGATCGTCGGCGGCGGCATCGTCGGCTGCTCCGTCGCCTACCATCTCGGCAAGATGGGGCTCACCGACGTGCTCCTTCTTGAACGCGCAAAACTCTCCTCCGGCTCGACCTGGCATGCGGCGGGGCTCGTCGGCCAGCTGCGCACCAACGCCAACGTCACCCAGCTCCTCGGCTATTCGGTCGCGCTCTACGACCGGCTTGAAGCGGAGACCGGGCTTGCCACCGGCTGGAAGATGAATGGCGGGCTGCGGCTCGCGTGCAATGCCGAACGCTGGACAGAGGTGAAGCGGCAGGCGACGACCGCGCACAGTTTTGGGCTCGAAATGCACCTCCTCTCGCCGAAGGAGGCGCGGGATCTTTGGCCGCTGATGACGGTCGACGACGTCGTGGGGGCCGCCTACCTCCCGACCGACGGCCAGGCGAGCCCGAGCGACATCGTGCAGGCGCTCGCCCGTGGCGCCCGTTCCGCCGGCGTAACGATCCGCGAAGACGCGCCCGTCTCGGGCATCCGGGTCGAGGATGGGCAGGTGCGCGGCGTCGAGACGGCGGAGGGTTTCATCGGGTGCGAGACGCTCGTCGTCGCCTGCGGACAGTGGTCGCGCGAGGTCGGGCGGATGGCGGGCGTCAACGTGCCGCTCGTCTCCATCCAGCACCATTATGCGATCACGGAAAAGATCGACGGCGTCCCGCCGAGCCTGCCGACGCTGCGCGATCCCGACCGCCTCACCTATTACAAGGAGGAGGTCGGTGGCCTGATCATGGGCGGCTACGAGCCGAACCCCGTCGCCTGGGCGGAAGACGGCTTCCCGGAGGGCTTCCACTTCACGCTGCTCGATCCGGACTGGGATCATTTCGCACCCGTAATGGAGCAGGCGCTGCTGCGCGTCCCGGCACTTGAATCCACAGGAATCAAACAGCTTATCAACGGCCCGGAGAGCTTTACGCCGGACGGCAATTTCATCCTCGGCGAGGCGCCGGAGGTGCGCGGCGTCTACGTCGCCGCCGGCTTCAACGCCTTCGGCATCGCCTCAGGCGGCGGCGCCGGGATGGCGCTCGCGGAATGGATCGCGAAGGGCGAGCCGCCTTACGACCTCTCGCCGGTCGACATCCGCCGCTTCGGGAGGAACCATCTTGACGTCGATTGGGTCCGCACGCGCACGCTTGAGGCCTATTCGAAGCACTACACGATGGCCTGGCCGTTCGAGGAATTCTCTTCCGGTCGGCCGCTTCGCCGCTCGCCGCTCTATGAGCGGCTTCGGGCGCGGGGCGCGGTGTTCGGCGAAAAGCTCGGCTGGGAGCGGCCGAACTGGTTCGCCGATGTCCCCGGCGGAGAATTCTGCGAGGACGTCTATTCCTACGGAAGGCAGAACTGGTTCGCCGCGGTCGGGCGCGAGCATCAGGCGGCGCGCGAGCGGGTGGCGCTCTTCGACCAGACCTCCTTCGCCAAATTCCTGATGGTCGGCCGCGACGCGGAGGCGGCGCTCTCCTGGATTTGCGCCAACGACGTCGCCAAGGCACCGGGGAGCCTCGCCTATACGCAACTCCTCAACGCCCGCGGCGGCATCGAATGCGATCTGACCGTCGCACGGCTCGCCGCGGACCGCTTCTACATCGTCACCGGCACCGGCTTTGCAACGCACGATTTCGACTGGATCTCGCGCAACATCCCGGCCGGCCTCGACGCAACGCTGATCGACATCACCTCCGGCAATGCCGTCTTCTCGCTCTTCGGGCCGCGCGCCCGCGACGTGCTCCAGGCGGTCACGCGCGACGACGTCTCGAACGAAGGCTTTCCGTTCGGCGCCTGTCGGAAGATCGCGCTTGGCGGCGCGCCGGTTCTGGCGCTTCGCGTCACCTATGTCGGCGAGCTCGGCTGGGAGCTGCATGTGCCGGTCGAGTTCGCGACAAGCGTCTACGAGCGTCTCGTTGAAGCAGGCGCGGCTGACGGCATTGCTGACGCCGGCTATCGCGCGATCGAATCGCTGCGCCTCGAAAAGGCCTACCGTGCCTGGGGCTCCGACATCGGGCCGGACCACAACCCGCTGATGGCGGGGCTCGGATGGGCGGTGAAACTCAAGAAGAACATCCCGTTCCTTGGCCGCGAGGCGATCGAGGCGGCGCGCGCAAGGCCCCTGCCCCGGCTCCTCGCCGGCTTCACCGTCGATGATCCGGATATCGTGCTCCTCGGCCGCGAGACGATCTTCAGGAACGGCAAGCGCGTCGGCTGGCTCTCATCCGCCGGTTGGGGCTACACGGTGAGGCGCAACATCGGCCTCGGCTACGTGCGCGATCCCGACGGCGTCGACGCCGACTATGTGATGAGCGGAGACTACGAGCTTGAGGTCGCGACCGAACGCGTGCCGGCCGAGCCGTTCCTGAAGCCGCTCTACGATCCCGAAATGAAGCGGGTGAAGGCCTGAGAGCCCGCGGAGGAGGTTTCCGAGCCCGTCTACGGTGACGGAATAGGTTGATCGACCGAGCGATGCCGCGCGCTCATGCGCTCAGCCGAGTTTCCGCGCCATCTCGAAGCGGCGAAGCGGGGCTAAGCCGAACAAGAGAAAGGCGGAGCGGTCGCCCGCTCCGCCTCGTCGTCTTGGCCCGAGGATTATTTGCCCCAGATCTTCTTATATTCGTCGCGATAGCCGTTGTCGGGATCGAAGACGTTCTTCGGTCCGCCGTCATAGGCGATGTTCTCAGGCGTCACGAGATGGACGCCGGGGACATAGCCCGACCACTTCTCGCCGGCGAAGGCGCGGTTGATCTCGTCGATCAGCTGCCAGCCCTGCATGGTCAGGGGCTCGGGCACTGTCGCGGCCTGGAAGTCCTTGTTGCGGATGCGGTCATAGGCGGAGACGGAGCCGTCGCCGGCGGAGATGTTGTAGGGCGCGCCGTCTCCGGTCTTGCCCGCGGCCGTCAGCGAAGGCGCCATGAAGTCATAGTAGAGATCGTTGATCGCCAGCGAGTAGGTCCACTTGTCACCGAACTTGGCAAGCAGGCTCGTGGTGAGCTGCGGCACGCGGTTGGCGGTGTCGGCGAGCGGCGTGTCCTCAAACGCAAGCACCGAGCAGCCGGAGCATTTCTTGATCTCCGCTTCCATGGCGCGGCCCTTGGCGATCGCGATCGCGTAGGTGGAATCGGCGAAGACGACGACGCCGGCCTTCCCGTCGGACTGGGCGATCGCGTACATCGCGGCCACTTTGGCGACTTGCATGGAATTGCTGGTGACGTTGGCGACGATCGGCGTCCCTTCCAGCGGGCCCGGCGTCGGTCCCGCATGCCAGCCGACGACGACGATCCCCTGCGCCTTCGCCTTCTCGAGGTCGTCCTTCTGCTGAACGGCGTCGCTGCCGCCGAGGATGATGGCATCGGGCTTCAGCGCGATCGCCTGGTTGAGCGCGGTCGACTGGCCGGCGATGGTTCCTTGGCCATCGATGATGCGGACATCCCAGCCGATCACCTTGCCGGCTTCCTGCACGCCGTCGGCGACGCCCTGGATGCCGCCGTTGCGCATGTCGCCGGCGACATAGATGACGGTCTTGCCTTCGGCCGCCTTGGGGCCCGTCGTCGGGCCGTCCCACTTGTCGACCCGACTGGTCGCGGCGGTGACCGTCGCCTTGGCCTGGTCGACGAAGTCGTCGGCGAGGGCCACGCTCGCCGTCGCGACAAGCGCTGCGAGGCTGACGGACGCCACAAAGAGTTTTCTGCTCACTAGGGGTTCCTCCTTCTTGGTTTCTTCCGATGTCCCGACCGTTCTCTTTCGGGCATGCGGTTTGACCGAAAAGCAGGGGCACATGTCCAGCGAAAAACCGGCGGCTGAAGCACAATCTGTACCGGAATCGGGCGGCTAATCGTTGTGGCGCGCGCGCCGCGGCTCAGCCGCTACGATCCGTCGTCCGCCATCGTCACCAGGCTGGCGTTGCCGCCCGCCGCCGTGGTGTCGGTGGAGACGACCTGCTCATGGGCGAAGCGCTGGAGATAGTTCGGCCCGCCGGCCTTCGGCCCGGTGCCGGAAAGCCCCATGCCGCCGAAGGGCTGCGAGCCGACGATCGGCGCCGATCGTATTGCGGTTGACGTAGATGTTGCCGACTTTGAGCGCCCTGGCGACGCGCTCGGCGCGGCCGCCGACGCGGGTGTGGATGCCGAAGGTGAGGCCGTAGCCGGTGCGCCCTATCCAATCGAGCACCGCGTCGAGCTCGACCGGCTTCCCAGCGCACGACATGCAGGATCGGCCCGAACACCTCCCTGGTCAGCGCTTCGGGGCGCTTCAGCTCGACAATGTGCGGCGCGACGAAGAGGCCATCCTGCGGCGCATCGCCGGCGAAAAGGATCGTCTCCTCGCGTCGCATCCTCGCAAGATGCGCTTCGAGCGCCGCCTTGGCGTCGCGGTCGATGACCGGGCCGATGTCGGTCGCCGGGTCGGCCGGGCTGCCGAGACGAAGCTCCGCCGCCGCACCGGCGATCATCCTCAGCATCGCGTCGGCAACGTCCGCCTGCACGAAGAGGATGCGCGCCGCCGAGCAGCGCTGGCCGGCCGAGCGGAAGGCCGAGGTCACGACGTCGTCGGCGACCTGCTCAGGCAACGCCGTCGCATCGGCGATCATGGCATTGATGCCGCCGGTCTCGGCGATGAGCGGCACGATCGGGCCGTCCTTCGCGGCGAGCGTCCGGTTGATGCTCTGCCCGACCTCCGTCGAGCCGGTGAAGGCGACACCCGCAATGCGCGGGTCGGCGACGAGTGCGGCGCCGATCGCGCCGTCGCCCACGACAAGCTGAAGCACGCCCTCCGGCACGCCCGCCGCGTGAAGGAGTTTTGCCGCCTCATTGGCGATCAGCGGCGTCTGCTCCGCCGGCTTGGCGAGCACCGAGTTGCCGGCGGCGAGCGCCGCGGCGACCTGACCGAGAAATATCGCCAGGGGAAAATTCCACGGGCTGATGCAGACGAACGCCCCGCGGCCTCTCAGGCGATAGCGGTTCTCCTCTCCCGTCGGCCCCGGGAGAACCCCGTCCGCTGCGAAATGCCGCCGGCATTCGGCGGCATAGTAGCGGCAGAAGTCCGCCGCCTCTCGGATCTCGGCAACGCCGTCGTCGAGCGTCTTGCCGCCTTCGCGGGCAAGGAGCGCGATCAAGCGGTCGCGATTTTCTTCGACCCGATCGGCCGCCCGCTCAAGAATCGCGGCGCGCTCGTCGGCGGGCGTCACGTCCCAGGCGGGAAAGGCGGCAAGCGCCGCATCGACCGCGCGCCTCGCGCCTTCGGCATCAGCGGCGGCGACGGGCTCCGGCGCGCGTGCCACGGCAACGCCGTCAAGGAACGCTTGCAGGTCGTCGCGGCTTCCGAATTCGATGCCGCGTGAGTTCTTTCGTGCACCGAAGAGGCGATCCGGCAGCGCGATCCGCGGATGGCGCGGTGAGCGCCCGCTAAGGCTCGCGGCAGGCGGGACGAGGAGGCTTTCGACCGGCACGCCCGGATCGTTGACGGCGTTGACGAAGGAGGAATTGGCGCCGTTCTCCAGCAGCCGCCGGACAAGATAGGCAAGCAGCTCCTTGTGGCTGCCGACAGGCGCATAGATGCGGCAGTCAAAACCCTCGCGCCCGTGCACCTCGGCGTAGAGCGCCTCGCCCATGCCGTGCAGGCGCTGGAACTCGAATTCCTTGTCGGCCCCTCTCCCGTCGCGAGCCGCCTCGGCGATCGCGGCGACGGTCAAGGCGTTGTGCGTGGCGAATTGCGGATAGAGGCGAGGTCGCGCCGAAAGGAGCCGCTTCGCGCAGGCAAGATAGCAGACATCGGTCGCGGGCTTGCGCGTGAAGACCGGAAAGTCGGGAAGGCCGCGCTCCTGCGCGCGCTTCACCTCGGTGTCCCAATAGGCACCCTTGACGAGCCGCACCATCAGGCGGCGGCGCGCGGCGGCCGCGGAATCCGCCAGCCAGTCGATCACCGCCGGCGCGCGCTTCTGATAGGCCTGCACGGCAAGGCCGAGCCCATCCCAGCCGGCGAGCGAAGGTTCGCTCAGGAGCTTCGCGAAGACCTCGAGCGACAGCTCCAGACGATCGGCCTCCTCCGCGTCGACGGTGAGATTCAAATCGTGCGCCTTGGCGGCACGGCAAAGCTCGATTGCACGCGGCGTCAGCTCGGCGAGCACGCGGTCGCGTTGGCGCGCGACGTAGCGCGGATGGAGCGCGGAGAGTTTTACGGAGATCCCCGGGCGAGCGGGAAGCGCGCCCTCCGCCCTTTCGCCGATCGCGGCGATCGCATTGGCGTAGGCGTCGAAATAGCGCCTTGCATCGGCCGCAGTGCGGGCGCCCTCGCCCAGCATGTCGAAGGAATGGCGATAGCCCTTCCGGCGCGCATCGGATGCACGCGCGAGCGCGTCCTCGATCGTCTCGCCGAGCACGAACTGGTGGCCGAGGAGGCGCATCGCCTGGCGAGCCGCGGTCCTGACCGTCGGCATGCCGAGCCGCTGGCCGAGCCGGGCGATGATCCCTTCCGGCGTCTCGCCGGGATGCACGATCCGGACCGTCAGGCCGAGCGCCCAGGTGGTGGCGGAGACGAGCCAGCTTTCGCTGTCGCGCGCCGCGGCGTGCTCCCAGTCGCCGGCGCCGAGCTTGTCCTCGATCAGCCGGTCCTGCGTCGCCGCATCGGGCACGCGCAAAAGCGCCTCGGCGAGCGACATCAGCGCCAGCCCTTCCTTGGTGGAGAGGCTGTATTCGTGCATGAAGTCCTCAAGCCCGCCGATGCCGCCGCGTGCTCGGCGGATCGCCTCAACGTAGAGGCGAGCGCGGGCTGCAATGCGCCTTTCCTCGTCCGGCGCGCGGGTCGTCTCGCGGAGAAGACGCGGCACGAGGACTTCGTCAGCGAGGAAATATTCAGCGGCGAACGGGCGAACGGCGCGGCTTTCTTCAGAAGAGACCCCTCCGGAAACCGGACGATCCGCGCGCGCCGTCATCGTTCCATTTCCATGCTGCCGCGGCACAAATGTGGCGCCGGAAGCACGCGCGGTCGAGTCCCACGGGTCGCCTCCGCCCGAAATCGGCTATGCTGGCACCGGGCACCGCCGCCGAAGGGAGATCATGGCAGAGTCACGTCCGGGTTCGAAAGGTGCGCGGGACGCGGGGGCGGCGCGGCGCCGGCTGGCGGCAATCCCCGGATTTTCCACCGAAATCGCGGCGGCGGCGCAAATTGCGCGCCTCCCCGGCCTGACAAACCTTGTCTACAAGGTCGATTGCCTGAGCGGCCGCTTCGCACTTCGCATCCCGGGCGAGGGAACCACCGCCATCATCGACCGGCGCGTCGAGGAAACAAACGCACGATCGGCGGCAAGAGCGGGCGTGGCGCCGGAAGTCGTCTTCTTCGGCGTCGACGGCGTGATGCTGACGCGCTTCATCGATGGCGCCGAGCCGCTGACCCCGGCGCGGCTCAAGTCTGATCCGGGCGCGCTCGAACGGACGGCGCTGACGCTGAAACACCTGCACCGGACCACGCGCGGCTTTGAGCGCGACTTCAACGCATTCGCGATCATCGACGCCTATGTCGGCGTGCTCGCAGCGCACGGGCGCGCGCTGTCAGAGGAGGAGCGGAGCACGGTCGCCGCCGCGCTTTCGACCAGCCAAGTGCTTCTCGCCCGGCCGGCGCGCAAAGTGCCCTGCCACTGCGATCCGACGGGACCAAACCTGCTCGATACCGGCGAAAGGGTGTGGCTCATCGACTGGGAATATTCGGGCTTGAACGACCCGATGTGGGATATCGCCTATCTCTCGATCGAGGCCGGGCTCGACGACGGCAGCGAGCGCGCGCTGATCAGAGCCTATTTCGGGCGCGAGCCGCGGCGGACCGAGGCAGCACGCGTCACGACGCTGAAGCCCGCGGCGGAAATCCTCGCGGCGCTGTGGGCGCTGATCCGGGACGCGCAGGACAATCACGCGGCGAATTTTCGCGGCTACGCGGTAAGAGCCTTCGCCCGGAGCAGAGAGCGAATGGAGGCGCCGGAATTCGCGGCGTGCCTTGCGACATTGCGCAGAAGCTGAGACAGGGCGCGGGGCCGCGTGCTGGCGCGCATCATCGTTTCATGGAATCGACAGTCCGCTTCCCACTTTTCCTGGAATTGCACTCGGTGCAAGGATCGAGACACCCGAACTCCTTCGCGCCGCCACAACGAGGCAGAGCCCGCTTATGCCGGACCCCCTACCCGCCGACCTTCTCAAGGCCGTGGTCGAGATCAGCGCAGCTGCCGCGCCGATCCCGATGCGCTATTTCCGCGCCGACGTCGCGGTCGAGGACAAGCCGGACGAAAGCCCGGTCACGATCGCCGACCGGGAGACGGAGAGGGCGATCCGCGCCGCGATCGAGGCGCGCTATCCGGGGCACGGGATTTTCGGCGAAGAATTCGGCAGACGCGATACGGAGGCGGAATACGTCTGGATTATCGACCCGATCGACGGCACCCGCTCTTTCATCTGCGGCGTACCGCTTTTCGGCATGCTACTCGGCGTCCTGCACCAGGGCGCGCCGGTAGCCGGCGTGATCCGCATGCCGGGGCTCGGCGAAACCTACGCCGGCTCGCGCGGCGGGGGCGCGACGCTGAACGGCAAGCCGATCAAATGCCGCAACGTGACCAAGCCGGGCGACGCACGGCTCTTCATCAACGAGGCGATCCGGATGGTCGACTCGCGAGCCCGAACGGCTCGCTCGGCTCATGCAATTCGGCCACACCCGCCGCTTCTTCAACGACTGCTATGCTTTCGCGCTGCTTGCCATGGGCCAGATCGATGCCGTCGTCGATTTTGACCTGCAGCCCTACGACTATCTGCCGGTCGTGCCCGTCATCGAAGCCGCGGGCGGCGTCATCACCGACTGGCACGGCGAGAAGCTCGGGCTCAGCTCCGACGGCACGCTTGCCGCTGCGGCGACCAAGGAGCTGCATGCGGAGTTGATCGATCAGTTGCGGTAGCCGCGGCGCGCGCCCGGCCTCGGCAAATGGCTTCGTTGGCCGACCTCGGTCGGAGTTCAAGCCTTCTTGCGAGCCTCGCCGCAGCTTTGAGCGAGCTTGGCCGCTTCCGCAGCCGGCATCGCGTTTGCGAAATAAAAGCCCTGACCGTACTCACCGCCGCTTTGCATGATCTGCTTCATCGTGTGCAGATGCTCGATGCCCTCGGCGATCGTGGGTAACCCGAGGCTCTTTGCCAGGTCGATTACCGAGTGCACGATCTTGGCACTCTCGACATCGGTCTCCATCGACTGCACAAACGAACGGTCGATCTTGATCTTGTCGAAGCGGAGCTCCCGCAGGTTGTACAGGCTGGAATAACCCGTGCCGAAATCGTCGAGCGAGATCTTGATGCCGAGATCCTGGAGAGCAATGAGAGTGGCGCGTGCTGCCGGAAGATCACCGATCAGGGCCGTCTCGGTGATTTCGATCTCGAGGCGCTTCGGTGAAAACTCGGTCTCGGATAGAATAGCCAGGAACTTCACCGGCAACAGCGGATCGCCAAGGTGCTTGGGCGAGACGTTGAGAGCGATCGTGATCTCCGGCGGCCAGTCGCGTGCGTCAAGGCAGGCGCGCCGCAAGAGCGAGTAGGTAAGCTCTCCGATGAGGCCGAGCTTCTCCACGACCGGAATGAACGTTTCCGGCGAGACGTCTCCCTTCTCAGGGCGGTGCCAGCGCGCCAAGACCTCGAAGCCGACGAGGCGATTTTCAGCCAGCAGCATCAGGGGTTGATAGTAGGGCTGGATTGCCTCCTGCGCGACCGCCCGTCGAATATCCTCCTCCAGGGCGATGCGGGCCAGCAGAGCCTCCTCCATGCTCTTCTCGAAGAAGCGATATGAGCCTCGACCTCCTTCTTTGGCGCGATACATCGCCATGTCGGCGGCGCCGAGCAGCTTCTCCGAATTGGTCCCGTCGATTGGACAGACGGCGATTCCAATACTCGCACCGACCTCCACGCTGCGATCGCCAATGCTGATCGGCCGCGCAACGCCGGCAACGATCCGATCCGCCAGCAAGGCGGCAGCGGCGAACGGCTCTTCATCCGGCGTGACGCAATGCAGGATCACACCGAATTCGTCGCCTCCGAGACGCGACACCGTATCGCCCAGCCTCACAACGGAGCCAATCCGGGTGGCGACCTCGCGCAAGACGTCATCGCCGGCTTGGTGGCCGTGAATGTCGTTGATCGGCTTGAAGCGGTCCAGATCGATGATCAGAACTGCAAAGGGTGCGGCACCGCGATCGGCCTGCACTCTTGCGGCTTCCAGGGCTTCGGCGAAGACCCGCCGGTTGGGCAGGCCGGTGAGAGCGTCGTGCCGGGCAAGTGACTGCGCCAGATCCTGGGCGGCTTCGGCGGTTTCATGCGCTTTTTCAAGCGCGGCAAGATGCCGGCGGTAGGTCCGTTCCTTCTCCTCGGCCGCGCGCGCTTCCGCCAGCTTGAGGCTGGTGATGTCGGTGTCGGTGCCGATGATCCGGGCGACGCCTCCGTCAGGCATCCATTCGACCGCTCTGCCTCGGCTCAGGATCCAGATGTAATGGCCGTCCCGATGCCGCTCGCGATACTCGAAGGAATTCTGGGACAATTCGCCCGAGTTCTGTCGATCCGTCTGTTCAAGAAGGCGCTTGCGATCATCAGGGTGGACGCGCGCCAACCATGCCTCGCGCGACCCGTCAATCTCCTCGTCCAGGCTGAACCCGCGCATCTGCCGCCACATGCGCGAATAGAACGCCTTGCCGCGCTTCAGATCGTGGTCCCAAACACCCTGACCCGCACCTTCGAGCGCGAAATTCCAGCGACTTTCGCTCTCGGCGAGCGCCTCGTCGGCGCGCTTGCGCTCGGTGATGTTGCGACTGACGCCGACGATGCCGATCACCTGATGCCGGTCATCCCGCAGAGGCACCTTCGATGTCGACAGCCACTTCTTTTCTCCCGAGACTCCGACGACGTACTCTTCGATGTCGAGGAGCGGCTCTCCGGAGCTGATCACCTTCTGCTCGTCGGCGAAGAACTTCTTGGCAAGCTCGGGCGGGTGCAGCTCGAAATCAGTCTTGCCCATGAGATCGTCGGGCGGGAGGCCAAGGTCAGCCGCCGACCGCGCGATTGACGACGACGAAGCGGCTTTCGTTGTCCTTGACGAAGAGGTAGTCCGGCACCTGGTCGATCATCGCCCGGAATAGTGTTCGTTCGGCCTTCAATTCCTGTTCGGCGCGCTTGCGTTCGGTGATGTTCCGCGCCACGCCGATCAGGCCAACCGTCTCACCGCGATCGTCCTTCATCGGCAGCTTTGTCGTCAGAAGCCATTTGGAAGCGCCGGCGGCGTCCGTCCTCTCCTCCTCCATGTCGACGACCGGCATTTCAGATTTGATGATCTCCTGTTCGATGTCGTGAAAGCCCTGCGCCACTTCCGGCGGAAACAAGTCGAAGTCGGTCTTGCCGATCAGGTCCTCGGAACGCTCCATGCCGATGTCCTGCGCGACAGCGTCATTCGCTGTGAGGAAACGCCCTTCGACGTCCTTGGCGTAGACGAGCTCGGGGATCTGATTGATGATCGCTTTGAGCAGCCGGCGCTCAACATCCGCGCCCGGCGGGGAGCCGAGCCGGTCTTTGAGCTCCGCCTGCACCCGCGCATTGGACGCGACGAGACGGTCCAGGCGGGCCTCGGCCGTGTCGTCCGGGGCGGCATCCAGCCTCTCCGGCCGATGCTTAACCATTTCTTTTTGCCCTCGCTAACCGTCCGGGACGCCCTCCGCGAACGGCGACCCTCGGTTGTTAAACCTAGAAGCGAAGCCTTTCGCGGCGATTAATGCCGTCTTCCGCGGGGAGCCTGGCCGAACGGCGGGATGCGAACCCGCGGTTGGACTGGCACGGCGAGACGTTCGGGCTCATAGACACTTTGGCGAGTGAGCCATAGAACTCCGAACCGTCGGACCTTCCCGGGAAAGCGGCATGCATGGCCGATGAACACCTCCAAAGGAGGCTCGCTGCTGTCCTATCGGCTGACGTGGTCGGATATTCGCGTCTCATGGGTATCGACGAAGCCGGGACGCTGTCGCGGCTCAATGCCTTGCGGCGCGACCTGATCGACCCGACGATCGCCGCCCATTCCGGCCGCATCGTCAAGCTTATGGGCGACGGCGCGCTGGTGGAATTTTCGAGTGCCGTGAACGCTGTCACCTGCGCCGTCGAAATTCAGAGCAAGCTGCGCGAGCGCCAACCTGATGGGTCAGGAGCCGATCCGATCCGCTTCCGCATCGGGGTGCACGTCGGGGACATCATCATCGAGGGCCAGGACATCTTTGGCGACGGCGTCAATATCGCGGCGCGGATCGAAGGCGTCGCCGAACCCGGCGGCCTGTCGATTTCCGAGGATGTCTGGCGGCACGTGCAAGGCAAGGTAGCGGCGAACTTCGTCGATGCCGGCGAGCAGAGCCTGAAGAACATTGCGCGGCCGGTGCGCGTCTACCGGCTGGATATTGCTGCAAAGCCCCCTGCTGCATCCGAGCCGCGGCGTGCGACGCCAGCTCCGCCCGACACGCCCTCCATCGCCGTTCTCGCTTTCACCAATATGAGCGGAGATCCCGAGCAGGAGTACTTTTCCGACGGCATAAGCGAGGACATCATCACCGACCTGTCGAAGCTGTCGGACCTGCAGGTGATCGCGCGCAACTCCACCTTCACCTACAAGGGCAAGCCAGTCGACATAAAGCAGGTCGGCCGGGAGCTCGGTGTGCGCTACGTTTTGGAAGGCAGCGTGCGCAAGGCGGGCAACCGCATCCGCGTTACCGGCCAGCTGATCGATGCCGCGAGCGGCGCTCACATCTGGGCCGACCGCTTCGATCGCGACCTCACCGACATTTTCGCGGTGCAGGACGAGCTCACGCGGGAGATCATCGCAGCGCTCAAGATCAAGTTGAGCGAGCGCGAAAAGGCAACGCTTGCTGCCGGCGGGACGAAGAACGTGGAAGCCCATGACCTCTTCCTGAGAGGGCGTGAGTTGATTCTCGGCAACAAGCGAAATCGCGAGACGTTCAACCAGTCGATCGCCTGCTTCGAGCGCGCCGTTGCGCTCGATCCGAGCTATGCCGCGCCCTATGCCGGCCTCGCCATGGCTTACATGCTGGATCATCAGAACCACTGGAGCGATACGCCCGGGACGTCACTTGACCGGGCGGAGCGCTTCATCATCGAGTTGATCGCAAAGGACGACCAGGATGCTTTTGCCCACTACGTCGCTTCTCTCGTCTACACCTGGAAGAAAGACTTCAGGCGGTGGACCGATGAGGCCGACAGGGCGATATCGCTAAATCCCAGCTACTCGCCCGCGCTCCTTACTCGGGGCAACGTGTACATTTATTCCGGAGAGCCGGCCAAAGCGTTCCCCTATGTTGAAAAAGCCATTCGCCTCGATCCCGCCCAAGCGCAGCACAGGCATTTCCTCGGCATGGCCTATTTTGTTGCCGGCGACTACGAGACTGCGGCGGCCGTGTTCAAGGAACGCATCGCAATGACTCCGACGACGGATTTATCGCGCGCCTTCCTCGCATCGGCATTGGGCCATCTGGGGCGTCTGGATGAGGCCCGCCAGGTTTGGCGCGAGCTCAAGGAGATCAATCCGCGATACTCTTATGCGGATCACATCGGCCGCCAGCCGTTTAGAAACGCCGCGGACGCCGACAAGTTCACCGACGGCTTACGCAAGGCGAGGCTCGTTGAGCAATCTCCGGCCGAGGCATGACCGGTTTGGTGCGAAAGAGCTGCTACTCCGCACTCATGAATCGACCTCTTTGAGCCAGCCGGCGGTCGCCTGCGGCGGGCACCTCTTTCGGCGGTTCGACGACGGGCGGGCCGGAGGTCTTCAACAGTTCGATCGGCTCCCCGTCGCCATATTCGTCGATGTGGGCGAAGGCGTCGCGGATCGCTTCCGACCAGCCCGCCGAGATCTTGCGGAAATAGGGATCGCGCTCCTCGATCCGCCGCTGCTCGCCGACCTTCAGCTCGTCCTTGCGATAGATCAGGAGATCGATCGGCATGCCGACCGAGAGATTGGAGCGGAGGGTGGAATCAAAGGAGATCAGGATGAGCTTTGCGGCGACGCCCATGCGCATCTCGGGCTTTGCAACGCGGTCGAGGATCGGCTTGCCGTATTTGTGCTCGCCGATCTGCAGATAGGCGGTGTCCTTGCTCGCCTCGATGAAATTGCCCTCCTGATAAATCTGGAAGAGGCGCGGCGGTTCGCCGGCGATCTGACCGCCGAGGATGAAGGAGGCGCTGAAGAGAGCCGGGTTCTCGTCGATCACCTCCTTTTCGTTGCGCCTCAGCTCGCGCACCGTCGCGCCGACAATACGCGCCGCCTGGAACATGGTGGCGGCATTGGCGAGCGACGTCTCCTCCGGACCGAGGTCGATCCTTTCGTTCAGCATCGTCACGACCGATTGCGTGAAGGCGAGGTTTCCCGCCGACATCATCACCAGCACCCGGTCGCCGACACGCTCCCAGACGTGCATCTTGGAAAAGGTGGCGACATTGTCGAACCCGGCGTTCGTGCGGGTATCCGACGCAAAGACGATGCCGCGATCGAGCCTCAGACCCACGCAATAGGTCATTCTTGCGAATCTCCCGGACGCCGCGGCCCTATTGCTGCTGCTGGCGGACGACCACGTCAACTGTCAGCGATTCGGTGCCGCCGCCGCGGCGGGCGCCGGTGATCGGCGCCGCGGAGGCCGCGTCAAAGCCGCAGGCGAGCCTGACATAGCGCTCGGTGGGGCAAATATGGTTCGCCGGATCGAAGCCGACCCAGCCGAGCTCGTCGACAAAGGCTTCCGCCCAGGCGTGGTGGGCGACGGCGCTCGTTTCCTCGTTCATGAGCAGGTAGCCGGTCACGTAGCGGGCCGGGACGCCGAGCCGGCGGGTGGCGGCGATGAAGATATGGGCATGGTCCTGGCACACCCCCTGCCCGGCCGCGAAGGCTTCCGCCGCGCTCGTCTCGGAATGGGTGGCGTCGGTGTCGTAGACGACCTGCGTCGCGATCGCCTCCAGGAGGTGATGCAGGCGGTCAAGCGGCTGCTTGTGGCTCACCTTGTCGGCAAGCGCGTCGATCCCGCGCGAGGATTGCGTCCGCGGCGTCGCCCTCAGGAAGACGCGCGGGTTGGCGGCCTCGCCGATATTGCCGACGACGCCGTCGCGGTCGAAGGTCTCGACCTCGCCCGACGCGGTGACGCTCAGCGCCTCATAGGGCCGGCAATGGGTGATGAGATGGATGCGGTTCGCGAAACCGTCGACGTAGGTGGCGGCATGCTCGATGCCGTCGGCTTCGACCCGCCACGAACGCACTTTTTGCGACCGGGTGCCGGAGGGCGTGAGACGCAGCCGCTGCACCGCGAACGAGCCGACGGTGTCATAGTTGTAATGCGTCGTGTGCTGGATCGAGATGAGCATCCTGGATCAGCCGAAATGGTAGTCCGCCGCGAGCGCCGCGGTCAGGCGGTTGTTGCGGGCGATGAAGCCGGTCAGGAATTCGTGCAGCCCGGCCTGGAAGATGGTTTCCATGTTCATGGTCTGCAGCATGTTGCGGGTCTCGGCGATGAGATCGGCGGAGGGCGGCCGCGTGCCGTAGAGCGCGCAAAGCCCTTCGATCGCGGCGCTCAGCCAGTCGTAGCAGAAGCGCAGCGAGCGCGGCATTTCCGCGTGCAGAATGAGGAAATCGGCGACGTTCCACGGGCGGTAGTTCTCATGGAAGACGTGGCGGTAGGCCCGGTGCGCCGATACCGAGCGCAGAATGGTCTCCCATTGATAGGTGTCGATCTCGCCGCCGATCATCTGGTTCGACGGGAGCAGGATGAAGTATTTCACGTCGAGGATGCGGGCGGTATTGTCGGCGCGCTCGACGAAGGCGCCGAACTGGCTGAAGAAATAGCCGTCGTCGCGCAGGATCGTCCCGAGCAGCGAGCCGCGAAAGAGCGCCGCGCGCTGGCGGATCCAGTCGATCAGCTCGGGCAGGCGCGCGGCAGTCACGTCCTGCGGCTTGATGCTGTCATAGGCGATCCACGTGGAGTTCATCGCCTCCCACATGTCGCGCGTGATCTTGGTGCGCACGAAACGCGCGTTGGCGCGGGCGCTGCGAAGGCAGGAGCGGACGGAAGACGCGTTGTCGTCGTCGAAGAGGATGAAGTCCATCGCCTTGTCGAAGGAGGCTTCGCCGTATTTGGCGAAAAACTGGTCCACCACGCCGGCGCTGGTCAGCGTGGAGCGCCATTCCTCGCGGTGCCCGCCGCCGATGCCGGGGGTGAGAGAAATGCGAAAGCCCACCTCCGCGAGGCGCGCCATGTTCTCCGCGCGCTCTATCTGCCGCGACATCCAGAACAGGCTTTCGGCGGTGCGTCCTAGCATGCCGTTGTCCCCGGGCTCCTAACCTCCCCCTTGAGGGGAGGTCGAAGTTCCCAAGCCGAAGACGCGGGGAATTTCGGGAGGGGGATAAGTCGCGGCAACCGAGCGCCCCCTTCCCGAAATTCGCGTGCATTCTCGCTCCGCTCGGACGCTTCGATTTTAGACCTCCCCTCCGGGGGGAGGTTGGGCGCGGTTGCGAGCGGGATCGTGTGCATGGGCTTTCGCGGTATCAATCCTGCAACACCCAGGTGTCCTTGGTGCCCCCGCCCTGCGAGGAATTGACGACGAGCGAGCCCTTCTTCAGCGCCACGCGCGTCAGGCCTCCAGGCACGATCCTGACGCGGTCGCCGACAAGCACATAGGGTCGCAAGTCGACGTGGCGCGGGGCAATTCCGCTGGCGGTCACGGCTGGACAGGTGGAAAGCGCCAGCGTCGGCTGGGCGATATAGTTTGCCGGGCGCGCCCGGAGCTTGGCGCGAAAGGCCTCGATCTCGCGGCGGCTCGCGGTCGGACCGACGAGCATGCCGTAGCCGCCGGAGCCGTGCACCTCCTTCACGACAAGCTCGGGAAGATGCGCAAGCACATAGGCGCATTCCTCCGGAATCGCGCAGCGCCAGGTCGGCACGTTCTGCAGGATCGGGCGCTGGCCGGTGTAGAACTGGATGATCTCGGGGACGTAGGCATAGACCGCCTTGTCGTCGGCGATGCCGGCGCCCGGCGCGTTGACGATGGTGACGCGGCCGGCGCGATAGAGATCCATCAGCCCCGGAACGCCGAGACTGGAAGTCGGCTCGAAAGTAAGCGGGTCGAGATAGGAATCGTCGATCCGCCGATAGATCACATCGAGACGCTCGCGGCCCCGGGTCGTGCGCATATAGAGGAAACCGTCCTCCACGAAGAGATCCTGCCCCTCGACCAGCTCGACCCCCATCTGGTCGGCGAGGAAGGAATGCTCGAAGAAGGCGGAATTGTAGATGCCGGGAGTGAGCACCGCCACCTTCGGGTCGCCGTCGCAGGCGGGCGGCGCCACCGCCTGCAGCGTCCTCAGGAGCAGCACCGGATATTGGGTGACCGGCTCCACCCGGTGGCTGGCGAAGAGTTCCGGAAAGAGGTGCATCATCGTCTCGCGGTTCTCCAGCATGTAGGAGACGCCGGAGGGCGTGCGCAGATTGTCTTCGAGGACGTAGAACTCGCTCTCGCTGACCCTGACGATGTCGACGCCGATGATGTGGCTGTAGACATTCAGCGCCGGGGCGTGGCCGATCATCTCGGGAAGGTAGGCCTCGTTCGCCATGATGAGATCGGCCGGCACGCGGCCGGCGCGGATGATCTCCTGGCGATGGTAGATGTCGTAGACGAAGGCGTTCAGCGCCCTCACCCGCTGCTCGATGCCGCGCTCAAGAAGTCGCCACTCGGACGCCGAGATGATGCGCGGCACGAGATCGAAGGGGATCAGCCGCTCGAGCGCGTTCTCGCTGCCGTAGACGGAAAAGGTGATGCCGAGCCGACGAAACAGAACCTCGGCTTCCTGCTGCTTACGCTTGAGGCTCCCCTTCGACTGGCCTTCCAGCCATCGCGCGACCTGCTGATAGGCCGGCCGGACTGCCCCGTCGGCGTGCAACATTTCGTTGAACGCCTCCAACTGAGGGGCCTCGCCGTCCTTTACGCTCACGATACTCCCATGCTCCTCTTCCCGAGGTTAAAGACTGCCGCTTATCTGGTCACGCCCGAATCTCAGGCGCAACCTGCCTATTGGCTGAGCAACGATCGCCCTCGGCCGATGGCATTTTCCAGGAGCGGCGGCACACCGGCATCCGAAAATGGCCGCGGGATTTGCAAGGGGTTGGGGAGGACGGCGCGGTCGAGCATCTTCGGCCTGCCCCAGGGACGCGAATCCAGGGCAGCGCCGCCCTCAACCATGGAAAATGCAAGAGGCTTGCCAATTCCCGACCGCGTCGTGGGTGACCTCCCGCGTCAGGCCACGCTCGGACGCGGGTGAGCCGGCAGCCAGGGCACGTATTCGCCGCCCCAGACGCGATTCCGCCCGGCATATTTGGCGCTGTAGAGCCGCGCATCCGCACAGGCAAAAAGCGCGTCGAGATCAAGACCGTCTTCCGGCGTGGTGGCAACGCCGACGCTGATCGTGAGCGCCTCGTCAAGCGCGGCAATCGAAGTGCGAGCGACCAGCATGCGAAGCCGCTCTGCGAGCTTCACGGCATAGGCCGCGTTCAGCCCGGGGCAAAGGAGCACGAACTCCTCCCCGCCGTAGCGGTAGAGCCGGTCGCCGGCGCGCTTGCTCGATTCCAGAAGACCCGTGATCTGGCGCAGCGCCCGGTCGCCGGCGGCGTGACCGTGACGATCGTTCACGCTCTTGAAATGATCAAGGTCGACGACGAGGAGGCTGAGCGGCGCGTCGGCTTTCGCGGCCGCCTCGGCAAGCGCTTCGCCATCGGCGCCAAAGCGCTCGCGGCTCAGCGCCCCGGTCAGGCTGTCGTGACCGGACCTCTCGAGAAGGTCCTCGTATCGCTGGCGATAGGTGAGCGCGTCGAAGACGTCGGCGATGCGCGGCGGCACCGAGTCCGCTGAAAGCGGCCGCTCGAACCAGCGAAGATAGATCCCGGCAAGCACGCTGTAGCAGAGCGCCGTCGTCATCTTGGCGATCCAGCCTCCGACAAGCACGCTGACCGGCGCGCCGATGAAGACGTGGAGGGCGAGGTAGAATCCGACCTGGTCGAAGGTGAGGACGACGGCGGTGGCGAGCCAGATTTTGAGCGTGATCCGCCCCCGAAAGCGGTGCGCGAGATACTCGTAGAGCAGGATGATCAGAAGCGAATTGATGAAGAGAAGGATGGTGCCCCAGACCATCAGCCCACCCATCTCGTTCATGAAGGTGAAGTCGGGGAGCGCGCCGGGCCGGATCGCCGTCACCTCGTGATGGCGCATCAGGACGACGAGTGCGACCATCAGGAAGTTGCCGAAAAGGAGCCCGTAGATCGGCTGGCGCACCGCCGCCGCGTCCTCGCGGATATAGAGGAGGAGCAGCATGGTGACCTTGCCGGTGAAGAGCACGGTCGAGCCGGGCGAGATGGCAATGCCTCCCGGGAACGGCAGATAGAGGATCGCGGCGAGATAGGTTTCGAGGAAATGCATCGCGCCGAGCGCGCAGATGAAGACGCCGAGCCCGAAGCGGTGGCGCATCCGAAGCAGGAACGCCATCGCGGTGAAATAAAGCAACAATTCTGCTGCCAGCAGAACGACGTTCTGCACCGCCGCGCTCCGTCTTGTCGAGGAGTCCGAGGCTAAAAGTGACTGGTTAACAGGTGCTTATCGCGCTTTGCTAAAGTGCCGCAGGTCAGAGGCTGCCGATCGTGACCCAGGCCCTCTCCGCGGCGGAGCGAAGTGCCGCCGCGACGACGCGCTGCACTTCGAGCGCCTCGGCGAAGTCGGGGCTCGCGCGTTCGGCTCCGGCGATGGCGCGGATCAGGTGGGCGACCTCGATCGTCTTCAGATCGTTGAAGCCGAGTTGATGGCCGGGCGCCGGGCAGAAATTTCCGTAAGGCGGCGTATCCGGGCCGGATAGGAGCGTCTTGAAACCCTTGCGGCGGTCGCCCGGCGCGTAGAGCTGAAGCTCGTTGAATCGCTCCTGGGTGAAGACAAGCGAGCCAAGCGTCCCGACAAGCTCGAAATCGAGCTGCGACTTCCGCCCGGGCGTCACCCAGCTCGCCGTGATCGTGCCGATTGCGCCGTTCTCGAAGCGCGCGAGGAAATGGCCGTAGTCATCGATCGCAACCGGCTTCGGCCCGGCCGCGGAGGGGCGCATCGCGTGGAGGGTTTTCGTCGCCGCGGAGACTTCCTCGATCGGCCCGACCAGATGGCGGGCGAGTGAGATGATGTGGCTGCCGAGATCCATGAAAACGCCGCCGCCGACGGGATCGGTGCGGAAACTGTGCGGCGCGGCCGGATCCGTCATGTAATCCTCGGCGTGGATGCCGCGGAAGGCAACGACCTCGCCGATCTCGCCCGACTGCACGATTTCGCGGGCCAGGCCGATGATCGGGTTTTTCAGATAGTTGAAGCCGACAAGCGTCACGCTGCCGGCGGCCGCCGCAGCCATCTCCTTGGCGTCGGCGAGCGTCGCGGCAAGCGGCTTTTCGCAATAGACGGCCTTGCCTGCGGCAAGGGCCGCCAGCGCGATCGGCTTGTGAAGATGGTTCGGCGTGGTGATCGAGACCACGTCGACCGCCGGGTCGTCGACGAGCGCATGCCAATCCCCTACCGCCTTGGCAAAGCCGAGGCTCGATGCGGCCCTTTCGGCCAGCGCCTTGTTCTGGTCGGCAAGAACGGCAAGCTCAGGTTTCAGCGGAAGCTCGAAAACCTGCGCTACGGCGTTGAAGGCAAAGGCGTGCGCGCGGCCCATGAAGCCGCTCCCGACAAGCCCGACGCCAAGGC
The DNA here is from genome assembly GCA_963750115.1 of uncultured Alphaproteobacteria bacterium. Lineage (GTDB taxonomy): Bacteria > Pseudomonadota > Alphaproteobacteria > Rhizobiales > Afifellaceae > DASWJZ01. The sequence goes on along the minus strand of CAVVPM010000003.1, from coordinate 102,485 downwards.
GGCCGGAGACGTTTCCACCCATCACGAATTTCCTTCTTGCGGCGAGCCATACCAGGAATCGCGACAAGAACACCATCTCGCGAAGCGCCGCCAGATTGGCTAGAAGGAGAAAAATCGCGTGATTGCGGGGAGGAAGACGATGAAGACCGTCCGCCTGACCATGGCGCAGGCGCTGGTGCGCTACCTGGTCAACCAGAAGACCGAAATCGACGGGGACATCGTGCCCCTCTTCGCCGGCGTCTTCGCCATATTCGGGCACGGCAACGTCACCTGCCTGTCGGAAGCGCTGGAAGCCGTGAAGGACGACTTTCCGACCTGGCGCGGCCAGAACGAGCAGTCGATGGCGCTCGCCGCGGTCGGTTTCGCCAAGGCGAAAAGGCGGCGGCAGATCATGGTGGCGGCAAGCTCGATCGGGCCGGGCGCCGGCAACATGATCACGGCGGCGGGCTGCGCCATGTCGAACCGCCTGCCGATCCTGATCCTTGCCGGCGACGTCTTCGCCAATCGCAGGCCCGATCCGGTGCTGCAGCAGGTCGAGCATTTCGGCAACCCGACGACGACGGTGAACGACGCGTTCCGCGCGGTCACCCGCTACTGGGACCGCATCACGCATCCGGAGCAGATCATCTCGTCGCTGCCGCAGGCGGTCGCAACGATGCTCGACCCCGCCGATTGCGGCCCGGCCTTCCTCGGCCTCTGCCAGGATACGCAGGAGATCGCCTTCGACTATCCGGAGGCCTTCTTCGAGCCGCGCGTGCACCACATCCGCCGGCAGCGCCCCGACCGCGGCGAGATTCTTCGCGCGGCGGCGTTGATCAAGAAGGCGAAGCGGCCGCTCGTCGTCGCCGGCGGCGGGGTGCGCTACTCGCTCGCCGAGGCGGCGCTCACCGACTTTGCCGAGCGGCACAATCTGCCGGTCGCCGAGACGATCGCCGGCCGCGCCTCGCTCACCCACGAGCATCCGCACAATGTCGGCCCGATCGGCGTGATCGGCGCGGCATCGGCGAACGCGCTTGCCGGCGACGCCGACGTCGTCGTCGCGATCGGCACGCGGCTGCAGGATTTCACCACGGGCTCATGGTCGGTCTTCGCGCCGGAGGCGAAGATCATCGCGATCAATGCCGGCCGCTTCGACGCGACCAAGCACCGCGCGCTCTCCGTCGTCGGCGATGCGCGCGAGGCGATCGGCGAGCTCGGCGCCGCGCTCGGCGACTTCAAGGCCGACAAAGGCTGGATGCGGCGCGCGGCCAAGGAATATGCCGGCTGGAACGCCATGGTGGCGAAGGCGACGAAGCCGACGAACACCGATGTCCCAAGCTACGCGCAGGTGGTCGGCGTTGTGAACCGCGTTGCCGACGACAGCGACCTCGCTTTGACCGCCTCCGGCGGCTTCCCGGGCGAGCTTTGCAAGAACTGGAAGGTGAAGACGACCGGCACGTTCGACTGCGAGTTCGGCTTCTCCACGATGGGCTACGAGATCGCGGGGGCCTGGGGCGCCAAGATGGCCGATCCGGAGCGCGACGTGCTCGTCTTCATCGGCGACGGCGCCTATCTGATGATGAATTCCGACATCTATTCGAGCGTGCTGACCGGCCACAAGCTCATCATCATCGTCTGCGACAATGGCGGCTTCGCGGTGATCAACCGGCTGCAGAATGCGAAGGGCGTGCCCTCCTTCAACAACCAGATCGAGGACTGCAAAATCGTCAACAAGGTCGATGTCGACTTCGCGGCGCATGCGGCTTCGATGGGCGCGCTCACGCGCAATGTCGAGAGCCTGACCGACCTTGCCGACGCGGTGCGCTGGGCGAAGACGACCGACCGCACGACCGTCATCGTGGTCAAGACCGACGCCTACGAGTGGACGCCGGGCGACGCCTGGTGGGATGTCGGCGTGCCGGAAGTTTCGACCCGCTCCGCGGTCAAGAAGGCGCGTAAGGAGCAGGCCGAGGGTCGCAAGAAGCAGCGCGTCGGGGTTTGATCCATGAAAGCGCGTCTGGGCATTGCGCCGATTGCCTGGTCGAACGACGACCTGCCGCAGCTCGGCGGCGATACGCCGCTTGAAGTCTGCCTGTCGGAAAGCCGCGAGGCCGGCTTTTCGGGGACGGAGACGGGCGGCAAGTTTCCGAAAGACCCGCGCGAGCTGAAAGAGGTGCTCGCCGCGCACGCGCTGAAGCTCGTCTCCGGCTGGTATTCCGGCCGCGTGCTTGAGAACGACCTTGCCGCGGAAAAGGATCGCGCGGCGGCGCAGCTTCAGCTCTTCCGCGAGAACGGCGCGGCCGTCCTCGTCTATGGCGAGACGACCGGCACGGTACAGAACAAGCGCGACGTGCCGCTCGCCAAGCGCCCGCGCCTCGACGACGAACAGATGCGCGCCTATGGGCGGAAGCTCACGGCCTTCGCCGAGCATTGCCACGATGAGAAGGTGCCGCTCTCCTTCCACCACCACATGGCGACGGCGATCGAGACCGAAGACGACGTGAACCGCCTGATGAATTTCTCCGGCGAGGCGGTGAACCTCCTCTTCGACACCGGCCATATCGCCTTTGCCGGCGGCGACGGGCTCAGGATGGCGAAGCGCCATGGCAAGCGCATCAACCACGTGCATACGAAGGACGTGCGCCGCGCCGTGCTCGACAAAATCGACCGCAATCGCCAATCGTTCCTCGACGCCGTGCTTCTCGGCGTCTTCACGGTTCCGGGCGACGGCATGCTCGACTTCAAGGCGGTTGCGAAACTCATGGCGGAGATCGGCTACGAGGGCTGGTTCGTGGTCGAGGCCGAGCAGGATCCGAAGAAGGCAAACCCGTTGAAATACGCCAGGATCGGCCACGAGGCGCTTGCGGAGGCGCTCGACCAGGCGGGCTATACGATCGAGGAATAGCCGTCAGCGCCGAAGTGCTGCTTGCCGGGCTTGCAGGAAGCGGCGGACGGCGGGGTCGGATTCAAGCCCGATCGCCAGCCGATAGGCTGCGTCCGCGGCGTCGATCTCGCCGACGCGCGCGAGAAGGCCGGCGCGCGCCGCCCAGTAGGGCTGATACTCGGCAAGCCGCCGATCGCCGGCGAGCGCGTCGAGCGCCGCCAGTCCCTCGGCCGGCCCGCGCGTCTCCGCGATTGCGACCGCGCGGTTGATCGCGACGACCGGCGAACCCGTGAGCGCGGCAAGCGCGTCGTAGAGTTTTTCGATCGCAGCCCAATCGGTCGCACCCGTCACCCGTCGCGCGACATGCGCCGATTGCACCGCGGCCTCGAGCTGAAAGCGGCCGACGACGCCCAAGGCGCTGGCGCGGAAAAGCAGCGCCTCGGCCTCCTCGATCAGCGCGCGGTCCCAATGTGCCGGGTCCTGATCGGCAAGCGGAACGTAGTCGCCATCGGAGCTGCGGCGCGCGCTTCGGCGCGCTTCCGCGTGGAGCATCAAGGCGAGCAGGCCGAGCGCCTCGGGTTCGCTCGGCAGCAGCGAGACGACGAGCCGGCCGAGCCATATCCCCTCCTCCGCGAGGCTCCGGCGGCGCGTCTCGATGCCGGCCGGATCGGACCACCCCTCGGAGAAGACGGCATAGATGGCGGCAAGGACGGCCTCCAGTCGCCCGCCAAGCTCGGACGGGTCGGGCAGGCGAAACGGGACGCCGGCCTCCTTGATCTTGGTCTTGGCGCGAACCAGCCGCTGGCCCATCGTCGACGGGGAGACGAGAAAGGCGGAGGCGATCGCCGCGGCGTCGAATCCGACGACGGTCTGCAGGATGAGCGGCGCGCGGATCGCCGGATCGATCGCCGGGTGCGCGCAAGCGAACATCAGCCGCAGGCGGTCGTCGGGGATTTCAGGCATCGCCGCGGCCGCGGCCGCCAGCTCGTCGGCAACGAGCCGCAGGCGCTCGGCGGCATCCGCGCTTGTCTTCTGCCGCCGCGCGGCGTCGATCGCCTTCCGCCGCGCGACGGCGAGGAGCCACGCTTCCGGCTGACCCGGAACGCCGCGTGCCGGCCAGTCGGTAAGCGCGGCGGCAAAGGCGTCAGCGAGCGCGTCCTCGGCCGCCGCGACGTCGCGGGTGCGCGCGGCGAGGAAGGCGACGAGCTTTCCGTAGCTCCGGCGTGCGACCGCCTCGGCGGTCCGGCGTGGAAGCTCGTCGCCGTCGGCGCTTCGTTTCGCGTCTACATCATCGGCCAAATCGGACGCACCTCGATCGCGCCGTGCGCGGCGCCCGGGCAACGCGCCGCCCAGGAGAGCGCCGCGTCGAGATCGGGCACGTCGATCATGTAATATCCGCCGAGCTGCTCCTTGGTCTCGGCGTAGGGGCCGTTCAGCACTTGCGCCTTTCCGTTCGGGTTGCGCACCGTCGTCGCGTCGCCGGTCGGGCGCAGCCGCTCGCCGCCGCGAGATCACGCCCGCCTTCTGCATCGCCTCCGTATAGGCGGCATAGGCGGCGCTCATCTGGCCGACGACCTCCTTGCTGGCGCTGAGGACGTTCGACTCGTTCCCGTAGATCAGAAGCATGTATTGCATGACTTTAACCCCTTGGTCGCTCGGGCGCGGCTTGCTGCCTCGCCGACAGAATCACGTTCGAGAAGGCGCAATTTCGACAGAAGCGGGCGAAAATTCCTGCTGCTCTATCGAAAAATCGTGGCCTCCGGCCCCGACACGGTCGGGCCGGCGCTCGACAATCCGCCGAATTCGATATTTAGCTGGCCGACGGAGGAACGCGATGCTGGTCCTGATAACCGGTGCGACCGGCAAGGTCGGCCGCCATTTCATTGAGCGGTTTCTGGGTGAGGAGCGGCTCGCGGCCGCACGCCTGCGCGCGCTTTGCCATAGCCGCATGCTGGAACCGTCGGCTCGACTGGAGGTCGTGCGCGGCAATATCGCTGAACGCCGCGATGTCGCCGCAGCGATGCACGACGTTACCCACGTCCTCCACCTCGCGACCTGCAAGGAGACCCCGGACGACGTGATCGATGTCACGGTTGGGGGCTTGTTCTGGCTGCTCGAGGCGTTTCGCTCCGCAGCGAGCGCCCGGCAGTTCATCCTGATCGGCGGCGACGCGGCGGTCGGGCATTTCCACTATGCGCACGACGGACCGATCACCGAGGCCACAGAGCATCGGGCCTATCCGGGCTGCTACGCGCTGTCGAAGGTGCTCGAAGAGGTCATGCTCAAGCAGTACTGCATCCAGTACGGCATCAATGCGTGCTGTCTGCGCGCGCCGTGGATCATGGAGAAGGACGACTTCAAATACACCCTCTCCTTCGGAGATGACGTCTTCGGCGCGCCGGTCTGGAAGGACGAGGTGCCGAAAGAGAAGGCCGAAAGCTACCGCCGGTCAGGCACCGTGCCGATCCTGCTCGATGCGGACCGGCGTCCGCTGAAACGCAATTTCGTGCATGTCGACGACCTCGTTTCCGCTATTCTTGCGGCGATCGACAGCCCGCGCGTCCGCGGCGAGCTCTACAATGTGTGCATGGATGAACCGGTCGACTACGGCGAGGTCGCTTCCTACCTGAGCCGGACGCGCGACCTCCCGGGCGTTGAATTCCGAGCCGCTACCACTCGAACTGGATGGACAACAGCAAGGCAAAATTCCACCTCGACTGGCGGCCACGCTACGACCTCAGCCGCCTGGTTGACTCCGCCTGGGACTACGTGCGCTCGGCAGACGATCCGCGCAAGATCTGGTACCCGGGCTGATGCGCAAATCGAAGGCACCCCGTAGCGCGACCCCGGGGCTGCCGCGGCGCACCGTCGGCCCCGGCGGGATCAGAGCCAGCCGCCGTCGACGACGAAATTCTGCGCAGAGCACATGGCGCTGTCATCGGCGGCAAGGAAGAGCACCATCCGGGCAAGGTCGTCGGGCTGCAAGCGGTCGGGCAGGCACTGGCGCTCGCCGATCACGCGGTCGGCGTTTTCGTCGACCCAGAGCGAAAGCTGCCGCTTGGTCATGGCCCAGCCGGGCAGGACGGTGTTCACACGGATCCGGTCTTTGCCGAGGTCGCGCGCGAAGGATCGCGTCAGCCCCTCTATCGCGGCTTTCGACGCCGTATAGCCGGGCAAGCCGCCCATGCCGATCCGCCACGCGATCGAGCCGAAATTGATGATCGAGCCGCCGCCCGCCGCAATCATGCCGGGTGCGATCGCCTGGATGGCAAAGAACTGATGCCTGAGATTGACGGCAAGGCAGGCGTCGAAGCTTTGCGGCGTCTCGCCCTGCCAGTCGTGGCGCATGTCGTTCGCCGCATTGTTGACGAGCACGGTGATCGGACCGAGCGCCGCCGCGATCGCCGCGATTGCCGCCTTGAAGGCTGAGAGGTCGGTGACGTCGGCGGGCTCGAAGCGGATCGTCGCGCCTTCTTCGCCAAGCTCGGCTGCAAGGTTGGCGCCTTCCCGTGCGAGGATATCGACGAAGCCGACCTTCGCACCCTGTGCCGCAAAGGCGCGGACGATCGCTTCGCCGATGCCGGAGGCGCCGCCGGAGACGAAGACTGTTTTGCCGACAAGGCTCGGATAGGTTGCGAAGGCGGTCACGGTGCAGCTCAAGTTGCTTGGCAAGTCCCGCCGATCAGGTCAGGCGCCGGTGTTCTAGGCGACCCGCAAAGGCGTGACAACAGGTCGCCGGGCGGCGCGATCGAATTGCGACAAGTGCCTGCGAACGTAGTAGTTCAAGCTTCGAGAACGGGGCGGTCTGCATGCAAAAACGGGGCGAGCGGGCGGCGCACGGAAAGACCGTGGTCGTGGAAGCGCTCATCTTGCGCATCCTCGGCGGCGACTATCCGCCCGCCGAACTCTGCCGAACGAGGCGACGCTCCTCGGTGAATTCGGAGTGAGCCGCACCTGCCTCCGCGAGGCGCTGCAAATGCTTGCCGCCAAGGGCCTCGTCCGCTCGCGTCCGAAGCTCGGCACGTTCGTGCGCGAAGCGCACGATTGGAACTTTCTCGACGCCGACGTCTTGCGGCTCAGGCAACGGGTCGTGCCGAAGGCGGTGTTTTTGCGCGAGCTTTTTGCCGTGCGCCGGATGGTCGAGCCGGAAACCGCCGCCCTTTCGGCGGTGAACGCCACCCCGGCCATGCTTGCCAAACTGGAAGACTCCGTCGCCGAAATGTCGCGCGGCTGCGGCGCCCGCACCGACGCGACGATCGAAGCGGACGTCAGCTTTCATCGCCTGCTCCTTGCGGCGAGCGGCAACGCCCTGCTGTCGGGTCTCGGCGCCTGCGTCGAGGAGGCGCTTCGGGCCTCGATCGCCATCACGTCGCATCCCGACGTCAACAGCCGCTTCGCCCTCGACACGCATCTTGCGGTTTTCGAGGCGGTCCGCGACGGCGACGGCGCTGCCGCGCGCGCCAACATGGAAGCGCTCCTCGCCATCACGGAAAGCGTGCTTCAGCGCGCGAGATACGGCGTCCTGATCGAGCCCGCCGCGATAAGAGAGACGCCGTAGCCGCACGGCTCGACTGTTCCGGCGGCGTGGTTGCCGGCGGCAGGCGCAGGCACGCCCGTTGACATTCGGCGTCTATTCATCTGATCTATTCGGCAACAAGACGAGCCTAATAGCGGCATAAACATCGCCGTCGGGGAGGAAAAGGGGGCGTGAGCGACCGACGTGCAGCATTGGTCTCTCGCCCGGTTGCGGCGACGGAGACGATCGGCAGACGCATCGTTTCGGGCAGCTGGAAGCCCGGCAGCACACTGCCAAGCTTCGACCAGCTTGCCGACGAATTCTCGGTATCGCGGCTCTCCGTGCGCGAGGCGATGCGGGCGCTCGCCGCAAAGGGCCTCGTCGATTCAAAGCCCCGCCGAGGCACCGTCGTGCGACCGCGGAGCGACTGGAGCCGCCTCGACCCGGACGTGCTCGTCTGGCAGATCGGCGACGTTCCGAACGCCGCCTTCGTGCGCAATCTCTTCGAGGCGCGGGCGATCATCGAGCCGGAGGCCGCGGCGCTCGTCGCCGTCCGCGCAAGCGAGGAAGTAATCGCCGCGGTCGAACGCGCCGTCTCCATCATGGAGACGACGAGCCCGCAATCGAAAGAGTCGATCGCGGCCGATGTCACCTATCATCAGGCCATCCTCACCGGCACGGGCAACGATTTCATCGCCGCGTTCGCGCCGGCCATCGGGATTTGGTTGAACGTGGCCTTCGGCGTGCAGCGCGCCGCGCGCCCGGCCCGGGAAAACTTCGTGCCGCTGCACCGCGCCATCCTCGACGCCATCAGCCGCGGCGATCCCGACGGCGCGCGTGCGACCTTTCGCGCCCTTCTCACGCGGGCCGAGTCGGACGCCATGAACGGCGTCCGCATTCGAGGCAGGACCGATGAACAGCCCAACAGCTAACCCGTCACCGCACGCGCGCGATTACGCCGCAATCGTGCGGCTTGAGCACGTGGAAAAATTCTTCGGCGCCGTGCACGCGCTCCGCGACATCTCGCTCACGATCGGAAGAAACGAGATCGTCGGCCTGGTCGGCGACAACGGCGCCGGAAAGTCGACCCTGATCAAGGTCATGACGGGCGTCATGCCGCCGACCTCCGGGCGCATCTTCGTGCGCGACAAGGAGATCGATCCGTCTGACTATTCCGTCCGCATGGCGCACGATTTGGCGATCGAGACCGTCTATCAGGACCGTTCGCTCGCCGACAAGCAGCCGCTGTGGCGGAATTTCTTCGTCGGCCGCCAGATCACCAACCGCTTCGGCTTCATCGACATCAAGCGCGAGAAGGAGCTCGCCAACGACATCCTTCTCAATGCAATCGGATTTCGCGGCGCCGGGATCACCGTCGATTCGACCGTCTCGCAGCTCTCCGGCGGCGAGCGGCAGGGCATTGCGATCGGGCGCGCCATGTACTACGACGCCGATCTGATCGTGCTTGACGAGCCGACCGCCGCGCTCGCGGTGGCGGAAGTCAAGAAGGTGCTCGATTTCGTGCGGCGCATAAAGGAACTCTGGCCGCGCCTGCATCTATATCGAGCACAATCTCGCCCATGTGCACGAGGTCGCAGACCGCCTGGTCGTGCTCGATCGCGGCGCGGTCGTGACCGAGATCGTGCCGAAGGACATGACGGTGATGGAACTCACCGAGTATCTCATCGGACTGCAGCACAAGAGCTGAAAGCGGCTTCATCAATGGCGATTGCAGCAAAGAAATCCCCCTTCCAGCGCGTCGAGGCCGCGCCGATCATCGTCGTCTTCCTGCTTCTCCTCGGGCTCTTCATGTACACGGCGCCGGAGGTCTTCCTGTCGCCGAACATCTACACGACCTTCCTCTCCACGCTGCCGCCGCTGGTCCTGCTCGCCGCGGGACTCACCTTCGTCATCGGCGCCGGCGAGATCGATCTCTGCTTCCCCTCGATCATCGCGTTCTCCGGCTTCGTCTTCGCGGTGCTCTTCAAGGAATACAATCTCGGCTGGATCGCCGTCGTCGCCAGCCTTGCCGCCGGCCTCTTCGTCGGCTTCGTCAACGGCATCCTGGTCGCCAAGGTCGGCATCCCGTCGTTCATCGCGACGCTCGGCACGCAGTTCTTCTGGGCGGGCACCGCCTCGGTGATCTCCGGCGGCCGCTCCTATGCGCTGCGCGGCGCCGAAACGAGCTCGGTGTGGCAAGTCATCGTCGGGCGGCCGTTCGCCGGCAGCGCGACGCTGTGGGTCGCGCAACTGCCCCTGCAGGCGCTATGGACGGCGCTCATCATCGTCTGGCTGTGGTTCATCTTGAACCGCCACCGCTTCGGCGAGCACACGCTTTTCATCGGCGATTCCAACGAGGTCTCGCGCGTCGTCGGCATCGACGTCGACCGGGAGAAGATCAAGATCTTCACGCTGATGGGCGGGCTTGCCGCCGTCGCCGCCATGATGCTGACCTTGGAGAACAAGAACTTCTTCGGCAATCAGGGCCAGGGCTATCTGCTCCTCGCGATCGCGTCGGTGCTGATCGGCGGCACCTCGATCTTCGGCGGCCGCGCGACGCTGATCGGCACCGTCTTCGGATGCATCATCATCACCATGCTCGAACCGGGCCTCGTCGCGACGGGCTTGACGGGATCGTGGGTGCTCACCATTCGCGGCCTCGTCTTCCTGACCGCCATCATCTTCTATTTCATGATCGAAGAGCCGCAGCGCCGCGCCGCGTTCGCCGGCCGCCTGTTCACTTCGATGCGGTTTGGCCGATCGTCATCGGCCGAAGAGGCGCCTCGCACATGAGGGTCGGGCGCCACACTGAAGGGAGGACTACATGAGAATGAAGACAATTCTCGCCGGGCGCCGCGCTCGCGACTCTGGCGATGGCCGCCGGGTCGGCGTTCGCGCAGACGGCCGAGCCCGATCCCGGCAAGGGCATGACGATCTACATGCAGATGGGCGGCCAGCCGGGCGAAGGTCCGGTGCTCGCCCGCCAGGTCGGCGCCTCGGCTGCGGCCCAGGCGCTCGGCGTCGACAAGCTCAACGCGCAGTTCTCGAGCTGGGCGCCTGAGACGATGATCGACCAGTTCAAGCAGGCGCTTGCCGCCAAGCCGGACTGCATCGTCATCATGGGCCATCCCGGCTCCGACGCCTTCCATGACCTCGTCAAGCAGGCCTTCGACCAGGGCGTCATCGTCACCGACGGCAACGCCCCGCTGACGGCGCTGCAGAAGGAGTTCGGGCCGATGGGCTTCGGCTATGCCGGCGTCGACCTCTATGCCGGCGGCGCGTTGACCGCCGACAACATGATCGCGAAGGGCAACCTCAAGGCCGGCGACGAGGCCATGGTCTATGGCGTGTTCAGCCAGGCGGAGCGCGGCCAGTCGGAGAAGGGCCTCGCCGATACGCTGGAGAAGGCCGGCCTCAAGGTCGACCGGCTCGACGTCAGCCAGGAGGTCAACAGCGACGTGACCCTCGCCGTGCCGATCCTGACCGCCTATATCCAGGCGCATCCGAACCTGAAGGCGATCGGCATGCAGCACGGCGGCATCACCGGCGAAATGGCCGAGGTGCTGCAGAAGGCCGGCAAGAAGCCCGGCGACATCATCGTCGGCGGCATCGACCTCGCGCCGGCGACGATCGACGGACTGAAGTCCGGCTACATCACCGTCACGCTCGACCAGCAGCTCTATCTGCAGGGCTTCCTTCCGGTGCTGCGATTGCGTGCTGTCGAAGAAGTACCACACGCCGGGCCTGATCGTGAACACGGCCGCCGGCGTGGTCACGCCTGACACGATCAACGACCTGATCCCGCTGATCGAGAAGGGCTATCCGCTAGCCGCGTCGTCGCGCGACGCACTGTCGGCCGCGTCCGGCAGCGCGCGGCGCTCTTTGCTAACATCAGTTCAGCCGCGCGCCAGCTCCGACAAAAGGCTCGCTGCGACCGTGACCTTGGCCATCGACGGCCGCCGGTCGGAGAGGATCTTTTCCACCTGCTCGGCGGTCGCGGTGACGCGCTCGCCGGCGCCCGCCTCCCAGGCCGAGACGTCGGCGCCGTGCCGTTGGCGATCACGTGCTGCGCGAGGTCGCGATGCGCCGCCTCCAGGCTGTCGCGCGCCTTCTGCAGCGCCAGCCCCTCGTAGTAGTCGCCGGTCGCGACCTCCTCTGTCATCTGGTCGATGCGGCCGAAGCCAAAGCGGTCGGAGACGGCGAAATAGGCCTTCGCCGCATCCGCCATGCTCTGCCCGGCGCGGTCGGCGATCGGAACGACGTTCGCCGCGCGCGCCAGGGTCGGCAGCAGCGCGAGCCGCGCCGCGAGCTCCTCCGGAACGCGGCCGGCCTTCAGCTTGTGGCTCGCCGTCCCGCACCGCCTTCGCGCGCTCGCGCGACAGGAGCGAGGGCAGGATGGCGGCCAGTTCCTCGAGCGCGGCGCGATAGTGCGCGACGATGTCGGCCAGCCCGGCGGCCGGATCGATATTGCGGGTGAACCAGCCGATCCGGTCGACCAGCACGTCCTGCACGATCGGCGTAAAGCTCGAGCTGCAGCCGGCCGGATATCTTCGTGTCGAGCGCGTCGATCTCGGCGTGCAGCTCCTGCAGGGCGAAGCTGTCGCGCACGGCCGCATAGGCGCGGGTCAGCTCGGCCACGGAAGCGCCGGTGCGGTCGCGCGCGGCGACGAGCAGCGTCGGGCCGCCGCGATTGATGACCGAGTTCGCAAGCTGCGTCGCGATGATCTCGCGGCGCAGCCGATGGCCCTCGATCTCGGCGGCGAAGCGCTCGCGCATCTGCGATGGGAAATAGCGGAAGAGCTCGCGCGCGAGATAGGGATCGTCGGGCACGGCGCTGCTCGACGAGGTCGTTGAAGAGCGCGATCTTGGCGAAGGCGAGCAGCGTGCCGATCTCGGCGCGCGTCAGCCCGCTGCCCGCCGGCGGCGCGCGCCTCCAGCGCCGCATCGGCCGGCAGGTCCTCCACCTCGCGGTCGAGCAGCCCGCGCTCCTCAAGCTCCGCCATCAGCCGCATCTGGTTGCCGAGATTGTCGAGGCCGCGCTTTGCCTCAAGCGAGATCGCGAGCGTCTGCTGGTAGTTGTTGCGCAGCACCAGTTCCGCCACCTCGTCGGTCATCGCCTTCAAGAGCTCAAGGCGCCCCGCCTCGCCGAGCCGTCCGCTCGCGCACCGCCGGCGCCAGCGCGATCTTGATGTTGACCTCCACGTCGGAGGTGTTGACGCCGGCGGAATTGTCGATGGCGTCGGAATTGCAGCGCCCGCCCTTCAGCCCGTAGGCGATGCGCGCCTTCGGCGTCATGCCGAGATTGGCGCCCTCGCCCACCACCTTGGCGCCGACGTCGAGCGCGGTGATGCGGATCGCGTCGTTCGCCTTGTCGCCGACCTCGGCATTGGTCTCGTCCGGCCCGCGCACATAGGTGCCGATGCCGCCGAACCAGAGAAGATCGACCGGCGCCTTCAGGATCGCGGACATGATCTCGGCCGGGCGCACGGTCGCCTTGCCGAGCTTCAAGAGCTTCTTCGCCTCCGGCGACAGCGCGATCTGCTTCTCGGCGCGCGAGAAGACGCCGCCGCCCTTGGAGATCAGCGCGCGGTCGTAGTCCTGCCAGCTCGAGCGCGGCAGCGCGAAGAGCCGCTGTCGCTCCTGCAGCGAACGCGCCGGATCGGGGTTCGGGTCGATGAAGATGTCGCGATGGTCGAAGGCGGCGACGAGCTTGGTCGCCGGCGACAGCAGCATGCCGTTGCCGAAGACGTCGCCCGACATGTCGCCGACGCCGACGACGGTGAACGGCTGCTTCTGGATGTCGACGTCCATCTCGCGGAAATGCCGCTTCACCGCCTCCCAGGCGCCGCGCGCGGTGATCCCCATCGCCTTGTGGTCGTAGCCGGCCGAGCCGCCCGAGGCGAAAGCGTCGCCGAGCCAGAAGCCGCGCTTCAGCGCGATGCCGTTCGCCGTGTCGGAGAAGGTCGCCGTGCCCTTGTCGGCGGCGACGACGAGATAGGGATCGTCGTCGTCGTGGCGAACGACGTCCTTCGGCGGCACGACCGCGTCGCCCTCGATGTCGTCGGTGACGGAAAGCAGGCGATCGACGAAGCGGATATAGGCGTTGCGGCCGGCCTCGAATATCTGCTCGCGGCCCGCCTGCGGGAAGCCGGCCCGGCACGAAGCCGCCCTTCGCGCCGACCGGCACGATGACGGCGTTCTTCACCTGCTGCGCCTTGACGAGGCCGAGCACCTCGGTGCGGAAATCCTGCGGGCGGTCCGACCAGCGAAGCCCGCCGCGCGCCACCGGGCCGAAGCGGAGATGCACGCCCTCCACCTCCGGCGAATGCACGAAGATCTCGCGGAACGGCCGCGGCACCGGCACGAAGGGAAGCCTCTCCGGCTTGATCTTCAGCGTGATCGCGTCCGGATTCCTCCGCAATCGGCGAAGAAGTCGGTGCGCTGCGTCGCCTCGATCACCTGCAGGAAGGCGCGCAGGATGGTGTCGTCGTCGAGGCTCGCCACTCTTTCGAGCGCCGCTTCGATCTCCTTGACGGCGCGGCCCTCGGTCCGCTCGCGATGCCTCGATCTCCGGCTGAAAGCGCGCGGTGAAAAGCTCGACCAGAAGCGCGGCGATCGTCGGGATAGCGGCGGAGCGCGCCCCAGAGATAGTCGATCGAATAGGGAATTTCCGTCTGCCGCAGATAGCGGGCGATGGTCCGCAGAAGCGCGGCGCGGCGCCATTCAAGCCCGGCGGAAAGCGACCAGCGCGTTGAAGCCGTCGTTCTGGCCTTGTCGCGCCACACGGCAAGGACCGCATCGTGCAGCCGCTCCGCCGATTGGAGGTCGAACGCCTCGCCGCCGGCGCCGACGAGCGTCATGTCGTGCCGGTAGAGCGGCAGCGCCGGCCTTGCGGGCGATGCGGTAGGTCGCGCTCGTTGACGACGGAGAAGCCGAAATTCTCCAGCAGCGGCACGCGGCGCGACAGCGGGATCGGATCGCCGAGGTGGTGGAAGCTCATGACCGCCTGCGTCTCCGGCATGTCGCGCCGGCGGAAGAAGCGGACCTCGATATCCTCCGGCGCCAGCCGCTCGGCGACCTCCATCTCGTGCAGCGCGTCGGCCGCCGAAAAGCTCGCGCGGTAGTCCGGCCCGAAAGCCTGCGAATAGTCGCGCAACAGCTCAGCCGCGCGCTCCGCCGAATAGCGCGGCGTTCAGCGCCTCGACGAGATCGTCGTCGAAGTTGCGCACGATGTCGCGGATGCGCGCTTCGATCTCAGCCTGCGCCGGCTCCGGCCGCTCGCTCGGATTGCGGCCGATGATGAACTGAACGCGCGTCAGATGCGGCAGCGAGAAGTCGGGGAAGAAGGCCGATACGCGGCCGTCATAGAGCCCGGCGAGCGCAAGGCCGATCCGCTCGCGGAGGTCGGAGGTGTAGCGGTCGCGCGGCACGAAAACGAGAACGGAGACGAAGCGGTCGAAGCGATCGCGGCGGGCAAGCGCGCGGATGCGCGGGCGCTCCTCAAGCTCGAGGATCGCCATGGCGGATTCGTAGAGCGTCTCGATCTCCGCCTGAAAGAGCTCGGTGCGCGGATAGTTCTCCAAAATGTTGAGGAGCGCCTTGCCGGAATGGCTGAGCGGATCGAAGCCGGCACGGCTCGACGATGCCGTCGACCTTGCGCCGGATCAGCGGAATGGTGCCGGCCGACTGGGTGAAGGCGCGTCGAGGTGAAGAGCCCGACGATCCGTAGCTCGCCCTTGACCTTGCCGGCTTCGAATATCTTCACCCCGACATAGTCCATGTAGTCGCGCCGGTGGATGCGCGTCTTGACGTTGGCCTTGGTCACGATCAGCGGGTCGGGGGCCATGAGGAAGGCGCGGATCTCCGGGCGTCACCGAGACCACCTCGGTGCCGCGCCGGAGCACCGTCACGCTCGGGTCGCGTCAGCAGCCCGAGCCCGCTTGCCTCGGGCGTCTCGATCGACTCCGCCGACGCTCCCGTCGTAGGCGTATTCGCGCATGCCGAGGAAGACGAAATTCCCCTCGTCGAGCCATTCGAGGAAGGCGATCGTCTCGTCGGTGACGGCCTCGGAGGACCGGGTGGTTGCGGCGGAAATCAGCGATCGCGCCGCGCGAGCCGCGCGCGCATCGCGTTCCAGTCGTCGGTCGCGAGCCGCGACCTCGTTCAGGAGCCACGCCAGGTTCTCCGCAAGCGTCGCCTGCACGGCCACGTCACGGATCAGCGGCACGTGGACGTGCACGAAGCTCTCGCGGCTGGCGTCCCCTATCGCGCGGCGATCCGGCGCCGCGAAGCGCAGGAGCTCGCCCGTCGCGTTGCGCTCCACATCGATGATCGGATGCACGACGAGGCGCACCGCATGGCCGAGCGCCTGCAGCTCGCCGAGCACGGAATCGAAGATGAACGGCCGGTTCAGCGTAGAGAGCTCGATCGCGGTGTAGGCGCGGCTCTTGCTGTCGGCGCCTGGCGACGTCGGCCACGCGCACGGCGGTCGGCTTTTCGCGGTGGCGGAAGAAGGCGTAGGCGTCGCGGCTGATCGCGGCGAGCGTCTCCGGCGTCATATTCGACGATGTCCTCGCTCGGCGCCATGCTCGAAGAGAAGCTCGCGAAAACGCGACGAGCGTCTTGCCTTCGGACCCGGCCGCGAGAAGCTTGCGCGCGGCGGCGATCCGCTTTTTCTTCTCCGCATCAAAGCGGTTCGGCACGGCCCCCTCCCAGGTCTCCCACAGTCGCGCCGCGCGCGGACGCATGCAAGGGCGCTCAGCGAAAGTTCATAGCAGCTTCATGCGTCCGAACCACGACGGCCCCGGTTCGAGGGATCCTACTCTGCGATGGCGCGCCACGCCTCAACGAAAGCGGCCGCGCGCGTCGCGATCTCGGCAAGGCCGTCCCGGGGCGTAGAGCGCCGAGCCGATGCCAAAGCCGCCGGCGCCGGCAGCGACGTAGTCGGCCATGCTCTCAGGCGTGATCCCGCCGACCGGCAGAGCGGATATCGGCTTTCGGAAACACCGCGCGCCAGGCCTTGACCGCGGGCGGCGGCAACGTCTCTGCCGGAAAGAGCTTCAACCCGTCGGCGCCTGCAGCGAGTGCGGCGAAGCCCTCGCTCGGCGTTGCGACGCCCGGCAGGCACCACGCGCCGGCCGCCTTCGCCGCGCGGATCACGTCTTGGTCGGAATGCGGCATCACCACGAGCCGGCCGCCGGCGTCGGCAGTCTTCCGCGCTGCGTCCGCGGACATCACCGTGCCGGCGCCGATCAGCGCTTCGTTGCCGAAGCGTTCGGCCAGCGACTCGATCGAGCGGAACGGCTCAGGCGAGTTCAGCGGTACCTCGATCATGCGGAAGCCGGCGCCGACGAGCGCAGCGCGCGACGGCGGGCGCTTCCTGCGGCGCGACGCCGCGGAGGATCGCGATCAGCGGCAGCGCCTTCAGGGCCTCGTCGAGATCGATCGCCATCTCTTCACCCCTCATTTCGCGCGGACGAGGCCCGCGATCGCGCGCAATCGCCAGATAGCCGGCGGCGATGCAATCGGATGGACACGATTTCGGCGCGAACGCCAAGCACGACCGCGGCAGCATGATAGCGCTCCGCCAGCGCGTTTGACGCGATGATCCTGAGCGGCGCGCCATCCGCGAGCACCGCGTCGGCCACCTCCGCGCCGATCAGGAGCCCGCTCAGATAGTCGGCGAGCTCTTCCGCCGGAACCTTGTCGAAGAGCCCGGCGGTGCGCACGGCGAAAAGGCGGCTGAGAAGCGAGCCTGGCCCGCCGGGCCGCGCACCAAGCTCGACGCCTTGGCAAAGGCGGCGTCGCTCGTGCGGCTGTCGCGCATCAGCCGGCCGAGGATCGTATGGTCGCGCGCCGCGGCGAAAATCTCGCCGGTCATGTAGGTGGCGAAGCGGTGACTTTGCCGGACTCGGCGACAACCCATTTCGAATGCGACCCGGGCAGCAGGAAGCGCCCGCTCGCCGGTCTTGAGCCGAGCGAGCGCGCCGAAGACCTGCGTCTCCTCACCGCGGATCACATCGGCTCTGGCCCTCGCTCTGTGTCTGCAGCCCCGGCACGATGCGGACATCGGCGGCCCCGAACGGAACCACGGCGAGCGAGGCGGCGAGGTCGGCGAGCGACGCGGGCGTTGCAGCGTAAGGCGCTTCGACCCAGCCCTGGCGGCTGCCGATCATGCCCGACATCAGCACCGGCAGCCTGCCCTCGGCGAGCCATGCTCCGATCTGCGCCGTCAGCACCGCGTCGAACCTGCTGTCGGTGACGGTCAGGATGCCGTGCGGGCCGGCGCGACGATCGAGCACGGCGCCGGCGCCATCGAGAAGGAACGCACGGAAATTGCTCGTGCCCCAATCGACCCCGATCAGCGCGGCCTTGTCCATCGACGTTGGCCGACGAGCCGAACCTAGACGGCGAGCTCGTAGGTGGTCTTCACAATCGTATAGAACTCGACGGCATAGCGGCCCTGCTCGCGCGTGCCGTAGGAGAGCCTTTGCGGCCGCCGAAGGGGACGTGATAGTCGACGCCCGCCGTCGGCAGGTTGACCATCACCATCCCGGCTTCGCTGTTCTTGCGGAAATGCGTCGCGTATTTGAGGCTCGTCGTGCAAATGCCGGACGAGAGCCCGAACGGCGTGTCGTTGGCGACGCTGAGCGCCTCGTCATAGTCCTTGACGCGGATGACGGTCGCGACCGGCCCGAAAATCTCCTCGCGGTTGACGCGCATGGTGTTGTTCGTCTCGGTCAGAAGCGCCGGCTGCAGGTAGAACCCGGGCGTTGCGCGGTTCAGCCGCTCGCCGCCCCAGGCGAGCTTGGCGCCTTCCTTGCGACCGATCTCGATGTAGTCCTGGTCCTGCTTCAGCTGGTTGGCATCGACCACCGGACCGATCTGCGTCCCTTCTTTCACCGCGTCGTCGACGTTCAGCCCCTTCATGCGCTCGACCAGCGCGTCGACGAAGCGGTCGTGGATGCCTTGCGTGACGATCAGGCGCGAGGAGGCCGTGCAGCGCTGGCCGGTGGAGAAGAAGGCGCCGTTCGTCGCGCACTCGACCGCCGTCTTCAGGTCCGCGTCGTCGAGCGACGACAAGCGGGTTCTTGCCGCCCATCTCAAGCTGGAAGCGGCGCAAGTGCTCCGCCGACGCTTTCGCGACACGCTTTCCCGTCTCGATCGAGCCGGTGAAGGAGATGGCGTTCACGTCGGGGCTGTCGAGGATCGCCTGACCGACAACCGAGCCCCTCCCCATGACGAGGTTCAAGACGCCTTTCGGCAGGCCCGCGCGGTCGAGGATATCGGCGAGCGCCCAGGTGCAGCCCGGCACAAGGTCGGCCGGCTTCATCACCACCGTGTTGCCGAAGGCGAGCGCCGGCGCGAGCTTCCAGGCGGGGATGGCGATCGGAAAATTCCACGGCGTGATCAGCCCGACGACGCCGACCGGCTCGCGCTCGATCATCACCTCCACGCCGGGCCTGACGCTCGGCACGATCTCGCCCGCAAGCCGCAGCGCCTCGCCCGCGAAGAACGCAAAGATCTGGCCGGCGCGCACGGTCTCGCCGATCCCCTCTGCAAGCGTCTTTCCCTCCTCGCGGGACAGAAGCCGCCCGAGCTCTTCCTTGCGCGCCAGGATCTCGTCGGAGGCCTTCTTCAGGATCTCGTAGCGCTGCTGGATGCCGGAGCGCGACCAGGCGGGGAAGCGCCGCCTTCGCCGCGGCGATCGCGCGCTCAGCATCGGCCTTCGACCCGCGCGCATAGGTGCCAACCACCTCATCCGTGTTCGACGGGTTGATGTCGTCGGTCGCGTCCTCGCCTTCGACCCATTCGCCGGCAACGAGATTGCGATGGAGTTCGGTCATTCCGGGCCTCGTGATTGTGAAAAGGGTGGGATCGGGTTTTAGAGGGATGTCACCGATATAGGCCGATCGGGTTTGCCCGCAACGAGGGGATTGCGGAGCGGACGCCCGAAGAGCGGCGCGGCCACCTCGAAAACGTCGCCCGGCCTTGTCTGAAAACCCTCCGCGCAGGAAAGCGCGCTCGCCCCGTAATAGTAGACGTGCACGTCGCCCGGCCGGCGGAAGCCCGCATATTTGAAGTGGTGCTGCTCAAGGTTGCCGATCGAATGGCACATATTGGCTTCGCCCGACAGAAGCTCGCCGCGCCAGGCCTCCTTGCCGCCGCGCATGACACGCACGCTTCCCTTCACCTCGTCCGGGAGCGCGCCAAGAAGGAGCTCCGGCCCGAAGGAGGATTGGCGGAGCTTCGAATGCGCGAGGTAGAGATAGTTCCGCCGCTCCATCACATGGTCGGAATATTCGTTGCCGAGCGCGAAGCCGACGCGAAGCACCTCGCCGCCGTCGCCGATCACGTAGAGGCCGGCGATCTCCCCCTCCTCACCGCCGTCCTCCGCGTAGCCCGGCAGCGCGAGCGGATGCTCGGGCGCGACAAGCCAGGAGCCGTCGCCCTTATAGGCCCATTCGGGCTGCACGCCGATCGCGCCCATCGCGGGCTTGCCACCTTCGAGGCCGAGCTTGAACATTTTCATGGAGTCGGTCAGGTCGCCGCCCTGCAGCTTGGCATGCATCGAATCGCGCGACTGCGCGCTGCCGAGATGGGTAAGCCCGGTCAGCGCGATGATCACGCGCGACGGCTCCGGGTGGTCGAGCGGCAGTAGGAGCCGCTTCTCCGCGATGAGCCGGTCGTAATCGACCGCGTCTCCGAGGCCGTGCGCCACGACGGTCTCGACGAGCGAGCGGTTCGCGCGATGCGCTTCAAGCGCCAGGTCGCGGACGCTTCCCGCACCGCGCACGATTTTTGGCCCGCCGTCGTCGACGATCGCGGCGACCGCCCGGGCGCCCTCCGCCGTTGCGAATTGAATGAGACGCATTTCCCCCTCCGCGCTTCGACGCGGCGCGGACTGCCGGGCCGCAATTCTTGAATTTCGATGCCGCCCGGTGTCGCGTTCGGCGGCAGCCTCGTGCGAAGCCCGCGCGGACCCGGTCGCCCAAAGTTCGCGCTTACCTCGTTTCTGTGATCTAATTCGAGCAGCCGATCCCCCGTCAAGAGAGCGGCCCTAGAGGGGAAATATGAGCGACGAGATCACCATTGAGAGCGACGACGCGCGCGTCGAGATCGTGCCGCGCATCGGCGGCGGGCTTGCGGCCTTCGATCTGAAGCGCGGCGCCGACAGCATACCGATCCTCCGCCGCTGGACGCGCGAATCGGAAAATCCCCGCGCGCTCGCCTCAAGCCCGATGGTGCCGTGGTTCAACCGCATTTCGGGCGGCGGCTTCAATTTCGGCGGCAAATTCTATCCGATCGCTCCGAACGACCCGCTCGAGCCGGTGCCGATCCACGGCGACGGCTGGTCCTCGCCCTGGGAGCTTGTGGAGGAGCAGCCGGGGCGCATCGTGCTCAGGCTCCGGAGCCGTGCGATTCCGCCTTTCGACTATGAGGCGACACAGATCCTTTCGCTGGTCGGCTCGACCTTGGAGATGGAACTCTCGGTTCGGCATCTCGGATCGACGCCCCTCCCCTATGGCCTCGGCCAGCATCCGTGGTTCGTGCGCACGCCCGGCGTGACATTGCAGGCCAAGGCGACCGGCATGTGGCTTGAACAGCCGCCCGCCTTCCCGTCCAAGACGGAGCCGGCGCCGATCCCGGAGAAATGGAATTTCGATGCAGCGCGCCGGCTTCCGGACGACTTCATCGACAACGGCTATGCCGGATGGGACGGCCGCGCGCGCATCGATTGGCCCGACCGCGGCGTCATGCTCGACATCGAGGCCGATTCCGCGACCCGCTATTATCACGTCTATTCGCTCGACAAGGATTGTCCCTACTTCTGCTTCGAGCCGGTGACGCATCCGAACAATGCTCTGTGCAAACCGGGGACGCCGGAGGCAAACGGGTTGCGCGTGCTCGCTCCCGGCGCGACGACGTCGATACGCGTGCGCCTCTCCGCGGCCTCGACATAGGTAGCGGTCCGGCTCACGCAGCGCCGTCAACCAAACCAAGCGACTGGCGTAGACATCGCGCCGGCACGGTGCGCTATGGTATAAGTGGCGGACCGAGCTGGAGAAAATTGTGTTGCTCGAAAGGGCTTCGCCCGACCGCCGATCGCCAGCGCTTTCGACTTCTTCGCGCGTGCGCATCCGGTGTCCGGCGCGCCCCGCCGCATGGCTTCGGGGAAAGACGTGAGCGCCAGGATCGTGCTTCGTCCGGGCCGGACTCCGCTCGTCGATTGGCGCGCCGTCCTCGGCGGCAGCGCAGTCGCGCTCGACCCGATCGCGCGCATGGACGTGGAGGCGGGCAGCGCGGCATTGTCGGCGATCGTGGCAGGGGACGGTGCGCAGTCGTCGGCCAACGCCAAGAGCGAATCGGCTTCGGTCGCCGAGCTGATCGAGGCGCGCGGCGATGTTCTCCCGAAAGGTCACATCCGGCTTTTCTACGCGCTGAAGCTCGCGTCGCTCGCGCAGGGCGTCTCCGGCATGCGCTGGGAGATCGTCGAGGCGCTTGCCGACCGTCTTGCCAATGACCTTCTTCCCGTCGTTCCGGCGGGAGCAAGCGACAGGCTGGCGCTTTCGCATCTCTTCGGCGCGCTGACCGGCGCCGGCAAGATTCTCGCCCGTGGCCGTATCCGCTCGGCCACCAAGGTCCTGCGCGACTTCGACATGCGGCCGCTCGCCTTGAACGCGCATGAGCGAAGCGCGCTCCTCTCCGGGCTGGAGCTTTCGCTCGCGACGGCGCTCGACCGGCTCTTCACCGCAGAGCGCATCTTCCAGGCGGCAATCGTCGCGGCGGCCCTCTCCGCGCGCGCGAACGGGGCGGAGGCGAGGCTTCATCTCAGCGTCCACCGGCTGCACCGGCAGCGTGGGCAATTCGACATTGCGACGGCGCTCTCTGCGCTTCTCCGCTCCGCCGACGGCGACGAAGCGCCAACGTTTGAAGGCGCCGGGCAAAATGCCGACCGTGGCGCGGTGTTTCGCATGGGTGCCGCGCTCGACCTCCTGCGCCAGGCGGGCGCGATCCTTGAGCGCGCCGCGAACGGCGTTTCGGAAGATAGGCTGGTGCTCTGGCAAAGCGCGGAAGTGGTGCCGGGCTTCAACGACCTGACCTCGCTTGCGCTTGCGGCCGACCTGATGACGCTCTCCCTCTCGACGCTCGGCACGCTCTCCGCCGCGCGCATCGCGCAGTCGGCGCCTTCGGAGAGCGACCCCGGCCCGGCCGCGCGCGCCGCGTCGCTCGCCGCGAGGAACCGCGAAGCGGCCGGGACACCGGCGCTCGATCCCGACGGCATCGAGCGCGTCGAGCCGATGCTCGCGACAACGTCGGAGATCGTCGCGATCGAGCTCCTGGAAGCCGGCCGCCGCGCCGACGAAGCGATCGACAGCGACGGCCTTTCAGCGGTGCGTCGCCTCATTCGAGAGACAGCGCCCGAGGTCGGCGGGGACGGCGCGTTTGCCGATCGCGACATCGATGCGGTCGCCGCGCGCGTCCGCTCCGGCGCCATCGCCGCCACGCCGGGCGTCGCGCTTCCCTCCGTCGCGCCGGCGCAACCGCAGCGGCCACGGGCCCGCTAGAGGCAAACAGGAAACGCGCATGGCCTCGCCCCGCGAAGGCGGAAACGCGCCGTGATCGAGACGATGCTCGGCGGCCTGGTGGCGTTCTTGACCCGCGTGGTCACGGCGGTGCGGCCGGAATGGGGGACGCATGTCCCCGACCTTCGCCCGCGCGTCTATTTCGCCAACCGCGAGGGACACGGCGATTTCGCGCTGATCTGGGCGGCGCTCCCGAGCCCCGTCCGCCAACACACGCGTCCGGTTCTCGACGGCGGCATATGGCTCAAGAGCCCGATACGCCGCTCCATCGGCCGCTACGTTTTCAACGCTCTCATCATCGAGCGCGACGCGGAAAAGCACAGCGAAGACCCGATCCTCAAGATGGCGGAGGCGCTCGATCAAGGCGCATCGCTGATCCTCTTTCCGGAGAGCAGGCAAAGCCTCGGCGACCTCCCGCTCCTCCCCTTCGAGAGCGGCCTTTACCGCCTCGCGCTCGCGCGGCCCGGGATCGAGATCGTGCCGGCGTGGATCGCCAACCTCAATCGCGCCATCCCGAAAGGCGAATTGATCCCGGTCCCGATCATGTCGACGGTATCGTTCGGCATGCCGGTCCGGCTGCGCGAGGGCGAAGACAAGAGCGGTTTTCTCGAACGTGCGCGGGCGGCGCTGATGTCGCTCCGGCCGCGGGAGAATCTCCGGTGACGGCGGCCGAAGCATCGACGGCGCTCCTCTTCGTGGCGCTCGCGCTGCTGCTCGTCGCGGTAAGCGCGGTCGGGCTTCTCTACGCGCAAAAGCACGAGACGGTAGACCCGATCGTCGACAGCCTGAACCAGCGGATCAAGGCCTGGTGGGTCATGGCGATCCTGATCGGGATCGCGGCGCTCTTCGGGCGGCTCGGCGTGACCGTGCTCTTCGCGCTCGCCTCGTTCACGGCGCTGCGCGAATTCATCACGCTCACGGAGTCCAGGCGCGGCGACCATTACGCACTCATCATCGCCTTCTTCATCATCCTGCCGCTCCAGTACATCGGCGTGGCGGCGGGTTGGTACGGCTTCGCCTTGCTCTTCATCCCGGTCTACGCCTTCCTCTTCCTGCCGGTGATCGCGGCTATCCGCGCCGACGCGACGCGCTTCATCGAGCGGGTGGCGGCGATGCAATGGGCGCTGATGCTCGGCGTCTTCTGCCTGAGCTACGTGCCTGCGCTCGCCATGCTCAAAGTCCCCGGCTACGAGGGGCGCGGGCTCCTCCTGATCGCCTTCCTCGTCGTCGTCGTGCAAACGAGCGACGTCCTGCAACTGGTCCTGGGGAAGCGCTACGGAAGACACCGTATCGCGCCGACGCTATCGCCCTCGAAGACGTGGGAGGGCGCGCTCGGCGGCATCGCGACCGCCACGCTTGTTGCCGTCGCTCTTGCATGGATGACGCCGTTCACGCCGTTCGAGGCGGGGTTGATGTCGTTCACGATCACGCTTCCGGGGTTCCTTGGCGGGCTCGTGATGTCGGCGATCAAGCGCGACCGCGGCGTCAAGGATTGGGGCCAGCTGATCGAGGGCCATGGCGGGGTCGTCGACCGGCTCGATTTGGTGCTCTTCGCCGCGCCGGTGTTCTTTCACCTGACGCGCGCTTTCTGGGGAGCGTGAAAAGCCCCGGCCTGCGGCAGCCGCGTGGCACCCCGTCATTTTCCATCTTGGCGAACTCCCCCCCTCGCGCGAGAGTGGCGGCGAGGGCCCGCGGATCGCGGCGCCTTCCCAGGGGAGGGTTTGTCATGAGACGGACGTTTCAGTGCGTCGTGGCCGCGCTCGCGGCGGCCAGCGTGCCGGCATCAAGCTTGGCGGCCGAGATGAAGACGTCGATCGGCCAGGGCGAAGGCGAGGTCGATATCGTCGCCTGGCCGGGCTACATCGAGCGCGGCGAGACCGACCCCGCCTATGACTGGGTCACCCAGTTCGAAAAAAGCACCGGCTGCAAGGTCACGGTGAAGACGGCCGCCACCTCCGACGAGATGGTGACGCTCATGAACCAGGGCGGCTTCGACCTCGTCACCGCGTCGGGCGATGCGTCGCTCCGGCTCGTCGCCGGCGGCAAGGTGCAGCCGATCAACGTCGACCTCATCAAGAGCTGGTCGACGGTCGATGACCGGCTGAAGGACGCGCCCTGGTACACGGTCGACGGCGTGCGCTACGGCGTCCCCTATCAATGGGGGCCGAACGTCCTCATGTACAACACCGACGTGTTCAAGGATCAGCCGCCGAAGAGCTGGTCCGTCGTGTTCGAGGAGCAGATGCTCCCCGACGGCAAGTCGAACAAGGGCCGCGTGCAGGCCTATGACGGCCCGATCTACGTCGCCGACGCGGCGCTCTATCTCATGTCAAAGAAGCCCGAGCTCGGCATCAAGGACCCGTACGAGTTGAACGAGGACCAGTACAACGCGGTGATGACGCTCTTGAAGGCGCAGCGGCAGCTCGTCGGCCGCTACTGGCACGACGCCAAGGTACAGGTCGATGACTTCACCAACGAGGGCGTGGTCGCCTCCTCGTCATGGCCCTTCCAGGTCAATCTCCTGAAGTCCAACAACGTGCCGGTCGATTCCGTCGTGCCCGAGGAAGGCGCAACCGGATGGGCAGACACCACGATGATGCACAGCGAAGCCGCGCATCCGAACTGCGCCTATATGTGGATCGAGCACTCGCTCGAGCCGAAGATGCAAGGCGACCTCGCCGCCTGGTTCGGCTCGGTGCCGGTGGTGCCGGCGGCCTGCAAGGGCAACGACCTTCTCGACCGACGACGGCTGCACCACCAACGGCTTCGACAATTTCGACAAGATCCACTTCTGGAAGACGCCGATCGGCAAATGCACGACGCAGGAGAACTGCGTGCCCTATAGCCGCTGGGTCACCGACTACATCGCCGTGATGGGCGGGCGCTGATCGAGCGACATGATCCGCGGCAGTGCCGAGGCGGTGCCTTCTCTCCCCGCGGGAGAGGGTGCCGGTCGGGCTTGCCCGACCGGCGGATGAGGGGGCCGAACGACCTTGCCCTTCTGCGGCAGTTCTCCCTCTCCCGGCCTTCGGCTGCGCCGGAGGCCACCCTCTCCCGCAAGGGGAGAGGGCACGCGCCCGGCGTGGCGCCTGATCATCCCGATGGTCACCGCCGTCTCCTTCCAGAACGTCTCCCGTCATTTCGGCCATGTGCGCGCCGTCGACGCGGTCACGCTCGAGGTCGCCGAGGGCGAGTTCTTCGCCATGCTCGGACCGTCGGGCTCCGGCAAGACCACCTGCCTGCGGCTGATCGCCGGCTTCGACCAGCCGATCGAGCGGCCATATCGAGATTTTCGGCGAAACGGCGGAGGGCGTGCCGCCCTACCGGCGGAACGTCAACACCGTGTTCCAGGACTACGCGCTCTTCCCGCACATGAACGTCGTCGAGAATGTCGGCTACGGGCTGATGGTGAAGCGCGTTCGCGCGGCAGGAGCGCATGACGCGCGCCGCCGAGGCGCTCGCTCTCGTCAAGCTCGAAGGCATGGAGACGCGCCGCCCCGGCGCAGCTTTCCGGCGGCCAGCGCCAGCGCGTGGCGCTCGCGCGCGCGCTCGTCAACCGGCCGAAGGTGCTGCTCCTCGACGAGCCGCTCGGCGCGCTCGATCTGAAGCTGCGCGAAGCCATGCAGGTGGAGTTGAAGGCGCTGCAGCAGAAGCTCGGCTATCACCTTCGTCTTCGTCACCCACGACCAGGGCGAGGCGCTGTCGATGGCCGACCGCGTGGCGATCTTCAACGACGGGCCGCGTCGTGCAGCTCGGCACGCCGCGCGACGTCTATGAGCAGCCGCGGACGCGCTTCGTCGCCGACTTCGTCGGCTCCTCCAACGTCTTCGATCCGGCCTTCTCGGCTCGCTATTGCGGCGTGAACGGCTGGACCAGCGTCCGGCCGGAGAACATCAAAATCGGTCCGCGCGCGCATCTTCACGCCGGAGGGCAAGCGGCTCGACGGGAAGCGATCCGGAAGGCGTGCTGACCTCGATCCAGTATCAGGGCGCGACGACGCGGGTGACGCGTCGATATCGACGGCACGTCGGTCGGCGTCGTGGTGCCGACGGGCGAGCTCGGTGCGCGAACCGGCGAGCGCGTCACGCTCTCCTGGCGCCCGAGGGCGCTGAACCCGCTCGCGCGCCGAATGAGCGAGGCCGTCACTCATCGCCGGATGCCGTGGAGCGCGAGCGCGGCGGCCGCCTCCGCCGGCTCTCCGATTTCTTCTTCCGCCGGCCGCGCCTCCTCCTCGCCATCCTGCTCGGCCCGCCCCTTCTCTGGCTCGTCGTCGTCTATATCGGCTCGCTGCTCGCGCTGCTCGCGCAGAGCTTCTTCCGGCTCGACTATTTCTCCGGCCTCATCGTCTACAAGCCGACGCTTGCGACCTACGGCGAGCTCCTCGCTCCCGCCAATCTCGACATCATCACCCGCACCGTGGTGATGGCCGCGCTCGTGACCGTCGCGGCGGCCACGATCGCCTTCCCGATCGGCTACTACGCGGCGCGCTACGCGCGCGGGCGGTGGAAGGCGCTCTTCTATCTCGGCGTCATGCTGCCGCTCTGGTCGAGCTATCTCGTGCGCGTCTATGCGTGGAAGCTGATCCTCGCCAAGGAAGGGATCGCTACCTGGCTCGCCGGCGAGCTGCACCTTTCGTGGCTCCTCAACGCGATCCTCGCGATGCCGGTCATCGGCGGGCCGTCGCTTTCGATCAGCTATATGGGCACGTTCCTCGTCTTTCTCTACATCTGGCTGCCGTTCATGATCCTGCCGGTGCAGGCGGCGCTCGAGCGGGTGCCGGCGAGCCTGATCGAGGCGTCCGCCGATCTCGGGGCCGAGCCCGGTCAGACGTTTCGCAGCGTGATCTTCCCGCTCGCGCTTCCCGGCATCGTGGCCGGCTCGATCTTCACCTTCTCGCTGACGCTCGGCGACTACATCATTCCCTCGATCGTCGGCAATTCGCGACTCTTCATCGGGCAGGCCGTCTATTCCGAGCAGGGAACGGCCGGCAACATCCCGCTCGCGGCCGCCTTCACGGTCGTGCCCATCGTCATCATGGGCTTCTATCTCTGGGGCGCGAAGAAGCTCGGGGCCT
The DNA here is from genome assembly GCA_963750115.1 of uncultured Alphaproteobacteria bacterium. Lineage (GTDB taxonomy): Bacteria > Pseudomonadota > Alphaproteobacteria > Rhizobiales > Afifellaceae > DASWJZ01. The sequence continues at coordinate 74,445 of CAVVPM010000003.1, read as the reverse complement.
TCGATGCGCTGTGATCCAGGGCACACGCCCTGTGACGAGCGTTCGCCCGATGCGACCCCCGGTCTTTCGCACGGATTGATCCCGAGAGGCGTCGCTTCCCCTCACCCGTCGCCCTCGGCGACACCCTCTCCCCATAGGGGGCGTCGGCGCGCAAGGGCAGCCCATGACTGACGGCCCGCGTGCGCCTCTCGGGCTGAAGCTCGCCGCAGCGGCAGGGCTTCTCTTCCTGCACCTGCCGCTCATGCTGATCCTCGTCTACGCCTTCACCACCGAGGACAAGAGCTACCAGTTCCCGCCCCCCGGCTACACGCTCCGCTGGTTTGCGGTCGCCTGGAACCGGCAGGACATCTGGGACGCGCTTTTCTTGAGCGTGCGCATCGCGGCGGTCTCGACGCTCGTCGCGCTCGTCCTCGGCACGCTCGCCGCAGCCGCCGTCAGCCGCGCGCGCTTCTTCGGACGCGAGGCGATCTCGCTCCTCCTGATCCTGCCGATCGCGCTTCCCGGCATCATCACCGGCATATCGCTCCGCTCCGCCTTCGCGCTCGCCGACATCCCCTTCTCGTTCTTCACGATCGTGCTCGGCCACGCGACTTTCTGCATCGTCGTCGTCTACAACAACGCGGTGGCGCGGCTTCGCCGCACGTCGGGCTCGCTGATCGAGGCGTCGATGGATCTCGGCGCCGACGGCTTTCAGACTTTTCGCCACGTGCTTCTTCCCAATCTCGGCACAGCCCTTCTCGCCGGCGGCATGCTCGCCTTCGCGCTCTCCTTCGACGAGGTGATCGTGACGACGTTCACCGCCGGCCAGCAGACCACGCTGCCGATCTGGATGCTGTCGGAGCTGATCAGACCGCGCCAAAGACCTGTCACCAACGTCGTCGCCGTGTTCGTCATCGCCGTCACGTTCCTGCCAATTCTCGCCGCCTATTACCTGACGCGCGAAGGATCAAACGTGGCCGGCCACGGGAAATAGGGGGCCGGCCGCCAATTCGACGGTGTCTCATGACCGCAGCCAGCCTCAGCGAGTTCGGTCCCGGCATCTGGGTCGGCGAAGGCCCGGTGGTGCCGTTCTTCAGCTTTCCCTACCCGACCCGGATGGCGGTGATCCGGCTGTCGGACGGCGGCCTCTTCGTCTGGTCGCCGATCGCGCTTTCAAATGCCCTGAAGAGCGAGGTCGATGCGCTCGGGCCGGTGCGTTTTCTCGTGTCGCCGAACGCGATCCATCATCTCTTCCTCGGCGAATGGAAGACCGCCTATCCGGCGGCGCGGCTCTACGCGTCGCCGAACCTCAGGAAGAAGCGGAAGGACCTCGCCTTCGACGCCGAGCTCGGCGACAGGCCCGAGCCGGAATGGGCGGCCGATATCGACCAGGTCATGATGCGCGGCAGCTTCGCGATGACCGAGATCGTGTTCTTTCACCGCGCAAGCGGCACGGCGATCTTCGCCGACCTGATCGAGAATTTTCCGCCGCGGCTGGTTCAAGGGCTGGAAGGGCGTGGTCGCCCGGCTCGACGGGATCGTTCAGCCCAATCCCGGGGCGCCGCGCGAGTTCCGCTGGAGCTTCCTCGATCGTCGTGCCGCACGCGCCGCGCTCAAGCGCATTCTCGCCTGGCCGATCGAGCGGGTCTTGATGGCGCATGGCGATCCGGCGCCGGTTGACGGCGCCCGCTTCGTGCGCCGCGCATTCGGCTGGTTGCTCGGGCGTGAGCCGCGTGCCTAGAGTGGATTCAACTGGCATTCGAGGGGTGGGAAAATGCAGTCCGAGATGCTGATCGGGTCGAAGCTTGCGAAGGGCAAGGGCGAGTCGCTCGCCGTTATCAATCCGAAAACCGGCAAGGCGATCGGGAAGCTCAAGGAGGCGACGCCGCAGCAGGTCGGAGAAGCGGTCGCGGCCGCGACGAAGGCTTTCGCAAGCTGGTCGCGGACGACGCCGGGAAACCGCGCGGCCCTGATGCTGAAGCTTGCCGACCGCATCGAGGCGGAAGGCGGAGACTTCGCCGCGCTCGAAGCATTGAACTGCGGCAAGCCGCTCAATGCCGTCAAGAACGACGAGATGCCGGCGATCGTCGATTGCCTGCGCTTCTTCGCCGGCGCTGCGCGGGTGATGCCGGGAAGTGCCGCGGCGGAATATCTGCCGGGCTTCACCTCGATGGTCAGGCGCGATCCGATCGGCGTCGTCGGATCGATCACGCCTTGGAACTATCCGCTGATGATGGCGGTGTGGAAGATCGGACCGGCGCTGATGGCCGGGAACACGATGGTGCTGAAGCCGTCGGAGATGACGCCGCTCTCGACGCTGAAGCTTGCCGCCATCATCGCCGAGATTTATCCGGAAGGCGTCTTCAACGTCGTGGTCGGCCGCGGCGAGACGACCGGCAATGCACTTATCAACCATGCCGGCGTCGCCATGCTGTCGCTGACCGGCTCGATCGCCACCGGCCAGAAGGTGCTTGAGGCCGCATCGCGGTCGATCAAGCGCACGCATCTGGAACTCGGCGGGAAGGCGCCGGTCATCGTCTTCGACGACGCCGATCTCGACGCCGTCGTGTCGGGGCTGAGGGCGTTTTCCTTCTACAATGCCGGGCAGGACTGCACCGCCGCCTCGCGCATCTACGCGGGAGCACGCGTCTACGAGAGGCTCATCGCGGAGCTTTCCTCCGCCGCGGCATCGATCCGCTACGCGAAGGCCGACGACGCGGAGAACGAGATCGGCCCGCTCATCTCCGAAAAGCACCGCGAGCGGGTCGCGGGCTTCGTCGAGCGGGCCCGGAAGTCGAAGCACGTGGAGATCGCAACCGGCGGGCATCAGGCCGGCGGCAAGGGCTTCTTCTACGAGCCGACGGTCGTCGCCGGCGCCCGGCAGAGCGACGAGATCGTGCGCAAGGAAGTGTTCGGGCCGGTCGTCTCCGTCACCCGCTTCAGCGATGTCGAAGAGGCGATCGCGTGGGCGAACGATTCCGACTACGGGCTCGCTTCGTCGGTATGGACCAAGGACATCGGCCGCGCGATGGCGGTCGCGGCACGGCTCCAATACGGCTGCACCTGGGTCAACTGCCACTTCATGCTGGCGAACGAGATGCCGCACGGGGGCGTGAAGAACTCCGGCTACGGCAAGGACATGTCGATCTATGCGCTTGAAGATTACACCGTCGCGCGGCACGTGATGGTGAAGCTCGGTTGAACACAATCCGGCGCTAGGGAAATGGACGCCTACCGGCCCCGCTCATTCAGAAATGTTGGAGTAGACGCGGGCCTCGTCAGGATTGCGTTTCGAAATAAGTCATTCGGGCATAGGTGTCGCCGGAATAGTCCCTGCCGGTTGTGTGCCCGTCTGGATCCCCGTGTTGGCTTAGCTCGTAATAAGCCCAAAGCCCAGAGTTGTACGCTGCGACGGCTGTTCTCTGGAGTTCAGCGTCAGTCAGTGCGCTCTTGCCGATGAAAGAATACCCACCGACGGTCAACTGCTTCCCTTGGCCGCTGCGAATTTGCTCGCGTTTGCTATCGAGAACGAGCGCGCCCTTTTGGATACACGCCGGGATGTCGGTCCAGGCGCCCGAGTGACACCAGTCCGGGAAACTGCGGTCGTCAATTTGCATGATGCCGTAGCCGTGTCCGCCGTCGCCGACGATGCTTCGCATGTTGGTTTCGCGAGACGCGATCGCCATGAGGAGCTCCTTCGGAAACAGATAATCTTTCGCGGCCGACTTGAAATACTCGATCCAGCCCCCGTCCTTCGCCCGCTGGTACTGCTGATGCAGATCGTGCTCTGTCCAATTTGGCAAGGCGTCCTCCATCGATCCCAGTCGCCACACCCGACAAATATTATTCTCCTCCTTCGGGACATTCAACTATAGATTGAGTTACTCTCTCGGTGACCGCCACTGGCGCACACACGCCTCAGCAACTAAGTTCCGCTAATGCTCGACAAACCCACCCAGAGCCGCATCGCGGAGACCGCGCTCGACCGCCCGGTCGACCCCGGCACGCGGATAGGCCACGTTCACCTGAAGGTCGCCGATCTCGACCGTGCGCTCGCCTTCTATTGCGGCGTGCTTGGCTTCGAGCTGACGCAGCGCTACGGCGACAGCGCCGCCTTCGTCTCCGCCGGCGGCTACCATCACCACATCGGCCTGAACACCTGGGAAAGCAAAGGCGGCTCGCCGCCGGCCCGCGGCACCACGGGGCTCTACCATACCGCCATCTTATACCCGACGCGGGCGGCGCTTGCCGACGCGCTGCGCCGGCTGGTCAAAGCCGGCATCCAGCTCGACGGCGCGAGCGACCACGGCGTCAGCGAAGCGCTCTATCTCCGCGATCCCGATGAGAACGGCGTCGAGCTCTATCGCGACCGGCCGCAAGACGAGTGGCCGCGCGGTCCCGACGGATCGCTTGCGATGGTGACCAAGCGGCTCGATCTTGAGGATCTGCTTCGGACCTGAACGCGGCGGAACGCCGACCCCCGGCGAGGCGTTTCCAGCAATTGCGTCCCATGCGGCAATTGAGGGGACCGACGCTATGAAGGCAGACGACGTGACGACGCGCGGCATCGTCGGCGCTTAGGCTCGCGCGCCGCCACGGCCGGCGGCCGCATCCAAAATGACGCTTCCGCAAATCCTCGCCTTTGCCGTCATCCTCGGGATGATGGGCCTCTTCGTCTGGGGACGGCTTCGCTACGACGTGGTGGCGATGCTGGCGCTTTTCGTTTCCGTGGTGGTCGGCATCGTCCCGGCTGAGAAGGCGTTCTCCGGCTTCAGCGACGATATCGTCATCATCGTCGGATCGGCGCTCCTGGTGAGCGCCGCCGTGGCGCGCTCCGGCATCGTGGAGACCGTGCTTCACCAGCTCAGCCCCTATCTCACATCGCCACGCCGGGTGATCGTGCTTCTTGTCGGCTCGGTCACGCTGATGGCCGGCTTCGTCAAGAATATCGGCGCGCTCGCCATGTTGATGCCGGTCGCCTTCCAGCTCGCTCGGCGCACCAAGACGTCGCCCTCCTATTTCCTCATGCCGATGGCCTTCGGGTCGCTCCTCGGCGGCACGATGACGATGATCGGCACGTCGCCCAACATCATCGTGTCGCGCATGCGCGCGGAGCTCGTCGGCCAGCCTTTCCGCATGTTCGACTACACGCCGGTCGGCCTGTCGGTTGCCGTCGTCGGCGTCGCGTTTCTCGCCTTCGGCTATCGGCTGCTGCCGGCCGGCCGCAAAGGCGCTCCCTCGCTCGACGCCGCCTTCAACATCAAGAGCTACACCACGGAAGCGCAAATTCCGGCGGGTTCGCCGGTCGTCGGCACCTCGGTCGGCGACCTGGAGAAATCCACGGAGGGCGAGGTGCAGGTGGTGACCATCATCCGCGAACGCTTCCGCCGCTTCACGCCCTCGCCGCGCTGGGTCCTGAACGCCGACGACGTGCTGCTGCTTGAAGGCGATTCGACGGCGCTCGAGCGCGTTGTCGCGCGCGGCAAGCTGAAGCTCGCCGGCGGCGAGGACAAAACCGACGGAGGCGGAAACTCCGGCTGAGGATTTCGGCGTCATGGAAGCTGTGGTCACCGCGGATTCGCCGCTCGTCGACCGCTCGCCGACGCAGATGCGGCTCGCGGATCGCTTTCAGATCGCGGTGCTCGCCGTCAGCCGCAGCGGCGAGCGGCTGACGCGCAGCCTTAGAACGATCCGCTTCCGAGCCGGCGACGTCGTGGTGCTGCAGGGCAACTTGACACACATGCCCGAAACGCTCGGCGAGCTGCGCTGCCTGCCTCTCGCCGGCCGTAATATCGGGCTCGGACGCGAGCGGCGCCGATATCTGCCGGTCATCGTGCTCGCGGCCGCGATGGTGCTCGTCGCGCTGCAAATCGTGCCGGTGGCGTTCGGCTTCTTCGGCGCCGCGCTTGCGCTCATGCTTTTCCGCTCGATCAGCCTGCGCGAAGCCTACGAGGCGGTCGACTGGCCGCTCCTCGTCCTGATCGGCTCGCTGATCCCGGTGAGCAAGGCGATGCAGACGACCGGGGCGACCGACCTTCTCGCAACCTGGCTTTCCGCCGCCGCCGCGCCGCTTCCGGCCTATGGCGCGCTGACGCTCATCATGGTCGCGGGAATGGCGGTGACCCCGTTCCTCAACAATGCCGCGACCGTGCTCGTCATGGCCCCGATCGCGGCGAAGTTCGCGCATAGCCTCGGATACAGTCCCGACCCGTTCCTGATGGCCGTGGCTCTCGGCGCCGCCTCCGAATTCCTGACCCCGATCGGGCACCAGTCGAATACGCTCGTCATGGGTCCGGGCGGCTATCGCTTCGGCGACTACTGGCGGCTCGGCCTGCCGCTTTCGATCCTCGTCGTCCTCGTCGGCGTGCCGCTCATCGCGCTCGTCTTCCCACTCGTGCAGCACTAATCGCCTTCCGGCGTTAAGCGATCGTTCACCGCGATTGGAGCCTTTCCCCGCACTTTAGCGTTTCGAAAACGCGCTGCGCGATACGGAGATCGTGACGGAGGCAGAAATGGGAACGATGGGTTTCATCGAGACCGCGCTCGTGGCGATCGCCCTCTTCTTGGCGTTCACGCTCGCCCTTTCCGATAGCGCTCAGCAAAAGGCGATGGCGCGACGGGCGGCCTTGACGCCTCGGCGCCGCGATATCGACAGCTGAGCGAGAAGCTCTCGTAAAGTCCCGGCGTGCGGGAGCCGCGCGCCGGTGTCGTTTCGGCCAGTCGTCCCGCCCTCTGATCCGACCGCTGCAAGCATTTCGCCGCCTCAAGATTGCCTTCCAGGCATCGCGATCATCCGCGCGCCTCGTGCTCGCCTCTTGCCTTCCCCGCCGTCCTGGCGAAACTGGTCCGTGCCGTCACAAAAGAGAGACGGAACGGTCACGGCGCCCCGCTAGCAGAGGGCGTTCACCGCCAAGGGAGGCCTCTCATGAAATCTGCCCTCTCCGTCGCGCTCGGCTTCGCACTTGCGGCCGCAGGCGCATCCAACGCCTTCGCCGTCACCGAAATTCAGTGGTGGCATGCCATGGCCGGCGCAAACAACGAAGTCGTCGAGCAGCTCACCAAGGAATTCAACGACAGCCAGAGCGACTACAAGGTCACGCCGGTCTTCAAAGGCACCTACCCGGAGACTCTGAACGCCGGCATTGCCGCGTTCCGCGCCAAGCAGCCGCCGACGATCATCCAGGTCTTTGACGTCGGCACGGGCGTGATGATGAATTCCGAAGGCGCGATCGTGCCGGTCGCGGACGTGCTCGCCAAAGGTGGCGCGGCGTTCGACAAGAGCCAGTATCTGCCGGGCATCGTCTCCTACTACTCGAAGCCCGACGGGACGATGCTCTCCTTCCCCTACAACAGCTCGTCGCCGATCCTCTACTACAACAAGGACATCTTTCAGAAGGCCGGGCTCGACGTGAACAATCCGCCGAAGACGTGGCCGGAGGTGTGGGCGGACGCGCGGCAGATCGTGAAGTCCGGAGCGGCGACCTGCGGCTACACCTCCGCCTGGCTCACCTGGATCCATCTGGAGAACTTCGCCGCCTGGAACAATTTGCAATACGCGACGAAGGAGAACGGGCTCGGCGGCACCGACATAGAGCTGAAATTCAACTCGCCGATCTTCGTCAAGCATTTCCAGGACCTCGCCGACCTCGCCAAGGAAGGCGTGTTCAAATACGGCGGCCGCACCTCCGAGGCGAAGCCGCTCTTCCTCTCCGGCGAATGCGGTATCTACAACGATTCTTCGGGCGGCCTCGGCGACGTCATCAAGTCGGGCATCAACTACGGCACCGGGCCGCTCCCCTATGACCCGTCGGCCCCCGGCGCACCGCAGAACACGATTCCGGGAGGCGCCAGCCTCTGGGTCTTTGCCGGCCACAGCGACGACGAATACAAGGCCGCCGCGGCCTTCTTCACGTTCCTGTCGCGCACCGACATCCAGGAGAGGCTGCATGAAGTCTCGGGCTACCTGCCGGTGACCATGGCGGCCTACGAGGCCACCAAGAAGTCCGGTTTCTACGACAAGAATCCCGGTCGCGAGCAGCCGATCCTGCAGATGATGGGCAAGGAACCGACCGAAAACTCGAAGGGCGTGCGGGCCATCGACCTGCCGCAGCTCCGCGACATCCAGAACGAGGAATTCGAGTCGATGCTTGCCGGCAAGGAAGATGCCAAGACCGCGCTCGACAATGCGGTCACGCGCGGCAACGAGGCGATCCAGCAGGCGCTGAACCAGTAAGGACCGCCCGCGCCCGCAAATGGCGCCCTCCGTCGCAAACCCGCTCTCTCCTACGCGGGAGGGAGCCGCCGTATGGCCCGCCGCGGATCGCGGCGGGCGCGTCGGGCAGGCGAGCGGCACGCCTTCGCCCGTTTCCGTCAAATCGGATCGCAAACGTGCGCAGCATAACGCGCCGCCCGCGGACCGCGTCATCTTCCCGAACAAGGTGCTTCCCTATTTTCTGCTCATGCCGCAGATCGCCATCACGGTGGTCTTCTTCTTCTGGCCGGCCGGCCAGGCGGTCTACCAATCGTTGCTCAAGGAAGACCCGTTCGGGCTCAGGTCGAAGTTCGTCGGGCTGGACAATTTCAGCTACGTGCTGACGCAGCCGAGCTACCTCAACTCGGTGCGCGTCACGGTCGTCTTCAGCGTCTCTACCGCGCTCCTCGCGATGGCGGCCGGGCTCCTGCTCGCGGTCATGGCGGAGCGCGTCATTCGCGGGCGCGGCGTCTACAGGACGCTCCTCACCTGCCCCTATGCGGTGGCGCCGGCGGTCGCGGGCATGCTCTGGCTTTTCCTCTTCAATCCGGCGATGGGAACGCTCGCCTATCTCCTCCGGCACGCCGGCTTCGATTGGGATCCGTCGCTAAGCGGTCCGCAGGCAATGATCCTCGTCGTCGGCGCCGCCGCGTGGAAACAGATCAGCTACAACTTCCTGTTCTTCGTCGCCGGGCTGCAGGCGATCCCGCGCTCGCTGGTGGAGGCGGCGGCGATCGACGGCGCCGGGCCGGCGCGGCGCTTTTTCTCGATCGTCTTCCCGCTGCTCGCGCCGACGAGCTTCTTCCTGCTCGTCATCAACACGGTCTACGCCTTCTTCGACACCTTCGGCATCATCCACGCGGTGACGGGAGGCGGCCCGGCCAAGTCCACGGAGACGCTTGTCTACAAGGTCTTCAACGACGGCTTCGTCAATTTGCGGCTAGGCACGTCGGCCGCCGAATCGGTGGTCCTGATGGCGATCGTCATCGCGCTGACGGCAGTGCAGTTCCGCTATGTCGAAAGCCGGGTGCACTATGGCTGAGGAAAGCCGCTAGATGGTCGAGCACCGGCCGCTCGCGACGCTCGTCGCGCATCTCGTGCTGATCGTCGGGATCGCGATCGTCGCCTTTCCGATCTACTACACCTTCGTCGCCTCGACCTTGACCATCCCCGAGATCCTGCGGCCGCCGCTGCCGCTCGTGCCGGGCCACGAGTTCCTGCGCAATTACGGCGAGGCGCTCTTCGGAGGCGTCGGGCGGATCGGCGGCGTCAGCGTCATGCGCCTGCTCTTCAACACGACGGTGGTGGCGCTCGCCATCGCGGTCGGCAAGATCGCGATCTCCATCCTTTCCGCCTACGCCATCGTGTTCTTCCGCTTTCCGCTCAGGATGACGTTCTTCTGGATGATCTTCATCACCCTGATGCTGCCGGTCGAGGTGCGCATCCTGCCGACCTACAAGGTGATCGTCGATCTCGGCCTGATCGACACCTATACCGGCCTGACCTTGCCGCTGATGGCGTCTGCCACCGCAACATTCCTGTTCCGTCAGTTCTTCATGACCATTCCGGGCGAGCTCGTGGAGGCGGCGCGCGTCGACGGCGCCGGGCCGATGCGCTTCTTCGTCCATATCCTCCTTCCTCTCTCGCGCACCAATATCGCGGCGCTCTTCGTCATCCTCTTCATCTACGGCTGGACGCAGTATCTCTGGCCGCTCCTCGTCACCAACAACAACCAGATGACGACGATCATCATCGCGCTGAAGAAAATGATCTCGTTCGCCGACGCCGACACGCCATGGGACATGGTGATGGTGACGACGATATTCGCGATCCTTCCGCCGGTCCTCGTCGTCGTCTTGATGCAGCGCTGGTTCGTGCGCGGGCTGATCGAGACGGAGAAGTGACGCGTGTCGCCTGCGGCGTCCCGCCGCAGCGGCGTTAACGGCGTCGGAAACCATCTTCATAGTTGAAGGCCGCGGACCGCGGCCGTGCCGCCGTCTTGCCGCATTCGCGACCCGATGAGGCCATGACCATCGGTTTAGTGTGCCGCCATACGGGGGAGCTGCACTGCGACGCGGGTGGCGAGGGATCGATCTTGCCGCTCGATCGTTAGGTAGCCAACAACTGGATGGAGTTGGAGATGCGCTTCCCCGCGCCGCGCTTCGCGGCAATATTCATTGCACTTGCCACTGCCTCGCTTTCGGTCCCGAGCCACGCTGCCGAATGGGACTATCTCAGCCGCTTCGCGGGGTCGTTCTCCGGCGGCGGTCTCGTGCAGCGGAACGCCACCGAGCGCCCGAACCAGGTGAGCTGCAGCCTGACCGGCGACCCCTCACCGAGCGGCGTCACGATGAGCGGCCGCTGCGGCGCCTTCATCTTCTCGCGCGCGATCCGCGCCGACATCCGCTACGATCCGGCGTCCGGCCGCTATACCGGCACCTATATCGGTTCGGCGATCGGCCCGGCACAGCTTTCGGGCAAGCGCATCGGCGACGCCGTCGTGCTGACCATCACCTGGCCGAAGATCGTAAATGGCGACAGGACCGCCACGATGACGATCCGCAACGACGGCAATGGGCGGCTCGGCATCATTGTGACCGACGAAGTTCAGCCGGGCGGGCCGGTCGCGCGCGTCACGCAGATCGCGCTGAACCAGACCGGGCCGCAACTCGCCGAGCAGTGACCTGAGCGGCCCGCCGCAGCGGCGGGCCCTTCACAACAGCATCGCGGCGGAGCGCCAGGCGGGGCCTTCCTGGGCGCCATTGACGCGCTGGTCGAAGTCGATGAGCGAGCCCGTCATCATGCCGGATTCGTCGCTCGCGAGATAAGCGACGGCGCCGGCAATCTCCTCGGGCTTCAGGAGGCGGCCGAACGGCGCCTCCGCTTCCGCACGGGCAAGCCAATCGTCGCCGCCGTCATGGTAGAGCCGCTGGATGCGATCCTCGCCCGGCGTATCCATCCAGCCGACATTGATGCCGTTCACGCGGATGCGGTTCCTGACCAGCGAGAAGGCGGCATTCTTGGTGAGCGTCGCGAGCGCGCCCTTCGAGCCCGAATAGGCGCTGATATTGGGCTGTCCGCCGTGCACCACCATCGACAGGATGTTGACGATCGCGCCCGCGATCCTCTTCCTGATCATCAGCTTTGCGGCATCCTGGATCAGGAAGAACGGCGCGCGGACGTTCACCGCGAAGATCGCGTCGAAAAGCTCCGGCGTGGTGTCGAGGATGGTGCCGCGGTCGGTGAGCGCCGCGGCGTTGACGAGGATGTCGACCCGGCCGAACGCCTTTTCTGCGGCCGGGATCACCTTGCGGACGGCGGCAACGTCGGCGAGGTCGGCGGCGACGAAGATCGTCTTGCAGCCATCCTTCGAGATGGCGTCGGCAACCGCCTTGCCGCGCTTGCGGTTGCGCCCGACGACGACGAGGCCGGCGGCGCCGCGCGCGGCAAAGAGCCGTGCGATCGCCTCGCCGAGGCCCTGCGTGCCGCCGGTCACAACCGCCACCTTGCCTGAAAACTGCTTCTTCATTTTTCGATCCTCCCCACCCGACGTCTTATGCTACTCGCTGCCGCGCGGCGCCGAGCCGGAGCCGGCGACCTAAGCCTTTCCATTCCGATTGGATCGGAACGGGGGCTTTCATTATTCGCGAAAACCGGTCCCCACTTTTCGGAATCATGCTTAGAGACACATCGGGGCGGATGGCAAGCGATGCGCAGAAAGCTCATTCTCGACGTTGACACCGGCACCGACGACGCCGTCGCCGTCATGCTCGCCAGCCTCCACCCGGCGCTCGACCTCGTCGCCTGCACCACTGTCAACGGCAACGCCGAGGTCGGGTACTGCACCGACAATACGCTCCGCGTGCTCGATCATGTCGGGCGGCGCGACATCCCGGTCTATGAGGGGCTTTCGCGGCCGCTCGTGCGCGCCGACTTTCCGATCCCGCGGACGACGGAGGACCGTGCCGGAAAATTCCACGGCAAGACGCTGCCGCTGCCGCCCTCCTCTCGCGCCAAGGCCGAGAAGGGCGCCGTTGAATTCTTGATCGACACCTATCGTGACGCGAGCGACGATATCGTGCTCGTCCCGGTCGCCCCGCTTTCCAACATCGCGGCGGCGGTCGCGCTCGACCCGCACTTCGCGGCGCGCGTGCCGGAGGTCGTGATCATGGGCGGCGGCCACGCGATCGGCAACGTCACGCCGTCGGCCGAGTTCAACATCTGGGGCGACCCTGAGGCCGCGGCGAGCGTCCTTTCCGCCGGCTTCCGCAAGATCACGCTCGTGCCGCTCGACGCGACGCACCGGGCGCTCGTCTCAAGCGACGATTGCGCCAGGTTGCGCGCGCTCGAGACTCCGGCCGGCGAGGCCGCCGCCGACTCATCGAGCATCGGATCATCGCACACGACCAATCGCAACAGATGGACATTGCGCACACGACGCCGGTGCACGACGCGCTCTGCGTCGGCTTTCTGGTCGACCCGTCGCTGCTCACGACCCGGCGGCTCCACGTCGCGGTGGAGACGACCGGCACGCTCACCGTTGGACGCACGGTGATCGACACGCATTTCCGCGGGCGCGGCACGCCGCAATGCGACGTCGCCTTCGACGCCGACGGGCGGAAGTTCGTCGAGTTGCTTCTGAAGACGTTCGCCAGGCGCGGCTAGCCGCGAGAGCGGCCTGTGGCGTGCCTCGCGGCTTTGTGCGCGATCGCTCGCCTGAGAGCCTCATCGATCCGGCCCTGCCAGCCAGGTCCGGATTCGCGGAAGTGCTCAACGACCTCAGCGCTGAGCCTGATCGACACCGGGATCTTTGTCGGGGCCCTCTGCGGCCCCCGTGTTCTCTTGGAGGCCGGACCCCAGGCGGGAGGACGTCCCGCGGCGGCTTCGCGCGGGCAAAATCCCCTTCCGTCCATTCCGGATTCTCTTCATCGAACTCGGGCGGACTCTCTTCCTCTTCGCGGACATAGCGCCGCATCTCCCTTCCATGTGCCCGGCGAAGACTGATGGCTCGGACCTGTGTTCCTCGTGTCGCGAATACGAAGCAGCAGGCCGTGCCATCGATTAGGCCAAACGCACGGTAGCGACGCTCACCGTACTCAAAGCGGTCGTCTTCAGGCCTTCAGCAGCCACGCATGCGCCGGCTCGTTGTAGAACTTCCACGTCCGCTTCGGCCCGGCCATGACGTTCAGATAATAGAGGTCGTAGCCGTGCAGCGCCGCGCAGGGGTGATAGCCGCGCGGCACGAGCGTCACGTCGCCGTCCATGACCGTCATCGTCTCGTCGAGCGAGCGGTCGCCATTTTCATCGGCATCCGTGTAGACGCGCTGGAAGGCGTAGCCCTGCGGCGGGTTGATGCGGTGATAATAGACCTCCTCAAGCAGCGACTCGGTCGGCAGCTTGTCGGTGTCGTGCTTGTGCGGCGGATAGGAGGAGGTGTTGCCGCCGGGCGTGATCACCTCAACCACGAGCAGGCTCTCCGCCGGCTCCCATTCGGGCAGGATGTTGGTCACGTGGCGAACGTTCGAGCCTTTGCCGCGAGTTTCTTGGTGCAAGCCGTCTGGTGGAATCACGCGAGCCTGATAGAGGCCGGGCGCCCCGGGCGCCGAGCAGACCGCAAGCTCCACATCGGTCGCGGCCGTCACCATCCACTCGCCGTCGGCCGGCACATAGACCGACCACGGCTTTCCCTCGAACGGACTCATCCGTCCGCCGATCACGCCGAAATATTGCCCGTCCGCGCCGATCGCCGCTCGCCCCGCAATGAGGACGAGACAAAGCTCGCGGTCCTTGGTCTTGCCGCGCGCGCTTTCGCCGGGCTTCAGCCGGCAGAGGTCGAAGCCGACATAGGTCCAGCCGGCGCTCGCGGGCGTAATGTGAATTGTCCTGCCTTTTGCGTCGGGCTCCCCGGGCCTCACTTTCAATTTCGTCATCGCCCTCCTCCCGAGCTTTACGCTGCGCGCGCTGAACGCGCATCGTCGAACAGCCCTGCAAGCCGCCGAAAGCGCTCGGCCATGTCGTCGACCGCCTCAGCGTCGCCGATCGCCCCGCTGAACCAGGCCTTGGCCGATTCGACGAAGATCGTGCGGCCGACCGCAAATCCTTTGACGATCGGCGCCTTCGCGGCAACCTCGAAGGCGCGCCGCAGCGCCGCCTCCGGCGCCTCGAGGCCGAGAAGAAGGATGCCGCGGCACCACGGGTCCTCGCGCGCGATCACCTCGCCGATCGCCTCCCATGCCTCGGGCGTATTCTGCGGCTCGAGCTTCCACCAGTCCGGCTTGATTCCGGCGGCGTAGAGTTCGCCGAGAGCGCGCGCGACCGTCCCGGCGTCGACGGGGCCGTGCTTCGAGGCAATGATCTCGATCAGCAGCTCGCGATTCAGCCGCCGCGTCGCGTCATAGAGGCCGCGAAGCGTGCGCATCTGTTCCGCCTTCAGCTCCACCGCGTCGTCGGGGCGATAGAAGCAGAGACATTTCACGATGTGCGAAGTCGGCCATTCGATGAGGCGCGAGCCGATGTCGGGCCCTCCCTCGAAGCGGAGCGGCCGCGAGCCGGGCTCTTCGACCGGCCGGGCGATCCAGAGCGGCTGCTTCGCCGCGTCGAAAAGCGCTTCGCGGCCATAAGTTCCGTCGAGGAGCATGCCGAAGCCGGGTCTGCCGCCCGCGACCTTCGCCGCGGCTTTCACCGCAAGCCGCTTGAAGGCGTTAATCTTCTCGCGCGGCGCGCCGCTTTCGTCGGCGAGCTTCTCCAGTTGCGCGCGGTGGTCGATCGCGAACGCGTGCAGCGTCGGCGGCTCGACGCGCCTTGTCGTCGCCCAATGCACATGGTTCAGCGCCGCGTCGTGGCGAAGCGCGTGGTGCGGGCTGCCGTTTGCGAGAAAGGCCTGCAGCTCCGGCCAGGTCGGATATTCGGGCGAGCAAAGGAGCCGCGACACGGCAAAAGCGCCGCAGGCATTGGCCCAGGTCGCCGCGGTCTCGTATTGTTCGTCGCGCAGCCAGCCGCGCAGGAAGCCGGCCATGAAGGCGTCGCCGGCGCCGAGCACGTTATAGACCTCGATCGGGAAGCCCCGGCCGACGATGCCATCCTCGATGCTTGTCGGGGATCGCGCCGGGAAAGACGACGCAGCCCATCGGCCCGCGCTTCAACACGATCGTCGCCGTCGGGCAGCGCGCGGATCTTGCGCAAGCGCGGCGCGGTCGTCCTCCTCGCCGCCGGCGATGTGGATCTCCTCCTCGGTGCCGACGATCAGGTCGCAGTCGGCAAGCACCGTCTGCAGATGCTCCGACACCCGATCGGAGGGGATGTAGCGCTCCTCGCCGGCGGCGTGGCCGGCAAGGCCCCAGAGCTTCGGGCGGTAGTCGATGTCGAAGACCACCTTGCGGCCGGCCGCGCTCGGCATGCCGGATCGCCTTCTTCTGCGCCGCCGCCGGACCCGGCTTGGAGAAGTGCGTGCCGGTGACCACGACGGCGCCGGCGGACCGGATGAAATCCGCGTCGATATCGTCTTCGCCGAGCGCCATGTCGGCGCAGTTCTCGCGATAGAAGATCAGCGGAAAGGTGCTTCTCGTCCTCGACCGCCAGCATGACGAGCGCGGTCAGCCGCGTCCGGGTCGGTCTTGACGCCGTCGAGCGCGACGCCTTCGCGCTGAAGCTGCTCGCGGATGAAGCGGCCCAGCTGCTCGTCGCCGACGCCGGTGATCACCGCCGACTTCAGCCCGAGGCGCGCCGCGCCGATCGCGATGTTGGTCGGGCAGCCGCCGACCGACTTGGCAAAACTCGCCACGTCCTCCAGCCGCGCCCCGATCTGCTTGCCGTAAAGATCGACGGACGAACGCCCGATGGTGATCACGTCGAGGGCGTGACCCGTGACATCTTGCGTCGCCTTCTGCCATGTCCTCCCGGCTCCATGTTGTTGGCCTCCTCGATGGCGACAGCCTATCAGAAGCACGAAACATGCCGGGCCAACACCAGAATCCGGCCGGCCAAGGAGGGAAGAGCATGCTTCGTTTCGGCCTGCTCGGCGCCGGGCGCATCGGCCAGATCCATGGCGGCAATATCGCGACCTCCGCCGACGCGAGCCTCGTGCGCGTCGCGGACGTCGACAAGAAGGCGGCGCGCGAGCCTCGCCAAGGCGACCGGCGCAGAGGTGCGCGACGCCAAGGCGATCATCGCGGCCGGCGACATCGACGCGATCCTGATCTGCACGCCGACCGACACCCATGCCGAGCTGATCGAGTCGCGCGGCCAAGGCCGGCAAGGCGGTCTTCTGCGAAAAGCCCGTCGCGCTCGACGTCGAAACGGGTCGAGGCTGCATCAAGCTCGTCGAGGCGGCCGGCACGCCGCTGATGGTTGGCTTCAACCGCCGCTTCGACCCGAATTTTGCCGCGCTCAAGACGCGCATCGACAAGGGCGCGATCGGCGAGGATCGAGATCGTCACGATCTTTTCGCGCGACCCCGCCCCGCCGCCGATCGCCTATATCGAGCGATCGGGCGGCCTCTATCCGCGACATGATGATCCACGATTTCGACATGGCCCGCTTCCTGCTCGGCGAGGAGCCGATCGAGGTCACCGCCTACGGTTCGGCGCTGGTCGATCCGGCGATCGGCAAGGCCGGCGACGTC
The DNA here is from genome assembly GCA_963750115.1 of uncultured Alphaproteobacteria bacterium. Classification (GTDB taxonomy): domain Bacteria; phylum Pseudomonadota; class Alphaproteobacteria; order Rhizobiales; family Afifellaceae; genus DASWJZ01. The sequence continues at coordinate 57,595 of CAVVPM010000003.1, read as the reverse complement.
GACACCGCGCTCGTGATGCTCAGGACCGCGTCGGGCAAGCTCGCGCAAATCTCCAATTCGCGCCGCGCCGCCTATGGCTACGACCAGCGGGCCGAGGTGCATGGCTCGACCGGCATGGCGCGCGCCGACAACATTCTTGAGTCGACCGTCGAGATCGCCGGCGAAGCCGGATTCGCCAAGGCCCCGGCGCAGCACTTCTTCCTGGAGCGCTATGCGGCAGCCTACCGGCGCGAGCTTGCCGCCTTCATCGCGGCAGTAGCGAAGGGAAAGTCGCCCTCGCCTTCCGGCCGCGACGGATTGCAGGCGCAGCGCCTCGCCGATGCGGCGACAAGATCGCGCGAGACCGGCAAGCCCGTCGCGATCAAGGTCGATTGAGCGGCCGGCGTGCCGGCGAACCCGTCGGCCGCCACCGGAGCCCAATCCCAGGGCGCGCCCGGTTTCATCTGGGGCGGCTTTCCTCCGACCTCGATTCGTGCAAGGTCCGGCGGAGCGTCGGACGCGACGAAGAACCAGGCGCAGCATGAAGACTTTCACGCCTCCCGATCCCGGCAAATCGCTTGCCGGGCGCTACGCGCGCGATCTCAAGCCGTTCGACGACGCCGCGGCGGCCGTCGCGCGGATCACGGCGATCTACGACGCGAGCGTCGCGGCGATCCGTTCCGGCTTCGCGTCGCCGCGCGCGGCGGAGAGACCTCCCGCGTCGACGCCAACTATCCCTATGTCGTGGTCCCGATCGAGCGCTCGGACCTGCATGTCGACGCGCGGCTCTCCTGGGGGGTGCTGCTCGAGCCCGGCGTCTACGGCACGACGCTCACCCGCCCGGACCTCTTCGCCCGCTACTACCGAGAGCAGATCGGCTACATCCTGAAGCATCACGAAGTGCCGGTGCATGTCGGCGTGAGCACGCGCCCGATCCCGCTGCCCTTCGTGATCGAGGAAAGCGTCACCGACATCACGGAAGCGGATGTGCGCGCGCTGCAGGCGCATTTCGCCCTGCCCGACCTCTCCGCGACCGATGATCGATCGCCAACGGCACGTTCGTCGCCGCGCCCGGCGAGCCGCGGCCGCTGGCGCTCTTCACCGCCGAGCGGGTCGACTACTCACTCGCGCGCCTGCAGCACTACACCGGCACCTCGCCGGAGCATTTCCAGAACTTCGTGCTGCTGACCAACTACCAGCGCTACGTCGACGCGTTCGTCGAGTTCGGCCGCGAGCAGGTCGGCAAGAACGGCTATTCCACCTTCGTCGCGCCGGGCAATCTGATCTTTCCGGCGAAGCCGCGCACCTCCGGCGGGCCGGAGCCGAAATCGCCGCGCTATCTGCCGCAGATGCCCGCCTATCATCTGAAGCGCGACGAACGGCGACGGCATCACGCTGGTCAATATCGGCGTCGGGACCGTCGAACGCCAAGACGATCACCGACCACATCGCGGTGCTCCGCCCGGATTGCTGGCTGATGCTCGGCCATTGCGCCGGCCTGAGGCGCAGCCAGCTTCTCGGCGACTACGTGCTGGCGCACGGCTATGTGCGCGACGACCACGTGCTCGACCAGGATCTGCCGATCTGGGTGCCGGTTCCGCCGATCGCCGAGGTGCAGGTGGCGCTGCAGCAGGCGACGGCGAAGGTCACCGGGCTGCGCGGCCAGGATCTGAAGACGCGGCTCCGCACCGGCACCGTCGCCACCACCGACAACCGCAATTGGGAGCTCCGCTTCGACGAGCTGTTCAGCCGCCTGAACCTCTCGCGCGCCATCGCGATCGACATGGAATCGGCGACGGTCGCGGCGAACGGGCTGCGCTTCCGCGTGCCCTACGGCACGTTCCTCTGCGTCTCCGACAAGCCGCTGCATGGCGAATTGAAGCTCTCCGGCATGGCCAACGCGTTCTATCGCGAGCGCGTCAGCCAGCATCTCAAGGTGGGGCTGGAAACGATGCGGCTTTTGCGCGAGGAAGGCGTCGACCGGCTTCACTCGCGCAAGCTTCGCGGCTTCGACGAGCCGGCCTTCAGGTAGCGTCCGGGCCGACCCGACGCCTTGAGCGGCGGAGGCTCAAGTCGAATCGCTTCGCCCCTTTGCTGAGCATCGGAATTTTCCCAAAAGCAGTTCCCACTTTGGGGTCCGATGCTCTAAGCCGCGCTCGGCGGCGCCTCGAAGAGATCGGCGTCGACCTTCTTCAGCGCCAGCGCCACGCCGCCCATCACCACGGCGTCCGCGCCGAGCGGCGACAGCACGATGTTGATGCGCGCCGCGAGCTGCTCCATCGCCGCGCGGGCGAGCGCACTTTTGAGCGCCGCGAGCATCCACGGCGCGACCATCGCGACCTTGCCGCCGAGCACGAGATGGCTCGGATTGAGCGCGTTGACGCTGCCCGCGAGCGCCTGCCCGATCAGATCGCCGGTCTCCGTCAAGAGCGTGAGCACAACGGGATCACGCGCTTCGGCGCGCATCGCGACCTCGGCGATATCGGCCGCCGGGCTGCCGCGCTCGGCGAGGCTCCTGAGGAGCGCCGGCACCGACGCATAGGCTTCGAGACAACCATGCGCGCCGCAGGCGCAGGCGCGCCCGCCCGGCACGATCCGGATATGGCCGAACTCGCCGGCTAGCCCCTCGGCGCCGCGATAGAGCCTGCCCTCGGCGAAGATCGCACCGCCAATTCCGGAATGCCCGCTCACATAGATGAAGTCGTCGACGCCGACGCAGCTGCCGAATTCACGCTCGGCGATGGCGGCGGCGTTGGTCTCGTTCTCGATCAGGAACGGGGCCGGCAGAAGCTCCGCCGCGATCGCGGCGAGCGGCACGTCGCGCCATCCAAGGTTCGGACCGAAGATCAGATGTCCGCCGCGGTCGATCAGCGCCGGGACGCCAATTCCTATCGCCCGCCGCGGCAGTGGCCCGAACCGGCGGCTGAGCACGCCGATCTGCATTTCGAGCGAGCGCAACGCCGCGCGCGGATCCGTCGAACCCCGCCACGACTCGCGAGCGATGATCGCGCCGGCGAGGTCGGCGGCGACGACCTCGATGCGGTCAGGCTCGAGCCTGACGCCGAAGACGATCCCGGCCGATAGCGGGATCGACAGCGCCACCGCGGGGCGACCGAGGCGCCCGGCAGGCGGGCTCGACGTCGAGCGAGCGACGAACCCGGCGTCGACGAGCTGCGCGGTGACGGCGGAGACGGTCGCCTTGTCGAGGCCGGTCATCACGGCGAGCTCGCGCTGCGAGCTGCCCGGATGGCGGCGGAGCGCCTGCATCAGGAGCACGGCATTGACGCGGCGCACCCACGCCGAGTTCACGCCCCCGCCGATCGGGGCGACTTCAATGTTGCGATCGCCCCAAGCGTTCGCGTGGCGCTCTTGACGGTCATGGGCCGGCGAAGATAGCGTCGAATTCGTTCGGGGGTCTATAGAAAAGCCGAGAAACGACTTCGCTCGTCCGGGCGGCGCGGAAGCTCTTTGCGTGCGTCTGAACAGCCGCAGCAAAGAACTGGAAGGAGCAGGCCTGTCGTTTGCGCGGCGCCCGCGATATCAATATCAAAACTGCCTGAAAGCGGGCGGAGAAAGCAGCCGAGGGAGGAGGCGACTGCCATGAAAACGATGAAGGGGCCGGCAATCTTTCTTGCCCAGTTCGCCGGCGACAAGGCGCCATTCAATTCGCTCAAGGGGATGGCCAAGTGGGCCGCCTCGCTCGGCTACAAGGGCGTGCAGATCCCGACCTGGGACGGGCGCCTCTTCGATCTCGCGAAGGCCGCAAGCTCCAAGACCTATTGCGACGAGGTGGCCGGCATCTGCAAGGAGGCCGGCGTCGCGATCACCGAGCTTTCAACCCACCTGCAAGGCCAGCTCGTCGCCGTCCACCCCGCTTATGACGTCGGCTACGACGCGTTTGCGCCGAAGGAAGTGCACGGCAACCCGAAGGCGCGGCAGCGCTGGGCCGTCGACCAGATGAAGAAGGGCGCGAAGGCCTCGCGCAATCTCGGCCTCAAGGCATCCGTCTCCTTCACCGGGGCGCTTGCCTGGCCCTATCTCTATCCCTGGCCGCCGCGCTCGCCGGGCCTGATCGAGACCGCCTTCGACGAGCTCGCCAAACGCTGGAAGCCGATCCTCGACGTCTATGAGGACAACGGCGTCGACGTCGGCTACGAGCTGCATCCGGGCGAGGACGTCATGGATGGCGCGACCTTCGAGATGTTCCTCGAGCGCCTCGACAACCATCCGCGCTGCGGCATCAATTACGACCCGTCGCATTTCGTGCTGCAGCAGCTCGACTATGTCGAGTTCATCGACTTCTACCACGAGCGCATCTTCGCCTTCCACGTGAAGGATGCGGAGTTCAATCCGACCGGCAAGCAAGGCGTCTATTCCGGCTTCCAGGGCTGGGTGAAGCGCGCCGGCCGCTTCCGCTCGCTCGGCGACGGCCAGGTCGATTTCTCGGCGATCTTCTCCAAGCTCGCCGAATACGACTACGACCGCTGGGCGGTGCTCGAATGGGAGTGCGCGCTGAAAGCATCGCGAGGTCGGCGCGGCGGAAGGCGCGCCCTTCATCGCCGCGCACATCATCAAGGTCACCGCGCACGCCTTCGACGACTTCGCCGGCGGCACGATGGACGTGAAGGCCAACAAAAGGGCGCTCGGGATTTAGCTAGGAAGCGGCTATCCCACCCTCATCCTGAGGTGCGAGGCGCGAAAGCGCGTCGCCTCGAAGGGCGAGCAGGAGGACGCTGACCTCTATGGAAGCGACGGTCTACATCCTGCGCTGCGCCGATGGGAGTTATTACACTGGACTCACGAAGCTACCCATCGAAGCACGAGTGTGGGAGCACAACAACGATCCGATCGACGGCTATACGGCGCGGCGTCGGCCGGTCCAGCTTGTGTTCAGTGTAGGTGTACGAGCGATTGACGGACGCGATTGCGCGGGAGCAGCAGATCAAGGCGCTCGGAGCCGCGCGAAAAAGGAGGCCTTGATGCGGGGGGATTATGACGGCGCTTCCAGACCTATCGTCTCGCCCTTCGAGGCTCGGGCCCGCTCCGCGCCCCCTCGCACCTCAGGATGAGGGTGATAGGACTGACTGATGAGAAACCCATCCCGCCCTCATCCTGAGGTGCGAGCGGAGCGAGCCTCGAAGGGGCGGGCAGATAGACTGGAGGCCGATGGAAGTCACCGTCTGCCTGCTCCACTGCGGCGCGAAGCCGGGAGTTCTGCGAAGGGCAAGGTTGAACGTTCAGGGGAGGCATTGATGGCGATCACAGGACGCAGCGAGAAGTTCTCCGGGCCGATCCGCCTCGGCATGGTCGGCGGCGGACAGGGCGCCTTCATCGGCGCGCGTGCACCGCATCGCATCGCGCATCGACGACCACTACGAGCTTGTCGCCGGCGCGCTGTCCTCCGACCCGGCGCGCGCCAGGGCCTCGGGCGCTGAGCTCGGGCTCGCGCGAAGATCGCAGCTACGGCAGCTTCGAGGAGATGGCGCGGCGCGAAGCGCGGCTGCAAGGACGGCATCGAGGCGGTCGCGATCGTCACGCCGAACCACATGCATTTCCCCGTCGCCAAGGCTTTCCTTCAAGGCGGCATCCACGTCATCTGCGACAAGCCGCTGACCGCGACGCTGAAGGAGGCCAAGCGGCTCGCCGAGCATCGTCGAGAAATCGGGCAAGGTCTTCGCGCTCACGCACAATTACACCGGCTATCCGATGGTGCGGCAGGCGCGCGAGATGGTCGCCGACGGCGCGCTCGGGACGATCCAGCGTCGTGCAGGCCGAATATGTGCAGGACTGGCTGACCGACGGCGATCGAGAAGACCGGCCAGAAGCAGGCCGAATGGCGCACCGATCCGGCGCGCTCCGGCGCCGGCGGCGCGATCGGCGACATCGGCACGCACGCCTATAACCTCGCCTGCTTCGTCTCCGGGCTGGACGCCGAATGATCTGCCGCCGATCTCTCGAGCTTCGTCAAGGGCCGCAAGCTCGACGACAACGCGCAGGTGATGCTGCGCTACAAGAACGGCGCGCGCGGCATGATCTGGGCGAGCCAGGTCGCGCCCGGCAACGAGAACGACCTGACGCTTCGCGTCTACGGCACGAAGGGCGGGCTCGAATGGGCGCAGGAGGACCCGAACTATCTCTGGTTCGCGCCTTTCGGCGAGCCGAAGCGGCTGATCACGCGCGGCGGCGCCGGCGCAGGTGCCGCAGCGGCGCGGGTCACCCGCGTGCCGCCCGGCCATCCGGAAGGCTATCTCGAAGGCTTCGCCAACATCTACAAGGAGGCGGCGGCCGCGATCATCGCCGCGCGCTCCGGCAAGAAGCCGGACAAGGCGGTGATCTTCCCGACCGTCGAGGACGGCGTCGAAGGGCGTCGCCTTCGTCGACGCCTGCGTGCGCTCCTCGAAGAAGAACGCGGGCTGGGTGACGCTTTAGGGAAGCGGCGCGTCGCAGCGCTCAGGGGAAGAGCAGCATCTTCGCCCATTTGCCCTCGCCGCGCGCGCGAAGCGGATGCGGTCGTGCAGGCGGAAGGCGCCGTCCTGCCAGAACTCGATCTCGCTCGGGCGAGGCGGAAGCCCGACCAATGCGGCGGGCGCGGCACGGCGCCGACGGCGAATTGCGCGGTTATTCGCGCGACCGCCTTCTCCAGCACGAAGCGGCCCTCGAGCGGCTCGCGATTGCTGGCTCGCCCAGGCGCCGATCTGCGACATGCCGCGCGCGGCTGGCAAAATAGGCGTCGGCCTCCTCGTCGCTGACCGGCGTCGACGTCGCCGCGCACGCGCACCTGGCGCCGGAGCGACTTCCAGTGGAAGCACAGCGCCGCCGCGGATGCGCGCGCGAGCTGCCGGCCCTTGCGGCTCCCGCAGATTGGTGTAGAAGACGAAGCCGCCGCGCGTCGAAGCCCTTGAGCAGCACCATGCGCACGTCGGGCAGCCCGGCGGCGTCGACGGTGGCCAGCGCCATCGCGTTCGGATCGTTCGGCTCGTGCGCCTCCGCCATCCGCAAGCCATTCAGAAAAAAGCGAAACGGGTCCGCCGGCTGATCCAGGTCACCGACTTGTTAACTCTTGCGCGGCATGTTCCGCTGTGGCGGTCTCGTTCGCCGTCGGTCATCCGTGGTTCCGCGTGCCCGTGTTGCGTCGCCCCTATACATGCCGAAGCTTTGGCGCGGCTAGGCGATGGGCCTTGTGCTCGCCCTTCCGCATCCTGCTCGGCGGCTGCTCGATTGTCGCGCTTCGGCGCGCAGAACTCGCCGGCGACGACGGGCTCCATCGCCCAGCCCGTCGAGGTGCAGCGCCCGCTGCCGCCGACGCTCGCTTATTCCGACGCCGCCAAGATCGGCGAGGCCGCCAAGGCGGCGCTATGGGAGGCCAACGGCGGCACGCCGGATGATTGGGTCAATGCCGCACCGGCTCGTCCGGCACGGTCGGAGACGGCGGATCCGATCCGTCGGCAGCGACGACTGCCGCCGTTCTCCACGACCGTCACCAGCATTGGCGGCGTGCATCGAATATTCCGGCGCGTGTGCCGGTCGGGCGCCGGCGCCCGCGGACGGTGCTGCAGATCGCCGCGGCCGGCGTCTGACCCTGGCTTCGGGAGAAGACCGATCTGCCCGCGCCAGACGCCGGGTGATAATACGTCGCAACGCGCCGCAGCGGACTGGCATTTCACCCCGGTTCCTCCCATATCTCCGGCGTGTCATTCGTTCTCCTTTCCACGCCGGATGAGTCTTCATGCGCGATCCTTATGAGGTGCTCGGTGTCGGGCGCTCCGCCAGCGAGGCGGAGGTCAAGCGCGCCTATCGCAAGCTCGCCAAGCAATACCACCCGGACAAGCATTCCGGCGACAAGCGCGCGCAGTCGAAGTTCGCCGAGATCAACTCCGCCTACGAGATCGTCGGCGACAAGGAGAAGCGCGGAAAATTCGACCGCGGCGAGATCGACGCGGAGGGAAAGCCGAGTTTCCAGGGCTTTGAGGGTTTTCATCCCGGCGCGGGCGGCGGCGGCTTCGAGAACGTCGACCCGAGCGCCTTCGAGGACATTTCTCGAGGCGCTGAGGCGAAGCGGCGCCGGCGCGCCCGGCGGCGGCACGCGCACCTTCCGCTTCTCGACCGGCGGCCCCGGTGGCGGCGGCACCAGGCGGTCCGGCGGGGCTTCGACGGGGACGACGACATTCTGGTTCCATCTTCGGCGGGTTCGGCGGCCGGCGCCGCGGGCGCAGGCGCGCCCGGCGCTCCGGGCGCCGATATCCGCGCCGACGTGGCGTGACGCTGGAGGATATCGCGAGCGGCAGCAAGCCGAAGGTGAGCCTGCCGACCGGCCACACGGTCGCGCTGACGCTGCCGAAGGGCGTGCACGACGGCCAGGTGATCCGGCTGCAGGGCCAGGGCCAGGCTTCGCCGACCGGCGGCACGCCCGGCGACGCGCTCGTCACGCGTGCGCTTCGTGCCGCATCCGCTCTTCAAGGCGGAGGGCGCGGATCTGCGCCTCGACCTGCCGATCAGTCTCGACGAGGCGGTGCTCGGCGCGAAAATCCCCGTGCCGACGCTTTCCGGAAAAGTGCAGGTGACGATCCCGCCGAATTCTTCGAGCGGCCGGACGCTCAGGCTCAAGGGCAAGGGCCTGCCGAAGCGCGAGCGGCCAAGGCGATCTCCTCGTCACGCCGCGCATCGTGCTCCCCGAAGGCGCCGACGGCGAGCTTGAGGCGCTGATGAAGAAATGGCGCGCGAGCGGGGGAAAGAGCGTCAGGGGCGCGGGCTTCGAATGAACCGCGCCGCCGCGCGCGGTCAAGCCACGCCGAGACGAGCGCCGATGCGCCGGACAACGACCCCCGGACGCTTTCAATACCCCTCGCAGTGAATCCCCGGCAGTGAACCCCTGGAAGCTTCTCGACCGCGCTGAAATTCCCGGCGGAGGCGAATTGCGCCTGATGCAAAGGGGCGACGAGTTTTCCATCATGCTCGGGACGATCCAGCTCATGAACAGCCGCCGCGCCGGGTCGGAGGAAGCGCTCGCGACCCTCACCTGCGATCGGCTCGCGCGGCCGCAAGCGGCCGCATATCCTGATCGGCGGGCTCGGGATGGGCTTCACGCTGCGCGCCGCTTTGACCGTGCTCGGGCGCGACGCCAGGATCAGTGTTGCGGAGCTGGTGCCGGCGGTCGTCGAATGGGCGCGCGGGCCGCTCGCCGCAATGTTCAAGGCGGCGCTCAACGATCCGCGCGTGACCGTCTACGAGCGCGACGTCGGACGGCTGATCGGCTCCGCCGCGAAGACCTATGACGCGATCCTTCTCGACGTCGACAACGGCCCGGAAGGACTGACGCGCAAGGCGAATGACCGGCTCTATGACCTGAAAGGCCTGCGCACGGCGCTCGCCGCGCTCAAGCCGAACGGCATCCTTGCCGTCTGGTCGTCGACCCCGAACAAGCGGTTCACCGACCGGCTCAGCGTGGCAGGCTTTCAGAGCGACCAGATCAAGGTCGGCGCGAGCGCGGGCGGCGGCGCCCGCAGCGTCATCTGGATGGCAACGCGCGCCGAGGTGGCCGGCGGCGGCGGGGGAAGGTGACGAGCGGAATTGCGAGGCAAGGCGACGCTCCGGTGGCGCACGGTCTCGCCAGGCGCGCAGGGCCTGCCGCACCTCTTCCGGCATTTGGCGAGCGAACGCCGAGGCTCAAGGGCAAAGGCCTGCCGCGGACGGGCGGCGAACGGCGATTTGCCGGTGACGCCGCGCATCGTGCTGCCGGAAGGGGCGGAGGGCTTGAGCCAGATGAAATGGCGAGCGGGGAAGCACCCCGGCCCACGCGGAAGGACATACAAGCTCCGATCCGACGACCGGTTTTCAACCCATCTCTTTCCAATCCACCGGCCCGTAGTCCTTGACGGTTTCAATCGCGGCCGGAGGGATACGGTCACAAAAGAGGACGACGTTCAGACATTTATGTCTCGCACTTGGGACGATCAGCCCGTCGAACTCGAGAAAGTGGGCAACCTCCGCCACGTCTTGTGAGCGAGGATACTCGGTCTGGCGCTCCTGAAACGAAAGCTGACCATATCGTCCAGTGTCGATTCCGATTCTTAGCGAGCGAATCCAGGTTGACCAGCTTCAAAGCCCGCCCCAGAGCGACGCGCATCTCATGGAGGCGATAGCGAACCTGCGAAGGAAACACAGGTTGCCCTCTTGCGAGATGGAAGTACAACTCGGCGATCGCTCCCTCCCGCTCGGCAGACGTATAAAGGACGTCGAAGGTGCCATCATCCCAGCGCCCCCCGGAGCGGCTGCAAAGGCTCGGATCGCGGCCCTCCCGCACAACTCGCCAGACGGTGCCCGCGAAACGGACCGGGGTCAGGCCCTCAAGAGCATCGATTAGCGTATTGTCTCGGCGCCTTCGGACATCGATCATCCGTCAGACGAAGACCTCGCTGTCCAGACGGTCGATGACCCTCAGGACTTCAATGGTCCGATCCTGGTGGATCAGATCGATCGCGCGCTCGCCGTTCAATTGCGGATGACGGGCATAGAGCCACGTTCGAATTTCCCCGGGAGAGTAATATTCCTGCAGCCGGCCGACGAGATAGTGGAGGTCGGAGAGAATAAGCTCATTGCGCGGCTGCGGCTTGATATCGCCAGCCTTCCAGCGCGAAACAGTCGCCTTCGAGACCTCCGTGATGTTTGCGATGTCGGTTCCCTTCAAGCCACCGACCTTGCCAAGCTCATCAAGGAAGCGCGGCACTGCACCTTGGGTCACACTCATCGTCGTTCTTCTCTTTTTGGTCGTTGATCGCGCCCTCCCCGGTCGATACAGACGCGTACACGTGGCGCACCAGTGCCGCGCTGATCGGCAATCAGACCCGGCGCATCACTGAACTTGGATATCCTTCGATGATGATCGATCAAGCGCTTCTGCAAGCTATCCAGATCGACGCCTAAGCGTTCCGCCTCTTTTCGCGTGGGCCTCAGGTCGGCCACCATTCGCGATCGAGTTTCAACTTGTCGCATTGGACTAGCTAAAGACCGCCTCAGCGGGATGTCTTAGCAGCCATGCGGCTACGCCTATTTAACATATCCGTTTCACGGCTATCTTCTATGAAACGAAGAAGGCAAAGTCAAGAGCTTTGTTCTGCACTCGTTCCGGCAAAGTGCGGATCGGTGATCAGTTGCGTAGGCGCGCACGGACCCACTCGATTTAGGTTGGTGATGCGTTCGGTAATCCGGAAGTCCGTCGGCCGGCATGAGAAGCACGGACCGCCTCACCAAAATTCGATCCGCATCACGGACCCGCCATGGCGAGACCCTTTTTGAGTCCCGGCTGCGGAAATAGTGCCGTGGCTGGCGACATGGATCTCGCCCAGGCGATATCTGCGCCCGGCTTCGTAGATGCGCCGCTGGAACGTCAGGAAAGGCAAGCCATGCCAGGGCTGAAGGGCAAGGGGCGCGGGACGATCGACAAGGAGCGGCTCGATCTCTCCGAGCGGCAGGCGGTCGAGCACTGGATGAAGCGCTGGGGCGTCACGCGCGAGCAGATCGTGACCGCGCATCGAAAAGTCGGCCGCATGGCGAAGGACATCGCCGCCGAGCTTGGCAAGCGACGGTGAGGCCCGCGGGCGGGCACTTCCCCTCACCCCTCCGGCACGAAAAAATCCGGCTGCAATTCCACGCTCGGATCGACCCGGTATTTCTCCAGATCGGTGACGCCCTCCGAGATCAGGAACGTGTCGTCGATCAGGAATTTTCCCGGTAAATTCGCGCGCCGGCTTCTGGAAGATCAGCTACGCCGCGTCGGCCAGAATCTCGGGCTTGCGCGAGGCGCGCATCACCGCCTCGCCGCCGAGCAGGTTTTTGATCGCCGCCGTCGCGATCGTGGTGCGCGGCCAGAGCGCGTTGACGGCTATGCCGCGCGCGCGGAAACTCCGCCGCGAAGCCGAGCACGCAGAGGCTCATGCCGAACTTCGCCATCGTGTAGGCAAGGTGCGGCGCGAACCAGCGCGGCTGCATGTCGAGCGGCGGCGAGAGCATCAGCACGTGCGGGTTTTGCGCCTTTTCCAGGTAGGGCAGCGCGAATTTCGTCACCATGAAGGTGCCGCGCGCATTGACCTGGTGCATCAGGTCGAAGCGCTTCATCTCGATCTGCGCGGTGTCGGCGAGATTGATCGCCGAGGCGTTGTTCACCAAGATGTCGATGCCGCCGAATTTTTCGGCCGTCTCAGCGATCGCGGCCTTCACCGCCGCCTCGTCGCGGATGTCGACGGCGAGCGGCAGCGCCCTGGTCCTTTCTCCCGGCCGCGGCCTCGATCGCTTCGGCCGCGGTGTAGATCGTGCCTTCGAGCTTCGGGTGCGGCGTTGTCGTCTTCGCGGCGATCGCGATATTGGCTCCGTCCTTTGCGGCGCGAAGTGCGATCGCGAGCCCGATCCCGCGCGAGCCGCCGGTGATGAAGAGCGTCTTCCCGGCGAGGGTCATGCTCGACCCCCAAGGGCGCGGGCGCCGCGTAAGGGGCGGCTTCGGCCGCGCTGGAAGCCGTCGGGCGTCATAGCTCGTCTTCAAGCATCGCCGCGTCGAGGGCGAGCACGGCTTCCGCGCCGTCGATCACGGCGAGCTTCAGCGCCGCCGTCTCCGGCAGAAGCTGCTCGGCCATGAAGCGCGCGGTCGCGATGCGCGCGTCTTCCGCGCGGCGTTGCGTCGTCGAGTCGAGGCGAGCGCGCCCTTGGCGAGATAGCGCGCCGCCCGCCGCGAGCCCGAAGAGGCGGAGATAAGGCGTCGCGCCGGCAAGCGCCTCGGCCGTCTTGCCGGTTTCGAGGCGCCCGAGAAGATGCGCGGTGGCGACTTCGAGGTCGTCGAGGCTTGCCGCAAGGCGCTCGCCCATGCGGCCGAAATCGGGGCGGTTTTGCGCGCGCGCCCGATCCGCGATCCCGGCGCAGCTCGGCGATATGCTCGGCGACGACGCGGCCCTCGCCGAGCGGCAGCTTGCGGGTCACGAGGTCGATCGCCTGGATGCCGTTGGTGCCCTCGTAGATCGGCGCGATGCGCGCGTCGCGGAGCACCTGCGCCGCGCCGGTCTCCTCGATGTAGCCCATGCCGCCATGGACCTGGATGCCGAGCGAGGCGACCTCGACGCCGATGTCGGTGGAGAACGCCTTGGCGATCGGCGTCAGGAGCTCGCCGCGCGCCTGATCGCCGACGTCGAAGGCGAGCGCGCAGGAATAGCAGATGCCGCGCGCCGCGTCGGTCAGCGCGCGCATCGTCATCAGCGTGCGGCTTGATGTCCGGATGCTCGGCGATCGGGCTCATCCCGGCGCCCTGCGCGCCGGGCGCCCTCCCCTGCCGCCGCTCGAGCGCATAGGCGCGTCGCGTGCTGCGTCGCCCGCTCCGCCTGCGCCACGCCCTGGATGCCGACCGTCAGCCGCGCGTTGTTCATCATCGTGAACATGCAATGGAGCCCGCGGTGCTCCTCGCCGACGAGCCAGCCGATCGCGCCGGGCTCGCCGCCGCCGTGCCCATCGCCATAGATCATCGCGCAGGTCGGCGCGCCGTGGATGCCGAGCTTCTCCTCAAGCCGCGCGCAGACGACGTCGTTCCGCGCGCCGATCGCGGCCGTCCGTCATCGACCAAGAATTTCGGCACCAGGAAGAGCGATATCCCCTTCGAGCCGGCGGGCGCATCGGGGAGCCGCGCGAGAACGAGGTGCACGATGTTTTCCGCGAGATCGTGCTCGCCATAGGTGATGAAGATCTTCTGGCCGAAGAGGCGGTAGGTGCCGTCCCCTCGCGGCTCGGCGCGGGTCGTCAGCGCGCCTAAGTCGGAGCCCGCCTGCGGCTCCGTCAAGTTCATGGTCGCGGTCCATTGCCGGCGACGAGGCGCGGAAGGTAGAGCGCCTTCAGCGCGTCGCTCCCGTGCCGCGTCAGCGCCTCGACCGCGCCCATCGTGAGGAGCGGGCAGAGCGCGAAGGCCATCGCGGCGCTGTTCCACATCTCCTGCACGGCGGCGGAAAGGGTCTGCGGCAGCCCCTGCCCGCCAAAGCGCGCGGACGCGACGATGCCGTTCCAGCCGCCGGCGCACCAATCGGCGTAGGTCTCGCGAAAGCCCGTCGGGGTCTTCACGCCGCCGTCGAGAAGGCGGGCGCCTTCGCGGTCGCCGACCGGATTGAGCGGGGCGAGCTTCTCCGACGCGAAACGGCCGGCCTCGGCGAGCACGGCGTCGACCAGGTCTTCGCTGACATCCGGAAAGCTGCCGGACGCGATCGCATCGCCGAGCCCGGCGACGCTGCGGAGCGCAAAGGCGATGTCGGAAACCGGCGCGCGATACATGGTATTTCTCCCCCCTCCCTTTATACACCAGTGCTTGACGCCTCGTCGCCCACGGGCGAAAGGCGCCTTCGTGCGCCATATCATCCTCTCCGACAGGAACCATTCTGCGGCATAGCAGCGGCCGTCGAGACGCTTCGCGCCGGCGGGCTGGTGGCGTTGCCGACGGAGACCGTCTACGGCCTCGCGGCGGATGCGGCGAACGGCGAGGCGGTGGCGAGGATCTTCGCCGCCAAGGGCCGGCCGCGCTTCAATCCGCTCATCGCCATGTCGCCGACCTTGCGATGGCGCGGCGCTACGGCGAGCTCGACCGGCGCGCCGAACGGCTCGTCGAAACGTTCTGGCCCGGACCGCTTTCGATCGTCGTGCCGCTGGCGAAAGAAGCGCCGGTGCATCCGCTCGTGACCGCGGGGCTTTCGACGATCGCGCTGCGCGCGCCGCGCGGCGTTGCACACGATGTGATCGCGGCCTTCGGCGGGGCACTTTCCGCGCCAAGCGCCAACCGCTCCGGCCGGCTCAGCGCGACCCGCGCCGAGCACGTGATCGACGATCTCGGCGACGCGGTCGCGCTCGTGCTCGACGCGGGGCCATGCACGGTCGGGCTTGAATCGACGATCGTCTCGCTCGCCGGCGCGACGCCGACGCTGCTCCGCCCCGGCGGCGTCGCAGCCGAAGCGATCGAAGCGACGCTCGGCGCGAAGCTTCTGCGCGCGACGGCGGGCGATCCGGTCACCGCGCCCGGCATGCTGCAAAGTCACTATGCGCCGCATCTGCCGGTTCGCCTCGATGCCGTGTCCGTCGCGGCCGACGAAGCGCTCCTCGCCTTCGGGCCGGCGCCGATCGAAGGCGCGGAGAAAGCCGTCGCGGCGCGGAACCTCAGCGCTTCGGGCGATCTCGTCGAAGCCGCCGCCAACCTTTTTGCCTTTCTCGCGGAGCTCGAGCGAAGCGGCGCATCGGCGATTGCAGTCGCCCCGATTCCCGGCGCGGGCCTCGGCGAGGCGATCAACGACCGGCTCACGCGCGCCGCGGCGCCGCGCGAGCGTTAGCGCCGCTCAGACTACGCCGGTTGCTCGCAAACCGATCGAAATGGCAGCGGCGATGCATGCCACGCCCCCGGCACGCGCCAGCCATTGGCCGCGCGGGCACGGACAGCCGAAAGCGCAATTACAGTTGACGAGGTCGCGCCCTTCGATCTCCCACGGAGTCAGGGGTCGCCTCCCTCAGGCCGCTATACGCCCCCGCTCGGCATGCCGATGCCCGTGGCCGGGGCAAGCACGACGCGAACCACCCGGAAAGGCGGGATTGACGCGGCATATCGCGAGCGTCCAGATGCCTTTGCGAGCGCGGCGGATTCCGGATTGACCACCCTTCTTCTGCATCATGCGGCCTTCCTCGAGCATTTGACCCCGGTCGGACATCCCGAACGGGCCGACCGCCTGCGCGCGCTCCATGCCGCGCTCGACAATCCCGAATTCGCCACGCTGACGCGGATCGAGGCGCCGCTCGCCGCGCCGGAGGCTGCGCTCCTCTGCCACCCGGAGCGCTACGTCGAAGCGATCCGCAAGGCGGTTCCCTCCGAGGGCCTCGCCCGCATCGACATGGACACGACGGTTTCGCCCGGCTCATGGGAGGCGGCGCTCCGCGCGATCGGCGCGGCGCTCCACGCCGTCGACAGCGTCGCGACGGGCGAGGCCACCAACGCGTTCTGCGCCGTCCGTCCGCCGGGGCATCATGCCGAGCCTGCGAAAGCCATGGGCTTCTGCCTCTTCGACAGCGTCGCTATTGCGGCCCGTCATGCGCAGAAGACGCACGGCATGGAGAGGATCGCGATCGTCGACTGGGACGTCCACCACGGCAACGGGACACAGGCGATCTTCTGGTCCGACCCCTCCGTGCTCTACGCCTCGACCCACCAGATGCCGCTTTTCCCCGGCACCGGCGCGCCGTCGGAAACCGGGGTCGGCAACGTCTTCAATGCGCCGCTTTCGCCGGGCGACGGGACGGCCGAGTTCAAGGCGGCGTTCAGCGAATACCTGCTGCCGGCGGTGCGTGCGTTCAAACCCGACCTCATTCTCATTTCCGCCGGTTTCGATGCCCACCGTCGCGATCCGCTTGCCGAGATCAATCTCGATGCGGAAGATTTTGCCTGGGCGACGAAGGAGCTGATGGATATTGCCGACCGCTTTTCGGGCGGCCGTATCGTCGCGCTGCTCGAGGGCGGGTATGATCTGCGCGGCCTTGCCGCCTCGGCGGCGGCGCACATCCGCCAGCTGATGGCGGCCTGAGGAGAGAGACTTGGCGGATAGACCCCTCCCCGACGTGAAGACGCTTACCTTCGAGGCGGCGATGAAGGAGCTTGAGGCGATCGTGACCAAGCTTGAGCGCGGCGACGTGGCGCTTGAGGAGTCGATCGCCATCTACGAGCGCGGCGAGGCGCTGAAAAAGCGCTGCGAGGCCTTGCTCGCCGCAGCCGAAGAACGCGTGGAGAAAATCCGCGTCGCGGAAGGAAAAGCGGCGGGCGTCGAGCCCTTCGACGCGGAGTAGACGCCGTTTCAGAGCGCCGCTGGCGGTAGGCACTCGTCCCACCTTGCCGGAAGAATCGGGCCGGCGCAGAATTGCGGCGCCTGACCCGGAGATACACCGCAGCGGAAATCCGCGCGGCGGGGTCGGACGTTGGGAGGGACGCGATGTTTCGGACAGCCGTTCGTCTTGGATTCCTGGCCGCGTTTGCGGCCGTGCTGCCGTCACTGCCGGCGAGAGCCGACGACGACGCGGTCGCGCGCGGCAAGTATCTTGTCACGATCGCCGGATGCAATGACTGCCACACCCCCGGATATTTCTTCGGCAAACCGGACATGACGCGCTATCTCGGCGGCTCCGACGTCGGCTTCGAGATCCCCGGCCTCGGCGTCTTCGTCGGCCCGAACCTCACGCCCGACAAGGAGACCGGCATCGGCAACTGGTCCACGGATCAGATCATCACCGCGCTTCAGACCGGCGAGCGGCCGGACGGGCGCATGCTCGCGCCGATCATGCCCTGGCATGCCTTCGCGAACTTGACCAAGGAAGACGTCTCCGCGATCGCGGCCTTTCTCAAGAGCCTTCCGCCGGTCAGCCACAAAGTTCCCGACCCGGTCGGGCCCGGAGGGACGGTGTCGAGCTTCATGTTCCGCGTCCTGCCGCCGGGCGCGACGGCTGCCGCGGCACCGCAATAACCAGACGGTCCCCACGAATAAGCCTGCCCGCACGGCTGGATTCCTGACGGCAGCACGCTAGAACGGCATCGGATGGACGCGCGTGCGGGGGATCATGGTCGGAGCCGCTTCGTCGTCGCCTGCACGGGCGGCGAGCGGACGGCACTCGAAGCGCGGCCCGTTCCGGCGCCGGCGGCGGGCGAAATGCTGCTTCGCCTGCGTGTCGTCGGCTTTTGCGGCACCGACCTCTTCAAGCTCAGGACCGGCAGCGCCGGGCCCGGCACCGTGCTCGGGCACGAGCTTGTCGGAAGCGTGATCGCGCTCGGAAAAGGCGTCACCCAATTCGCGATCGGCGATCGCGTCGTCGTCCCGCATCATGTTCCCTGCGGCGAATGCGTGTTCTGCCGGCGCGGCAACGAGACGATGTGCGCGGTCTTCAAGGAGAATTTGATGGAGCCCGGTGGCTTTGCCGACGCGATCCTGATCCGGCCGCGCGCGGTCGCGCTTGCCGCCCGCAAGGTGCCGGACGCGCTCTCGGACCGGCGCGCGGTCTTCGTCGAGCCGGCGGCCTGCGTGCTTCGCGGGATCAGACGCTCCGGGCTCGGCGCGGAAGGGGTTGCGGTCGTGATCGGCGCGGGCAGCATGGGGCTCCTCCATCTCCTGGTGCTGAAGGCCGTGGCTCCGGAGGTCGCCGTCGTGACGATCGATTTCGACGCCGACCGCCTGGCGCTTGCGACAAGACTTGGCGCGGCGCGCACGGCGCAACCGGGCAAGGATGCCGAAACGGCGGTCCGCGCCTTGAGCGACGGGTTCGGAGCGGACGCCGTCTTCGACACGGTCGGCGGCGACAAGGCGCTCGCGGCGGGGATCGCGCTTACGCGGCCCGGCGGCTCCATCGTTCTTTTCGCGCACGCGCCGGAGGGCGAGCCGGCCGCGCTCGACTTGAACGAGCTCTTCAAGAGCGAGCGCCGGATCGTCGCGACCTATTCCGGCGCGCTCAGCGAGCAGAGGCAAATCTTCGACCTGCTGGTGACGGGCGCGCTCGACCCAAGCCCGCTCGTCACCCACGAAATGCCGCTCGACGATTTTCAGCGCGGCGTTGACTTGGTGGTCAAACGGCAGGCGCTCAAAGTCCTCTTCACGCCGTCGCGCGCAGGCGGTCTTTGACGATGACCCTTCCTGCCACCATGCAAGGCGCGATGCTGCTCGGTCCGGAGACGATCGAGATCCGCGACGTACCGGTCCCGCGCCCGGGCGAAGGCGAGATGCTTCTGAAGATCGAGGCGGCAACGACCTGCGGCACCGACGTGAAAGTGTTCCGGCGCGGCGGACACCCCCGCATGCTGAAGGCGCCGACGCTCTTCGGCCACGAGATGGCGGGGCGGGTCGCCGCGACCGGAAGAGGCGTGACCGCGTTCAAGGCCGGTGACGCCGTCGTGGTGGCGAACTCCGCGCCCTGCCTCGAATGCGAACCCTGCCGGCGCGGGCGCGAGAATCTCTGCGAGGACCTCGCCTATCTGAATGGCGCCTTCGCGGAATATCTGTTGGTGCCGAGGCGCTTCGTCGAACGCAACGTGCACCGCATCCCCGCCGGTCTCAGCTTCGAACGTGCCGCGCTGGTCGAGCCGCTTGCCTGCGTGCTGCACGGCATCGACGCCTGCGACCTTCCGCTTTACGGCTCGGAGGGGCCGGTCGAGATTCTGCTCTTCGGCGGCGGGCCAATCGGGCTCCTTTTCGTTGCGGCGCTCGCCCGGATCGGGCACGCGGTCGTGCTCGCCGATCCCAATCCTGGCCGGCTTGAAGTCGGGCGCGCGCTCGGCGCGGCGCGCACGATCGAGATTTGCCGCGGCGGCGGCCAGGCGGCGGCGATGCGCGCGGAAACGGAAGGCGGCAAAGGATATTGGATCGCGATCGAAGCGACCGGCCAGCCGAGCGTCTGGTCGGATGCGATCGAGTCGGTCCGGCCGGGCGGGCTCGTCAATCTTTTCGGCGGCTGCGCGCCCGGCACCTCGATCGCGCTCGACACGCACCTCGTCCACTACAGCGAACTCACGATCAGGGGCGTCTACCACCATCGCCCCGCAACGATCCGGCGCGCAATCACGCTTCTCGCCGATCCGAGCTTTCGGGCCGATCTTCTCATCACCGGCGCAAAGCCGATCGCCGGTGTCGTCGAAGCGCTGCAAAGCATGATGCGCAAAGAGGCGCTCAAGGTCGTCATCCGCAATGGGGAGCCGACGGCCGCTTAGAGTCGTTTCCATTCCGTTGCAACGAAGTTGGTGATCGCATCTCTTTGTCGGAGCATGATCTGATCCGAAAGCCGGTTTCCGCATTTCAGGATCGTGCCATAGCGGCGCGGCAATACGGCGCAGGATACGCGGCCATTTGCGCAATGCCTTTTTCACCACTCAACCCCGATGTTCGCGCGCATGAGAACGCGGCTACTTATCCCCACCCTTTCGGCGATTGCCCTCACGGCAGCCGCCGTCATTTCGATGGCGCGCGGCGCGGAGATGTTGTCCGGCGAGAGTTTGCTGGCGAAGGCGGCTGTGCGCACCGCGAGCACCGGCGCGGTCTGTCTCGCCGGCGAAAGTTACGTCAGCCTCGCGGGTCTGATCTTGGAGGCCGTGCATTCGCGCAAGGCCTTCTTCGCAGCAACAGACCTCGCATTGGTGTAATCCCTTCCCAATTGTGGGCAGGCCGACCGGCGCGGGACTTTGGCGCACGCGCCTCGTGGGCCTTCGGCGTCGATCCGTGACAGGGCGCGCACGCATGCGCCTCGACGAGGCCGTGGTCGCGCGTGGCCTTGCCCCGAGCCGCGCCCGCGCGCGCGACGCGATCAAGCGCGGCACCGTGACGGTCGACGGCGAGACGGAAATGCGGCCTGGGCGGGCCGTCGCCGCCGAGGCCGCGATCGATGTCGCCGATCCGGCACAGACCTATGTCTCGCGCGCGGCGCTGAAGCTCATTGCCGGTCTCGACGCATTCGGCTTCGATCCGCGCGGCCTGACGGCGCTCGACCTCGGCGCCTCGACCGGCGGCTTCACGCAAGCGCTCCTCGAACGCGGCGCGGCGCATGTCATCGCCGTCGATGTCGGCCACGGTCAGCTCAGCCCGACGCTCGCGCGCTATGGAAGCGTGACGCTCATCGAGGGGCTGAACGCCCGCGACCTCTCCGCTGCGCATCTCGGCGGCCGGCCGATCGGCGCGATCGTGGCGGATCTGAGCTTCATCTCCCTCAGAATCGCGATCCCCCCGGCGCTTAAACTCGCCGAGAGCGGCGCCTGGGCGCGTGCTCCTGCTGAAGCCGCAATTCGAGGTCGGTCGCGAGGCGCTCGGCAAGGATGGCGTCGTGCGCCACGCGGAAGTGGCCGACAAGACCGCGGAGGATTTCAGCGCCTGGCTTGAGGGCCGCGAGGCCTGGCGTGTCACCGGGATCATCCCCTCCCCGATCGCAGGCGGCTCCGGCAACCGCGAATTCCTGGTCGGCGCGCGGCGTGCGTGAGACCGTCACCATCGAGACGATCGGGCATCGCGGCGACGGCATCGTCACGACCGCAACGGGTCCGCTCTATGTGCCTTTCACGCTTCCGGGCGAGCGGGTCACGGTCGAGCGACAAACGGACAAGGGGGGTGAGCGGGCGCGGGCCGTCGAGATTATCGAGTCGAGCGCGGACCGGGTCACGCCGACGTGCCGCCATTTCGGACGTTGCGGCGGCTGCGCATTGCAAATGCTGCCGCTTTCCGCGAACCGCGATCTGAAGCGCAATTTCGTCGTCGCGGCGCTCTTGCAGCGCGGTCTCGAGCCGGATGTGTCGGAGACGATCGGCGTCGCCCCGGCAAGCCGCCGCCGCGCCGTGCTGACGGCGCAACGCGTCGAGAAGCGTCTGCGGCTCGGCTACCGCGAACGGCTTTCGCACGACGTCGTCGACATCGAGGAATGCCCGGTGCTCGCGCCTCAGGTCGCGGCGCACCTCCCCGACATCCGCGCGCTCGCCGATCGTCTCGTCAGCGGCAAGAGGCCGGTCCGGCTGACGGTGCTTAAGACGCGGACCGGGCTCGACATCGCCATCGAGGGCATCGCCGCGCCGGACGCGCATGCGCTCGCGGCACTCACGCGCGCGGCGCCACGTGGCGTCACGCGGCTCTCGATCGGCGGGGAGCCCGTGCTGACGCTCGCCGAGCCGGCGATCGAAATTGCGGGCGTCGCTCTCGTGCCGCCGCCCGGCGCCTTCATCCAGGCGTCAGCCGAGGCGGAGGCGGCGATGACGGATGTTGCCCGCACGCATCTCTGCAACGCGACCCGGATCGCCGACCTCTTTTCGGGCATCGGCACGTTCACGTTCGCGCTTGCCCGCGACGCCCAGCTCGCGCGCGGTCGAATCAGACGGCGCCATGCTCGATGCGCTCTCCGACGCCGCGCATCGCGCTTCGGGATTGAAGCCTATCAAGACCGAGCGGCGCGATCTCTTCGTGCATCCGCTCTCGCCGAAGGAGCTCGTAGCGTTCGATGGCGTCGTTTTCGACCCGCCGCGCGCCGGCGCCAAGGCGCAGGCCGAGGCGCTTGCGGCTTCAACCGTCCCCTATGTCGCCGCAATCTCCTGCAATCCCGCCACCTTCGCCCGCGACGCACGCATCCTCGTCGACGGCGGCTATCGCATCGAACGCGTCGTACCGATCGATCAGTTCGTCTATTCGGCGGAGACGGAGGTGGTCGGGCTCTTCACACGCGACATAAAACGCCCTGGACGAAAGAGGGAATCGAGTTCGACTTTGACGATGAGGAAGCCTCGCATGCCCGACCGACCCCTTGCACGCTGGACAAACCGCGCCGCCTTCGCCGTGCGGCAGACGAGCCGCGTCGCCTGGTATGCGGGGCACGGCGCCGTCATGCGCCGCATGGTCCGGCGGCTTGAGGCGGAAGCGGGCACGCCGAAGCGCGTGACCGCGAAACCGTCGCGCCCGGTTCCACGCATGCGCCGGCTCCTTCGCGACGTCGCGGCACTCTTGCAGCGCGACCTCTCCAATGCCGAGGCGGGCTACCATCCGCTGCCGCAGAACGAGGACGGCGGCCTCGCCGGCATCCTCGCACGAAGCCGCGAATTCTTTCGCGACGTGCCGGAGGTCGTGCGGCGGCGCGGCGCGGCGCTTTCACGTGAAGTCGGCACGAAGAACGGCAGCCGGCGGCCGGACTATTATCTGCAGAATTTCCATTTCCAATCGGGCGGCTGGCTTACGGAAGAATCCGCGCGGCTCTACGACATGCAGGTCGAGGTGCTGTTCTCCGGCGCCGCGAACGCGATGCGGCGGCAGGCGCTCGTGCCGATGGCGGATGCGCTCAAAGGCCGCGACCAGCGGCGCCTTGCCTATGCCGACATCGCCTGCGGACCGGGCGGCTTCGTGCGTCAGGTGCGGCAGGCGTTTCCGCGGCTCCCGACCTTCGCGATCGACCTTTCAGAACCCTACCTGGTCGAGGCGGCCCGGCGCTTCGGGCGACGGCCGCGCCTCCAGCCGATCGTCGCCAAGGCCGAAGCCCTGCCGCTTGCCGATCGGAGCCTCGACCTTGCGACCGCGATCTTCCTCTTCCATGAGCTGCCGCCGGAAGTGCGGGAAGACGCGGCGCACGAGATCGGCCGCGTCATGAAGCGCGGCGGGCTTTTCGTCCTCGTCGACTCGCTGCAGATCGGCGACGAGCCCGACTATGACGGGCTCCTGGAAGCCTTCCCCGCGCTTTTCCACGAGCCGTATTTCGAGAGCTACCTCGAGGCGGATATCAAGGCGCTATTCAGCGAGGCCGGCTTCGCGGTCGAAAGCGTGACGAACGCGTTCTTCTCCAAGGTGGTGGCGTTCAGGAAGCGCTGAAGGACGCCCCAACCTCCTCCCCTTGAGGGAGAAGGTGCGCCGCGCGCTCTTCGCTCAGCATTACTTCGTCCCGTACATCCGGTCGCCGGCGTCGCCGAGGCCCGGCACGATGTAACCGTGGTCGTTCAAATGGTCGTCGATCGCCGCGGTGAAGACCGGCACGTCGGGGTGGACGGAGCGGAAGCGCTTGATCCCCTCCGGCACCGCGAGCAGGCAGACAAACCGGATGTCCTTGGCGCCGCGGCCCTTCAGCTTGTCGACCGCCGCGACCGCCGAATTCGCGGTCGCGAGCATCGGATCGACGCAGATCACGGTGCGCTCCGACAGGTCCTCCGGCGCCTTGAAATAATACTCGACGGCTTCGCAGCGTCTTCGGGTCGCGATAGATGCCGATATGGGCGACGCGGGCGGACGGCACGAGGTCGAGCATGCCCTCCAAAAGCCCGTTTCCGGCGCGCAGGATGGAGGCGAAGACGAGCTTCTTGCCGGCGATCTTGCGGCCGGTCATGGCGGTCAGCGGCGTCTCGATCTCAACCTCTTCGAGCGGCAGGTCGCGCGTCGCCTCGTAGCAGATCAGCCCGGCGATCTCGCGCAGAAGCTGGCGAAAGCCGCGCGTGGAAGTATCCTTGTTGCGCATGATCGTGAGCTTGTGCTCGACCAGCGGGTGGTCGACCACCGTCACGCCTTCGAATTTCCGGGCCATGCCGCCGCCTCCGCGTTTTCGAAGGCTTCATACACGGCAGGACGGGGATGGGAAACGGGGGCGGCAGCCCACCCTCACGTGATGCTTTCACCCATGCGCATCGGCGGCAGCGCGAGCTGGCCGGCAAGCGTCTGCGCTATGTCGGCGTAGGTATGGAGGTGGCCGCCGTTGCGGCCGTCGATCTTTGGACCGAACACCATGACCGGCACATTCTCGCGCGTATGGTCGGTGCCCTTGAAGGTCGGGTCGTTGCCGTGATCGGCGGTCAAGACCACCATGTCGCCGGGCTGCAGCATTCCGATCAGCTCCGGCAGGCGGGCGTCGAACGCCTCCAGGCACGCGGCATAGCCGGCGACGTCGCGCCGATGCCCGTAGAGCTGGTCGAAGTCGATGAAATTGGTGAAGACGAGGTCGCCGTCCTTGGCTTCCGAAATCGCTTCGAGGGTGCGCTTGAACTGGCTCTCGTTGTCGGGCGCCTTCAACACCCTGGTCACGCCGCGGCCGGTGAAGATGTCGGCGATCTTTCCGACGCCAAAGACATCGCGCTTCATCGAAACGGCGAGGTCGAGGAGCGTTTCGCCGGGCGGCGGCACGGCAAAATCCTTACGGTTGCCTGTACGCTTGAAGGTCTCGCGCGTCTCGCCGAGGAAAGGCCGCGCGATGACGCGCCCGATTCTTAGCGGATCGCAGAGCTTGCGGCCGATCTTGCAGACCGCGTAGAGGCGCTCGAGCCCGAAATGCTCTTCGTGCGCGCAGATCTGAAAGACGGAATCCTGTGACGTATAGCAGATCGGCTTGCCGGTCCGGATGTGCTCCACGCCGAACTCCTCGATGACGTCCGTGCCCGACGCATGCTTGTTGCCCAAAATACCGGGAAGCTTCGCTTGCGCGATCAGCGCGTCGGTGAGCTGCTTCGGAAAGGCGGGGATCGTGTCGGGGAAATAGCCCCATTCGAACGGGACCGGCAGGCCGGCAAGCTCCCAATGGCCGGACTGCGTATCCTTTCCCCTCGACACCTCGCTCGCATAGGCCCAGATCGCTTCCGGTTTCTCGATCCGCTCGATACCCGCCGGATGCGTTCCGGTCGAAGCCTCAGCAGCCCGGCAGATTCCGAGACGGTTCATCACCGGGATTTTGAGCGGGCCGGAGCGGCCGCCTTTCACGTCGGCGGCGCCCGCCGCGCAGGCGGCGGCGATATGTCCGAGCGTATCGGCGCCCGCGTCGCCGAATTTGTCGGCGTCCACGGCGCCGCCGATCCCGACGGAGTCCATGACGAGGAGCATTGCACGCGCCATGTCAGCGAGCCTCGCCGGCAATACGCTCGTAAACAAGGCGGCGGTCCTTCGGCGGCTCCCCAAGCCGATAGGCGGCGCGGATCACCTCCGCCGCCGCTTCCGCCGAACCCTTGTCGCGGGCGTGGACGAGGGCAAGCGGCCGCACGGAACCAACCGCGTCGCCGATTCCGGCGAGCTGACTCAGCCCCACGGAATGGTCGATCCTGTCCTCCGCCCGGGTGCGCCCGCCGCCGAGCGTGACGACGGCGAGGCCGAGCGCGCGCGTATCGATTGCCGCCACGACGCCGTCCTCCTTCGGATGCGCCGGCTTCATGACCGCCGCTTCAGGCAGATATTTGGTGGGGTCGTCGATGAAATTCTTCGGGCCGCCGAGCGCCGACACCATTTTCTGGAAGGCGGCCGCCGCGTGGCCGTCGTCGAGCGCGGCCATGGCGAGCGCGCTCGCCCATTCCGTGGACGAAGCGATTCCGCCGAGCACAAGGAGCTCCGCCGCAAGCGCAAGCGTCACCGCCTCGAGCCGCTTGTCGCGCCGCTTGCCGGTCAGGAAGTCGACGGCGTTCTTCACCTCGACGGCGTTCCCCGCCGCGGAGGCGAGCGGCTCGTTCATGTCGGTGATGAGGGCGGTCGTCTTCAGGCCGGCGCCGTTTGCGACCTCGACCAGGCTTGTCGCCAGCTCGCGGGCCGACTTCAATATCCGCCATGAAAGCGCCGGAGCCGGTCTTCACGTCGAGCACAAGGCCGTTCAGCCCGGCCGCGAGCTTCTTCGACAGAATCGAGGCGGTGATGAGCGGCACCGACTCGACGGTCGCCGTCACGTCGCGGATCGCGTAGAGGCGCTTGTCGGCGGGGGCAAGCGCGCCGGTCTGTCCGATGATGGCGCAGCCCGCGACCCGGATCGTTTCGCGGAACAGCGCCTCGTCGGGGTCGGTGCGGTAGCCGGGGATCGAATCGAGCTTGTCGAGCGTGCCGCCGGTATGGCCGAGTCCGCGCCCGGAAATCATCGGCACGATGCCGCCGCAGGCGGCAACGATCGGCGCCAGCATCAGCGAGACATTGTCGCCGACGCCGCCGGTCGAGTGCTTGTCGAGCACGCGGCCCTTCCCGTCGGACCATTTCAGCACGTTGCCGGAATCGCGCATGGCGACGGTCAGCGCAACGCACTCGTCCCGGCTCATGCCGCGGAAGAAGACGGCCATGGCAAAGGCCGCCGCCTGCCCTTCGCCGACGCTTCCCTTCGTCAGCCCCTCGATCAGGAAGGCGATCTCGTCCTTCGACAGCGCGCCGCCGTCGCGCTTCTTGCGCAAGATCTCCTGCGGGAGGAAGCGCTTCAATTCGGCCATGTCGCGAGCATCCGCTTCACTATGCGCGCAAGCTTCGCGCCGCCCTCGGGCGCGACCTCCTTCGTCTCCTCGTGCGACAGCTCCGCGCCGGTCATCCCCGCCCCGTAGTTGGTGATGACGGAGAAGGCAACGACCCTGAAGCCCAAGAAGCGCGCGAGAATCACCTCCGGCACCGTCGACATGCCGACGGCGTCGGCGCCGAGCGCGCGGGCGGCGCGGATCTCGGCCGGCGTTTCGAAGCTCGGGCCGGAGAACCACATATAGACGCCTTCATGGAGCGTAAGCCCCTCCTCGCCGGCGGCGGCGCGCGCGGCACGGCCGAGGTCGGAATCATAGGCGGCGGTCATGCCGACGAAACGGGCGTCGCTCGTCTCGCCGATCAGCGGGTTGGTGCCGGCAAAGTTGATATGGTCGGCGATGCGCATCACGGAGCCCGGCGGCGTCTCCTCGCGGAGCCCGCCGGCGGCGTTGGTCAGGATCAGTGCCTCGATCCCGAGCGCCTTCAGCGTCTCGAGCGGCCGCCGCATCGCGTCGGCGCGGCCATGCTCGTAATAATGCGCGCGGCCGAGGAGGATCGCGACCGGCCGGCCGCCGATCAAGCCGACAACGAATGTGCCGACGTGGCCCGACACCGACGGCGCCGGAAACCCTTCGAGCTCGCCATAGGGAAGCGCGACCGCCTCCCCCGCCGCCTCGGCGAAGTCGCCGAGGCCGGAGCCGAGCACGATCGCGACGCGCGGACGAAGCGGCGTGCTGGCGCGGATCTTCTCGGCATTGCGTTCGGCGGCGTCCGTCATTCGCGCCGTGCAAATTCGAACGCCTTCGGCAAGAGGTCGCCGAGCGTCACCGTCTCCACCACGCCTTTATCATCGCAAAGGTGGACGCGCGTCTCCGCCGAGCCGAATTCCTTCAGCCGCTGCCGGCAACCGCCGCAGGGCGTGATCAGCGGCAGCTTCTCCGCCACCACGGCGACCTCCGCGATGCGGCCGCCCCCGCCCATCACCATCGCCGCGATCGCCGTCGTCTCGGCGCACCAGCCTTCCGGGTAGCTCGCATTCTCCACATTGCAGCCGGAGAATACCGCGCCCTCATCGGTCAGGACCGCGGCGCCGACCGGAAACTTCGAATAGGGCGCGTGGGCCCTCCGCATCGCAGCGCGTGCCGCTTCGAAGAGCATAGCGCGGGCGGCATCCGATGCGGAGGAAGCGGCGCTCATTGGGCGACCGCTCGCGGCAGCAACCGCGCGACGAGGTGCTCAGGCTGCGGCGTGGCAAGGATCAGCGCCCAGTAGTTGCGGTAGTGGGAACCGGCGGGCGTGGCGACGGCGGCGATGCCGATCTCGGTCGCGTAAGGGCTCAAGAGGTTTCGCCGATGCCCGGGCGATTCTTTCCAACCCCGCATGGCGTCATCGAGCGTCGCGTAGCCGGCGGCGAGGTTCTCCGCCACAAACCCCCAATCATAGCCGACCGCGGCGACGCGCCCGGGAAGCGAGGCGCCAAGCCGGTGCCCGATCTGATCGCGCTTTCCCATGACGCTCGCGTAGCTCGCCGCGGCCCGCATGAGCCTCGCATCCACGTGAACGGGCCCGAGCCCGTTCTGGGAACGGTAGGCCGAAATCAGCCGCGCCGCCTGGGCGGCGTCGACCGGAACCGGCGTCACCGGGCGCAGCGCGCCGGTCGTCACCGCGGTGCAGGCGGCAAGACCGAGGCAGAGGGTCAGCAAAGCGGAGCGAAGGATCGTCGGCGTCATCAGGTAGCTCGAAAAGCACGGCGCGAACGCGCCTTTTAGCGGCTTTGGCGGGCGCCGTCAGCCCGTTCCGCCGGCGTCTCCAGCGGGATTTGCCAGCGGCGAAGTGCCTTGGCGATAACACGCGAAAATGCAAAGCTTGCCGCCAGCCCTTGTCGAGTAACGCCCCGACGATACCCCGGCGGTGCTATGCGAAGGGGAGCATTGCATTTGCCAATCACGCAGGAGGGAGAGTTGAGCAAGAGAGCCATATCCATAAGCTTCGCCGCGGCTCTGGCCGTCGCGGCGTTCAGCGCCATGACCGGGCCAGCTTCCGCGTTCCTCGCCTGCGCCGTGACCGACACCGGCGGCGTCGACGACAAGGGCTTCAACCAGTACACTTGGCAGGGCGTGAAGGATGCCGCGACGAAGGGCGGCTTCGACAGCAAGCTGCTCGAATTGAAGGCCGAGACCGACTACGTCCCGAACCTCAACTCGTTCGTGACGGAGAAGTGCGACGTCATCGTCACCGTCGGCTTCCTGCTCGGAGACGCCACCAAGGCGGCGGCGCTCGCCAACCCCGGCATCAAGTTCACCATCGTCGACTTCGCCTACGACCCGACGATCCCGAACGTGCTCGGCCAGGTCTACGCGACCAACCAGGCGGCGTTCCTCGCCGGCTACCTTGCCGCCGGCATGAGCAAGACCGGCACGGTCGGCACCTTCGGCGGCATCAACATCGGCCCGCCGGTCACCGACTTCATGGACGGCTTCGTGTGGGGCGTCGGCTACTACAACAAGGAGAAGGGGAAGTCGGTAAAGGTGCTCGGCTGGGATCCGGCCAAGAAGGAAGGGCTCTTCACCGGCAACTTCAATTCGCTCGACGACGGCAAAGCCTTCGCCAAGAACCTCAATGACGAGGGCGCCGACATCGTGATGCCGGTTGCCGGCAAGGTCGGTCAGGGATCGGCCGCGCTTGCCGCCGAGCTCGGCCCCGACGCGCTCAAGATCATCGGCGTCGACACCGACCAGTATCAGACCGATCCCGATCACAAGGGCGTCTTCCTGACATCGGTCATGAAGCGCGTCGATTCCACCACGAACACCGCGGTCACCGAGGCGTTCGACGGATCGTTCAAGGGCGGCGTCATCGTCGGCGACCTGAAGAGCGGTGGCGTCGGCATTGCGCCGTTCCACGACTTCGATTCCGCCGTGCCCGACGACCTCAAGGCCGAGATCGAGAAGATCAAAGCGGG
Source organism: uncultured Alphaproteobacteria bacterium (assembly GCA_963750115.1). Classification (GTDB taxonomy): domain Bacteria; phylum Pseudomonadota; class Alphaproteobacteria; order Rhizobiales; family Afifellaceae; genus DASWJZ01. Next base: position 27,952 of record CAVVPM010000003.1, on the reverse strand, counting down.
GATCATCGACGGCTCGATCAAAGTCGGCGCCATGTGAGCCGACTTCCGTTAAGGTAGGACAACCGGCCCGCCGCGCTTTCAGCTAAGAGCGCGGCGGGCGACCGAAGCGCCAAGGCTTCGGAGCACGCGGAATACCGATAGGGACGCGGGGGCGTTGTGACTCTTGGATATTGAGCTACGCGGCATCACCAAGCGCTTCGGTTCGGTGGTCGCGAACTCCGACGTGAACCTCAAAATCCGCGCCGGCGAAATTCTCGGGCTGCTCGGCGAGAACGGCGCCGGCAAATCCACCCTCATGAACATCCTCTCCGGGCTCTACCGCCCGGACGAAGGCGAAATCCTGATCGACGGCGCGCCGACACATTTCCGCGACGCCAAGGACGCCATCCATGCCGGCATCGGCATGGTGCATCAGCACTTCATGCTCGTGCCGGTGTTCACCGTCGCCGAAAACGTGGTCCTCGGCGTCGAGCCGACCGGGCGGTTCGACCGGCTCGACATGGCGAAAGCGCGTCAGCAGGTGACGGCGATCAGCGCCGAGCACAGGCTTGAAGTCGATCCCGACGCGGTCATCGAGGAAATCCCGGTCGGCCTGCAGCAGCGGGTCGAGATCATCAAGGTCCTGTTCCGCTCCGCCGACGTGATCATCTTCGACGAGCCGACCGCCGTTCTGACGCCGCAGGAAGTGACGGAATTCTTCGGCATCATCCGCTCGCTCCGCGACGCCGGCAAGGCGCTGGTCTTCATCACGCACAAGCTGCACGAGGTGCTTGAGGTCGCCGACCGCATCAACGTCTTGAGAGCCGGCAAGGTGGTCGGCGAAGGCGACCCGAAGACGGCGACCGACGCGGAGCTTGCCGAGATGATGGTCGGGCGTGCCGTGCGCTTCGTCGTCGAGAAGCGGACGACCGAACCGGGCGAGACGCTGCTTCAGGTCGAGAACCTCAGCGTCCTGAACGAGCGCGACGAAATGGCGGTCGAGGGCGTCGATTTCGGCATCCGCGCGGGCGAGGTCGTCGGCATCGCCGGCGTGCAAGGCAACGGACAGACGGAGCTGGTCGAGGCGCTGACCGGGCTCAGGTCCGTGGTGAGCGGGTCGATCGCCTTCCTCGGGGCGGATGTGACGAGCGCCTCGGCGCGCATGCACCACCGGCTCGGCATCGCGCACGTGCCTGAGGATCGCCAGCGTTCCGGGATGATCGTGGAATTCAGCGTTGCCGAGAATTCCGTGCTCGACAGCTATTACGAGCCGCGCTTCTCGTCCGGCTTCGCCATGCGCTGGCCGGATGTCTACGCCGAAGCGGCGCGGATCGTCCGCGCCTTCGACGTGCGCACGGAATCGATCTTCAGCCTCGGCGACCACCTTTCGGGCGGCAACCAGCAGAAGCTCGTGGTCGGCCGCGAGCTTTCGCGCGACATCAGGCTGATGATCGCGGCGCAACCGACGCGTGGCGTCGACGTCGGCTCGATCGAATACATCCACGCGCGCCTGGTCGAAGCGCGCGACAACGGAGTTGGCGTGCTCATCGTCTCAACCGAGCTCGACGAGATCATGGCGCTTTCCGACCGTATCCTGGTGATGTTCCGCGGCCGGATCGTCGCGGAGTTCGCGGGCGCCGGGGCAAGCGTGCGCGAGATCGGCCTTGCGATGGCGGGGGCGGCGGCGTGAGCCTCGACGAAGAACGCGCGCCGGCGGCGACGAGCGAGATGCTGAGGCGCATCGTCCTCACGCGCTCGCATATCGAGGACATCGTCGTCGTGCCGGTGCTCGCGGTGGTGCTGGCGCTGATCCTCGGCGGCATCACGATGCTCGCGACCGGCGTCAGCATCCCGACGATCGGGCAGGCCTTCGTCGCGCTCTTCACCGGCTCGTTCGGCTCGCTCTCGGCGGTCTCCGAGACGCTCACGGCGGCGGCGCCGGTGACGCTTGCGGCGCTCGGCGTGGCGCTCGGCTTCCGCGCCGGGCTCTTCAACATCGGCGCCGAAGGACAGATGCTGATCGGCGGAATGGCGGCGGTCGTCGTCGGCTTCTCCTTCCCCGGTCTGCCGCTCGTGGTGCATCTGCCGCTGGCGCTCCTCGCCGGCGCGCTCTTTGGCGCGTTATGGGCTGCAATCGCCGGATGGCTCAAGGCGTCGACGGGCGCGCACGAGGTGATCACCACGATCATGCTCAACCTGATCGCGTTTCAGCTGGTCAACTTCCTTCTGCGCAATCCGCCGATCCAGAAACCCGGACGCCACGACCCGATCTCGCAGTCGGTGCTGCCGTCGGCGCAGCTGCCGCATCTCCTCGGCTGGCTCGATCCGACGCTCAGGGTCAATGTCGGCGTCATCATCGTCATCCTCATGGTGGTGCTTGTCTATTGGCTGCTCTTCCGCACCACGCTCGGATTCGAGTTTCGCGCGAGCGGCCTGAACCCGTCCGCCGCGCGCTATGCCGGCATGCGCTCCGGCCTGATCGTCGTCGCGGTGATGGCGATCGGCGGTGCGCTTGCCGGGCTCGCCGGCGCCAACCAGGTGCTCGGCGTGCTCGGGCGGGCGACACCCGGCTTTTCCGGCGGCGCCGGCTTCGACGCCATCGCCGTGGCGCTGCTCGGGCGATCGCATCCGCTTGGCGTCCTGCTCGCCGGCATCCTCTTCGGCGCGCTGCAGGCCGGCGGCCGGCAGATGCAGGTGTCGGCCGGGGTCAGAATCGACCTTATCGCGATCATCCAGTCGCTCATCATCGTCTTCGTGGCCGCGCCGCTTTTGATGCGCGCGGCCTTCCCCTGGGCGTTCCACAAGCGCGCGCACAAACAGGCCGGGCAGTGACAAGATGGCGGTGAGCGACGCGGCAAGGCCGACCGGAGCGGCCAATCTGGACCAGATCAAGCGGCGGCAGACGCTGATCAGCGGCTGGCTCCTGATCGCGCTCGCGGCATTCGTCGCCACCGTCTTCGGGCTGGAATCGTCAGGCGATGCGACCTTCCGCCTGGCCCTCCCCGGCGACCTCGTCGCGCTTCCAAATCTGGTCGTGCCGGCCGCGCCCTATAGTTACGTCGTGGCGCTGGTGCTCGCCTTTCTCGGCGGGCGCCAGTTCGTGCGTGGCGCGGCGCGCCATACGAGCCTCTTTCTCGGGCTCGGGCTTTTCCTGGCGGTGACCACGTTCCTGGTGTGGGCGACGGCGGGCAAGGAATTCTCGCTGACCGGCATGCTCGAGGCGACAGTCGTGCGCGCGGTGCCGATCGCGCTCGGCGGCCTCGTCGGCGTGCTTTCGGAGCGCGTCGCGGTGGTCAATATCGGCATCGAGGGGATGCTCCTTTCCGGCGCCTTCACCGGCGCGATCGTCGGCTCGCTCCTCGGCGGCTGGATCGGCCTTTTTGCGGCGATCGCGGTCGGCGGGCTGATGGGCTTCCTGCTCGGCGCGCTGGTCATCACCTATCGCGTCGACCAGATCATCGCCGGCGTCGCCATCAACCTCTTCGCGCTCGGACTCACATCCTACGTCTCAAGCCAGGTGCTGACGGTGCACCGGGAGCTCAACAATGCGCCGATCTTCGTCGGCCTGCGCATCCCCTATCTCAGCAGCCTGCCGATCGTCGGGCGCGTCCTCTTCCAGCAGAACATCTTCGTCTACGGCGCCGCGGTCATCATCGCCGTCGCCACCTATTATCTCTTCCATACGCGCGCGGGGCTCCGGGCGCGGGCGGTCGGCGAGCACCCCGAGGCGGCCGACACGCTCGGCATCAACGTCTACCGGCTGCGCTACATCAACGTCACGATCGGCGGCATGGTGGCGGGCTTCGCCGGAGCATGGTTCACGCTCGGCTCGGTCGGCCGCTTCGACATCAACATGACCAACGGCCGCGGCTTCATCGGGCTCGCGGCGATGATTTTTGGGCGCTGGCATCCGGTCGGCGCGCTCCTCGCGGCGCTCGTCTTCGGCTTCGCCGATTCGCTGCAGCAAAAGCTCGCCATCCTGCAAACGCCGATCCCGTCGGAATTTCTGGCGATGGCGCCCTATATCGCGACGATCGTGCTCGTCGCCGGCCTGGTCGGCCGCGCCCGGCCGCCGGCCGCCGACGGCAAGCCGTATATCAAAGAATGAGCGGCCACAGATGCCCGCCCGGTTTGCATGCCCGAAGCCGTAGAGTCCTTCCGCCGGCATCCCCTTCCCGGTGCTGATCGGCGATATCGGCGGCACCAACGCGCGCTTTGCGATCGTCCCCGACCGTGACACGCCGATCGAAGTCTTCGCATCCGGTGCCGACCGCCGACTTTTCCGACATCGAGATCGGCTGTGCAGGAAGTCGCGTCTTCGCGAAGTCGCCGCTTCGGCCGCGCGCGGCGGTCATCGACCTCGCCGGCCCGATCGTCGGCGACGCCGTCGACCTCACCAATGCCGAATGGATCGTCCGCCCGCGCGACATGATCGCGCGGCTTGGCCTCGAGGACGTGACCCTCCTGAACGACTTCGAGGCGCAGGCTTTGGCGCTGACGGCGCTTGAGCCCGATGACTTGTGAAGATCGGTGGCGGCAGCGCCACGCCGAGCGGCGCCAAGGTGGTGCTCGGCCCCGGCACCGGCCTTGGCGTCGGCGGCCTCGTCCAGGCGGAACGGGAGGCCAGGGACTATGGGTGCCGGTGCCGGGCGAAGGCGGGCATGTCGCGTTCGGGCCAAGCGAGGCGGACGAATTCCGGTTCTGGCCGCATATCGCGCCGGAGCATGGGCGCATCTCCGCCGAAGTGCTCCTCTCCGGGCGCGGGCTCGTCGCGCTTTATCGCGCGGTGGCGCTGACGGACGGCGGCGCGCCCCGGCTTCAGACGCCGGCGGAGGTCAGCAAGGCCGCGCTCGACGCATCCGACCCGACGGCGGTCCGCACCGTCTCTCTCTATGCGCGGCTTCTCGGGCGGCTCGCCGGCGACATCGCGCTCATCTTCATGGCGCGTGGCGGCGCCTATATCGGGGGCGGCATTCCGCCGCGCATCCTGCCTTTCCTTAATAACGGCGAATTTCGCCGCGCATTTGAGGCGAAAGCGCCGCACAAGGACGTGATGGCGACGATCCCGACCTTCGTCATCGTCGGCGAGAACCCGGCGCTCAAGGGTCTCGCCGCCTTCGCTCGCATGCCCGAGCGCTTTGGCGTCAACCTTTCGGGAAGACGTTGGTTGCGATAACGAAACGAGTCGAAGCAAGCGGATAAGGACGACACGGTGCCGGCAAGCCCGTCTCCTGAAGCATTGAAGGCGGCCTTCGGGCTTGCCGGACAGGTCGCCATCGTCACCGGCGCGACGTCCGGTCTCGGCCGTGGGGCTGCGCCTCGCTCTCGGTGACGCCGGCTGCAAGGTCGTGGTCAACTATCTCGAGGCGATGAAGGACGACGCCGCCGAGGTCGTGGACGAGATCACGCAGCGACGGCGGCACGGCAGTGGCGCTCGCCGCCGACGTGTCGGACGAGGCGGACGTCGAAAGCGATGTTCGCCGAGACGGTCCGCCGCTTCGGCACGGTCCACATCCTTGTCAACAATGCCGGCATCCAGTCGGGCGCCGCTTTCGCCGACATGACGCTTGCGCAGTGGCGCAAGGTGATCGTCGTCAATCTCGACGGCCAGTTCCTGTGCGCCCGCGCCGCGGTGCGCGAGTTCCTGCGCCGCGGCCCGCAGCCGGATGTCTCGCGCGCGCTCGGCAAGATCATCTGCATGAGCTCCGTGCATCAGAGGATCCCCTGGGCGTTCGAAGCCAACTACGCGGCCGTCCAAGGGCGGCGTCGAGCTGCTCATGCAGTCGCATGGCGCAGGAGCTTGCGCCAGCAGAAGATCCGCGTCAACGCGGTCGCGCCCGGCGCCATCCGCACGCCGATCAACCGCTCGGCCTGGGATACGCCGGCAGGCGATGGAGAAGCTTCTGAAGCTCATCCCCTACGGCCGCATCGGCGAGACCGCCCGACATCGCCAATGCCGTGCTCTTCCTCGCCTCCGACCTCTCCGACTACATGACCGGCGCGACGATCTACGTGGATGGCGGGATGTCGCTCTATCCGAGCTTCCGCGGCGCGGGGTGAGAGGCGTGAGCAAGCGCATCGAGGATTACGGCTTCATCAGCAATCTGCTCTCCTGCGCGCTCGTTGCAAGCGACGGCTCGATCGACTGGCTCTGCCTGCCGCGCTTCGATTCCGACGCCTGCTTCGCCGCGCTGCTCGGAAACGAGAAGAACGGCTATTGGCGCATCGCTCCGGCGGACGAGGTGGCGAAAACGTCGCGGAGCTACCGCGACGGCTCGACCATCCTCGAGACGAAATTCGAGACTGCCGACGGCGCCGTCACGCTCGTCGATTTCATGCCGCTCTCGCGACGACGAGGAGCATGTCGACCTCTTCCGCATCGTGCACGGCGACAGCGGCCGCGTGCGCATGCGCATGGAGTTCGTGCTCCGCTTCGGCTACGGCGAGACCGTCCCCTGGGTGCGCGGCACCGATTTCGGCCTGCGCGCGGTCGCCGGACCCGACGCGGTCGAACTTCACACATCAGGTCAAGCTGAAGGGCGAAAACTACCGCACGGTCGCGGAATTTTCGCGTCGGCGAAGGCGCCTCCGTTCCGTTTGCGCTTTGCTGGCATCCCTCGCACCGCGCGCGCGAGACGCGCATCGATCCGGAAGCGCGGCTTGCCGAAACGGAGAGCTGGTGGCGCGACTGGTCGGGCCGCGGCCGCTTCGCCGTTCACGCGCCGCATCCGTGGCGCGACGCCGTCATCCGCTCGCTGATCACGTTGAAGGGCCTGACCTACCAGCCGACGGGCGGCATCCTCGCCGCGGCCACGACGTCGCTGCCGGAAGAAATCGGCGGCGAGCGCAACTGGGACTATCGCTTCTGCTGGATTCGCGACGCGACGCTGACGCTCTACGCGCTTCTCACGTCCGGCTATCGCGAGGAGGCGCGCGACTGGCGGCAATGGATGCTGCGCGCGGCCGCCGGGCATCCCTCGCAGCTGCAGATCATGTACGGGCTCGCCGGCGAGCGGCGGCTGCACGAAACGGAGCTGCCCTGGCTTGACGGCTATGAGGGCTCCAAGCCGGTCAGGATCGGCAATGCCGCCTACGACCAGCTGCAGATCGACGTCTACGGCGAGCTGATGGACGCGCTCCATGTCGGGCGGAAGTTCCAGCTCGAGCCGTCGCAGGAAGCGATGGAATTTCCAGCTCGTGCTGCTTGAGAATCTGAAGCCGCAAATGGCCGTCGCCCCGACAAGGGCATCTGGGAGATGCGCAGCGGCGCCAAGCACTACACCCATTCCAAGCTCATGGCCTGGGTCGCCTACGACCGCGCGGTGAAGAGCGTGGAGGATTTCGGCCTCTCCGGCCCGGTGGAGGAATTGGAAGGCGGAGCGCGACAAGATCCGCGCGGAGATCCTCGAGAACGGCTGGAGCGAGAAGCGGCAAGAGCTTCGTGCAGACCTATGAGCGGCGAGGCGCTCGACGCGGCCCTCCTGATGATCCCGACGGTCGGCTTCCTGCCTCCCGACGACCCGCGCGTCGTCTCCACCGTCGACGCGATCCAGCCGCGACCTGACGGAGGACGGCCTTATCCTGCGCTACCGCACGGACGCGAGCGAGGACGGCGTCAAGGGACGCGAAGGCTCATTCCTCGTCTGCAGCTTCTGGCTCGCCGACGCGCTTTCGATGATCGGCCGCCACGAAGAGGCGCAAGACCTTTTCGAGCGGCTGCTTTCGCTCCGGAACGATCTCGGCCTGCTGGCGGAGGAATACGACCCGCGCGGCAAGCGGCAGCTCGGCAATTTCCCGCAGGCCTTCTCGCATGTCGGCCTGGTCAACACGGCGAACAACCTGATCTCCACCGCCGGCCCCGCCGCGCAGCGCGCCGAGGAAGCGGCGCCGGGGCCGGCGCAGGTGTGGCCGCGCAGTGGTCAGCCCGGCGATCGCAGTTCCACGACCTGCCCGCCCGCGGCCTCCGCGTCGGCGGGGTCGTGGGTGACGAGAAGCACCGGCAGGCCGTATTTCCGCGCCTCGGCGAAGACCAGCTCGCGCACCTGTGCGCGCAGCGCCACGTCGAGGCGCGAGAACGGCTCGTCGAGGATCGAGCGCCTTCGGGCCGGGCGAGCAGCGTGCGCATTAGCGCCACGCGCGCCGCCTGGCCGCCGGACAGCGTCGCCGGGTCGCGGCTGCCGAAGCCCTCAAGCCCGACCTCGGCAAGCGCCGCCTCGACGGCGCGCCGCCGCGCCGCCGCGTCCTCGCGACCTCCGGTGTCAGCCCGATCAGCAGATTGCCGGCGACGGAAAGGTGCGGAAGCAGCAGCGCGTCCTGGAAGAGAAGCCCGATGCCGCGCCGTTCCGGCGGCAAGTCCGTCACGTCGCGACCGTTGAGGATGACTGCGCCCCGCGGCGCGGAAATCGCGGCCGAGGAAACCGCCGATGAAGGCGAGCAGCGTCGATTTGCCCGACGCCGGACGGCCCCATCACGGTCAGCACTTCGCCAGGTGCGACCGCCGCGTCGAGCTTTACAGGAGCTGCCCGCCGTTCGAGCCAGATCGTCACGTCGCGGAGGACGAGCCCGCACGCGTCCTTCCCCCGTCATGCGCGCGTCATGCCGAGGCCCGCATCAGGCGGCGGTTGCGGAAAATGAACGCCGGCACGACAGCGCGCGACGGCGAAACCGAGGAAGGGCAGCAGCGCCTGAACAAGCGCGGTCGCGCCGATCAGGCGCGGATCGCCGCCGGAGGCGAGCGCCACCGCCTCCGTCGTGACGGTCGGCCAGCGCCCCGCGCCGATCAGACAGCGTCGGCAGGTAGAGCGCGACGGAGACGGCGAAGCCGAGCGCCGCCGCCGTCAGCACCGGCCGCGCGAGCATCGGAAGCCGCACGCGCCAGAAGACGGCGTTCGCGCCCGTGCCCAAGCGCTCGGATCGCATAGCCGTAGCGCGGGTCCCAGGCGCGCCAGGGTCGGAAAGCGAGAGCAGCACGTAGGGGAAGACGAAGACGAGGTGCACGATCGCGAGCGCCAGGAAGGTGCCGTCGACGCCGGCGAAGGAGAAGAGTATCTGCAAGCCGAACAGGAACGCGACCTGCGGCGCGATCAGAGGGACGTAAAGCGCACGAAGCGCCCTCCCCGGCCCTCTCAGTCCGATGCGCGCGGCGCGTTCGAGCGTGCCGAGCGCAAGCGCCGTCGCGGCAAGGCTCGAGGCGGCGGCGAGCACCAGGGTGTCGCGAAGCACCATGCCGAAGCTGTCGCCGAGCCGCATCCAGGTGGACGGCGTCAGGCGCTCCGGCAGCGTCGCAGGAAAGCGCCAGGCCCGGCGACCGACCATAGAGCAAGCAGAACGAATGCCGACCAGAACCGTCGCCGCGGCGAGCGCCATCGCGAAAAATGCTCCGCGCCGCGGCCAGAGATCGTTTCGCGCGCGCCAGCCCGAGCCCGCAAGGCGGATACACATGCGCGCCGCGATCCGCTCTCGCCGCCAGCCAGGCGAGGAGCGCCAAAGCGGTGACGCCGACCTGCAGCACCGCGCCCGCCGCGGCAAGGAAATGCATCGCGAGATCAGGGTCGTGCTGCCAATCGACGATGCGAACCGCGAGCGGCGCCGGCGTGGTCGGCCCGAGGATCAGCGCGACGTCGACGACCGAGGTGGAGAACGCCAGAACGGCGAGCACGGCAGGCGTATCTGGCGGTAGAGCGCCGGCAGGACGGCATGAACGAAGCCCACGACGCGGCCATAGCCGAGCGCCGCGATCATGCGCTCCATCTCCGCGGCGCGCGCCTGCGGCAGGGCGGCAAGCGTCATCAGGAAGAGGAACGGAATCTCCTTGACGATCAGGCCGGCGCGTCATCGCCACGCCGAGCCGGTCCTGCACGATCAGAAGGTCCGGCGGGCTCTGCCAACCGGCGAGCGACGCGACGAGCCGGAAGAGAATCCCGGAAGGCGCGATCAGGAAGGCGAGGCCGAAGGCAGCCGCTGCATGCGGCACGCTCAGGAGCGGCGAAACAAGCCGCTCGAGCACGGCAAAGAGCCGCGTGCCGCGCCAGCCCGCGACGAAAAGCATCACCACGGCAAAGGCGACGGCGGTGGTGGCGAGCCCGGTGAAGAGGCTGAGAAGCGCGGAGCGAAGGAGGCCCGGCGTGGCGAAGAGCGCGCGCGAAGGCGGCGAGCGAGAATTCCGTCGCCGAGCACGGAAGTAGCCGGCAGAATAGCCGAAGGCGCGGGACAGGCGCGGTCGACGGAAGAGCGCGGCACGGAAAAAGCCGCAGCAACCGGCTCCCGCTCCCGGACTGCACCAAGCCTCCCTTGAGGGGAGGTTACGCGGCGGCGAAGCAACCGCCCACAGCAAGGGAGGACGCGTTGCCCGCTCATTGTCGGCTACTGGTTGACCCCGTAGCGGCGCGCCCATTCCGTCTCGATGCGTTCGACCCAGGAGGGATGCGGCTCGGGAAGCGTCGCCCCGAGCGCTTCCGGGCGAAGCGTCGCGACGCCCAGATCGAGCGCGGCGAAGCGGGCGCGGTCGTCGGGCGGGAGCTTGTCCATCGCGAGCACGGTCGGGTCGCCCCAGACTTTTGGATCCTGCTTCTTCGCCTGCGCTTCCGGCGACAGCAGGAAATTCGCCAGCACCATGGCGCCTGCCGGCGCGCTGGCGTTGAAGGGGATCGCCACGAAATGCGTGTTGCCGAGCGTGCCGCCGTCGAAGACGAAGCTCCTGACGGTGTCGGGAAGCTCGCCGTTCTCGATCGCGCTTGAAGCGTCGGCGGGATTGAAGGCGAAGGCGATGTCGACCTCGCCGTCAGCGAGGAGCCGGCGGAGACCGCCGTAGTCGCGCGGATAGGCGCGCCCGCCGCGCCAGAGATTGGGACGGGCCGCGTCGAGCCAGGCGAAAAGCGGCGCTGTCGCGACCGCGAAGGAAGCATCGGTGACCGGTTCCGCCAGCGCCGCCTTGTCGGGCGCGAGATCGACGAGAAGCTGCTTCAGGAAGGTCGTGCCGACGAAGTCCGGCGGCTGCGGGTAGGTGAAGCGGCCGGGGTGCCTGCCGATCCATTCGCCAAGCGCCGCGACGGAGGTCGGCGGGCTCTTCAGCCGCGCACTGTCGTAGAAGAAGACCAGTCGCGCCATGCCCCAGGGCGCCTCGAGGCCGTCGACGGGGACCGTGAAGTCGCTCGCGACGGTCGGCTTCCCTTCGACATCGACGAAGCGGTAGTTCGGCAGCCTGGTCGACCACGCCTCAGGCAGAAGCAGCCCGTCGCGCTTCATCGCGGCAAAATTCTCGCCGTTGATCCACACGAGATCGACGGCACCGCCGTTCACGCGGCCGGCGGCCTTCTCCGTCAGCACGCGCGAGACGGCCTCGGCGGTTTCGCTCAGCTTCACGTGCACGACGCGGAAGCCGAAGCGCTTCTCAACCGTGCGCGCGGCCCAGTCGATATAATCGTTGATGCGCGGCTCGCCGCCCCAGGCGTCGAAATAGACGGTCTCGCCCTTCGCCTCCGCCAGCACGGCGTCCCAATTCGACGGGTCGGGCGGCGCCGCGCTCGCCGACGCGAGCGATGCGAGCATGGCAAGGGCAACGAGGAGAAGCCGGAGCGGGGAGTTCATGTCACCGAAATGACGAGGCGCGCCGATCAAAGGCAATCAACACTTCGGTGAGATGGGGCGACTAACCCTCCCCCCTCGAGGGGGAGGATGGTCGGCGGAGCCGACCGGGAGAGGGGGAGGTCGACGATTTGCTGCTGAGCGTCGACCGTCGAACTCCCCCTCTTCCGCCCTTTGGCGGAGCCAAAGGGCACCTTCTCCCTCAAGGGGAGAAGGTTCTGGCGGGCGCTGCGCCCGACCTCACGCCACCGTCAGCTTGCCGAGATTCTCCATCGCACGGCGAGCCATGACCGCGACGAGGTTGGCGCGGTATTCGGGCGAGCCGTGGATATCGCCCATCATGTCCCCGGCACTGACGCTGAGGCCCTTAAGCGCGGCGGCGGAGAAATTCTTGGCAAGCGCGTCCTCCGCCGCCTTCCAACGGAAGACGCCATTATTGCCGGCGCCCGTCACCGCGACGCGCACCGAGCCGTCCTTGTGCTTGGCGATGAAGACGCCGGCCATCGGATAGCGCGAGGCCGGGTTGCGGAATTTTGCGTAGGCCGATTCCGCCGGAATCTTGAAGGCGATCTTGGTGACGATCTCGCCTTCGTTCAGCGCCGTCGTGTAGAGGCCGGTGAAATAGTCGTCGGCGGCAATCTGCCGCTTGTCGGTGGTGACCGTTCCGGCGAGCGCCAGCACCGCGACGGGGTAGTCGGCGGCGGGATCATTGTTCGCCACCGAGCCGCCGATGGTGCCCATGTGACGGACCTGCGGATCGCCGATCGATCCGGCGAGGCCGGCAAGCGTCGGAATCAGCCTTCTTCACTTCGGCGGAGCCAGCCACCCCGGCATGCGGCGTTGCGGCGCCGATCGTCACCGCGTCAGCGGATACCTGGATGCCCTTCAACTCCGGCACGTGGCGGAGATCGATCAGGTTCTTCGGCGCCGCAAGTCGGGCCTTCATAGTCGGCAGGAGCGTGTGGCCGCCGGAAATGTAAGCGGCGTCGCCGGAGCTTGAAAAAAGCTTCGCCGCTTCGGCCACGCTCTTCGGCCTGTGATAGCTTGTCTGGTACATCTTCTGGTCTCCCTATTCCGCGGCCTGACGCATCGTCGCCTTCTGCGCCAGCTTCCATACTTTCTCCGCCGTCGCCGGCATGGTCAGGTTGTTGTCGCCGACAGCGTCGGTGATCGCATTGATCACCGCCGGCGGGGCGCCGATAGCGCCCGCCTCGCCGCAGCCCTTCACGCCGAGCGGATTGCTCGGGCAGGGCGTGACGGTCGTTGAGACCTTGAATGACGGAACGTCGTCGGCGCGGGGCATCGCATAGTCGTTGTAGCTCGCAGTCACGAGCTGGCCGCTTTCCGGGTCGTAGCGGCAACCCTCGAGCATCGCCTGGCCGACGCCTTGCGTGATGCCGCCGTGCACCTGGCCCTCGACGATCATCGGATTGATGAGGTTGCCGAAATCGTCGGCGGCCGCGAACTGCACGATCTCCGTCTGACCCGTCAGCGGATCGATTTCCACCTCGCAGATGTAACAACCGGCCGGGAAGGTGAAGTTGGTCGGGTCGTAGAAGTTGGTCTCCTTCAGTCCCGGCTCCATGCCTTGCGGAAGGTTGTGCGCCGTGTAGGCGGCGAGGCAGACCTGGAACCAGGGCAGCTTCTTGTCGGTGCCGGCGACGCGGACCTCGCCGTCGGCGATCTCGATGTCGTCTTCCGATGCTTCCATCAGATGCGCGGCGATCTTCTTCGCCTTGGCTTCGACCTTGTCGAGCGCTTTCACGATCGCCGTCATGCCGACAGCCGTGCGGGAGCCGTAGGTGCCCATGCCGAACTGCACCTTGTCGGTGTCGCCGTGCACGATCTGCACGCTGTCGATCGGAACGCCGAAGCGGCCGGCGACGATCTGCGCGAAGCTCGTCTCGTGGCCCTGGCCGTGGCTGTGCGCGCCGGTCAGAACCTCGATCGTGCCAATCGGATTGACACGCACCTCCGCCGATTCCCAGAGGCCCACGCCGGCGCCGAGCGAGCCGACCGCGGCCGACGGCGCGATGCCGCAGGCCTCGATGTAGCAGCTCATGCCGATGCCCCTGAGCTTGCCGCGCTTTTCCGCCTCGCCCTTGCGCTTGCCGAAGCCGGCGTAGTCGACCGCCTTCATGGCCGCGTCAAGCGAGGCTTCGAAGCCGCCGGCGTCATAGGTCATGATCACCGGCGTCTGATAGGGGAACTCGCGGATGAAGTTCTTACGCCGAAGCTCGGCCGGCGAGACGCCCAGCTCTCGCGCCGCCGTCTCCATCACCCGCTCGAGCAGATAGCAGGCTTCCGGGCGGCCGGCCCCGCGATAGGCATCGACGGGCGACGTGTTCGTGTAGACCGCGCGCACGTTGGCGTGGATCGCCGGGATCACGTACTGGCCGGAGAGAAGCGTCGCGTAAAGGTAGGTCGGGACGCAGGATGAGAAGAGCGACATGTAGGCGCCGAAATTGGCAATCGTGTCGACCTTCAGTCCGATGATCTTGTTGTCGGCGTCGAAGGCCATCTCGGCGTGCGAGTGATGATCGCGGCCATGCGCGTCGGCGAGGAAGGATTCGGTGCGGTCGGCAACCCATTTCACCGGCACGCCGGATTTCTTCGACGCCCAGAGGCAGACGATCTCCTCCGGATAGATGTAGATCTTGGAGCCGAAGCCGCCGCCGACGTCGGGCGCGATTACACGGAGCTTGTGCTCCGGCGCGACGTTGTAGAAGGCGGATAGCACGAGCCGTGCGACATGCGGGTTCTGGCTCGTCGTCCACAGCGTGAAATGCTCCTCGGCCGGATCGTAGACGCCGAGCGCGGCGCGCGGCTCCATCGCGTTCGGGATGAGCCGGTTGTTGACGACGTCGATCTTCGTCACGTGCTTCGCCTTGGCGATCGCAGCGTCCGTCGCGGCCGCGTCGCCGATCTGCCAATCGTAGATCAGGTTGTTCGGCGCCTCGGGGTGGAGCTGCGGCGCGCCGGGCTGAAGCGCCTTCACGGCGTCGACGACCGAGGGCAGTTCCTGCCAGTCAATGGCGACCGCGTCGGCAGCGTCGCGGGCCTGACTGCGGGTCCGCGCCACGACAATTGCGACCGGCTGGCCGACATAGCGCACGGTGTCCTTCGCGAGCGCCGGATAGGCCCCCATCTTCATCGGGCTGCCGTCCTTTGACGTGATCGCCCACCCGCAGATCAGATTGCCGATCCCATCGGCGGCAAGCTCGGCACCGTTCAGGACCTTGATCACGCCGGGCATCTTGGCGGCGGCGGCCGTATCGATCTTGCCGACCTTCGCGTGCGCATGCGGCGAACGGACGAAGGCCGCGTAGCACATGCCGGGGACGCTCATGTCGTCGGTGTAGCGGCCGCGTCCGGTGATGAAGCGCTTGTCTTCCTTGCGAGCGACGCGTGCGCCGATTCCTTCAACGCCCATCTGTTCCTCCCTCGATTTGCTGGCGCTCTGCCCTCGCTCGCATGGAGAGAGGGTGGCGATATTTCTTAAGCGGCGACTTTCTTGGCTCCGCCTTTCATCACGGCAGCGGCGGCGAGTATGGATTTCACGATGTTGTGGTAGCCGGTGCAGCGGCAGATGTTGCCGTCGAGCTCGTGGCGGACCGTCGTCTCGTCGAGCGCGCCGTCGTGGCGGCGGATCATGTCGACCGCCGTCATGATCATGCCCGGTGTGCAGAAGCCGCATTGCAGCCCGTGATGCTCGCGGAACGCCGCCTGAACGGGGTGGAGCTCGCTGCCGTCGGCGAGCCCTTCGATGGTGGCGACCTTGGCGCCGTTCGCCGCGGCGGCAAGCACGGTGCAGGACTTCACGGCCACGCCGTCCATGTGGACCACGCAGGCGCCGCATTGCGACGTGTCGCAGCCGACATGCGTGCCGGTCAGGCCAAGATGATCGCGGAGGAAATGCACAAGGAGCGTGCGGTCCTCCACATCGCGGGTCTCCGCCCGCCCGTTTACGGTGATGGTGACGGTCGACATTACGTCCTCCCTTTCGATCTCATATGCGGCCGCGGCCGCTTCACTTCGCTACAGCCCAGATGATCAGCAGGGCCAGGATGACAAGCAGCGCCCATACGATCGGTCCGCCGAGAAATCCCATAGCAGCTTTCGTCTCGACCTCCTCTTCGACCTCGCGCGCCACCTCCTCGACCTCTTCAACCACGCCTTCCGGCCTAGCGGAAGCCGCCGGCGCGCGTCGGCGCCGTCACGGCCGCGGCGGGCGCGCCGCCCCCGGCTTTCTCGGCAAAGGAGGAGAAGAACTGGTCGGCAAGCTTCTTCGCCGTCGAATCGATCAGGCGCGAGCCGAGCTGCGCGAGCTTTCCGCCAACCTGCGCATTGACGGCGTAGGTGAGGACGGTCACTCCGGCGTCTTCCGCAAGATGCACGTCCGCACCGCCCTTGGCGAAGCCCGCGACGCCGCCCTTCCCTTCGCCGGAGATCGTGTAGCTCTCCGGCGGCTTCACGTTTGACAGCGTGACCTCGCCATTGAACGTGGCTTTGACCGGCCCGACCTTGGTCGTCACCCGCGCGGCAAAGCCCTCGGCCGGGCTTCCTTCGAGCGATTCGCAACCTGGAATACACTCTCGAAGCACGGCGGGGTCGTTCAACATCGCCCAGACCTGCTCGCGCGACGCCGGGATCCGATACTCTCCCTTCAACTCCATACGCTGGCCTCCGGACACGATTGTGCACGCGGGTTTATCCGCGGACAACCGAATTTCCAAGCCCGCGCTCTGGCGGGTAGCAGGTCACCCGTGATCCACTACCTTGCGACGCAGTAAGCGGCGTTGGCGCGCCGGCCGGGACGGGCTAAAAGCGATCAATGCCCAACGAGCCCGGCGCCGACGCGCGCCTTCTTCCGCTTATCGACGCCGCCCTTGCGGGCGCGCGCGCGGTCATGACGGTCTACGCGACCGACTTTTCCGTCGCGCACAAGGTCGACGACTCGCCGGTCAGCGAGGGGGATCTGCGCTCCGAAAGGGCCATCGCAGCCTCTCTCGCCGCGGCGATGCCGGGGTTTCCGATCATTGCCGAGGAGCAGGCCTCGACGGGTCCGCTGCCTGCGATCGGCCGCACGTTCCTGCTCGTCGACCCGCTCGACGGCACCAAGGAATTCATCAGCCGGAACGGTGAATTCACGGTCAACATCGCGCTCATCGAGGATTCCGTGCCGGTGATCGGCGTCGTCCTCGCGCCGGCGCTCCATCTTGCCTATGCCGGAAGCGCAAAAGGCGCCTGGAAAGGCGCGATCACGGCCGAACTCGACGGCATCGAAGGTTGGACGGCGATTGCCGTGCGGCGGAGCGGCACAAATCCCGTTGGCGTCGTCAGCCGCTCGCATATGAACCCGGCGACCTCGAACGCCCTTTCGCAGGCCGGCTGCCACGATCATCGTTCGATCGGCTCGTCGCTGAAATTCGGGCTTCTCGCGGAGGGCGCGGCGGATTTCTATCCGCGGCTCGGGCCGACCATGGAATGGGACACGGCGGCGGGCGACGCGGTGCTGCGTGCGGCGGGCGGCACGGTCGTGACGCTCGACGGGGCGACGCTCCGCTACGGCAAGACCGGCGTTGCGAACATGCGTCCCTTCGAAAACCCGTTCTTTCTGGCGGCGGGCGAGTCTGCGCTGCTTCAGCAGCTCGACCTTGCCGTCTTGAGCTCGATCCGGGTTTGATGGGCGCTTCGCCGCTGATCCTCACGACGAAGGGGCTCAAAGACTACGCGCTCGTCGATTCCGGCAACGGCCGCAAGCTCGAACGCTTCGGCGCGCGCCTTCTCGACCGGCCGGAGGAACAGGCGATCTGGGATCGCCGCCTGCCCGCCGCGGAATGGGAGAAGGCCGACGCGATCTTTACCGGCGACGTCGATGAGGAAGGCGCCGGGCGCTGGAAGCGGCGCGCCGGATCGGACGAGACCTGGATCTGCGCCCACGGCGCGATCCGCTACGAATGCCGCTTCACATCCTTTCGCCATGTCGGCGCGTTTCCGGAGCAGGAGGCACATTTTTCATTCATGCGCGAACGGCTCGCGAAGGCCGGCGGAACGCCGGCGCTCCTGAACCTCTTCGGCTATACCGGCCTTGCCTCGCTCGTTGCCGCTCACGCGGGCGCCGACGTGACGCATGTCGACGCGTCGAAGAAGGCGATCGCCTGGGCGCGCGCGAACCAGGCGCTTTCCGGGCTCGATGATCGGCCGATCCGCTGGATGCTCGACGATGCGACTAAATTTTCGGCACGCGAGGTCCGCCGCGGGCGGCGCTATGACGGCATCCTGCTCGATCCGCCGAAATTCGGGCGCGGGCCGAAAGGCGAGGTGTGGGAGCTTTTCCGAGACCTTCCCGAACTCCTGAAACTCTGCCGCGAAATCTTGAAACCAGACGGCTTTTTGATCCTGACCGCCTATGCGATCCGCGCCTCCTTCCTCTCGCTCCACCGTCTCGCGGAGGAGGTGTTCGGGACCGGCGTCGAATCGGGCGAGCTTGCGCTCATCGATGCCGGCGGCGGCCTTCTCGCCACCTCGCTCTTCTCGCGCTGGAGCGGAGCGTGAGCGGCGGGGCGCCGAAGGTCGGGAGCTTCAAGAAGATCACGAGCCTCGCCAATCCGCTCGTGAAAGAAATCCGCGCGCTGCAGCAGAAGAAGCACCGCGACGAGAGCGGGCTCTTCATCGCCGAGGGGCAGAAGCTCGTGCGCGACGCGGTCGACGGCGGCTCGCCCGCCCAGATTTTCGCTTATGCAACGTCAAGCGCCGGCGAGGCGGCGATCGGCGCGCTCGCCGCGGAAACCAAGGCGGCGGGCGGAACCGTGCTCGAAGTTTCCGCGCCGGTGCTTGAGAAGATCACCCGGCGCGAGAACCCGCAGAACGTCATCGGCGTCTTCAGGCAGCGTTTCGCGCCGGAGACCGCGATCGGCAGCGGCGGAATCTGGGTGGCGCTCGACCGGGTGCGCGATCCCGGCAACCTTGGCACCATCATCCGCACCGCCGACGCCGCCGGCATCAAGGGTGTGGCGCTGGTCGGGGCGTGCTGCGACCCTTTCGGGCTCGAAGCCGTGCGCGCCACGATGGGGTCGATCTTCCACGTGCCCCTCGCCAAGACGAGCGAGGACGGGCTCATCGCGGCGGCAAAACGGCACGGCGCGCGGCTCGTCGGCACGCACCTTTCCGGCACGGTCGACTACCGCGCAGCGGATTACCGGCCGCCGCTCGTACTGGTGATGGGAAACGAGCAGCAGGGGCTTTCGGACGCGCTCGCAGCAGCCTGCGACACGCTCGTCCGCATCCCCATGCGCGGACGGGCGGATTCCTTGAACCTCGCGGTCTCGACCGGGCTGATGATCTACGAGGCGTTTAGGAAGGAGATGCACTGAATCCGGGCCTATACAGCCTGCGAGACAGGCCTTAAAGGGTCAGCGTTTCTGCGAAAAACGCGGGCATGCGGGAGTATTCGATGGAAGCGCCGAAATCCTCCGCCAAGCTTGTGACCGTCTTCGGCGGCTCGGGGTTCATCGGCCGCTATGTCGTGCAGGCGCTGGCGCGGCGCGGCCACCGCATCCGCGTGGCGGTGCGGCGGCCCGATCTTGCCGGCCACGTGCAGCCGCTCGGCATGGTCGGGCAGATCAAGCCGATCCAGGCGAACCTCCGTTACCGTTGGTCGATCGAGCGGGCGCTCGAGGGCGCCGACGCCGTCGTGAACCTCGTCGGTATTCTGGCGGAGGGCGGCCGGCAGAGCTTTGACGCAGTGCAGGGTTTCGGGCCACGCGCCATCGGCGAGGTGGCGCGCGCGGGCGGCATCCGAAGCGTCGTCCACGTCTCGGCGATCGGCGCCGACCAGCCGTCCACGGTCGGCTACCTCCGCTCCAAGGCCGAGGGCGAGGCCGGAATTCGCGAGGCCGTGCCTGAGGCGGTCGTCATGCGGCCCTCGATCGTGTTCGGGCCGGAGGACCATTTCTTCAACCGTTTCGCGGCGATGGCGCGGATGTCGCCCGCGCTTCCGCTGATCGGCGGCGGCAAGACGCTCTTCCAGCCGGTCTATGCCGGCGACATCGGCGAGGCGATCGCGCGCGCCGTCGACGGCGATGCGCAGCCGGGCGCGATCTACGAGCTTGGCGGACCGGAGGTGCTGAGCTTCCGCGCGTGTCTTGAAAAGATGCTCGCCGTGACCAGGAGGCGGCGCCTGCTCGTGCCGATCCCCTGGTTCGCAGCGCGCCTGATGGGCCGCTTCGGATCCTACCTGCCGGGCCAGCCTATTACGCTCGACCAGGTCAGGATGCTGATGTTCGACAATGTCGTCTCAGCCGACGCCACGCGCGACAAGCGAACGCTCGACGGGCTCGGGATCGAGCCGACGGCGCTTGAGATCGTGCTCCCCACCTATCTCGTGCGCTTCCGCGAGCGCGGCGAGTTCGAGCAGGCGCGGGCTTAGCGCGGCTCCCCAACCTCCCCCTTGCGGGGGAGGTCGATACCGACAAGCGGAGCGAAGACGGTTTCTGGAGGGGGTCATCGAAGTTTGCTGTCGCATTCGCTCCGCAAACTTCGTCCTCCCCGCAAGGGGAGGTTACGCCGCGGCGTCCCCGCAGGAAGCCACCCCCCGTTCAGCGCGCGAGCCAAAGCCCGGCGAGGCCGGCAATGCCGACGATCACCCGCCACCAGGCGAAGGGCATGAAGCCGTGCCGGCCGACGAAATCGATGAGCGTCTTCACGACGAAGAGCGCCGCCACGAACGCGACAACGAAGCCGATCGCGATCAAGCCGAGATCGCCGCCGGAAAGGGCAGCACGGTTCTTATAGAAGTCGAGCGCGAATGCGCCGAGCATGGTGGGTATCGCCAGGAAGAACGAAAATTCCGCCGCCGCGCGCTTGTCGCATCGCATCAGGAGCGCGCCGGCGATGGTCGCGCCGGAGCGCGAGACGCCCGGGACGATGGCGAGGCACTGGAACAAGCCGATTATGAAGGACAGCCCGAGCGGAAAGCGCATGGCGTCGGCGTGGACGGGGTGGATGTCGAAGCGGTCGACCACCGCGAGCACCACGCCGCCCACGATCAGCACGACGCAGATCAGCATCGGTGAGTTGAAAAGCACGTTCTTGATGAAGTCGTGGAGGAGCAGCCCCACGACCGCCGACGGCAGGAAGGCGACGAGGATCGAGACGACGAAGCGGCGCGCGTTCGGGTCGCTCGGCAACGCCATCAGAACGCCCCAGAGGCGGGCGAAATAGACCGCCACCACGGCGAGGATGGCGCCAAGCTGGATGAGCACGCTGAACGTGTCCCAGAAGGCCCGGCTATTGCCGCGGGCAAGCCCGAGAAGCTCGGTCGACAGCAGCAGATGCGCGGTCGAGGAAACCGGGATGAACTCCGTTATCCCCT
Source organism: uncultured Alphaproteobacteria bacterium (assembly GCA_963750115.1). Taxonomy (GTDB): domain Bacteria; phylum Pseudomonadota; class Alphaproteobacteria; order Rhizobiales; family Afifellaceae; genus DASWJZ01. The sequence goes on along the minus strand of CAVVPM010000003.1, from coordinate 7,014 downwards.
CGACGACCCCGAGAATGACGGCATCAAATATGGACTGTAGGCTCATCTCGCGCTACCTCGCACGAATCGCTTGTCGTCCTATCGGCTTAGCATCTTCGGTGCGCCAAATCCTTCAGTCTACGCCCCACGCATGATCACCCTCCTCCACCATCCCCTTTCGGTCGGATCGCGCTTCGTCCGGCTGGTGCTCGGCGAATGCGACGAGACGCCGGAGCTTGTCGAGGAACGGGTCTGGGAGCGGCGGCGGGAATTCCTGCTCCTCAATCCGGCCGGAACGGTGCCGGTTCTGGTCGAGCACGAAGGGCCGCCTATTTCCGGCGTCTGGGCCATCACCGAATATCTCGACGAGACGCGCGGCTTTGCGCTCGACGAGCACCGGCTCATGCCGGCGAACGCCGATCATCGTGCGGAAGTGCGTCGGCTTTGCGAATGGTTCCTCTACAAGTTCGACGAGGAGGTCACCGCCTATCTGGTCGAGGAAAAGGTCACCAAGCGGGAGCGGGCGCTCGCGGGCGGCAACGGCGGTGCGCCCGATTCGACGCTCCTCAGGGCCGCGCGGGCGAACATCCGCACCCATCTTCACTATGTCGAGCACCTGGTCGTGGCGAAGAACTGGCTTGCCGGGGATCAGATGAGCTATGCCGATCTCGCGGCCGCCGCCGCGCTCTCGGTCGCCGACTATCTGGGCGAGGTTCCATGGCAGGACGCCTCAGACGTGAAGGATTGGTACATGCGGATGAAGTCGCGCCCGGCCTTCCGACCGCTGCGGGCCGATCAGGTGCGCGGCCACAATCCGCCGGCGCACTACGCCAATCTCGACTTCTGACGCCGGAGAAGCTCCGCGCGCTCATCGAGGCGCTCGCCGGCGCGGAGGGGTTTGACGCGATCGGCATCACGACGCCCGACGCCATACCAGCCGCCGCTTCCCGGCTCAAGCAGGCAATCGCCGACGGCCACCACGGTCAAATGGCGTGGCTCGCCGACACCGCGAAAAGGCGCGGCAGCCCGGCGGCGCTTTGGCCGGAGGCCCGCGCGGTCATCATGCTCGGCATGAATTACGGCCCGAAGAGCGACCCTCTCGCCACGCTTGCAAAGAGACGAGGCCGGCACGATCTCCGTCTATGCGCGAAACCGCGACTATCACGATTTGATCAAAGGGGCGCTGAAGCGCATCGCGTCGCAATTCGCCGCGCGCGCCGGCCCGAATGGGGACGTGGGCGTGAAGGTCTTCGTCGACACGGCGCCGGTGATGGAAAAGCCGCTCGCCGAAGCCGCGGGCCTCGGCTGGCAGGGCAAGCACACCAATCTGGTCAGCCAGAACCACGGCTCGTGGCTCTTTCTCGGCGCAATCTTCACGACCGCCGTGCTGCGGCCGGATAAGCCCGCGACCGACCATTGCGGGAGCTGCCGCGCCTGTCTCGACGTCTGCCCGACCGACGCCTTCCCGGCCCCCTATCGGCTCGACGCCCGCCGCTGCATCTCCTACCTGACGATCGAGCACGCGGGCCCCATTCCCGCGCGACCTTCGGCCACTCATCGGAAACCGCATCTTCGGCTGCGACGATTGCCTGGCCGTTTGCCCGTGGAACAAGTTCGCCCAAGCCGGCCGACAGGCGAAGCTCGAAGCGCGCGCGGTCTTGGATGCGCCGCCTCTCCGAGAACTCGCACGGCTCGACGACGGCGCTTTCCGCAGGCTCTTCGCCGGCTCGCCGGTGAAGCGGATCGGCCGCGCCCGCTTCGTTCGCAACGTGTTGATCGCCATCGGGAATTCCAGCACGCCGGCGCTCGCCGACGAGGCGGAGCGGCTGATCGAAGACGCCGCCCCGGAAGTCAGAGGCGCCGCCGTCTGGGCGCTTGAGCGGCTTCGACCGGAGCGCGCCAGCATCTGATGCCGCAATTCCTGCGCGCAGCGAGACGAGACCCCGAAGTCCGCGGCGAGTGGACGACAACGAACAGCGAGGCACGACATGATGACGTTCCTTTGGCGCGCGGCGCCTGCCTGCCCTCTTCCCTTCCCGCCGCCATCGCGGCGGTGACGTCGCGCTCAGGCGCGGCGCGCTCGGCGCCGGCGCGGTCGGCGCGCTGGCGCTCGGCTCGCTTGCGATCGGCGCGCTGGCGATCGGGGTGCTGGCGATCAACCGGCTCAAGGTGAGGCGCGCGCGCATCGAGCGCCTCTCCGTCGGCACGCTGGAGGTTGACCGGCTCATCGTGCGCGAGCGCGGCGAGGCCGACTGATCCCAAAAACCGCTGATGAACCGCCTCCTCTGTTTCGGGCTTCGGCTATTCGGCGCGCGCCGTGGCGGCGCGGCTGAGGCCACGGCTCACCGCCGTCTCGGGCACCGACGCGCGAGCCGGAGAAGCTGGCAGAGATCGCGCGTCTCGGCGTCGACCCGATGCTTTTCGACGGCAAGCCGGACGCCGCCCCTCCGCCTCTATTGGGAAGAGCGCTTTTGGAAGTCCGACCACGTGCTCGTCTCTGTCCCGCCGGGCCCCGCCGGCGATCCGGTGCTTCACCTGCCACGGCGCCGACTCTGCCGCGCGCTAGAGCCGAAGTCGCTCGTCTACCTCTCCACCGTGGGCGTCTACGGCGACCATGGCGGCGCCTGGGTGGACGAGACAGAGCGAATGCCGGCCGGTCTCGTCCGAGCGCTCGCGGCTGAGGCTCGCAGCGGAAGCCGAATGGCGGCGCTTTGCCGAAGAGGCCGGCGTTCCGGTCGGCATCGTCCGGCTTGCCGGCATCTACGGGCCGGGCCGCGGGCCGTTCGAAAAGATCCGGCGCGGCACGGCGCGGCGCATCGTCAAGCCGGGCCAGGTGTTCAACCGCATTCATGTCGATGACATCGCGGCCATCGTCGAAGCCGCCTTCGACAAGCGCGCCGACGGCGTCTTCAACGGCGTCGACGACGAGCCGGCGCCGCCGGAGGACGTGCTCGCCTTCGCGGCGGAGCTGATCGGCGCGCCGCCGCCGCCGGAAATCGCGTTCGAGCGAGGCGGAGATGACGCCGATGGCCCGCAGCTTCTACGGCGAGAGGAAGCGCGTGAGGAATGACAGGATCAAGCGGGAGCTGAAGGTTACGCTCGCCTTCCCAACCTATCGCGAAGGATTAACCGCACTCATGGCCGGCGAGGCAACGAGGGTGCGCTGAATGCGTCGTCGCTTCGTCACAATTTTGTCGGGCACGGCCTGCAAAAGGGACGGATGGCGTTCGTGATCCGATTCGTCGAAGCGTTCTGCGCCGTCGCAGGAATTCTTCATTGGACATCCATTCTGATCGTGGGAGCGCGCGCGCGGATTGGCGCGTGGGCAAAGCTGGCGTCCGCCGACGCGCCCGGCGTCACGATCGTGCGCCCGGTCTGCGGGCTGGAGAACAATCTCGATGCGACGCTGCGCTCAACCTTCCACCTCATCTATCCCTGCTACGAGGTGATCTTCTGCGTGGCCTCGGAGCATGATCCGGTCATCCCTCTCGTCCGCTCGCTCATCGCTGCCTATCCCGGCGTCCCCGCGCAGCTCCTGATCGGCGACGACCCGATCAGCATCAACCCGAAGCTCAACAACGTCGTGAAGGGCTGGGAAGCGGCGCGCTACGGCTGGATCATCATGGCCGACAGCAACGTGCTGATGCCGGCCGACTATATCGAGGTGCTTTTCAGCCGCGTCGATCGCGACACCGCCGTGGTCAGCTCGCCGCCGCTCGGCAGCGATCCCGAAGGGCTCGCGGCGGAGCTCGAATGCGCCTTCCTGAACACCTACCAGGCGCGCTGGCAGCTCATGGCGGATGCGCTTGGAATAGGCTTCGCGCATGGCAAGAACATGCTGTGGCGGCGCGACGTGCTGGAACGGGCCGGCGGCATCCGCGCGCTTGCCTCCGAGCCGGCGGAGGACGCGGCCGGCACCAAGGTCGTGCGGGCGCAGAACCTCAAGTACGGCTGGTGAAGAGGCCCTTCTCGCAGCCGCTCGGGGCTAGACAATTCGGCGACGTGTGGCGCCGCCAGTTGCGCTGGGCGCGGCTCCGGAAAGCCTCCTTCAAGGCGTTCTTCCTGCCGGAGATTCTGTCGGGCGGGATGCTGCCATTTCTTGGAATCGTGTTTCTCGTTGCCGTGGGAGCAATCCCGATTGGGGCGGCTCTTCTTGCCGTTGTCGCATGGTACGGTGCCGAATGCGCCCTCTGCCCGGCGCTCGGCTGGCCGCTCACGCTGCGCTCGCCGCTTCTTGCGATCGTCCGCGACGCCATGCTTCCCTGGCTTTGGATCGTCGCCATGTGCGGCAACGGGTTCGTCTGGCGCGGCAACGCGATGGACGTGCGAAGCGTCGAGGGAGAACGGGAACGTGCTCAACCATCAGGGTGTCGAACCGCCGCAACACGGTAGCTAGCGCCGAATCCGCGTCCATCCATACCATGATAGGCAACCTTGAACGTGTCAGCAAGCGGCATGGTGAATGGTAGTCCGCTCGGTAGTTCGCACGAGGTATAGTCATAGTCGGCTGAACCGAAGAAAAGAAGACTATCGCTTACGGTAACTACAGCGTAATCGTTATCTCGCCAATTACCGTAGGGACTCGCCAAGCGAACCCCTCCCGAATGCAAGAAGATTGCCGTTCTCATCAAATTGATAATGCCTGAAAATCATGCTGTTGTTCTCCTGTTGAAATACGCTTGCAAGGTGCGTCGTGGTAGGGGTGCTGCCAGTATTGGGCATGAGTCTTTGAGGCGCATAGTATACACCACGCACCCAACAGTACGATGAAAGGGAAACGATTAAACATTAACATACATCCTCCGTCTATAACGAACACTTGATAAGTCAAATCCATCGAAAGCAAATCATGGATATATGTTCAGGACAACCCCGATGGCGGCAGGGTTACAAACCGGACAAATCGGGGCCGCAGGCCCGGCCCGTTATCCATTCTTCTGCATTTTCGCCCATGTCTGAGCGTGGCCGTGCGGTTGAAGATCATCTTATCGCCGGTCGATTCCGGTACCACGGAGAAGTAACCCTTGCGTTCGAACTGGTAGTGCTTCAGCGCGGGGCGTCCTGTCACACTGGGTTCTCTGGCGTGCGGGCAGCACCTGGAGCGAATCCGGGTTCAGGTTGTCGACCACGTTCCGCCTTCATCCACTTCGTCTGGAATCAGGACTTGGTGAACAGGTGCTCATACAAGCGGACCTCACATTAGAGCGCATGCTCGGCGGAAACCCGGTGAATCGGCGTTTCCTTGCGGCCGTCGGGGGAATCGCCGCCGCGCGTAGCGGAATCGTACGTGCAGATAAGTTGGGTGATTTGCCATCGGCGTCCTTACGGCATCTTTCCTTGCAGGTGATGTAGTACGCATAGCGCAGGCACTTCCATGACGTCGGGGGAAAGCCGGTCAGAATTTCTTGGCGGGTCTTCCATTGGAATCATCGCGCTCAATGTACGGCGTTTTGCCGAAGGGTACCTTGCGCGTGCCGTAGCTTTCGTCTTCCGGGCTATTGATGGCCTCGAGTTCTTCGCTCTGACCTTCGGGGTAGTTTTCGATGGTGACTTTAAGGGAATCGAGGCCGGCCATAACGCGGTGGGCGCGCTTGTTCAGGTCTTCGCGCAGCGCGAATTCCAGCGCCAGTATTCGATGACGCTATCGGCCTTGCTTACGCCGATCATGGCGGCGAAATTCCGTATCGACTCCGGCGTGTAGCCGCGCCGGCGGGAAGCCGCAAATCGTCGGCATGCGCAGAATCATCCAGCCGTTGACGTAGCCCTCTTTCACGAGCTGGATAAGCCGCCGCTTGCTGAGCACCGTGTCTCATGTCAGGTTCAGCCGGGCGAATTCAATCTGTTGCGGTTGGATCTATTGCCGGGCATCCACGAACCAATCGTACAGGGGGCGGTGGTCTTCGAACTCCAGCGTACAGATGCTGTGCGTAATGCCTTCGATAGAATCCGACTCGCCGTGTGTGTAGTCGTACATGGGGTAGATGCACCAGGTATCGCCCGTGCGGTGGTGCGAGGCGTGCAGGATGCGGTACATCACAGGATCGCGCATGTTGAGGTTCGGAGAGGCCATGTCGATTTTGGCGCGGAGCGTTTTGGCGCCGTTGGGGAATTCGCCCGCCTTCATGCGCTCGAACAGGTCCTTGTTCTCCTCGATGGTGCGGTCGCGGTAGGGACTGGGCCGGCCGGGTTCCTTCAGCGTGCCGCGGTACTCGCGGATTTCATCGCCGGTAAGGTCGCACACGTAGGCCTTGCCCTCGCCGATAAGCTTCACGGCCCATTCATAAAGCTGCTGGTAATAGCCGGTCCATCCATGTCATCAGGATGGAATAACATGTCTCCAATAATGACATCCACAATGCGCTTGCTCATGGAAAAAAAACAAACTCCCGTGCGTCTCAAAATAAGGAACTCGATCGTGTTGACCAACGGAACTCGACTTCTTTGAAGAACGCCTCTTTGTCTTGGTCCGAATTCAACTTCTTGTACTCGGCCCACCGTTCGAGGATGTTCCAACTTAAATGCTGAACATAGTTGTCGGTTCGAAATCCTCAAAGTACTTCGCACGATCTGTGGGCTTCCTCTTCGCACCAACCTTCGCTTCTCGACCAAACACAAGACAAAACCGACAAGCACATGACGTCACTTCATTCGTGTCTCGGGTTTTACACCGGTTATTTTCAGCCCAAATAGAAGTTTGTGAGCATTCTGGAACTTCAAGAGCTTCTTATCGTCTTTCCTTTTGGCCATTCTGCACTCGAACACGGCTGCAAACGGTTCACAAACACCAACTACAGCAATGATTACGCAATTCCCTATAAATGAGGGACGCCGGGCAGTTTTATTTACGGGATATACGGGATTTTGTCGGAAATCCCTTATTTGTTGATGGCTGGTAATGACTGTCCAGTAGCTGTTGCCGTGTTCGTCTTCCGTCATTCGTGTCTTGATGATGGCCCCGGAACCATACGGGCTGCAGTTCGATCACGAGAGCAGCAGTGATTTGACGCAGACCCCGCGGTGGTGAGCGCCACGCAA
>CAVVPM010000002.1:0-54696 GCA_963750115.1 uncultured Alphaproteobacteria bacterium | reverse complement strand
GCTGCGTAAACTGCTGCAGCTCATCGACGCTTAAGCTCGACACCACCTCGTCGGCCAAGGAGCGGCTCTTCAAAATCTCATATTGCGTCGCATAGAACGCAGCCTCGTCTCCGAGGTTCGTCTGCACGTCCTGAACGTTCAGCACCTTCGCCGGCTCACGGTCGATCTGGATCGTTGCCGTCGCCCGATAGACCGGGGTGGAGAGGAACGTGACCAGCAACCCGATCAAGACGAACACGAACGCCGTGCCGAGAACGACCCAGCGATGCCGGAAGAGAATCCAGAAATAGCGCAGGAGATCGTGGAAGAAGCTCCCCTCGGGCTGGCCGTAGGGAGCATCTTCAGGCGGGTAACCTTGCGGCCGCCAAAGCTCGCGCGGATCGTTTGAGGTGGGGGTCAGCGCGCGACCCTGCGGCGACCCCATCCAGCCGCCCCGTTCGGGTTGCTCGTTCATGAGCCTCGCCTGCAGAGGCTTAGAGGGGGCGCATTACCCATTAAAGGACCCCGGTCGTCGCCAAGACATTGAACACGCCTAAAACGGGAACCGCCTTGCTGATCTTGCTCCATGCTGAACCGAATGCCGAACTGTCGACGACCACGATGTCGCCGCCATAGAGCATTGGATCCTGCGCTTGTCCCTTTCGAATCGCCGCGAGGTCGAATTTCGCCACCATGCGCTTTTGGTCGACGGTCCGAAACACAAGGACCCCGTGTGGATCGGCATTGTCGCTGAGCCCGCCAGACATCGCGATCGTCTGAAGTAGGGACGTTGTCCCATTTAGGGGAACCATGCCCGGCTTTGTCACTGCGCCGTCGACGGTCACCTGCTGGCTGTTCGCCTCCTTTACGAAGACCGTCACCTGCGCGGACTGCAGGTACTTCGCTTCGAGCTTGGTCTTGATCTCCTTCTCAAGCTCCGGGACGGTCTTGCCGCCGGCCTGCACGGCGCCGATCAACGGCATGTTGATCTGGCCGTGCGCGTCAACCTTCACCTCCTGGGTCAAATCGGGGACCTGAAAAACCGAGATATCGATGAGATCCGTCGGTCCGATCCGATACTCGGCCTCCGTGGCGTTGGGGATCGAGGCCAGGACCTGCGGCGGCGGCAAGGCGCCGGTCTGTTGCGCCGCACCAGTGGTTGAGCCGGTCGTCGTGCTCGTGCCGGTACTTGAATGGCAGCCGGCAAGTATCCCCACCATCAGCAGCGGCACGGCAACCTTTTTCGAAGGAAAGCGCCGGGGCCATCGTGAGCTCCAGAACTTCCTCTGCAGCTCGTCCCAGCACCTAGATCTCCGCCCGATGTCCGTTCAATCCGACGCGCGCCGGCATTGGCAGAATCGAAGGGTCTTCGTCCCTCAGAATACCGGTCGGCCGCGTCACCACCAAATGGACAGCTTCGCCGCGGCCGAACTGTTGCTCCACCGCTTTGAACGCAGGGCTCAAGACCGGCGTGCGTCTACCGGTATTGTGGGCATCCGAGGCGATAATATGGACCAATCCGTCCTCCAACAGCCGCAGTGACCAATGTCGCGCGTGCCGGCCGAACTGGCCGAGGATGGAGCCGGCGGTCAGTTGAGTCCACACCCCGGAGCGAACAACCCTCGCTATCATCTCATATTGTGATTCGATCCACGCCAAGCGTTCCGGATGCGTAATGATCGGGACGTAGCCGGAATTGAGTACGTTAAAGACAAATGCCTCAAAACGCGGCGGGACCACCCCGGTCGGTGGCTCGAGCAGAAAATAGCGGGAATTGCCGAGCGGCAGAACCTGGCCCGATTTCAGGCCCTCCACGAGATCGGGCGCGATATGGACGTCGGCGCCGGTCACGAGCACGAGCGGGATCTTAGCCTTGTCCAACTCGGCCTGCAGCTTCGCCACTTCGACTTTGATCCCCGGCCCGGTGTTGTCGTAAACCCCGGGCTGGATGTGCGGCGTGCAAGCGACGATTTGGACTTCGTCGGCGACGGCCATTCGCGCCATCTGGAGTGATTTGTCCAAGCTCTTCGAACCGTCATCGATGTTGGGCAAGAGGTGGCAATGAAGGTCGATCACACCCGTCCGCCCCTGCTGCCCAAAAGCCGCGGCGCTCCACTAGCGAATCACCACCAACTGATTGCATCGACCTGCGTGCTGGTGCCCGCGATCCTCGGCATCCTTCGCCAAGCATTAGAAGTTGCCTAGAACCGTGGCAGGATTGCGGTAGCGAGCCGTGAGCCTCTTCCTCAGCAAACTCCTTCCGACTTTCGCCTATCCCTTAGGCGCCGCGCTCCTCCTCGTCGTGGTGGCGCTCGTCCTTTCGTTCTCCCGATTTCGATGGCTTTCGCGCATCCTCCTCTCGGCGGTTGCGATCGGGCTTTGGGTCGCCTCGACACCTATCTTTTCCGACTGGCTCGCCTCGCGTCTTGAGACCGAGTACCCGCCGCAGCCGATCGCCACTCTTCCGTCAGCCGATGCGGTGATTTTGCTCGGAGGGGTGCTTTCGCAGCCGCTTCCGCCGCGCATCGACCCGGATTTCAACGAACATTTTGACCGCGTCATCGAGGCGATCCGACTCTATCGCGCCGGCAAGGCGGCGCACATCGTCGTCTCCGGCGGAAATCTGCCCTGGCACACCATCGTCAGACCGGAGGCTGAGTTCGTTGCGGATTTCCTAGTCGAGTTCGGCGTGCCAAGGACGGCGCTCCGCCTCGACACGGAGAGCCGCAATACCTTTGAGAACGCCCGCGACACGGCCCGCATCTTTGCCAACGAGGGCTGGACCTCCGGGCTCCTCGTGACCTCCGGCATCCACATGCCACGCGCGCTCGCGACCTTTCGGAAGGCCGGGCTCAATGTGACGCCGGCGGCAACCGATATCAGCTCACACTATCCGCTCTACGACAGTCCGCTCGATTTGCTCCCCGACGCCGACTCGTTGGCGCTCACGACCGAAGTTGTGAAGGAGCTCATTGGCAGATGGTGACTACCGACTGCGTGGGTGGGCCTGAGATCGGCGAATGGATATGGGCCTTGTCGGCCAACGCGCGGTACTGAACGAGAAAGCACGGATAGACTTTCGAAGAATGGAGGCTGTTTCACCCGCGTCCGTCGTGCGGTATTTTTCTGGTCGGGGCGGGACGAGAACGGAGAAAGAGATATGCACGCGGTGATCAGAACCTATTCTGGCAAAGGAGCGAAGGAGCTCTTTGATCTGCTGGAGAAGCGCAAATCGGATGTGGAAGGCCTGATGCGGTCGGTAAAAGGGTTTGTGAGCTACTTCTTGCTCCGCACCGGCGATGGCGGAATCTCGGTTACGGTCTGCCAAGACAAAATGGGCATCGATGATAGCGTCCAAAAAGCCAAGGAATGGATCGGAAAGAATGCCTCGAACATCGGCGCCGGCCCACCAAAAGTGACAGAAGGCCGTGTCATTCTTCAAGTGAAATAGTCGTGGTGGCCGAGGCTGCCGAGGCCGCAACAGTCGTGGGGCGCGCGCCGATGCCTTCCTCCGGTCAAGCGGCCGGGGTTTCCGGCTGGCGGCAATTCTGAGCGACGGATATGTTGTTATAGGGTCCGGACGCCGCAATAATCCGCTAAGCAAATATTAAGTATAAGCGCCGCATAATTTGCGGTTAGTTGTTGGCGCTTTAAGCGATGACTATTCTGATACGGATCGTTTGCCGAGCTCGAAATTGGTTCATCGAGGTCGACGGTGACTATTTTGGTCCGTGCATTTCTGCCGACGCAGCGTTTGAGCGCGCCAGCCTCGCGGCGTTCCGACTACAGTTGGACAACCCCGACGCTCAGCTCCGCCTCGAACGCCCGAAGGGGGTGACCCGTCCGACGACGGGCGAAGCCAAATCTATCCGTCGGCCGATCATAAGAAGGGTGCCTGACCGGCAAGAAGACGATGAAGCCCGCTATCCTGATAGGCGCTGCGGTGGCCATTCTCGTCTTTGGGGATCTCCTGTTCAACGACGGCAGGATCGCGACGAGCGTCCAACGCGAGTTTTACAACGAGATGGTGCGCTGAACTCTTCCACGCCTCAGGCGCGTCCAATGATAGCCGGCTCAGAGATTAGCCCAACAAAACCGCCAAAGGATTCCACGAATCGTTAAGCTTAATGTGTGCATAATCACCGTATAGTTGAAGTTTGTGGCATTCCTCGCGTCGCTGGGTGGCTCAGTATCGCGTGCCACTTGGTGGCGAGGGTGATGGGCCGCATCGCCCTCGCCTAGACGTCCGCGCTCCGAGCCTTGAACGCTTCGGCGGCTTTGCATCCGGCTTTGATCCTGCTTGAGCGCTGCGCAGGCTGCTGCTTTCGCGCGGCAGGTGAGCTGTTGAAAACTTCAATTGACGCATTGTCGGTGGGATTTCCTCGTCCCACAGTCGCTCGCTCCGCCGCGGTCTTTCCGAGGCGAAGACAAGGCCGCTACGGTTTGTTGGTCCTATTTGGATCAAACTGCGAACATAGTCGTCGAAGAGCCTACCGTTGGTCTTGGGGCGCGGCAGTTGATTTCGTGTTTTTGACCACGGGTCCAAGAAGAGAGAAAAAATGGAGATCAAGGGCGGGTACGCGCGAAGCGCCAAATGCTTCGTGCCTGACTGTGAGGAATACGCTTCCGAATCTTTTGTATTCGACTTCATGGGCTCCGCCCATGTCCTCAAAAAGCGAATTGAACGCCTGCCAGAAGAGTTGACCGAGCGAGCCATCGCGCTCGCGCTCTTCGGCATCGCGCTATCGCTCGATAGCGAGCTTCGCGAACTGAAGCTGATCGCCATCAAGGCCGAACAGCGAATGGCGCGGCTCGAAGAGGCGCTTTGCGAAGAAGACAGGGAAGCCCGCTGGGCGTTCGGAGCGCAAGGGTCGCGACCTGACGCCGGCTAAGTGAGCTAAGCGACCGCGCGGCGCTTTCGACCGCAAGACTGCTCGCGTCATCTTCTTCCCTGGAAATTGCCGCAACCATGCTCTAAACTCTCGGTTGCGAGAGGAGCTGTACCACCAGGGCTTCTCTCGTAGGGCGGCCCGTCGGCCGACGGCCAATGGCCGCCCTTCTTTTTCCCCGATGAGGTCGCGTTACGCTATGCCTCCCATCTCGGCGCTCGACGTCTCCGAGCTTGACGTCTTGTGCGTGCACTGCGGCAAGAAAAGCCTGCAACTCTTGCGGAAGCTCATCGTGCACAACGAAGTCGTCTGTCCCGGCTGCGGAAAGGGAATCGACATCAGCTCGAAGGCGTGGCGCGCCCTCATCAACGAGGCGGCGGACGATTACAGCAAGATCACCGGGTATAGCGGCGAATAGCCAACGGAGATCGGCGAGAGCCTGCTTGCCGCCGCGGCACGGTGCGTCGTGCGCTCAAGGTATCGTCCCCGTGGCGTTTGCCCCCAAAATATCGTTGCGGGATGGCTTGCTTCGAGAGCGCGCTCGTTGCAAGGGGTCGGAAATACTCAGTCGACCGCAACAATCAAACGCAGGAAAAAGATGGCGCTGAAAATCATTGGGGCCGGCTTTGGCCGGACCGGTACATGGTCGACGTTCGCGGCGCTCAATCTGCTCGGCTTTCCCTGCTATCACATGCAGGAAGTCATCATTAACAAGGCAAACAAAGGGCATCTCGACTTCTGGCGAAGGGTGGCGAATACGCCGCCGGGAACCCGGCATGACTGGGACCACGTGTTCGCCAACTACACCGCCACGGTCGACAACCCGGCCTGCTGCGTCTGGCAAGATCTTGTGACCGCCTATCCCGATGCGAAGGTTCTGCTGACACTGCACCCGCGCGGCGCGGAAGCCTGGTACGAGAGCACGATAGACACGATCTATTTCACCGAGATTCTGTGGCAATTCAAGGTTCTGGAGTGGTTGACGCCATTTGGCAGGAAGTTTGGCGACATGGCGCGCAAGCTCATCTGGGGTCGTACGCTCAACGGCGTGATGGGCGACAAGGCCAAGGCCGTCGCGCGCTACAATACCTATATCGACGAGGTGAAAGCCGCCGTTCCGCCCGAAAGACTTCTGGTATTCAGGGTTACGGATGGATGGGCGCCCTTATGTCGGTTCCTGGAGGTGCCGGAACCGCAAGAGCCGTTTCCCAACCTGAACGACCGGGCGTCGATCAAGAAGACGATCCGCGATATCATCAAAGGATCGTACATCATGCTTGGGGCCTATGCCGCGGGCGCTGTGGCTGTTCTTGGTGGGATTTTGTGGGTGTTGGCATAGCGAAGCGATATCAACGCGGCTTGATTCCGCCACGGACGAAAATCGAACGTCCGATCCGCTGCCGGAAACGATCCGACCGAACGCCATTTATGGGGGCACACGCCAGATCCGGTCACGCTTCATTTGAGACGGCCGTCGCCGACAGGCAGCAGGTTCGGGGACAACAGCTTGTTTCTGACCTTTGCAGTAGGAGTTCTTAAACCAAGCTTCCTAAGTGCTTGCGCTTGGGTGAGGGGGAGGGGCGCTTTCCTAAAGAGACTGGCAAGATCGTTCGTCCATTCTCGCATGGGTCTGCTCATTTCAGTAGCGTTCCGGTTAGCCCAATGCCCGACCGCACTTCATCAGAGACCGCCTCGCGGCGCGAACGCTCCGACGTGCTCGGCCAAGTCTATGGCGTGAGCGGGTCAAGCGCGACGATTGGCCTGGAGAAGATCGCGCTCGCCGACCGGGAGCATGCCGTCACCGTCGGAAAGTTCCTCAAGATTCACGCCGGCAGCCTGGTGTTGGTCGGAGTCGTGACCGGCGTTTCAACGCAGAATTACTCGGCGGCTCGAGAACAAGGCTTTGGCGTTTTTGCCGACGTCGATTTGCTCGGTGAAATCAGCGGGAGCGGCTCAAGCAAGACGTCGAGGCTGGGCTTTCGCCGTGGCGTGCGCGACTATCCGACCATCGGCGACCTCGCCACACCGCTCAGTACCGAGGAGTTGAGCGCCGTCTTCGCGACGCCGGGCCGCAAGACGATCGGCATCGGCACCCTGCAGCAGGATGCAACCGTCCCGGCGAGCGTCGATGTCGACGAGATGCTGAACAAGCACTTCGCGGTCCTCGGCTCGACAGGCGTCGGGAAATCGAGCGGCGTCGCTCATATCCTTATGCAGACGATGCTGGCGCGGCCGGAGCTCCGCATCTTTCTCATCGACGCGCATAACGAATACGATCGTTCGTTCGGCAAGTTCGCCTACGTCGTGAACCCCGGCAATCTCAAATTGCCGTTCTGGCTCTTCAACTTCGAGGAGATGGTCGACGTTCTCTTCGGCGGTCGCCCCGCCTTGCAAGACGAGGTGGAAATTCTTGCCGAGGTCATTCCGTTAGCGAAGGCCAATTATTCCCAGGTTCGCGTGAACGAGCGAGCGGGCTTGCGCAAGTTCGACGCCAAGAACATCGGCTATACGGTCGACACGCCGGTTCCCTACCGGCTCGCGGATCTGATCTCGATGATCGACGAGCGCATGGGAAAGCTCGAAAATCGCTCCTCGCGCATGATCTACCACAAGCTCATCACGCGCATCGAAATGGTGAGCAACGACCCGCGCTATGTCTTCATGTTCGAAGGTGCGAACGTCGGCGGCGACACGATGGCCGAGGCGATCAGTCAATTGTTCCGATTGCCGGCGAATGGCAAGCCTATGACGATCATGCAGCTCGCTGGTTTCCCGGGCGAAGTCGTGGACGCGGTGGTATCGGTCCTTGCCCGCCTTGCGTTCGACTTTGGCCTTTGGAGCGAAGGCTCCAATCCGCTCTTGTTCGTTTGCGAGGAGGCGCACAAATATGCGCCGGCCGACAGTGCCGCGGGCTTCATCCCGACTCGACGCGCCATCTCGCGAATTGCCAAGGAAGGGCGTAAATACGGCGTCTATCTTGGCCTCGTGACGCAGCGTCCTGCCGAGCTTGATCCGACGATCATCTCGCAATGTGGGACGCTCTTTGCGATGCGCTTGTCGAATGACCGCGATCAGGCGTTCCTGCGCGCCGCTGTCGCCGATACGACCGCCAATCTCTTGGCTTTCGTGCCGTCGCTCGGCACAAGAGAGGCGCTTGCCTTCGGCGCCGGCATTCCATTGCCGACCCGGCTGACGTTTTCAACGCTTCCGGATTATGAAATACCGAGGAGCGAAGCCGCCGCCAAAGGCTCTCGCTTGCAAGGCCGGGGCGGCGATATGAGCTTCATCGCCTCCGTCATCGATCGCTGGCGGACGACGGGCGTGAGCGCAAATACGAAATCCGCGGCGAAAGAAGATTCCGAGCCGGCGCCAGAACCACACGAGCCATCGCCAGCTCACGCGACCTCGGTCGATCCAAGCCGTCTCAGCCTTCTGAGGAGACCGGCGGCCGAGCGGCCGGATCCTTATGCGAGATTGCAGCGGCCGGCGTCTGCCCACAAAGTCGCTAAATACCCCCATCATCAACACCCCTCGGCCGAGCCCGACGCTGCGGGCTTTCCGGACCGTCCATTACCTGTTTGAGCGCGCGGCGACCGCCAAACGGGGCGTACCACGCTCGATAGGTCGCCGCGTGCACGTGGCGCTTCGCGGACTCGGCCGACAAGACCGGTGTCGCGAAGGTCCTGCAGATAAAATGGCTTGGCAAAATAAAATCCCTGCACCTGGCGGATGCCGGTAGCGGCCTGCAGGTAAGCCAATTCTTCGAACGTCTCCACGCCTTCTGCGATGATCGTCATGCCAAGCGCGCGGCCGAGCGATTCGATCGCGCGGAGGACGCTCTGACTGCGCGGACGTTCGTGGATCGCAGTCACAAAGGATCGATCAATCTTGAGTTCGTCGGCCGTGATGTCGGCGAGCGCGCTTAAGGATGAATAGCCGGTCCCGAAGTCGTCGATCGAGACGCGCACGCCATTCTCGCGGAGCAGCGGCAGGACCTGATTTTGGAACGTTCCCTTGGCCACGAACGCTTCTTCGGTTAGCTCGATCATGATGCGATCGGCGCGCTTGCTCTCCTTCAGCGTCTGAACGACGTGCCCCATGAATATCGGATCGTTGGCCTGCTTGGCCGCGATGTTGATGCTGACGCTCATGCCCGGGCCGAACGTTGCGTCCAACAGGTCCATGGAATTGATCGCCTCGCGCAAGACGAGTTCCGTGATCGGGTTCATCAGGCCGAGCTCGATCGCAAGCGCAATGAACTCCCCTGGGGGATTGATCTCACCGTTAGCGTCGCGCCAGCGCATCAGCGCTTCAAAGCCAACAACCTCGTGGCTGTGGATGTCGACCTTGGGCTGGAAGGCGCAGCAGAACTCTTGATCGCGCAGCGCGAGGCGCAGCCGCTGTTCGACCTCCATCCGCGCCGTCATCGAACGAGCCATTGCAAGGTCGAAATAGACAGCGTCGCCCTTGGCGACCTGCTTGGCTCGATACATGGCGCTATCGGAACTGCGCCGCAGAACTTCGTAGTCGCGGCCGTGCTCGGGGTAGAAGCTAACGCCAAGCGAGCACGAGCTGAACACCTCGAACATGTCTATGTAGAAAGGCTTCTTGATGTCGCGCTGGATGTTGTCGATGATCGATTTGATCTCTTCTTTGTTGTCGACGGGATCGAGAAGCAGCAGGAACTCGTCGCCGCTGATCCGTGCCAGCTTGTCGCGTGGGCGGAGACAGCTCGCGATCCGCTGGCTGATCTTTACGAGCAGCGCGTCGCCGACATAGTGGCTGTAGTAGTCATTGATGTGCTTGAAATTATCGAGGTCAATGAAGGCGAGCGCGAAGCGGGTGTTTCCTTCGTCGTGTTGGATGAGCGCCTCGACGTGTTGCTCCATCAGGGCGCGGTTTGGCAGCGCGGTCAATTCGTCAATATGGGCACGTTCGGCCAGTCTGCGTTCGAGTTCCTTGTAGTGGGTGACGTCGACCGAACTCGCGACAAGGAGGGTCTGGCCGCGAACCTCGATCGGCTTGTGAGACACGAGCCACGTCTGCTCGCGCTTCTCATCAGGGACGATCGCCTCGACGGTTACGACCTCGTTCTGCCGAACAACGTCCTGCTCCCACTGTCGGCGGCTGGCAGCATCCTCCCCGGTCAAGAAATCTGCGGGCGACGCACCGATAAGGTCTTCCGCGCGCATTGAGAGGTTTGCCGCTGCTGTCGCGTTGGCGACGATGAACCGGCCGTCTTCCGCCTGCACGGTCAGGCCAATCGGCAAGTTTTCGACGATCGCCTGAAGCATTTCTCCGTCAAGCTGCGCCGGCTGCCGGATTTCACCACCGGATGGCCCGTTGCGATCTCGATTAGGACGGTCCATTTCGCTCGTCATCCTCGTCCGTGCAGAGCAGGCGCAGCCGAGCAGCCGGCGGTCGGCGCAGCAACCTCACCTGCGCAGGGTGCGCTTGGATCGCCACCAGACTCGGGAAAGGCATACGGCATCGCAATGTTCGTAGCGCACGAATGGTAGCCGTCGGTTAGCAATCTTTCGCTGCTCCCCGCCGGGATCGTTTATATGGTTTGCAAATCATTCCCGGTTCGCGCCGGTGCTCGTGTCGGCTTTGGGGCGCGCTGAGAGCAGCAATTGCGAATAAAGTCTTTGTTCAGCAACATAGACTTTTCTTAAGAGTTTAACCGTCGACGTTGTCACTTTGCACACCGCCCTCCGTGTAGTGACGCTCAGGATTTAACAGGAGCGTCCGGGATGCATGGGCATCCAAACACATCGGGAAGGCGAAGACTGCCGAAGCTCTTCGTTAACGCGGCGCGCCGGTTCAGCGGCGCGAGCGGCGGGAATGTGGCCGTGCTCTTCGCGTTTTTGGCCATTCCGATCATCGGGCTGATGGGCGGAGCCGTCGACTTTGGCCGTGCCAGCCTGATGAAGGTGAAGATGCAAAACGCGCTCGACGCCACATCCATCATGCTGGCGAAGGAAGCGTCCGCGAAATCCACCGGTCAGCTCAACACGGACGCAAACACCTTTTTCAACACCCAGTTCAAACAACCGGAAGTCAAAAACCTCGCGCTCAGTCTGCAATATACGCCCGGTGACCAGCTGTTGACGCTGAACGGCAGTGCGTCGCTGAAAACCAAGTTCATCGGTATCGTTGGTATCGACTCGCTCGCCTTCGGCGGCAGCTCGACCGTGAAGTGGGGCACGAAGGGCCTGCAGGTCGCGCTCGTCCTCGACAACACCGGCTCGATGGCGAGTAACGGCAAGCTGACGGCTCTGAAGAGCGCGACCAATAATTTCTTGGACAAGCTCAAGGCCGCCGCCTCCAGCGACGGCGACGTCTATGTCTCGATCATTCCCTTCGCGAAGGACGTGAACTTCGGGTCAGGCAACTACAATGCAAGCTGGATCGATTGGACGGCCTGGGATTCCTCCTGTTCGAACCAGGGGTGGGGCTGGGGCGGCGGGGGCTGGGGCGGCGGGGGCTGGGGCCATTGCACCCCGCCTTCGCACAGCACCTGGACCGGCTGCGTCATGGATCGCGGTAACACCAACGGTCCGAGTTCGGGAAACTATGACACCAACGTCGTGACGCCGACGACCAGCAACTCGGCAACGCTCTATGTGGCCGAAGATTATTCCGACTGCCCGCAGGCGGCGATGGGGCTCAGCTACAACTGGTCGGCGATGAAGAACGTCGTCAACAACATGGTCGCCGCGGGCAACACCAATCAGGGGCTCGGACTGCAGGCAGGCTGGCTTTCGCTCACCGGCGGCGGCCCCTTCACCGTGCCCACGCCTCCTGACCCGAATGCCCAATACGGCCAGGCCATCATCATCCTGTCGGACGGGCTCAACACCGAGGACCGCTGGTACTCCAACGCGAACCAGATCGACGCGCGGCAGCAGAAGACCTGCGACAACATCAAGGCCGCTGGGGTCACGCTCTACACCATCCAGGTCAATACCAGCCACGATCCCACGTCGACGCTCTTGCAAAACTGCGCAAGCGACCCGAGTAAGTTCTATTTGTTGAACTCGTCCGGGCAGATCCTGGGCACCCTCAGTACCATCGCCGCCGGACTTGATACCGTGTTCCTTGCGCATTAATCAGAGCATCGGAGAGGAGACACTCCTCGGCGCGCTTGAGTACCGCCAGACCCCTTGACCGACGTTCACCGGCAGTCACATCAACAGGCGCATCGAGGTCGTCGGCCAGGAGATCGGCCGCAGCGAGGCGGCGTTGAGACTGGTTGCGGAGCGGCTAATCAAGGTTTCGGCGGCGGAACCCGACGAACAGGACAGGCAGAAGCGCGAGGCCGAGGCCGGCGAGATCCGCGATCCAATCGAAGAAGTCCGCGTCGCGCCTGATTAGCGAAGTTCCCTGCAGGAGCTCAATTGCTGCTCCCATCGCGGCGAGACCAATGACGACGATTGGGAGGCGCCGCTTCCCAAACGCCGCGACGCCGAGAAGCGTGAGCACGAAGAAGGAAAGAAGGTGCTCTGCCTTGTCGTTCAGGAAGAGCACCTTGAACCCCTTCGGCCAGAGCGCGAGGGCAAGCGTAGTCGTGCACGCGACCCAGAAAATTGTCCGCGTCGCGCGAGCATTGAGTGCGTTGCTCAGGGAAAATCTACGAAGAGGGCGCATCGGCGTGCGCTCTTCGTCGGGCGTCGGATTTGCGATGGTCAATCTCGTCAACTCTTGGAGGACCAACTAAAGATCGACCGAACCTTGTCGTTTTTGTGCTGCAGCCCGGTGAGGTCTCTGATGCCGCGACGCGGATGCTCGAGCGCCTTCGCAAAATCTCAGCTGGCTTTAAGCGACATCCGACATCTGCAACCGTAGCATTTCGATCTCGGGCTCTGTTGCGGCAGGAGTTCGGCCGACCGCCGCTCGCGAGGTCGAGTTGAATTCGAAGAGAAAGGCGCTCAACGATTTCCGGCGTCATCGAGACAACGACGCGTCCTTTGCGCGTTGTCATCACCAAAACTGCCACACCCCCTACAATCCTGACGTCGGCATCGCTCGCGTCATATTCGACGAGGTCCGAAGCGAGCATCGGCCCGGTCCCTTAAGTCAGCGTGTCACAACCGATACCGTGAATGAGGCAATCTCAAGTCGCAACCCGCGCGTTGAGTTCTGACTTGGCATTTCAACATCAAAAATCGCCGATAGCCCAAATTATAGGCATCGCCGGACAAGAGGTCGTGGACTTGGCGAGGCATCCGCTCGTCATAATTCTGCCAGTTCCGCACGCTAGAAGTCTGCTGCGTTCGGTCCGAGTGCGTTTGCAGTCGTGTGTAGAGGTAGGAGAGTGGGCCATGTCTTGGGTGCGGTTGCCGCTCTTTTTCGGAACCTTGAAGATCAAGCCACGGCGGCAGCTTCGTCGCGAGGAGTTATCCAGAAAAATCCCAGTCAAGAAGGTTGGCTCCCTCTATTTCACCTGGCGCCCACGCGACTTTGATCATAAGCGGAAAGCGGCCAAGGACGCGGCGCTGCATCCTGTGCGCGGCGGTGCTGGCGGAGAAGAACTCCCTCTTCGTTGAGAGCTGATCTTCGTCGTTGCCTGTACGTTGCGATCGCTTCGTCGGCTGAATTCTTGATGTTTTCGGCGCAACACTCCCGCCGTGCTTTCTCCTTAGGAAACGGCATAGAGATGGTGTAGCCTCGATCTACGAGGGAGTTCTGGGCCGCTGGGGCCTCTCGTGGGGCGGCTGGGGAGACTTGGCCGCCCTTCTGCTTTTTCGCCGGCGCCGTGCGCCATCATGCGGGACAGCCGGGCCAACTGTGGTGAGCGTTGGCTCTCTTATATCATTGCAATCTTTATTGAATTTTAAGCAGCCGGCGAAATTTCGCTTCGCCACGCGGATTGATTTGGGATACACCTAACCGGTTGCAGTGCCAGCCAGCATCGAGTTCTTGATGGTCCTGTTCGATCGAGTTGTTGAGCCCGCGCCAGCGGCTGCGGATCATGTTAGGCCCATCCACGTGATGGCGCTGCTCCTCTGCGGGTCTGCGTTTATCGGTGCCCTGATCATTATCGCCTGCCTCTCACTTATCCTCGGACCCCTACCGCTTTGGGCCTGGGTTGCGGTCGTCGGCGTTGAAATGATGGTCGGGGTTTTCATTGCCGCCGCGCTCCATCTTTCGTGACCGGGGCGGCGCTTTCGTGCGGAAGACAAGGGTAGGCGCTGGGCGAAGGTCCGAGCAGGACCTCGCTCTCACTGCAGCTGGACGGCGACCTGGTTGAATTTGGCCTTCAGACTGGTGCCCATTGTCGTGAGGGCGCCGACGATCACGATCGAGATGAGCGACGCGATCAAGGCATATTCGATCGCGGTTGCACCGCTCTCGTCTTTGCAGAAGCGGGACGGAAGGGCTTTCATATCCAAATTCCCTAATCCGAGAGGCCCGCTGACCTTGTAACCCGGATAGGCCTCAGAAATCGCACAAATAATGCCGCTGCGCTTACTTGAACGTTAAGTGAATTGTCCACACCCACGCGAGCGGGCCGACGAAGGGGCGGCAGACCCCGCGTCAGCGGCGGATTTCGGCTACAAGAATCCGACCATCAGGTCCCACTTCATCGTTTCCTGACCGCTGCCCCAAATCGGGCGGCCTATTGTTGGCAGAGGCGTCGCTTAGCCTTCGTCCTTCTCGTCATCGCCGTCGCGAGAGCAAAGCATCATGGACTGTTTGGAGTCGTGAACGGGTAGCAGACCGTCCACGGCTGTCCGATGGGATAACCGGTCTCGGTGCAGGGCTCTTTGGTTCTTAGATGATTGATCTCGCCGAAGAAGGATCCCTGAGTGGCTGGTGGCGGCGGGGGCGGCGCCGGGGGCGGCTGATGATGCCCGTGGTGCCCGTGGTGATGGCCCTTGTGTTCGTGGTGATGGTCCCTCGTGCTCTCGTGGTGATGGTCCTCGTGCTCGTGGTGATGATCCCGGTGCTCGTGGTGACGGCCCTTGTGCTTATGGTCACCCTTGGGCTCGCGGTGTTCCCAGTCGGGAAAATGGCCCCATCGGTGGTCGTTCCCGTGATAATTCCAATCGGGGAAGGTGCCTTTGTGATCGCCAAAGCCCCACGGGTGCTCGTGGCCGTCGAACTTGCCGCCAAATTTATTTTCGTGCGGCCCGCCGCCTTCGCCCCATGAGTCCCGAGAGTGATCTGCCCCATTCGGTCTTTTATCGGAGTCCCAAGACCCCGGCCCATGGCCGGACGTTCCGAAGCTGCTCAAGCCGCTGAAGCCCAAATGCTCGCCCTGCGGAGGGCCACTCGGATTCCAACTACCCTGGAAAGTATTCGGAACGGCCGTCTGGCCTATTTCGGAGAAACCCACCTGGTAGAGAAGTGGAGGTGGGGTTGCAGACAGAGACGGCGCTGTATGTGCAAGACTGAGCGACGACACGCCGGCGAGAAACGACGCGAGAACAATACTCATACGCGTACTCCACAGTTGGCCCCCTACCGTGGATTGGCCAATTTACGAACTGTTAACTATTGGGAGTTTCGCGCAGTTCCGCCCGTTTGGCTAGAAATATTTCACTCTTCTATGAGCGCCACTAGTGGTTGGAGCGATTGGGCGGCGTTCGCCCGCTACACGCGACAGCGATTCTATCTAGGCAGCTGCGCGTCGAGAGCCTATGGTTAATAAATCGGTTGACAGTTGTTGCGTGACGACAGTGGGGGTGGCGCTTGGAGGGAGGGGTTGATGCCTAAGATTCTAGTCGGTTCGATTGCAGTTTTCGCATTTCTATGCGGGAGCAGTGTGAGCATGGCTCTCGATCTATCGTCAGCAACGAGCTCGATCTCGAGCGCGGTGAATAATATGGCTGGTTCGAGCCAGGCATATTCGGCGGGGTCGGGATCGGCGAGCTCTGGCGGCTCATCTCCCGTCATCGCATACCAGTCGTCGGGAGCGGGTACGACGCAGCCGTTCACCCTCGACGTAGTGACGAACTCGATCGGGAGCCTCGGCGGCACGACCCAGTTCGTCTTCTCGAACAAGACCCCGGGCGGGCTTTATTGATCGTTGACCTCCCGGTCTCGATTACATTGTTCGGTAGGAGCTTTTGCTGCCACCCCTCGGCAGAGGTCGGACATCGCGGATCCACTTCGCAGCGCGCGCGTTGTCGCGGGGTCTTCAATTTGATTGAGGACAGGAAACGATTGCGGAATTTGTAGTCGCGGACGCGTGTTGCTACGGCGGGGTTCAGTGTGGGAATTGGCTTGTGCGGTCGGTTGGACGATCTGCTCTCGCACTTGCACGACTACCGATCGAGCAACGGGCCAAGCCAAGAAGGGCCCGCCGTTTCGGTCTCGGCGAAGTTTCCGGCGTCCTATTTCAAGCGTCCAAATTCCCCAGAGGTTGACGACCTGGCGGCTTATCATGGCTTGGCGTCCCGCTTTGTCACTGCGTCGGGACTGACAATGCGCGGGCGCGTGCGTTGCTGCGGCGCATTGAACGCGGAACTTGCCAAAGAGGTTGCTCTGCGAGGCTCCAACCCGCTTCACATTGCACATGAGATCAGATCAGTGGCTTACCGGGCTGACCGTCGAAATCGGCGTACGTGAGCAACAATCGCGTCCCATCAAATGAACTCCATCCTTGAATGCTGATGTTCACCGCGCGCGGAAAACTCTAGCGCGAGCCAAAGCGGAAACCGAGGCGCGCTGAACCGGCAGTAGCGGGCAATCGGTTACGTTCGACTATACTGTCTGCTCGGAGGACGGTTCGAAGTGGCAAATTCTTAAGGCGCCATTTGTGGACCGAGCGCGGAATGAGACCGAAGGAATTTCGCGCAAAATGGGGCCTTGGGCGCAACTACAAAATACTCCGACAATCGCGCTCGTATTGCGAACGCGAATCGTGAAACCGACGCCAGCGAGCGATGCCAAAGTCCCGAAAAGGCCACGACCAATCAGAACCGTCCGGCCCGCGGTCAACCGCCGGCTTTCGTAGGGAAGCCGAACTTGATCGAACCTCTGAGGCCGACGGAGAAGTCTACCATATCGGTTTGTTTCCGGTGAATGGGACTAAAGGTTGAAGCGCTCGCAACTGCGGCCGGCCGGGTTCGCGCGTTGGGGCAATTCCGCGCTGAATTCCCTCTAAATTTCTCTGTTGGCAGGGAAAGACGCCCCGCGGGATTCCCGGCAAGCCGATGTGCCAGTTATCGCCGCGGCCGCAGCTTTTTGATCTTGGAGTCGGGCTGATTGGCGAGTTCTTCGTGCGCTTCGGATGCCGCCATCTCGAGCAGATAGGCGAGGAGCGAAAGGCGGTGCGCATCCGCCTCCTTGACCAGCCGCTCCAGAATGACAGCGATTGAGTGAAGAGCGACCAAGCGCTCGTCTGTCTCGGGCATCGCCTCACTCCCCATTGCTGTCCAAATTCCAATCACTACGACTATGCCGCGTGGATTGCATTCACGGAAGTGGTGGCCTGTGTTCGGCGGTTAGGGAAATTCCTTGTTCCAAAGGCGATGGAATTGAGGGCAATGTCCGCGGCGGCGCCGGGCGAGCGGTGAGAATGGTGATGATCGCGGAAATTGCTCCGGCAAAGAGCCCCAGCGAGAGAGCAATGACGGTGCGCTACGAGCTGATCATTTTCGATTGTGACGGGGTGCTGATCGACAGCGAAATCATCAGCACCGAGACGCTGCGCCGGACGCTCGCCGCGCACGGGCTCGATGTCGATATCGCCTACGTGCGAAAGACCTATCTCGGGCGCGCGATGGCGGTGGTGAAGAGCGACTATCGGCGGCTCACCGGCCTCGACCTCCCGGCCGCCTTCGAGGCCGATTTTCACAGCCGCCTCTTCGCGGCCTACCGTGACGGCCTCTTGCCCATGCCGGGCGTCGCTGCGCTCATTCGGGCCTTGCGGGTCGCTACTGCATGGCGACGAGCAGCGGCCTTGAGCGCGCGACCGTGTCGCTCGAAGTGACCGGCCTGCTTCCCTCTTCGCCGGCAAGATTTTCTGTGCTTCGATGGTTGCAAACGGCAAGCCGGCGCCTGACCTGTTCCTCTACGCGGCGGACGCTTTCGACGCCCGGCCGGCGCGGTGCCTTGTCATCGAAGACAGCGAGGTCGGCGTGCTCGCCGGCAAGAGCGCCGGCATGACCGTCTGGCGGTTCGTCGGCGGCAGCCATTTCGCAGGGCGGGCCGCGGCGACATTTCGCCAAGAATCAGAGGTTCGCGTGTTCGATAGTATGGATGCCGTGGCGGCGGCGCTCCGCGAGGCCTAGGCAAAAGACGTGCAGGACAGGGTTCACGCGCCGAGACGGAAGGGCGGCAAGGGCGAGGCCGATGCCGAGCGGCTCGACGACGCGGCGCGCGCCGGCTGGCTCTACTACGTCGCCGGCAACACCCAGGACGAGATCGCGCAGAAGCTCGGCGTCTCGCGGCAGACCGCGCAGCGGCTGGTGTCGATGGCGGTATCGGAGCGGCTGATCAAGGTCCGGCTCGACCATCCGATCGCGCATTGCATGGAGCTCGCCGCGCGGCTCACGGAGAAATTCGGGCTGGCGCTCTGCGAGGTCGTGCCGAGCGACCCGGCGTCGCATTCGAGCAGCGTCGGCATCGCCGAGGCGGCGGCGGCCGACATGGAGAGCGGCTGAAGTCGCTGCACCCGATCGTCATCGCCATCGGCACCGGCCGCACGCTCCACGCGGCGGTCGAACAGCTGCCGCCGATCGACTGCCCGCAGCACAAGATCGTCTCGCTGGTCGGCAATATCGCCGCCGACGGCTCCGCCTCGTTCTACGACGTCATCGTGCGCTTGGCCGACGCCGTGCAGGCGCCGCATTATCCGATGCCGCTGCCGGTCATCGCCTCGACCAGCCGCGAGCGCGACCTCTTCTTCGAGCAATCGTCGGTGCGCCAGATCGTGAGCCTCGCGACGAGCGCCGACGTGACCTTTGTCGGCATCGGCGACCTCGGCGAAAATCCGCCGCTCCTGCAGGACGGCTTCATCTCCGCGCAAGGAGCTGCACAGCCTGAACAAGGCCGGCGCGGTCGGCGAGATCGTCGGCTGGGCGTTCGACGCCGAGGGCCAGCTGATCGAGGGCCTTACCAACGACCGCGTCGCGAGCGTCAGGCTGGACCGCCCGGCGAGACGGCTCGTCGATCGGCGTGTCAATGGGCGAGGCGAAGGTCAGGGCGATCGGCGCGGCGCTGAAGGGCAGGTGGCTGTCGGGACTTATCACCGACGAAGCGACCGCGGAGCGGCTCCTCGCATAGCCGCTGCGCGGGCGCTTCATCGACTGTCGTCCGACAGGCGCGACAATTTCAATTGACAGTCGCGCTCCGTCTTTGCGAGCATTTGCCTGCACTAAGAGCAAATGCCCATCGATGAGCAGCTAGGGAGGAACTGCATGACGATGGCCTTTCGTGCCCTGCTGGGCGCGTGCGCGATCGCGCTTTGACGGCCGGCGCTTCGGCCGAGACCAACGCTCACCATCGCCACCGTCAACAACGGCGACATGATCCGGATGCAGAAGCTGACGGACGACTTCACCAAGGCCAATCCGGACATCAAGCTCAACTGGGTGACGCTGGAGGAGAACGTCCTGCGCCAGAAGGTGACGACCGACATCGCCACCAAGGGCGGCCAGTACGACGTCCTGACCATCGGCACCTACGAGGTGCCGATCTGGGCCAAGCAGGGCTGGCTCGTGGCGCTCGACAACCTCGGCGCCGACTACGACGTCAACGACCTGCTGCCGGCGATCCGCGCCGGCCTGTCGCTCGACGGCAAGCTCTACGCCGCGCCGTTCTACGGCGAGTTCGAGCTACGTCATGTACCGCACGGACCTGATGGAGAAGGCCGGGCTGACCATGCCCGACAAGCCGACCTGGGACTTCATCAAGCAGGCCGCCGACAAGATGACCGACCGCGCCAACGGCATCAACGGCATCTGCCTGCGCGGCAAGGCCGGCTGGGGCGAGAACATGGCCTTCCTGACGACGCATGGCCAACTCGTTCGGCGCCCGCTGGTTCGACGAGAAGTGGCAGCCGCAGTTCGACCAGCCGGAATGGAAGAAGACGCCTCCAGTTCTACGTCGACCTGATGAAGGCCGACGGCCCTGCCGGCGCCTCGTCCAACGGCTTCAACGAAAACCTGACGCTGTTCCAGCAGGGCAAGTGCGGCATGTGGATCGACGCCACGGTCGCCGGCTCCTTCGTGACCGACCCGAAGAATTCGACGGTCGCCGACAAGGTCGGCTTCGCGCTCGCCCCCGACAACGGCCTCGGCAAGCGCGCCAACTGGCTGTGGTCGTGGGCGCTCGCCATTCCGGCCGGCTCGCAGAAGGTCGACGCCGCCGAGAAGTTCATCTCCTGGGCGACCAGCAAGCACTACGAGGAACTGGTCGCCAGCAAGGAAGGCTGGGCCAACGTGCCTCCGGGCACCCGCACCTCGCTCTACAACAACCCGGACTACCCGAACGCGGCGCCCTTCGCGGCGATGACGCTGGACTCGATCAACGCCGCCGACCCGCAGCATCCGACGGTCAAGCCGGTGCCCTATACCGGCGTGCAGTTCGTCGCCATCCCCGAGTTCCAGGGTCTCGGCGACACGGTCGGGCAGATCTTCTCGGCGGCGCTCGCCGGGCAGTCGAGCGTCGACGACGCCCTGAAGCAGGCGCAGGACGTCGCCACCCGCACCATGACCAAGGCCGGCTACATCAAGTAGGCTTCCTCCCGAAGAAGGGGCTGCCCGGGACTCGATCTTCACCGGGCAGCCTCCGAATCTCCGCCGGGCGCGCCAACGCAGCCCGGCGCGTTTCAGAGAATGCCGTGGCCGCCCGACCGGGAATGCCCCGGGGCGGCGACCGGCCGATGCAACGGAGCCGCCCAAAGAGGCGCGCCGACGAGGGAGGGGAGATCATGGCGACCGCAAACACCCGCAGCCTGGCGCGCGCCATGCTGGCGCCCTCGGTGGCGGCCCTGTTCATCTGGATGATCGTGCCGCTGGCGCTGACGCTCTGGTTCTCGTTCCAGCTCTATAACCTGCTCAACCCGATCAACAGCGGCTTCGCCGGCTGGTCCGAACTACTACTACTTCCTCACCGACCCGTCGTTCTTCCAGGCCTTCGGCAACACGCTGATCCTCCGGTCTCGGTGCTGGCGATCACCGTGATCGGCGGCATCCTTCTCGGGCTGCTGCTCGACCAGCCGATCTTCGGGCAGGGCATCGTCCGCATCCTCGTCATCTCGCCCGTTCTTCATCATGCCGACGGTCGCCGCGCTGGTGTGGAAGAACATGCTGCTCGATCCGAACTACGGCATCTTCGCCTGGATCACGACGCGCTTCGGCATCGCGCCGATCCCGTGGCTGGAGAACTATCCGCTGTTCTCCGTCATCGTCATCGTGTCGTGGGAATGGCTGCCGTTCGCGACGCTCATCCTGCTGACGGCGCTGCAGTCGCTCGACGAGGAGCGCAAGGAAGCGGCCGAGATGGACGGGGCCAACGCTCATCAGCCTGTTCTTCTACATCGTGCTGCCGCACCTGGCGCGCGCCATCACCGTGGTCATCCTGATCGAGACGATCTTCCTGCTCGTCGGTCTTCGCCGAAATCCTCGTCACCACCAGCGGCGGCCCCGGCTACGCCTCCACCAACATCACCTATCTCGTCTATCACGCAGGCGCTGCTCGACTACGACGTCGGCGGCGCCTCGGCGGGCGGCGTGATCGCGGTCATCCTCGCCAACATCGTCGCGATCTTCCTGGTCCGCATCGTCGGCAAGAACCTGGACGCCTGAGGGAGAAGAGCCATGGCCCGCGCCGCCACGCCGCAAAGGAAATTGACGTTCACGATCCTCGCCTGGGTCGTGGCGCTGCTGATCTTCTTCCCGATCCTGTGGACGATCCTCACCTCGCTTCAAGACCGAGGGCGACGCCATCCTCTTTCCGCCGGCGTTCCTGCCGCCGCACTGGACGCTGGAAAACTTCTTCGAGGTCCAGTCGCGCTCCGACTACTTCGGCCACTTCTACAACTCGGTCGTCATCGCCGTCGGCTCGACGCTGCTCGGCCTTCTCGTCGCGGTGCCCGGCGCCTGGTCGATGGCGTTCTCGCCGTCCAAGCGCACCAAAGACATCCTGATGTGGATGCTGTCCACCAAGATGATGCCGGCGGTCGGCGTGCTGGTGCCGATCTACCTGATCTTCAAGAACCTCGGCCTGCTCGACAGCCTGAGCGGCCTCACGGTCATCCTGGCGCTGATCGACCTGCCGATCGTGATCTGGATGCTCTACACCTACTTCAAGGAGATCCCGGTCGACATCCTCGAAGCGGCCGCATGGACGGCGCCGTGCTGTGGAAGGAGATCGTCTACGTGCTGCTGCCGATGGCGGTGCCCGGCATCGCCTCGACCATGCTCCTCAACATCATCCTCGCCTGGAACGAGGCGTTCTGGACGCTGAACCTGACGGCGGCCAAAGCCGCTCCGCTCACCGCCTTCATCGCCTCCTTCTCGGCGCCTGAGGGCCTGTTCTGGGCGAAGCTCTCGGCCGCCTCCACCCTCGCCATCGCGCCCATCCTGCTGCTCGGCTGGTTCAGCCAGAAGCAGCTGGTGCGCGGCCTCACCTTCGGAGCCGTGAAATGATCGCCGCAGCCAACACGGGAGCCTCGTGATGGGCCGCATCGTCCTGCGCAACGTCCGCAAGATCTTCGGCGAGGTCGAGGTCATCCCCGGCGTCGATCTCGAAATCAAGGACGGCGAGTTCGTCGTCTTCGTCGGCCCGTCCGGATGCGGCAAGTCCACGCTGCTGCGCCTGATCGCCGGGCTCGAGGACGTCAGCGGCGGCGCCATCGAGATCGACGGCGTCGACGTCGCCAAGGAGCCGCCGGCGAAGCGCGGGCTCTCGATGGTGTTCCAGTCCTACGCGCTTTATCCGCACATGAGCGTGCGCGGCAACATCGCCTTCCCGCTGAAGATGGCCGGCCAGAACAAGGACGGAGATCGAGCGCAAGGTGCAGAAGGCGGCGGCGACGCTGAACCTGACGAGCTATCTCGACCGCCGGCCGGGCCAGCTCTCCGGCGGCCAGCGCCAGCGCGTCGCCATCGGCCGCGCCATCGTGCGCGAGCCGAAGGCGTTCCTGTTCGACGAGCCGCTGTCCAACCTCGATGCGGCGCTGCGCGGCCAGATGCGGCTTGAAATCTCCGAGCTTCACAACACGCTCGACGACCACGATGGTCTACGTCACCCACGACCAGGTCGAGGCGATGACCATGGCCGAACAAGATCGTCGTGCTGAACGCCGGGCGCATCGAGCAGGTCGGCTCGCCGCTCGAGCTCTACAACCATCCCGCCAACCTCTTCGTCGCCGGCTTCATCGGCTCGCCGCGCATGAACCTGTTCGAGCCGCCGGCCGGCATGAACGGGGCGGCCGCAACGATCGGCGTCCGGCCGGAGCACATCGACGTTTCGCGCGAGAAGGGCCAGTGGCGGGGCAAGGTGGACATTGCCGAGCATCTCGGCTCCGACACGTTCTTCCATATCGACGTGGAGAAGATCGGCCGCGCTGACCGTGCGCACGCCCGGCGAGTTCGGCCTGACGACCGGCGAACCGATCTGGCTTACGCCGAAGCCGGAGCATATTCACCGCTTCGACGCCAAGGGGCGTGCGCTCACGACATAGAAACGGGGTTCGCGGGATGTATCTCGAAAAGCTGAGACTGAAGGATCGCGTTGCCGTCGTCACCGGCGCCGGTCAGGGAATCGGCGCCGCCTGCGCGCGCGCGCTCGGCGAAGCCGGCGCCGTCGTCGTCGTCGCCGACATGGCCGCGGACCGCGCCGCGAAGGCCGCGGCCGAGCTCAAGGGTCTCGGGATCAAGGCGGAGCCTATGACCCTCGACGTCACCAGGTCGAAGGACGTCGACGCGGCGGCGGACAAGGTCGCGAAGGATCACGGGCGCATCGACATCCTCGTCAACAATGCCGGCGTCGCGAAGAGCGACGTGCGGGCCGAGGACACCAGCGACGAGCACTGGCGCTTTCACATGGGCGTCAATCTCGACGGCGTCTTCTGGTGCTGCCGCGCCTTCGGCAGCCGGATGCTCGCGCAGGGCTCGGGGTCGATCGTCAATATCGGCTCGATGTCCGGCTTCATCGTCAACAAGCCGCAGCCGCAAAGCTTCTACAACGCCTCCAAGGCCGCCGTGCATCACCTGACAAAATCGCTTGCCGCCGAATGGGCGCAGCGCGGCGTCAGAGTCAACGCGGTTGCGCCGACCTATATCGAAACGCCGCTCACCGCCTTCGGCATCAACGAGAACCCCGAAATGTACAAGGTGTGGCTGGAAATGACGCCGATGGGCCGCGTCGGCCAGCCGGACGAGATCGCGTCGGTGGTGCATTTCCTCGCCTCCGATGCGGCGAGCTTGCTGACCGGCGCGATCGTGCTCGCCGACGGCGGCTATACCTGCTGGTGAGGCGGAGCGCCGCGGGCACCGGACCAGGCCAGGGCGCCCTCAGCGCTTTTCATCCGCGAATAGCGACAGAAGCCGACGCGTCCGCGGGCGCGCGCCGGCGCCTCCATTTGCCGTCGCTCTTCTGTCGCCGATTTACAATCGGCTCCGCCGCGCGAATAATTGGCGCAGGGAGGACTTGGATGCACGTCACGCACGAGCCCTGGGTCGTCGTGCTGTCGGTCATCGTGGCGATCCAGGGTGCCTATGTGGGCTTGAGCTTGGCGCGGCAGGTCGCCGAGGCCGCAGGCGTGCGCCGCCGGCTGCTCCTCGCCGCGGCCGCGCTCTCGCTCGCGCTTGCCATCTGGTCGATGCATTTCGTCGGCATGCTCGCCATGCGCCTGCCGTTCCAGGTCGACTATCTGGTGCTGCCGACGCTTCTCTCCTTCCTCGTCTGCGTCATCGTGGTCGGCGCCGCGGTCTTTGCCGCGACCGCCGGACCGCTCACGCCGCCACGGCTTGCCGCCTCCGCCGTCTTCATGGGGCTCGGCATCGTCTCGATGCACTACATCGGCATGTGGGCGCTCCACGCGAGCGCGCACATGTCGCACGCGCCGGCCTTCGTCGCGGCGAGCGTCGCGATCGCGATCGCGGCCTCCGGCCTTGCGGTGTTTCTTGCCGGCGGGCGGGGCGGGCGGACGCCGCTGATCCTCTCCGCAAGCGCGCTCGGCTGCGCCATCTCCGGCATGCACTATACGGCGATGGCCGGCATGACGATCACGCCGCACGAAGAGCTTGCGATCTCGGCCCCGGCGCTTTCCACCGACCTTCTTGCGATCGTCGTCGCCGTCGTGGCCTTCGGCGTGTCGGGCATCTTCCTGCTTACGCTCGTCCCGGAGCGGCGGAACGCGGCGGTCGAAGCGGCCGCCAATTCGCATCGCGCGCACGCGGTTCTCGAGAACGGAGGGCTTGCGCAACCGGTTCGTGGCATTGCGCTCCCGCATCCGCTCGCCGCGGCATTCGCGCAGGGTGCTGCGCTCGAATCGCAACCGGTCGCGCTGAACGGCGTCGCTTCGCCGGCGGCGGCCGATCCGGCCGGGGCGGCTCCGGCGCGCATCCTTCCCGTGGTACGCGACGGCGCCACGCATTTCGTCGCCGTCCGCGACATCGTCGCCGTCCACGCCAACGCGCACTACACCACCGTCTTCGACGGCACGTCCAAGCTTTTCTGCCCGCTGCCGATCGGCGAGGTCGAGGCGCGGCTCGATCAGGCGCATTTCCTGCGGGTGCATCGCAGCCACATCGTCAATCTGGAGCGTGTCGTCGGCTTGAAACGCGACGGCGACCACGGCCTGATCGAGCTTTCAGGCCACGACCCCTACATGGTCCCGGTCAGCCGTAGCCGATACGGCGGGCTGAAGTCGCAGCTCGGTCTCAGGCCGCGCGAAGCGATCTCCTGAGGCATCCCTTCACATTGTAACAGTCGCCGAGACGGGTCGGCCGCCGAATCGTTGGAGGCCCCGGAAACGGGCCTCAATCCCATTGCCGCGTTGTCATCGGGTCAGCGTCGCTGACGCAGTTCGTGCAGCATGAGGCGCATTTCGTGCCGGCTCGGCCCGGCTCGTGAATGAGTGATTGCCGCCGATTTGTGACAATGCCCAAATCTCGGCGCGTAACCGGACCATTCAGAAGATGGGCCGTCGGCGCCGATGAGGCGGAGACCTCGGAAGGCGCATGCGGCTCCCGGAGGAAACCCATGATCCCAGGCGCATTCGCCTACCATCGCCCAAAATCCGTCAACGAAGCCGTGGCGCTGCTTGCCGATCTCGGCGAGGATGCGCGGCCGCTTGCCGGCGGCCACAGCCTCATTCCCGCTGATGAAGCTCCGCCTTGCCGCGCCGTCGCACCTCGTCGATCTCGGCGGGATCGCCGACCTGAAGGGCATCAAGTCCGACGGCGGCGACATCGTGATCGGCGCCAGCGTCACCCAGCACGAGGTGATCGGCTCCGATCTCCTTGCCGAGAAGTGCCGCTCCTCGCGGAAGCCGCGCTGCCAGATCGCCGACCCGCAGGTGCGCTATCTCGGCACGCTCGGCGGCAACGTCGCGAACGGCGATCCCGGCAACGACATGCCGGCGGTGATGATGGCGCTCGACGCCACCTATCGAGCTCGCCGGCAAGGGCGGCGAGCGACGCGTCGCGGCGCGCGACTTCTACAACGGCACCTACTGACACGCGCTGAAGCCCGGCGAGATCGTCTGCCGCCATCCGCATTCCGGCGCCGCCGGCGAAGCACGGCTACGCCTATGAGAAGCTGAAACGGAAGGTCGGCGACTACGCCACCGCCGCCGCGGCGGTCGTGCTCACGATGGACGGCGGCAAGGTCGCAGCCTGCGCGATCGGGCTCACCAATGTCGCCGACACGCCGCTTTTTGCCGAGGAGGCGGGAAGGATCTCACCGGCTCGACGCTCGACGCGGCGACCGTGAAGAAGGCCGTCGCCGCTGCCGAAGCGATCACAGCACCCGCCTCCGATCGCCGCGGCACGCCGCAGTACCGCACCAAGATGGCGGGCGTGATGCTTTCCCGCGCGCTCGCCCGCGCCAAATCCCGCGCCGCTTGAGGAGAGACGATCGATGGCCAAAACCCAAATCTCGCTCACCGTGAACGGCAAGCCGGTCGAGGCGCTGGTCGAGCCGCGCACGCTGCTGATCCATTTCCTGCGCGACGAGCTGCGCCTGACCGGCCCGCATGTCGGCTGCGACACCACGCATTGCGGCGCCTGCACGGTCGATCTCGACGGCAAGTCGGTGAAGTCCTGCACCGTCTTCGCGGTGCAGGCGGACGGCGCCGACGTGCTCACGATCGAGGGCATGGCGCAGGCCGACGGCACGCTGCACCCGCTGCAGGCAGGCCTTCCGCGAGCATCACGGGCTGCAATGCGGCTTCTGCACGCCGGGCATGATCACCCGCGCCTATCGGCTTCTTGCAGGAGAACCCGAACCCGACGGAGGACGAGATCCGCATCGGCATCTCCGGCAATCTCTGCCGCTGCACCGGCTACCAGAACATCGTGAAGGCGATTCAGTAGCCGCCGCCGCCGAAATGGCCGGCGGGCAAGTGAAGGAGGCCGCGGAATGAACGCCGCAGACAGAAACCTCGGAAGCCCGCGCCGAGAAGCTTGAGGGCATCGGCTGCAAGCGCAAGCGCGTCGAGGACGTCCGCTTCACGCAGGGCAAGGGCAACTACGTCGACGATCTGAACCTGCCGGGCATGCTCTACGGCGATTTCGTCCGCTCGCCCTATGCCCATGCCCGAGTCAAGAAGATCGACACGTCGAAGGCGGAGACGGTGCCAGGCGTCGTCGCGGTGCTCACCGCGGAGACGCTGAAAACGGTCAATCTCGCCTGGATGCCGACGCTTGCCGGCGACGTGCAGATGGTGCTCGCCGACGGCAAGGTGCTCTTCCAGAACCAGGAGGTCGCCTTCGTCGTCGCCAGAGACCGCTAAGCGGCCGCCGACGGCGTGGAGCTGGTCGAGGTCGACTACGAGGCGCTGCCGGTCAACGTCGACCCGCTGAAGGCGATGGACCCGGACGCGCCGGTGATCCGCGAGGACATCAAGGACAAGAAGGAGGGCGCGCACGGGCCGCGCAAGCATCCGAACCACATCTTCACCTGGGAGGCCGGCGACAAGGCGGCGGCCGACGCGGCCTTCGACAAGGCCGAGGTCAAGATCAAGGAGTTCATCCAATACCCGCGCGTGCATCCGTGCCCGCTCGAGACCTGCCAGTGCGTCGCGTCCTTCGACAAGATCAAGGGCGAGCTGACGCTCTGGGGCACCTTCCAGGCGCCGCATGTCATCCGCACCGTGGGCTCGCTGATCTCGAAGATCCCGGAGCACAAGATCCACGTGATCGCGCCCGATATCGGCGGCGGCTTCGGCAACAAGGTCGGCGCCTATTCCGGCTATATCTGCGCGATCGTCGCCTCGATCGTCACCGGCCGTCCGGTGAAATGGGTCGAGGACCGGATCGAGAACCTGTCGACCACCGCCTTCGCCCGCGATTTCCACATGACGGCGGAGATCGCCGCGACCAAGGACGGCCGGATCACCGGGCTCCGCGTCTACACGATCGCCGACCACGGCGCGTTCGACGCCTGCGCCAACGCGACCAAGTGGCCGGCCGGCCTCTTCTCGCATCGTGTCGGGCTCCTACGACTTCCCGGCGGCCTATTGCCTGGTCGACGGCGTCTACACCAACAAGGCGCCGGGCGGCGTCGCCTATCGCTGCTCGTTCCGGGTGACGGAGGCGGCCTACTGCATCGAGCGCGCCATGGACATCATGGCGCAGAAGCTCGGCATGGATCCGGCCGAGTTCCGCATGAAGAACCTCATCAAGCGCGGAGCAGTTCCCCTACACCTCGGCGTTCGGCTGGGAATACGATTCCGGCGACTACCAGACCGCCCTGCAGAAGGCGATGGACATCGGTCGGCTACAAGACGCTGCGCGCCGAGCAGAAGGCGAAGCAGGAGGCCTTCAAGCGCGGCGAGACGCGCGAGCTGATGGGAATCGGCGTCGCCTTCTTCACCGAGATCGTCGGCGCCGGGCCGTCGCGCGACTGCGACATCCTCGGCATCGCCATGTTCGATTCCGCCGAGATCCGCATCCATCCGACCGGCACCGGCATCTGCCGGCTCGGCACCAAGAGCCAGGGCAGGGGCACGAGACCACCTACGCCCAGATCATCGCGACCGAGCTCGGCCTCCCCGCCGACGGCATCACCGTGGAGGAGGGCAACACCGACACCGCGCCCTACGGCCTCGGCACCTACGGCTCGCGCTCGACGCCGGTCTCGGGCGCCGCCACCGCCATGGCCTGCCGCAAGATCAAGGCGAAGGCGCAGATGATCGCCGCCTACATGCTCGAGGTGCACGACGACGACCTCGAATGGGACGTCGACCGCTTCCGCGTGAAGGGCAACCCGGAGCGCTTCAAGACCATGACCGAGCTTGCCTGGGCGGCCTATCACGAGGTGCCGGCCGGGCATGGAGCCGGGTCTTGAGGCGGTGAACTATTACGACCCGCCCAACTTCACCTATCCCGTTCGGCGCCTATATCTGCGTCGCTCGATATCGACGTCGATACCGGCGAGACCAAGGTCCGCCGCTTCTACGCGCTCGACGATTGCGGCACGCGCATCAACCCGATGATCATCGAGGGGCAGATCCATGGCGGCCTGACGGAGGCCTTCGGCATCGCCATGGGGCAGGAGCTCCACTACGACGAGACCGGCAACGTCACCACCGCCTCGCTGCAGGACTACTTCCTGCCGACGGCGGTCGAGACGCCGAAATGGGAGACCGACTGGACGACGACGCCCTCGCCGCATCATCCGATCGGCGCCAAGGGCGTCGGCGAGAGCCCCAATGTCGGCGGCGTGCCGTGCTTCTCCAACGCGGTCAACGACGCCTTCGCCTTCCTCGGCTCGACCCACATCCAGATGCCGCACGACCACTGGCGCACCTGGGAGGCGGCGGAGAGGCTCGGGCTGCATACCTGAGGCGGCACGCCATGTTGTGCTGCGGCGGACATGGCGAAGCGCTGCTGCTGCTCCGACCTAAGGGCAGGAGGGCGCCAGCCCTCGCCGCGAACGGGGACCGCTGCGGGATCAGCGCGGCGTGAGGCTGGCTAGCAGCCTGTGGGTCGTCATGCCGGACTTGATCCGGCCATCCATTCCGTCGCGCGTCACGGAATGGATGCCAGGTCAAGCCTGGCATGACGACAATTCTGACATGGCAGAGCCGTCGCCGATGAACGACCATGCCCCTGACCCGCGAAGACATCGCCGCTCGCCTCGCCGAGGTCGGCTATATCGCCGACCGCGATCTTGCGACCGCGCTGTGGCTGATGGATTTCCTCAGCCGGCCGCTGCTGATCGAAGGCGAGGCGGGCGTCGGCAAGACCGAGGTCGCCAAGGCGCTCGCCGAAGTCCACGGGACCGAGCTGATCCGGCTCCAGTGCTACGAGGGCCTCGACCAGAACGCCGCGCTCTACGAGTGGAACTATCAGCGCCAGCTCCTCGCCATCAAGGCGCGTGAAGGCGCGGGCGAAGACCCGGAGCGAGTCGAGGAGCACATCTTTTCGGAACACTATCTGCTCGAGCGGCCGCTTCTCGCCGCCATCCGGCGCATCGACGCCGCCGGTGCTCCTGATCGACGAGGTCGACCGCGCCGACGAGGAGTTCGAGGCGTTCCTGCTCGAGCTTCTGTCCGACTTCCAGGTGTCGATCCCCGAGCTCGGCACGATCACAGCGATCTCCATCCCGCGCGTCGTGCTGACCTCGAATGCCACGCGCGAGCTCTCCGACGCGCTCCGCCGCCGCTGCCTCTACCACCATCTCGATTTCCCCGAGGTCGACCGCGAGGCGCGCATCCTCGCTGCGCGCGGCTGCCGGGCATCGATGTCGCGCCTTGCCGCAGCAGATCGCGCGCATGGTGCAGGCGATCCGCAAGGAGGATCTGCGCAAGGTGCCCGGCATTGCCGAGACGCTCGACTGGGCGGCGACGCTCGTCGGTCTCGACGTGCACGATCTTCGGCAGGAGCCGGAGGCGGTGCAGGAGACGCTGATCTGCCTCCTGAAGACGCACGAGGACCGCGTCCGCGTCACCCGCGAGGTGACCGACCGTCTCCTCGGCAAGGTGGCGTGATGGCCTGGATCGAACGAATGTGCGTCCTTCGAGGCTCGCCGCTCCGCGGCTCGCACCTCAGGATGAGGAGGTTCGGGTTGTGCCGCGAACGCTGGACAAGCCCTCCGGACTTTGATGGAGCCCAGCTCACGCCTCCTCATCCTGAGGCGCGAGGCCGTGAGCGTGGCGAGCGGCCGAGCCTCGAAGGACGCGGCCAACGATCGAGCCCACATCGGCGAGGCGATGCGCGTGAAGCTTGCCGGCTTCGCCGCGACGCTCCGCGACAACGGCTTCACCGTCGGGCTCGCGGAGACGCGCGACGCGCTCGCGCTCCTCGCCTCGCCGGCGGCCAAGCGCGCTTCCACCCTTCGCCCGGCGTTCCGCGCGCTCTTCTCCGCCGACCATTCCGACTGCGCAGCGCTTCGACGACGATCTTTTCCGCCTATTGGAGCGGGCGCGGCGTGCGCGCGCGGTTCACAGCGCTCGGCGACATGCGATTCGCGCCAGGAGCAACCGCGGCGGGCGCTCGCGACGCAGCCCGGAACGCATTCCCGGTCCGTCCGGCTCAGCCTGCGAGCCGCGGCGAGGGCGATGCCGCCGCCGAGGGACGGCGCGGCCGCGAAGGCGCCTCGCAGCGCCGAGGCGCTTGCAGTCCGCCGACATCCGCCACGTCGTCGACCCGGACGAGATCGCGCGCACGCACGCGCTCGCGGCGCGGCTCGCGCGCGCATGCGCGCCCGGCTCGTCCGCCGCGAGCAGGTGCGCCGGCGCGGCCGACGTCTCGACATCCGCCGCACCATCCATCGCAGCGTGTCGCACGGCGGAACGCCCGTCGATCTTCTCTGGCGGCGGCGCAAGAGGAAGCCGCTCCGCCTCGTCGTGCTCCTCGACGCCTCCGGCTCGATGAGCCTCTACACCGCGTTCTTCGTGCGCTTCCTGCACGGCGTCGTCGACGCTTTCCGCGAGGCGGAAGCCTTCGTCTTCCACACCCGCCTCGCGCATGTCTCGCCGACGCTGCGCGACCGCAACGTCTACGCGCGCGGTCGACCGGCTGTCGCTGATGGCGCAGGGGATCGGCGGCGGCACGCGCATCGGCGAGAGCCTTGCCACCTTCAACCGCTGGCACGCCGAGCGCGTCATCAATTCGCGCACCGTCGTGATCATCGTCTCCGACGGCTACGACACCGGCGAGCCGGAGCGACTCGCGCACGAGATGCGGCGGCTCCGCCAGCGCTGCCGGCGCATCGTCTGGCTCAATCCGCTGATCGGCTGGCAGCGACTACGCGCCGGCGGCGCGCGGCATGCAGGCGGCGCTGCCCTATGTCGACCTCTTCGCGCCGGCGCACAATCTGGAAAGCCTTGCGGCGCTCGAGCCCTATCTCGCGAGGATATGACGGCATGACCCGCGCGACCGACATCCTCGACCTCGTCTCCACCATGAAGGCGAAGGGCGAGCCCTTCGCGCTCGCGACGGTCGTCAGCACCGTCGCCGTCACCGCCGCCAAGGCCGGCGCCAAGGCGATCATCCTTCCCGACGGCTCCGTCTCGGAGGGCTGGATCGGCGGCGGCTGCGCCCGCGCCGCGGTCTGAAGGCGGCGCGCGAGGCGCTCGCCGACGGTCGCGCGCGCTTCGTCTCGGTCGAGCCGCCCGACGTGCTGCAGGAGCGCGGCATCACCGCGGGCGAGGAGCGCGAGGGCGTGCGCTTCGCCAAGAACATGTGCCCGAGCCAGGGCACGATGGACATTTTCGTCGAGCCGGTGCTGCCGCGCCCGGAGATCGTCGTCTGCGGATCGAGCCCGGTCGCGGTCGCGCTCGCCGAGCTGGCGCGCCGGCTCGGCTTTCAGCTCACCGCCTGCGCGCCGGCGGCGGAGCAGGCGTGCGTTCGCAGGAGGCCGACCGCCGCATCGAGGGCTATGCGCTTCCCGTCGAACCGGAGGGCGCGCGCTTCATCGTGGTGTCGACGCAGGGCCGCGGCGACGAGGCGGCGCTCAAGGCGGCGCTTGCCGTCGACGCCGACTACGTCGCCTTCGTCGGCAGCCGGCGAGAAGGCTGCGGCGCTGAGAGCGAAGCTCCTCGCCGAGGGGGTGGACGCGGCGCGGCTCGACGAAGCTCAAGGCGCCGGCCGGGCTCGATCTCGGCGCCATCACCCCGGAAGAGATCGCGCTCTCCATTCTGTCGGAGATCGTGGCGCATCACCGGAAGGGCGTGCGTTCGGAAGCGCCGCCGGCGTCGAAGGCCCCGGTCTAGCCTGTCAGCCGGCCCTCGCTTTGAAGACCGGTTTCAGCGTCTCATAAAGCGCGCGGAAGTCAGCGTAGCCGCGGTCGTAAATCGCGGCGTTTGCCGGGTTGGGCACGATCTCCGCTCCTAGCCGCGAAAGCGCCCGCACATCTTCCCATCCGACCTTCTGACCTGAGGCGACGGCCGCGACCCAGGCCGCGCCGACCGAGGAGCCGTGCGCGCTTTCCAGTACGCGCACCGGCGCCTTGAGAACGTCCGCCACGATCTGCATCCACACGCGGCTCTGCGATCCGCCATCGGACGCGAAGAACCGTGTCGGCGCCGTGCCGATCTCGCGAAACACCTCGACGTGGTGGCGGAAGCCGTAAGCAATCGCCTCAAGCATCGCGCGCCAGAGGTGGCCGGCACCGTGGCCAAGGCTCAGCCCGGTGAACGTTCCACGCGCGGTGGGGTCGTGGAGCGGCGTCTTTTCGCCGAGGAAATAGGGGAGCGCGGCGACGCCGTCGCTCCCGGCCGGCACCGCCGCGGCGAGCGCGTCGAGCTGCGCATGCGGCTTTCCTTCCGCGCCCGGCGCAAGAAGCGATGCGAGCCAGTTCAGCGCCGAACCCGACGCCGCCATGCAGCCATTCGGCGCGAAGAGGCCCGGAACGATGTGATAGTCGAGGAAGAGGCGCGGGTCCGGCCGCGCGGCGTCGGCGGCCATGATGATGTCGCCGGCCCCGCCGAACTTCAGAAGCACGTCGCCGGGTTCGACGATGCCGGCGGCGAGCGCGGAGGCGATGTGGTCGGCGGCGCCGCCGAAAACCGGGAGCCCTTGCGGCAGGCCGGTCGCCTTCGACGCTTCCGCGGTCACGCTTCCGAGCCGATGCTGCGGGCCATGGAGCGGCGGAATGGCGTCACGGGACAGGTGGGTGAGCGCGACGAGATCGTCGGCGATCCGATCGTCCTTGAGGTCGACCAGACCTGCCTCAAGCGCCCAGTTCTGCTCGACCCCGCGCACGCCGCTCAGCCGCCAGTTGATGAAGTCGTAGGAGCCGAACAGCGTCGCGATCCTCGCGAAGATCGTCGGCTCATGCCGCTCCAGCCAGCGCGACTTCGCCGCGATGAGCTGCTGGTTGATGCCGTTTCCCGTGCGCTTCAGGAACGCCGTTTCGTCGGTTTCGGCGCGAAGCGCCGCGACCTCGTCGGCGCTCCGCCCGTCGCTCTGCTGGATGCTCGGGCGGAGAACCTTGTCCTCCGCATCGAGCACGACGAAGGCGGGAACCATGCCGGTCACGCAGATGCCTGCAAGCGCGCCAGGCCGCGCCTCGGCGTTCGCCGTCAGCTCGCGCAGGACCGCGCAGGCGTTCCGCCACCACTCCTCCGGATCTTCCT
This sequence comes from uncultured Alphaproteobacteria bacterium, assembly GCA_963750115.1. Lineage (GTDB taxonomy): Bacteria > Pseudomonadota > Alphaproteobacteria > Rhizobiales > Afifellaceae > DASWJZ01. The sequence continues at coordinate 20,115 of CAVVPM010000002.1, read as the reverse complement.
CCGCCCAGCCCGGATGCGGCGAGGCGAGCGTGGTCGGGCGCGAGGCGACGGCGGCGATGGTGCCGGGGAGCTCGACCAAGATGCCGATCGTCGAGGTGGTCCCGATGTCGAGACCGATGACGAGCGCGTTGGCGTTTCCTGTCATCGCTCAGCGAAGCGTCGCGACCTTGTCCATGAAGCGCTTGACGCGCGCTCCGTCGACCGGATTCCAGGTGTTGCCGTCGACCTTGAAATGCGTCCCGATCACGCAGCCGTCGGCGATCGCGAAAATGTCGCTGACGTTGTCGATATTGACGCCGGTATTGGCGAAGACCGGCAGGTCAGGCACGGCGGCGCGCACCTTTTTCAGGTCCGACATTTCGGCCGGCTGGCCGGTCAAGGGGCCGGAGACGAGGATCGCGTCGGCGAGCGAGGAGAAAGCCGTGCTCTTGGCGCGAAGCTCGACCGGGCGGGAATCGAGCGAGGTGGCAAACTCAGCGTTGATGTTGAAGAGGAGCTTCAGATCAGGCCGGCCGAGATTGCGCCGCAATGTCAGCGCGTCGGCCGCGTTCGGCTGCCAAAGCCCCATATCGGAAGCGAAGAGGCCGGTCAAGATCTCGCGTGCGAACTGCGCACCGGTGGCGCAGGCGATCGCGACAGAGGCCGACGGGTCCCAGAGATAGTTGATGCCGAAGGGGACCTTCAGCATCGGCTTCACCGCGGTCACGATCGCCGTCATCGCGGCGATTCCGGACGGCGTCGCCTTGAAGCGGTAGGGGCGGTCGTTCTCGTTGCCGAACATGATCGCGTCGACGCCGCCCGCCTGCAGTTTCTCGACGTCGCTGAAGACGCCGTCGACGAGCTTTCTCATGCCGCCGGCCGAATCGTGGAGCGGCGTGCCGGGAAGCGCGCCGATATGGGCCATGGCGATCACTGCTTTCTGACGCGCGCCGAAGAAATCGAATATCATGAACGCTCCCGCAAGGACGGCAGAACGGCTGCGAATTTGCCGCCGATGCCCGCGGCACTCTTGCTCGGCGGCTGCGGCGTTTGCAAGGATCGGGCGGAAAAGGACGGGAGGGGGCGAAGGTGGGTGTTTTCAATCTTGAGGGCCGGCGCGCGCTCGTCACCGGCGGCGCGAAAGGAATCGGCGCCGCGATCGTGCGCGCGCTTGCCGCAGGCGGCGCTCGCGTCGCCATCGCCGACCTCGATCTTGCGGCGGCGCGCGCGCTTGCCGACGATATCGGCGGCGGGCTTGCCTTCGAGATCGACGTCCGCCACCGCGTCTCGGTGGAAAAGGCGACGAAGGCGGCGATCGACGGCCTTGGCGGGCTCGACATCCTGGTCGCCAATGCCGGCGTTTCGACCATGCGGCGCGCGATCGATCTTTCCGACGACGACTGGGACTTCAACATGGACGTGAATGCGCGCGGCGTGTTCCTGGCGAACCAGGCGGCCTGCCGGCATTTTCTCGCGAGCGGCACGAAGGGCGTGATCGTGAACACCGCTTCGCTTGCCGGCAAGGTCGGTGCGCCACTTCTTGCGCACTACTCGGCCTCAAAATTCGCGGTGCTCGGCTGGACGCAGGCGCTCGCGCGCGAGATGGCGCCCGCCGGCATCCGCGTCAACGCCGTCTGCCCGGGCTTCGTGAAAACCTCGATGCAGGAGCGCGAGATCGTCTGGGAAGGCGAGCTTCGCGGCATGACGCCGGAAGCGGTCCGCGCCGAGTATGTGTCGCTGACGCCGCTCGGGCGCATCGAGGAGCCGGAGGACGTGGCGAAGGTGGTGCTCTTCCTCGCCTCTGATGCTTCAGCCTTCATGACAGGGCAGGGGATCAACGTCACCGGCGGCGTTAGGATGGATTAGGCACACCGGCCTTGTCGTCATCGCCGGACTTGACCCGGCAATCCATTCCCTGTCCGCCGTGGCCTTCCCGAACGTTACGGAATGGATGCCATGCTCAAGCCATGGCATGACGAAGCGGAGAGGGGTGAAGCATGCGTCTCACGAGCCACGGCCGCTACGACTATATTCCGATCGTCGGCCGGCCGCTCTATGACTGGCCGAACGGCAAGCGGCTCGCGGTCTATCTCGGGCTGAACCTCGAGCATTTTTCCTTCGGCGAGGGGCTCGGCGCGGAGCTTGCGCTCTCCGCGCAGCCGGACGTCCTGAACTATGCGTGGCGCGACTACGGCAACCGGGTCGGCGCCTGGCGGCTTCTTCAGCTTTTCGACGCGCTCCGCCTTCCGGCCTCGGTGCTGATCAACACGGCGCTTTACGATTATTGCCCGGAGCTCGTTGCGGCATTCCGCCAGCGCGGCGACGAGATCGTCGGCCACGGGCGCACGAATTCCGAGCGGCAGGGCAGCCTCCCGGAAGCTGACGAGCGCGTTCTGATCGAAGAGGCGACGGCGCGCATCGCCAAGGAAGAGGGTCGGCCGCCTGCCGGCTGGCTTGGGCCCTGGATATCGGAGAGCGCGGTCACGCCCGATCTTCTCGCCGAGGCGGGCTATTCCTATCTTCTGGACTGGTGCATGGACGACCAGCCGATCTTCCTGCGCGCTCGCAATGGCGGGCGCATCCTTGCCGTGCCCTATCCACAGGAGGTGAACGACATCCCCGCGATCGTCGCGCGCAAAATGGACGCCGCCGCCTTCGCCGACATGATCGTCGACACGTTCGACGAGATGCTGGAACAGGCGAAGACGGCTCCGCTCGTCATGGGCATCGCCCTTCACGCTTATCTTGTGGGCCAGCCGCATCGGCTAAAACATATCCGCCGCGCGCTTTCGCATGTCGCGGCGCGGCGCGATGAAGTGTGGATCACGACGGTCGGCGCGGTCGCGTCGCACTGCCTGGCGCTGCCGGAGGGGATTGTGCCGGGGGGCGCCGGATAACCTCCCCCTTGCGGGGAGGTCGAAATCTGGCGGGCGAAGCACGGCAGATTTCGGGAGGGGGTCAACCCCTCCCCGAAAGCGGTGGCGCTGGCGCTTACTTCTTTCGACCCTCCCGCAAGGGGAGGGTTGAGGGCAGCTCCGTCAGCCTCGCTCCCTTGCGACCACCTTTCCGCGCTTCATGACGAGCGCGCGGGGGGGATGCGCGGCGACGGCCTCGGGTATCGAACTCCGCGCGGACGGCGACAAGATCGGCGGTGGCACCTTCCTGGAGCCCGTAATTGGTAAGCCCGAGCACTTTGGCCGCCGCATGCGTCGCAAGGTCGAGCGCAAGCTCAAGGTCCTCGTCGGAGCGGAAATCCTGGCGATAGCCGATCAGCGCCGCCCGCTCCAGCATGTCGCCGTTGCCGTAGGGCGACCAGGCGTCGCGGATGTTGTCGGAGCCGGCGAAGACGGTGACGCCCGCGGCGCGGAGCCGTTTCACCGGCGGCATCGGCACGGGGCCGGGCCCGTTGGTCATGATCGCGACCTGCGCGCCGGCGAGCGCCTCGGCGGTCGTCTCGAACTCGCGGCCATCCACCGTGCCGAGCGCGAAAGCATGGCTGACGGCGACCTTGCCTTGAAGCCCCGCGGCCGCCGTGCGCGCCGCGATCGCGCGCAGCTCGCGACAGCCAAGCGGTCCGAAATCGTGGAGGTGGATGTCGAGGCCGACGCCGCGCCTCTCCGCGATCCCGAAGATCGCGTCGATCTGCCCTTTGACGTCGTTGTCGATGCCGGCCGGATCGAGCCCGCCGACGAGATCGGCGCCCTCCCGGATCGCCTGGTCGAGAAGGTCGGCGACGCCCGGCTCCTTCATGACGCCGCTTTGCGGGAAGGCGACGATCTGGATGTCGAGCCGATCGCGCGCCGCCTCGCGAACCTTCAGGAGCGAATGGAGCCCGTCGAGCTTCACTTGCGTGTCGACGTCGACATGGGTGCGAAGCGCGACCGTGCCGTAGCCGACGATCTGCTCGACGAGCCGCATCGCGCGCGCTTCGATCGGAAGCGTGACCGTGCGGCGGAGCGCCCGCTCGGCGGCGATCCGCTCGGCGACCGTGTCACCGGGGCGGTGGGGAATGAAGGGCAGGCCGAGAAGCGTCTTGTCGAGGTGGATGTGGCCTTCGACGAGGCCGGGGATGACGAGCGCGCCGTCAACCGCGATTCGCTCGGCGGCCGATGTCGGCGCGGTGCCCGCCGCGACGATGCCGGCGATCAGGCCGTCCTCGATCTCGATGTCGACGCGCCGCCCGCCGCCAAGGCGCGCGTCGGCGAGGATCGTGCCCGTCACGCGATCAGCCTGTACGCGCCGCGCGGCGACGATTTGGTAGAGCGGGTCGCCGGTTAGCTTCCATTCCTCGTGGGCGGAGAAGGTCAGGCTGATGTCGTGCTCATCGTCGCAGAGCGTGGCGGCCGCCATGATCTCCGGCCATTCCGGCGCGGGAAGACGCCGCCACTCGTCGAGCGTCGCCGCCGAGGGCAGAGCGGGGAAGCCGATTTTCGGGTAGAGCGCGGCGATCGCCTGCCAGAAATAGCGGAGCGCCAGGTAGGGATCGGGAAGGACAGGCAAGAGCAGGCGCAGCCAATGCGCACCGGTCACGGCGTGGAGCGCGCAGAAGTCCATCGTCGCGGCATAAAGCGCGAGCGAGGCGGCCGCGACGCGTTTCATCGAACCCGGACCGATCTCAAGCTGATCGACGACGCCGGAAAATTCCGGCTTCTTCGCCATCTCGCGCATGAAGTGCCAGAGGAGATCGCGCTCCGGCTCGACATGCCGGAACGCTTCGACCGACGTCATCCTGACCAGAATCGTCGGCCGGATCGTCGGTGTCGGGCGGTGCGCCGGTCGCCGGCACGAGCGGCAAGTAGGTCGCCGCCCAATAGCCGAGCGCGACGCCGGTCTCGGCCGGATCGTTCTCCATCACCGCGTAGGCGAGCCGCATGAAGGCGTGCAGCGCGCTTGCGGCGATGCCGGGAACGAGCGTCGGGAGATACGCCCCGCAGGCGCCGCCTATTCCGAGCCGCGCGACTTCCTGCGCGAAGAAGGCGCGATAGTCGCCCTCGCGGCTGCGGTCGCCGAGAGCGTCCGCCCAGTGCTGCCGCTCGATCGGGTGCACAGCCGGCGGCACGGGCACGAGGCCGCTCACGTCACGATAGGTCGCGAACCATTCGCCGAGCCGCGCGTCGGAGGCGCCGAGGCGTGCAAGCGCGACGAGCATCATCGGCATGTGGTTTGCGAGGAAGAACGGAAACTCGGCGCTGAAACCGTGAGCTTCGATCAACAATTCGCCAAGGTTACGATGGCCTGCCGACGCCGTGCGGCGTGCGTTCGACGCGCTTCGGGCCATGGCGTCCCTCCCGTCTGATTGGAGATGCCACTTCCGTCACATGGTTAGCGCAATTCGGCTGCTCAAGACAGCAGCGTGTCGGCACCCGCGTGCGAAGGCACGTCGGGCCACGCAACGGCCCTTCATGTCTTGCATAATATTTCGGCAGATCAGGCGCTTGCGGCGTGTCGGCGTTGCCAGGCGATCGGTGCGCGGTTGATGGACACCGCGGTCGGCGCCGGCTTATGGTAGCCGCGCTCGCGCGCCGAGGGATCGGTTGCCGCCATGAGGCGCCGGCAGGCCGCGCGATCACAGGAGGGTCACGATGGAATGGCGGTTCAGTCTTGCGGTCGCCGCCGCGGCCGCGCTTTCGCCGATTCTGGCGGCGCCGAGCCTGGCGCAGGACAAGCCCTTTGAGGGGATCACGCTGAACATCGCTTCGGAGGGGGACCAGTTCGCGCAGCCGATGGCGGACCTTGCGCCGCAATTCACCGAGCAGACGGGTGCAACCGTCAAGGTCGACATCCTCGGCTATCCCGACCTTTTGACCAAGATCACCGCCGACTATATCGGCCACACCAAGGGCTACGACATCGCGACGACCGACATCGTCTGGGCGGGACAGCTCGCACAGACGGGGTGGACGGTCGATCTTTCCGACCTGATCAAGCGGGACGCCGCCGAGATCAACGTCGACGACATCTATCCGATCCTCATGCAGGCCCTCGGAAATTTCGACGGCAAGCAGGTGGCCTTCCCGTTCGCCGGCTATGGCGCGGTGCTTGCCTACCGGACCGACCTCTACAAGGCCGCGGGACTTGAGCCGCCGGCGACGATGGAGGACCTGATCGCCGACGCGAAGAAGCTCACCGACAAGTCGAAGCCGATCTACGGCTGGGTCGCGAACGGCCAGAAGGGCCCGGCGGTCGCGCAGGACTGGATGCAGTACAACGCCCAGCTCGGCGGCTCGATCCTCGACGCGAGCGGCAAGCCGGCGCTCAATTCCGACGCCAACGTCAAGAGCCTCACCGTATATAAGGAGCTCTTCGACGAGACCGCGCCTCCGGGCGCCGTCGACTACGATTGGGGCGGACGCGAGGAGAGCTTCCGGCAGGGGCTTGTCGCCAACATGCAGACCTGGTCGGTCGGGGCCGCCGATTACGGCAATCCCGACAAGTCGAAAGTGGTCGGCAAAGTCGGCATCATGCCGGCGCCTCCGGGCAAGGGCGTGCCGGTCAAATACGGCGTCGGCGGCTGGGGCATCGCGATCAACGCCGATATAGACCAGAAGAAGCAGGAGGCCGCGTGGGCGTTCATCAAGTGGATCACCAGCCCGGCGGTCCACAAGGAGATGAACATGCGCGGCGCCGGGAGCTATATCCGGGTCAGCGAGACGCATGACGCCGACCTCCTCGCCAAGTATCCGTTCCTGCCGGTGCTCGACAAGATCTTCATGAACGGCGACGGCGACTACCGTCCGCGCATCCCGCAATACCCGCAGATCCAGGACATCCTCGGAACGGCGGTCAATGCGGTGCTGGTCGGCAATGCCGATCCGAAGAAGGCGCTCGACGACGCGCAGGCGGAAGCCGTGAAGCTGTTCTGATCGGACGGAAGAGCTGCGGCTTGGCCGTCACGCATGTCGATGGAATGAACGGCGGCCGGGCCTCGGGTCCGGCCGTGCCTGTTCGGAGCCGGCTCTCCTTCGCGCGCCGCCGCCAGCTCTTCCTGCTGATGCTCGCGGTCCCGGCGGTGATCTATGTCATCGCGGTCATGCTCTGGCCGCTCGCGCAGGGCTTCTCCTACAGCTTCTACGATTACAGCCTGCTCAGGCCGGCGGCGCGGAGCTTTGTCGGGCTCGACAATTACCGCGCGCTCTGGGCGAACGACGCGGCGCGGAATTCCATCGTCACGACGGTGACCTTCACGGTGTCGGCGGTGGCGGTGGAGTTCCTGCTCGGGCTCGGGCTTGCGCTGCTTCTGTGGCGCGACAGCGCCTTCCAGCGCGTCTGCCTGGCGCTCCTTCTGATCCCCGTCACCGTCACGCCGATCGTCGTCGGGCTGGTCTTCCGGGCGTTGCTTGCACCCGATTACGGCATGATCGGCTATTACGCGGCGAAATGGGGATTGTCGCCGGTGCACGGGCTTTTCGGCGACCCGCACACGGCGCTCGGAACGCTGGTCGTGGTCGATGCATGGCAATGGACGCCGTTCATGGCGCTGATCCTGCTCGCCGGCCTGAAGTCGCTGCCGACCGACGTGCTTGAGGCCGCCGAGGCCGACGGCGCGACGCCGGCGCAGCGCTTTCGCATCATCATCCTGCCGATGCTGCTCCCGGCGGTATTTCTCGCGCTCGTCCTCAGAACCATGGACGCCTTCCGCGTCTTCGACATCATCTTCGCGACGACGCAAGGCGGCCCGGCCGGCGCGAGCGATGTCCTGATGATTTACGGCGTGAAGCAGGGGCTGCAGTTCTTCAATATCGGCTTCGCCGCGGCGATCGCCAATCTGATGATCGCCGCGATCGTCGCCCTCTCGGCAATCTTCATCCTCCTGGTCCGGCGTGCCGACCGCCGCGCGAACGAGCTTGCGCGATGAGCCGCCGCCAATGAGCAGAACGCCGTCGACCCGCGTCATCGCCACGGAGCGCGTCGCGCTCGTCGCCATCGTCGGTGTCTTTCTGGTGCCGGTCGCCTGGCTTATCACCACCGCCTACAAGCCGACGCGCGACATCTTCAGCTTCCCGCCGAGCTTCGCGTTCTCCCCCACGCTTTCGAATTTTCGCGGCGTCTTTCACTATTTCGACCTCTTCCATCTCCTCGAAAGCAGCCTCGTCATCGCGCTCGGCTCGGTGACGGTCTCGCTCCTGATCGGCGTCCCTGCCGGCTATGCGCTCGCGCGTGCGAAGAACCGCCGCGCCGTCGCCGTCGCCTATTTCTTCCTCGCCATCCGCACGGTGCCGCCGATCGCGACCTTGATCCCGTTCTATCTGATGATGCGCGACATCGGTCTCCTCGGCACCTGGTGGGCGGTGATCCTGATCAACGCCGCGCTGAACTCGGCTTTCGTCGTGTGGATGATGTTCTCCTATTTTCGCTCGCTGCCGCGAGAGCTGGAGGAGGCGGCGCTCACCGACGGCTGCACGCTGCCCGGCAGCTTCTTTCGCGTCGCGCTGCCGCTCGTCGTCCCCGGCATCGTGGCGAGCGCGCTTCTTTGTGTCATGTTCAGCTGGAACGACTTCATCTACTCGGCCTTCCTGACGCGCGCCGAGACGAAGCCGATCTCGGTGGCGCTTCTTGCCGCCTACGGCACCAACGAGATCACCTGGGGCACGCTCGGCGCGCTGGCGCATTTTTCCACCATCCCGATCGTGCTGATCGCGCTCTTTCTCAACCGCTATTTCGTGCAGGGCATGACGCGGGGGATTTCTTAAGGCGCCGAAGCGCCGCCCCACCTCCCCGCACGGGGGAGGTTGGGGTGGCAACCCCGCATGGCCGATCCTCAGGTTCCGATCGCCTTCCCCGTCGCGGGATCGAAGAAATGCAGGCGCTCCGCGTCGACTACGACCGTGAGACGGTCGCCGGCCTCGACCGAAGAACGCCCATCGAGGACGGCACGGAGGCGCGTCAGGCCGCGCGGCGCGGCGAGATGCGTCGCCTCCTCTTCCGCTTCGTCCATCTGGCCCGCGGCGGGCCGGACCGGCGGCACAGCGACGTCGAGGTGCACGAGGCGCGTCGCGCCGAGATCTTCCGCATAGGCGACGACACCGGTTAGGCCGGCCGAGGTCTCCGATTCGGACGGCAGGCAGCTCACCGCTTCCGGCCTGACGCCGATGACGAGCGTCCGGTCGCGAAAGCCGAGCAGGCCGGGCCTGCGCTCGACGACCGATCGCTTGATCTCCATCAGGTGCGGACCGAAAATCAGCGTCGGGCCACCACCTTCGTCGACAAGCCGCGCGCCGAGAAAGTTCATTGCGGGTGAGCCGATGAAGCCGGCGACGAAGAGATTCGCCGGGTCGTGATAGAGCGCACGCGGGGTGCCGAGCTGCTGCAGCTCGCCGTGATTTAAGACCGCGACGCGGTCGCCCATGGTCATCGCCTCGACCTGGTCGTGGGTGACGTAGATCGTGGTGACGCCGGCGAGCTCCTGGATGCGGGCGATCTCCGCACGCATCTGCACGCGAAGCCGCGCGTCGAGATTGGAAAGCGGCTCGTCCATGAGGAAGGCGCGCGGCTCGCGCACGATCGCGCGTCCCATCGCGACGCGCTGACGCTGGCCGCCGGAAAGCTGCGGCGGCTTGCGGGAAAGGAGCGCGTCGAGCTCGAGGATCTCCGCCGCCTGCTTCACCTTCTTGGCAATATCCGGCTTTGTCGCGCCGCGTACGCGGAGGCCGAAGCCGATGTTTTCCGCCACGGTCAGATGCGGGTAGAGCGCGTAGCTCTGGAACACCATGGCGATGTTGCGGTCGCGCGGGGAAAGGTCATTCGCCACTTCGCCGCCGATCAGGATGCGTCCCTCGGTGATGTCCTCAAGCCCGGCCACCATGCGGAGCGCCGTCGACTTGCCGCAGCCGGAAGGGCCGACGAGCACCAGGAACTCGCCCTCGGCGATCTCAAGGTCGAGCGCGCGGACCGCCTCGTGGCCGCCGGGGTAGCGCTTCGTCACGCCGTCGAAGACAATCTCAGCCATGGCGTGGTCAAAGCGCTTCCAGGATGATCGGCGTGGTCATCTCCCCCGCGCCGGATCGTGGCACGCGGCCGGCCGCCGGTCAAAGCCGCGCCGCAAGGGCGAAGTTGATGTAGGCTGGGGGCGATGATCGACAAGCTCGAATTCCTGCTTGCGCTCGCCCAGGAGCGGCATTTCGGGCGGGCGGCGGAGGCCTGCGGGGTTTCGCAGCCGACGCTCTCGGCCGGCATCAAGCAGCTCGAAGGCTCGCTCGGCGTGCTCCTCGTGCAACGTGGCTCGCGCTTCGGTGCGTTCACGCCGGAGGGCGAGCGTGTGCTTGGCTGGGCGCGGCGGATCGTCGGCGACAGCCGGGCGCTCCGGCAGGAGATCGATTCGCTGAAGCACGGGCTCGCGGGCCACCTGCGGATCGCCGTCATCCCGACCGCGCTCGCCGTCGTCGCCGACGTGACGACGCCCTATCGGGAGAAGCATCCGAATGTCACCTTCACCATCCTTTCGCGGAACTCCATCGAGATACTCGCGATGCTGGAGAACCTCGAGATCGACGCCGGCATCACCTATCTCGACAACGAGCCGCTCGGACGCGTGAACTCCGTGCCGATCTACGCGGAGAAGTACCGACTCGTCACCTCGACGGAGGGCCCGTTCGGCCACCGGGAAAGCGTGACCTGGGGGGAGGTCGGAACCGTGCCGCTCTGTCTCCTGACGCCCGACATGCAGAACCGGCGGATTATCGACGGCCTTCTCACCGGCGCCGGCGCGCATCCGCAGACGACGCTCGAATCGAATTCGATGATCGTGCTCTATTCGCATGTCCGGACGGGACGCTGGGCGAGCGTCATGCCGGAGCGGCTCGCCTCGACGCTCGGCTTGACCGACCGGGTGCGCGCCATTCCGATCGTCGACCCGGAAGCCACGCATACCGTGGGCCTTGTCGTGCCCCACCGCGAACCGATGACGCCGCTTGCGCTCGCGCTTGTGGCGGAAACGAAAAAGATCGCGGCGGCGCTCGCCTGACCGGGGTGTTCTATTTCTATTGATAGAGAAATCCTATCAACCAACCGTCCAGCATTATTGATTTCGTCGTAATTCTCGTATTTCTTGATCGGCAATCGCGATCAAGGACAGCCGAATGTCGGGCAATGGCCACGAAGCCGCCGTGCAGGAGGTCATCGACGCCCACCGCGACGTCGAGGGCGCGGCGCTGCCGATCCTGATCAAGGTGCAGGAGGCGCTCGGCTACGTGCCCGATTCGGCGCTGCCGGTGATCGCCGAGGCGCTCAATATCTCACGCGCGGAAGTCTACGGCATCGTCACCTTCTACCACGACTTCCGCCGCGAGCCGCCGGGACGCCACGTGGTGAAGCTCTGCCGGGCGGAAGCGTGCCAGGCGGCGGGCGGGCGCGCGATCGCCGATCGCATGCGCCGGCATCTCGGCATCGATTTCGGCGAGACCTCGCCCGACGGTCGGGTGACGCTCGACGCGGTCTATTGCCTCGGCCTTTGCGCATGCGCGCCGTCGGCGATGATCGACGGCGAGGTCGTCGGCCGCATCGACGCCGAGAAGGCGGACCAGATCGCCGCGGAGATCAACCGGTGACGACGCGCGTCTTCGTTCCTCTCGATGCCGGCGCCGTCGCCGTCGGCGCGGACCAGGTGGCGGCTGCGATCGAGCGCATCGCGGCGGAGAGGCGGGCGGGCGTCGACATCGTGCGGAACGGCTCGCGCGGCCTCTATTGGCTTGAGCCGCTGGTCGAGGTCGAGACCGCAGCCGGCCGCGTCGCCTACGGGCCGGTCGCGCCGGAAGACGTGGCGCACCTTTTCGATGCGGGATTTCTTGACGGAAAGCCGGGCCGCGCTTTTCCTCGGGCCGACCGGAGGACATTCCCTTCCTGAAGCGGCAGACGCGGCTCACTTTCGCGCGCTGCGGCGTCGTCGACCCGCGCTCGCTCGAGGACTATCGTGGACACGCGGGCTACAGGGGCCTTGAGCGCGCGCTCAAGCTTGCACCCGCGGAGATCGTCGAGACGGTGAAGGCGTCGGGGCTTCGCGGCCGCGGCGGCGCCGGCTTCCCGACCGGCATCAAATGGGAAACCGCACTGAAGGCTGAGGCCGCGCAGAAATATATCGTCTGCAATGCCGACGAGGGCGACAGCGGCACCTTCGCCGACCGCATGATCATGGAGGGCGATCCCTTCCTGCTCATTGAAGGCATGACCATTGCAGGCCTCGCGGTCGGCGCGACCAAGGGGTTCGTCTATCTCCGCTCCGAATATCCGCATGCCGAGATTGCCCTGACCGCGGCGATCGCCGCGGCGCGGCGCGCCGGCCTCCTCGGCGCGGATGTCGCCGGCTCGGGCCGCGCCTTCGATCTTGAAGTGCGGATGGGCGCCGGCGCCTATGTCTGCGGCGAGGAGACGTCGCTCCTCGACAGCCTCGAAGGAAAGCGCGGGCAGGTGCGGGCGAAGCCGCCGCTGCCGGCACACAAAGGGCTCTTCGGCAAGCCGACCGTCATCAACAATGTGCTCAGCTTGCCGCCGTGCCCTTCATCCTGTCGGCGGGGCGCGGAGAAATACCGCGACTACGGCATGGGCCGCTCGCGCGGCACGATGCCGATCCAGCTCGCCGGCAACATCAAGCACGGCGGCCTCTACGAGACGGCGTTCGGCGTGACGCTCGGCGAGCTCGTGAACGACATCGGCGGCGGCACCGCGTCCGGCCGGCCGGTCAGGGCGGTGCAGGTCGGCGGGCCGCTCGGCGCCTATTTCCCGCCGTCGCTCTTCGACACGCCGTTCGACTACGAGGCCTTCACTGCGCTGAACGGCCTGATCGGGCACGGCGGCATCGTCGTCTTCGACGACACGGTCGACATGGCCGCGCAGGCGCGCTTTGCGATCGAATTCTGCGGCATCGAATCCTGCGGCAAGTGCACGCCCTGCCGCATCGGCTCGATCCGCGGCGTGGAGGTGATCGACCGGATCGTCGCCGGCGAGAACGTCGACGCCAATATCGCGCTGATCGAAGAACTCTGCGAGACGATGAAGTTCGGATCGCTCTGCGCGCTCGGCGGGTTCACGCCGTTCCCGGTGATGAGCGCGCTCACCCATTATCCTGAGGATTTCACCGGCGCCGCCCATCGGCGGGTCGAGGCCGCGGAATAGGAGAGAGACCATGTCCCTCGTCCATGAGATCGACTACGGCACCAAGCGCTCGAAATCAGAGACGCTCGTTACTTTGACGATCGACGGCATGCCGGTCACCGTGCCGGCAGGCACGTCGATCATGCGGGCGGCGATGGAGGCGGGGACGCAGATCCCAAAGCTCTGCTCGACCGACATGCTCGACGCCTTCGGCTCCTGCCGTCTCTGCCTGGTCGAGATCGAGGGGCGCGCCGGCACACCGGCGTCGTGCACCACGCCGGTCGCCCCGGGAATGGCGGTCCACACGCAGACGGAGCGGCTCGCCCGCATCCGCAAAGGCGTGATGGAGCTCTACATCTCCGACCATCCGCTCGACTGCCTGACCTGTGCCGCGAACGGCGACTGCGAGCTGCAGGACATGGCGGGCGCGGTCGGCCTGCGCGACGTGCGCTACGGCTATGAGGGCGAGAACCACGTCTTTGCGAAGTCGAACGGCGCCGCCAATTTCCTTTGGCATCCGAAGGACGAGTCGAACCCCTATTTCACCTTCGATCCGTCGAAGTGCATCGTCTGCTCGCGCTGTGTGCGGGCCTGCGAGGAAGTACAGGGGACGTTTGCCCTGACCATCGACGGGCGCGGCTTCGATTCGAAGGTTGCGGCCGGAATTGACGAGGGCTTCCTCGACTCCGAATGCGTCTCCTGCGGCGCCTGCGTGCAAGCCTGTCCGACTGCGACGCTCAGTGAGAAATCGCTGATCGAGATCGGCCAGCCGGAGCACTCGGTGGTCACCACCTGCGCTTATTGCGGCGTCGGCTGCTCGTTCAAGGCGGAGATGCGCGGCGACACGGTCGTGCGCATGGTGCCCTACAAGGACGGCAAGGCGAATGAGGGCCATTCCTGCGTGAAGGGACGCTTCGCCTGGGGCTACGCGACGCACAAGGACCGCATCGTGAAGCCGATGATCCGCGCGAAGACCACCGATCCCTGGCGCGAGGTCACGTGGGAGGAGGCGATCCAACACACCGTCTCCGAGTTCCGGCGCATCCAGACGGAATATGGCCGCGACTCGATCGGCGGCATCACCTCGTCGCGCTGCACCAACGAGGAGACCTATCTCGTCCAGAAGCTCGTGCGCGCCGCCTTCGGCAACAACAACGTCGACACCTGCGCGCGGGTCTGTCACTCGCCGACCGGCTATGGCCTCAAGTCGACCTTCGGCACGTCCGCGGGAACGCAGGATTTCATCTCCGTCGAAGAGGCGGACGTGATCGTCGTGATCGGCGCCAATCCGACCGACGCGCATCCGGTCTTCGCCTCGCGCATGAAGAAGCGGTTGCGCGAGGGGGCAAGGCTGATCGTCATCGATCCGCGCAAGATCGACCTCGTGAAATCACCGCACGTGGCGGCCCAGCATCACCTGCAGCTGCTGCCCGGCACCAATGTCGCCGTCATCAATGCCATGGCGCATGTCGTCGTGACCGAAGGGCTCGTCGACGAAGCCTATGTGCGCGAGCGCTGCGAGATGGAGGATTTCCAGGCCTGGGCGCGCTTCATCGCCGAGGAGCGGAATTCACCGGAGACGCTGGAGAAGGTCTCGGGCGTCCCGGCAGCGGAGGTGCGCGCGGCGGCGCGACTTTACGCGACCGGCGGCAATTCGGCGATCTATTACGGGCTCGGCGTCACCGAGCACAGCCAGGGCTCGACCATGGTCATGGGCATGGCGAACATTGCCATGGCGACCGGCAATATCGGCAGGGCCGGCGTCGGCGTCAGCCCGCTCCGTGGCCAGAACAATGTGCAAGGGTCGTGCGACATGGGCTCCTTCCCGCACGAGCTTCCCGGCTACCGCCACGTCGCCGACGACGCGGTCAGGCACAATTTCGAGGCGCTCTGGGGCCTGCCGCTCTCGAACGAGCCGGGGCTGCGCATCCCCAACATGGTCGATGAGGCGATCGACGGCAATTTCAAGGGCATCTACATCCAGGGCGAGGACATCGCGCAGTCCGATCCCGATACCCAGCACATCACCGCCGGCCTCCGCGCCATGGAATGCGTGGTCATCCAGGACATCTTCCTGAACGAGACGGCGAAATACGCGCATGTCTTCCTGCCGGGCGCCTCGTTCCTGGAGAAGGACGGCACCTTCACCAATGCCGAGCGGCGCATCAGTCGCGTCAGGAAGGTCATTCCGCCGCTTTCCGGCATGGCCGACTGGGAGGTGACGGTGGCGCTCTCGAATGCGCTCGGCTATCCGATGGATTATTCGCACCCGTCTGAAATCATGGACGAGATCGCGCGGCTCACCCCGACATTCACCGGCGTCTCTTTCGACAAGATCGATCGGCTCGGCTCGGTGCAGTGGCCATGCAACGACAATGCGCCGGAAGGCACGCCGGTCATGCATGTCGGCAAGTTCGTGCGCGGCAAGGGCCGCTTCATGCTGACGGAATTCGTGCCGACCGAGGAGCGGACCGGCCCGCGCTTCCCGCTTCTCCTGACGACCGGGCGCATCCTTTCGCAATACAATGTCGGGGCGCAGACCAGGCGGACGGCGAACGTCGCCTGGCATGACGAAGATCGGCTCGATATCCATCCATTCGATGCGGAGAACCGCGGCATCCGCACCGGCGACCTCGTCGCGATCCAGAGCCGCTCCGGCGAGATTTCGCTGCGCGCCGAGGTGAGCGAGCGGATGCAGCCGGGCGTCGTCTATACGACGTTCCATCACCCGATCTCGGGCGCAAACGTCGTTACCACCGACTTCGCCGATTGGGCGACGAGCTGCCCGGAATACAAGGTCACGGCCGTTCAGGTCCGGCGCACCAACGGCCCGTCGGCCTGGCAGGAGCATTTCGAGGAAGAGGCGCGCACGATGCGCCGGGTGGAGACGCATCTCGATGCCGCCGAGTGAACCGCAGGCGCAACCGGCCGTGCAGGCTTCGGGTATGACGGAGAAGCTCGGGAAGCTCATCCGCGTCGCGAACCAGGCCGCCGATTTCTTCGCGCCCTACGGGGATGAGAAGGCGGTCGCCGGGATCGAGGAGCATATCCGCGCGTTCTGGACGAAGCGCATGCGGCGCGAGCTCGCTGACTATGCGGCCGCGGGCGGCGAGGGCCTGCATCCGCAGGTCCGCGAGGCGATCCGGCGCGCCGGCCCGGTGGACGCAAAGGGCGACGAAGCGGCGGAGAAAGCGGCCGCCGAATGAAGCGGCGCGATCAGGACGACGGAGCGGCCGATACGATTCCTGCACCGCTCGATCGGCTGACAGACGTCGCTTATCGGTCGGGAAAGTCTGCGGCGGCGCGGCGTGCCGTTCCGGAGGAAACCGCGATCGCTCTCACCTATGACGGCTCGACGCAGGCCGTGATGATGGCGACGCCGGCCGATCTTGAGGACTTCGCCCTCGGCTTCAGCCTGACTGAAGGGATCGTTGCCGAGCCTTCCGACCTTCGTTCGCTGGAGATCATGCCGGCGGCTGGCGGCGTCGAGATCCGCATGTGGCTCTCGAAGCCGCGCGGCGAAGCGCTTGCGGCGCGTCGTCGCCGTCTCGCCGGACCGACCGGTTGCGGGCTCTGCGGCATCGACAGCCTCTCCGAGGCGCTTAAGCCGCCGGCGAAGGTGACGGGCGATCTTCGCCTCGACCCGGCGGCGATCGCCGGCGCCTTGAAGTCGCTTGGCCCCGCGCAGCCGCTCTTTCGCGAGACGCGTGCCGTCCACGCCGCGGGTCTCTTTCAACCGGGGAGGGGACTCCTTCTAGCGCGCGAGGATGTCGGCCGGCATAACGCGCTCGACAAGCTCGTCGGCGGCGTTTTTCGCGCCGGCCTCGGCGCATCGAACGGCGTGCTCCTGCTGACGAGCCGTGTCTCCGTCGAGATGGTGCAGAAGGCGGCGGTGCTTGGGAGCCCGATCCTCGTCGCGGTCTCGGCACCGACGGCACTTGCCGTGCGCATGGCGGACGAGGCGGGGATCACGCTTGTCGCGGTCGCGCGCGACGACGGCTTCGAGGTCTTCGCGCATCCCGACCGCATCGCGAGGGACAAGGCCGCGGACGTCGCCTGAGGGCGGGCGCTCCTTGCCTCTTTGACCGCTTTCGCTTTGCCGCCGGCGATCAGCCGCCTATGCGGCGGCTTCGAGCTCCGGCTGCATCTTCTCGGAATTTCCGGGTCGTCCGAAGCCCGGCGTATCCTTGGTGAAGAGATTGCCGAGGGCCATGGTCACGAGTTCCGGCCGGAACTGCGCGGCGACTCCCTCGAACTTGCACGCCGCGCGGATCTGGTCGACCAGGAATTTGGGCTGATAGCTCGGCAAGCGGGAAATCGTCTCCACGCGGAGATGCCGGATCACGAGTCGATGATCTCGTCCGGACGCCTCGAGGCCGAACGCGCTTTGCGCGACGACCCTGAAGATCGTCCGGTATTCCTCCGCGATTCGGTCCCCGATCTTCGAGCTTATAGGGGATGCGGCGGAGGAAGGCCGGGTCCATGAGGTCGCGCGGCGACGAATTGGTCGAGAACATCACGAGCTCGTCGAACGGCAACGAGAAGCTCTTGCCGGTGTGCAGCTTCAGGATATTCGATGCGGCTTTCGAGCGGCACGATCCAGCGGTTGAGCAGGGCCTCGGGCTGACCATCTGGCGGCCGAAATCGTCGATCATGAAACTGCCGCCGAGCGCCTTGATGTGCAGCGGCGCCTCGTAGAATTTCGCCGAGGTATTGAAGCAGAGGTCGAGCATCTCCAGCGTCAGCTCGCCGCCGGTGACGATGAAGGGCCGGCGGCAGGGAACCCAGCGCTGGTCGAAATCCTCGCGCCGCAGCGTCCCGGCGCCCGGGACGCCGGTGCTGCGCTCGATGCGCTTGTGAATGCCGGGATCGAAGACCTTGATGATCTGGCCTTCCACCTCGAAGCAATAGGGAATGTAGATGGTTCGCTGAAGATCGAGCCGATCCGTCTCGGCGACGAGGTCTTGCCGTTCCCCGGCGGCCGTAAAGCAGGATGGAGCGGCCGGAATTGATCGCCGGCCCGATGTGGGGACGAATTCGTCCGAGACGACGAGATTGCCGAAGGCCGCGTCGATCGCGGCCGCTCGACGCGCTCGTTGGTGATGCGCTGGCGTTGGATGCGGTCGACGAAAGCTGCAAGAGGCACCGGGCGCCGGGCCGATATATTGGTTCTGGCGAAGGGCGTCGGCGCCCATTGCCGCCCCTTCTCGGTCAGCGCGTAGCGGAGCTCGGAGGTAGCCGACAGTGCCGATCGACCCGAGCATGTCCAGCAGCTTGCGTTCCTTTGCCTGCTCGATCGTCAGCTGGATCACAGCGATGCGGCAGCTTGAGAATGCCGCGATGACCGACGGCATTTCGGCGCCGGAATGCATCGCCTTGGCAGAGGTTCAGCAGGTCTGCAGCCCGAGGCCGGTCTCCTCGATCGAGGAGGCCGGGGCTGCGGGCGCGCTGTGCATGACCCGCTCGAGGTCTGCCGGCCGCAGCTTCCCCATGGCGACCAGGATGTCGCCGAGGATTCCGCCCTGGCTCCGTTGCAGCTCGAGCGCCGCCTCCACGTCCTTGCGCGTGACGAGGCCCTGGGCAATGAGGACGTCGCCGATCAGCATGCACGCGCTCCACGTACGGGGTCTGCCAGAGGGCTCGAAGATCTGGCGCCGGGGCTTCCAAATTTGCCCGCGGCAACCGTTGTCGAAGAGGGTCGCGTCTCGAATGCGCGGTTCGTGATCCGGTTCAACTTTGCCATCCCAGGATGTGGTGGCAGAGACGCGTTAAAAATGCGGATAATGATTAGTTCGAATTGCGCTTGAGAGTTCGCGGATGGTTTTACGGATCGCGACGCGACCCTGCCTCGGGCGGAACGTTTCCGACTTCTCTTCAGGGCGCACTCACGCGCCCCAAGTGCGCGCGAGCAACCCGAGCCAGTTCTCGAAGCAGAGCTTTTCAAGCGTTGGCTCGTCGTAGCCGGCGGCGCGGAATGCCTCCAAGAGCTTCGGCAGGCCGGCCACGTCCCGCATATCCTGCGGCACCACCGCGCCGTCGAAATCCGAGCCGAACCCGACATGATCGGCCCCGAGCGCTCCGATCAGATGATCAGCGTGGCGCACGATCGTTTCGAGCGGCGTATCGGCGCAACATGCGCCCGTCCTCGCGCAGGAAACATGTGGCGAAGTTGATGCCCACCATGCCGCCGCTCTCGCGGATCGCGGCGAGCTGGCGGTCGGTCAGGTTGCGGGAATGGGGCGTCAGCGCGTGCGCGTTCGAATGTGTCGCAACGAGCGGAGCGTCGCTCAGCGCCGCGACATCCCAAAAGCCCTTTTCGGAGAGATGCGAAAGATCGATGACGATCTTCAACTCGTTGCAGGCCTTGACCAGCGCCTTGCCGGCATCGGTCAGTCCCGGGCCGGTATCGGGGCGCTCGGGAAGCGGAAGGGAACGCCGTGGCCGAAGATATTCGGCCGGCTCCAGACTAGCCCGAGCGAGCGAAGACCGGCGGCGTAGAGCACCTCGAGCATCTTGAAATCCGGGTCGATCGGCTCCGCGCCTTCGATGTGGAGCACGGTCGCGAGCGCACTCGCGCCAAGGGCCGCGCGGATCTCGGCGACGCTTTTGCAGAGCCGCACGCGGTCGCCGGACTGCCGCGCGATCCTGATCAGGAGCGCGACCATGTCGAGCGCGACGGCCTGAGCGCGCGTGAGCGCAAGCTCTGCCGGAAGCGGCACGTCGTAGGTCGGCGCGCGCATCACGTCGTCGCCGCTTGCCTTGCTGCCCTCGGGCGGCACGAAGACGGCGAAGAGGCCGCCGGCGAATCCGCCGGCCCGCGCGCGCGGAAGATCGAGGTGGCCGGTATTCGTGCCTCGAGAAAACTTGCACGCCCGGCTCGGGCGCGCGGCTCAGGCGAAGGAGCACGTCGTTGTGCCCGTCGAAGATCGGAATCATGCTGACATCGGGAACGGGTTGGGGTCACACCGCATAGCATCGGTCGGGGCCGGGCTGAAACCGGGCGGCGAGGGGAGGGGCGCGAAGGCCGCAGCTTGCTAAGCAAGCGAAGGCTGG
>CAVVPM010000001.1:0-304733 GCA_963750115.1 uncultured Alphaproteobacteria bacterium | reverse complement strand
CGCGCGGCGTGACGAAGCGCACGCTGAGCCCCGGATGCATGCGTGCCAGCGCCTCGACCTTCGGCCGCTCGTCGAGATAGCGGCCGCGCCTCGCCTGGCGCTTGAGGTCGGACGGAGGAACGCCGGTGTAGCAGGTGACCTCGGCGGCGCCGAGCCGCGCGGCGGTCGCCGCGACGGCGCTCGAATCGAAGCCGCCGCTCGTCTGGATGCCGACCTTCGGGAGACCGCGGATCACCCGTCCGACGGCGCGGTCGAGGAGCGCGCGCGCCTCTTCGACCAGGTCCTCGGGGCGCGAGGTCATCGGCCGCGGGTCGAGGTTCGGGCTCCAATAGGGGCGCTGATCGACGCCCTTTCGCGAGATGCTGACCACGAAGCGGGACGGCACGCGACGGATGCCCCGGTAGCACGTCGCCTCCCTCTCGTGGTGATTGAGGGCGAGGAAGTTTGCGAGCGCCCCCTCGTCGAGCTCGCGCGGCACGTCGGGCAATGCGAGAAGGTCGGCAAGGCTCGCAGCGAAGACGGCGCAGTCGCGTCCGACATGATAGAAGAGCGAGCGACGCCCCACGCAGTCGCGCGCGAGCGTCAAGGTCTGCGTCTCCTCGCTCCAATGGGCAAAGGCGAAGGCGCCGAGGATGCTCGCCAGGCCGGACACGCCGCGGGTCGCGAAGGCGCGGGCGACAAGCCCGGTCTCGCTTGCGCCGGGCGGTGCGCCGGTCGCCGCGGCGATGTAGTCGTAATTGTCAAGCCGAGCGGACCCGGCCCAAAGGACGCCGGGCGGCGATGGGTCAGCGATCCCGCCTTGAACGAAGGCAGCATGCGGGGTGCGACGGACCGATGGCGCGCGCCGCCGGACATGCGGGGAGAGCACGGCGGCGAGCCTTTCTTGGCGTCGCCCCTCGATCGCCCCTCCGTTCAGCGCCACTATGCCGGCAAATCGCATCGCAAGGCACCCGCGAAAGAATGGCGATCACGTTTCGAGGATCGGCCGAGCGGCCGGGCATAACGGAAAAGCGCTCGGCTCGGCGGAGCAGGCTCCAACGCAACCGTCGCTTCAGGAACCGGTCGGGAGGGTGCTTGCATCCGAAGCGCCGCCTACCAACGCCCCGGTGTCGCCTCCGACCTCGGAGCCGACGATCACGCGCAGTGCGCTCCAGTCCTTCCGCTGCCGGGTCGGCGGTTCGCTCGACGTGTCGCGCAGGGCGCGGGCAGTCATGTCGCCGGTGAGGGTCTCTTCTTTTCCATCCATTTCAGGCCTCAGGCCCTCTCGGCTTCACCGATGGCGGATTGAAAGCCTTGCGCGGCCGTGAAGGCGGCCATTCCGGCGGAGACGCCACATAGTCGCGCCGATCGGTTAGGAATCAAGGGAACTCACGCTGTCCGAGGGTGCCCCAGGGGGACCGTTCTTGGTCTGGTCGACGCCTGAAGCGAGGATCACCATCGGCGCGCTCCAGCGCTTCAACGCCGCGGCGGGCCCGACGGCCGCTTCCGTCTTCGATGACCGGAAAGCTGCGTCATCGGCTGGCCCCCTTGCCGCTTTTCCTTCCGGTGTCATACCGTGCTCCCGGTTGCCACGAAGTCGCTCGCGAATCAGGCGACGTGAAGTCCAAATCCTATCTCCGGTCGGCGACTTGTGGTAGGCAAGCGGCGCTGTTTTGCACGGCTCGATCGTAGCGGCGACGCCGCGCGCGCATCATTGAAACCGTGATTTCGGACACCAGGAACTGTTCTCCGAGTTCCGGAAACGGGGCCTCTAGGCCCCGAATTGCGCCTCGCCCCCTTTCCCTCTGCGACCTAACACGCGAAAATCGCCGTGATTGCGCCGGGAGTGCTCGAATGGCCGAAGAGGCCGAATTCATCACGCTGATCGAGGACGAGGCGCCGTCGCCCGCGTCTGCGCTGCCGCGCTGGAAGGTGGCGATCGTCGACGACGACCAGGGCGTGCACACCGGCACGCGTTTCGTGCTTCAGGACTTCCAGCTTCACGGCCGCGGGCTGGAGCTTCTCTCCGCGCGCTCGGCGGCCGAGGCGCGCGAGCTCTTCCGCAGCGAGCCGGAACTCGCCGTCATCCTGCTCGACGTCGTCATGGAGACGGAAGGGGCGGGGCTCGAACTGGTCGAGTTCGTCAGAAACGAGCTGAAGAACGAGACCGTCAGGATCATCCTGCGAACCGGGCAGCCCGGCCAGGCGCCCGAGCGCCGCGTCGTCATCGACTACGATATCAACGATTACAAGGCGAAGACGGAGCTGACCGCCGACAAGCTCTTCACCACGCTGACCGCGGCGCTTCGAAGCTACGAGCAGCTGATGAAGCTGGTGAAGACACGGCGCGGACTTGAGATCATCATCGACGCCGCCGCGGCCCTCTTCGACGAGCGCTCCATGCAGCGCCTTGCGGAGGGGGTGCTGACGCAGCTCGCATCGCTGATGGCGGTCGAATGCGCCGGCATCCTCGTCCTGCGCGAGGTGGAGCGGGGGGACGAGCTCTCCGTGCTCGCCGGCTCGGGCAGCTACCGCGAATATGCCGCAACAGACCGCCGCCGCGCGCTCGAATTCGCAGCTTGCGACGCTTATCCACGCGACCTTCGAGAGTCGCCGGCACGATTTCTCCGAAGGCCGCAGCGTTCTTTATATCGGCACCGGCAGCGGGCGCGAGCTGGTGGCGCTGATGGACGTCGACAGGGGCCTCTCCGACACCGACAAGGCGCTCGTCGCGGTCTTCTGCAGCCGCCTCGCCGCGGCCTTCGACAACGTGACGCTCTATGAGGCGCTGGAGCGCGCCAATCTCCGGCTGGAGGAGAAGGTGGCGCGCCGCACCCGGCAGCTCCTCGCCGCCAAGGAGCGGCTGGAAAATCAGAGCGAGCGGCTGAAAAGGGCGAACGCCTTCAAGGGCGAGATGCTCGGCACCGTCGCCCACGATCTCGAAGAATCCGCTGAGCGTGATCTTCGGCCGCACGGAAATTCTGACCGAGCTGCTCTCCCGCTCGCCGCTCCCCGAACGCCAGGCCCGCGACCAGATCGAGCACATCCGCCAATCCGCGCGCCGGCTGACCGCCATGGTGGAGGATCTGATCTCAGACGCGCTCGCGGACGCGGTCGACATTTCCGTGCGCACCTACACGCTCGACCTCGGCGTCCTCGTCTCGGAGGTGTCGGAGAGCAATCGCAAGCTCGCGCTCGCCAAGAACCAGGACCTCAAGGTTTTCGTGGAGCCGGCGCTTCGCGTCGAGGGCGACACCGAGAGGCTGCGCGAGGCGGTCGACAATCTGATCTCGAATGCGGTGAAGTACAGCCCGCTCGGCGGGCGGATCGACGTCACCGCCACCCGCGTCGGCAAGGAGGCGCTGATCCGCGTCGCCGACCAGGGCCCCGGCCTTTCGCCGGAGGACGAGGACCGGGTTTTCGGGCGTTTTCAGCGGCTTTCCGCCAAGCCGACGGCGGGCGAAAGCTCGACCGGCCTCGGCCTCTCGATTGCCAAGCGCATCATCGACCTTCACAAGGGCCGTATCTTCGTGGAGAAGTCGCGGTCCGTCGGGCGGTGCCGTCTTCATCATCGCCTTGCCCTTGCCGCAAGACATGGATGCGGAATGAGCCAGCAGCAGAACATCTTCGTGTGCGACGACGAGGCCGCCGCCCGCGATATGATCGGCGACTATTTGAAGATGCACGGCTTTGACGTGACGCTTTGCACGGGCGGGCCGTCGCTCCGCGCCGAGGTTGCCAAGGCACGGCCCGATCTCGTCGTCCTCGACCTGAACATGCCGGAGGAGGACGGGCTCTCGCTGATCCGCTTCCTGAAGCAGTCGGGGAACGTGCCGGTGATCATGCTGACGGCGACGGCAAGCCCGATCGATCGCGTGGTGGGGCTTGAGCTCGGCGCCGACGACTATCTGGCGAAGCCGTGCGAGATGCGCGAGCTCCTGGCGCGCGTGCGCTCGGTGCTGCGGCGGAGCGCGGCGGCCGCCGCCGTCGGCACCGGGCGATCCGAACCGCACGGTGAAAATGGGCACGAAATGGCTCGACCTCGACGCGCGCACGCTGCGCGACGAGGAGGGGAACGAGCATCCGCTCACCGCCTCGGAGTTCGGTCTTCTGAAGGCCTTTGCGGAGAACCCGAAGCGGGTGCTGACGCGCGAGCGGCTGCTCGACCTTGCGCAGGCACGCGACGCTGAGGCCTTCGACCGCGCGATCGACGTGAGGATCACGCGCATCCGCAAGAAGATCGAGCCCGACGCGGCGCATCCGCGCGTCATCAAGACGGTGCGCGGGGCGGGCTACGTCTTCTCGCCCGACGCCGGCGGCGAGGGCTGAGCGGCGGCGACCCGACGCGCCTTTCCGCGAATTGTTTCGTCGTAAGCCTGCCGCAAGAAACATTCGAGGCGTTGACGAAACACATTTCTCTCCGCCGCGAAAACAGGGAGAAAAGGCGCTCCGCTATACCCTCCACCAACAGGGGGAGCCCAAAGAGGCTCCGGAGGGACTAAGATGACCAGCTCACGCAAATTCGTCGCCGCCACGATCCTGGCCGGCCTCGCTCTGATCGCGGTTGGAGTGCTCGTCGCGCCGTTTGCCCACGCACGCGGCACCGCCGAGGGCAATGTCGCCGCGGATCGCATCAATACCGCCTTCGCGGTAGCCGGCAATTCGACCACCGACCCGGTCGTGCCCGAGGCGCCGGTCAGAAGCGCGAAAGGCGATCTTCCCGCCGGAATCGACTGCGCGGCCGCGACCTGGCCGAACATCGACTCCGCCTGCCTGATCATGGCTGACGGCCGCCCGGCGCCGCACGTGCGCACGGTGTTGATTGCCTCCCAGGCCGACGCCAACACCACGGTTCTCCTGCGCATTCCTTCCGAGGTTGCGCAGAACTGACGCCCCGATATCTGCGACGGCCATGGATGCGCCTGCCGCAGCACTCGATCCCCCGCCCGGCGCGACTGCCGCGTCTCGCCCCCCTCCGCCCCCCTCTGGTAAGATCGGTGGGCGCCGGGCGCGGGGTGCCCGCCGGGGTTACGGTATGCGGATCAGCTACAAGGTCTTTCTGGTCGGAGGCATTCCGATCGCGATAGCGGCGGCGATTGCGCTCGCCGCTATCATGCTGTTGAGCGAGGCCGATCGCGCGCGGTCCGGCGCGGTGCTCGCCGGCACGATCTACCGCAACCTTCTCTCCGCCGGCACGACGCGCGACGACTTCCTCTCGACCCGGACAGGCGAGCGCACGCACGACTACGAGCTCTTCCTGAGCTACGCTGAGCAGGCGCGCTTCGATTTGCTCCGCCTCTCCGAGGTGGCGAGCGATCCCGCCAGCACCGACGCGGCGAAGGAGGCGACCGACGCTCTGCAGCGCTACCGCGTGAGCATGACCAAGCTGGTCGACGTCACGGTGAACAATGACGGCCTCGTAGCGGACATGGCGGCGCGCGCCGACGCCATGATCAAGCTCACCGACGCGGCCCGCGACAGCGAGCACCAGACGAACATCGAAATCCTGCAATCGCTTGCCGACGCCAACAGCAAGCTCCACTCCGGCGCTGGCCAAGATGCGGCGCTTGAGAGCCAGATCACGGATCTCATCACGCGCTCCGTTCAGTCCGCGGCGACACAGCGCGATGTGCAGAATGTCGCAAGCGAGACGCTGAAGCTCACGAGCCGCGCCGCAGCCGCGGTAGCCAGTCGCGACACCGGGGCTCTTTCCCAGATCTTGGACAAGGGGAAGAGCTTGAGCGGCGTCGTTTCGTTGGTGCCGATCGAACTTGCCATCCGGCCGAAGATGGTCGATGCCCTCGACGCATGGCGGAAGAGCGTCGCCGCGACGCTCGACGGGTTCAACCAGCAGAACCGCATCCTCGACCAGATGGACGCCACCAGCCGCCGCATGATCGACGGCGCGCGGTTCCTGAACGAGACGCTGACGCGAAACGCCGAGCAGATCGGCGCGCTGGTGCGCACCATCCTCGTATTCGGCGCCGCGATCGGGCTCTTCGTCGGCGCGCTCACCGGCCTTCTTGTGGCGCGCTCCATCACGCGGCCGCTGCGTCTCCTGCAGAGCCGCATGGCGGAGCTATCGGAGAATGCCCGCGCCGGTCCGATCGCCGGCTTCGAGCGGCGTGACGAGCTTGGCGACATGGCGCGCGCCACCAACGTCTTCATCACCGAGATCGGCCGCCGCGAACAGGCGCTGAGGAAATCGAAGGATCGCGCCGACGCCGCGCTGGCCGAATTGCAGAAGACGCAGACGGACCTGATCCAGGCGGAGAAGCTCGCCTCGCTCGGCCAGCTCGTCGCCGGCGTCGCGCACGAGATCAACACGCCGCTCGGCATCGCGCTCACCACCGCGACGCATCTCGGCGACGAGGCGCGGCGGTTCCGGGACCTTGCGGTGACGGGAAAATTGCAGCGCTCCGTGCTCGACAATTTCGTCGAGCGCATGCGCGACGGCACCCACCTTCTGGTCGGCAACCTCTCCCGCGCCGCCGACCTCGTCCACAGTTTCCGGCAGGTCGCGGCCGACCAGGCGAGCGGCGAGCGGCGGCCGTTCCTCATGGATGCCTGGCTGCAGGACCTGCTGACGAGCCTGCGGCCGATCCTGCGCAAAACCAAGCACGAGGTATTGATCGAGTGTCCGCCGGGCGTGCTGGTCGACACCTATCCGGGCGCGCTCGGCCAGGTGCTGACCAACCTGCTCACCAACGCGCTCACCCACGCTTATGCCCCGGGCGAGGCAGGCCGGCTGTCGATCCGCGTCAGCGAGCCGCGCCAAGACACGATCAGGATCGTCTTTGCCGACGACGGCAGAGGCATTCCGCCGGAAAATGTCGCCAAGGTCTTCGATCCGTTCTTCACGACCGGACGAAGCACCGGCAATACCGGCCTCGGCCTTCACATCGTCTACAATCTCGTCACAAGCCGCCTGCAGGGGCACGTCAACCTCTACAGCAAGGTCGGCCGCGGCACGCGCTTCACCATCGACATCCCGAAGGTCGTGAACGACGCCGCGCCGGAAGCGGTTGCCGAGAAGCGCTATCAGCTCGAAGGTGCGTGAGGGTCGCGGGCGCTCAGCTGTCGTCCGTTGCAGCGCTCTCGGAGCGGCGCCGATACTCCTGCGACAGATAGTATTCGCGCTTCGCCTTGTACATCGCCGCATCCGCCCGCTTGGCGATCTCCTCCAGCCGCTCTCCGGGCGCTCCGGTGGCCGCGCCGAGCGACATCGTGATGGGCGCGGACGAATGGAATTGGTTGTTGAGATTGAGCACGTTCTGGATGGTCTCGAGGACCGTCAGGGTCTGGCGCTCGTCGGTCGCCGGCAACAGGATGGCGAACTCGTCGCCGCCGATGCGTGCGGCGGTGCAGGGCTTGCTCACCGCCTTGTTCAAGACTTCGCCGACTCGCTCAGAAGCGCGTCGCCCGCCGCGTGGCCGAGCCGGTCGTTCGTCTCCTTGAGACCGTTGAGATCGGCCATGACGATCGTGACCGGCACCGGCGCCTTGCGTTCCAGGCGGCCCAGCTCGTCGACGTAGAACGACCTGTTGTAGAGCTTGGTGAGAACGTCGTGCTTGCCGAGATATTCGAGATAGCCCTCGGCCTTCTTGCGTGCCGTGATGTCGGTCAGCGCCACCTGTACCAGCGACCAGTCGTTCTCGTAGCCCGGAAGGACGGAGAACTGCACGTGGACGTTCAAGGGATTGCCTTCGAGCGTGTAGTTCACCGCCTCGCGCAGCTGGAACAGCTTGCCGTGCCAGAGGTCGATGAGCTGTTCCCTGAAATGCTCCGTCATGTCGTCGCGGAACACTTCGTTCAGGCGGTTGAGCAGGGTCGGCACGTCGGGCGACGCGAACATCTCCAGCGTATGGCGGTTCACGTCGAGAACGCGGATCTCGCTCATGCAGCGTTGCACGAATTCCGGATGCACATCGGTGAAGACGCGGAAGTCGCTGATGCCGCAGCTCGCGCAGCTCGTCGAGGAGCAGCCGGATTCCGCTGAAATCTTCCACCCACAGCGAGACCGGCGAATGCTGAAACAGGCCGCGGGCGTAAATCTCGCTCGCCGCGAGCTCGCGCCGCGCCGCCTCCCGCTCCGTCACGTCTTCAAGGGCAAGGAGGACGCGGCCCCAATCCTCTTCATAGCCGGGCAGGATGCCGCCCTTCAGATGCACATCGATCCGGCGGCCGGAGAGGGCGTAGTTCACAGTGTGGCTCTCGAACGCCGTCTGCCCCTCCCAGAGCTGCACGAGCTCCTCGATGTGATGCTCGAGCATCTCGTCGCGAAACACGCTGCCGAGATTGTCGATCAGATGCCGGACGTCGTGGGCGCCGAAAAGGCTGAGCGTCTCGCGATTGACCTTGATGACGCGGATCAGGTTCGAGCACACCTTGACGCGGGAGGGATCGCCGAGGAGGTGTTCGCGAAGCGACGTGACGCCCGCCTTCCGCCAGGCGTCGAAGAGCTTCTTCACGCCGCTGTAGTCCTCAAGCCACAGCGACACGGGCGCGAGATGGAACATCTCCGCATCGTCGCGAAGATCGCTTCTCAGCCGATCGATCGGGCTCTGATCGTCGTCGTAACGCGCCTGGGCTTGCGCCATTTCGGGCAATCCTCTCGGAGAGACAGCCGAAATTTGCCGAGGCGAGGTTAAGAATGTCCCCAACGACCTTCGCCGCGTCGCGCCTTTCGTGTCCAAGGCCTCGCGCCGCCGGGGAGCACGGGGGAGGCGCCCGACGTGCCGCCCCGCCGGCCCGCCGCGGCTGAAATCCGCCGACGGATAAGAAGGAGACCGCCGCAAGCACCCTTGCGGGTGCTGGCCGGAGCGGGTTAGCTCAGCCGGCTTTGGCGGACGCGCGAAATGAAGCCCACCAACACCGTCTATACCGGCCTGCCGACGACGATTTTCGAGGCGATGAGCCGGCTTGCGATCGCGCATGAGGCGGTCAATCTCGGTCAGGGCTTTCCGGACGTCGACGGCCCAGAGGATATCCGCCAAAAAGCCGCGGAGGCGCTGATCGAAGGGCCGAACCAGTATCCGCCGATGATGGGGCTGATGGCTCTTCGCGAGGCGGTCGCGGCGAACTGGAAGCGTTTCCACGGCCTCGACGTCGACCCGGTGCGCGAAGTGCTGGTCACCTCCGGCGCGACGGAGGCGCTCTCCGACGCGATCAACGCGATCGTCGAGCCGGGCGACGAGGTGGTGCTGATCGAGCCGCTCTATGACTGCTATCTGCCGCTGGTCAGACGGGCCGGCGGCATTCCGAAGCTCGTCCGCGTGACGCCCCCGGACTGGGCGCTTGACCGCGATGCGCTGGCCGCCGCCTTCTCGCCGCGCACCAAGGCGCTGCTTCTGAACAATCCGCAGAACCCGGCGGCGAAGGTCTATTCGCCCGATGAGCTGCGGCTCATCGCCGACCTCGCGATCCGCCACGACGCTTACGTGATAGCCGACGAGGTCTATGAGCACATCGTCTTCGACGGCGCCCGCCACGTCTCCATGCTCTCGCTTGCAGGGATGCGCGAACGGACGGTCGCAATCGGCTCGGCCGGAAAGAGCTTTTCGCTGACCGGGTGGAAGGTCGGCTACGTCACCGCGGCGCCCGCGCTGCTCGACCCGATCGTGAAGGCGCATCAGTTCACCACCTTCACGACGCCCCCCGATCTGCAGAAGGCGGTCGCCTACGGTCTCGCCAAGGAGGAAAGCTATTTCAGCGGCTTGGCGGACGGTCTTCAGAGAAAGCGCGATCGGCTGGCCGAGGCCTGCCGGAACTCTCGGCGTCAGCGTGATTCCCTGCCAGGGGACCTATTTCCTGACGCTCGACATGCGCCCGCTCGGGCTTGACGGCGACGACGCGGCGCTCGCGAAGCGCATGACCATCGAGGCCGGAGTTGCCTCCGTTCCAGTCTCGGCTTTTTATGGAGCGAATCCGCCGAACACGTTCCTGCGTTTGTGTTTTTCGAAGCGCGATGAAGTCTTGGACGAAGCCGTCGAGCGGATGCGGCGATGGCTGACGGCGCTCGGCCGCAAGGTCGCATGAGAGCCCCAAAGAAGATTTAGAGATCAGAGGAGATTTCGCGATGCCGGTCCGGGCCCTCGTCTGGGGCGAGAATATCCACGAGCGCGAGAATGCGGAGGTCGCAAAAATCTATCCCGACGGCATGCACGCGGTGATCGCCGCGGCGCTCGCGAAGGATGCCGACATCACTGCCGCGACCGCGACGCTGCAGGAGCCGGAGCACGGCCTCTCCGAGGCGCGGCTCGATCAGACCGACGTGCTCCTCTGGTGGGGGCACAAGGCGCATGGCGACGTCGCCGATGCGATCGTCGAGCGCGTGGCGCTCGCTGTGTGGGAGGGGATGGGGCTGATCGTGCTCCACTCCGGGCACTTCTCCAAAATCTTCAAGCGCCTGATGGGGACGCCGTGCAGTCTGAAATGGCGCGAGGCGGGCGAGCGCGAACGGCTCTGGGTGATCAACCGCGCACATCCGATTGCGGCCGGCCTCGGCGAGCGGATCGAGGTGCCGATGACGGAGATGTACGGCGAGCCCTTCGCCGTGCCCGAGCCGGACGAGACGCTCTTCATCTCCTGGTACGAAGGCGGCGAGGTGTTCCGCTCCGGCATGACGTGGCGGCGCGGGGCAGGGCGCATCTTCTATCTCTCGCCCGGCCACGAGACCTATCCGATCTATCATCAGCCGGAGATCGGGCAGGTTCTCCGAAATGCGGTGCGCTGGGCGCACAATCCTCTGCCGCGCCTGAAGGGGATCGAGGCGGCGCCGAACGTCCCGGTCGAGCGCGCGCCGGAGAAGATCGAGGCGCGCGGCCCGCATCTCCATGCGCCCGGCGAGACGGGGTTCCGATGAGCGATTTGGAGGCCCAAACGTTCCTCATGCTGAGGTGCGAACCCGGACGCCAGTCCGGGGAGCCTCGAAGCACGCAACACCGCACGTCCAGCCCTATCCAGCGCGCCCTTCGAGGCAATGCCGCCTTCGTCGGCATTGCACCTCAGGATGAGGGCCTCTTCCAGAGACACTCAATGCCATGACTCCGAAGCCGATCCGCATTCTCCTGCTCGGCACCGGCGCGATGGCAGACCGGCACGTGCACTTCTTCAACGCGGTTCCGGGCTGCACGATCGCCGCCGGCGTCGACATCGCCGAGGAGCGGCTGAAGGCGTTCTGCAGCGAGCGCGGAATCGCGAAATGGTTCACCGACCTCGACCAGGCGATCGCCTGGGGCGAGTTCGATGCCGTCACCAACGTGACGCCCGACGCCGTGCACTACTCGACCACGATGCGGCTGATCGAGACCGGCAAGCCGATCATGTGCGAGAAGCCGCTCGCGCCGACCTATCCGGAGGCGCTCAAGATGACGGAGGCGGCCGAGGCGAAGGGCATCGTCAACATGGTGAACCTTCGCTATCGCGGCCTGCCGGTGATGCAGATGGCGCGCGCGCTGGTCGAGGACGGCATGATCGGCGACGTCCGCCATATCGACGCGGCGTTCCTGCATTCCTGGCTGGTCGGCACGCATTGGGGCGACTGGCGCACGGAGGAGCGCTGGCTGTGGCGGCTCTCAAGCGCGCACGGGTCGAAGGGCGTGCTCGGCGACCTCGGCATCCACATCCTCGATTTCGCCGCCTATGTTGCCGACCAGATGCCGGCCTCGGTGCATTGCCGCCTGAAGACCTACGGCAAGGCGGAAGGGAACCGCATCGGCGCCTATGGCCTCGACGCCAACGACAGTTTCGTCATGTCGATCGAGTTCGACCAGGGCGCGCTCGGCGTGGTGCACGCGACGCGCTGGGCGCCGGGCTACGCGAATGCGCAAAAGCTCGGCGTCTACGGGTCGAAGGGCGGGCTCGAAATCTGGTTCGAGAGCGAGGCGATGGGTCTCAAAGTCTGCGCCGGCAAGGATGTCGACACGCAGACTTGGCGCGAGGTCGACTGCCCGCCGGTGCCGAACACCTATGACACCTTCATCGACGCCGTGCGCAAGGGCGAAAATTTCGAGCCGAGCTTCCGCCGCGCAGCGGAGCTGCAGCACGTGCTCGACCTCGCGTTCGAGTCGGACCGGCTCGGCAAGGCGCTGCCGGTGAAGGAGAATGAAGCGCAGGATCTCGCCGTGACCCCGTAGGCGGGAGGGCCACGGTCGGTACGCGCCGTCTCAGCCGAGCCGCTTGAAAGCCTCGCTGACGGATTTGATCTCGCCCACCTTGACACCGCGTCGCGTCGTGACCGGGGGGCTGAGCCGCGGCGCAAGCGCGTCGGCGTGCTCGGGCATGAGACTTGCCAGCACCGCCGCCATCATCGCTTCGGCGGCGCGCGTCGCACCATCATCGGCCTTGAGCGCGACGCCAAGCCCGAGGCCCGCGAGCGCGGCGCAGAAGACGCCTTCCGCACCGGTCTTGACGAGCGCGGCGCCGTGAAGAAGCGCGATCACGTCGGTGCAGAAGCGTCCGGTCCCGGCGATATAGAAGGGCTCGGCGATGGCCGCCTGATAGAGACGGTGAGCCGCCGCCGCGCGCGTGCGGGGCATTTCGACACCGGTCGCGAAACGCGCGAAGCCGCGCGCAAGACTTTTGAGCGGCACCGCATAGGTCGGGATCGAGCAGCCGTCGACGCCGCAATTCTCCGCGCCGTGGGGGGCGCCGGTCACGCTCGCGAGCGCCTCGCCGACCGCCTGCTGCACCGGGTGCTCGCGCGCGACGTAGTTGCGATGGTTGACCCCGATATGCCGCGCGAGCGCGAGGAAGTTCGCATGCTTGCCGGAGCAATTGTTGTGGATCGGGCCAGGCGCCTTGCCATGGCGGATGAGCTCCGCCGCGGCCGGCGGATAGGTCGGCGCGTGAATGCCGCACTCAAGCGCCGCCTCCTCGAACCCCGCGGCAGTGAGCATCGCAAGAACGCCGGCGACGTGCGCCGGCTCGCCGCCATGCGAGGCCTGCGCGAGCGCAAGCTCACGGTCGCGGAAGCCGAACGCATCCGCCGCGCCGCTCTCGACGAGCGGGAGCGCCTGGATCGCCTTCACCGCCGAGCGCGGATAGACCGGCGCTTCGACGTCGCCGAGCGCAAGAAGCGGCTTGCCGTGGGCGTCAACGATCGCGACCGCGCCGCGATGACGGCTCTCGGTGCGGCCGCCGCGCGTAACCTCGACCAGGATCGGATTGACCATGTCTTCGACCGATCGCCAAAGGAACCTGCCCGCGACTACGACCGCCACGGCCCCGAAAGCAAGCGCGCCGGCGCGATTTTGGGTGGTTTTCCGGACATCGGGCGGATTAGAGGCTCTTGACGTGCATCAACGGTTCTTTTCGCGGTTTCGATAGACTTTCTTGGCAAACTTCTGAGACAATTCCCTGCGAAACGGAGCCGCATGAACGTGCAGCAAAAAATCGCCCCGCCCGCGGACGTGGCGAAGACACTGGGGCTCAGCAACTCGCCGGCCCGACGTTGGCTGTCGCGGCGCAACATCGATCGTCGCCGTCGTCGTCGTCGTGGCGCTGATCGGCCTTTATCTTGCGTTCTTCAGCGGCAATTCCGGCAGCTCGGTCCGCTATGTGACCGAGGCGGCGAAGCGCGGCGCGCTGATCGAAGCGGTGACCGCGACGGGAACGGTCGAACCGACCAACGAGGTGGAGATTTCGAGCGAGCTTTCCGGCACGGTGAAGGACGTGAAGGCCGACTACAACGACAAGGTCACCGCCGGCGAGGTGCTTGCCGATCTCGATACCGACGCGCTCGAAGCGACGGTGAACGGCGCCCGCGCCACGCTCGCCATGAAGAAGGCGACGCTGCAACAGGCCCAGGCGACGTTGAACCAGACCAACCTGGCGCTGAAGCGGACGCAGGCGCTGACCGCGAGGGATTTTGCCTCGCAGTCGGATCGCGACACGGCCGAGGCCGACTATCAGCGGGCCGCCGCCGGCATCGCCGTTGCCAAGGCGGATGTCGCGGTCGCCACAGCCAGCCTCGCGACCGCCGAGACCAATCTCGGCAAGGCGACGATCCGCTCGCCGATCGACGGCGTGGTCATGAGCCGCAACGTCGAGCCGGGACAGACCGTCGCTTCCTCGCTGCAAGCGCCGGTGCTCTTCACGCTGGCGGAGAACCTTGCCTCGATGCAGCTCCAGGTCGACATCGACGAGGCGGATGTGGGCCAGGTGCGCGCGGGGCAGGACGCGACCTTCACCGTCGAGGCGTTTCCCGAGCGTAGCTTTCCCGCCAAGGTGAGCGAGGTGCGCGTCGCCCCGGCGACGATCAACGGCGTCGTGACCTATACCGGCGTCTTGAGCCTCGACAATTCCGACCTGCTTCTGCTCCCCGGCATGACGGCGACCGCCGACATCGTCGACGAAGAAGGTCGACAACGCGCTGCTCGTCCCGAACGCGGCGCTCCGCTTCGCCCCGACCTCGGCCGTGACGACGACGCGGCGGAGCGGCGGCGGAATCCTTAGTCTCCTGCTGCCGCGCCCGCCGCGCACGAGCGTGGCGAAGGTCGAGGAGCCGGCAAGCGGCGAGCGCTCCGCTCTACGTGCTTGAGGACGGCGCGCCGAAGCGGTGAACGTCCGCGTCGGCGCGAGCGACGGCAGCTGGACCGAAGTTCTCAGCGGCCCGCTTCAGCCCGGGGCGGCGGTCATCGTGAACTCGCGGACGGCGAAATAGAGGCCGCGATGGCGGAACCGCGCGGAGACAGGCTGCCGCTCATCGAGTTTTACGGCGTCACACGCACCTACGGCAAGGGCGAGGCGCAGGTGCGCGCGCTCGCCGGCGTCGATTTCCGCATCGATGACGGGGAATTCGCCGCGATCATGGGGCCGAGCGGCTCCGGCAAGTCGACGACCATGAACATCATCGGCTGCCTCGATACGCCGACGGCGGGCGCCTATTATTTCCGCGGCGTCGACGTCGGCACGCTCACGCGCGGCCAGCGGGCGCTGCTGCGGCGCCACTATATCGGCTTCGTGTTCCAGGGCTTCAATCTGCTTCCGCGCACCACGGCGCTGGAGAACGTCGAGCTGCCGCTCATCTATCGCGGCATGAAGCGGCGCGAGCGCCGCGAGATCGCGCGCGAGGCCTTGGCCAAGGTCGGGCTCAAGGGTTGGGAGGCGCACGGCCCGAGCGAGCTTTCCGGCGGCCAGCAGCAGCGCGTCGCCATCGCCCGCGCGATCGTGACGAGGCCGGCGCTTGTCCTCGCCGACGAGCCGACCGGCAACCTCGACACGGCCATGAGCCACGAGATCATGCGCCTCCTGGAGGCGCTCAACACCGAGGAGGGGATTACCGTCGTGCTCGTCACCCACGAGCAGGAGATGGCCGACTATGCGTCGCGCGTCATCCGCTTCCTCGACGGGCAGGTGGAATCGGACGGCAAGCGGAGGGTGGCGGCCTGATGCTGTGGGAAACGGTCAGGCTGGCGCTGACGGCCATCCTCAGGAACGCGCTGCGCTCGTTCCTGACGGTGCTCGGTGTGGTGATCGGCGTCGGCGCGGTCATCGCCATGGTGACGATCGGCAACGGCACGACCGCGCAGGTGCAGTCGGAGATTTCCGCGCTCGGCACCAACCTCCTGTTCCTCCGCCCGGGCCAGGGCTTCGGTCCGCGCGAAGCCGGCGCGCCGAACTTCACCATGGCCGACGTCGATGCGATCGAGAACCAGATCGGCGGGCTGCAGGCGGTGGCGCCGACGGTCTCGGCCAGCGTCAAGGTCGTCAACGGCGACCAGAACTGGACGAGCTCGGTCACCGGGACCACCAACGACTTCTTCCTTGCCCGCGACTGGGCGCCCTCCGAAGGGCGCGAGTTCCTCGACAGCGAGATCCGCTCGGGGGCCGCGGTCTGCATCATCGGCGAGACGATCCGCAAGGAAGTCTTCGGAGCCAGCGACCCCGTCGGCCAGAAGATTCGCCTGAACACCGTCTCCTGCAATGTGATCGGCCTTTTGCCGCTGAAAGGCCAGACGGGCTTCGGCCAGGACCAGGACGACATCGTGGTGATGCCGATCCGGACCGTGCAGCGCCGCTTCGCCGGCTCGACGGATGTCAATTCGATCTTCCTCTCGGCCGCCGACGGCGTGGAGACGTCGAAGATCGAGCGCGACGTGACCTACCTGATGCGCGAGCGCCGCCACGTCACCGGCAAGGATGACGACAACTTTCGCATCAACGACACGGCCGAGATGATCGCCACCATGACCTCGACGACCAACGTGCTGACCGGGCTTCTCGCGGCGGTCGCCGCGGTGAGCCTCCTCGTCGGCGGCATCGGCATCATGAATATCATGCTCGTCTCGGTCACCGAGCGCACGCGCGAGATCGGCATCCGGCTCGCGATCGGCGCGGAGGAGGGGCAAGTCTTGATGCAGTTCCTGGTCGAGGCGGTGGTGCTTTCGCTCCTCGGCGGCTTCCTGGGGATCGCGCTCGGCCTCGGCCTGTCGGGCATCGCCTCGGGGCTCCTCAGCGTGCCCTTCATCCTGAACCCCGAGATCATCACGCTCGCCTTCGTGTTCTCCGCGGCGATCGGCGTCGGTTTCGGCTTCTTTCCGGCGCGCCGCGCCGCAAGGCTCGACCCGATCGAGGCGCTCCGGCACGAATAGGCGCGCGATTCCTCCCGCCGCCACGGCACTTCAGGCCTGACGGCGCGCTTTGCAGAATTCCACTGGATTTCCGCCATTGCCGGATGCGGGCCATGGCCGAATCCGGCAGACTCGCTCGCGTCCCGGAGGCGAGGAGGCCGCCCGTGCTGGACCGGACCGAGATTGCGGAGTTCATCGCCGAGGCCGCCACGCGGGAGCGCGAGCCGGTGGTCGAGATCGGCGAGCAGACCGTCGTCATCGGCGACTGCGCGGAGGTGCTTGCCGAGCTTCCCGAGCAGTCGGTCGACGTCGTCGTCACCTCGCCGCCTTATAATATCGGCCTCAGATACAAGACCTATGACGACGGCGGCGACCGCGAGACCTATCTTGCCTGGCTCGGGTCGATCGCGCGGCGCGTCAAGCGCGTCATGAAGGATGACGGCTCGTTCTTCCTGAACATCGCCGGAACCTGCTCCGACCCGTGGATCGCGCCGGATGCAGCCGCGACCCTGCGCGATCTCTTCGTCCTGCAAAACGCCATCGTCTGGGTGAAGTCGGTGTCTGTCGGCGACGACACGTTCGGGCATTTCAAGCCGGTGAATTCCCCCCGCTACCTGAACCATACGCACGAGCACGTCTTCCATTTCACCAAGGAGGGGAAGACGCGGCTCGACCGGCTCGCGATCGGCGTTCCGTTCAAGGACAAGTCGAACATCGCGCGCTGGCGCCACGATAAAGACCGGCGTTGCGCCGGCGACGTATGGTTCATCCCCTACGAGACGATCCGCTCGAAATCGCAACGCGACCACCATCCGAGTCCGTTCCCGGTGGCGCTCGCGGAACGCTGCATCAAGCTGCACGGGAAGAGCCGCGCCGTGGTGCTCGATCCCTTCCTCGGCATCGGCTCGACGCTTCTCGCGGCGCAGAAGCTCGGCTGCCGCGGGATCGGGATCGAGATCGATCCGACCTACGCGGAATCGGCGATATGGCGGCTCAGAGATCGCTTGATTTGAGCTGCGGGCAGCGCCGCCCGCGGTTCGCGTTGGCGTGATTAACAAAAGCTAAACCGTTCTTACCGATCATTCGCCTCGCGGTGACCGTGATCGGCAAGGCGGCGACCCGGCTCTCGCAGACGAGGGGCAAATGGCGGAAAAGCGGAAGTCGTTTGCGGCCCAGACGGCCGGCGAGGCGCGCGGTGCCGCGTCGGGCTGGCTGCGGGATTTTGAGGCGCACGGGCCCCTGGAGATCAGGAGCATCCGGGTCAGCATGGAACGCGACCTCTTTGTCGCGATCGTCTCCTATACGGAGATGGAGGTCGAAGAGACGCCGCAATATTTCGCGGATTACCACCCGGTGGCGCGAACGGCGTGAGGTCGCGTCGCGACAACGAAATGCGTTTAGCGCTCGGCGGCCCTTAGCGCGGCGAGCCGTTCCGTTTCGGCGAGATAGGCCTGGCGGAGCGCGATGTGCCGGTTGAGGTCGTAGGTCCAATGACCTGACCGCGCGCGGTTGCGTTCGGCCCGCAGAGCCCGCTCCAGGCGGACGACGATCGCGTCCAGGCTCGCGATCGTCTCGTCTGCGAAATCGGCCGGACTGATCCGCGCAAGTTTCGGAAGGTCGCGCATACGGTCATATTGCGCGGCGCCGGCCCTGACCGTCTTTTCGATCGCACGTGCGGCCGCGCGGTCGAGCCGCATTTTGCCGGTTCTGTCGTTCGTATCGCGGATCACTCAATTCCGGCGTTCGGCCCGCCGCCTCTGTTGCCGATACGCCATCCTGATGCCGCCTGCCGCGGCGGGGATTGATTTCGCGGATCTCAGATTCCGGTGCGGCCTTCGAACTTATCCCCGCCCCCTCCTGTTGGATTATAGGAATACAATCCTAGTTTGTGGGAGGAACGGATGGCTATCGAAAGTTGCGGCGCCGCGGAAGCCGGGCGGATGCAT
This sequence comes from uncultured Alphaproteobacteria bacterium, assembly GCA_963750115.1. Classification (GTDB taxonomy): domain Bacteria; phylum Pseudomonadota; class Alphaproteobacteria; order Rhizobiales; family Afifellaceae; genus DASWJZ01. The sequence continues at coordinate 286,234 of CAVVPM010000001.1, read as the reverse complement.
GTGCGGCAAGAGGGATGCGAGACCGCCTGCCGGTTCATCGAGGCGCTCGTCTCGACGGCGCTCGGGATCGCGATCGGCGAGCTGCGGGCGAAGAAACGCGGGCGCGCGGCGGCCGCCTTTGCGCGGCAGACGGCGATGTATCTGGCGCATGTCCATTTCGGCTTGAGCCTCTCCGATGTCGGGCGAAGCTTTGGCCGCGACCGCACGACTGTCGCGCATGCCTGTGCCTGCGTTGAGGACAGCCGCGACGATCCGAAGTTCGATCGCGTGCTCGTCTGCCTGGAGGCCACCCTCGACCGCTGGCAGAAGGCCTTTCTCGCGCTCGGCGCCGTCTGATGGCGAAGAAGGCCGAACCGGCGAGCGCGGCTCTGATCGCCCATCTCGCCCAAAATCCCGCCGAAAGGCTCGTCGCCGCCGCGGACGGAAGCTTCACGCTCGCCGGGGCGGCGCACGCCTCGTCCGTCTCCGCCGAAATTGTGCGGCGGCATTGCGCAAGCGGCCTCCTCATCGAGCGAGCGCCCGGAGAGTTCGCGGCCGCCCCGAGCGCTTCGGCGTGGCTGAAGCGACGGGCGAGCGCCGCGCACCCGTTCCTCAGCCAGCACGGCGACATCGGCGAGAAGCATTTTGGCGGCGACGGCGCGCGCGTCCTCGTCGACCTTGATGAAAGCCCGCTGTCGTCGCTTGCGCGCCGCACCGGAAAGAACGGCGAGCCCTGGCTGAAACCGCATCAGAGCGAGGCGGCCGAGCGGCTCAGGCGCGACTTCGAGATCGGCCGCTTGCAGCCGCGCGTGACCGCCAATTGGTCGGCGAGCGTGAGTTCCGGACGCCGCGCCGGCGACGGCGGCGGGATCCCCGATCTGACCGACATGGCGCTTGCCGCGCGCATCCGCTTCGACCGCGCGATCGAAGCGATCGGGCCGGAGCTGTCAGGCGTGCTCGTCGACGTCGGCTGCTTCCTGAAGGGGCTTGAGACGGTGGAGCGCGAGCGGCGGTGGCCGGCGCGTTCGGCGAAGCTCGTGCTGAGGATCGCGCTCGAGGCGCTCGCGCGTCACTACGGGCTGACGGCGATCGCGACCGGGAGATCCGCGTCGCGCAAGGTCCGCCATTGGGGCGCGGACGACTATCGGCCGGAAATCAGCTGAGCATCGGCGAGCGCCGCTTTCGCGTCGGCGCGGATGCGCGCCACCATCGACGAGAGGCCGTTCGAGCGCTGCGACGTCAAATGCTCGCGCAGGCCGATGCGGCGAAAGACCGCCTCCGGGTCGACGTCGACGATCTCGCGCGCGGTGCGGTCGGAATAGAGCGCAAGCAGGATGGCGATCAGGCCGCGCACGATATGGGCGTCGCTGTCGCCGCGGAAAGTGAGCCGCGGCTCGCCGTCGTCGTGGAACTTGCTGACGAGCCACACCTGGCTCGCGCAGCCGCGCACCTTGTTCTTTTCGCTGTGCTCGGCGGCGGAGAGCTCGGGCAGGCCGCGGCCCAGCTCGATCACGTAGCGGTAGCGATCTTCCCAGTCGTCGAGGAAATCGAAATTCTCGATGAGATCGTCGATGGTCGGTGCTGAATTCATGCGGCTCACCCTAGCATAAGTGGTGAGCCTGCCGACCGGCGCAATCGGCCGCGGGGCGGAAGCGCTATTTCTGCGGCGCGGCGTCTGCGACCGACCATGCCGGCGCAAGGTCGGCGGCGGTCAGCGTCCCGTGATCGACCTGCGGCGCAGCCTGCCGCTCGCCGGCGGCAATACCGGCGGAGACGATGCCGGCCCCGGTCTCTAGCTTTCGCGTGAACAGCACCAGCGCCTTGCGGCTCGTCGCGCAGGCCTCCGGATTGCGGTCGCAGAGACCCTGGAGGTCCTGCACAAGCGCGCGCGCCGCATAGGCCGTGTGGATGAGGCTGACGCGCGGCGCCGGCTCGCTCCCGTCCGGCGATGCGGGGAGCAGCATGACGACGGTCGTCAGCCAGAAGATCGAACGCAACAAAAACATGCCGTTCCCTGCCGCTCCCTGTTCCCTGCGGCTCCCTGTGGTCGAGCCTTTCCTCTCCGGCGGATAGCAACAATTCGATATGAAAAGTGGGTTTCCGGCGGGCGCCAATGTCGAGGGGTTTTCAAAAACGCGCTTAACGCTTTCTAAGCGGACACCGCCGTGCAACCCCGCCGAAAGCATGCCTTAACCCTGACGCTATCTTTCGCCCCGATTGCCGCGGCCAAGCGGCGGTTCCGACCGCAGGTTTCAGCCTTCCTTAAAATCGGCTGCCGAATGTGCGAGCCGTAATTTACGCCGAGCAAAGGCTGTTTGATGCCTTCGATTGCCGGGCAATCGCCTTGGGACGCGCTTCGCTTCAATCTTCGGACGCTCGTTCTCGCCGCCGTCCCGCCGCTCGGCGCGCCAGCGAGCGTCGGCGGCGCTGAGGCGACGCGCGATGCGCTTGCCGCACGCGCGATCGCGGCCGCCGGGCTTGCCGCGCTCGTCGGGCTTCCGTTCCTCATGCTTTCGTCGCTCGTCCTCGGCGCGCCGCTTGCCGTGCCGGCTGCGATCGCCTCGGGTTACCTCGCGATCTCGCATGCGCTCGCGTCGAGCCAGCCGCAACGCGCCGCGCTGATCAGCGGCATCGTGCTTGCCGCGCTCGTCGGCTGGCTGGTGCTCTATCTTTTCTCCGGCGCCGCGCCGCTATCGCGAAGCGGGCTCGCGGCGGCGCTGATGACGCCGCTCTTTGCAGCCGCCCCGGCGCTTGCCCGCTCGTTCCTCGCGCCGCGCGGCATCGCGGCGGCAGGCACGGCTCCGCGCTCGCGTGCGGCCGCACGCGAACGGGTCGCCTGTCTCGACGAACTGGCGCCGTCCGAGGCGGTGCTGATCGCGGACGATGAGGGGATCGTGCTTGCAGCGACACGCGCGGCACGCGAACGACTGCGCCTTCTCCCGGATGCCTTCGAGCATCCTCTCGCAAGCCTCTTCGATCCGTCCGCGATGCCGGAGGTCGTGGATGCCGTACGTCGCTGCAAGGCGCACGGCGCGCCGGCCGAGCTCATGCTCGAAGGCGATGCCGCGGCCTGGACGGTCGCGCCCTGTGACGGGGGCATGGTCTCCCTACGCCTCGCTTCCGCCACGCCCGCCGAGCCGCACGTTGCGCCGCCGTTACCGGCGCTCGAAGCGAAACGGCTTCTCGCCGCGTCGGCAGACGCGACGGCAGCGACCGGCGGCGTCTGCGATATCGGCGAGGCCGTCGTCTTTGGTCTGAAGCGCATGCGTCCGCAGGCCGAGGCGAACGGGATCGCTCTGACGAGCGAGATTGCCCCTTGCCTCCGCGCCGCCTGCCACCGCCAGATCGGACGGCGCATCGCGCATCTCCTGATCGAGCATGCCGAAGGCGCGGCCGCCGGCGGCGGGGCGATCCGCGTTGACGCGCGCCGGTTGAAGGGTATCGTGCTGCTGCGCATCGCCTTCGACAGCGAGAAGGAAGAAGCGGCTCCGGGCGATCCGCCCAAGCTTGCCGCGCTGCGGGCGCTCGTCGAAGAAGCAGGCGGGACCCTTGTCGTCGATCGCAATTCGGGTCGGCAAGTCTTGAGCGTCAGGCTTGACCTGGCGGATGTCGCATCCACGAAAGGGAGAACCGAAGAGCGTGTCGAAGCCGGCTGAAATCAGTGCGTTTATCCTTGCACAATTGACGCGACCGGGCGCCATCACCGGGGCCGCGTTCCTGGCGATTGGTGCGGCAATCGCGACGAACGCGCTTCTCCTGCAGCCGCGGCCGCATCCGGCGCCGCTCTTTTCCACGCGCAGGCCGTCGGAGACGCCGGCGAGCGAGAAGGGCGATCCACTTGTGCGCGACGTGCAAGAGGCGCTGAGCCAGTCCGGGCGCTACTCCGGTCCGCTCGACGGCATCGCGGGACCGCAGACCGCGGCGGCGATCGAATCCTTCGAACAGGCAACCGGCCGCGCGCCGACGGGCAAGGCGAGCGCCGACCTTCTCGCCGCGATCCGCGCGGGCGGAGCGCAAACCCAGCTCGCGAACGCCACCGCTGCGGCGAGCGACGCGCCACCGCCGCCACCCGATCCGCTCGTCGTCTCGGTGCAGAATGCGCTTGCCCTTTCCGCCTACGGTCCGCTCATCGCGGACGGCGTCGTCGGAGAGGAGACGCGCGCCTCGATCATGCGCTTCCAACGCGACCACGATCTCCCCGTCACCGGCGAGATCAGCGATGGGCTGGTGATCGAGCTGCGAGCGATCGGCGCCATGCCCGATAAGTGATGATCGACCGGCTGCGCACCGACTTCTGGGTGGCGGCGCTGCGGCGCCGGGCGGAAGCCGCCGGCGCTTACATCTCAATTGCGCGGCACGGCGCGGCGGAAGCCGGCGCCGTGTTCGTCGTCGTCGACCGGCTCGACGGCTTCTTCGATCTCTACGGTCCGGCTCCGCAAAGCGTGTTCGCCGATGACCGACCGAGCGACCGTCTCTTCCTCGCCATCGCCGAGCACGTTCCGGAAGAGAAGGCGCAAGCGCGCATGGCGGATGAGACGCGCTTCGACCCCGACCTTTGGCAGGTCGACATCGAGGATCGGGAGGGGCGCGCCTTCGTCGAGGTCGTGCGCGAGCCGGGCGGCGAGGAGTTCACCGGACGTTAACCATGATGGGGCCAGATCGGCGGATTGGGGCACCACGGTAACGACATGGCTGAGATCTTCCAGTTTGCCGCAAGCGCGCCGAAACGGACGCGGCATCGCCGCGAAGCTGCCGGAGAGATCGTCATTTTCCCCGGCATTCGTGTCGAATACCACGACCACCCGCCGACGCCGGATACCAAAGGGCGTCGGCCTCGCGGCAAGCACAATCCCGCCGACGGCGCTCTATCCGCCTGAGGGGGCCTGTGGGATGACGTTCGGCGCAGGCGCGCACTGCGCGTCGGCGAGCGCCTGCCGCGCTTCATCGCGCGCTATCCGGGTCGGCGCATAGAGCCTGAGCAGCGCGATGAGATCGTCGGCGGTGCTTTCCGCCACGATCGTCGTCTCCGTCGCCACGGTCGGCGCCTTCTTGAGCGCGGCATTCTCGGCCGCATTGGCGACGATCATATCGAGGCCGCCCGCGACCGCCGTTCGGTCGTTCAGGCTGAAGACGATCACGCCCTTCGGATCGTAGAGCGCGAGCGACCAGAGGCGATCGGTTGCGTCGACGGTGACGCTTGCCGGCGCATCGCCGAGCTGAATATGGCAGGCGCCGTTCACGAACAGCGGATCGAGTCCCGCCACGCCGTCCGATTGGTCGGTGGCGACCGGGACCTCCGCGAACTCCTCCTGGCCGGCGTAGGGGGCAAGCCGCGACCAGCCGTCCTCCTCGGCAAAGACGGGGACGAGCAGGATGGCGCAGATGTGAATGGCGCCGGCGAGGAACAGCACGCCGGCGACGAAGCCGAGGACGCCGCCGATGCCAAGGCGCGGCCAGTTCCAACGATGGGTGAGCGCAAGGCCGCTCATGCGCAGCGACCGCGAGTGATGTGCGGCATGAAGAGCGTGGTGAGCTGGGTGCCCGTCCTCGCCGACGTGTCGTAGAGCCTGACGACGAGGCGGAATGGCGCCCCGCCTTCGGTGGAAATCCAGTTGCCGGTCTGCGGGTGCGACGAAAGCACGATCTCGAACGAGCCGTCGGGCGAGCGCAGGAGCGCGTCGCTGCCGAGCGCCTCCGGCCCGCTCCGCCCCTCGATGATGCGGCCGTCGGAATTTTCGAGCGCCATGGTCCAAAGTCGCGCCGGCGGCGTCTGGCCGACGATCTTGTAGTCGCATTTGGTCGTGAGCGGCGCGCCGGAATCATCGTCCAGCGCAAGCAACGTCAGGCCTTCGCCCGAGCCGAGAGGGATCTCCCCGGTTCTGGCGAGCCGCGCCCGCGAATAGGGATCGGCGTCGGCGGTTCCGGCGTTCGGCCAGGCCTGCCAGGCGCCGACCACGATGGTGTCGATCGGCGCCGGCGAGCGCACCGCGAGCCATGCGGTCCACAGGCCGAGCGCGATGGCACCGGCGACGCCAAGCAAGAGAACGACGACCGATCGCATGTCAGCTTACTGGTTCGCCGCTTCGCCCTCGCCGAGCGCGGCCTGGCGGATCGGGGTGCCGCGCCAGCGCCCGTGGAACCTTGGTCAAGGCCGTCGAGCGCCGCCTTGCGGACGGGAATTTCGGTGGCCGCCTGCTTGAACCGATCCTCGATGTGACCGATCGCGGCGGCGGCTTCGGCGGTGAGCCGGTCCGACGCGCCGGGGTCGAGCGCTCCGCCGACATCGGCCGAATCGGCGACGAGCTGTTGGCCGGCGTCGGTCGGCGGCGGCAGGCCGGGAAGCGGGATCGGCTTCACGTGGGCCATGGCGACGCGCATATATTTGGCCCAGGTGGCGGCGGGAAGGATGCCGCCGGTCAGCCGGTTGGTGGGGGCGTAATTGTCATTGCCGAGCCAGACGGCGGTGGTGAAATTGCCGGTGTAGCCGACGAACCACGCGTCGCGGTAGGCGTTGGTCGTGCCGGTCTTTCCGGAGACGTTGATGCCGGGGAGCTGCGCGCGCCGGCCGGTGCCGCTCTCCACCACCGTGTGCATCATGTCGATCATTGTCAGCACGGTCTGCTCGGAGAGCACGCGCTGCCGCGGATAGGGATGCGCGTTGAGGTCATAGACCACCTTGCCGCCCGGCGTCCGGACGTCGATCAAGGCGTGCGGATAGATGCGGTAGCCGCCATTGGCAAAGACGGAATAGCCCGTCGCCTGGTCGAGCACGGTGAGCTCGGAGGAGCCGAGCGCCATGGAGCGGGTGACGCGAAGCGGAGTGGAGACGCCCATCTTCGCCGCAAGATCGGCGATCGGCTGGCGGCCGGTCGCGATGGAGAGCCGCACCGCGACCGTGTTCAGCGATTGGCGGAGCGCGTCGCGGAGCGTGACCCGCCCCTTGTAGGAGCGGCCGTAATTCTGCGGCGCCCAGTTGCCGATCGAGACCGGCGCGTCGAGCACCATCGTGTCCGGCGTATAGTGCAGCATCTCCACCGCCGTTGCGTAGACGTAGGGCTTGAACGACGACCCCGGCTGGCGAAACGCGTTGACCGCGCGGTTGAAGGTCGACACGCCGTAATCGCGCCCGCCCACCATGGCGCGGATCGCGCCGTCCTGCGGATCCATGCTGACGATCGCGCCCTGGTGCACGTTATAGGCGTCGCCGGATTCCCGCAGCGTCGATTCAAGCGCCGCCTCCGCCGCCTTCTGCAAACGCGTGTCGAGCGTGGTGCGCGCGATCAGCACCTTGTCGCGGCCGTCGACATGCTGCTTCACCTGATCGAACGCCCAGTCGAGGAAATAGTCGGCCGAAGTGGCCTGCTTGCGCTCCACCGCCGTCGCCGGATGACGCCTTGCGCCGACCACCTGGCCCTCGGTCATGTAGCCCGCCTGCACCATGTTGGTCAGCACCTCGTTGGCGCGGGCGCGGGCGGCGGGAAGATTGATATGCGGCGCGTATTTGGTCGGCGCCTTGAAGAGGCCGGCGAGCATGGCGCATTCGCCGAGGTCGAGGTCCTGCACCTTCTTGCCGAAATAGAATTCCGCCGCCGCGCCGACGCCGAAGGTGCCGCCGCCCATATAGGCGCGGTTCAGGTAGAGCGTCAGGATCTCGCGCTTCGAGAGGTTCGCCTCAAGCCAGAGCGCGAGATACGCCTCCTTGATCTTGCGCTGCAGCGTCCGCTGGTTGGAGAGGAAGAGGTTCTTGGCGAGCTGCTGGGTGATCGAGGAGCCGCCCTGCACCACGCCGCCCGCCCGCGCATTCGTCACGAGCGCGCGGAAGGTGCCCATGAAATCGATGCCGAAATGCTCGAAGAAGCGGCGGTCCTCGGTCGCGATCACCGCCTTGATGAGATTGTCCGGCAGGTCGTCGAGCTGCACCGTGTCGTCCTGCAGGATGCCGCGCCGGCCGATGACGTTGCCGTAGCGGTCGAGGAAGGTGACGGCGAAATCCGGCTGCTGGCGCCAGTCGGAATGGATTTCGTTGAAGGCGGGAATGGCGAAGGCGAGGAGGACGAGGGCGCCGGCGACGCCGAGCGAGCAGCATTCGCCGGCAAGCTCGGCGAAGAAGCGGCGGATGCCGTCGGCCTTGAAGCGGTGCATGAAGATGCAGAGGCGCTCGTAGGCCTCGATCAGGCCGTGGCCGGCCTCGTGCAGCGAGGAATTGATCCACGAATCGATGCCGAGCAGGCGCTGGCGCCATTTTGGACCTTCGCCACCCGAAAAGGGATCGTTCATCCAGGCCACCTGTTCGCGCCCTCCTTCCCGCCTAGCGAGATTCGGTCAATCCGTCACCCGGCGCAAGGGGAGGGCGCGGGGGAAAGGTTAGCCGGGCGATTGGCGCAAAGTATGGCAAAGCGGGTGAAGGGGGACCCTATGACAACCGGTGCACTGCCTACATGAAGCTGGGCGAGCTGAAGAAGGCGCTGGACGACTGCGCAGCCCTGAAATGCGGCACCCTCCCCGATGCTGTTCGCAAGCAGGGGGAGCTGACCAAGCGTCTTGCGGCGCACGAGACGAGTCTCTGACGCAGATACGCGAACCGCGCCCGGCCTCGCCGCTCGGCTATGCGGGGAGAGCACTTGTCCCCGCAATGCTCTATATATGCTAGATGGACGACGTGCCGTTCTGGCGGCGTAAGACGCTTGAGGAGATGTCGAACGCGGAGTGGGAATCGCTCTGCGACGGCTGCGGGCGTTGCTGTTTGAACAAGCTCGAAGACGTCGATACGGGCGAGATCGCCTGGACGGACGTCGCGTGCCGATTGCTCGATGGCGAGAGCTGCCGCTGCAAGAACTACAAGAACCGCCGCCGGCACGTGCCCGACTGCATCAAGCTCACGCCCGAAAGCGTCGCCGCGCTCACCTGGCTGCCGCCGACCTGCGCCTACAAGCTCGTGGCGGAGGGTCGCGACCTCTATTGGTGGCACCCGCTCGTCTCCGGCGATCCTGAAAGCGTGCACGAGGCCGGCATCTCCGTCCGCGGCCGCACCGTGAGCGAGACGGATTTCAACGTCGACGATTTCGAGGATCGCATCGTCGCCTGGCCGGGCAAGACTGCGCGGCGGCGGAAGCGCGTCTGAGGGCGCGGCCGATTTCCTCCGACGCTTCGGGTGCGAGCGGCGACGGGTCGCAGGCGAACGCGCAAGGACGAGCGGCGCAAGTGCCCCCGCGCAAAGCCGAATCAGCTAGTTCTTAACGGTCTGCCGCTTCGCATCCTGAGAAGACGCGAGCGGCAGGCGCGACGGGATGGGACGCCGCCTTTTCGCCGTTAACGCGCGGTTAACCCAAATCCGGCCGAATGAAACGATTCGATTCGCCCGAAGCGGGAGCGCGTTGATCTGATGGAAGCGCAACGATCCCAGTTCCTCACCTCCATGATCGACATCCTCGAGCGGCTGAACCAGACCTGCATTCAGCGCGGCGAGCCGCTGCTCGCATCGGTCCTCGCGATCGCCAAGGGTGAAGCGGAGGACGCGCTCCGCCACGCCGAGGAGCTGGCGGCGCTCCACGCGATGCGGGAGAAGATGACGAGCCAGACGAGCTGGCGCGCGGCGGACCGGCTGCCGGCCGACGATTTCGACGAGACCGGCGCCGAGGCCGAGGAGATCGCGGCCTGATCTTCAGGTCGGGCGAGCGCGCTTCGCCCTGGAACCGGTTCCCCATTTTAGAGCGCTGGACGCTCCGATCGAATAGTGCTGCGCTCCGGATGTTTGTTTGCGCATCGGATTCTTCCAAAGCTTGTTCCCCACTTGTGAGTCCGATGCGCCAAAGCCGACCTCCGCTTTTCGGTACCGTTTTCTAACGCGCGGCGCTTAGCGGCAGATATTCATCGATCAGCGCGGCGACGTGGCCGTTGCGCGCCTTGTTGGTCTTCTCGCCCATGACGACGACGACGATGCGCTTGCCGTGGCGCCTCGCCGAGGCGACGAGATTGTAGCCCGAGGCGCGGATATAGCCGGTCTTCATGCCGTCGACGCCGGCGAGCTTGCCGAGCAGATGGTTGGTGGTTTTGAGGTGCCGGCCTTTGTAGGTGAAGCTGCGCGTGGAGAAATAGCCGTAGCGGTCGGGAAAGTCGCGCTGCAGCGCGAGAGCGAGCCGCGCCATGTCGCGCGCCGTGGTGATCTGCCGATCGTCGGGAAGGCCGGTGGCGTTGTCGAAATGCGTGGCGAGGAGGCCGAGGCCGCGCGCCTCGCGGTTCATGCGGCCGGCGAAGGCGGGCTCGGAGCCGGCGATCGCTTCCGCGACCACCACAGCGACATCGTTGGCCGAGCGCACGCAGATCGCCAAGATCGCGTCCTTGACCGTGATCGTCTCGCCGGACTTCAGCCCGAGCTTCGACGGCGCCTGGCCGGCGGCCGCCGCCGAGACGCGGAGCGGCGTCGCAAGCGACAGCCGGCCGGCCTTCATCTCCTCGAAGAGGATATAGAGCGTCATCATCTTCGTCAGCGACGCCGGGTGGCGGCGCTCGTCGGCGTTCTCCGCGTAAGGGACGTTGCCGGTCGCCGCATCGACGACGATGCCGGCATAGCGCGGATCGCTTTCCGCCTGCGCCTGCGCATAAGCGAGCGAGGGGATGTGGAGCGATGCGTGCTCCGACTGGCAGGCGGCGAGGAGAAGGAGAGAGAGGAAGGCGAGAAGGCGGAGAGGCAATAGGGCACCCGGCAGCGGCTCCGGTGAGGGTAAAGATTGAAGGCGAGGATGCAAACCGGGGCCGGGGAGAATTGGCGGCGGATGTTCGAGGGCGGGGTCGCTACCGCATCGCGGCTTCGCAGCGGGGCACTTATCCCCGACAAAGGGCTTGCGAAGGCGCCGGGCGGAGGATGCCAGGCCGGATGGAGGGACCGGCACGGATCGGATCGTCGTTATCTTTCAGAAGCTTAACGGAAATTCGCTTCGGATCCGCAATCCAATAGGAATAAATGCCTTGACGACCGTACGCTGCTTTGGCATGGTCCTGGCACGGTCGAAGAACTGCGGCCGCGGGGCGTCCGGGTGGGCGCCCTTTTTGATTTTCCGGGACAATCGAAATGGAGGACACCGATCCGGCTTCGCCCGAAGGGCATCGCCGGGCGAGCCGAGGCGGTGTGCGATAGGGACCCCGGCGAAGCGTCAGCAGGCGAAAGCAGCCTGCATCCTTCCCTCCTCCCTGACGCTTCCCCGCAAGACGAGAGGGAAGACGCGGTGGGAGCGGCCCCAACCCCGGCGCCTCCCCAAATGGGGGAAGGGAGCACGGCGAAAGGAGCGCGGGCGGCGAGGGCGCGCGCGGCACGCGAACGCGCCGCGCGTCTTGCCGGCGTCGATTGGGACGAGGTGCGGCGGCTCTACGAGCTTACGAACGAGACCGTTCCTTCGATCCGCCGGCGCTTCGGGCTCTCCGTGCATGACCTCAGCGCGCGACGCATCGCGGAAGGGTGGACGACGCGTCCGCCGATCGCGCGGCCCGGACTCTTGCCGCGCCGCAAGCCGGTCGGGAGCGAGGTGCTTGTGCTCAAGCTGAACAAGCTTCTCGTCGTCGGCCTCGCGATGCTTGAGAAGCGCCTCGCCGACGAGGGCATGACGAGTGAGAATGCGCGGACGCTGACGGAGCTGTGCCGCGCCGAGGAGATCAGGATGCGATCGACACGAACGAAGACGGCCAAGGCGCGCGAGAAAAAGAACCACGATGCCGGATATGACTTCCGCGACGATCCCGCGTGGCTCGACGCCGAACTCGACCGAAGACTTGAGCGTCTCAGAGCGCATCGAGAGCCTGGCGGCAATGAAGGCGGCGACGCCGGCGGAGAAGCGGGCGTTCCTGGCGGACTGGAAGAATTCGGCGCGGAGCGACCAGCTCGCGCCTGACGGCGACTGGTCGACGTGGCTTGTGCTCGGCGGGCGCGGTGCGGGGAAGACGCGCGCCGGCGCCGAATGGGTGCGGAGCCTGGTGCTCGGCGGTGCATCGTCGGGCGGGGTGGGCGCGCCGGTCGGGCGGATCGCGCTCGTCGGCGAGACCATCGCCGACGTCCGCGACGTGATGGTGAACGGCGAATCCGGGCTCTTGAGCCTCGATTGGGGGAAGGGCGCACAGCCGCGCTGGACCGGCTCGCGGCGGCGGCTTGATCTGCCGAACGGCGCGGTGGCGCTCGCCTTCTCGTCGGAAGATCCAGAAAGCCTGCGCGGGCCGCAGTTCCATGTCGCCTGGGCCGACGAGCTGGCGAAGTGGAAATATGCCGATGCGACGTTCGACATGCTGCAGTTCGGGCTCCGCCTCGGCGAGCGGCCGCGCCAGGTGGTGACCACGACGCCACGGCCGATCCCGCTTCTGAAGCGGCTGATCGCCGATTCCGGCACGGTGACGACGCGGGCGCGGACGGCCGACAATCCTCTATCTGGCGGAGGCGTTCCTGACAAAAATCGTAGCGCGCTACAAAGGCACGCGGCTCGGGCGCCAGGAGCTTGACGGCGGAGCTGATCGAGGAGCGCTCGGATGCGCTCTGGCGGCGACGGGAGATCGAGGCCTGCCGCGTGACGGCGGCGCCGGATTTGCGGCGGATCGTCGTTGCGGTCGATCCGCCGGCCTCCTCGGGTGCGGGCTCCGACGCCTGTGGCATCGTTGCGGCGGGGCTTGGGCCGGAGGGCTTCGGCTACGTGCTCGTCGATGCGAGCGAGGAACGGCTGACGCCGGCGCGCTGGGCGAAGCGGGCGGTCGATCTCTTCCATCGGCTCGAGGCCGACCGGATCGTCGCGGAGGTGAACCAGGGCGGCGAGATGGTGGAGGCGGTGATCCGGCAGCAGGACGAGAGCGTGCCGGTTGTGAAGGTGAGGGCGAGCCGCGGCAAGTTCCTGCGGGCCGAGCCGGTCGCCGCGCTCTACGAGCAAGGCCAGGTCAAGCATGTCGGCGCCTTTCCCGCGCTTGAGGACGAGATGTGCGACTTCGGGCTCGGCGGGCTTTCCTCGGGGCGCTCGCCGGACCGGCTCGACGCGCTCGTCTGGGCGCTCTCCGTGCTGATGCTGACCAGAGAGGGAAAGCCGCGGGTGAGGGGGATTTGAGGCGAGTGGGGCAGTAAGGGAGGCGGACCTGCCCTATTGCCCTATTCCCCTCTTGCCCTTTCGTGAAAAGAGCCGCCCAGCGGGAAGCCGGGCGGCCCAAGTCTAGGGAGGGAATGCCATTTGCAATGGCACTCTGCGCTCTTTGCTACACGCCCGGGGATGTAGGCGAGATGAAAGCACACGCGCCGAAACGAATAAAATCCGAATGATTTCAGCAGCCGGCGCAGACAGATGCCGCGGACCGGGCTTTGAAAGAAGGGCCGCGCGGCGGGAGCCGGCGGCCCAAGTCTAGGGAGGAAACGCCCCTTGTGAGGGCACCTCCGAAGTAGGCCTCTCCCAGCGCCCCGACAAGGGCGCGCGCTCAAAACCGTTTCGCGAATGTGCACGAAGCTTGGGCACGTGACATTTTCGCCGCACATTTAGGCGGTTCAGCGGGCGATTGTGGATAACACGCCCGCCATCTTTCGGTTGCGGGATGAACATGGCTCTGCCGAAGCGCGGCCGAGACGTTCGAATCACTAAGCCGCCCGGGGCACGCTCACCGGCGCGCGGCTGCCGCACCCTGCGAGGGCGCGAGTCCGAAAAAAAGAGCCGCAACGGCGTGCCGTGCGGCCCTAGTCTAGGGAGGAAACGCCCAATGAGGGCACACCCGATATAGTCTCCACGCTGCGGTGCAACAAGCGCCCGGGCGGGATGCTGATATGCGCCGCGCGCATGAGGAATGACGAAAAGTCGCAGGAATATCCGCGGAATTGCGGCTTCGGCACCGATTTGACGCGAGTGCCGCACCGCCCGCGCGACGCATCCGCTCCTTCGCACATGCATCCAAAAGACCGCCCCTCCGGGGAAGCAGGAATTTGACCATGGTCCGCTGGCTGAGACATCGTTCGGCGCGCGAAAACGCCTCCGGCGGACCCGCGCCGGAGGGCAAGGCCTCGAAGGTCGGCGCATTGATTGCGCTCCACTCCGCCGGCCGGCCCGTGTGGACGCCGCGCACCTATGCCGCGCTGGCGCGCGCCGGCTTCATGCGGAACGCCGTCGTCTACCGCTCGATCCGGATGCTGGCGGAGGCGGCGGCCTCGGTTCCCTGGCTGCTCTACGACGGCGCCGCCGAGCTCGACGACCATCCGCTCTTGCGCCTGCTTGCGAAGCCGAACCCTTCGCAGAGCGGCACCGACCTTCTGCAGGCGCTCTACGGCCACTTCCTCGTCTCCGGCAACGCCTATGTCGAAGCGGTCGCGATCGACGCCGCGGCGAGCGGGGGCGCGGTGCGCGAGCTTTACGCGCTTCGCCCCGACCGGATGAGTGTCGTGCCCGATGCGAGCGGTTGGCCGGCGGCGTTCGAATATGCGGCGAACGGACGGACCGTGCGCTTCAACCAGGAGGGCGAGGGGCCGGTGGCGCCGATCCTCCATGTCGCGGCGTTTCATCCGCTCGACGATTATTACGGCTTTCCGCCGCTTGAGGCCGCACAGGTGAGCCTCGACGTGCACAACGCGGCGAACACCTGGAACAAGGCGCTCCTCGACAACGCGGCACGGCCCTCCGGCGCCCTGGTCTATAAAGGCGAGAGCGGATCGAACCTCTCCGAAGAGCAGTTCGAAAGACTGCGCGACGAGCTTGCGGCGAACTTCCAGGGCTCGGGCAATGCCGGGCGGCCGCTGCTTCTGGAAGGCGGGCTCTCCTGGCAGACGATGAGCCTCACGCCGCACGACATGGACTTCATGGAGCTGAAGAACGGCGCCGCCCGCGAGATCGCGCTCGCCTTCGGCGTGCCGCCGATGCTTTTGGGCATTCCCGGCGACAACACCTATGCCAACTACCGCGAAGCCAATCTCGGCTTCTGGCGGCAGACGGTGCTGCCGCTCGTCGTGCGCTTTGCGAATGCGCTCGGCGGCTGGCTCGGCCCGGCATGGGGCGAGGGGCTGCGCCTTTCCTACGACGCCGACCAGATCGAGGCGCTGTCGCCGGAGCGCGAGGCGCTGTGGCGGCGCGTGAACGACGCAGACTTCCTGACGCCCGACGAGAAGCGGCAGGCGGTCGGATACGGGACGAAGGAGAGTAGGGAGTAGGTGGCGCCGCGACCCGCGCCTGCTACTCTTGCGGCATGAACGGCAAACTGCGCATCGGCGGCTTCTCCGTCTCGCTCGACGGCTTCGGCGCCGGACCGCGCCAGGACCTGGAAAACCCGCTCGGCATTGGCGGCATGCGGCTGCACGAATGGCTCCTGGGGACGCGCACGTTCCAGACGATGCACGGGAGCGGCAGCGGCGGCGCCGTCGGCATCGACGATGATTTCGCCGCGCGAAGCTTTGCCAATGTCGGCGCATGGATCCTCGGACGGAACATGTTCGGGCCGGTGCGCGGGCCCTGGCCGGACGAGAGCTGGAAGGGCTGGTGGGGCGATACGCCGCCCTATCACGTCCCGGTCTTCGTCCTGACGCATCATCGGCGCGCGCCCGTCGCGATGAAGGGCGGCACGACGTTCCATTTCGTCATCGACGGAATCCACGCTGCGCTCGATCGTGCGCGCGAAGCTGCAGGCGGCAAGGACGTGCGGATCGGTGGCGGCGTGGCGACGATCCGGCAATATCTGCAGGCCGGGCTGATCGACGAGATGCATCTCGCGATATCGCCGGTACTCCTCGGCGAGGGCGAGCACCTTTACGCAGGGATCGACCTGCCGGCGTTGGGCTTCGAGGTCGTCGAGCACGTTCCGACCGGGAAGGCGACGCATGTCGTCCTGAGAAGGGGCGCGTAGCGGCGATTGCGCCGCAAACCGAGAAGGACTGCCGATGTCGGACGTGACGCGCCAGTTCGCCGAGCACGGCGACCTTGCGCATCTGGCGCTGTTCCTGTGGGCGAGCGGAGCGTCGGGGCTGCTCGTCTGGGCGCTGAAGGAGCTCGCGGCGTCGAACCGAAGGTTCAACGATTTCGTCACCGAGATCGCGCGGCTGAACAAGCTGTTTCGAGATCAGTAGGAAGCCGGCAGTTGGAATTCCGACTGCCGCCTTTTTGGGACACCAACATGCTCACTTTTTTCAAATCGCTTCGGCGCGGCCGGAGCGATCATCGCGAAGTGTTCGCCGAGTTCGCCCTGGTGCTGATGTTCCTGCGCGCCGAGCAGCTCGCGACGCGCAGGGGCAGGGCAAGATTGAGGGTGGTGGGATGACGAACCGGTATGCGCATTCTTCGGGCTCCCCCTCTCGCGGCCTTCCGGCAAGGCCGAAGGCCCCCCTCTCCCTCCCGAAGTCGGGTGTTCCCGGCTTCCGCACTTTGAGCAAGCCGCCCGAAAACATTCGGGCTGTGGGGAGAGGGTGGGGCGGTGCTCTGCAGCGAGAGACGAAGTTCGCGCCGGCGGAGCTGTCGGAAGTGGAGGCCGATGGCAGCTTCTCCGGCTATGCGAGCCTTTTCGGCGAGACCGATCTGAATCGCGACCGGGTGCTGCCCGGCGCGTTCCTGAAGTCGATCGGCGCGCGCGGGGCGGCCGGCATCCGCATGCTCTTCCAGCACGATCCCGCCGCGCCGATCGGCGTGTGGCGCGAGGTTCGCGAAGATTCGCGCGGCCTCTTCGTGCGCGGGCAATTGATGCGCGAGGTCGAAAAGGCGCGCGAGGTGCTGGCGCTGATGCGCGCCGGCGCGATCGACGGGCTCTCGATCGGCTTCCGCACGGTCAAGGGCCGCACCGACGCGAAGAGCGGCATCCGCAGCCTGGTCGAGATCGACCTTTGGGAGATCTCGGTCGTCACCTTTCCGATGCTCCCCGCCGCGCGCGTGTCGCAGGTGAAGGGGGCAAGGCGCGAGGCGCTGGTCGAGACGATGAGGCGCGCGGCGCGGAGGATGGCGGGAGGGGAGTAGGGCAGTAGGGCAGTAGGGCAGTAGCGGGCAGATCGGCAGTCGGCAATCGGCAGTCGGCAATCGCGAGGGTTTGATCTTTGCGGCCCGCCCGGCCGCCGTTTTCATCTGCCTTACTGCCCCCACTGCCTTACTGCCCTACTGCCTTATTCCCTTTGCCGACTGCAGATTGCCGATGCCGACTGCCGAACAACATCGAAACCTGGAGAACGACGCATGGAAACTCAAGCGAGTGGCCGCGACGACGCGCGCCCGAGAATCAAGACGAAGGCGATGAAGGCGGCGCCGGAAACGAAGGCCGCCCCGGAGATAAAGGCGGCAGGCGATCCCGATCTGAAGGACGCCTTCGACGATTTCCTCGGCGCCTTCGACGCCTTCAAGGCCGCGAACGACGAACGCCTCGACGCGGTCGAGCGAAAGCTTTCCGCCGACGTCGTCACCGAAGAGAAGGTGGCGCGCATCAGCGACGCGCTCGATGGGCAAAAGCGGTTGCTCGATCGGCTGGTGCTGAAGGGAAGCCGACCGGAGCTCGGCTCGCCCGGCCGCGTGCTGGAATCGAGCGAGCACAAAGCGGCGTTCGACGCTTATGTGCGGTCGGGCGAAATGACCGGGCTGAAGCGGCTCGAGGCGAAGGCGGTCTCCAGCGTGACCTCGCCGGACTCGGGCTATCTGGTGCCGCCGGAGACAGAGGCGGAGATCGGAAGGCGGCTTTCGATCGTCTCGCCGATCCGCTCGATCGCTGGCATCCGCACGGTCTCGTCGAACGTCTATCGCAAGCCGTTCTCCACGTCGGGCTTTGAGACCGGCTGGGTCGGCGAGACCGACGCGCGCGCCGAGACCGATACGCCGACGTTGGTCGAGCTCGAATATCCGGTGATGGAGCTCTACGCCATGCCGGCGGCGACGCAGACGCTGCTCGACGATACGGCGATCGACATCAACCAGTGGATCGCGAGCGAAGTGGAGATGGCCTTCGCCACGCAGGAGGGCGCGGCCTTCGTCGACGGCGACGCCGACAAGAAGCCCAAGGGCTTTCTCCACTACACGACCGTCGCCGAGGCGAGCTGGGCCTGGGGCAGTCTCGGCTATGTCATCGACCGGGGTATCGGCGGGCTTCGCCGCGGATGAAACCGCCTCCGACGTGCTCGTCGATGCGGTCTATGCGCTGAAGGCCGGCTACCGGCAGAACGCCACCTGGGTCATGAACCGCAAGACCCAGAGCGCGATCCGCAAGCTCAAGGACGACAGCGGCAACTATATCTGGTCGCCGCCGGCGACCGCCGACGGGCGCGCCACGATCATGAACTTTGCCGTCGCCGAAGCGGAGGACATGCCCGACATCGGCGCCGACTCGCTCTCGGTCGCCTTCGGCGATTTCTCGCGCGGCTATCTGATCGTCGACCGCCTCGGCGTGCGCGTGCTTCGCGATCCCTATAGCCAGAAACCCTACGTGCTCTTCTACACGACGAAGCGCGTCGGCGGCGGCGTGCAGGATTTCGACGCGATCAAGCTCATCAAGTTCGGCACGGCGTGATCTCCGCTCCTCCCCGGAGTCGTGCCGGAGCTCACGGGCGCGGGTCGAACCCGCGCCCGTGAGGGGAACAAGGCAATAGGGCACATGGGGCAGTCGGCAGTCGGGGTCGGCGAAGTCGGCAGTCGGAAAGAGCGCCGCCAATGCCTTACTGCCTTATTCCCTTACTGCCGTTCTTCCGATTGCCGACTTCCGACTGCCGATTGCCGCTTCGCCACTGGTGACATTCCATGAAACGCATCCTCCTCTTCGGCCCGACCGTGGAGCCGGTGCTCCTCGCCGAGGCGAAGGCGCATCTGAGGCTAGACACCGACGATGACGACGATCTCGTCGGCGCGCTGATCGTCGCGGCGCGCGTTGCGGTTGAGACCGATATCCGCCGCGTGCTGATTTCGCAGAGCTGGCGGGTGATCGCTCGACGACTGGCCGGCGGATGGCGTGAGCCTGCCGGTCGTGCCGGTGATTTCCGTCGACGCCGTCCGCGCGATCGATTCCGAAGGCGATGCGATCACCCTCGACACGGGCGAATACGAATTCGATGCGGCGGACTTTTCCGTGACCATCGACCCGATCACCGGCGCGGAAAGCTACGAGATCGATTTCACCGCCGGCTACGGCACATCGGGCGTCGACGTGCCGCAGCCGCTCCGCCAGGCGATCCGCCTGCTCGTCACGCACTGGTATGAGAACCGCGCGGCGGTGAGCTTCGACGACACGCCGACGGCAACGCCGCTCGGCTATCGCGAGCTGGTCCAGCCTTATCGCAGGATGACGCTGTGCTGAGCCGCGCTGGCGACAGTTATCCGGGAAGGCTGCGGCACCGGCTGACGCTCGAAGGCGCGACGCCAACTGCCGACGGCGCCGGCGGGGTGACGCTTGCGTGGAGCGCGGTCGCAACGCTCTCGGCGGAGATCATCCCGCTGCAGGCGGCGGAGCGCGAGAGCGGCGAGGGGCTCGGCGACCTGACCACACATCGAATTGTCGATCCGCAAGCGCGCCGATGTTTCTCCCGGCAATCGCTTCCGGCTCGGCACACGGATCTTCCGGATCGCGAGCGTGACGGACCACCAGGAGGACGGGCGCTATCTCGTTTGCCTGGCGGAAGAGGAGGGGACGGCATGAGCGCGCCTTCCCGCGCCCTGCAGGCGTCGGTCTTTGCGACGCTCTCCGGCGACGCGACGCTTTCTTCGCTGCTCGGCGGCGCCAACGTCTTCGACGGCGCGCCGCGCAACCAGCCGGGCGCCTTACGTGCATCTCGGCGAGCTCGTCGCACGCGACTGGTCGACCTCGACGGAGGCGGGGACGGAGATCAATTTCGCGGTGGTCGTCTGGTCGCGCGCGGAAGGCCGCTCGGAGGGGCTCGCGATCGCCGATCAGGTCGTCGCGCTGCTCCACGATGCGGCGCTCGTGCTCGACGGTTTTCGGCTGGTGAATTTGCGGCACCTCACGACCGAGACCGCGCGCGTCGGAGAAGCCCGAGGGGCGGCGGACGGTGGTGCGGTTCAGGGCGGCGTCTCGAAGCCGACCTCAGGAAAGGAGACGGCGCCGTCTTTCCCTCCCCCTTGCGGGGAGGGTGGACTTCGCGAAGCGAAGGCCGGGTGGGGTGGCCGCGCGTCGAGCCCGGCTCCAATCAACCCCTCCCGCCATCCGGTTCGCTCGTCGCTCGCCGGATGACTCCCTCCCCGCACAGGGGGAGGGGAGAGGGAGCCCTGCTTTCGAACAAGGAGACGACGATGGGCGCCCAGAAGGGCAAGGATCTGCTTTTGAAGCTCGACACCGACGGGTCGGGCACGTTCGCGACTGTCGCCGGCATGCGCTCGCGGCGGCTCTCGTTCAACGCTGAGAGCGTCGATATCACCAATGCCGACTCGGCCGGGCGCTGGCGCGAGTTGCTCGAAGGCGCAGGCGTTCGCCGCGCCGGGATCTCCGGCTCCGGCATCTTCAAGGACGCGGCGTCGGACGAGAACGTGCGCACGCTCTTCTTCGACGGCACGATCCGCAACTGGCAGGTGATCGTTCCCGATTTCGGGACGATCGCCGGCCTCTTCCAGGTGACCGGGCTCGAATATTCCGGCGAGCATGACGGCGAGGTCGCCTACGACCTGGCGCTGGAGTCGGCGGGGGAGATTACGTTTACGGCGGCGTGAGCGGAGTAAGGCAGTAGCAAGGCAGTAGTCGGCTCGGCATCGGAATTGAGCCCGCCATTCCTTTACTGCCCTTGCCCTATTCTGCCTTACTCTCTATTTCCGACTGCGATTGCCGTTTTAAGACCGACTTTGCCGCCGCGGACCGAGGAGGACTGACAATGCCCAATCGCCATCGCGGCGAAGTCGCTGCAATCCTCGACGGGCGCGAGCGGCGGCTTTCCCTGACGCTCGGCGCGCTCGCCGAGCTGGAGAGCGCGTTCGGCGCCGACGATCTCGTCGCGCTCGCGTCGCGCTTCGAGACCGGCCGGCTTTCCGCGCGCGACATCATCAGGATCATCGGCTGCGGGCTGCGCGGCGCCGGCGAAGAGGCAAGCGACGACGAGGTTGCGGCGATGCGGATCGACGGCGGCGCGGCGGGCTTCGCCACGATCGCCGCCGAGCTCATCTACATCACGTTCGCGGGTGACGCTTAGGCGGGGCGATCCGAAAGCGGGGAGGAGAGGGAAGGCGAAAACCCTCCGTTAAAATAGTTCCGCCCGCGACAGCCGCTTCGCTGGGAGGCGCTGATCGCGTTCGGGCTTGGCGCGCTAGAGGCTTACGCCGGCGGCGTTCTGGGCGATGACGCCGCGCGAGCTCGCCGCGGTGATCAAGGGGATGCTGCCGGGCGAAAGCGCGCTTTGTCGCGGCGCGGCTCAGGGAGCTGATGCGACGGTTCCCGGACGCCTGGAATACGAGCGTCGTCGTCGATCGCCGGACTTGATCCGGCGAACCTCTCATCCTGCATTCGCCCCGTGGTTCGAGGCTCGCCCGCTCGCACTTCCCATGAGGGGAAAAGGCTCGAGGCGGAACGGATGCCCGGGTCGAGCCGGGCATGCAGCTGGGAGGGGGAAGCACGATGCCGACTGATCCGAACGATCTTTCGTCGCAGACCGCGCCGCTGAAGACAGAGCTCACGGATCTGCAGGGTCTTGCCGACGGCTTCGGCCGTGCGATGACAAACGCCTTCCGCCGCTCCGTCGTCGACGGCAAGAAATTTGAGGACGTGCTGAAGTCGCTGGCGCTCGGGCTGTCGAGCCGCGCGCTCTCCCAGGCGCTGGCGCCGATCGGGCAGGGGATCGGCAATGCGCTTTCCGGCGTGCTCGGCAATCTCTTCAACGGCCTCGGCTTTGCCAAGGGCGGCGTCTATCGGGCCGCGCGTGACGCCCTTTGCGGCAGGTGGTGTCGTCGCGAGCCCGAGCTATCTTCCCGATGCCGGGCGGGCCCAAGAATGTGGATTGGGGCTTGTCGGCGAGGCGGGGCCAGAGGCGATCCTGCCGCTGACGCGGAGCGCCGACGGGACGTCTCGGCGTGCGCTCGCAAGGTGGCGGCGGCGTCAACGTCACCTTCAACGTGACGTCACCGGACGCGGCAGAGCTTCAAGCGCTCGGAGGCGGATCTTTCCGCCATGCTTCGCGCGCTGCCGTGGCGCGAGGGCAGCGGGGGATGTGATCGGCAGTCGGCAGTCGGACAGAGCGCCGTCGAATGCCTTACTGCCTCTACTGCCTTACTCTCCTTTTTCCGACTGCCTATTTCCGACTGCCGCATTCCACGGTTCAGTGGAGTCGACGAATGCCATGCCTTCCACGAAATACGCTTTCCGCTGGCGATCAGATTCGGGTCGAGCGGCGGGCCGGAGCGGCGGACCGATATCGTGCTCCTCTCCTCCGGCCACGAGGAGCGCAACACCCGTTGGGCGGATTCGCGCCGCCGCTACAATGCCGGAACCGGCGTCCACTCCATCGCCGATCTCTATGCGCTGATCGACTTCTTCGAGGAGCGGCGCAGACGGCTTACGGCTTCCGCTGGCGCGACCGCGGGGATTGGAAGTCCTGCCCGCCGGACGAGACGCCGGCGGCCGACGACCAGGCGATCGGCACGGGGACACAGCGACCGCCGCCTTCCAGCTCGTGAAGACTTATGGCGGCGGCATCGCACCCTATAGCCGCACGATCGCGAAGCCCGTCGACGGCACCGTGCGCGTTGCCGTCGACGGCGCGGCACAGACGGAGGGGACGGATTTCCTGGTCGATACGACGACCGGGATCGTGACCTTTCAGCCAGGGCATGTGCCGGACGACGGCGCGGCGGTGGAGGCGGGTTTCGAGTTCGACGTGCCGGTCCGCTTCGACACTGACCAGCTTTCGATCAACCTCTCCACCTTCGAGGCGGGCGACGTGCCGAATGTGCCGGTGGTGGAGATCAGGATATGAGGCAGTAGGGCAATGGGCAGTAGGGCAATCCGCGGCAATCGGGAGTGGGCAGTCGGTAAGCGCTGCGAGCTGCCTCAGCGTTAACCTCCCCCTTGCGGGGAGGTCGAAATTCAAGAAGCGAAGCGCATTGAATTTCGCGAGGGGGGTGCTGCGGTCGCCCTCTCACCCCCCTCCCGAAGTTTGCCTTCGCTCCGCTCGCAAAGTTCGACCTCCCCGCAAGGGGGAGGTTAGGGGCGGACACTTCCGACTGCCGACCCCCGATTGCCGACCGAGAGCTTCACATGAAATCCTTCTCCCCTGACTCTCGCCGCACACCTTTCCTCCGGCGCGACGACGCTTTGCACCTGCTGGCGCGTGACACGCGGCGACGCGGTCGATGCTCGGTTTCACCGACCACGATCGCACGATCGTCTTCGACGCCGTCGAGCACGAGCCGGAGAGCGGGCTCGATGCGACGTCAGCCGTGTCGAATGCGGGCTTCAGGTCGGCGGGCTCGAAGTGACCGGCGCGCTTTCCTCGGACAAGGATCACCGAAGACGGATCTCGAGGCCGGCCTCTACGACAATGCGCGCGTCGAGGCGTGGCTCGTCAACTGGGCGCGCCGGAAGAGCGGCATTTGATGCGCGTCGGCTCGATCGGCGAGGTGAGCCGCGCCGGCGACGCTTTCACCGCCGAGGTCAGGTAGCTTGAGCCAGGCGCTCGACCAGGAGGAGGGGCGCATCTTCCGCGCCACCTGCGACGCCGATCTCGGCGACGCGCGCTGCACGGTCGATCTTCGAAAGCGACGACTGGACGGCGAGCGCGACGGTGCGTCGACACCGACGGCTATGAGCAGCGTGCTGGCGAGCGTGCCCGGCGATCGGCCGAGCGGATTCTTCGACCAGGGCATTCTGACATTCACGAGCGGCGCCAATTCAGGGCGGAAGATCGAAGTGCTGACGCCACCGGCGCGACGCCGACGGCGACACGATCGCGCTGTGGCAGCCGATGGCGGCGGCGATCGAAGCGGGCGACGCGTTTACCGTGTCGGCCGGCTGCGACAAGCGCTTTTCCACGTGCAGAGACCGCTTTGCGAACAGCGTCAATTTTCGCGGCTTCCCGCAAATCCCGGGGAACGATTTTGCGCTCTCCTATCCGACGCAAGGGAGCGGGAATGACGGAGGGAGTCTTGGATAGATCAAACGGCAGTCGGCAGTCGACAGCGGAGGACAAGGGCAATCAGGGGAGTAAGGCAGTACCGGCAATATGCCGGATGCGACTGCCCTACTGCCCTGTTCCCCTACTCCCCTTCCGATTGGCGACTGCCGACTGCCGACTGCCGAAATTACAAGAGCGTCGATCGTCGCCGTCGCCCGTTCGTGGATCGGCACGCCCTATCGCCACCAGGCGTCATTGAAGGGCGTCGGCTGCGATTGCCTCGGGCTGCTCGTCGGCGTGTGGCGCGAGCTCGGCGGCGCGATGCCGGAGAAGCTGCCGCCCTATACGCCCGACTGGGCCGAGGCGAACGGCCGCGAGACGTTCGCGGAAGGCCTCCGCGCCATCCTCGACGAGATCGATCCGCGCGACGCGCGGGAAGGCGACATCGTCCTCTTCCGCTGGCGGGCGCATCTTCCCGCGAAGCACGCCGGCATCCTCACGGCGCCGGACCGGATGGTGCATGCGCAGGCGAAGGCAAGGGTGGCGGAGGTGGCGATGAGCGATTGGTGGCGGAGGAGGGTGGCGTTTGGGTTTGTTGTGGGATAAGGCGCCATATAAACGCCGCATATTCGAGGAGAACGGCGCTCAACGAAGCGGGTTCCTGGCCCTTAACGGATCGAGTTCTCATGCACCGTGATGACAGACCGCCATCGAGGTCAGGCGTAAATTTCGGCACCCTGCGAGCATGATTGACCTCGCGAACATCCCGGTTTCCGCGCTGCTAGAATTGCATGGCGATGTCATCGCTGAGTTACGTCGCCGCGAGATCGTTCGCAGCGCCAACAACCCGACGGGCGACTATGGCGAGCTCCTATTCGCTCGGGCTTTCGGATGGGTGCTTAATGGCAACTCCTCAGCCGACGCTGACGCGACCGACGCGGAAGGGTTACGCTATCAAATCAAGTCCCGACGGCTCGCAAGGCCAAACGGTTCGCGGCAGTTGGGCTTTATTCGCCGTCTACCAGACCGTCCTTTCGACCAACTCGCCGCCGTCCTGTTCGATAGCAGGTTCCGGGTCATGCGCGGCGCAATCATTCCCTACGAAGTCGTGCTGCCGTTGGCGGCCTACGTCGACAGCGTCAAAGGCTGGAGGTTCATGCTACGCGACGGCGTTTGGAATTTACCGGGCGTAGCCGATGTGTCCGACGAATTGCGAAAAGCCGAGCTCGAAATCTGATGCGCTTGTGGTTCCAGTCGCCGTGTAGCTTCGTAAGAGATTGAGCACAAGGATGGCAGCGAGCCCGGCGGCGAACTCCGAGAGGCTAACGAGCGCCGAAGACTCTTTCTTGAAGGTGCTGAAACCGAACTATCACTCCTTTTTCGGCGCGCCAAGCACTTTTGCGTCCGCCTTAAATCTGGCAACGACCCTGTATCATTTCCATGAGTGGCTGTTTGACGGGTATCAGTCCCAGTTGGAAAAGCGCTTCAACCACGCCGTTTCCAGCAAGGGAAAGTTCTGGCAGGCTGTCGAGCAAACCAACCCCAAGTTTGCTATCTCCGCGATGTCACGAATGCGTCGAAGCATGTGACAATGGGGTTGCGATATGCTCCGCCCTCGACCGGCATTACTCACATCGCCAATACGCACATTGTCTCTACTGGCTACGGGGACGGCGGTTATGGTCAGGGGCGGTACGGCGGCGGCCCGTCGGTGGTCTTCGACGATCAGGGAAACGAGATCAGTTTCGACAGTTGCGCAAGGGAACTTTACGACTACTGGAGGACCCTGCTCACAGAGTTGACCGGCACACCCCACCGCTAGCGCTAGCCGCGTGGGTAGGTTCGCTTGTTCATATTCAATAGCTTCGTTGGTCGGGCTGAGACCTAAGTCGGCGACATCTCTTCGCCCCTCTCCCGATCCTTCGCTGACGCGAAGGGCCACCCTCTCCCGCAAGGGGAGAGGGTAGTCGCGCTCCGCGCCTCTCTGAAAGTCTCAAATGGCAACGCTCGTTCTCGGCATCGCCGGGGGCGCGCTCGGGTCCGCCTTCGGGCCGGCGGGCACGATCCTCGGCCGCGCGGCCGGCGCGCTTGCGGGCTATACGCTCGACCAGGCGCTCTTCGGCACGAAGCGCAAGGTCCAAGGGCCGCGCCTCTCCGACCTCGACGTGCAGGCCTCGACCGAGGGCGCGCCGATCCCGCGCGTCTACGGATGCGCACGGCTCGCCGGCGAGATCATCTGGGCGACGAGATTCGAGGAGGTGTCGAAGACCGAGACGCGAAGGCGGCAAGGGCGGCGGCGGAACGCAGGTCACCACCACCGAATACAGCTACTACGCCAACTTCGCCGTGGCGCTCTGCGAAGGCGACCGATCACGCGGATCGGGCGCATCTGGGCGGACGGCAACCTGCTCGACCAGACGCTCTATCACGTTCCGTCTCTACAAGGGCGACGAGACGCAGGATCCGGACAGCCTGATCCTCGCCAAGGAGGCCGGCGGCGCGCCGGCCTATCGCGGCACGGCCTACGTCGTCTTCGAGCGCATGCCGATCGGCGATTTCGGCAACCGCCTGCCGCAGCTTTCCTTCGAGGTGTTCCGCCCGGTCGCCGGCATCGAGGAGCATGTCCGCGCGATCTGCGTGATCCCCGGCTCGACCGAGTTCGGCTACGACCCGCTGCCGGTCGCGCGCCTCGGCGCGCCGGGCGTGACGCTCGCGGAGAACGTCACGCGCAACGGAACGTCGCCGACTGGACCGTCTCGATCGACGAGTTGCAGGCGCTCTGCCCGAAGCTTGAATGGGTGACGCTCGTCGTCGGCTGGTTCGGCGACGACCTGCGCGCCGACGTCGTGCACCATCCGTCCGAAGGTCGACAGCGCGACGAAGGTCACGAGCGGCGCGAGCTGGGCGGTCTCGGGGTTGACGCGCGCGAGCGCCGAAACGGTGAGCCTCGTCGACGGCCGCCCGGCCTATGGCGGAAGCCCGAACGACCTATCGGTCGTGCGCGCGATCGAAAACCTGCAGGCGCGCGGGCTGAAGGTGACGCTCGCGCCCTTCATCCTGATGGATGTCGCCGAGGGGAACGCGCTCACCGATCCCTATACCGGAGCGGCTGCGCAGCCCGCCTATCCCTGGCGCGGGCGGATCACATGCGATCCGGCGCCGGGCGTGGCGGGGACGCCCGACAAGACGGCTGCGGCAGCGACGGACGTGACGGCCTTTCTCGGCTCCGCGGCGCCGGGGGATTTTTCCAATCGAGCGGCGCCGTCGTCTATTCCGGCCGGACGAGTGGCGCTATCGCCGCATGCTCCTGCACTACGCGCATCTCGCAACGCTTGCCGGTGGCGTCGATGCGTTCCTCATCGGCTCGGAGCTTCGGGCATTGACGACGCTGCGCTCCGGCCCGTCGAGCTATCCGTTCGTGGACGGGCTGAAGGCGCTTGCCGAGCGACGTGCGCTCGATCGTCGGCGCAACGACCGCGATCTCCTACGCCGCCGACTGGAGCGAATATTTCGGCCATCAGCCGGCGGACGGGTCCGGCGACGTCTTCTTCCATCTCGATCCGCTCTGGGCCGATAGCGCGATCGATTTCGTCGGCATCGACCTCTACCACCCGCTGACCGACTGGCGCGACGAACCCGGTCACGCCGACGAGGCGAGCGGCCGCTCGCCCTATAATCTCGATTATCTCCAAGCGAACATTCGCGGCGGCGAGGGGTTTGACTGGGACTATGCGAGCGACGCCGACCGCGACGCGCAGACCCGCACGCCGGTCACGGACGGCACCTACGGCAAGCCCTGGGTGTTCCGCTTCAAGGACCTTGAGGCGTGGTGGGGAAACGCGCACTTCGATCGTCCGGGCGGCGTCGAAGCGATGTCGCCGACCGATTGGGCGGCGGAGGCAAAGCCGATCTGGCTGACCGAGATCGGCTGCCCGGCGATCGACAAGGGCGCCAACCAGCCGAATGTCTTCTTCGATCCGAAATCGGCGGAATCGACGCTACCCTATTTCTCCAGCGGCGCGCGCGACGACTTCCAGCAACGCGCCTATATCGACGCCTATCAGCGCTTCTTCGATCCCGGCCACCCGCATTTCAACGGCTCGAATCCGGTGTCCGGCGTCACTGGCGACAGGATGCTCGACCCGGCGCACATAACGCTCTGGGCCTGGGATGCGCGGCCCTATCCTTACTTCCCCGATCTGACCGACGTCTGGTCGGACGGCGCCAATTGGGAGCGCGGGCACTGGCTCTCCGGCCGGCTCGGCCAGGCGACGCTCGCCGGCGTGATCGAGTCGGTGCTCAACGACCACGCTTTTGGCGACTACGCGATCAGCGACACCTACGCGATCCTCGGCGGTTATGTGGTGAACGACGTGCTCTCCGCGCGCGGCACGCTCGAGCCGTTGATCCAGGCATTCCGGGTGAACGCCGCGGATGCCGGTGACCGCGTGCTCTTCCGCGGCCTCGCGCGGCCCGAGGATGCCGCGATCGATACGATGACCTTGGTCGAGCACCCCGGCGAGCCGCTTCTGAAGCGCCGCCGCTCGCAGGAGACCGAGCTTTCATCCGAGCTGGTGCTCCGCTTCATCGACACCGGCAAGGACTATCAGCTCGGCACGGCAACCTCGCGGCGGCTGACCGGCGAAAGCCGGCGAACGACGACGCTCGATCTTTCCGCGGCCATTGAGTTCGCCGCCGCCGAGCGGCTGACCGATGCGCTTCTGCGCGACATCTGGACGGGGCGCGAAGAGGTCGACTTCGAGCTGCCGCCGAGCATGGCTCCAGATCGACGCCGGCGATTTCCTGGCGTTTTCCGAAAGCGGCCGGCCTGAATGGCTGATCGCGACAAAGATCGAGGATAGCGAGAGCCGCAGCCTCTCGCTCCGCCGCATCGATATTCGCGGGGCCGCGACGCTTCGCACGACCGTCCGCCCGGCGCCCGGCACGGCAACGACCTTCGGCACGCCCGAAGTCAGGATCGTCGATATCGCGCCCGCCGACGGCATCGAACCGCAGGCGCCGCGGCTTGCGGTCTTCGCCGACCCATGGCCGGGGACGATGGCGGTCTATGTGGCGACGGAGGGCGGCGGGTTCCGCCTTGCGACGACGCTCTCTGCGCGCGCCGCGATGGGGCGGCTCGTCGCGCCGCTCGCGGCCGGGCCGCAGGGGCTTTTCGATCGCGGCAACGCGATCGAGGTGGAGCTCTTCGGGGGCGCGCTTGCAAGCCTCCCCGACATCGATGTCTTCGCCGGCGGCAACGCGGCGGCGGTGATGACGGCCGGCGGAAGCTGGGAAGTGCTGCAATTCGCCGAGGCCGAGCTTGTCGGCACGAACACCTACCGGCTGACGCGACTGTTGCGCGGGCAGTCCGGCAGCGAGCAGGCGATGGCAACCGGCGCGGCGGTCGGCGCCGACTTCGTTCTCCTTGATGGCGCGATCATGCCGCTCCCGGTGCGCGCCGACCAGCTCGGCCTGCCGCTCCGCTATCGCATCGGTCCCGCGCGCGACGACTATGCCGCGCCGAGTTTTGTCGAGCTGACGGTCACGGCGGAAGGCATCGGCCTCATTCCCTTCGCGCCGACCGATCTCAAGGCGCACCGCGACGTCGCCTCCGGCGACATTGCGCTCTCCTGGATTCGCAGGACCCGCTTCGGCGGCACCGCGTGGGAACTGGTCGAGGTCCCGCTCAACGAGGAGAGCGAGGCCTACCGCGTCGAAATCCTCGCCGGCGACGACATCCTCCGCACGCTCGCGACGAGCGCGCCCACCACCATCTACGCGGCGAGCGACCAGATCGCCGATTTCGGCGCTCCCGCCGCTTCCTTCCACGCTTCGCGTGGCCGAGCTCAGCGCGACGGTCGGGCCGGGCCTCAAACTCCAGGAAACCGTCAATGCCTGACACGACTTTGCTCGCACTGCCGCTCCTCCTTGCCGAGCAGGCGCAGAAGCATGTCACCCACAATGAGGCGCTCACGGCGCTCGACGCGATCGTCGCGCTTTCCGTCAAGGATCGCGACCTTGCGACGCCGCCGGGAAGTCCGAGCGACTCCGACCGCTATATCGTCGCCACGGGCGCGACCGACGAATGGTCGGGCCACGACGGCGAGGTCGCCGCCTGGCAGGACGGCGCCTGGACTTTCTACGCGCCGCAAATCGGTTGGCGCGCATGGGGTGGAGGATGAGTACATCCTGCTTGTCTTCACCGGGTCCGGCTGGGCGGACTTCGTCTCGCTGGTCTTGGCGCTGCAGAACCTGACGCTCCTCGGTATCGGCACGACGGCGGACGCGATGAACCCGTTCTCGGCAAAGCTCAACAAGGCGCTGTGGACGGCGAAATACGCGGCCGAGGGCGGCGACGGCGACCTCCGCTACACCCTGAACAAGGAGACGGCAGCCGACGTTCTGTCGCTTCTGTTGCAGACTGATTTTTCCGGCCGCGCCGAGATCGGCCTTGTCGGCGACGACGACACGCTCTTCAAGGTCTCGCCGGACGGATCGACCTGGTTTGAGGCGATCCGCATCGACAAGGACAGCGGCTATGTCGGGATCGGCGGCGTATCGTCGCCGGCCGCATCAGTGCACGCCAAGGCGGCGGACGGAAGCTACCTCCTGCGTCTCGATTCCGGGGCCGGGAGCTCCATGCTGCGCTTCTACAAGAGCGGCACTATTCTCGTCGGCGACATCGGGCAGGACCTTTGGTTCAACCTCTCGGGCAGTCACAATGTCTACTTCAACGGCGGCCAGGGCATTCTCGCAACAAGTGCGCGGATACTCCCGACTGCGTCCGATATGGCGGCTGGAGCCGGCGGTTTGCAGATCGGCACCAGCGCATATGCCACCGCCTCCTACCAACTGACCGCGCCGTTCGCCTTCTATAAGTCATGGGCTTGGAACGGGTCGAACGGCTATTCGCTTACCTCGACCGGCTGGACCGGATTGGAGCAAGTTTCGGCCACCGCCGGCGATGCGCGCTTTTTCTGGAAGATCGCAGGCTCCTACGCCACCGCCGCCAAGATGACGCTCGACAAGGACGGCAATCTTGCCGCCGTCGGCGGCATCACCGCGTCGGCATCGATCAGGCCCGGCTCCTATACCGTCGCCACCGTGCCTTCGGCCTCCGCACTCGGCGCCGGCGCAACGATCTACGTCTCCGACAGAGTTGGGCGGCGCGACGATCGCATTTTCCGACGCGGTCGATTGGCGCCGCGTCAGCGACCGCGCCGTGATCAGCTAGAGCCGTGATCAGCAAGAAAGGAATCCGCCAGTGCCCGATGTCAGCGACCGCACCGTTCCCTATGAGATCCTCATTCGCTTCGACGACGAGGGCGACGTGCAGGGGGCGCATTACGTCGGCGAGCGACAGCGAACCGGATGGCGGGAGGGGTTGTCGAAGCCGGGCTCGCCGCGCGGCCACCCGACCCGGCCTTCGCTTCGCGAAGTCCACCCTCCCCGCAAGGGGGAGGGAAGACGGCGCCGTGCCTTTCCTAGGTCGGCTCGAGCGCCGCCCTGAACCGCACCACCGTCCGCCGCCCCTCGGGCTTCTCCACCCGCGCGGTCTCGGTCGTGAGATGCCGCAAATTCACCAGCCGAAAACCGTCGAGCACGAGCCGTGCGGATGCAAGCGATCGAGCGGATCGGCGAGACGATCGAAAGCCGCCTTCCGATCTCCGCCTCCGACGCGCCGCATCGTGGAGATCGACGGCGAGCGGCTTAAGGATGAGGTCGGAGCGGCTCAATCCCTCGCACTGGCGGCGGAGGGCGGCGGCAAGGCCGTGCTCTCCGAGGTTCTCGGTGACGCACTCCTCAAGGCGACGGCATCCGTCGAAAAGCTGACTGCCGAGCGCGACAAGGCACAGGCGGACCTCGCCACGGCGACAGCCGAGCGCGACGCCGTGAAGCCGCCCGCAGCGGCCGATATCGCGACGGCGCCAGCCGCATCGTAGGCGCTGAAGCGACGCCTCCCCGAAGCCCGCCTCTCCGGAGGGCACTTTTTTTGAGCGAAGCCTGACCCACCCACGAAGGAGAGAAGAGAGATGTTCACCTCGATCGACAAGGCGCTCGTCGCGCTCGTCATGGCGGTTCTGTTCATGCTGAACTATTTCTTCGGCCTCAGCGTGCCGTTCCTGTCGCAGGATACGGTGACGACGGCGATCGGGCTGCTGACGCCGATCCTCGTCTATTTCGTGCCCAACAAGCCCGCCCCGAGTCCGGCCGGCACGTGAGCTGGCTCTCGCTCGGCATCGCGCTGATAGGCTTCGCAAGAGCGATCTTCACGGCGATCGAGAGCCGCAACACCGCCGACGCGGCGACGGCGAAGCTGATCCTGCAAGGGCTGAGGGCGATCGATGAGCGGATGGCGAAGGCTGACGCGGCGCGTGCTTCCGCTCAGTCTGATTTTGACGCTCGTGGCCTGCCAGGCGACGACCCGAACCTCAGAGACTGAGGCGGCGGCGGAGGCAGGCTCGAGCGGCCCGCCCGCCGTCTGCCGCGTGTGGCTCCCGATCCGCTATTCGCGCCACGACACGGCGGAGACTGAGCGGCAGGCGATAGGATCGAACGCGGCTCGGCTCGGCTACGGCTGCCCGCCGTGACCCCTATTGCCCGCAAAACGTCTTCCGCCTCGGCGGATAAATTCCGGCCCACCGACCCCCTACGATGCTGCCGTGAATCGCATTCACCGGCGGTTCATTCGGGCGGGGATAGTAAGCCGGCATGCGCAAGCTTCCGACATTCCTGGTCGCGGGACTTTTCCTGGTCCTCTCAGGCCTAAATGCCGCGGCCCTCGCGCAAAGCGGCTGCGTTTCGCCGGGCGAAGGCCAGCAGATGGTGGCGCAAGGGAAGGTCGCGCCGCTGCCGGCGGCCCTGCAGCGCGCCGGGCTCGCCGGCGTCGAAGTCGTCGCGGCGGAGCTCTGCCACTCCGGCGGCGGCTGGGCCTACCACGTGCGCTATCGCCAGGGCGGGCAGGTCAGCTCGGCGAACGTCCCTGCCGGCTGACGGAGGCGGAAAGGGAGGCGATGCGGGTACTCGTCGTCGAGGACGACCGCGACCTGAACAAGCAGCTCTCCCAGGCGCTGCGCGACGCGGGCTACGTCGTCGACTATGCCTTCAACGGCGAGGAGGGGCACTTCCTCGGCGACACCGAGCCCTATGACGCCGTGGTTCTCGACATCGGGCTGCCGCGATTGGACGGGCTCAGCGTTCTGGAGCACTGGCGGCGCGCCGGCCGCACCATGCCCGTGCTTCTTCTCACCGCCCGCGACCGCTGGTCGGACAAGGTGCAGGGCATCGACGCCGGCGCCGACGATTACGTCGCCAAGCCCTTCCACATCGAGGAGGTGCTGGCGCGCGTGCGCGCGCTCGTCCGCCGCGCGGCCGGCCATGCCTCGAACACGCTGTCCTGCGGCCCGCTGCAGCTCGACCTGAAGGCAAGCCGCGTGACCGTCGACGGCACGCCGCTCAAGCTCACCGCGCTCGAATACAAGCTGCTCGAATATCTGATGCACCATTTGGGCAAGGTGGTCTCGCGCACCGAGCTGACCGAGCATCTTTACGACCAGGACTTCGACCGCAATTCGAACACCATCGAGGTTTTCGTCGGTCGCCTCAGGCGGAAGCTCGGCGTCGACCTGATCGAGACCGTGCGCGGCATGGGCTATCGGATCACGCCCCCCGCGACGACGGACAGCGCGACCACGAACAAGAGGCATGTGGACTAAGTCCCTTTCCGTTCGCGCTGCGCTGATTGCCGCCGGCGGAGCCGCGCTCGCGCTCGTCGTCGCCGGCGCCGTCTTCATCGTGCAGTTCTCGAACGCGGTCGAACGCAACTTCGACGACCGCCTCGAAACGCTGTTGCTGACGCTGATCGCCGCGACCGGCCCCGACGGCAACGTTGACGAAAATTCCGTCGAGGGAAAGAGCGGCGGCAGCTTTTCGCGCCCGCTTTCCGGCTGGTACTGGCAAACCCGCGACGCCACGAGCGGTCGCCTGATCGCCTGGTCGCCGTCGCTCCAATACGACATCCTGCCGGTCAAAGACCTGCCATCTCCCGAACAACCCTCCCGCACCTTCACCATCGAGGCGAGCGGTGGACGCCAGCTCCGCGCGCTTGAGCAGCGGGTGATGCTCGCGCCCGACCACACCTTCGCGCTGCTCGTCGCCGGCGACACGCGGCCGCTCGTCGAGGACATCCACGCCTTCCGCAACTCCGTGATTCGCTGGCTCGGCGGGCTCGCGCTGCTGCTCGCGGTCGGCATCGCGCTCTTGATGCGCTGGGGGCTCCGCCCGCTCCGCCAGGTAAGCGACGATCTGAAAAAGATCCGCGAAGGCGGCATCCAGCATCTCGAAGGCGATTATCCGAGCGAGATCGCGCCGCTCGTGGAGGATCTGAATGCGCTGATCGATTCAAACCGCGGGATCGTGGACCGTGCGCGCACGCATGTCGGTAATCTCGCGCACGCCCTGAAGACGCCGCTTGCCGTGCTCACCAACGAGACGGAAGGCTCGACCGATCCGCTTGCCGCAAAAGTTGCCGAGCAGGCGGAGATCATGCGCCGGCAGATCGGCCATCATCTGAACCGCGCGCGGATCGCCGCGCAGACGAACGTGCTCGGCGCGGTCACCCCGGTCGAGCCGACGGTCGCCGCGCTTGCCCGTGTCATGGCGAAGGTGCACGGCGAGCGCGCGATTGCGATCGACGCCGACATCCCGCCGGAGCTCCGCTTTCGCGGCGAGAAGCAGGACCTTGAGGAGATGGCGGGAAATCTCCTCGACAACGCGTGCAAATGGTCGACCTCGCGCGTGCGCGTCTCGGCGCGGCGGCTCGAACGTGACCGGCGCCCGCTTCTGACGCTCGCCTTCGACGACGACGGGCCGGGGCTGCCGCCGGAGGGCCGCAAGGCGGCATTGTCACGCGGGAGACGCCTCGACGAGACGAAGCCGGGGTCGGGCCTCGGGCTCTCCATCGTGGCGGAGCTTGCGCGCGTCTACGGCGGCGACCTCAACCTGGAGAGCTCCGAACTCGGCGGCCTCTCGGCGCGGCTCACGCTCCCCGCAGCGGGCGAATGATGGGCGCGGCGATTGCGCTTCGCGCCGAATTCCGCCAACGATACGGCGGGCGAGGGTGAACGAATAGTGAAGCGCTGCAAGTCGGCGCAATCGGGGGGAGGCGCATGCGAAATTCGGTCCTGATCGCGGGAGCTGCCGCGCTTCTGCTTTGCGGCTGCAACGGCGGGGGGTCGCGGATCGTGACCGGCGCAATTCCGGGCGCCAATCCCGGAAAGGTGATCGGCAGCCCGATCAGCACCGGTGCCGGCGAGGCTCGGGTCGGACCGGTGGAAGGGGCCCTGATCGGCGCCGACGTCGGCCGCTCGCTCAGCGACAGCGAACGCGCGCTCGCCCTCAAGGCCGAATACGAGGCGCTCGAATATGGCCGTGCCGGGGAAGAGACCTCCTGGCAAAGCCCTTCGGGCAGCGTCAACGGCACCATCCGCGTCGGCTCCGTCTCCCAAGTGAACAGCCTCGACTGCCGCGAATATACCCACAACATCGCGGTCGGCGGGCGCATGCGTGTCGTCCACGGCACGGCCTGCCGCGAGCCGAACGGGGTGTGGCGGGTCATGGGGTAGGGCGCTCTCCCGCTGTCCTGCGCGTTGATGCGGCGCATTGCCGCGGGGCGGTCGGCGTGGCTAAATCGGCCCCGTCAAAGAGTATCTGGGCCGTGCTTCTCTGGGTTCTCATTGCTGTTTTGACCGCCGCGGCGATCCTCGCCGTGCTGGTGCCGCTGTCGCGCGCGCCCGCGGCCGACGATCCGGCGCTGCACGCGAAGCGCGTCTATCGCGACCAGCTCGCCGAGCTTGAGCGGGACAAGGCCGAGGCCGAATCAGCGAAGCCGAGGCCGAGGCCGCCCACGCGGAGATCGCCCGGCGCCTGATCGCGGCCGACGCCGAAGCCGAGGCGCCGGCCACTGCCGCCGAAAGCCCGACCGCGCGCCGCTTCGTCTCCGTCGCCGCGCTCGTCGGCATCCCGCTCCTTTCCCTCTCCCTCTATTTCGTGCTCGGGCGCCCGAGCCTCCCCGGCCTGCCGCTTGCCGCGCGGCTCGCCGCGCCGGCATCGGCGCACGGACGTCGAGGCGCTCGTCGCCAAGGTCGAGGCGCATCTGCGTGACAAGCCCGAGGACGGCCGCGGCTGGGACGTGATCGCGCCGATCTATTTCCGTCTCGGACGCGCGGACGGATGCGACTACGCGCCTATCGCAACGCGATCCGCCTCCTCGGCTCGACCGCCGCCCGCCAGAGCGGCCTTGGCGAGGCGATCATGGCGAGCGAGGGCGGCATCGTCACCGACGACGCGCGAACGCATTCGCAGGCGGCGCATGCGCTCGATCCGAACGCGCCCGAGCCGCGCTACTTCCTCGGCGCTCGCCGCCGCGCAGGAGGGCAAGACCGACGAGGCCGCGAAAGAATGGCGCGCGCTTCTCGCCGACGCTCCGGCCGACGCGCCCTGGCGCGCCCGTGGTGGAAGCCGCGCTTGCCGCGCGTTCAGCCGAGTGCCGCGCCGGCCGCGCCGGTGCGCCGCGGGCCCGACCGCCGAGCGAGATGGCGCCGGCCGAGAACCTTCCCGCCGGCGACCAGACGGCGATGATCAATTCCATGGTGAGCCGGCTCGCGGAGCGCCTGAAGGACGCAGCCGAACGACGTCGAAGGATGGCTGCGACTGATCCGCTCCTATGTCGTGCTCGGCCGCGCCGACGCCGCCGCCGAAGCCGGCGCGCGACGCGCTCGCCGGCGTCGAGGACGAGGCCGACCGCGGGCGCGTCGAGGCGCTCATCGCCGATCTCGGCGTGAAGCCGGCGGCCGGAGCCGCAGCGCAATGACGCGCAACAGACGACGCCTGACGATGATCGCCGGCGCCGGCGGCGTGCTTGCCGTCGCCGCGGCGCTCGTGCTCTTTGCGCTGCGCGACCAGATCGTCTTCTTCTATTCGCCGACCGAGCTTGCCGCGAAGGCGCTGACGCCGGGAACCCGCGTCCGCCTCGGCGGGCTGGTGCGAGGACGGCTCGGTCGACGCACGCCGACGACGGCAGCGTGAGCTTCGCCGTCACCGACACGACGAAGACCGTCGACGGTCGATTTTCACGGCATCCTGCCCGACCTCTTCCGCGAAGGGCAGGGCGTCGTCGCCGAGGGCACGCTCGCGCCCGACGGCAGCGTCGCCGCCGACACCGTGCTCGCCAAGCATGACGAGAGCTACATGCCGAAGGAGGTCGTCGACGCGCTGAAGGCGCAGGGCGTGTGGCAGGAAGGCAAGGGCACGGTGCAGTGAGGCGGCGCGATGACCGGCGCACTCTCCGTCGCCGAGCTCGGCCATTACGCGCTGGTGCTGGCGCTGGCGCTGATGCTCGTCCAGTCGAGCGTGCCGCTCCTCGGGCTGCGACTGGCGCGACGAGCGCCTCGTCGCCGTCTCCGGCACGACGCCGATCGTCGGCTTCGCTCTTCGTCGCGATCGCCTTCGCCGCGCTCGTCACCGCCTACGTGACCTCGGACTTCTCGGTGCCGAACGTCTTCGAGAACAGCAACTCCGACGCAGCCGCTGCTCTACAAGTTCACCGGCGTGTGGGGCAACCACGAAGGCTCCATGCTGCTGTGGGTGCTGATCCTCTCCTTCTTCGGCGCGCTCGTCGCGGTCTTCGGCGTCGAACCTCCCGAGCGGCGCTTCGCGCCCGCGTGCTCGCCGTGCAGGGCTGGATCGGCTCCGCCTTCCTGATCTTCATCCTGCTCACCTCGAATCCCTTCGCGCGGCTCGACCCGGCGCCGCTCGAGGGCCAGGACCTCAACCCGATCCTGCAGGACATCGGCCTCGCCATCCATCCGCCGCTCCTCTATCTCGGCTATGTCGGCTTCTCGATCGCCTTCTCCTTCGCCGTCGCGGCGCTGATTGAGGGGCGCACCGATGCGGCCTGGGCGCGCTGGGTGCGGCCCTGGACGCTTGCCGCCTGGATGTTCCTGACCGCCGGCATCGCGATGGGCTCCTACTGGGCCTATTACGAGCTCGGCTGGGGCGGCTGGTGGTTCTGGGACCCGGTCGAGAACGCCTCCTTCATGCCGTGGCTTGCCGGCACGGCGCTGCTGCATTCGGCCGTGGTCATGGAGAAGCGCGGGGCGCTCAAGGTGTGGACGGTGCTTCTCGCGATCCTCACCTTCTCGCTGTCGCTGCTCGGCACCTTCCTGGTGCGCTCCGGCGTGCTCACGTCCGTGCACAGCTTCGCCGTCGATCCGACGCGCGGCGTCTTCATCCTGGCCATCCTGACCCTCTTCATCGGCGGCGCGCTGGCGCTGTTCGCGCTGCGCGCGCCGGACGATGAAGCAGGGCGGGCTGTTCGCGCCGATCAGCCGCGAGGGCGCGCTCGTCTTCAACAACCTCTTCCTCGTCGCGGCGGTCTCCACCGTGTTCGTCGGCACGCTCTATCCGCTCGCGCTCGAGGCGTTGACCGGCGAGAAGATCTCCGTCGGCGCGCCGTTCTTCAACCTGACCTTCGTGCCGCTGATGATCCCGCTCTTCCTGGCGCTGCCCGTTCGGGCCGCTGCTTGCCTGGAAGCGCGGCGATCTTCTATGGCGCGGCGCAGCGGCTCGGCGTCGCGATGGCGGCGGCCCTCGTCGCAGCCCTCGTCACCGCGATCGCGACCGGGATGAAGGGCGTGCTCGCGCCGTTCGGCCTGGCGCTCGGCGTCTGGCTGCTCGTCGGCGGCCTCGTCGACCTCGCCGAGCGGGTGATGCTCTTTCGCGCGCCCTTGAGCGTCAGCCTGCGGCGCTTCTTCGGATTGCCGCGCTCTTCGCTCGGCACGGTCGTCGCGCATTGCGGCATGGGCCTTTGCGTCATCGGCATCGTCGCCGCGAGCGCATTTTCCACCGAGAAGATCGTGGCGATGAAGCCCGGCGATACGATCGACGTCGGCGGCTACACGCTGCTCTTCAAGGGGAATGCACCGGCGAGCGGTCCGAACTACCAGCGAAGAGCGCGCGCTCTTCGTCGTTTCCCGCGGCGGCAGCGGAGGCTTCCCGCTCGCGCCGGCGAAGCGCTTCTACCAGACGCGCGAGATGACGACGACCGAGGCGGCGATCAAGACGATCGGCTTCTCGCAGCTCTACCTCTCGCCTCGGCGACCGGATGGACAGCGGCGCGACCGCCGTGCGCGCCTCTTATAAGCCGCTCGTGACGCTGATCTGGCTCGGCGCGCTGGTGATGGCATTCGGCGGCGCGCTTTCGCTCTCCGACCGGCGGCTCAGGGTCGGCGCGCCGCGCCGCGCCGCCTTGCGCAAGCCTGCGGAGGCCGCTGCCTCATGATCCGGCTGGCGATTCCTCGTCTTCCTCGCGCTGATACCGCCGGCCTTTGCCGTGCAGCCGGACGAGCAGCTCGCCAATGCGGCGCTCGAAGCGCGCGCACGCGACGATCTCAAGCGGCCTTCGCTGCCTCGTCTGCCAGAACCAATCGATCGACGATTCCGACGCGCCGCTCGCCCACGATCTCCGGCTCCTGGTGCGCCAGCGGCTTGAGGCCGGCGACACGGATCAGGAGGTGCGCGACTACCTCGTTGCCCGCTACGGCGATTTCATTCTCTTGAAGCCGCCGTTCGAGGCGCGCACGCTTTTCTTGTGGCTGACGCCGGCCTTGGTGATCGTTGCCGGCGGGACCGTCGCCTTCATCCGCTTTCGTCGTCCGCGGCGCGCCCCCGAATCGCTTTCCGTGACCGAAGAAAGCGCCCTGGCGCGCATCTTGCGCGAGCGGGGTTAAACCTTTGTCGGAATTACGTTTGAAATCTTACCGATTATTAACTCGCTGGACACAGCATCGTAAGGCGACAATCCCTATCTACGGACGTGCGCAGGCGGTGCATTCGCCCCCCAACACCGCAAGCGCAGACCTCCGGTCCGCCCCTCACCCGGGGCGGACCTTTTGATCAACAGGAGTTTCTGATCGCCATGATCCATCTCTTCCCCTCGAGCGCGCGGGCTCGTCGCGTCCGCAACGCGCTGCTCGCGAGCGTCTTCAGCCTCGGTCTCGTCGGGACAGGCGCTTTCGTCGCTCGCGACCACACCGCCTTCGCCGACCCGGTGCATGTCGATGCCCCGGCGCCGACTGATTTCACCGCCGTCGTCGCGCAGGTCGCGCCCGCGGTCGTCAGCGTGCGGGTCAAGACCGAAACCGCGTCGTCGACCGCTCGACGGTCAACAGATTTCGACAACCTCCCCCCGGGCTTGCAGGATTTCTTCCGCCGCTTCCAGGTGCCGGGCGGCCCCGGCGACAACGGCAGCGGCAACGGCAACAATAACGGCCAGCCGTTTCATCCCCGCGAGGGCATGAGCCAGGGTTCCGGCTTCTTCATCAGCGACGACGGCTATCTCGTCACCAACGCCCATGTCGTCGAGGACGGCAAGTCGTTCCAGGTGGTGACCGATGACGGACGCGAGCTCGACGCCAAGCTGTCGGTGTCGACAAGCGGACCGACCTCGCGCTGCTCAAGGTCGACGGCACCGGCTTCAAATATCTGACCTTCGCCGCGGACCAGCCGCAGGTCGGGCAATGGGTGCTCGCCGTCGGCAATCCGTTCGGCCTCGGCGGCACCGTGACCGCCGGCATCATCTCCGCCGAAGCACCGCGACATCGGCTCCGGTCCCTATGACAACTTCCTGCAGATCGACGCGCCGGTGAACCGCGGCAATTCCGGCGGCCCCGCCTTCAATGTCGCACGGCGAAGTGGTCGGCGTGAACACCGCGATCTTCTCGCCCTCCGGCGGCAATGTCGGCATCGCCTTCGCCATCCCGGCGAGCATCGTCTCCGAGCGTCGTCGCCGACCTGAAGGATCACGGCGACAGTGACCCGCGGCTGGCTCGGCGTGCAGATCCAGCCGGTGACCGAGCGACATCGCCGACGAGCCTCGGCATCAGCGGAACGGATGGCGCCATCGTCGCCGACTCGACGAGCGACGGCCCGGCGCTCGCGGCCGGCATCAAGTCCGGCGACATCATCACCGCAGTTGACGGGCAGAAGGTGAAGGACCCGAAGGCGCTTTCGGAGACGATCGCCGGCATGGCGCCGGGCAAGAAGATCACGGTCACCGTGCTTCGCGACGGCAAAGAGCAGCAGGTCGACGTGACGCTCGGCAACCTGAACCAGTTCGACCAGACGCAGCAGGCGAGCGCCGGCAGCCAGCAACAGCAGCAGCCGGACAATGCCCAGCACGGCTCGCTTGCCGCGCTCGGCCTGACGCTCGAGCCGAACCCCGACGGCCAGGGCGTCCGCGTCTCCGGCGTCGCCGATGACAGCCCGGCCT
This sequence comes from uncultured Alphaproteobacteria bacterium, assembly GCA_963750115.1. GTDB lineage: Bacteria > Pseudomonadota > Alphaproteobacteria > Rhizobiales > Afifellaceae > DASWJZ01. The sequence continues at coordinate 244,937 of CAVVPM010000001.1, read as the reverse complement.
CCGACAAGGGGCTGCAGCAGGGTGACGTGATCGTGGCGGTCGGCAGCAAAGCCGTGAACAGCGTGGCCGATGTCGAAGCGGGCATTTCCGACGCCCAGGATCGCGGCCGCGACGCGGTGCTCTTCCGGGTCGCAGGCCGACAGAGCGGCAGCCACTTCGTCGGCGTGCCGTTCGAGCGGGGCTGAGGCTCGGAGGAGAACTGAGCCGGGCTGACTTCGCCCCCCTATCGTCCGGTTTCAGACGGGCGGGCCGCGCAAGCGGCCCGCCGCGTCTTGAAGGGGGAACTGGCGGAGCGCGGTAAACCGATTATTTCAGCGCCATGCGAATCCTTGTCATCGAAGACGATCGCGAGACGGCGAGCTACCTGGTCAAGGCGATGGGGGAGGCCGGCCATGTCGCCGACAGCGCCTTTGACGGCGAGGAGGGCCTGGAGCTGGCGCAGGCGGAGGACTACGACGTCCTCGTCGTCGACCGCATGCTGCCGAAGCGTGACGGCCTTTCGCTGATCAGCGAGCTCGAGGCGGCGGGGACCACGTCCCGGTGCTCATCCTTTCCGCGCTCGGGCAGGTCGACGACCGCGTGACCGGGCTGCGCGCCGGCGGCGACGACTATCTGCCCAAGCCCTACGCCTTTTCCGAGCTTCTGGCGCGGGTCGAGGTGCTGGGCCGCCGCAGCGCGCCGAAGGAGGCGGACACCGTCTACCGCGTCGCCGACCTCGAGCTCGACCGGCTGGCGCGCAAGGTGCATCGCGGCGGCGAGGCGATCGTCCTGCAGCCGCGCGAATTCCGCCTGCTCGAATATCTGATGAAGAACGCCGGCACGGTGGTGACCCGCACCATGCTTCTGGAAAAGGTCTGGGACTATCATTTCGATCCGCAGACCAATGTCATCGACGTGCACATGTCGCGGCTTCGCGCCAAGATCGACAAGGGCTTCGACCGGCCGCTGCTGCACACGGTGCGCGGCTCCGGTTACGTGATGCGGGACGATGTCTAGCCGGGCGTGGCCGCGTCTCTTCCGCACCACCGCGTTCAAGCTCACGGCCATCTTCCTCGCGGTCTTCACGGTCTTCGCCGCTTTCCTCATCGGCTACATCGCGCGCAATACGAGCGAGATCCTGAACGCGCAGATGGCGAACGCCGTCGACGCGGAGCTTTCGTCGATGGAGCTCCAGTACGAGCGCGGCGGCGTCGCCTGGCTGGCGCGCGTGGTTGAGCTCAGGAGCTCGCAGCCCGGCGCCAGCCTCTATCTCGTCACCGATCCCGACGGACAGCGGATCGCCGGCAACGTGGAGACCGTGCCCGCCGATGTCCTGAACGCCTCGGTCAGCGCGCCGCAGGATCGTGCCCTACATGTGGCGCGACGAGCAGGGCTCGCAGCAGCCGCATTCGGCGCTGGTGCGCGTCGGCGCAGTTTCCCGACGGCGTCCGGGTGCTGGTCGGCCGCGACGTGAGCGAGCGCGAGGCGCTGGTCGGGCTCGTCCGCCGCTCGCTGATCCTGACCGCCGGCGCTGATGGTGGCGCTCGGCCTGGTCGCCTGGACCTTCGTATCGCGGCGGGTCCTGAAGCGGATCGACTCGATCGCCGAGACGAGCCAGCCGCTTCGTCGCCGGCGACCTTTCCGGCCGGCTGGAAGTGACCGGCACGGGCGACGAGTTCGACCGGCTGGCTGAAAGCCTGAATGCCATGCTGGCGCGGATCGAGCGGCTGATGCTCGGCCTGAAGCAGGTCTCCGACAACATCGCGCACGATCTGAAGACGCCGCTGACGCGGATGCGCAACCGCGTCGAGCGGGCGCTGACGACCGGCCAAGGGGAGCCGGACTATCGCGATGCGCTGAATTCCACGATCGACGAGGCCGACCAGCTGATCCGCACCTTCAACGCGCTGCTCCTGATCGCGCGCGCGGAAGCCGGCTCGTCGGACGCTGAATTCGCTGTCTTCGACGCGGCCGACGTGGCGCGTGACGTGCAGGAGCTCTACGAGCCGGTGGCGGAGGAGGCGAGTGTCGCGCTGCGGCTCCGAGGGTCCGGCCCGGTGATGGTGCACGCGCATCGCGAGCTGGTCAGCCAGGCGCTTGCCAATCTCGTCGACAATGCCATCAAATACGCCGACGAAGGGAGCGACAAGCCGGAGGTCGATAATCTCGGTCGGGGAGAAGGAGGGGACGGTGGAGTTCCGCGTCGCCGACAACGGCGCCGGCATTGCCGAGGCCGACCGCGGGCGGGTGACCGAGCGCTTCGTCCGGCTGGAGGAAAGCCGCTCGAAGCCCGGCGTCGGCCTCGGCCTGAGCCTGGTCTCGGCGGTCGCGCAGCTCCACGGCGGCGCGCTCGAGCTTGCCGACAATCAGCCCGGACTGGCGGCCACCCTCAAGGTTCCCGGCGCGGCGCTGAGCCGTGCGGCCTGAAAGCCTCGCGCCGCCGCATCGCGGCGCTGCCCTCCTCGCCGAATTCCGCCGCCGCGCTTGAGCGCCTTGCGGAGGCGGCCGAGCGGCAGGATGAACGGGCGGAGCTCGACGCGCGTCTTGCCGAGCCCGCGCTTGGCGCCTTCCTCGGCACGGCGCTCGGCGACTGCCCCTTCCTCCTCGATCTTGCGGCGAAAGACATGGCGCGGCTCGCCGCGATCCTGGACGATCCGCCCGGAGACGCGCGTGGAGCGGACTGTCGCTGCGCTCGCCGGCGCCGACTGGCCGGCGCGGGCGGACGCGATGGCGGCCCTCCGCCGCGCCAAGCAGGACGCGGCGCTGACGCTCGGCCTCGCCGACCTTGCCGGCGCGATCGATCTTGCGCACCGTCACGCGCGCTCCTCACGCGTTTCGCCGATGCGGCGCTTTCGGCCGCGCTCCGCTTCGCACTTCACCGAGCAGGCGCGCGCCGGCAAATGGATCGGCGGCGCCGAGCGCGGCGGGCTTCTTCATCCTCGGCATGGGGAAATACGGCGCCAGCGAGCTCAACTATTCAAGCGACATCGACATCATCGCGCTCTTCGATCCGGACGCCGGCGGGCTCGCCGACGGCGTCGAGCCTTCCGCCTTCTGGGTCAACATCGTGCGCACGCTGGTCACGCTCCTGCAGGAGCGGACCGCCGACGGCTACGTCTTCCGCATCGACCTGCGGCTTCGCCCCGATCCCGGCGCGACGCGCGTCGCCGTCGCCGCACCCGCGGCGCTCCTCTACTACGAAAGCATGGGGCAGAACTGGGAGCGCGCGGCGCTCATGAAGGCGCGCGCGGTCGCCGGCGACATCGCCGCGGGCGACGCCTTCATCCACGAGCTGCGTCCCTTCATCTGGCGCAAATATCCTCGACTACGCCGCGATCGCCGACATCCATTCGATCAAGCGGCAGGTGCATGCGCATCGCGGGCACGGGGACGGTCGCCGTGCTCGGCCACGACATCAAGCGCGGCCGCGGCGGCATCCGCGAGATCGAGTTCTTCGTGCAGACGCAGCAGCTGATCGCCGGCGGCCGCGACCCGGAGCTGCGCGGCACGCGAGACGCGCGAAATGCTCGCCACGCCTGCCGCGAAGGGCTGGATCGACGAGGCGCGCGCGCAGGAGCTCGACGCGCGCCTACGTCTTCCTGCGCACGCTCGAGCACCGCCTGCAGATGGTGCGCGACGAGCAGACGCACACGATGCCGCGCGACCGCGAGCGAGCTGGCGCGGATCGGCCGCCTCATGCGCGAGCCCGACGCCGGCGCGCTTCGAGGCCGAGCTGCGCCGCGTGCTGGAAACGGTCGCGCAGCCGCTACTCGCGAGCTCTTCGAAAGCGCGCAGCGAGCTTTCGAGCGGAACGGGCAGCCTCGTCTTCACCGGCGGCGAGGACGACCCGGAGACGCTGGAGACGCTTCGCGGCGCTCGGCTTCAAGGCGCCGGAGAATGTGACGGAGACGGTGCGCGGCTGGCATTTCGGCCGCTTCGCCGCGATGCGCTCCACGGCGGCGCGCGAAAGCCTGACGGAGATCACGCCGGCGCTGCTCCAGGCGCTTCTCGCGCGCCGGCAATCCCGACGCTCGCGGTGCGCGCCTTCGACAGCCTGTTGAAGGCGCTGCCGGCCGGCGCGCAGCTCTTCGCGCTTCTGCGCAACAACCCCGACCTCCTCGACCTCCTCGCCACGATCCTCTCCGCCGCGCCGCGGCTCGCCGAAATCTTCGCGCGCCGCCCGCATGTCGCCGATGCGCTGCTCGATCCGGGCGACGCTCGCCGGTGCGGCCGGGCTCGAGCGAGCTCGAGGCGGCGCTCGACCGCAGCCTCGGCGAGGCGCGCCGCTACGAGGAAGTGCTCGACCGCGCGCGGCTCTTCGCGGCCGAGCGGCGCTTCCTGATCTCGGTCGGGCTGCTGACCGGCGCGCTCGCGCCGCCGGCGGCGGGCAAGGCGTTCTCCGATCTCGCCGAAGCGGTCGTGCGCGCGCTCCTGAGGCGCACGGAGGAGGAGTTCGCGGCGCAGCACGGACGCTTGCCGGCGGGCGCGCGGCGATCATCGCGTTCGGGCGGCTCGGCAGCCGCGAGATGACGGCCGGCTCCGATCTCGACCTGATCGTCATCTACGACCACGACCCGGGTGTTCGGCCTCGGACGGCGAGCGCCCGCTTGCGCCGTCGCAATATTACGCGCGGCTGACGCAGCGGCTGATCGCGGCGCTCGCCGCGCCGACGGCGGAAGGCATCGCCTACGAGGTCGATCTGAGGCTCCGGCCTTCGGGCCGCGCCGGGCCGCTCGCCACAAGCATACGAAGCGTTCGAGCACTACCAGCTCAACGAGGCCTGGACCTGGGAGCACATGGCGATGTCGCGCGGCCGCGCGATCGCCGGCGACGCCGCGCTGTGGCGCGCATCGACGACGTGCTCGACGCGCTCGTCGCCAAGCCGCGCGAACAGGCGACGCTTGCCGCAGGACGTCGCGTCGATGCGCGCGCGCATCGAGCGCGAGAAGCCGGCGGCCAGCCCGTTCGACGTGAAGCTTGCGCCGGGCGGGCTGATGGATTGCGAGTTCGCCGCGCAGTTTTTGGTGCTTTCCGGTCTAAGGCGTGTGGCCGGCGAGACGACGCTGGAGACGCTGAAGCGCGCGGCCGACGAAGGGCGTCGACGCCGCGGGAGGGCGAGCGGCTCGTGCTTTCCGCCGCGCTGCAAGGCGCGATCCTGCAGCTTGAGCGCGTCGCCGACCCGAGGCCTTCTCTCCCGACAAGGCGCCGGAGGCGCTGAAGCGGCTGATCGTGGCTGCGCCGAACGCGCGCGCTCGAAGAGGCCGGCATCGGCGCGGAGCGCGCGGGGGTCAGCGACATTCGAGGCGCTGACGGAGCGGCTCGAAGCAGGTGCAGGCGCGACACGCGAGCGGCGCTGGAGCGCGTGCTCGGGGCGAAGGTGGAGTAGGGAGCGGGGCCGCGACGCGCCTCAACCTCCCGCTGCGGGGAGGTCGTGCGGCTAAGGCCGGCGTCAGGCCGCCGTCGCCGTTGGCGCGGCGCCGGGCGGAAGGGCAGGAACACGGTCACCGCGCGTGCCGGCGCCTTCCTTGAGACGATCGTCATCTCGCCGCCATGCAGCGCGACGAGCGAGCGCGAGATGGCGAGGCCGAGGCCGGAGCCCTTGTGGTTGCGCGTGAGCGGGCTCTGCACCTGCTCGAACGGCCGCCCGAGCTTGTCAAGCGCCTCGCGCCGGGATGCCGATGCCGGTATCCTCCACGTCAGCACGACGCCGTCCGGCTGCGGCTCGTCCGGATTGACCGATGGCGCCGCCCTCCGGCGTGAACTTCACGGCGTTGGAGACGAGGTTGGCGAGCACCTGGCGCACCGCCTCCTTGTCGGCGGAAAGCGTGATCCCGGCGCTCGCCGTCGGCGACAATCGCGACGCGGCTTCGCTCGGCCTCCGCCGCGAAGCCTCGCGAGCGTCTCCGGCAACGAGCGCGTCGAGGTCGATCGGCTCGCGGTCGATCTCGATCCGCCCGGCCTCCAGCCGCGCCATGTCGAGAATGTCGGAGATGACCCGGAGCAGGAACGTGCCGGCCTCGTTGATGTCGCGGCAATAGCCGTCGTATTTCTCGTCGCCGAGCGGGCCGAAGGCGCCGGAGAGCATCAGCTCGGAGAAGCCGATGATGGCGTTGAGCGGCGTGCGCAGCTCGTGCGAGACGTTGGCCAGGAATTCCGACTTGATGCGGTTGGCGTCCTCCGCCTTCTCCTTCTCGACGGCATATTTCTCGGCAAGCTCGACGAGCTGCTGCGCCTGCTTCTCGAGCTGCTGGCGCGAGCGGCGGAGATCGGCGACGGTCTCGGTCAGCGCGCGCTCGTTGTCGAGAAGCTCGGCCTCCTTGTCCTTCAGCGCGGTGATGTCGGTGCCGACGGAGACGAAGCCGCCGTCGTCGGTGCGCCGCTCGTTGATCTGCAGCCAGCGCCCGTCATCCACCCGCGCTTCGACCGAGCGCGAGCCGGCCCTCGTCGCGCGAAGGTGTTGGAGATGATCGGCCGGCGACCGTGCTCCTGGCGATCTCCGACATAGCGGCGTGCCGGGGCGGCACCAGCTCGTCGGGCAGGCCGTAAAGCTGCTGGTACTTGCTGTTGCAGAGCACCAGCCGGTTGCCGGCGTCCCACAGCACGAAGGCCTCCGAGATCGCTTCGATCGCGTCGCGAAGCCGGATGTCGGCGGTGCGCGAGGCCTCGGCGAGGCGGCGCTGCTCGGTCACGTCGACGGCGATGCCGACGAGATGCGGCTCGTCCTCGGCATCGGCGACCACCTCGGCGCGGGCGCGGATCCATATCCAGTGCCCGTCCGCGTGGCGCATGCGGAACTCGCGGTCGAAATGGCCCTCGCCGCCGTCGCATCAGCCCGTTGGCGAGCTCGACGAGGTCGATGTCGTCGGGATGCGTGAGATCGGCGACCTCGCCGACGCGACAGCAGCCGGTTCTCCGGCTCAAGCCCGAGAATCTCGAACATCGACGGCGACCAGAAGATCGCGCCGCGCGAAAGGTCCCATTCCCATAGCCCCGAGCGGCCGCGCCGGAGCGCGGTGTGAAAGCGCGTCTGCGTCGCCGCATAGATGAAGTCCGCCTCCTGCGCGCGCGCGCGTCTGCGCGTGATAGGCGAAGCCGAGGATGACGAGCACGACGCTGGTCGCGACGAACACGGTCGCCTCGCGCGAGACGGTGCGCCGCCATTCGGCGAAGACGCCGGAGGTCGGCTGCATGCACGGCGATGGCGCCGACGCCGTCCAGATTGTGGTGGACGGTGGCGATCACGTCGTCGCCGGAGGCAAGCGTCAGCCGCAGCACGCCGGCCCGCTCGCCGAGCGTGGTGAGCGGCTGGCTCGGCCCGAGGATCTCGTCGATGTAGTGGCCGAGCAGGTCTCGGGTCGCGCGGCGCCGCGGCGACGACCATCCCCTGCGGGTCCATGAGCAGGATGCTGCCGGCCGGATCGGTGGCGAGCGGCGGCAGGGCGTTCTCAAGCTGCCCCTGCAGCATCTCCGAGGGCTCGCGCCAGCGACAGCGGCAGCGCCGGACTGCGCCAGCTCGCTGACGACGCCGTTGGCAATCAGCGACAAGCCGAGCTCGGCATGCGTTCTCCGATCTCGTCGCGCGCCTGATAGAGCGCCACGACCGCGCATGCGCCGAGCGCCAGACGAAGAGGATGATCAGGATCGGGATCGAGGCGCTTGACGTAGGGCTCGCTGTTGACGAGCCGCGCATAGGCCGGATGGATGAAGAGCCGGGCATGGCCCGCAAGCGCCGCGCTGTTCAGGCGCTGGATTTCCGGTATGTCGCCGAAGCGCCGACGCGATGGCCCCCCGCGGCCGCGCCATACCGTGCCTCCTCGATTCCGACGGGGCGCCGCTCCCCGAATCACCTTCATTTGAATCAGCGCAGAATCCGCTTGTCTACAGCCCTGCACGAAAATTTTCGCGGCGCAATCCGGCGGCTGGTTTCCGTGGCGACGGCTTCCAGCCCAGCCACGAGCGTGCGGGCCAGAATGTCGCCGACGTCGCGCGACAGCGGCGCGACTTGCTGCAAGGCGCGCAGCGCCTTCTCCGCCTGGCTCGCGGCGCTTCGGCTCCAGCATGCGCCACGAGCGGAAGGCGGTGGCGATGCGCGCGGCGACCGACGGGTTCTGCCGGTCGAGATCGCCGATCACGCCGGCGACGAAGCGGTAGCCGGCGCCGTCCGGCCGGTTGAAGCCGACCGGATTGAAGGCGGCGAAGGAGCGGATCAGCGCGTAGACGCGGTTCGGGTTCTTGAGCGAGAAGGCGGGATGGCGTGGTCAGCGCTTCGACCGCGTCGAGCGCGGCATGGCGTCGGCGCCGTCGCCTGCACCGCGAACCATTTGTCGAGCACGAGCGGATTGTCGCGATAGCGCGTCGTCGAAACGCGCAAGCGCCTCCTCGGCGCCGTCGAGCCCGAAATGCACGAGCAGGCGGAGCGCCGCGAGACGATCGGTCAGATTCTCCGCCTCGCCGTAGCGCTCGAAGAGATCGGCGCCGGATCATCGCGCCGCCGCCGCCAGCAGGCTCCAGGCCGCATGCGTAAGCGCGCGCCGGCCGGCGCTCTCCGCGTCGGGCGAGTAGGGCTTCGGCGGCGGCCGCCGCGCGCCGCGGCCTCGCGCAACGGTCTCGCCGATGGCGCGGCCGAGAGACGGCCTGCAAGCGCGTGCCGCGCCGCATGGATCGCGTCGGGATCGACGTCGCGGCCGATCGCCTGGGCGATGTCGGTCTCGCTCGGAAGGCTGCAGCGCCAGCGCGCGGAAGGCCGGGTCGAGCTCGTCGTTGGCGGCGAGCCGTTCCGAGCTCCTCGGCGAAGCGCGGATCGAACTCGGGCTCGTCGTTCGGCGCGGACGGCGCCGGTCGCGCGCCTCGAGCATCGAAAGCGCGATCTGCTGCGCGGCTTCCCAGCGGTTGAACGGGTCGGGATCGTGCCCGATCAGGAACAGGCGGTCCTCCGGTGAGAGGTCCGACTCGCACGTGCACCGGCGCGGAGAACTCGCGGAAGAGCGAGGGGATCGGCCGCGCCCGCACGCCGTCGAACACGACCTCCTCGCGGCCCTTGGTCAGATGGATCACGCCGTCGGCGACGATGCCGCTCGCCTTGGCGATAGCTCAAATCCTGGCCGTCCGGACCGACAAGGCCGAAGGCGATCGGAATATGCATCGGCTTCTTCGGCATGCGGTCGGGCGTCTCCGGCAGGTCCTGCCTCAGTTCCAGCGTCAGCCGCTCCTTCTCCGGCTCGTAGCGGTGCGTGACGGTGATCGTCGGCGTGCCGGCCTGGCTGTACCAAAGCGCGAACTGGGAAAGGTCGGTGCCGGTCGCGTCGGCGAAGCAGGCGAGGAAATCCTCGATCGTCGCGGCCTCGCCGTCGTGCCGCTCGAAATAGAGGTTCATGCCGGCGCGAAAGCCGTCGCGGCCGAGCACGGTCCGCAGCATGCGGCAAATCTCGGCGCCCTTCTCGTAGACGGTCGCCGTGTAGAAGTTGTTGATCTCGCGATAGCTCGTCGGCCGGACCGGATGGGCGAGCGGGCCGGCGTCCTCGGGAAACTGATGCTGGCGGAGCGCCGGCGACGTCGGCGATGCGCTTCACCGGGCGCGAGCGGACGTCGGAGGAGAACTCCTGGTCGCGGAAGACGGTCAGCCCTTCCTTCAGGCAGAGCTGGAACCAGTTGCGGCAGGTGATCCTGTTGCCGGTCCAGTTGTGGAAATATTCGTGCGCGATGACGGCTTCGACATGCGCGTAGTCCTGGTCGGTGCCGGTCTCCGGGTCGACCAGCACGTATTTGTCGTTGAAGATGTTGAGGCCCTTGTTCTCCATCGCCCCCATGTTGAAGTCGGAGACGGCGACGATGTTGAAGACGTCGAGATCGTATTCGCAGCCGAAGCGCTCCTCGTCCCAGCGCATGGAGCGCTTGAGCGCGTCCATCGCGTAGTGGCAGCGCTCCTCCTTGCCCGGCTCGCAATAGATGCCGAGCCTGACGTCGCGGCCGGAGCGCGTCTCGAACGTGTCGTGGATCGAGGCGAGCGCGCCGCCGACGACGCGCGAAGAGATAAGAGGGCTTCGGGAACGGGTCGTGCCAGACCGCGAAATGCCGGTCGGTGCCCTCGATATCGCCCGAATCGACGGGATTGCCGTTCGAGAGCAGGATCGGCGCCTCGCTCTGCTCCGCCTCGATGCGCGTCGTATAGACGGCGAGAACGTCGGGCCGGTCGAGGAAATAGGTGATGCGGCGAAAGCCCTCCGCCTCGCACTGCGTCGTGTAGACGCCGTTCGAGCAGATAGAGCCCCATCAGCGCGCTGTTTGCCGCCGGATTTGCCTCCGTCACGATCTCTAGCTCGAAGGCGCCGGCGGGCGGCGCGTTGCAGCGTCAGCCGGTCCGGGCGTCGCCGTCGTAGGCGTCTTCGGCAAGGAGCGTCGAATCGAGGGACAGGCTCTTTGAGGACGAGGCCGTCGCCGTCGAGCGACGAGCGGCGTGCCGGCCGGCGTGCCCTCGCGCGGGCGGATCGAAAGGCGCGAGACTATGCGGGTCGCCTCCGGCGCGAGGCGAATATCGAGATTGACGGCTTCGATCAGGTAGTCGGTCGGACGGTAGTCTTCGAGCCGGATGAGGGGAGGGGTTTCGGTGCGCATCGGGGCTCCTTCGTCAGGAGCCCCGATAGCATGTTCACGGGCGGTTGGAACCTCGTGCGCCCTGCGGCGCAAGGCGCATTCAAGCGTTCCATCCGGCGCGGCGGTTGCGGAGCGCGCGGCGCTGCAACTCGCGGCTCGGATCGTAGGCGAGAAGGCAGTGTCAGAGCCGCCTCGACGTCGCGCCGGGTCAGGCCGATATCGGCGAGCATGTGGTCGTCGAAATCGACGAGACGCACGACCTGCGTGCGTTCCGCCAAGCCTTCCAGACACGCCGCGCGGCGCGCACGGCCGTCTGCAGGATTCCGGTCTCGGCGAACTCGCTCTGGCTGAGCGATGAATGATGCGGCGTTGCGCATGGCAAATCTCCTTCGGTCGCCGGAATTCCGGCGCTCTGGCAGTCTCTTGGCAGTAAAGGCAACGGATGGGCCACCCGTTTCCTGCAGCTCAATATGCCAGTTTCCTATTGCTCAATCAAACGAATTGATCTTATGTGTATGGTCAATGGTGCTGAACCGTGACCGGGAGGTCGGGATGAGCGTTGTGAGCCTGAAACCGGAGCCGCAACAGGCCGAGACGTCGCTTGATTTTCGCGGTGCGGCGGGCCTTGAGCTTGACCTGCTGCGGACGCTCGTGGCGATCGCCGATACCGGCAGCTTCAACAAGGCCGCGCGCGCCGTGTTCCGCACGCCTTCCGCCGTGTCGATGCAGATGAAGAAGCTCGAGGACCAGGTTGACGCGGCCGCTCTTCGCCAAGGACGGGCGCTCGGTGATCCTGACGCCGGACGGCGAGGCGCTGGTCGGCTACGGGCGGCGCATCCTGAAGCTTGCCGACGAGGCGATGCAGCGCTTCCGCGCGCCGAATATCCGCGGCACGATCCGGCTCGGCACGCCGGACGATTATGCCGGCCAGTTCCTGCCGGACATTCTCGGCCGCTTCGCCGCAAGCCACCCGGATGTCGAGGTCGATGTGTCCTGCCAGTCGAGCTTCGAGCTTCTGTCGCATCTCGATTCCAATACGATCGACATCGCGCTGGTGAGCGCCGGCCATGGCCAGCCGGGCGGCATGACCGTGCATCGCGAGCCGCTCGTCTGGGCGGGGCTTCGGCACGGCTGCGCGCACGAGAAGAGCCCGGTCCCGCTCGCGCGTCTCGCATGTCGGATGCTGCTGGCGCCGGCAGACGCTGCACGCGCTCGACCGCGCCGGGATTCCCTACCGCATCGCCTATACGAGCAAGCACTATCTCGGCCAGCTCGTCGCCGTGATGGGCGGGCTCGCCGTGGCGCCGTTCCCGCTCTCCTCGGTGAAGGGCGACCTGAAGATTCTTGGCGAGGAGTCCGGCCTGCCGCCGATCGGCTTCCTGGAGATCGAGCTGCGCCGCTCGGCGGCGGCGAACGGGCCGCTCTTCGACGCGCTCGAGAACCACATCGTCAACAACTTCCGCGCCTACGACATGCGGGCGGCGTGAGGTCGCAAGCCTCCGCCGCCATTGACGCGGGGGCGCGCCGGGCCGATCAGCATCGACCGCTCGATTTGAACGAGGCCTCTTCACGCATGACGGACGAGAAGCCGCGCATTGTCGCGACCGAAAGCATTTTCGCGGGCTGGAACAGGCTCGACCTCCTGACGATCGAGGCGGTCGACGCCGACGGCGTGCGCCGCCGCCACAAGCGCGAGCTGATCGACCACGGCAGCGCCGCCGTGGTGCTTGCGATCGACCGCACGCGCGGTGTCGCGATCCTGGTCAGGCAATGGCGCACGGGCCTGCTCGGCACCGACGATCCCTATCTCCTCGAAGCCTGTGCCGGCATCATCGATCCGGGTGAGACGCCGGAGGAGGCCGCGCGGCGCGAGGCCGACGAGGAGATCGGGGTCAAGATCGGCGCGCTGCGGAGCTTCGGCTGCGTCCTTCCCTCGGCCGGCACGACGACGGAGCGCATGTATCTTTTCGTTGCCGATGTCGCAGCCGCCGACCGGGTCGCGAACGGCGGCGGCAATGCGCATGAGGGCGAGAACATCGAGGTCGTCGAAATCCCGCTTCCCGAGCTTTATGCCATGGCGAAGCGGGGCGCGATCACCGACGCGAAGACGCTTATCGTCGTGCAGCGGCTGATGCTGGAGGATCTCGGCGCCGCCTGAGCGGCACGCCGCTCTGCTTTCCGCCGTGAAACCATCCGCGCTCTTAAGCGTTTCTCTTGCGAGTTGCGCGTTCGGCGCGGCACGGAATTGGAGGCTGTCATGCTCGGGTGGGCTCTCACCTTCCTGCTGATCGCACTGATCGCGGCGCTGCTTGGCTTCGGCGGCATCGCCGGGACGGCGATTGGCATCGCCAAGATCATCTTCTTCGTCGCGATCGCTCTCTTCCTGATTTCGGCGATTGCGGGCGCGATACGCGGCCGCTCCGTCTAGCGGGCATCAAGTGGACGACGAGGCCGTCGGCGCCGGTGCCGGCGGCCTTTCGTGCGTCACTCGACGACGCGCCAGGCGCGGATCGGGCCGTCTGCGGGGAGGGGCGCAAGCCACGCCGGGGATCTTGCCCGCAACGAGGCCGTCGAGGAGCGAGCCGGCGCGATAGGCCTCAAGATGCGGAAGGTCGGGATCGCCGACGCAGAACGCGACATAGCGGACGCCGCGCTCGCCGACCATACGATGCGCTTCGCCGGGTGCGGCGAGAAGCATATCGAGCGACGCGCGGTTGCCCTCATTGTTACGGTGATAGGGCGCGCCGAGGACTTCATCGCCGGTCGCGACGAGGATGCGCGGTCCGAGCCTGATCGGCGCGAGGACAAGGCCGGGCGGCGCGGCCGCGAGCGCCGCCATGTCCGCGCGAGCGCCGCAATTCGCCGGCTCGCTTGCCACCGCCGCGCTCGGCTTCGCCGTCTCGCCGAGCACCGTCCACAGGAACGGAAGCGCGCCGATGACGACCGCGACCGCAAGCCCTGCGCGAAGGAGCCCGACGCGCGGCATCGAGGCGTCGGGCGATGCGCGAAGCAAGCGGTCGAACAGATAGAGCCAGCCGAAGAGCGCGAAATTCGCCGCAAAGGGCGTAGCGCGCATGGCCGTCAGCGCGACGCCGAGCGCCATCGCCGAGAAGGCAAAGAGGATGAGGAGAGGCGGCTCGCTGCGGCCTTCGCGGAGCGCGGCAAGGCCGAGCGCCAGCGTCCCGAGTAGCGGGAAAACGAGGAAATAGAGGAAGAGGGCCGGATTTCCGAGGGCGACGGAAAAAACCGAATTTGCCTCGCCGACATGGTCGAGCCAGAGCGCGCGCACGAGGGGATCGACGTCCGCATAGGGGCCCGCGAGGCAATGCGGCCAGCCAAGAGCGAAGATACAAACGACCGCGCCGGCGGCAGCGAAGGCCGCGACGCCGCGTGAAAGAATTCGCGTGGGCTGGGGAAGGAGCGCAAGGCCGAAAAGCGCGAGGCCTCCGCCCGCGGCGAGCCAGACCCACGGCGGCGAAAGCGCATCGCAGGCGCTCGTCGTCCAGCGCGACGGCGGGATCGTGAGGGCGAAGAAAGCGGGCGCGCCGATCGCAAATGACGCGCCAAAAGTCCCGACGATCCGCCGCGCGCTTTGGCCTTGAACGATCCATGCCGCACCGAAGAGCGCGGCCCCCGTGGCGACGATCGGCAGCGCCTCGAGGCCGATCGCGATGCTGAGCGCGCCGGCGATACCGGCGACGACTGCCGCGACGGCTCGCTTATCGACGAGCGCCGCGACGCTTGCGCCGGCGAGCACCAGCGCGAGAAGGAGCTGCGCGCTGTGATGGTCGATGCGGCCCGGCTCGAAGTCGAACTGGATTACCGGGTTGAGCGCCACGATGGCGGCGCCGGCGAGGAGCGTCGGCGGCGCGAAGACGCGTGCGGCAACGATGAGGAGGGCGAGCACGAGCCCGGCGAGAAGCACGCTCGGCCAGACCGCGACTACGATCCGCTCCGCGAGGTCTCGATCGACGAAGAGCCCGAGGCCGCGGATCGCGCCGGCCATCGGCAGCTCCACCAGCCGCGGCCAATGCGAGAGCATGCCCGTGGGCGGATCGATGCGGCGCTCGGTCAGGTCGAACCAGCTTTGGCCGTTCATCCAGTCGCGCATCTGCACGAGCCGCATCGCGTCGTCGTTGTCGACGAGCGTGCCGTCGTGGATGCGGCTCACCGTCATCGGCACGGTTGACATCGCCATGATGGCGAGCGCCATCAGCCATGCGGCAAGGAGCGGAATGGCGCCGCCGAGGCTCTTCTTCTCGCGGGTCGTCGGGACGGCCAGGGTGGCGGAGGCGGGCACGGGGTTGCGGATTATCGGAAGCCGCTTAACAAAGCGCGAACCACGGGCGTCCGGCGGGTCGCAAACGGACATGCTCCGGGCGCCGGCGCTGTTAGAAGGCGGCGAAATCCAGGTAGGGGTGAACGATATGGATGTGCCGACGAAAGGCGCGCGGCTGATCGACGGAAAGAGCGTCGCGGCGACGGTGATCGAGAAGGTGAAGGGGGCGCGCGACCGGCTGATGTCGGAGCTTGCGGTGAAGCCGGGGCTCGCCGTGGTGCTGGTCGGCGAGGATCCGGCGAGCGCCGTCTACGTCAGGAACAAGAGCCGCACGGCGGCGGAGTGCGGGTTCCACTCCGAGCAGCACACCCTTGCCGCCGAGACTCCGGAGGCGGCGCTGCTCGAACTGGTCGACCGGTTGAACCGCGATCCGGCGATCCACGGCATCCTGGTGCAGCTGCCGCTGCCGAAGCACATCGATTCGGCGAAGGTGCTTCTCGCCATCGACCCCGACAAGGACGTCGACGGCTTTCACCCGGTGAACGTCGGGCGTCTTGCTTCGGGTGCGCGCGATCAGGCGCTCGTTCCGTGCACGCCGGCCGGCAGCGTGATTCTCGCGAAGCACGCGCTCGGCGACCGACCTCGCCGGGCTTGAGGCGGTGGTCGTCGGGCGCTCCAACATCGTCGGCAAGCCGGTCGCGCAGCTTCTCCTTGCCGAGAATTGCACGGTCACGATCTGCCACAGCCGCACGCGCGACCTTGCCGCCGTCTGCCGCCGCGGCGACATTCTGGTGGCGGCCGTCGGGCGCGCGGAGATGGTGAAGGGCGACTGGGTCAAGCCCGGCGCCTGCGTCATCGACGTCGGCATCAACCGCGTGCCGGCGCCGGAAAAGGGCGAGGGAAAGACGAAGCTCGTCGGCGACGTGGATTTCGCTGCGGCCGAGCGCGTGGCGGGGTGGATCACGCCGGTGCCGGGCGGCGTCGGGCCGATGACGATCGCCATGCTGATGGCGAACACGGTGACTGCGGCGGCGCGCAAGGCGGGGAGGGCGGATATTGCCGCCGATCTCGCCGGCTGATCCCCCGCCTCGAAGGCGAGCGCCATCGAACTGCAAGGCCGGCGTCAACTCGCTAGGATAAGGTGACACGGCTTTCGGTCGCGGGGAGTGGCACTTTGAACCGGCACGGAGCATCGGCGCCGCCGACGACGGGCGGCGGTCGATACGGGCGGCTCCGCAGGCTGGCGGTGCCGCTCGTCAGCGTGGCGTTCGCGATCCTCGCGGTCGTCGCCGTGCGCGCCGTCGTGCGGGACGTCGGCCCGGACCAGCTCCGCGCCGCCCTTGAAGCCATCCGGCCGCCGCAGATCGCGCTCGCCTTGCTGCTGACCGGCGTGAGCTACGCCGCGCTTGCAAGCTATGATGTTCTGGCGGTCCGAGCCGTGGCCCCCGGGCAGATATCGATACGGCTGGCGGCGCTCGCCGGCGCCGTATCGCAGGCGGTATCGAGCCTGCTCGGCTTCGGGACCATGACCGCCGGAATCATGCGCTACCGCATCTATTCGAGCGGCGGACTCGACGCCGCCGACGTGCTGCGCATTTACGCCAACGCCGCGGTCACGTTCTGGTTCGGCTTCGTCACCGTTCTCGCCGTCGCGCTGATCGTTGCCCCCGGCGACGTGATACCGCTGCGTCCGCTCGGGCTTCACGCCGAGCTGTTCGTCGGCATCGCCTTGGCCGCGGCGCTCTGCTGCAGCATCATCTGGCTCGGCCGAGGTCCGCGCGTCTTCAAGATCGCGCGCTGGTCGCTGCCGCTGCCGCGCCGCGAGATCGCGCTCGGCCAGATGCTTGCCGGCGCGATCGACCTCTCAGCGTCCTCCGGCGCCCTCTTCGTGCTGCTGCCGCCGGAGATAACGCCGCCATTTCCCTATTTCGTCGTGCTCTTCTCCGGCGCCATCCTGCTCGGGCTCATCAGCCATGCGCCTGCCGGCTTCGGCGTGTTCGAGGCGACGATCATCGCCGCGCTCGGTCACTCGATGAGCGCCGGCGTCATCGCCAGCCTGATCATCTACCGCCTGGTCTACTACGTCGTGCCGTTCATCGTCGCAGTGGTCGGCCTCGCGGTCTGGGAGAGCCTTCGCAACAAGCGCCGCATCTCCGCCGCCGCGGTGCTGACGGCGAAGCTTTTTCGGCCGCTCGTTCCGATGGCCGCGTCGCTTCTGGTCTTCCTCTCCGGCGTGCTGCTGCTTTTCTCCGCGGCACTCCCCGTCGACTTCACCGGCCTGGAGATCGCGCGCGCCCGGGTGCCGCTTTTCGTGGTGGAGGGCTCGCACCTCATCGGAAGCGTCGTCGGTGTGGCGCTCCTCCTCGTCGCGCGCGGGCTCTTGCGGCGGCTGAAGTCCGCCTGGCTCCTGACCCTGGTCCTGCTTCTCGTCGGCGCCGCCGCCTCGCTCGCCAAAGGGTTCGACTGGATCGCCGCCCTGACCATGGCCGGCATTGCGCTGGCGCTTTTCCTGTTCCGCGCCGCATTCTATCGCGGCGGCAGGATTGCCGCCTTCCGGCCGTCGCCCGGCTGGCTGGCGATGGCGATCTCGGCGTCGATCGCCGTCGGTTGGCTCGGCGTCTTCTCCTATCGCAACATCGAGTTTTCGCAGGAGCTCTGGTGGCAGTTCGCCTGGCACGGCAACGCACCGCGGTTCCTGCGCGCCTCGGTCGTCGTCGCCGCGATTCTCGTCTGGGCCTCGGTCGATCTCTTCATGCGGCGCGGCTTTGAAGCGAAGTTCGTGCCCGACCCGGTGAGCGACGACATCCGCCGGCTCGTTGCGGCGTCGCCTTCGACGCAGTCGAACGTGGCGCTGCTCGGCGACAAGAAGTTTCTCCTAAGCGGCGACCGGACGAGCTTCCTGATGTACGGCCGGATCGGCAAGAGCTGGGTGACGATGGGCGATCCGATCGGCGCGGAAGCCGCGGGGACCGATCTGATCTGGACGTTTCGAGAGCTCGCCGACCGGGCCGGCGGCGAGGCCGTCTATTATGCGGTCGGGCAGCGCTACATGCCGGTCTATATCGACATGGGGCTGTCGATCCTGAAGATCGGCGAGGTCGCGCGGGTCGCCCTTGCCGACTTCACGCTGCAAGGCTCGCAGCGCGCCGATTTCCGCCGCGCCGACCGCCGTGCCGCGCGCGAGGCGATCGAATTCGCGATCGTTCCGAAGCACGACGTGCCGCGCCACCTCGAAGAGCTTCATGCCGTCTCCGACGCGTGGCTCAAGAAGAAGGCCGGTCACGAGAAGGCGTTCTCGCTCGGCCACTTCTCCAAAACCTATCTCTCCGAGTTCGATTGCGCCGTGCTGCGCAAGGAGAGCCGCATCCTCGCCTTCGCCAATCTCTGGCGCGGCGCCGAGAAGGAGGAGATGTCCGTCGACCTCATGCGCTACCTGCCTGACGAGGGGAACTTTTTGATGGACGCGCTCTTCGGGCGGCTTCTCCTCTACGCGAAGGAGGACGGCTATCGCTGGTTCAATCTCGGCGCCGCGCCGCTCGCAGGCCTCGCCGAGCATCCGCTGGCCTCGCACTGGAGCCGGGTCGGCACGCTCCTCTATCATCACGCGGCGGACTTCTACCGCTTCGAAGGGCTGAAGGCGTTCAAGCAGAAATTCGACCCGACCTGGACGCCGCAATATCTCGCCTGCCCGGGCGGATTCGGGATAGCGACCGCGCTCGTCGACGCGACCGCGCTGATCGCCGGCGGGCGGAAGAGCGTGCTGATGAAGTGAGGGCGTGGTGCGTGCCGGCGCGACGGTCGCTCAGTCGCCGATGAGCGGCACCTGCTCAGCGCGCGCGGCTTTGACGAGGGCACGATCGAAGCTCGCTATTCCGATCGCGTTGCGCTGCGCCAGCTCCAGGTAGGCCGCGTCGTAAACTGTGAGATCGTGCCGCCGTGCCAGGTCGTATATAGCGGCCTCGTCCGGCTCGCGGTCGATCGTGACTGGCAGACCCGCAGAGCTGAAGAACGGACGCGGCGGTCCTCGCCTCGGATGCTGCGGCCGGCCCGCTCGCTCATGAGAAGAGCGTTTCTCACCTCAAACCACCAAAGCGACGGCACAAGCGCTTCTTCTTCCGCGCATCCTCGCCAGCATGCGCGATCGCGATCGGATGGTGTTTCTCATCGTCGAAGAACCAGGCAAGCGACACCGACGCGTCGAGGACAAACGGCATCAGTATTTGTGGCCCTCATGCCGCGCCAGGCGAGTATCTCCTCGATCGTGACCTTTGGCATCGTCTTGCGCAGCTTCTCGATCCCTTCGATCGCCGCCTTCACCCGCTCGCGGCGCTGCTCTTCGTCGGGAACGATGCGCGCGATTGGCTTCCCATGCCGGGTAATGACGATCGTCTCGCCCTGCTCGACCTGGTCGAGAATCTCGGAGAAACGGGCCTTCGCCTCTGAGGATTGCACGTGCTTCATAGGATTTTGACCGGTCAATCTGACCGGTCAGATATAGGCGCTCTTGGTTGGGTGGGTCAAGTGCGGGGCGATTTGCGGGGGCAGACGTCGCCGCCGGCCGGATCAGGATGACGTCGGTCCGCCCGGCCGGGCGCTGCCCCATCAGCCGCAGATCATGCCTCACGCGGGCAACCGCATGTCGCCTTTAGCGCGCGACGATCGCCTTTCCGGCCGATAAAACGGGAAAACGGCGGGACGCCGGGGAGGGCGCATGAAAACGCACGCGCGGGCGGTTGTGATCGGGGGCGGCGTGGTCGGCGTCGCGACGCTCTACCATCTCGCCAAGAAGGGCTGGTCGGATGTGGTGCTGGTCGAGCGCAAGGAGCTGACCTCCGGCTCGACCTGGCACGCCGCCGGGCTCTTGCCGCTCTTCAACATGAGCTACTCGGTCGGCCAGATTCACAAATACTCGGTGGCGTTCTACAAGACGCTCGAGGCGGAGACCGGCCAGAGCGTCGGCTTCACGGTCTGCTCGAACATCCGGCTCGCGCGCACCAAGGACCGCTGGGACGAGTACATGTACTATGCCGGCGTGGCGCGGACGATCGGCATCGACGTCAACGTCCTGACGCCGGAAGAGTTGAAGGCGATCTGGCCGCTCTGCGTGACCGACGGCATCCTCGGCGCGATCCAGCATCCCGGCGACGGCTATATCCAGCCCGCCGATCTGACGCAGGCGCTCGCGAAGGGCGCGCGCGCGCGGGGCGCCGAGATCAATCGCAACACCACGGTCGTCGGCATCGAGCAGAAGCCGAACGGCGAATGGCTGGTCAAGACCGACAAGGGCGACATCACAGCCGAGCACGTCGTTTCCGCGAGCGGCAATTTCGCACGGCTGACCGGCGCCATGGTCGGCCTCGACGTGCCGGTGATCCCGGTCGAGCACCAATATATCGTGACCGAGGCGCATCCGGCGATCCAGGAACGCAAGCGCCAGGGCCTGCCGGAGATGGGGGTTTTGCGTGAAAGCGACTCCTCCTGGTACATGCGCGAGGAGGCCGGCGGCCTGCTTCTCGGGCCTTACGAGAAGGGCGCGCCCGCCTGCTATGTCGACGGCCCGTCGGCGGACGCCGAATACGAGCTCTTCCAGGAGGACCTGGAGCGGCTGATGCCGCATATCGAGACGGCGATCGCGCGCGTGCCGGCCTTCGGCGAGGTCGGCAT
This sequence comes from uncultured Alphaproteobacteria bacterium, assembly GCA_963750115.1. GTDB lineage: Bacteria > Pseudomonadota > Alphaproteobacteria > Rhizobiales > Afifellaceae > DASWJZ01. The sequence continues at coordinate 224,425 of CAVVPM010000001.1, read as the reverse complement.
CAAGAAGGTCTATAACGGCGCCATCCCTTATACGCCGGACGGCTCGCCGATCGTCGGCCCGGCCTGGGGCCTCAGGAATTTCTGGCTGAACGAGGGGCACTCATTCGGCGTGACGGCGGCGGGCGGCGCCGGCTGGCAGCTGGCGGAATGGATCGTCGACGGCGAGCCGACGATCGACATGATGGGCGTCGATCCGCGCCGCTTCGGCCCCTACGCCACGAAGGGCTATCTCAAGGCGAAGAACGAGGAGGCCTATTCCAACGTCTTCACCATGCATTATCCCGACGAGGAGCGCGCCGCCGCGCGACCGTTGAAAACCGCGCCCTGTTACGACCGCATGCAGGGGCTCGGCGCGGTTTTCGGAAGCATATATGGCTGGGAACGCCCGAACTGGTTCGCGCCGCATGGCTACGCGGTGCCGGAAGCTGAGCTCGACGTCGACGACACGCTGACGAACCACAACCACGCACCGGCCGACTGGACCGGCAAGGTGCGCGAGCGCTGGTCCTTCCGCCGCTCCAACTATTTCGGGCATGTCGGCGACGAATGCCGCCACGTGATGAACCATGTCGGGCTGCTCGACATGACGGCGTTTGCGAAGTGCTTCATCACCGGTCCCGGCGCGGAAGGCTGGCTCGACGCGATCCTGGCGAACCGCATCCCGAAGAAGGTCGGCCGCGTCAATCTCTGCCACCATTTGACGAAGCACGGCGGTGTCCGCTCCGAGTTCACCGTCTACAAGGCGCGCGAGGGCGGCTACTACCTGGTCTCCGCCGGGGCGCTCGAGCGCCACGACCATGATGTACTTGCAAAACTCCTGCCGCCCGACGGCAGCGTCCGCATGTTTCCGGTGACGAGAGAATGGGGCGTGCTCGTCCTTGCCGGCCCGCGCTCGCGCGACGTGCTGAAGAAGGTGACGGACGCCGACCTCTCCAATGCCGCCTTCCCCTGGCTCTCCGGCAAGGAGATCAATGTCGGGCCGGCGAGCGCGCATGCGCTTCGCGTCAACTTCGTCGGCGAGCTTGGATGGGAGCTGCACCATCCGATCGAGATGCAGAACGCGATCTTCGATCGCGTGATGGAGGCGGGCCAGGAATTCGGCATAAAGCCCTTCGGCATCCGCGCCATGATGTCGATGGCGATCGAGAAATCCTACCGCCTGATCCCGCGCGAGCTGTCGATCGAATACACGGCCTACGAATCCGGCCTCGACCGCTTCGTGCATCCGAACAAGGGCGACTTCATCGGCCGCGACGCGCTGGTCAAGGCGCATGCTGAAGGCGATAAATGGAAATACGTGACGATGGAGGTCGAGGGCATCACCGACGCAGACCCGCGCGGCAACGAGCCGATCTGGAGGGGCGATGAGCTTGTCGGCCGCGCCACCTCCGGCGCCTATGGCTGGCGGGTCGAAAAATCGCTGGCGCTTGCCATGGTGAAGCCCGAGGCGGGCGCGGATGGGACGGAGCTCGAAATCCAGATTCTCGGCGAGCGCTACAAGGCGACGGTGATTCCGGAAAGCCCCTACGACGCGGAGAACGCGAGGCTGCGGGCGTAAAGCCCTCTAACACGACAGAGGAAAGCCGCGCTCCCCGGGCCGTGAACTCGTACGCGTGCCATGGCGGCGAAAGTCCGCTTGCGGCCGATCTCCGGAAGTTGTTCCGAGCCCGTGATGCTTCCGCTCCTACGCCTGCACGGGCCGCATCCTATGCCGTCTTCTCGCCGTCAGGAATGCGCCCGTCGCCCGAGAGAAGCACGGCGACCGGCCGCCAGGCCGGGACATGCGAGCAGACGATCAGCACCATCACCATGATCGGCACCGAGAGGAACATGCCGACGATGCCCCAGACGAAGGCCCAGAAGGTGAGCGACAGGATGATGACGAGCGGGCTCAAGTTGAGAGAGCGGCCCATCAGCGGCGGCTCGACGAAGTTGCCGACGCAAAATTGGATCGCGCTGATGCCGATGGCGACGATCAGAAACGGCCCGACGGTATCGAACTGCACGAGGGCGACGAGCGACGGCAGGATCGTGGCAACCGCGGAGCCGATGTTCGGGATGAAGTTCAGGAGAAAGGCGAGAAGCGCCCAGGTTTCCGCGAAATCGAGCCCGACGATCTTCATGATCGCGTAGGAGCCGAGAGCGGTAAGCGCACTGACGAAAAGCTTGATGGCGAAATAGCGCTGCACGCTGCGGGAGATGGAATTCGACGACCGTCCGCACTTTCGCGGCGCGGTCCGGATCGGGGAAGAGGCGCTCGAACTTGGCATGGAAGGCGCGGCTCTCGACGAACATGAAGGCCACGTAGAGAGCGACGAGGGTGATCGTGGTCAGCGTCGAGCCGGCCGAGCCGAGGAGCCCGGGAATGCGCGCGCCGATGTTGATGTCGGTCAGCGCCGTCCGCAGGTCATCGGCGAGATTGCGACCGAAATATTCGCCCGCCGCCGTGATGAGCGACTGGACGCGCGCGACGTAGCGCGGGCTCGCCGCTACGACCGCATCGACCTGCGCCGAGAGCACCGAGACGATCAGATAGGGGAGGAGGACGATCACGACGAGCCCGATCGCGGCGGCAAGCGGTCGCGGCATCCTCCATCCGCCGAGGCGTATTCTGGCGATGTGATTGACGAGCGCCGTGAGCAGGTTGAAGAGCACCAGCGCGACCGCGATCGGCATAAGAAATGGCCGGCCCTCGACCAGGATCAGAAGCACGATCGCGGCGGCGACGAGTGCCAGGAACCAGCGGGGGATGGCCATTCAGCGCCTGCCTGCCTTCACGGGAGCGGACGTCCGTCACCGCGAGTCTATCCGATCGGCCGGCGCAGAAAAGACCGGCGCCGGGTCGAAGCCCGCTTTGGCGCCGGTCTGCGATTGTCATTGCGCGGTTAAGGAGGTTCCGGCGGGCACGCGCGAACCCGAGCTCCGTCGGTCGAACGCCTCGCGCGCCTTGTCGACGCGCGCCTGGTTCGCGCGCGCCCAGTCGGCGAGCGCGCCGACCGGAACGAGGAGGTCGCGCCCGAGGTCGGTAAGCTCGTAGTCGACCCGCGGCGGGATCGTCGGATAGACCGTGCGCGTGACGAAGCCGTCGCGCTCGAGGCTCCGCAGCGTCGCCGTCAGCATCTTTTGCGAGATGCCGTCGATCAGGCGGCGAAGCGCGCTGAAGCGCATCGGCCCGCCGCCGAGCAGCGAGACCACGAGCACGCTCCATTTGTCGCCGATGCGGGAAAGAAGCTCGCTCACCGGCCGGCATTCCTTGGTGAGAACGGGGTGCCTTGGTATCAAAGAAGTGCCTCCTTGCGGGCTTTTCACAGTCTCTCATATAGCGTGACTTACCGTTAGATACCACTACGAAGGGTCGAACTATGGCAAAGCCAAAGATTGGTGTGATCGTCGGCAGCACGCGGCAGGGGCGCTTTGCCGATCATCCGGCGAAGTGGATCGCGGATACTTGCGAGGAAGCGCGGCGATCTCGACGTGGAGGTGCTCGACCTCCGCGACTATCCGATGCCCTTCTTCGACGAGCCGGCCTCGCCAGCTTATGCGCCCTCGAAGAACGAGGTCGCGCAGCGCTGGCAGAAGAAGATCGATTCGCTCGACGGCTTCATCATCATCGCGGCGGAATATAATCGCGGGCCGACGGCGGTGCTGAAGAACGCGCTCGACTACGGCTACAAGGAATGGAACCGCAAGCCGGTGGCCTTTGTCGGCTATGGCGGCGTCGGCGGCGTGCGCTCGATCGAGCAGCTCCGCCTGCATTCGATCGAGCTGCAGATGGCGCCGATCCGCACTGCCGTGCATATCCAGATCCCGGTCTATCTGGCGGTCCTGAAAGAGGGCAAGAAGCTCGAGGACTTCGACGTCCTGCAGCAGAACGCCAAGGACATGCTCGACCAGTTCGTCTGGTGGGTCGACGCGCTGAAGGCCGCGCGGGCGCAGGTCGCGGAGGCGGCGTAGCGCCGACCTTCGAAGTCGTCATTGCCGGGTCAAGCCCGGCAATGACGACAGGTGCTTGCGGGCCGCGGCCGTTTGGGCCGCGGCGAAGGCATATGCGCGCTCAGTCAGGCGCGCGTCAGGCCGGCTTGATGTTCTGGTTCGAGCGGAAGAGGTTCGTCGGGTCGTAGCGCCGCTTGATCTCGCCGAGGCGGCGATAGTTCGGGCCGTAGACCTTCTCGATCCGATCCGCCTCGTCGTCCGGCATGAAGTTCACATAGGCGCTTCCGAGCGCGAATTTCGCCGCCGCCTTGAAGAGGTCGCGGGCCCAGCCGATGCAGCGGGAATCGTCGCCCGCTTCCCGCCAGCGCGTGTGCATGTTCATGATGTAGTGCCCCTTCCGCTGCGGATAAGCGGTGGCGTCGGCCGGAACGCGCGCCATCGCCCCGCCGACATGCGCGATGAAGATTTCGCATTCGGGTCCGGGCAATGTCTTGACGGCGCCGATCAGCAAGTCGAGGAGGCCCTCGTCGAGCCGTTCGAAATCATGCGTCTTCCAGTAATTCCTGGCGCCCGGCGTCAAGAGCGGATCGAAGGCCTGCTGCCAACCGGCGTAGGGGTGAGGGGACACGACGTCGGCGATCGGCTTTCCAAGCCCGCGCAGCTCCGCCAGCGCCTTCTCGCCTTCCGCCATGTCGCCGGCCCAGCATATGGCGAGGACGAGCACCTCCTTCCCGTGCCATTCGGCCGGGATGAAGGGGAGCGGCGGCGCCTTGCGCATGACCGTCCAGCAGGTGAGGTCGTCCGTCGCCTTCGCCAGGATGCCTTGGTATTCGGTGAGGATCTTCTTGGCGTCGGCGAAAGGATGCACGACGAGCCCGGACAGAACCTGCGGCCCGACCGGGTTCAGGCGGAACTCGAAATTCGTGACGATGCCGAAATTCCCGCCGCCACCGCGGATCGCCCAGAAGAGATCGGGATTCTCCTTCGCGCTCGCCTTGAGAAGCTTGCCATCGGCCGTGACCACGTCGGCGGAGATGAGATTGTCGATGGTCATGCCGAACTTGCGGGTGAGCCAGCCGAAGCCGCCGCCGAGCGTCAGGCCGGCAATGCCGGTCGTCGAATTGATCCCGGTCGGGACGGCGAGCGCGAAGGCCTGCGTCTCGCGGTCGAGGTCGGCGAGCGTCGCGCCCGGTCCGACATCGACACGCTTCGCGGCGGGATCGACCTTGACCCAGCGCATCGGCGAAAGATCGATCAAGAGGCCGCCGTCGCAGACCGCGCTGCCGGCGATGTTGTGCCCGCCGCCTTTGACCGACACCATGAGACGATGCTTCTGCGCGAGCTCGACGGCGCGCATCACGTCGGCGGCACCGGCGCAGCGGATGGCGAGCGCCGGCTTGCGGTCGATCATCGCGTTCCAGATCGGTACGCGCCTCGTCGTAGCCCGGCTCGTTCGGCGAGCATGCGGCGCCGCGCAGGCTGGTCTTCAAGGCGCTGAGGTCGTCCGGTGGGACTGCGATCTTCGTCGCACCGTTCGTCGCGATGCTGAGTTCTGTCATGATGGGACCTTCCAGTGCGTGCGTTCGAGTTCTCAAGCCCACCTCTGCGCGTAGTCAACCCGACGTTTTCAGCCTACGCTAGTCCAGTATCTGGACTTGGCTCGCACCCCTCGGTCGGGCTTTGCAATAGCGGCTTTCGTGAAGGAGGACCGGATGCAAGAGCTTGGGAGCTATGGACAATTCTGTCCGGTGGCGATGGCGACGGAGATCATCTGCACGCGCTGGACGCCGCTGATCCTGCGCGAGCTCATAGCCGGCAGCACCCGCTTCAACGATCTCAGGAAGGGGGTGCCGCGCATGTCGCCGACGCTGCTTTCAAAGCGTCTGAAGGAGTTGGAGGAGTCCGGCGTCGTCGAGCGCATCCGCGGCGATGACGGCGCGTGGCACTATAGGCTTACGCCCGCCGGACATGAGCTGAAAGCGGTCGTCTTGGCGCTCGGGATCTGGGGGCAGCGCTGGATCGAGGCGCGCACGAGCCTGAAGAACCTCGATCCGTCGCTGTTGATGTGGGACATGCGGCGCAACCTTGATCCGACGCCGATGCCGGCGCGCCGCGCGGTGATACAGATTCAATACCCGGAATTGTCGCCCGCGCGGCGCACTTGGTGGCTGATCGTGGAAGGCCGCCAGACCGACCTCTGCTCCGTCGACCCGGGCTTCGACGTTGATCTCCACGTCGAGACCGACCTCCGCACGATGACCGCGATCTGGATGGGCCTGACCTCGGTCAGGACGGAGGTGGCCGCGGGGCGCCTTAAGCTCGACGGCGACGGGCAGCTGAGGACGTCCATGCAGCAATGGCTGGGCTTGAGCCCCTTCGCGGCGGAGAAGAAGCTCGCGGCGGCCTGAGCGGGTGGCGTCGAGGGCGCGGCATGGAAGCAGCGCGGGAGAGGGGCAGATCACGCCCGCGCTGCGCGTGACCGCCGGTCGAGGGGACGCTGCTGCGGGCGTGTTGCCGCACCCCGTCGGCTGCGGTTGGTCTGTCAACATCGGCGGCGTATGAGCACGCCACGCGCTGCAATCTTCATGGCGCGCCTCCCGTTGACGGATATCCGATGGTCACGACCGACCCGTCTTTGCCGGCCCATGAGCCGTGGCTCGTTGTCCCGTCGCGGCTCCGCGTACTCGTCCGGCGGAACGAGATCTGGTTTGCACTGCTCGCCGCTGCCATCGGGGGTGCCTCCGGCGCGCTCGTGGCCGCCGCAGGCTTTGCGGCGACGTGGTTGCATGAACGCTTTTTCGGGATCGCGCCGACTCAGCATCTGAGCAGTGTCGGCTCGGTCGACGGCCCGCTGCGGCTCCTCATCCCGGCGATCGGAGGGCTCGTCCTCGGCCTGACCGCGCTTCTGATCAAGCGCTGGCGGGTCGGGCGGCCGGTCGATCCGATCGAGGCGAACGCCCTCCACGGCGGGCAGATGTCGCTGACCGACAGCCTGCTCATCACCGGCCAGACCATATTGTCGAACGGCGTCGGCGCCTCCGTCGGTCTTGAGGCGGGCTACACGCAGATCGGCGCGGCTGTCGCGTCGCGCCTTGGGGCGGCCTTCCGCCTCAGGCGGGGCGACATGCGCATGCTGGTCGGCTGCGGTGCCGCCGGCGCGATAGCCGCCGCGTTCGGCGCACCCCTCACGGGCGCCTTCTATGCCTTCGAGATCATCGTCGGCATCTACACGATTGTGGGCCTCGCGCCGATCGTCGCCGCGTCGATCAGCGGGCTCCTGGTGGCGCAGTCGCTCGGTTTCCGTCAGGGCTTTGCCGGGCAGGCGCACGTCCCACCCGTGGTGGCGGATGGTCAGCTCGCGACTCTGATCGTGCTTGCCGCGCTTTGCGCCCTCGGCGGGATTGCAATCATGCGCGGCGTGACGCTCGTCGAGGCGGCGTTCAAGCGCAGCGGTATCCCCGGCCCGCTGCGGCCGGCGGTCGGCGGCCTCGCCGTCGGCGGCCTCGCAATTCTGACGCCGCAGGTCCTGTCGTCCGGACACGGCGCCCTGTTCGATCTCTTCGGCACTCAGTCCGTCGCGATCAAGACGCTCGCCACGCTGATCCTCCTGAAGGCGATCGCCTCGTCGATCTCGCTCGGTGCCGGGTTCCGCGGCGGACTTTTCTTCGCCTCGCTGTTCCTCGGCGCGATGCTCGGCCGGCTCTATGCCGAACTCTTCGCCGCGCTCGACCCGGCGCTCGCTCCCGATGTCGCGATCTCGACGATCGTCGGGATGGCGGGCCTCGCCGTCGCGGTGGTTGGCGGGCCTCTCACCATGGGCTTCCTTGCGCTCGAGACGACCGGCGACTTTCCGATCACCATCATGGTGCTCGCCGCTTCGGCGGTCGTCTCGATCGTGGTCCGCCGCACGTTCGGCTATTCGTTCGCGACCTGGCGCCTGCACCTCCGCGGCGAGGCGGTTCGGAGTGCCCACGATATCGGTTGGATCAGGGCGCTGACGGTCGGTCGATTGATGCGCGCGGACGTGCGCACCGTGCGCGCCGAGACGACGATTGCCGCGTTTCGGGGCCTATTTCCGCTCGGCTCGACGCAACGTGTCGCGGCGATCGACGCGAACGGCCGCTACGCAGGCATGATCGCGGTGCCCGACGCCCATCTCGCCTCGCTCGACGCGGAAGCGGAGAGCACCGACCTCGAGGCTCTGCTGCGCTACCGGCAGAACGTTCTCCTCCCGTGGATGAACATCAAAGAAGCCGCCCAAATGTTCGAGGAGAGCGAAAGCGAGGCGCTCGCCGTCGTCGATAATCCGGTCAGCCTGCACGTCGTCGGCCTGCTCACCGAGGCGCATGTGCTGCGCCGCTACTCCGAAGAATTGGACAAGGCGCGGCGCGACCTGTCGGGCGAGAACTGGATCCGCGATTAGCTGCGATCGGCGGCTACGCCAACAGCTTCTCCCGGCCCTGGCGCTCCTGCTGCGGCGAGCGGCCGTAGAGCTCGCGGTAGCACTTGGAGAAGTGCGAGGCGGAGACGAAGCCGCAGGCGACCGCCACTTCCACGATCGCCGCGTCCGACTGGATGAGGAGATGCCGCGCCCGGTCGAGCCGGATCTCAAGGTAGTAGCGCGCCGGGGAGCGGCCGAGATTGCGCCGGAAGAGCCGCTCGATCTGGCGCCGCGAAAGCCCCGCATATTTCGCGATCTCCACCAGCGACAGCGGCTCGGCGATGTTCGCCTCCATCAATTCGATGATGAAGAGGAGCTTGGTGTTCTGCAGGCCGAGCCGGGCGCGGAGCGGCAGCCGCTGGCGGTCGGTCGGCGAGCGCATGCGGTCGGTCAGCGCCTGCTCGCAGACTTTTGTGACGATCTGCTCGTCGAGATGCTCGCCGATCAGATGCAGCATCATGTCGAGCGAGGCGGTACCGCCGGCGCAGGTGTAGCAGTTGCCGTCGACCTCGAAGAGGTCGGCATAGACCTGCGCCTCCGGGAAAGCGCTCGGAGAAGGCGGGAAGCGATTCCCAGTGGATGGCGCAGCGCCTTCCATCGAGAATTCCGGCGTCCGCCAGCACCCAGGCGCCGGTGTCGAGCGCGCCGACGCCGATCTTCTGGCGGTCGAGCGAGGCGATCCATGAATTGAGGTTCCGGTCGTGGAAGCGCTCCACCCCGAGCGAGCCGCAGATGAAGACGTGGTCGGGCCGCTCGCCGCCGCGCACGCGCTCGCGCGCCTCCTTGAGCCCCATGTCGACGTTGAGCTTGATGCCGTTCGAGGCGGCGGCGGGCTCACCGTCGAGCGAGATGAGCGACCAGCGATAGGCCTGCGCCGCGGCCATGCGGTTGGCGATTCTGAGCGGCTCGATCGCCATCGCGAAGGCGATCATGGTGAAGTTCGGAATGAGGACGAAATAGAAGTGCCGCTCGCGCATGGCTTCGGTCTTGGCGACGGCCGCCGCGCCGCCCGTCCGACCCGCCTCCTGGCCATGTCGCATCTGGAGCACTTGCGTCATGCGAAAAACGCTAGTCCCTTCGCGGTTCTTTGCCAAGTGGGCCGGCGACGATTGTCGCAGAGGGAACAGACGCCTGAAGCGGCAAGGCCCTCACGTCTGCGCTTGCAATTCGGCTTCCTTCGAGTCGGGAAAAATCTCCGCGACGATGAAGCCGACGGTGCCGCCGAGCGCCGTCTCCAGGCCCGCGATCCATTGCTGCAGCGACTGAACATCGCCGGCGAGGTTGGACGGGTAGGCGGAGATCATCGAGCCGAGCGCGACCAGGAAGACGGAGGGGATCAGGATCGCCACGACAGCGTAGTTCATGTTGACGGGTCGGCCGGCCGCGAACGATTTCCCGGTGCGGATGAAGGTCTTCACGACGGCGGCGAAGTAGGCCGTCGCGACCGGGCCGAGCGTTAGGAGCACGGTCGCGATCTGCCCCTGCTCGAGCTTTCCCGGCAGCACGATCAGAACGATGCCGATCAGCGCGAGATGGCCGAGGATGATGATCCACCCGACAAGGGTGCGAACGGTGTTTTCCCGCATCGGGTGCTCCTCAAGGGAATCGCTTTAGCGAGGTCAATCCCTGGTATAGGCCTCGCCGCTCCACTGGTCCGCAAATGCGGTCGCGATCCGGTTCTGGAGCGCAAAGAGGACGGTGAAGTCGCTCATCTCGTCGGCGCCGTCCTTGTCGAGATGCGCCTGATGGACATGCGCCTCGGGCGGCGGCGTCGCCCGGTCCCATCTCGGCAGATAACCGTCCGCCGCCTGGATCAGCACGAACCAATGCTCTTCCTGCTCGGGCGAGAACAGGAAGCGGAGATCGGCCTCGAGCCAGCGGCCGTCGAAGCGGCTGTCGCCGGGAATGACCACGTTCGCCGGCTTCAGGAAGTGCCACTCGAAATAGGTGCCGGGGAGATCGGTGAGGGCGACCGGATCGAAGGCAGCGCCGAACACATCCTGGAGAGCCGAAGCGAGCGCCCGGTGCGCGTTCTTCTGCGAGGCGGACATTTGGAACGTGTCGTTGTTCGGGAACTCGACGTAAACGTCTTCCGGTCCCGCGCCGGCCGAATAGCGCTTGGCGTCGATGAACCAATTCTCCTTGCGCATCGCCTGCAGCGCCAGGTTCTCCTGGCCGGCCGGCACTTTGATCACCCACATGTTGTTGAGGCCGGTTTCGGACGGCGGCTTCGCGATCGCGATCTTCTTCTTCACGAGCCACGCCTCGAACGTGTCGGCCTGCGTCGGGTCGGCGACGACCCAGATCAGGTTCGGAAGGAAGCCGTGCGAGGGACAGAGATCGTGACTGTCGACCGAAACGGTGTCCTTCTGATCCACCGGAGCGATCAGGGCGAGCGGCCCCGGCCGTTGCCCGAACGGGAACGGGTCGAGCGTGTAGCGCCAGACGTCGACGCCATGGAATTTGCCCGGCGTCCCCACGGCGCTGAATGAATCCGATGCGCCGGAGCCGAGCTCGTCGGTCAGCTTGAGCGAGAGCGTTTGACCGACGCTGATCGAGTCGACACGCAGCGAGAAGCGGCCTTCGGCGCAGCTGAATTCATCGAGACTGATGTCGCTGAGGAGATACTTCTGCTTCGCGCCGTCGATGCCGACGATCTGCAGTCCCTGGTCCTGCGCCGAGGCGATTGGCTGAAGACCGATCGAAAACAGCAAAGCCCATGCGAGCCGGGACGCGACCCGGCACTCGAACCCGCGCATTCCGGTGAACATCGAAGGCCTCCAGGACCCGGACGAGCCCCGCTCCGATCGAAGCCTAGAGTTGCCGTCGAAACCTGTCCAGCGGCGGCCTTTCAGGCTGATGTGCGAACGCTAAACGTCGAAAAGGCCGCGCTGAGCCGCCTCGGCCGCGCCCTCGATAGCGAGCATCTTGCGCTTGGTGCCGGCGCCGCCGGGCGCGGAGAAGCCGCCGAGCTTGCCGTTTGCGGCGACGACGCGGTGGCAGGGCACCACGATGGGGAAGGGGTTCTTCCCCATCGCCTCGCCGACGTCGCGCGCAAGCAGCTTGTCGCCGAGCTTTTCGGCGATCGCACCATAGGTCAGCGTCTCGCCCGGCGGAATTTTCCGCGCCACGGCATAGACCCGCTTGGCGAAATCCGGGACGCGCGTCATGTCGAGCGCGATCGGCGCGAGGTCGGCGCGCGCGCCGGAGAGAAGCGCCACGATCCGCGCGATGGCGTCGCTCACCTCGGGCGGCGGCTCCGCCTCGACGGCATTCGGGTGCCGGCGGCGCAGCCGCGCCCTGGCTTTCGCGTCGTCCGCCTCGGGAAGCCACAAGCCGACAACTCCACCTTCCGCCCAGGCGATGCCGCAGCGGCCGATCGGCGTGTCGAAAAGGGTGAAGTGCTTCAATTCCGTCATGGATTTGAACGTAGCACTTTGGGGCGGCGCGCGCCGCCCGCTTCTTGCACCGTCTGCATTGTCTTCCCCGCCTGCGACACCCGCCCGCCGCTCCCGCGATTGCCGAAGCGGCGTCGCCCCCCTAAACCGGGGCGATGCAGCGCTACAACGTCATCTCGCTTTTCCGCGAGGGGCTTCGCGGTCACCAGGGCTGGCAGCCCGCCTGGCGCTTTCCCGAGCCGAAGGGGCGCTACGACGCCGTCATCATCGGCGGCGGCGGCCACGGGCTCGCGACCGCCTACTATCTCGCCAAGGAGCACGGCCTCAAAGACATCGCCGTCATAGAAAAGGGCTGGATCGGCGGCGGCAATTCCGGCCGCAACACGACGGTGATCCGCTCCAACTACCTGAACGACGAGAGCGCGGCGATCTATCAGCACGCGCTCGACCTGTGGACCACGCTCGGCCGCGAGCTCGACTTCAACATCATGATGAGCCACCGCGGCGTGTTGAACCTCGCGCATGACGAAGGCGAGGCGCGCCAGCTTCGCCGCCGCGTCGAGGCGAACCGCCTGAACGGCGTCGACGCCGAATGGCTCGGGCCGGAAGCGGTGAAGGCCTTCTGTCCGCCCATTTCGATTTCGCCCGGCGCCCGCTATCCCGTGCTCGGCGCGACGCTGCAGCGCTCCGGCGGCGTCAACCGCCATGACGCGGTGGTCTGGGGCTTTGCGCGCGCCGCCGACGCGATGGGCGTCGACATCATCCAGCAATGCGAGGTGACGGGGATCGACGTCGAGGAGGGGGCGGTCGCCGGCGTGGAGACGACGAAGGGCGCGATCAGGACCGGAAAGGTCGCCTGCGTCACCGCCGGGCATACCAGCGTCATCGCCAATATGGTGGGGTTGAAGCTGCCGATCGAGAGCCACCCGTTGCAGGCGCTCGTCTCCGAGCCGATCAAGCCGGTCATCCCCTGCGTCGTCATGTCCAACGCCGTCCACGTCTATGTCAGCCAGTCGGACAAGGGCGAGCTCGTGATCGGCGCCGGCATCGACCCCTATGTGAGCTATACGCAGCGCGGCTCGCTCGACATCATCGAGCACCAGATGGCGGCGCTGATCGAGCTTTTCCCGTTCGTGTCGCGGCTTCGCATGATGCGGCAATGGGGCGGCATCGTCGACGTCTGCCCGGACGCGAGCCCGATCATCTCGAAGACCGACGTGAAGGGCTTCTACATCAACGGCGGCTGGGGCACCGGCGGCTGGAAGGCGACGCCGGGGTCGGGCCATGCCTTCGCCGACCTCGTGGCGAAGGACGAGCCGAACAGGATCGCCGCGCCCTTCACGCTGGAGCGCTTCTCGTCCGGCGCGCTCGTTGCCGAGCACGGCGCTGCGGCGGTGGCGCATTGAGGGCGGGATGAAGCACAACAGGGGAAGTCAGTCGCGGCGCGCCCTCTCCCCCCTTGCGGGGGAGAGATGGCGAGGGGGGAAACGAGCTGCCGCGCCCGTCATCTTTCCCCCCTCCTTGACCCTCCCCCGCAAGGGGGGAGGGAAGAGTTCCGCGCCATGTTCCTGATCCGCTGTCCCTGGTGCGGCGAGCGCGACATCTCGGATTTCGCCTATGGCGGCGAGGCGCATATCGCGCGTCCGACGGATTCCGAAGCGATGAGCGATGCGGAATGGGCCGGCTACGTCTTCCTGCGCAAGAATCCGAAAGGCGTTCACGCCGAGCGCTGGGTGCATCAGGCCGGTTGCCGCCGCTTCTTCAACCTGCTGCGGAACACGGCGACCGACGAAATCCTCGCCGTCTACAGAATAGGCGAAGAGCGGCCGGAGGTCGCCGCCGACCTGCCGCCGACGCCGAGCGGCGAATCCTTCGGCTCGGGCAACGACGCGGTGAAGGTCGCGCGGGAGGCCGGAGAATGAGCGGAGTCACCGACCTGGCGGTGCGCTGGTCCCCCTCCCCGCGGGACGGGGGAGGACCCAGCGGCCATGACGAGCCAACCTTACCGTCTCGCCGAGGGCGGGCTCGTCGACCGCACGCGGACGCTTGCTTTCACCTTCGGCGGCCGCAAGCTCGCCGGCCATCCGGGCGACACGCTTGCTTCGGCGCTGCTTGCGAACGGCGAGCATTTCGTCGCCCGCTCCTTCAAATATCACCGCCCGCGCGGCATCCTGGCGGCGGGAAGCGAAGACCCGGCGGCGCTGGTCGAGATCGGCGCCGACGGCAGCCGGGATCCGAATGTGCGCGTCACCGAGCAGGAACTTTACGAGGGCCTCGCGGCGCGCCCGCAGAATTGCTGGCCGACGCTTCACTATGATTTCGGCGCGGTGAATGAGTGGATCGCGCCCTTCATCCCGGCCGGCTTCTACTACAAGACCTTCAAGGGCTGGCCGGGCTGGATGCGCTTCGAGCCTCTGATCCGCCGCGCCGCCGGCCTCGGCCGCGCGCCGGCAGCGCCCGATGCCGACCGCTACGAGGCGGTGAACCGGCATTGCGACGTGCTCGTCGTCGGCGGCGGCCCGGCCGGGCTGATGGCGGCGCTCGCGGCGGGACGCGCCGGCGCCCGCGTGATCCTTGCGGAAGAGACGGCGGCGCTCGGCGGTACGCTCCTCTCGCGCGATCCCGACGTCCTCTCGCTCGACGACCGGCCGCCGACGGAATGGATCGCGCGCGTCGAGCACGAGCTTCAGTCGATGCCGGACGTGACCATCCTGACCCGCACCACGGCCTTCGGCTACTACGCCCACAATTTCGTCGGCCTCTGGGAGCGGGTCGGGGATCACCTCTCCGAGGCGGCGCGGCTGAAGCGCCTGCCGCGCCAGCGGCTGTGGCGCGTCCGCGCCAGGCAGGTCGTGCTCGCGGCCGGCTCGATCGAGCGCCCGCTCGTCTTCCACGAGAACGACCGACCCGGCATCATGCTTGCCGGCGCGGTCCGCACCTACATGCACCGCTACGGCGTGCTGCCGGGGAAGCGCATCGTCGTCGCCACCAACAACGATTCCGGCTGGGACGCGGCGCTCGACATGGCGCGGCGCGGCGCCGAGGTGGCGGGTGTCGTCGACCTCCGCTCCGAGATGGCGCCGGTGCATCTTGCCGAGGCGGCGCGGCTCGGCATCGCGATCTACGGCAACGCCACGATCACCGGAACCGCGGGCGGCGCGCGCATCGAAGGGATCGCCGTCCGGCCGCAAAAGCCGCGGCAGCAGGATGCGCGTCCGGTGGAGCTCGCCTGCGACCTTCTCGCCGTCGCCGGCGGCTGGGGCCCGAACGTCGCGCTCTTCGCGCAGTCGCGCGGGCGACTTCGCTATGACGAGGCGCTGGAGGCGTTCCGGCCGGCGCGCTCCTTTCAGCACGAACGCTCCGCCGGTGCGGCGAACGGCTTCTTCGGCATGGCGGAATGCTTCGCCGAGGGCGCGCGTGCCGGTGTCGAGGCGGCGAAGGCGGCCGGGTTCGAGGCGTCGATGCCGGCCGTTCCGACGCGTGCCGGCGAGCGGCCAGATCGGCCAGGGGCCGATCCGTGTCGTCCCGGAGCTTCCGTCGAACCGGCCGCGACACAAGGTGCGCGCCTGGATCGACCTGCAGGACGACGTGACGACCAAGGACCTCGCGCTTGCGGTGAAGGAGGGCTACCGCTCGGTCGAGCACGCCAAGCGTTACACGACCGCCGGCATGGGCACCGACCAGGGCAAGGTCGCGAATCTGAACGCCTTCGGCTTCCTTGCCTCGGTGCGCGGCGAGCCGGTCCCGGCGATCGGCACCACGACCTTCCGCCAGCCCTATAAGCCGGTGACCTTCGCGGCGCTCGCCGGCCAGCATGTCGGCGATCTCTTCGCGCCGCGCCGCGTCACGCCGATGCACGACTGGCATCGCGGAAAAGACGCGATCTTCGAGCCGGTCGGCGACTGGCTCCGCGCCCGCGCCTATCCGAAGACGGGCGAGAGCTTCCACGAAGCCGTGCAGCGCGAGGCGAAAGCGGCGCGCACGGGCGATCGGCGTGCTCGATGCGACGACGCTCGGCAAGATCGACGTGAAGGGCCCCGACGCGCGCGACCTTCCTGAACCGCGTCTACATCAACGCCTGGATGAAGCTCGCGCCCGGAAAATGCCGCTACGGCCTGATGCTCGGCGAAGACGGCATGGTGATGGACGACGGCGTGACCGCCTGCCTTGCCGATGATCATTTCCACATGACGACGACGACCGGCGGCGCCGCGCGCGTGCTGGCAAGCTTGAGGACTATCTGCAGACCGAGTGGCCCGACCTGAAGGTCTACCTGACGAGCGTCACCGAGGAATGGGCGGTCGCCTCGCTCTGCGGGCCGGAATGCGCCAAGCTCGTCGGCGAGCTTTGCGACGACCTCGATCCCGACCCGGAGACGTTCGAGTTCATGATCCTGGCGCGACGCGCATGTCGGCGGCGTGCCCGTCCGCGTCTTCCGCATCTCGTTCACCGGCGAGCTCTCCTACGAGATCAACATCCCGGCGACCTATGGGCTGTGGCTCTGGGGCGAGATGATGGAGAAGGGCGCAAAAATACGGCATCGTTCCCTACGGAACGGAGGCGATGCATCTGCTTCGCGCCGAGAAGGGCTTCGTCATCGTCGGCCAGGAGACCGACGGGACGGTCACGCCGGACGACCTCGGCTACGGCGGGATGGTGAAGAAGATCGGGCGACTTCATCGGCCGCCGCTCGCTCTCGCGCGCCGACACGGCGCGCGAGGACCGCAAGCAGCTCGTCGGGCTCCTGACCGCCGACCCGAAGCTCGTGCTCGATGGAAGGGACGCAGCTGATCGGCAGCGAGGCGGAGAGCGCCCCGCCGGTGCCGATGCTCGGTCACGTCACGTCGAGCTATTTCAGCCCCAACCTCGGCCGCTCGATCGCGCATGGCGCTCGTGAAGAGCGGGCGCAGCCGCGTCGGCGACCGGCTGTGGGCGTCACGCAAGGACGGCGCGCCGATCCCCGTCACGGTGACCGGAACCGACTTCCTCGCGGTGAAGGAGAACAAGCAGTGGCTGAAGCGCCCACCCGCCGCTCGCCGCTCGCCCACCGCGCGCCGATAGAAGGAGAGGCCGGCGCGCTCCGCATCGCCGAGCGGCCGTTTCTCGGAAAGTTCATCCTTCGCGTCGATGCCCGGCGCGGCGACGGACGCGCTCTCGGCGCGGTCGGCCTGAGCCTGCCCGCGGCGCCGCTTTCACAGCGCGACGGCCGGCGAGACCTCGCTCCTCTGGCTCGGGCCCGACGAATGGATGCTCGTCGTGGCGCCGGAGCGAGGCGGAGCGGCTCGTCGAGCGGCGCGCGTCGCGCTCGGCCGGAATGCACCATCAGCTCGTCGCGGTCGGCGACTACTATACGATGATCGAGGTGGCGGGGCCGAAGGCGCGCGAGGCTCTGATGAAGCTGACGACGCTCGACCTCCACCCGCGCGCTTTAAGGCAGGGATGGTCGCAGGCTCGATGTTCGGGAAGACCCACGCGACGCTCTGGCAGGTCGCCGGCGACGAGACGGAGGTGGTCCGCTCTTCCGCCTCATCGTCCGCTGGTCGATGGCCGATTATCTCTGGTGCGCGATCGCCGATTCCGGCCGCGAATGGGGCGTGCCGGAGGCGCAGCCGGTCGGCGGCGAAAGGCTGACGACGCGGCGAGCCGCTAGCGGCCGACGCCGAAAAGCCGGACCGCCTCGTCGATTCCGGGCTCGCCGAGAATGGAATGGCGGAAGCGATTGCGGGCCTTCTTCGAGACCTCGCTCAGAACCTTCGATCCCTGCGCCGCGCGCGGCTGGCGGAGGCTTGAGAGGAGGCTGCGAAACCTGTTCATGACACGACTCTTCTGGGTTCGAATCTTGCGGCGCCGCACGGGCGTCGATGGCGCGCACATGCTCCTGCGGAAGTTAAAAAACAAGCCGCGGCGATCAACGATTTGGCGGCTGAGGTGCGGCATGCTGTCTCGGCCTGTGAGCACGGCCGATTTCGCCCGATCCCGCCGATCTCGGCCGTTTGAATCCGGCCCCGTGTTCGGGAGCTCAGGCGCCTCCGGGACGAAGGCATCGCGAGCGGACCGGCAGCACCGCTCGATATCGACGCGATCAAACGTGAGGGGCGCCGCCGGCTGGCGGGCGATTGAAAGAAAGCCGTGGTCGGGAAATCTCTGATCTACCGCCTGAACCCGACCCCCTCCTCGAGTCCGGCGTCGATCAGCCATTCCGCGATCGAAAGCGCGAAGCTCCTGAGGACCCAAAGCTCGAAGCGCGTCTCCGCCACGTGGTGGACCAGAACGTCGACGTGATGGATCGCAGTCTGTGCCGCGCGGCCGGGCGGAAACGACGCAAGGTCGAGGATCACGCATTTCTGCAGCACCTCGGCGGCGCGCTCACCCTCCAGCCCGAGGATCGCGCGGCCGTGTGAAAGGTCGGTGACGGCGGCGGTCGTTGGCGGGAGCGCCTCCTGGACGAGCCATGCGACTTCGCTCGCAAGTCCGGCGACAAAAAACGTGCCGGGCGCGGCCGCGATCAGCGAGACGCCGCCTTTCGTGGCGGCATGCCCGAGCGGCGGCGCTTCCATGTCCAAAACGTCCGTGGCGACGCGCCGAACCGCGTCGATCGTGTCCGGCCAGGCCTGGATGCGCAGGACCGTGCCCCCCGCGACCTCCGAAAGGGTCGCGCCCGCGCCGCCGCCGGGAGCGGGGAGGGCGGCGAGCGCCGTGACCGGCTCAGCCATGCATGCGGCTCCCGTCCTTGTCGACGAAGCATGGATCGACGATCTCCACCGGCCCGTGCGCGCCGCGCAGCGGATCGGCGGCATAGAGCGTCTCGCCGTGCCGCTCGCGCCCGCGCTCGAGCAGCGCCAGCGCGATATAGGCTTCGAGCGTCGGGCTGTAGCACATCGCTGTGACGTGACCCTGGCTCGGGCCGGGCGCCTTCGCATCGGCGCCACCGACGAGATGCGCGCCGCCGGCGACCGGCTTGCCGTCGAGCGATTTCACGCCGACCAGCTGCCGCCGCGCGGGATCGACGAGCGCCGGACGAAGCGCCAGCGGCTTGCCGACGAAGTCCTTCTTCATGGAGAACATCTTTTCGAGGCCGAGATCGTGGACACTGGTGCGGCCATCCCCCTCCGCGCCGGTGACGTGGCCCTTCTCGATGCGCAGCGCGCCGAGCGCCTCGAGCCCGTAGGGCACGACGGAGAATTCCGCGCCGGCTGCAAGCAGCGCCTCCCAGACGGCAAGCGCGTGGTTCGAGCCTGAGTAGACCTCGTAGGCGCGCTCGCCGGAGAAGGAGAGCCGCGCCACCCAGACATCGACGCCGGCGCAATGGCCGGCCCGCACGCCCATTGCCGGAAACGCGGTGTCGCTCATGTCGATATCGGCGAGCGCCTTCTGAAGAAGCGCGCGGCTCATCGGCCCCGCGACCGCCGCGCCCGCCCATTCGTCGGTGACGGAGGCGAGCGACACCTTGAGGTCCGGCCAGGCGATCGCGAGCAGCATCTCGAGATGCGCGAGCACGTTCGCGGCGTTCGCGGTCGTGGTCGTCATCAGATAGCGATGTTCGGCGAGCCGCCAGGTCGTGCCGTCGTCGAAGAGGAAGCCGTCGTCGCGCAGCATCAAGCCGTAGCGGGCCTTGCCGACGGGAAGCGTGGAGAAGGTGTTGGTATAGACGCGATCGAGGAAGGTTGGCGCGTCCGGGCCTTGAACGTCGATCTTGCCGAGCGTCGTCACGTCGGTGATGCCGACCGAAGTACGGACCGCGCGCGTCTCGCGCACAGTGGCCTGCTCCAGCGTCTCGCTCTCCTTCATATAGGCGCGCGGGCGCTGCCAGAGCCCGACATTCACCATCTCGGCGCCGGCCTTGATGTGCCAGTCGTGCAGCGGCGTGCGGCGAAGCGGCGCCATGTGGGCGCCGCGCGCGCGGCCGACGAGCGTGCCGAGGCTGACGGGATTGTAGGGCGGGCGGAAGCGCGTGGTGCCGACGGCGGGGATCGGCAGCCCGCGCGCCTTGGCGAGGATGGTGAGGCCGTTCAGGTTCGAGGTCTTGCCCTGGTCGGCCGCCATCCCGAGCGTCGTGTAGCGCTTCAGATGCTCGACGGACTCGAAGCCCTCGCGCTTGGCGAGACGCACGTCGGCCGCGGTCACGTCGTTCTGCAGGTCGACGAAGGCTTTGCCCTTGGCGGGGATCTCGAAGAGGGGGAGGATGTTCTCAGCGGCCGCCCGCGTGCTTGGCGGCTCGTCCTGCGTCTCAGGGTCGTTCCCCGCGGTGAACCCGCAGGCCTTCGCACTTGCGCGGCCCGCGCGGGCGCCCTCCGCGGCTACGGCGCCCGAAGCGAACGTGCCGCAGACCGCACCGGCCGCAAGCCATGCCTCGCGCGGCTCGCCCGGCACGAAAGCATGGATCGCCTCGTCGTAGCGTGGCGGCCCGCCCGCCTGGCTCGCGAGATGAACGAGCGGGCTCCAGCCGGCGGCGAGCGCGAGCGCGTCGCACCGCATTCCGCGCGCGGCGCCCGACACCTTTCCCGTCGTCTGGTCGAAGACCTCGATCCGGATCGTCGCGAGGCTGCTGCCCGCGGTCGCGGTCACCACATGGCCGGCGAGGCATTCGGTGCCGGTCTCGGCGAGTTCGGCCACCGGGCCGGCGGGCACGTCGCGGCGCGGATCGATCACGGCGCGGACCGGCACGCCGGCGCGGGCAAGCGCAACTGCGGTTCGCCAGCCGCCGTCGTGATTGGTGAAGAGCGCGGTGTCGTTGCCGACCGAGACGCCATAGCGGCGCGCATAGGCGAGCGCCGCGCCGGCGAGCATTACGCCCGGCCGGTCGTTCCCCGGAAACACGAAGGGCCGCTCGATCGCCCCGCTCGCGATGACGACGCGCTTCGCTTCGATCCGCAAATGCCGCTGCCGCGTCTTGGCGCCGTCCGTCATGGCGGCTCGCTCCACCGCGCCGAGCACGTTGTCGTCGTAGTAGCCGTAGACGGAGACGCGCGTGAGCTGGCGGACGTTCGGAAGCGCATTCAGCGCCGAGGCCGTGCGGAATAGCCAGTCGCCCGCATTCTCCTCGCCGACCTTGTCCTCAAGGTCGAGCGCGCCGCCGAGCGCCGGCCCGTCCTCGCAGAGGATGACGCGCGCGCCGGCCGCGCCCGCCTGAAGCGCCGCCGAAAGCCCGGCCGGGCCACCTCCAACGACGAGCACGTCGCAGAAGAGGTGCGTCGTCTCGGTGCGATCGGTGTCGGGCTCGAAGCTCGCTTTGCCGAGGCCGGCGGCGCGGCGGATCGCCGGCTCGTAATACATCCACGCCCCGCGGAAGGGACCGATGAAGGTCTTGTAGTAGAATCCCGCCGCGATGAAGGGTCCGAACCAGCCGTTGACGGCGCCGATGTCCCAACCAAGCGACGGCCAGGCATTCTGGCTTCTGACGACGAGGCCATCGGCCGCCTCGACGATCGTCGCCTTGACGTTCGGCTCCGTTGCGCCGCCGGTGCCGAGCGTCACGAGCGCGTTCGGCTCCTCCGTCCCGGCGGAATAGACGCCGCGCGGGCGGTGGTATTTGAACGAGCGCGCGACAAGGGGCCGGCCGGAGGCGATCAATGCCGAGGCGATCGTGTCGCCGGCAAAGCCCTGGACGCCGGCACCGTCGAAGCTGAAGCGGAGCGCACGCGTGCGGTCGATGCGGCTGCCGCCGCGCGGCAGGCGGTAGCCGGCCATCAGCCGCCCTCCCGCCCGGACCAGGGGCCGACGAGCCGCGCCTGGCTGATGTCGTGGGTCTCGGTGTTGCGCGTGACGATCAGGAACTGCCGGCAGCCGTGGATGTGGTGCCAATATTCCTCGTGCGGTCCGCGCGGATTGCTGCGGTCGTAGACGTAGGCCGCCCAGCGCGCCGCGTCTTCGGTCGCGATCGCCGGCCGGATCACGGTCGCGTCGCCGCCATAGACGAACTCGCCATGGTCGCGCAGGCCGCAGATCGGGCAGGGGATCAGCATGCGGTCCTCCCACGTCGCTTGCGACGGGGGAGGGGGACCATGCGGAGCATGGTGGAGGGGGCCGACGCGAGCGCCGCACCCGCTATTCGCCCCCTCCACCGCCTACGGCGGTCCCACTCCTCCGCGTCGCGGGTGAGGAGCGAGCGGCACATGCCGCGCTTCACGGTCTCGAGCATTTCAATGTAGCCGCGGCGTCGGGCCGGCGCCGAGCTCGTCGATCGGGCGGCCCTCGTGGAAGCGTTCGAGCGTGAAGGCGGCGTTGAAGGCGTGCGGCGCGTCGTTGGCGATCGTGTGGGCGAAGCACCAGCCCGACGCCGGCGTCGCCTTGAAGCCCCCATAGTTCCAGCCGGCGTTGAGATACATGCCGGGAAGCGGCCCGGTCGTGATGATCGGGCTTCCGTCCATCGTCATGTCGACGAGTCCGCCCCAGCTTCGCGCAAGCCTGACCTTGCCGACATTCGGGAAGAGCGCCAGCAGCTCCCTCGCCACCTCGTGCACGACCGGCAGGTTCCCGCGCTGGGCGTAGGAATTGTAGTAATCGAGGTTGCCGCCATAGACGAGCCCGCCTTTGTCCGACTGCGAGACGTACATGTGGCCGGCGCCGAATGTGACGACGCAGTTGATGAGCGGCTTCAGGCCCTCGGTCACGAAGGCCTGCAACACGTGTGTCTCGATCGGCAGCTTGTCGATGCCGGCCTTGCGCATGACTTCCGAGGTGTTGCCGGCGACGGCGACGCCGACCTTCGGCGCGCGGATCGAGCCGCGGCTCGTCTCGACGCCGACGACGCGCCCACGCTCCTTGACGAAGCCCGTCACCTCGCAATTCTCGATGATGTCGACGCCGAGCCGGTCGGCGGCGTGCGCGAAGCCCCAGGCGACAGCGTCGTGGCGGGCGGTGCCGCCGCGCGGCTGCAGGAGGCCGCCGACCACGGGAAAGCGTGCCTTCTTCGAAAGATCGAGCCCGGGGCAGAGCTTTGCGATCGCGTCCGGCATCAAGAGCTCCGCGTCGGTGCCGTTGAGGCGCATGCCGTTTCCGCGCTCGGCATATTGGTCGAGCTGCGTCGGCGTGTGGGCGAGGTTCAACACGCCGCGCTGCGAGAACATGACGTTGTAATTGAGTGTCTGAGAGAGCCCCTCCCAGAGTTTCAGGCTCCACTCGTAGAACTTCTGGTTCTCGTCGAGGAGGTAGTTGGAGCGCACGATCGTGGTGTTCCGCCCGACATTTCCTTGGCCGATCCAGCCGCGCTCCACCACCGCCACGTCGCGGATGCCGTGCTCCTTGGCGAGGAAGAAGGCGGTCGCAAGCCCGTGCCCGCCGCCGCCCACCACGATCGCGTCGTAGGAGGGCTTCGGCTCAGCCTTCCGCCATGCCGGCCGCCAACCCTTGTTGCCGGTCAGCCCATGCCGGAGCACCGAGAAAATCGAATATTCGGCCATTTCCCCCCGCCGGATGAGAGGCCTATCCGACCCGGAACGACGTTCCGCGTCAATGGCTTATGTCGGCGCCCCGGGCTGGACTTTATGCTCGGCGCCGCGCTCCTTGGCCGCCCCGGATGCGACAGCAGATGGCGCAGTGGACTTGTGTGTATATTCTGGTAATATACATAAATGCTCGATTTCGCACGGGTTGAAGGATTTGACTGGGATCAGGGCAACAGCCGCAAGAGTTCAGACAAGCACGGCGTGAGCCAGGCAGAAGCGGAGCAGATCTTTTTCAATGCACCGCTTTCGGTCGCCGATGACGAGACCCACAGCTGGAATGAGCCGAGATTTCATGCTCTCGGGCACACTGATGGTGATCGGCGACTGCATGTGACCTTCACTCTCCGTGGTGGCGGCACGCTGATCCGCGTGATTTCCGCCCGCGACATGAGCCGCAAGGAGAGAGTCTTCTATGACGAAAGCCTCGATGAGCAGTAAGCGCAAGCCGATCCCGGCCTTCAAGAGCGAAGCGGAGGAACGGCGGTTCTGGGAGACGCACGACTCCGCCGGCTATGTCGATTGGAGCAACGCTGAGCGTGTTCGTCTTCCGAACCTGAAGCCGTCCACGACCGCAATCTCTCTGCGCCTGCCCGTGGGCTTGCTCGATCGGATCAAGATAGCCGCAAACAAGCGCGACATGCCGTATCAGTCGCTGATCAAGGCTTGGCTCGCGGAGAAGGTCGACGCCGCCTGAAGCAGCGGCTCAGAACGCCCGCGCCTCCATCCCGTCGACATAGCGCTTGAGATACTGGTCGACGAAATCGTAGTCGACGAGGCGGGAATAGGCGTCGGCGAGGCGGCGGGTCAGCGGCCCCCACACCGCGTCCTCCGCGCCGATCTTGACGCCGTTCACCTTCGTGACAGGGCAGATGCAAAGCGAGGTAGAGGTCAAAAACGCCTCGTCGGCGTTGTAGGCGTCGTAAAGGTCGATGTCGGCTTCGCGGAGCGGCAGGCCTTCGTCGCGCGCGAGTTCGATCACCGTCTGCCGGCTGACGCCCGGGAGCACGTATTTTTCGCGCGGCGTCAGGATTTCGCCGTCGCGCACGACAAAGATGTTGGAGCCGAGGCCCTCGCAGAGATTGCCGTTCACGTCGAGGAGCAGCGCCCAGGCCTCCGGGTCGAGGCTCTGCACTTCCTGGTTCGCGACAACGAGGTTCAGATAATTGTGCGTCTTGGCGCGCGGGGTGAGCGAATCCGGCGGCACGCGGCGGTGCGACGGGATGACGACGCGGATGCCTTCCTTGAAGAGCTTGGCGCGCTGCACAAGCGGCAGCGGCGAGCATTCGAGCACGATGTTCGGGCCGTGATGGTCGATATTGTCGCCGGGCACCTCCTTGACGCCGCGGCTGATCCTCTGGCCGACCCAATAATCTTCGTCGCCGCCGAGCAGGTGGCGGTTGCGCTCGAAAAGCTCTTCGGTCAGCTCCGACATCCGCGCCGGCCCGAAGCCCGGATCGATCCTGAGATATTTGAGCGAGCGGTAGAGCCGATCCACGTGCTCCTTCACCTTGAACAGCCGGTGGCCGAAGCTGCGGGTCATGTCGAAGCAGCCGTCGCCATAGACCCAGCTCGAATTGCGAAAGGGGATGCGCACCTCCCGCTCCGGCATGAATTCCCCGTTGAACCAGGCGATTTGTTCGTTGGCGCGGACCGACATGATGCTTCTGACCTGTTGGAAGACGATCGGGCGGCGCCAATCTAGAGGGCGGATAGCGGCGGCGCCAGAGCGGCCAAGACGGAGCTATTTCGCGAGCGCCTCGAGCCTGATCCGCGCGATTCTATCGATCTCCCGCGAGCGCGGTTTGAAATTCCGTCTCGCGGTCGTTCTGCAAGCGCTCCTCGAAGGCGGCGAGGATGTCGTGGCGGCTCTTGCCTGCGACCGCCAGGATGAATGGAAAATCGAATTGCTGCTTGTAGGCCCGGTTCAGCGCTTCAAAGAGCTGAAATTCCTCCGGCGTGCACTGGTCGAGGCCGGCGCCCGCCTGCTCGGATCTTGAGGCCGCCGTCAGACCGCCGGCGATCGCCGCCTTGCCGGCGAGGTCTGGATGATTGCGGATGAGTTTCAGCTTCGCCGGGCGGTCGAGCGCGGCGGTGACTTTCGCCATCGCCGCGGCGAGGCCGGCCGGCGTGTCCGTCTCGGGCGTCAGGCCGTTTCCGAAGGCGCGGATGGCGATCTCGGGGAAATGCTCGTAGACGCCGCCGAACGCGTCGACGAATGCCGAATATCCCATTTCCCGCGGTGGCGGGTCGAATCGGGTCTCAATCATTGCCGCCGTAGCTCTACGATCCGCCTGTTGCGTTCGTCGTGTAAACGTTGAGCTTGTTCCCATCCGGGTCGCGGAAGTAGGCGGCGTAGAATCCGCCTCCGCGATCACCCGGCGGGCCTTCATCGCGGCCGCCCATCGATACTGCAAGGGCGTAGACGCGATCCACCTGGGCCCGGTCGCGTGCCGCGAGCGCCACCATGGCGCCATTCCCCACGCTGGCCGGAGCTCTGTCGAATGGCTTGGTCAGCGTGAGACGTGGGCCGGCGCTGCCCGCGCCCCACGAAATGAAACGCGCGCGCGCCAGGATGCGACTCGCGCCGAGCTCGGCTGCGAGCGCATCGTAGAACTCTCCCGCGCGCTCAAGATCGTTCGTGCCGAGCGTAACGTAGCCGATCATGTTGGACCTCAGATTTCGGCAACGACCGTCGGGGTGGGCACCCCTTTGCCGAGGCACGGGGATGTGGGCATACTTGCCTACATGAGCCACTCCGACAAAGAGAATTCGATCCGATGGGCCGGCTGACCACGCACGTCCTCGATACCGCGCTTGGGGCACCGGCGGCGGGGCTCGCGATCACGCTGCGGCGCGCCGGCAGGCATGGCACCGCCCTTGCAAGCGTCGTCACCAATACGGACGGGCGCTGCGACGGCCCGCTTCTGGAAGGCAAGGCGATGGAAGCGGGGAGCTACGACCTGATCTTCGAGGCCGGCGCTTATTTCGAGGGGCTCGGGATCGTGCTTCCGGAGCCGAAGTTCCTCGACCAGGTGGTGATCCGCTTCGGCATCTCCGATCCGGCGGCGCACTATCATGTGCCGCTGCTGCTCTCGCCCTACGGCTACAGCACCTACCGGGGGAGCTGATGGCCATCCGCTTTTTGCTCGGCGAAGAGGAGCGCACGCTCGACGGCGTCTCGCCGACGCTGACCGTGCTCGAATATCTTCGCCGCCACGCGCGCCGCATGGGTAGCAAGGAAGGCTGCGCGGAAGGCGATTGCGGCGCCTGCACGGTGGTGCTCTCCGAGCCCGACGGCGAAGGCGGCCTGAAGCATCGCGCGGTCAATTCCTGCATCCAGTTCGTCTCGGTGCTGCATGGGCGGCGGTTGACGACGGTGGAAGACCTTAAGGCGGCGGACGGGACGCTGCATCCGGTGCAGCGGGCACTCGTCGACAGGCACGGCTCGCAATGCGGCTTCTGCACGCCGGGCTTCGTCATGCAGCTTTACGCCGGTTGGCTCGAAGGCGAGCTGACCGACCGCCAGCACGTGAAGGACTGGCTCGCCGGCAATCTCTGCCGCTGCACCGGCTACGGCCCGATCGTCGACGCGGGCGTCGAGGCGGCGCAGGCGCCCGGCCCCGACAGCGCCCACGCCAGGAAGGTCGCCAGGAAGCTTGGCGACCTCGGCGGTGGGCCGATGCTGCATCTGAGCTGCGGCGACCAGGAGGTCTTTGCGCCGCGCTCTTCCGACGAGCTGGCGGATGTCTACGCGAGGCATCCCGACGCGACGCTCGTCGCCGGCGCGACCGATGTCGGGCTCTGGGTGACAAAGCAGCACCGCCACCTGAAGACGCTGATCGACGTGACTCGGGTGAAAGACCTCTCGGTCGTGGAAGAGGATATCGAGGGCTTGACGATCGGCGCGACCGTCAGCCACCGCGACGCGACTGCGGCGCTTGCGCGGCTCCACCCCGATCTCGGCGAGCTTCTCCGCCGCTTCGCCTCGATCCAAATCCGGAACGCCGGCACGGTCGGCGGCAACATCGCCAACGGCTCGCCGATCGGCGACCTGCCGCCGGCGCTGATCGCGCTTGACGCAAGGCTGACGCTGCGCCGCGGGCCGGAGCGGCGCGAAATGCCGCTTGAGGATTTCTTCATCGCCTACGGCAAGCAGGATCGCGCGCCGGGCGAGTTCGTCGAGTCGGTCTTCGTGCCGCGGCTTCGCGAGGGCGCGCGCTTCGCCTGCTACAAGCTCTCGAAACGCTTCGACCAGGACATCTCCGCCGTGATGGCCGCGTTCCTCGTGCGGATCGAGCGCGATCGCGTCACGGCGGCGCGCATTGCCTTCGGCGGCATGGCGGCGACGCCGAAGCGCGCGGCAAAGGCGGAAGCGGCGTTGACGGGAAGCGCCTTTGACGACGCGACAGTCGCACGCGCCGCCGCGGCACTGGCCGAGGATTTCACGCCATTGACCGACATGCGCGCGAGCGCCGCCTACCGGCTGAAGGCGGCGCAGAACCTTCTCCGGCGCTTCTATCTGGAGAACCGCCCCGATGCGCTCGTCGCGACGCGCGTGCTTGAGCTTGCGCCGCGGGAGCTCGCCTGATGGACGAAACGCTGCTTCAGGATCGCGGCGCCGCCGGCACGCTCCGCTCCGTGCCGCATGGCATGCCGGCCCATGAGGATGCGATCAAGGGCGGCGTGCATCGCGCCGTCGTCCACGACAGCGGCGCGCGCCACGTCTCCGGCGAAGCCGTCTATGTCGACGACATCCCGGAGCTTCCGGGCACGCTTCAGGTCTATGTCGCGATGAGCGCGCGCGCGCACGCGAAGCTCGTCTCGCTCGACCTCTCCGCCGTCGAGAGCGCGCCGGGCGTTGCCTGCGTGCTGACCGCCGCCGACATCCCGGGCGACAACGACGCAAGCCCGGTGATGCACGACGACCCGGTCTTCGCAGTCGGCGAGGTCCAATATGTCGGGCAGTCGCTGTTCGCGGTCGCCGCCGAGGACGTCAACGACGCACGCGCGGCGGCGAAACTCGCCAAGGTCGAATACGAAGATCTGCCGGCGCTGATCACCGTCGACGACGCGCTCGCTGCCGGCGCCGAGCTTACGACCGCGCCGCGTCACATCATGCGGCTCGGCGATCTCGACGCAGCGCTTGCAGGCGCCCCGCGCCGCATCGAAGGCGTCGTTCATATCGGCGGCCAGGACCATTTTTATCTGGAAGGCCAGGTCGCCTACGTGATCCCCGGCGAGGCCGGCGACATGCTCGTCCATTCCTCCACCCAGCATCCGACCGAGGTGCAGCACTGCGTCGCCAAGGTTCTCGGCCTGCCGGACAATGCGGTCACGACGGAGGTTCGGCGCATGGGCGGCGGCTTCGGCGGCAAGGAGAGCCAGCCGGCGCTCTTCGCCGCCATCGCAGCGCTCGCCGCGCGCAAGACCGGGCGGCCGGCGAAGGTCCGCCTCGACCGCGACGACGACATGGAGATGACCGGCAAGCGCCACGATTTTCGCATCGACTACGATGTCGGCTTCGACGATGCCGGCCTGATCCGCGGCGTGCGCTTCGATCAGGCGGCGCGCTGCGGCTATTCCGCCGATCTTTCGATCGGCATCGCCGACCGCGCCATGTTCCACGCCGACAACGCCTACGACCTGCACAACGCGGTGATCGATTCACGCCGCATGAAGACGCATACCGTCTCGAATACCGCCTTCCGCGGTTTCGGCGGGCCGCAGGGCATGGTCGGGATCGAACGTGTGATCGAGGAGATCGCGTTCATCCTCGGCCGCGATCCGCTCGATGTCCGGCGCTTGAATTTCTATGCGGCCGAGGGCGGCGGCATCACGCCCTACCACATGGAGGTGAAGGACTGCGTCATCGCCGAGATGGTCGACGAGCTGGAGCGCACGTCCGACTACCGCGCACGGCGCGAGGCGACGCGCGCCTTCAATGCCAAAAATCCGGTCCTGAAGAAGGGCATCGCGCTGACGCCGGTCAAATTCGGCATCTCCTTCACCGCCACGCATTTGAACCAGGCCGGCGCGCTGGTGCATGTCTATAAGGACGGCTCGGTCTCGCTCAATCACGGCGGCACCGAGATGGGGCAGGGGCTCTTCGTCAAGGTGGCGCAGGTCGTGGCGGAGGAATTCCAGATCGACCTCGACCGCGTAAAGATCACGGCGACCTCGACGGCGAAGGTGCCGAACACCTCGCCGACCGCCGCTTCCTCGGGCTCCGACATCAATGGCATGGCGGCGAGGAACGCTGCGCGCGCCATCAAGAATCGGCTGATTGCGTTTGCGGCGGAGAAATACAAGGTGCCGGAGGAGCAGGTCGTGTTCCTGCCGAACCGTGTGCGGATCGGCAACGAAGAGGTGCGCTTCGCCGATTTGATCGCCGAGGCCTATCTCGGCCAGATATCGCTCTCCTCGACCGGCTTCTACAAGACGCCCGACATCTACTACGACCGCGAGACGGCGAGCGGCACCCCGTTCTTCTACTTCGCCTATGGGGCAGCCGTAAGCGAGGTGGTGATCGACACGCTGACCGGCGAGAACCGGCTTCTCCGCGTCGACATCCTCCACGACGTCGGAAAGTCGCTCAATCCGGCCGTCGATCTCGGCCAGATCGAGGGCGGCTTCATCCAGGGGCTCGGCTGGCTCACCACCGAGGAGCTTTGGTGGAACGAGAAGGGGCGGCTCATGACGCACGCCCCCTCCACCTACAAGATACCGACCGCCAACGACCGCCCCGACGATTTTCGCATCGCCATCTGGGAGAAGGGCGTGAACCGCGCCGAGACGATCTACCGCTCGAAGGCCGTCGGCGAGCCGCCGCTGATGCTGGCGCTTTCCGCCTTCTCCGCCATCGTCGACGCCGTTTGCGCCGCGGGCGACTACAAGGCATTCCCGCATCTCGACACGCCGGCGACGCCGGAGCGCATCCTCTTCGCGGTTGAGGATGTGCGCGCCAGAGGCGCGACATGAGCCGGGACCGAGCAGCGGTAGGCGGGCGTAGCCGCCTCTCCAGCGTCGTCATGCCCGGACTTGATCCGGGCATCCATTCCGTTGCGCTGGCAGATGTCGTCTCCGGTTACGGAATGGATTGCCGGGTCAAGCCCGGCAATGACGACATCAATCTGGGTGGGTTTGGACCGTGAGGGACTGGCTGGTACCGCTGGCCGATGCGCTTGCGCGCGGCGAGGCGGCAGTGCTCGTGCATCTCGCCGAGCTGAAAGGCTCGGCGCCGCGCGAGGCGGGGGCCGTGATGCTCGTCACCGAGAGCGCCATCGCTGACACGATCGGCGGCGGCGAAATGGAGCGCACGGCGATCCTGAACGCGCGCGCTCTCTTGCAGTCGGGCGGGGCGGCAATCCTGCATCTCGGCCTTGGGCCGCAGCTCAACCAGTGCTGCGGTGGCTCGGTGACGCTCGCCTTCGAGCCCTTCGCGCCGGCCGACCTCGCCTGGGTGAAAAAGCTCATCCGCGCCGCCGAGGAGCCGGCGCCGGTTTTTCGCACGCTGACGATCGACGCCGCCGGAAATTTCCGCCGCGATTGGACGAAGGGCGCGGAGCGCGACGACTGCATTGCCACGGTGACTCCGCGAGCCCCTGCGATTGGCTCACCCTCTCCCCTTGAGGGAGAGGGTGGTCGGCGGAGCCGATCGGGAGAGGGGGAGTCCCGCGATCGGCGCTTGGCGATCGTGATCCGCGAGCGCATCAATCCGGAGCGGCAGGCGCTATGGCTTTTCGGCGCGGGGCATGTCGGCCGCATGCTGGCGCCGGCGCTGCAACCGCTCGGCTTCGCCATGACCTGGGTCGACGGCCGCGCCGGGCAATTCCCCGAGCCGCCGCTTCAAGGCGTGAAACAGCTCGCGCTTGCGATGCCGGAGCTTTCCGTCGACGAGGCGCCGCCTGAAACGGTCTTCCTCGTCATGACTCACAGCCACCCGCTCGACGAAGCGATCTGCGAGGCGGTGCTCCGCCGCGGCGACTTCGCCTATCTCGGGCTGATCGGCTCGGCCACCAAGCGCGCGCGTTTCGTGAAGCGGCTCGGCGCGGCGGGCATCCCGCCAAAGATGCTTGCGCGCCTCGTCTGCCCGATCGGCATTCCGGGGATCAAGAGCAAGGCGCCGGCTGCGATCGCCGCCGCCGTCGCCGCGGATCTCCTGATGCGTCGCGAGCGAAATTTTGCCGATACGAGAGGGCCGGTCGTTCATGGCGACTGAAGCGGAGCGCGAATTCATGCGCCACGCCGTCCGGCTCTCGGCGGAGCGCATGCGTGAAGGAGCCGGCGGACCGTTTGGCGCGGTCATCGTCAAGGACGGCAAGGTGATCGCCGAAGGCTGGAACAAGGTCACCTCCACCAACGATCCGACCGCCCACGCGGAGGTCGCCGCAATAAGGCAAGCCTGTGAGAAGCTCGGCACCTTCTCGCTCGAAGGCTGCGACATCTATGCGAGCTGCGAGCCCTGCCCGATGTGCCTCGCCGCGATCTACTGGGCGCGGATCGACCGCGTCTTCTTCGCCAATTCTCGCGAGGACGCCGCGGCGATCGGCTTCGACGACGAGTTCCTCTACCGCGAAATTCCGAAGCCCATCGCCGAGCGCGCGATCCCGACGAAGCGGCTGGCGCTTCCCGAGGCGGAGGCCGTCTTCGCCGAGTGGAAAGCCAAGCCGGACAAGGTCCAGTACTGGGGTAGGGATTTGGGACTGGGGATTAGGGATTAGGGATGAGGGATTGGGGACCGGGAGATTGATGTGGCTGAGGGTCGGCGCTGCGTAACCTCCCCCTTGAGGGGAGGTCGAAGGTCGGCGAGCATCGCGAGCCGAGCTTCGGGAGGGGGGATTGCCGCGACGGCATGTATCACCGCGCCTTCGGGCATTCGCGCGAGGAATGCGCCGCGACATGCTCGATGCGGAATTCAAGCTCTGGTGCGAGCTCCGCAATCGGGCGCTGGCGGGTCTCTCCTTCCGTCGGCAACAGCCGGTCGGCGACTATATCGTCGACTTCTTCTGCCCTTCTGCGAAGCTAATTGTCGAAGTGGACGGCGAGCAGCACGCCTTCAGCCGAGGAGCCGACACCGCACGCACGCAATGGCTGGAAGCGCAGGGATACACAGTCATCCGCTTTTGGACGAGCGAGGTGATGAAGGATATCGACGCGGTCTGCAACGCGATCATCGCGGCGTCGCGCGGCGAATGGCGGAACCCCCCTCCCGAAACCGGCTAGGGCGGGTTTCGACCTCCCCTCAAGGAGGAGGTTACGCAGCTTCCGCGCCGCGACCTTCAGTCTCCCTCCTCCCCAGTCCCCAATCCCCATTCCCCCAATGACCGCCGTCATCCTCGAATGGCTGAATGCGCTCCTGCGCTGGGCGCACATCATGGCCGGCATCGCCTGGATCGGCTCGTCGTTCTTCTTCATCTGGCTCGAGGCGAGCCTGAAGAAGCGCGAGGGGCAGGCCCCCGGCATCGCCGGCGAGACCTGGATGGTGCATGGCGGCGGCTTCTATCTCGCCGAGAAATACGCGGTCGCGCCGGAACGCATGCCGGACGAGCTGCACTGGTTCAAATACGAGGCCTATTTCACCTGGCTGACCGGCTTCCTGCTGCTCTTCGTGATCTACTATCTCGGCGCCGGAAACTTTCTGGTCGACAAGGACAAGCTGCCGCTCGATCCGGTCTGGGCGTCGATGCTCTCGGCCGGCTCACTCGCCGCCGGCTGGTTCATCTATGACGGCATCTGCAAGTCGCCGATCGGCAAGAACACCGGGCCGCTCGCCGTCGCCGTCTTCGTCGAGGTCGCCGCCTTCACCTTCTTCTACCACGGCGTCTTCGCCGACCGTGCCGCGTTCCTGCATGTCGGCGCGCTGATCGGCACGATCATGGCGGCGAACGTCTTCTTCATCATCATTCCGAACCAGAAGAAGGCGGTCGACGCGCTCGTCGCCGGCGACAAGCCCGACCCGCGCCTCGGTATCGAAGCGGGGCAGCGCTCGCTCCACAACAACTACCTGACCCTGCCGGTCATCTTCATGATGATCTCGAACCATTATCCGGTGATGTTCGGCAATCCGCTGAGCCCGGTGATCGCGCTCGGGATCGTCGTTGCCGGCGGATTGATCCGTCACTTCTTCAACATCACCAACCACGGCATCGTGACGCGAGCGGCGATCGCCTCCATCCCGGCCGCGATCGTCGTCATCATCGCGCTGGTCGTCATCACCGCCTATCACGTGGGTTACGGAAGCTCGGTCGGGAACGTCGCCTTTACCGAGGTGCAGCCCATCATCGCGACGCGTTGCGCCGTCTGCCATTCCGCGCATCCGACCAACAAGGATTATTCCGAGGCGCCGAAGGGCGTGAAGTTCGATACGGCGGAGGAGATCAAGGCCTTCGCGCCGCAGATCGAGCAGCAGGCGGTCCTTGCCAAGAACATGCCGCTCGGCAACGTCACCGGCATGACCGTCGACGAGCGGCAGAAGCTCGGCGCGTGGATCGGCGCCGGCGCGAAGCTCAACTAGCGCGGCCCGAAGCTGCGTGCGCGCATCCGCTACATCTCTTCCTTGATCCCCGCCCGGATCAGCCACCAGTTCACCGGATAGGCCGTGAGGAAGCCGCAGAGCATGGCGATCTGCATCATGAACCAGAACTCGAAGCTGTCTACTTCGAGCCTCACTCCGAGCACCTGGCGGAAGAGGAAGAGGCTGGCGAACGCCATGAAGCCGTACATCCCGATCTGCCAGGCGGTCAGCGACAGCGTGTCGGCCTTGAGCGCGGCCCAGATGCCGTCCGCGAAGCCGAGCCCGCGCATCGGCGCGATGGTGAAATACTGGAAGGCGACGCCGATCACGAAGGCGAAGATGAAGTCGAGGATCCAGACGGCGAACATCTTCTCGCTGAAGAGCGAGTGCCATCCGAACCAGACCGCGACGCCGGGAGCCGCGAAGGCCAGCCACTCCGCGCAGATGTCGCCGAGCGTGCAGCCGCTGCCGCAATGGCTTGCACCCTTGCCGACCATCGCGGCGAACGGCGTTTCCGTCTTGCTCGGCGGCACGCGTCCTTCACTTTTCGCCGTGTGCATCGCCTCGTGCGTGGCAAGCCGCCCGTAGCGGAAGTAGCCCCAGAGCGCGATCAGCGTTCCGAAGAGCGCCACGACCGGCCAGACCACGTTCATGATCCACATGTGCTGCGGATGGCGGACCTCATCGATCGCGACGACGACCGCGCAGACAAAACCCAGGATGAGAACGGCGATCGAGACGACGTGCAGCCAGGTTGGAACCAAGACGGGACTTCCCCCAAGGCGGTTGGACATCTGTCGAAACCGTTGGGCGCCTGATGGGTTCCGGGCAAATTGCGGCCGGCGGAGTCGTGTCCGCCGACCGCTGCAAGCATGTCGAACGCTTACGGGCGCGCTTCGAGGATCATGTTGAACGGCGTCTCGGTGGCGCGGCGGAAGCGGGAGAAGCCGCCGCCTTTCGTCACCACCTCGCGCAGCCGCGCCTCGCCGGCCTGCGCGCCGAGAGCGCTGCCGACTTCCTGCGAAAGCGAGGTCGGCACGCAGATCATGGTCGACGCGGCGTAGTAGAGGCGTCCGACCGGATTGAGGTTCGCCTCCAGCCGGTCCTGCGCCATCGGCTCCACGATCATCCACGTGCCGTCGGACTTCAGCGCTCTGCTTGACATGCGCGGCGGCGCCCGCCGGATCGCCCATGTCGTGCAGGCAGTCGAAGAACGTGACGAGGTCGTAGTCCTTTCCGCCAAAAGCCTTGGCCGGGCTCACCTCGAAGCGCACGTTTTTGGGCGCGCCGTGCGCCTTGGCGTGATCGCGCGCCTCGGCGATCGACTTGTCGTGGAAGTCGAAGCCGACGAATTCCGAGTTCGGAAAGGCCTTCGCCATGATCACCGTGGAATAGCCGCAACCGCAGCCGACATCCGCGACACGCGCGCCGCGTTCGAGCTTTGCCTTCACGCCGTCGAGCGCCGGCAGCCATTCCGCCACGAGGTGGTTGTGATAGCCGGGGCGGAAGAAGCGGGCGATGGCGCAGAAGAGGCAGCCTTCCTGGTGGCCCCACTCGACGCCCTCGCCGGTCCGAAACGCCGCCTCGACCATCGGCCGGTTTCCGAGCGTACGCGCCGCCGAATCGAAGGCGTCGACGAGATAGAACGGGCTGTCGCGGAGCGCGAACACCATGGCGTTCTCAGGCGGCAGTGCGAACGTGTCTGCCGCCGGATCGTAGGTGATGTAGCCGGAAGCCGCCTGATGGGCGAGCCACTCGCTCAGGTAACGCTCGGAGAGGTCGGTGTGGGCGGCGAGCGTCTTGGCCGTCACCGGGCCGATTTCGTTCAAGGCCTTGTAGAGCCCGAGATTGGCGCCGATCTGGACGAGGCCGATCGAAAAGGCCCCGCCGAGATCGTTCAACACCTGGCCGACGAATGCGTGTAGCTTCTGTTCCTGGATCATTTTCATCTCCGTTGGTCAGATGCCCGCGAGTTGGGCCTGTAGCGGGGGTGGAGTTCGATCGCGTCGATCTGGCTGCGGTGAAGACCGATGTCTTTCAGCGCGTGGTCGCTGAGCCCGCCCAAGGATCTGCGTGTGCGGACGCGCGCATTGGCGGCCATCATCCGTCGAGCGAAGCCGAGAAGGGCAAACCGGACCGCGCGAATGAAGGCGGCCGCGGCACCGGTGATGGCGGCGGCAGGCGGGCCGGCCGCCTCGGAGCTGCTGCTCATGGCGTCTCTCCTCGATCAATTTGCCGCGACTTGCGGCGATGCTCGGGGATAGACGCGGGGCGCGCGATAAACTTGCAGACGGTTGGTAGGTTGTCTGGAGATTTGCCGGATTCTATACGCCTCCGTCGCACTTGAGGCTGCCTGGCCGCGTCATGCGCTATCGTTTTGGCACTTACGAGCTTGATACGGCCGCGCAGGAGCTGCGCTGCGGCGGCGCCGTGCAATCCGTCGAGCCGCAGGTTTTTGCGCTTCTCGTGCACCTCGTGGAAAACCGCGACCGCGTGGTCACCCGCGACGATATTCTGGCAGCGGTCTGGCAGGGCCGCATCGTCTCCGAGTCGGCGCTTTCGAGCCGCGTGAAGGCGGCGCGGCAGGTGATCGGCGACGATGGTCACGCCCAAAGCTTCATCAAGACGGTGCACAAGCGCGGGTTCCGCTTCGTCGGCGACGTGGAGCCGATCGAGCCCGTCACACGGCCGGCCGTTGCCGTGGCGCTCGCCGATGCGGGAGGCCCCGCGGAAGGCAACGCGGCTTCGCAGCGCGAGCCGTTCTTGTTGCAGCCGTCGCAGCCGACGATCGCCATTCTGCCTTTCCAGACGATCGGCGAGCCCGACCTCATTGCCGAGGGGCTTGCGCACGATCTGATCACCCGGCTCGGCCGCACGCGCTGGCTCTTCGTGATCGCGCGCGGCAGCGCCTTCCGCTTCATCGGGTCGACGGAGAGTCCGTCCGCGATCGCTGCCCGCCTCGGCGTGCGCTACATCGCCCACGGCGCCGTGCAGACCGTCGATCGGCGCATCCGCGTGCACGCCGCCCTGACCGATGCCGAAACCGGGACCGAGGTGTGGTCGGAGCGCTTCGATCGCGTCCGCGACGATCTCTTTCGCCGTGCAGAGCGATATATCCGACGCCATCGCAGGCGCGGTGGTGAGCCAGATTGAGTTTTTGGAGCGCGGCCGCTCGCTCTTGAAGCCGTCGGAAAACCTCGACGCGTGGGAAGCCTATCACCGCGGCTGCTGGCACATGTATAAGTTCCGGCCCGAGCACTATGAGGAGGCCGAGCGCTACTTCCTCCGCTCGATCGAGCTCGACCGGAACTCGCCGCGGCCCTACGCGGGGCTGTCATTCGTGCATTGGCAGCGGGCGTTCCTGGAGATCAGCACGGACCGCGCCGGCGAAATCGCGCAGGCGAGGGAGCTCGCGGAAGAGGCGATCGCGCTCGATCCGCGTGACCCGCAGGGCTACCACGCGCTTGGGCGCGCGCATCTTTTGGGCGGCGAGGTGGAGGGATCGGAGCGCGAGCTGCAGAACGCGGTCGACCTCAATCCGAGCTTCGCGCTCGGCTACTATTCGCTGGGTTTCGCGCTGCAATTCGCCGGTCTCTTCGAGGAGAGCCAGGATTCCGTCGCGGTCGCTCAGCGCCTTAGCCCCTTCGATCCCATGCGCTTCGCCATGCTGGCGCTGAAGGGCAAGAACCTCGTCGCCCTCGGCGCGAAAGACGAGGCGGTGAACGCGGTCGGGCAGGCGGTCGAGGAGTCGAACGCGCACTTCCATATCCTGGCGATCGCCGCGAATGTCTGCGCCGCCGCGGGGAAGAAGGAGCTGGCGGACCTCTATCTCGCGAGATTGCGGGCGCTTCGCCCGAACTACGACTTGGCGACCTATCTCCGCGCGCCTTCCCGCTTTTCCGCCAGGAGGAGATCCGTATCGCGCAACGAGTATTCTCGGCAAGCGCTGAACGAGAGATCGTTTCACTCTTCGTCAACGTCCGATCATGAATTCCGCTCTAGCTTGGCCGCGTCACAAAGGAGGATGCGGCGCTATGAGGGAATATCGGCTGACTTTCGCGACCGAAGATTTTGGTGCGATCTCGCAGATCCTGGTCGACATGGGCGTGAGCTTCCGCGTCGAGCCGATTGAAGCGGCGGCAATTCAAGCCGTCGCCGCCTCGCATTGCCGAGCCGCGCGTCGACGAAGCAGAAGTCCCCGCCAAGAAGGCGGCGAAGAAGAAGACCGGCCGCGCCGACAAGGCGGCGAAGGGCGGCAAGGCTTCGCTCGCTGGCGCCGAGCGGCTTTTGGAGAGCCTCGCGCGCGGCGGCACCGGTTCGAGCCCGGCCCGCCTCGAACCTTCAGGCGGGGCGATGCAAGAGCCGAGCGGGATCGCCGCCGAACCGGAAGAACCCGACGAGCGGAGCGTACGAGGCGGCCGCCTCGGGCGCGTTGCGACCCTCAGTGAGGTGACACGCTCCGCGGAAGGGGGTGCCAAGCCGCCTTCAGTTCCCTATGCTCCGGAACGGAAATTCCAAGCGGCTGTCCAAAGAGGCAGGCCAAAGGGGCAGGCCGAAGGAGCGGAAATGCGCTCGATTCTCGATCATTGCGCCGGCGCCGAAGAGCTCTCCTGCGACGCGGGCGACGTTCTCCTCGCCGAGGGCGAGAAATCCGGCCGCCTCTTCGTCCTGGTCGAGGGCGCGGTCGAAGTGCTGCGCGGCAACACGCAGGTCGCCGTCATGAATGAGCCCGGCGCGCGTCTTCGGCGAGATGTCGGTGCTTCCTCGGCGCGCCGCACACCGCGACCGTGCGGGCCGTATCGCCGGTCCGCGCCCGCGTCTTCCGGAACGCCGACGCCTTCCTGCGCTCACATCCCGACGATCGGCTTTCACGTCGCGAAGACTGCTGGCGCAGTCGGCTGAACGCCGCCACCACCTATCTCGTCGACCTGAAGCGGCAGTTCGAGGGCCAGCCGCGATCACCTCGGCATGGTCGGCGAGGTGCTCGAAAGCCTGATGCATCAGCAGGATCGGCAGTTCACGCCGGGCTCGGAGCGTCGCGGACGATCCGCGGCTGTGAGCCAGGCAGGCAGGTGCCGCGCAGCTTCGCGACGGGCCGCACGAGCGGTTGTCGAGATCGACGAACTCATTGCCGGCGGCGGAGAACCAGAGCGCCGTCGCGCTTCGCGTGTCGAAGCACGATATGGGCGGGCGGCGCGCCGAACTGGCGCCCCATGTTGAACACCCACGTCGATCCGATCCGGTCCACCCAGGAGCCGCCTTCGTGAAGGGCGACTGGTGCACGTGGCCGGAGAAGACGATGTCGCGGCTGGTAGCGCGCGATCAGGCGGCACGAGCTCGGCGTCGCCGAAATAGCGGCGTGCCGCCCCAGCTGACCGGCGAGCCGTCGGGCGGTGCGTGGTGCACCCAGATCCAGCGCTTCGCCCGGCGCGTCGCATCGGCGGCAAGCTGCTCGCCGATCGCTCGGCGCTGCAGCCGGGCCGTCCCACCATGGGCAGATGCGTGAAGAGCGTGTCGCTCGATCGGACGACGAAATCGCCGTCGCAGGCGACGCCGTCGCGCGCGCGCGCGAGAATCCATTGCGTCGATCTTCTCGCCGGCGGCGTCGTGCGAATCGAGGTCGTGGTTGCCGGAGCAGACGATCAACTGCGTCTGTTCGCTTGAGGCGATCGATGTATTTGCGGATCACCATGCTCTGCGTGCGGCGGTCGACCAAGCGAGCTGGTCGAGCTGGTCGCCGGCGATGATCACCACGTCGAAATCGGCGCGACCGTCCATCACCCAGTCGTATTGCTGCAGCGCGTAGTGCAGGTCGGCGACGACCAGGCAGCGCATGGCGCGTCCGTTCCTTGCCGCGCCTGCGCGCACTCACCCGAAGCGGTTGATGAGCCCCTCCAGATATTCCTGCCGGCCCGACTTCGGCTGCGGCTCGAGCGTCGTCTTCTCAACATGGGCGGCGAGATCGTCGAGGCTCTTCTTGCCGGCGAGGATGTCCTTGCCCATCGCGCCGTCCCAGCCGGCATAGCGGTCGTCGACGAACTTCTGGAACGTGCCGTCCTCGATGATCGCGGCGGCGTTGAGCAGCGCCTGCGCCGTCGCGTCCATCGAGCCGACATGCGCGTGGAGCAGGTCGTCGGGCTCGATCGACTGGCGGCGGATCTTGGCGTCGAAGTTCATGCCGCCGGTCGTGAAGCCGCCGGCGCGCAGGATCTCGATCATCGCCAGCGTCAGCTCCGGCACGTTCATGGCGAACTGGTCGGTGTCCCAGCCGAGCAGATCGTCGCCGCGGTTGAGGTCGAGCGAGCCGAAAATGCCGAGCGCGGCGGCGAGCTGGATCTCGTGCTCGAAGGTGTGGCCGGCGAGGATCGCGTGGTTCTGCTCGATGTTGATCTTGACCTTGCTTGTCGAGGTCGAAGCGCTTCAGGTTGCCGTAGATCGTGCCGACGTCGAAATCGTACTGGTGCTTGGTCGGCTCCTTCGGCTTCGGCTCGATCAGGATCGTGCCCTTGAAGCCGATCTTCTCCTTGTGCTCGACGACCATGGTCAGGAAGCGGCCGATCTGGTCGAGCTCGCGCTTCATGTCGGTGTTCAGGAGCGTCTCGTAGCCCTCGCGCCCGCCCCACAGCACGTAGTTCGCGCCGCCGAGCTCGTGCGTCACCTCAAGCGCGTTCTTCACCTGCGCCGCGGCATAGGCGAAGACGTCCGGGTCGGGATTGGTCGCGGCGCCCGCCATGTAGCGGCGGTTGGAGAAGAGGTTCGCCGTGCCCCAGAGGAGCCGCACCTTCGCGGTCTCCATCTTCTTCGCGAAAGATGTCGGCGATCGCCCGCACGTTCCTGTTCGATTCGGCGAGCGTCGCGCCTTCCGGCGCGATGTCGCGGTCGTGGAAGGTGAAGAAGGGGACGCCCAGAAGCTCGAACATCTCGAAGGCGACGTCGGCCTTGAGCTTTGCCTTCTCCATGGAATCGCCGAACCAGGGGCGAATGAACGTCTGCCCGCCGAACGGATCGGTGCCCGGCCAGGCTGAAGGAGTGCCAGTAGCAGACGGCGAAGCGGAAATGGTCCTCCATGGTCTTGCCGAGCACCATGCGGCTCGGGATCGTACCAGCGGAAGGCGAGGGGTTTGCGGCTTTCCGGCCCCTCGTAGCGGATGGGCTTCTGGTCTGCCGAAAAAGCCGGTGCTCATGGCTTCAGCGCCTCCTTGATGGCGGGATAGAGCGCGCGATAGCGCTGGAAGCGGGCGCGGTAGGCGTCGACGGCGGCGGCGTCGGGCTTGATCGTCTCGGTGATCTTGGCGGCGCGCAGACGGCGAGCGGATCGCCGCCCTCCGCCGCAAGAAGCCCGAGCCGCGCCGCGCCGAAGGCGCCGCCGAAATCGCCTTCCGCCGGAACGTCGATCGGGACGTTCAGCGACGTTGGCGATGATCTTGAGCCAGGCGTGCGAGCGCGAGCCGCCGCCGACGGCGGTGGCCCGTCCGACCGTGGTGCCCGCCGCCTTCAGCGCCTCGAGGCAATCGGCGAAGGCGAAGGCGACGCCCTCGAGCACGGCGCGGGCGAGCGCCGCGCGATCCGTCTGGTGCGAGAGGCCGACGAAGCTGCCGCGCGCCTCCGTGTCGTTGTGCGGCGTGCGCTCGCCGGAGAGATAGGGGAGGAAGAAGAGCGGCTCCTCGCCGGCCGGATGCGTCTTCGACGGAGCCGGCGAGCTCGCCCGCGTTTGAGCCCGACACCTCGCGCGAGCCATTCGAGCGAGGCGGCGGCGGAAAGGATGACGCCCATCTGATGCCAGGTGTTGCGGCAGCGCGTGGCAAAAGGCGTGGACGGCGCTTGCCGCGTTCGGACGGAATTTTTCGTTCGAGACGAAGAGCACGCCCGACGTGCCGAGCGAGACGAAGGCGGCGCCGGGCGCGACCGTGCCGACGCCGCAGGCGGATGCCGCATTGTCGCCGGCGCCGCCGGCGACGACCGGCCGCGCCGCGATCCCCCAGCGCTCGGCAAGCACGGAGCGGAGCTTTCCGGTCGGCTCGGTGCCCTCGAAGAGCTTCGGCATCTGGTCGCGGTGCACATGCGTCGCGGCGAGGAGGTCGTCGTACCAGTCGCGCTTCGCGACATCGAGCCACGAGGTGCCCGCCGAATCCGACATGTCCGAAGCGTATTCGCCGGTGAGCCACAGCCGCACATAGTCCTTCGGCAGGAGCACCTTGGCGACGGCGCCGAAGATCTTCGGCTCGTGCCGGTGCACCCAGACGAGCTTTGGCGCGGTGAAGCCCGGAAAGACGATGTTGCCGGTGATCTTGCGGAAGCGCGGATCGGCGTCGAGCTCCGCCGCCTCCTCTGCCGAGCGCCCGTCATTCCACAGGATGCAGGGCCGGAGCGGCCGGTCGGCCTTGTCGATCAGCGTCGCGCCGTGCATCTGGCCGGAAAGGCCGATGCCGCGCACGCCGGCAATCGCCTTCGGCTGCGATTTCGCCAGCGCATCGATGCTGGCGGACGCGGCGGCGACCCAGCTCTCCGCCTCCTGTTCCGACCAGTTCGGGTGCGGGCGCTCGACGCTGAGCGCCGCGCTCTCCGAGGCTATGATCCGCTGATCGGCGTCGATCAGTACCGGTCTTCACCGACGACGTGCCGATATCGATACCGAGATACATGAAAGTCGGCTCCGCCTCCCGCCAGATGCCCGACCCGCCCGGCTATGTTGCCGGGATTTGTTTGGGGGTCGAACAGTGCTGTTTCGGCCAGAGCCTGTCAACCAAGCCTGAGATCGATCCCCTGCGCGAGCTCCGTCCCGCCAACAGGCGGTCGAATGCGGGAACGCCCGGGGCGGCGTTGGCCGCGGCCGGCAAGGCTTCGGGGCGGCTTCGTCGGCGGTGAATCCTCAAATATGCCGGCCCCGCGCGGGAGCGCGAGACCGGTCCAACGCTTACGCGGATGACGAGCGGCGGAACGCTGCACCGCGCTCCGCCCGCCCGCAGATCTTTCAATGTCTCTGGCTGATCGAGCCCGTCGCGCCGACCGAAGTCGGCTGCAGCAAAGCGAGGCACTGAGGACTGAGCTGGTCGACGTGCGACATCAGGCAAGGCAGCGGCTGCTTGTGCGAGTCCAGCAGCTTTGTCGTCGGCGCTCCGCAGAAAATGCGCGCTTCCACAACGCAGGCGCCGCTTGTGACCGTGACCCCGCGCCCCGCGAAGCTGGTGGATGCGTTCGCAAGAAGCGCGACAGTGAGAAAAAGGCGGAACATTCGTGACCCCCGTTCTTGACGAACCTTCACTCGGCGAGTGGTAGCGGTCGTCAAAGGAGGAAATAACGAGTATTATTGAACGAGGAACGACGGATGCTCTATCTTTTCTTATCTTATTCTTGATCTATTTGCGTCTGACTTAATTCGGTCACATCGAGAGGAATATCCGAGCCCGGCGGCCGGGATGGTCGATGGCCACATTGGGCGCACGCGACGACGATCACGCCCTAGCCGGTCTTCTCCGGCCAGTGGTTGATGACCCAATGTCGCGCGATGTCGATGCGGCGGGTGAGCCAGACGCGATCCTTCGCCTTCACATGGTCGAGGAAGCGGGCAAGCGCCGCCGCGCGACCGGGGCGGCCGCTGAGCCGGCAGTGAAGGCCGATCGACATCATCTTCGGCGCCCCCGCCTCGCCCTCGGCATAAAGCGTGTCGAACGTGTCCCTGAGATAGGCGAAGAACTGGTCGCCGGAATTGAAGCCCTGCGGCGTCGCGAAGCGCATGTCGTTGGCGTCGAGCGTATAGGGGATGGCGAGGAGCCGGCCGCCCTTCTCGCCCCTCAGCCAATAGGGAAGGTCGTCGGCATAGACGTCGGAGGTGTAGAGGAAGCCGCCGTCCTCGATCGTGAGCTCGATCGTATGGC
Source organism: uncultured Alphaproteobacteria bacterium (assembly GCA_963750115.1). Classification (GTDB taxonomy): domain Bacteria; phylum Pseudomonadota; class Alphaproteobacteria; order Rhizobiales; family Afifellaceae; genus DASWJZ01. The sequence goes on along the minus strand of CAVVPM010000001.1, from coordinate 180,821 downwards.
TCGAGCTCCGCCCCGTGTACCAGCCGAGCGGGCGCTCGCCGGTCAGCTGGGTGTGGATGCGGATCGCCTCGTGCATATGGGCGCGCTCTTCTTCCTTGCTGAAGTCCTTGTATTCGATCCACTTCAGCCCGTGCGAGGCGATCTCCCAGTCGGCCTCCTGCATGGCGGCGACGGCGTCGGGGTTGCGCTCCATCGCCGTTGCGACCGCGTAGACGGTGACGGGGATTTCGCGCGACGTGAACATCCGCCACAGCCGCCAGAAGCCGGCGCGCGACCCGTATTCGTAGATCGATTCCATGTTCATGTGGCGCTGCCCGGGCCACGGCTGCGCGCCGACGATCTCCGACAGGAAGGCCTCGGAGGCATGGTCGCCGTGCAGGATGTTGTTCTCGCCGCCTTCCTCGTAGTTGATCACGAACTGTACGGCGACGATGGCGCCGCCCGGCCATTTCGGATCGGGGGGTGTCTTCCCGTAGCCCACCATGTCGCGCGGGTAGGGGGTCATGCTGCGAGGATCTCCGCCAGTGAAAGCGCCACGACGGAGGTCGCGGCCGTGAGGTCGGAAAGCTTCAGCCGCTCGTCGGCGCGGTGACCGTTCGCCTCGAGGAACGAGCGCGGGCCGGCGCCGTATGAGACGGTCGGGATGCCCGCCTCGGCATAGAGCCGCGCATCCGTATAGAGCGGCACGCCCTCGACCTTCGGCGTCTCGCCGAGGATTTCCTCCCCGTAGCGGCGAAGCGGCTCGATCAGCGCCTCCGCGCCGGGGAGCTGGCGAAGCGGCGCAGCGAGAAGCACGCGGTTGATCTCAACCGAGATGCCGCTCACGTCCTTGATCGAACGGCCGATGACGAGACGGAGATGCGCTTCGACCTGCGCCGGGTCCTCTTCCGGAATCATGCGGCGGTCGAGGCGGATCGCGACCTTGTCGGGCACGACGTTGGTGTTGATGCCGCCGGAGATCAGGCCGACGGTCAGGTTCGGATGGCCGATGCCGGGGTGCTCCGAGACGCGGGAGGGATACTCCTCCCGCTCCTTGTAGAGCGTCGTCAGCACCTTGGTCATCGCTTCGAGCGCATCGTGGCCGGTCTCCGGCGCGGCCGCGTGCGCGGACTTGCCGTTGATCGTCACTTCGAGATGCAGGCAACCGTTATGCGCGGTGACGATCGAATAGGCGAAACCGGCGGAGATGCAAAAGTCCGGCTTCACGATGCCCTCGTCGAGGAGCCATTTGGGGCCGATCAGCCCGCCGGCCTCCTCGTCGAAGGTAAAGTGAAGCTCCACCGACCCCTTGAGCCGATCGCCGATCGATTGCAGCGCCATCAACGCGAACGTGTAGGTGGCGAAGTCGGACTTCGAGACGGCGACGCCGCGCCCGTACATCACGCCGTCGACGACCTCCGCCGCAAAGGGTGGATGCGTCCATCCCCCGCCCGGCGCCACCACGTCGCCATGCGCGTTGAGGGCAATCACCGGGCCTTTTGCAGAATCGTCGGCGCCGAAGCGGCGGCGGACGACGAGGTTGGTCGCCGAGACCATGCCGGCGCGATGCACGAGGTCTTCCGGCACGACATGCCGCTCGACCGTGAACCCGAGACCTTCAAGCAGCTTCGCCGTGACCGCGGCGATGTCCGCGCAGTCGCCGGGCGGATTTGAGGAAGGCGTTTGCACAAGCCGCGCCAGAAAAGCTTGCCGCTCGCCGCCTCGGGCGTCGATATCGGCGAGGACTTTCTGGCGGAGCGAGGAATCGAGCGGCATCCGCCTTCAATTCACGCGGGCGGGCGCGGGGTCAAGAGGCGAGGCGCGGTCCGGGTGCGCTTGAAGCCGCGCCCCTCGGGCGGCATGGCGCTTCCGCGGGGCCGGCAGGCTCAGCCGCGGCACGCGCCGCACGAGCATGGCCTTCGCGACGAATATCTCGTTGAGCGTCCCGTCGACACTGAGAGGGAGGAGGCTTTCCCGAACGTCGCTCAGCATCGACGCGACATTGTCGCCGAGCATGTCCGGCGAGGACGAGGAGAATGTCAGGATGCGGGTCGCAAGGTCGTCGACGCTCACCTGCTGCCGGCTTTCCACGCTGATCTCCCCGTCGATCGCGAAACGGCTTCCTTCGAAGAAGGTGGAAAGATCGATTCGATGCCGATCCGGGCGTGGCTCGGACCAGCGGCGCCGAGCGGCCGCATAGGCGTCGAGCCAGGGATTTCGCCCGTCCTTCGCCGTTGAGGACGCGCAGATCAGGATCGCTCCGAAGGGCGCGAGAAGGCGCTCAAGCGCAGCGACCGTCGGCTCGCGCGCCATCCAGTGGAGCGCCCGGCCGATGGTGGCGATATCGAAGGGAGCGAGGTCTTCGGGCAGCGTCTCCACGGTGCCCTCGATCAAGGCGAGGGGCCGCGCGGCGTCCGCCGCGGCACGCCTTGCCATCTGAAGCATCGCCGGTTCCGGGTCGACTCCGGTGACCCGCCCGACATAGGGCGCAAAGCCGAGCGCGAGCAGCCCCGGACCGGTGCCGATGTCGATCAGCGCCTGATCCGGCCGCAGGCCGAGCGTGTCGGCGACCGTCTTGAAGAAGCTCGCGGGGTAGGGTGTGCGCAGCCGCGCGTAGAGAGAAGACGTCGAAGCGAAGCGGCCCATGCGCGGTTCCTGGTGATGTCCTCGGAAGCGCGGCGTTCCGTCGTTTCCGCCCGCGGAATCTAGAACTGCGGCGTCGAGGAATCCACGTGTCGTTGGATCGCAGGCTCGATGCGGTCTTCGCCCACCCGGGAAGGTGCGCTTCTGACTTATAGGCGACGTTTGGAGGGTCCGCACCAGGACCACACTTGTTTAGCGAGCGACGAGTTATTTTGGGTCGACCTATGGCAGGTCCGCCACGTTCGCGATCGTCCGAGCCAACTTCTGAGAGTAGCGGACGCTCACGGGCACGGAGTCGTATAGCGCGTCGTTGTTCCAATCCGTCTTGGTAAGAGCGAGCGCTTCATGGGCCGTGAGTTCGAGCGGGCCGCTATGCGGCTTGAGAGAGTACAATCGAGGTCAGTGGCTCTCTGTAAAGCTAGGCCCAGATGTTGGAGGGCTTACGGGCGTCTTCAATGAGATCCTCGAGCTCGCTTAACCTGATTGCCAGCTGGCGTCCCTCACCGGGTCCGCCCTTGTGGATAATGCCGACTACCTCGCCAGCGACGTTCAGAATCGGGCCACCCGACATTCCCTGCGTCAGCTGCTGTGTGACCTCAATCAATCGAACGCCAAACATTGCTGTCAGCAGGCTGATTTCGCCGGATCGGATGTTCACGCGTTCGCCGAGCCCCCAATGTGGATAGCCGACGGCTGTGACTGCGTCTGTGACCGCGACCGCCTTCGTGGCGGGTTCAAGCTCATAGAATTCGGTCGGGGGTATTGTCGTATGGTCGAGCAACGCCAGATCTCGATCCTTGTCTAGGTGCAGGACCTTTGCGGTGAACTTTGTCGTATGCTTTGATGGGTGGAGCACGTCCACTTCGGTCAAGTCGCCGACGCAGTGAGCCGCGGTGACAAGTCCGACGCCCTTGAGGAAGAAGGATGTGCCGTAGTGGTCAGGATGTTCGACGACCCAAACCGAACGGTCGCGCCGCTCTTCCGTCGTGGGGGTAGAGCAATCGGATGAGCCCCGAAGCTCGTATTGTAGCGCTGAGCAAGGGAGCGAACGACAGGGTCGGTTTGGCCCTTAAGATGCGCGACGTACGCGATCTTACCGCGCAGATGGGAGGCGAGGCTGCCGTTGCCGCCACCGGAAGTGTGTCTGGCCTCCGCGTTAGTGAGACCAAGCTTCTCAATTGAATGGAGTGTTGCCCGAATGCGCCGAACATAGCGGCGGTCTACGTTGAGGCCGGCGTTGATCTTGACGCCGGTCACGATGCGCCTGGAATTGCCGTCGGCGTAGTGAGCCTTGTCGGGATGAACTACGAACCCATTGCTCATGATCGTGGCTCGCAGTTCCTGCCCCAACAACTCCGGAGAGAAGCAGCCGGGCGTCGGTACGACGCCTTCGAAAAGCGGTGCTGGCGGTTGATAGCTGGAGAAAGTGATGTCGTCAGCATATCGCGTGTAGATCGCGCGTGAGGCCTTGGCCGCTAGAAGCAGCTCGGTGTCGAGGCGGTAGCAGATCATGTTTGACAAGATCGGGCTCGTGGGGGCGCCCTGCGGAAGCCGGCCCATATGACTGCACAGACGGGCTATGATCTCTGACACCCGGGCATCGATCCCGAGCGATCGAAGTAGTCCTACAACCCGCTTCTCCGTGATCGTCGGGAAGAAGTCCTTCAGATCGAGATTGACGACGTAGCGCCGGCGGCCATGCGCTTCGGCGTTAGTCTTGACCGAACGTTCAGGCACGAAACCGTGTACGGGGTGGCGCGGGCGATAGAGCTGGTCGAGCAGCGGGACGAGCTTCTTTTGGATGATCTTCAAACGTCGATCGGGCGCAGTGATCGTACGCACCTTGCCAGAACCTTTGGAAATTTCGAACCGCGAGTACATGCGGCCTCGATACCACCAGATCTTCTTCAGCTCGGCTGGACTAACCGTCAAATAGGCAAGGAGCGCTGGCTCGTCAGCGAGCTCGGGTGGAATCGGGATCGGGATTCGCTTGCCGAAGGCGCGACGGGCGGATGGCACGAGGTCTCCCTTCCAATCCCGCCAGGTAGCCGAGACTGCAGGCGGGCACGATGTGTCCAGACATTCGCTCTTAGGCCGCAGTTGCACAGCCCGTATGCGAAGGGAGACCCCACGCCACCACGGATATCATTAGCGGTTCGATGAATCCAGTGAACGACCGGCGAGGATCGGCGCCTCTTGCCAGCTCGGACGGACCGGTCATCGCAGACCTAGCTAGTAGAACTGGAACTGAACGAACTTCGGCTCTTGGCGCATCGCGGACATCCAAGGTCCTCAACCCTTCGGATCGGGTCGACCCCTCGATGCCCATCCTCACCCGAGCGTCGCGAGGCCCGGAAAGGTCTGCAGCATCCAGTAGGAGATCGTCTGCAATTCGCCGGTGATGAAGAGCACGCCGGTCAAGACCAGGAACGCCCCCATGCCCTTCTCCACCACCGGCAGGAAGCGGCGGAAGCCGCGCAGCCAGTTCAGGAAGAGCGGCGCGAAGAAGGCGGCCGCAATGAAGGGAAGGCCGAGCCCGAGCGAATAGACGGCGAGAAGCACCGCGCCTTGGCCGACCGTGCTTGAGGTTCCGGCGACGCCGAGGATCGCGGCGAGCACCGGGCCGATGCACGGCGTCCATCCGAAGGCGAAGGCGAGGCCGAGCACATAGGCGCCGACGAGCCCGGGCTCCGCGTCGCGGACGTGGAGGCGCGCCTCGCGGTTCAGGAGCGCGACGCGAAAGACGCCGAGGAAATGCAGGCCCATCAGGATGACGAGCACGCCGCCTATTACGGTGAGGACATTGAGATAGCTCGCGACCACGCGGCCGATCGCGCTCGCGGTGGCGCCGAGCGCCACGAAAACGGTTGAGAAACCAAGCACGAAGGAAAACGCCGCGGGAACGACGCCGCGCGTCGCTGCCTTGGCCGGTCCTCCCGACGCCTCGAGCTCCGCCAGCGACACCCCACCAATGTAGCAGAGATAAGGAGGCACGAGCGGCAGCACGCAAGGCGATGCGAACGAGATCAGTCCGCCGGCGAGAGCCGTAAGGATACCTACACCGTTCATTTACATCACTGTGGCTATCTGATTGCCCGTGAAACCCAATTCAGCGAATCGAGGGCCACGAATTTGACACGTTTCGCTCAAAAATGAGGCCCGGGCATGCGACATTTGTTCAAAATCGCGTCAGTCGTGCTTGCGTTCGTGGTTGGTTCGAGTTCCGTTGCCAGTGCAGCCGAGCTTGTGATGGTCGACCTGCAGTGGTGCGGATATTGTGCCAAGTTCCGGCGTGAAGTCGCGCCGTCATATGACAGCTCCCGCGAAGGAAAATTGGCGCCGTTGCGCGTGGTGAGCGTCGCGAAGAGTTGGCCGAGCGATCTCGCCGCCATCAGACAGGTATCCTACACGCCCGTCTTCATCCTTGTTGAGCATGGCAAGGAGATCGGACGGTTCGCGGGCTACAGCAACCCAGCGACATTCTGGTCGGAACTCGACCCGCTGCTCAAGCGGATGTGAGGAGAGGGCGCTTCCGCGCCCTCCGCTGATCGTCCGCGCGCGCATGGTTTCCTTGCCGCGCCATTGCTGACAGAATGGCGGCCGGCAACAGTCGGAACCGGAATGCGCTTCGTCCTCTCGACGCTGCTCGTCGTGCTCGGGCTCGGTTGGGAGGGCGCCGCGCTTGCGCAGACCCGCACCGACATGGAGCGCTGTCGCGCCATCACGGACAACGCGGCACGGCTCAATTGCTATGATGCAATTCCGCTTTCGCCGGACGCCTCGCTCAGCAAATACGAAGTCGTCGATCTCGCTGACCTGAAAAGCTTCGCGCTCAGCTATCGCGGCGACCTCGTCGAAGTAACGGGCTGGATCAGGCCCGGCGGCGAAGCGATGGAGCTCGGCTCCGACGCGGCCGACAAGAGCCCGGTCCCCGTCGACATCGGATCGCTCGCGCGGCGCGACCGGCAGGCTTTCCTCGATACCTGCGGCGAAGGCTGCCGCGCGACCGTGCAGGGGCGTGTGAGCCCGGTCAATTTCACCACCGGGATCGTCGCCGACGCGCTCATCCCGCAATGAGAGGAGTGCGCGTCCGCTCTCTGCCCCTCAACATTTGGTGAGACGCCGCTCTTTTTCGGGCGGAGCCGGGTTGGGCCTTCTTTCGGACCCAATCCGGCGATCCGAGAGAAGCCTTCGCCGAACGTCCTTCGAGCGGCCGCAGCGACGGCGATCGTCGCGCGGGTCTTCGCCGCCGATCGAGCGCGCGAACGCAACCGATGGAGAATGTATGATTCGTTCGAGACTAGTCGTCGTTCCCGCACTTCTGTCGGCGGCGCTTCTCTGCGGCGCGGCTTTTGCGCAGACCGGACACGGCGAGGCCGCTTCGGCGGGAGCCCCCGAGACGGATGGCATCCTTTCCCTCCTTCCTTCGCCGGCCAAGACGGAGCACACGGTCACGATCGCCGGCCGCACGCTTTCCTATGAGGCGGAGGCTGGCACCGTCTCGCTCCTGAGCGGCGAGGCCAAGGTGACCGCGAAGGTCTTCTACGTTGCCTATGACCTGAAGCCTGCAACGGGTGCGTCGTCTTCGGGGCGGCCCATCACCTTCGTCTTCAACGGTGGGCCGGGCGCGGCGGCGGCCTATCTGCAATTGGGGGCGCTCGGCCCGCGCGTGCTCCCGACCTCAGACAACGGCGCTTTCCTTGAGCCGCCGCAGGCGCTGAAGGACAATCCCGACACCTGGCTCGACATGACCGATCTCGTCTTCGTCGACCCGGTCGGCACCGGCTATAGCCGCGCCGCGCCGGGTGGGAAGGACAGCGATTTCTGGGGCGTCAAAGAGGACGCCGCGGCCATGGGGGCCTTCATCCGTCTCTATCTTGGCCAGGCGAACCGCACCGCCTCGCCGGTCTACCTTGTCGGCGAGAGCTATGGCGGCTTCCGGGCCGCGCTTTTGGCGAGGACGCTGCAGGAGGATAACGGCATCAGCCCGAGCGGCATCGTGCTCATCTCTCCAGCGCTTGAATTCTCCTTCGTCTATCCCGACGAGTTCAAGCCGGTGAACTGGGCGCTGACGCTTCCCGCCATGGCGGCGGTGAACCTGGAGAAGGAGGGCGTTCACGGCGACGCGCTCGCCGGCCGGCTTGCGGAGGTCGAGCACTACGCCTTGTCGGACTATCTCGTCGCGCTTGCGAGCGGGCTTGAAGCGGGCGGCAAGGCGGCAAGCGACACGGTCGCGCGCGATACGGGCCTGCCGCTTGCGATCGTGGAGCAGCATTTTGGCCGCATTCCGCTTGGCGTCTTCGCCAAGGAGTTCGACCGTGCCGGCGGCAAGGTTCTGAGCCGCTACGACGGCAGCGTCGAGACGGCCGATATTGCGCCAGAAGCGAGCCGCGACGAGACGCCGGACGCGGTGCTCGATCGCAGCGTTCCGGTGCTCACCTCCGCCTTCGTCGACTACCTCCGCAGCGAGCTTAACTACCGCACCGCGATCAGCTACCGCCTGTTGAACGAAGAGGTGAGCCGCAGCTGGGACTACGGGACCACGAACGCGCGCCAGGGCTATGCCGGCGTGCTCGACGACCTTCAGGAGGCGCGCGCCCTCAATCCGGCGCTGAGCGTCCTGATCGTCAACGGCTACACGGATCTCGTCACGCCCTATCTCGCGTCCCGCTATCTCGTCGCGCAACTGCCGACGCTGCCGGACACCAAGCCGATACGCACCCGCGTCTACGAGGGCGGTCACATGATGTATCTGCGGCCGGATTCGCGCCACGCATTGAAGATGGACGCTGCGGCGCTTTACGGCGACGCATCGTGACGACGCTGCGGCGAGGAGCTGGCCATCCGCATCGGGCGCCGCCACGAGCTGCAGGCCTATGGCCAGCCCGTCGCGGAGGCGCATGAAGGGACGTTCGGCGGGCGGCGGCTCCTCCGCTATGATGTCGAAGGCGCCGCCGATCTGCCTCTCTTCACCTCGATCGGCAGGCCCTCCGTCTCCGCGGACGGAAAGGCGCCAGTGTCAGCCGTGCGACACCGGTCCCGCGGCAATTGAGGTGGATAGTCCCCTTGCCGTGGCGGCAATCAATTGCAACATATGTGAGTTATATGCTCTAATGTGAATACTTAAGACGCGGAGATATAGATGCGTGCTGCGGTTCTCTATGCGCCCGGGGATATTCGGCTTGAGGACGTGCCGAGACCTGAGCCGAAAAGCGACGAGGCGCTCGTCCGGGTCGCGGCCGTCGGCGTATGCGGTTCCGATATCCCGCGCCTTCTGAGCAAGGGCGCGCACCGGATGCCGCTTATCTGCGGGCATGAATTCTCCGGCCGGATTGTCGCGCTCGGCGAGGCGGTTGCGGGATTCGCCGAGGATGAGCTTGTCGCCGTCCCGCCGCTCATTCCGTGCTTCCGATGCGACCAGTGCCGGCAGGGCTTCTTCTCGCGCTGCCGCGACTACGACTATTTCGGCAGCCGACGCGACGGCGCCTACGCCGAGTATGTAAGCGTCCCGGCGACCAATCTGCTAAAAGTTCCGTCGGGCTCAGATCCGACGGCGGTCGCGATGGCCGATCCCGCCTCGATCGCGCTGCATGCGGTCTGGAAGGCGCCGTTCGCGATAGGGCAGCGCGCTGCGGTCGTTGGCTGCGGGCCGATCGGGCTCTTCGCGATCCAGTGGTTCCGTTTGATGGGCGCGAGCGAGGTCACTGCCGTCGACCTCTCGGAGCAGAAGCTCGACCTCGCCCGCGAGGCCGGCGCCACTCACGTCTTTCTGAGCGACGACCCGGCCGCCGCCGAGCTTCCCGCCGATTTCGTCGTCGAGGCCGCCGGCCATCCGGCGTCGGAGAACCTCGCGCTTGCCATGGCCGCGCCCGGCGGCCACGTCGTCTTCATCGGCATCCCGACCGGCGACGTGACCTTCTCGAACAAGGTGTGCAACCATCTTCTGCGGCAGGAGATATCGCTGCACGGCGCCTGGAATTCCTATGGCGCGCCGTTTCCGGGCCGGCAGTGGACGGTGACGCTGGAGAAGCTCGCTTCCGGCGATCTCAAATGGGCGTTCATGATCTCGCACGATCTCGCGCTGGACGCGCTTCCCGACATGTTTCAGAGCTTCAGGGCGCGCAACGCTTTCTATTCCAAGGTGATGTTCCGCCCTTAGAGCGTGATCCCGAAGAATGGGAACCGGTTTAGGACGGGACGCGGACGGAGAAGGGCAAGTCTGATGGCCACGGATCCTGTTGTGAGATTTCGTTCGCCGGACGTGCGGAACGAAGGACGCGAGCCGGGCCGCGCAGAGAACGGCGCTCTCCCCTCGGAGGTGCGCGACGCGGACGTTATGCGCAACGCAGGTACTCCCCTTCATGTTGATTGGGTTGAGGGTGTTCGGGTTAACCTTTCTGCGGTTGAGCGGCGGGTTGCGACGCTCGTTGCGCGGCGCACGGTGAAGAAGGAGTGGCAGGCGGCGTGGCTGGTGAAGGCGATCACGGTGATCGACCTGACCACGCTTTCCGGCGACGACACGCCGGGCCGGGTTGAAAGGCTCTGCGCCAAGGCGCGGACCCCGCTCCGCGCCGACCTGGTGGAAGCGCTCGGCCTGGAGCATATGCCGACGGTCGGGGCGGTCTGCGTCTATCCGACCATGGTCGGGCCGGCGGTGAGGGCGCTGGAAGGCTCCGGCATCCCCGTCGCCTCGGTGGCGACGGGCTTTCCCGCCGGGCTGATGCCGCTGCCGCTCCGGCTTGAGGAGATCCGCTATGCGGTCTCCGAGGGGGCGCGCGAGATCGACATCGTGATCAGCCGCAGCCACGTGCTCAGCCAGAACTGGCAGGCGCTTTATGACGAGGTGCGGGCGATGCGCGAGGCGGCGGGCGCGGCGCATTTGAAGGCGATCCTCGCGACCGGCGACCTGAAGACGCTCCGGAACGTCTACCGCGCCTCGCTGGTGGCGATGATGGCGGGCGCCGACTTCATCAAAACCTCGACCGGCAAGGAGGAGGTGAACGCGACGCTCCCGGTGAGCCTCGTGATGGTGCGGGCGATCCGCGCGTATCTTGAGCTGACCGGGGCGAAGGTCGGGTTCAAGCCGGCGGGCGGCTTGAAGACGGCGAAGGACGCGCTTTCCTGGCTGATCCTGATGAAGGAGGAGCTTGGGCGGGAGTGGATGGAGGCGGAGCTCTTCCGCATCGGCGCGAGCTCGCTGCTCGGCGACATCGAGCGGCAGATCGAGCATTTTGTCACCGGCCGCTATTCCTCCGCCATGCGCCACGCGCTCGCGTGAGCCGGAGGCGAAGAGAATGCTCAAGCCCTGCCATGACGGCATTCTATGGGGTACGATCGATTCGGCCGCGCACCTGGACCGCATCTTAGAGGGGACCGCATGACCGCCGTCACGGATATCCTGCGCACGATGGAATACGGGCCTGCGCCGGAGGCGAATAGCGAGGTTGTGGCCTGGCTGGAGAAGCACGCGGGCCGCTTCGGGCACTTCATCGGTGGCAAGTTCGTGGCGCCGGCGGAGGGGAGCTATTTTGCGGTAGTGAACCCGGCGCGCGGGAACCGCCTGGCCGAATGCGCCGAAGGGACCGCAAAGGACGTCGACCGCGCGGTCGCCGCGGCGCGCAAGGCGCAGAAGGCCTGGGGCGCTCTCTCCGGCGACGCGCGCGCCCGTTATCTCTATGCGCTCGCCCGCATCATCAACAAGCGCGAGCGCTTCTTCTCCGTGCTCGAGACGATGGACAACGGCAAGCCGATCCGCGAGAGCCGCGACATCGATATCCCGCTCGTCATCCGCCACTTCTATCACCATGCGGGATGGGCGGAGCTGATCGAGACGGAGTTCCCCGGCTTTGAGCCGGTCGGGGTCTGCGGCCAGATCATCCCGTGGAACTTCCCGCTGCTGATGCTCGCCTGGAAGATCGCGCCGGCGCTCGCGGCAGGAAACAGCGTGGTGCTGAAGCCGGCGGAGTTCACGCCGCTGACCGCGCTCGCCTTTGCCGAGGTGTGCATGGAGGCGGGCCTTCCGGCGGGCGTCGTCAACATCGTGACTGGCGACGGCGCGACCGGCGCGTTGATCGTCGAGCATGAAGGGATCGACAAGATCGCCTTCACCGGCTCGACCGAGGTCGGGCGGCTGATCCGTGAACGCACGGCGGGAACGGGCAAGAAGCTCTCGCTTGAGCTTGGCGGCAAGTCGCCCTTCATCGTCTTCGACGATGCCGATCTCGACAGCGCGGTCGAAGGGGTGGTCGATGCCATCTGGTTCAACCAGGGTCAGGTCTGCTGCGCTGGCTCGCGAATGATCGTGCAGGAGGCGGTGGCGGAGAAGATGCACGCCAAGCTGCGGGCCAGGATGGAGACGCTCCGCGTCGGCGACCCGCTCGACAAGTCGACCGATATCGGCGCGATCGTGGCCGACGTGCAGTTGGAGCGCATTCGCAGGCTGGTGGAGCAGGGAAGGGCGGAGGGCGCCGCCTGTTACCAGCCGGAGGCGGCACTCCCCAAGCAAGGCCTGTTCTACCCCCCGACGCTGGTGACCGGCGTCGCCCCCGCCTCGATCCTGGCGCAGGAGGAGATATTTGGGCCGGTGCTGGTGTCGATGAGCTTCCGCACCGAGGCTGAGGCGCTGGCGCTTGCCAACAACTCCCGCTACGGGCTCGCCGCCTCGGTCTGGTCGGAATCGATCAACGTCGCTCTCGACGCTGCGGCGCGCCTGAAGGCCGGCGTGGTGTGGGTCAATTCCACCAACCTCTTCGACGCGGCCTCGGGCTTCGGCGGCTATAAGGAATTCGGGCTTTGGCCGCGAGGGTGGACGCGAAGGGCTTTACGAGTATCTCGTCTACTCAGCGGAGAAGAGGTCGGCGAAGGCCGCAGCAGGTAAGGCGGCAAAGATTGCCGCTGCGGACTTCTCGGGCTCGCCTTCGGCGCATCCGCCCGGCGAGCGCCCCCCTCTCGACCGGCCCCCCCTCGACCGAACCGCCAAGCTCTATATCGGCGGGAAACAGGTGCGTCCCGATTCCGGCTACTCCTACGCAATCCATGACGCCTCAGGCCGGGAGGCGGGCCAGGCGGGCCTCGGCAACAGGAAGGACATCAGGAACGCGGTCGAGGCTGCGAACGCGGCGGGCGGCTGGTCGTCCTTGAGCGGCCACAACCGCGCGCAGGTTCTCTATTATCTCGCCGAGAACCTGGAAGCCCGTTCGGCCGAGTTCGCCGACCGCATCGCGACCTTGAGCGGCGCACCGAAAAGAGCCGCCGCCGAAGAGGTCGCTGCTTCCGTCCGTCGCATCAGCTTCTACGCCGCCCATGCCGACAAGTATGACGGGCGCGTGCACGCGACGCGCGCGCGCCACGTGACGCTCGCCATGAACGAGCCGTTCGGCGTGATGGGCCTGTCCTGCCCCGACGAGGCTCCGCTTCTCGCACTCGTCTCGCTCGTCGCGCCGGCGATTGCCATGGGGAACCGCGTGATCGTCACGCCCTCGCCGGTGCATCCGCTTCTCGCTACCGATTTCTATCAGGTCCTCGAGACGAGCGACGTGCCGGCCGGTGTCGTCAACATCGTGACCGGCGACCGGGAGACGCTGGCAAAAACCCTCGCCGAGCACGACGACGTCGCCGCCTACTGGTATTTTGGCACCAGGCAAGGCAGCGCAGGCGTCGAGGCCGCCTCGATCGGCAATCTGAAGCCGACCTGGGTCAATAACGGCCGCGCCCTCGACTGGCACGACCCCACCGCTGCCCAGGGCCGCCGCTTCCTGCGTCATGCAACGCAGGTGAAGAATATCTGGGTGCCTTACGGAGAATAGGGCAGGCGAGCGCTTTTCCCGCCGGGTCAGCTCAGGAGGAAGAGCGCGGTCGCCTCGTCGGTGACGAGCACGTTGATATAGCCGGCGCGAAGACAGGCGAGCGCCACGGCGTGCTTGCTCTCGCCGGCGCAGACGCCGATCGAATAGGCGCGGTCCGCGCAATAGCGAAGCTCAAGGCCGATCGTGCGGGCGTCGAGGTCCGCATCGACGATGTTGCCGTCGGCGTCGATGTAGCGGCTCAATATGTCGCCGACCGCGCCCTTCTCCCTGAGGGCAAGCGTCTCCGCCTCGGAGACGAAGCCCGATTGCACCAGAACCGATTGCGGGCTGATGGCGCCGAGGCCGAAGCAGATGACCGACGCGCGCCGGCCGAGCTCGAGGACCTTTGCGATCGTGGGATCGTTCTCAAGCGCGATCCGGGTCGCCGCCTGGCCGAGGATCGCCGGCACCGGCAAAAGCGTCGCCGTGCCGTTCGCCGTGCGGGCGAAAAGCTCCGCCGTGTTGTTGGTGCGGACCGACGGCGAGCGGATGTTCATGGCGCCGTTCAGGAGCACCACCTCGACGCCCTCGTTCCAGAAGGGCGGGAGCCGTCGCGCGACTGCGCTCATGGTGCTTCCCCAGGAGACGCCGATCAGCGGAATCTTGCCGATGCTTGCAAGGAGCCGCCCCGCCGCCTGCGCCACGCTGTCGAGAAGGACGGCGTCGTCTTCCTCGCCGCTCCGCGGGACCACGACCGCTTCCTTCAAATGATAGCGGCGCTGCAGGCGGCTTTCGAGCTCGGGCGCGCGCGGCGCGCGTGGGATGATCTCGATCCGCACGATGCCGCTCTCGCGGGCTTCCGTCAGAAGCCGGCTTGCCTGCCAGCGGGTGAGGCCGAGCTCCTTGGCAAGCTCGCCCATCGTCATGTCGAGCTCGTAGTAGCGCTTCGCGACCTGCACCATCAGAAGCTCGCGCTGCTCCGCGGAAAGCGCCCGGAACTGCACATCGCGCTCGAGATTGTCGGCCGTCATGGCTCCGATTTCCCCAATTGCCGCGCCGCCAGCCGGCGCGAGAGCGGCGCCAGCAGTTCGGTCGCTTCAAGATACTCGCTCAGCAATTCATTATAGCGGGCATGATCGGCAAGGTCCGGCTCCAAAGTCGAGGTCGGCTGCGTCACGGCTTCGGCCGCCGCGAAGAGGTCGGGCACAAGGCCGGCGCCCGTCGCCGCGGCGCCGGCGGCCCCGATGATCGTCAGATTGGCGTCCGCCGGAAGCTCGATCGGGCGGCCGATGGCATCGACCGTCGCCTTGAGCCAGAGGCGATTGCGGGCGTAGCCCCCGGAGCTCACGATGCGGTTCGAGCTGATCCCGAGCTCTCCCATCCGCTTGAGCACGTTGGCCGAGGCGAGCGCCACGCCCTCGATGGCGGAGCGGTAGAGCGCCGCACGGTCGTGCCCGAGCGACAGGCCGAGCACCGCGCCCCGGAGCAACGGATCGCGGTAGGGAGTCCGGTTGCCCATGAAATAGTCGAGCGTCAAGAGCCCGGTGCCGCCGACGCGGATCGCTTCCGCCGCCCGCCGCAGCTCCGCCACGCCCGTCGGGTCGAGGCCGAACATGTCCTCGGCAAACCACGAAAGCACCGATCCCGCCGACACCTGCCCGGCTTCAACCAGAAAGTGGCCGTCGACGAGCGCGCGGGGGTAGGGGCCCCAGAAGCCCGTGACGGGCGCCTCGGCCGCGAGCTGAAAGAGGTGCACGACGGAGGTGCCGCCGATCAAGAGAAGCTCGCCCGGCGCAAGCGTCCCCGCGCCGACCATGCCGATATGCGCATCGATGCCGCCCTGCGCCACCATCGGCCGGCCGCTGAGCCCGAGATGTGCCGCTGCGTCGGCGCTGATCGGCGCGATCGGTGCTCCGACGGGAAGGATCTCGCTTGGGAGCTTCCGAGCAAGATTCGGCACGCCGAACTCCGCAAAGAGGTCGTCGTGAAAGCGACCGGCGACCGAGTCGTAGTTCCATTTGCAGGTAGCGTTCATGCGCGAGCCGACCCAGCGGCCGGTCAGCATGAAGTTCACATAGTCGAGGCACTCGCAGATGACGTCGGCCTTGGCGTAGGTCTCCGGTTCGTTCGTGGCGAGCCACATCGCCTTCGGCACCAGCCATTCGGCGGCGTCGCCGCCGCCCGAAAAGGCGAGCACCTTGTGCTTCGAGCGCGCCGTCCGGTCCGCCTCGGCAGCGGCGCGGCAATCCATCCACAGGAGCGCCGGGCGGAGCGGCGTGCCGTCGCGCTTGGCGACGACCACGGTCGAGGCGGTGGTGGCGACGCCGATGCCCGCGATCGCTGGCGAGCCGAGCGCGCGCATCAAGCCGCGCGTCGCTTCGCCGAGCGCCGCCCACCAGTCGAGCGGCGATTGTTCCGCCCAGCCCGGCCGCGGATACGCGGTCCGGTAATTGACCTCGCGCTCCACAAGCATCGTGCGCGCATCGAGGTCGAAAACGCCGACCCTGATGCCGCCGGTGCCGAAGTCGAGTCCGAGAAGAAGCGCCATGACGCGGCGAAACCTAAAGTCCGTTCGCGGAGATGGCGAGCCGCCGCGATCGGTACGCGCCCGTCATGCCGCCGCGCTCGCCGCCGCGCCGCTGGTGAAGGCGTCGAGCGCATATGATCGCGTCGCGCACGATCTCGACCGAAAGCGGCACGGCGACACGCCAGGTCACCGCGTCGGGCGCGAGTGCGGCTTCCGCAACGCGCTTGAGATCGTCCTTCGTCGCTTTGGCTAGCTTCATGTCCGCGAGCGTCGTGGGGAGGCCGAGAGAGCGGCAGAACGCGGCCGTCGCGGCGATCTCGCTAAGCGGCCGGCCTTCAAGCATCAGGAGGCAGAGCACGCCGAAGGCGACCTTCTCGCCGTGGAAGAAACCGTGAGTTTCGTCAAGCACGGTCAGGCCGTCATGAATCCCGTGGGCGGCGGAGACACCGCAATTCTCGAAGCCGAGGCCGGAGAGAAGCGTGTTCGCCTCGATGATGGCCTCCACCGCCGGCGTCAAGGCCCCGCGCTCCGCCGCGAGCTTGGCAGCGAGGGCGTCGCGCATCAGCACCTCGTGGCAGGCACGCGCAATCGCGATGCCGGCCTCCGGCGCCGGGAGGCCGCGCGCGATGAAGTTGTTCGAGCACGATTCCGAATTCGAGCGCGCCTCGAACCAAGTGGAGAGCGCGTCGCCGATCCCGGCCACCAGAAAGCGCACCGGGGCGCGCACGATGACGGCGCTGTCGACGAGCACCAAATCGGGATTGCGCGGCAGCCTGATCGCCGTGTCGTAGACGCCGTCGCGCGTGTAGCGCACGGCGATCGCGCTGCACGGCGCGTCGGTCGAGGCAATGGTCGGCGCGATCACGATGCGCGCATTGTTCGCGATTGCCGCGAGCTTCGCCGTGTCGGCCGTCTTGCCGCCGCCGACGCCAACCACGACGTCGCCATCCGCACTTTTGACGGCCGCAGTGACGCGCTCCACCTCTTCAGCGCAGCACTCGCCGCCGAAGCGCTCGACGGTTGGCGCCAGCCCGGCAGCCTCCAGCGGCGCGACGATTTCGTCGCGCATCGTGTCGAGGACGAAGCCGTCGACCAGGAGGAACGGCTTTTTGCCGAGGCTCGTGAGATGCTCGCCGAGGCGGATCAGCTCACCCGCCTGCTGAATGTATTTTCCGGGCCCGCCGAATGCCCTTCCTGGGGCTGCCTGCCAACCCGTCGCCGACATCGCTCTCACCTTCCTTCGCGGTCAGTGGGAGCCACCGACGACGTAGCCGCCGTCGACGGGAAGCGAGGTGGCGGTCACAAAGGCGGCCGCGGGCGAGGCGAGGAAGAGCGCCGTTCCGACGAGGTCTTCGACCGTCCCCCAGCGTTTCAGTGCGGAGCGCTTGGCGATGACCGCGGCCGGGCCCGGGTCCGACCAGAGCGGCTGGGTCATGGCGGTCTTGTGATAGCCCGGCGCGATGGCGTTCACACGGATACCGTCGCGGCCGAACCGGTGGGCGAGCGTGCGCGTGAGGCCGAGGATGCCGGATTTGCTGGCGCCGTAGGCCGGCACGCTCTCGTCGGCGAGATAGCTCAGCATCGACGCCGTGTTGATGATCACGCCCTTCGACTTCTTGAGGAGCGGCAGTGCCGCCATTGAGAGCCGCATGGCACCGTTCAGGTTGACGTCAATCACGTCGAGGAAGGTCTTTTCCTCGAACTCGTCGTCGGCATGCACGATGCCGGCGGCGTTGACCAGCACGTCGAGGCCGGGAAGCGCATCGACGAAGGCGTCGATCGCGGCGCGATCGCGCACATCGAGTTTCTCGAAGCGGATGCCCTTGTTGGCGGGATCGGTTTTCGCTGCGGCAAGCTTCTCCTTGGAGCTGCCGGTGGCGATGACCTCGGCGCCGAGCCGGGCGAAACCCTGCGCGATGGCGAGCCCGATCCCGCTCGAGGCGCCGGAGACGAGCACGCTCTTGCCCGCGAAGAGGTCCGGCCGGAAGGTCGCGACAATCTCGTCCATTAGGTTTCCTTCCCTTGTTCGCCGGCCTCAGCCTCAATGCGCCAGAGCATCGAGGTCGTCATAGAGCGCCTGGCTGTGATGATAGATGCGATCGAAGAGGGGCTGCATGCGGGCGTAGCGCTCGGCCCATTCCGGATCGGGGGCGATCTCCTCGGCGGTGCGGACGAACGCATCGACCGCGTCTTCGACGCGCGCAAAGCGGCCCGTCGCGGTGGCCGCCATCGCGGCGCAGCCGACCACGCCGCATTCGGCCTCCTTCGGCACGATGATCGGAATGCCGTAGACGCTGGCCTTTATCTTGAGCCACAGTTCCGTCTTCGCACCGCCGCCCGAGGCGATCACGCGTTCAAGCCGCCGGCCGGCGGCGCGTTCCATGATCCGCAGGTGCCGCGCGGCGGCGAAGGCGACGCCTTCAAGAACCGCGCGGTGAAGATGCGGAAGACCATGCGCCGCCCCGAGCCCGAAGAACTGGGCGCGGGCGTTGCGGTGCGCGCCGAGCCGCTCGCCAGCGAGGTAGGGAATGAAGAATAGCCCCTCCGCACCGGCCGGCGCCTGTGCGGCCTTGGCGACGATGTCGTCATAGGAGAGCGTCTTTTCGTGGAAGGCGCGTCGCGCCCAGCGCATGGCGTCGCCGCCTGTCTCAAGCAGCACGAACGGACCCCAATGGCCTTCGATCGTCGCGACGTTCGATATCTCGGGGTCGAGCAGCGGCGCCTCGGCGATGAGGGTGAGGATGCAGGAGGTGCCGGTCACGTCGGAGGCGAGCCCCAATCGACAGGCGCCCGAGCCGAGGACGGCCACCGGATAATCGGCCCCGCCGACCAGAACCGGCGTTCCTTCGACAAGCCCGGTTTCTCCGGCGGCCTTGGCGGTGACGGCGCCGAGTATCTCGAGCGGATCGCGGATCGGCGGCAGCTTCGCCGGGTCGATGCCGAGAAGGCCGGTCATCGCCGGAGACCAAGTCGCGCTTCGAGGGGTTCATCAGGAAGCTGCAGGACGCGTCGCCGGAATCCATCGCGACCTCGCCGGTGAGCCGGAGATTGATGAAGTCCTTCGGCATGATCACCGCGACGGCCGCACGATAAGCCTTGGGGTCGTTGTCGCGGAGCCATGCGAGCTTGAAGCCCGGCCAGGCCGGCGTCGGCGGGTTGCCGCTTTCCTTGAGGTAGGTTGCGGGCGCATTATCGCGCTCGAATGCCGCCACGATATCGATCGTGCGCTTGTCGTTCCATAAGGGGACGCGCTCGCGAGTTGGCTCGCCGGCCGCGTCGATGAGCACCGTGCCGTGCATCTGCCCGCAGGCGCAAACGGCGGCAATTCGCTCGCGTGCACCCTCGACCGCGGCGAGTGTCGCGCGAATGGCATGGACGACGCCCGCCCACCAATCCGCCGGCCGCTGCTCCGCCCAGCCGAAGGCGGGCACGATCTGGTCGTGCTCGCGGGCCGCGATATGGAGAATTGCGCCTGCATCGTCGACCAGCGCGGCGCGTACGCTGCCCGTGCCGACGTCGATCGCGAGAGTGAGGTCGCGGGGCAAGACGACTCCGCCAGGGGTTCAGTGCTTCAGCGTTCCGGTGCTGTACTGCAGCAGCATGGCGACGAGGATGATGAGGCCCATATAGACTTGCTGGTGATAACCGGGCACGCCGCCGAGATTCATGATGTTGGCAATGATGCCCATGACGAGCGCACCGAGCAGCGTGTTGATGACGCCGCCGCGCCCCCCCATCAGGCTTGCCCCGCCGATGACCACGGCCGCGATGACGTTGAGCTCCGCGCCGACGCCGACCTGCGCCGATCCGACGCCGGTCCGGCTCGACGAGATGATGCCGGCGACCGCCGCAAGGGCGCCGGAGATGACGTAGACGGCAAGCACGTAGCGTGGCACCGCGATGCCGGAGAGGCGCACCGCCTCCTCGTTCGAGCCGATCGCCGTGATGAGGCGCCCGAACCGGGTGAAGTTCAGAATAATGCCGCCGACGATGAAGACGGCGGCCATCAGGATGACCGGCTTCGGAAGACCGAAAAGATAGCCGGCGCCGAAATTGGACAGCGTGTCGCCGGCGTTGCCTTCGATCATGATCGGACGGCCCTCCGAGACGATGAGGGAGAGGCCGCGCGCAATCGCCATCATGGCGAGCGACATCACGAAGGACGGAAGCCGCAGATAGGCGACGAAGCTGCCGGTCACGAGGCCGCATGCCGCGCCGGAGAGGATGACGAGAACGATGGTGGTCGCGATGCCGTAGCCGGAAGTCGCGACGAAATAGCCCGTCAGCACGCTGCCCAAAGCCGCGACCGAGCCGACCGAAAGGTCGATCCCACGGGTCAGGATCACGAACAGCATGCCGACCGCCATGATGCCGGAGCCGGCGGCCACCTGGCGCAGGACGTTCAAAATGTTCAGCTTGGTCAGAAAGCTGTCCGACCAGAAGCTGGCGACGATCACCAACACCAGGAAGATGGCGAGCGTGCCGAACCGCTGCAGCAGCTCGCGCAGGTCGAGTTTGCTGCGGGGCTCGGTTTGTGGCTCGCTGATGACTGTCATGGTTGTGCACCGCTCTCATTGCTCCGTCCGACCATGGCCAGCGCGAGCAGGTTCTCGTCGCTGTAGCGGTCGGGCGTCAGTTCCCCTCTGAGCTCGCCTTCGCCCATGACGAGGACGCGGTCGCAAAGCCCGAAAAGCTCCTGGTGCTCCGACGAGATCATGAGCACCGCTTTCCCCGACTCGGCCATCCTGTTGATCAGGGCGTAAATCTCCGTCTTCGCGCCGACATCGACGCCGCGCGTCGGCTCATCGAGAAGGATAACGTCGCCGCCGGCGTGAAACCACTTGGCGAGGACGACCTTCTGCTGATTGCCGCCGGAAAGGGTCGAGACGGGCGCGTCGATGCTGGGAGCCCTGAGTCGGAGGCTGTCGCCAAGATCGCTCACGGTGCGCCGCTCGGCGGCGCGCCGCACGAAGCCGAACGCATTTACCACGGAAGAAAGGCGCGCCATCGTAGCGTTGACCCGGACCGGCTTGTCGAGGATGACGCCCTGCTGCTTGCGGTCCTCCGGAACCAGGCCAATCCCGGCGGCGACGGCGTCCTTTGGCGAGCGGAAGCGCATCGCTTTCCCCTTCAGCGTGATGGCGCCCTCGTCGAGGCGATCGGCGCCGAAGATCAGTCGCGCCACCTCGGTCCGGCCGGAACCGACCAGGCCGCCGAGCCCGACAATCTCGCCGGCGCAGATCGAAAAGCTGATGTCGCGGAGCTTGTGCCCGTCGCTCACGCCCTCGATCCGCAACAGCTCGTCGCCGATCTCGCGATTTCCGCGCTCGGGGAACATGGCGGCGAGCGGCCGCCCCACCATCATGCGGATGACGCCGTCGATGGTCGCGTCTTCGACCGCCAGCGTGTCGACGACCTGGCCATCCTTCATCACCGTCACGCGATCCGCGATGTCGAGAACCTCGTCGAGGCGATGGGAGATGTAGACGATGCCGACGCCGTTCGAGCGAAGGTCGGCGATGATCCGGTGCAGGCGCTCCGCGTCGCGGCCGGATAGGACGGCGGTCGGCTCGTCGAACACGATTGTCTTGACCTCGTGCGACAGCGCCTTGGCGATCTCCACCACCTGCTGGTGCGCGACCGAAAGGTTGGCGACGCGGCTCGTCGGGTCGATCTCGAAACCGAGCCGGCTGATAAGCTCGCTTGCGCGCTGCCTGAGCCCGCTCCATGAGATCACCCCGGGGAGCTCGCCGAGAAAGAGATTTTCGGCCACGGAAAGATCGGGCGCGAGCGCGAGCTCCTGATGGATGACGGTCACGCCGTGTGCGCGCGCGGAACGCGGATCGCGCAAGCTGACCTTCTCGCCGGCAATGTGGATCTCTCCGCTGCTCGGCTGAACCTCGCCGCCGAGAATGCGGATGAGGGTTGATTTCCCGGCGCCGTTCTCGCCGACGAGCGCATGCACCTCGCCGCTTCTCACGTCGAAATCCACGCCCTTCAGAGCGTGGACGCCGCCGTAGGACTTGGTGATGGCCGTGAGCCGTGCGAGTTCGGTCATGACGCCGGGCCCGATCAAATCAAATCAGGCTGGCGGCGATGGGAGAGTGCGCCGCCAGCCTACTCGGAAAGTCTACGCCGGAATCGGCGTCTTAGAACACCGCGTCCTCATGGTAGTATTTGTCGACGTTCTCTTGCGTGATCACGTCCGGCGTCGTGAGGTTGAGCTTCGGGAAGCCGTCCGCCAGTTCGCCCTTGAGCGCCTTCAGGCCGATGTCGACCGCCGTGCGCGCGACAAGCGCCGGATCGTTGAGGCCCGTGGCGCCGTATTTGCCTTCCTTGATGAGCTTCAGCGCCTCTTTCTGGCCGTCTGCGGCGGCAAGCACCAGCACGTCATTCTCCTTGCCGATCGCCTGCAGGGCCTTGATCGCGCCGAGCACCATGGAGTCGTTCTCACCGAGGATGACATTGGTGTCAGGATGCGCCTGCAGCAGGTCTTCGGCCGCCTTCAGCCCGCCTTCCTGTTCCCAGGAGCCCCAGCCCTGACCGAGAACCTCGAAGCCGGCGTGGCCGTCATTGACGAGCTGTCCTTCGAGCAGTCCGCTGAACACGCCGAGGCGGCGGTCGCGGCCAACTTCGTTTCCTTGCGAGCCGGAGAGCAGGATCATCTTGATCGGCTTGCCCGCCATCTTCTTGGCGAGCCACTCGCCGACCAGAAAGCCGTTTTGCGTATTGGACGACCGCACCTGGGTGACGACGTTCGCCTTGGTGTCGATGCTGGAATCCATGATCACGACCTTCACCCCGGCGGCGGTAGCCGCATCGGCGGTGGAGACGAGACCCTCAGGGTCGCGCGGGTTGAGGATCAAGAGTTTGACGCCGTTGGCGACCATGTCCTCAACGTCGGCGATCTGTTTGCTCATGTCGTTCTGGCCGTCGGACGTGACCACGTCGCATCCGGCCTTCTTCGCCTCGTCCTCGGCAGCTTTCACCTGCGCGACGAAATAAGGCGCGCTCAGGGTGTACATGGCGACGCCGACTTTGCAGTCCGCCGCCTGGGCGGCGCCGCCTGCGGTGCCCACAACGAGAGCCGCCCCAAGCAGGCATGCAGGAAGAAATTTCCTCATCAGTTCCCTCCACGATCCGTTCCGCTGGGCTGTTCTAATGGGCCCAATTATGTAGCATAAATACAGATGGAGCTTCTGGTCAAGACGTCGACAGATACACAAATTCACGACGCACAGACATTGGTGAGAAGTTTAGATAGAGACGAGCGGATAGCGGTGGGCTTGTCGGCACTTCGATCGCGGCCACTTGCCTTGCGAAAACCAGCGAGTTATGTAGCAACACTACATAACAGGGGATGGCGGTCTCGGGGACGTCAGCGGGAGGAAGAGGATGCGCGAGCCCGGGGTGTGCTGGGTCGACATTGAAAAGGGCGAGCTTGCGGGCGCCTCGGGTCGCTATGTGAAGACTCTCGGCGACCTGCAAGGCATCTACGCGGACGACGCGGCCTATCGGGCGCTCCTCGACGAACTGACCGACGCGGCGGTCTATGAGGTCAGCGACTACCGGCCCTCAAGCGATGCGGGAGACATGATCGTCGGCGTCACCCGCATGTTGCCGGGTCGGGTCGGGCGCGAGTTTTTCCTGACGCGCGGCCACATCCACGCCAATGCCAACCGGCCTGAGATCTATTACGGCGAGAGCGGACGTGGCGTGATGCTGCTCGAATTGCCGGCGGGAGAGATACGCACGGTGGAAATCCGACCGCGCACGATGTGCTATGTTCCGCCTTATTGGATTCACCGCTCGGTGAATGTCGGCAGCGACGTTCTGGTGATGACCTTTGCCTACCCGGCCGATTCCGGACAGGACTACGACATCATCGCCAAGGCAGGCGGCATGCGGAGCCGCATCGTCGACGACGGAAATGGCGGCTGGAGGGCCGTCGACAACGCGGACTATCGCTTCCGGCCGCGCGAGCTCGTCGAAAGCATCCTGGCGCAGACGCGCTGACGGCGGCTCGCGCGATGACCGGCTTGGTCCATTCGGCCGCATTTGATGCCGTGGGGCATCTCCGCTCATGAGCGAACTGACGCCCGCCGCCCGGCCGACCCTCTACTTCATCGGCGTGACCACGGCGAAAAGCTCGATCATGAAGGTCTTCCCCGCCTGGGCCGAGCACCTTGGGCTGAGCGATGCCGGTATCAAGGGGATCGACTTTCCGCTCCACGCCGAGCCCGACGCCTATCGTGCGGCGGTGCGCTTCATCAAGCGCGATCCGCTGTCGCTCGGCGCCCTCGTCACCACCCACAAGATCGACCTCTACAAGGCCTGCCGTGAATTCTTCGACGAGATCGATCTTTTCGCCCGCGTGATGGAGGAGACGAGCTGCCTGTCGAAACGCGGGGGCAAGTTCGTGTGCCATGCGAAGGACCCGATCTCGTCCGGCCTGGCGCTGCAGGGCTTCTTGCCAAAGCAGCATTTCGCAAGAACGCGCGCGGAGCTTTTTGCGATCGGCGCCGGCGGCTCGACGATCGCCTTCACCTGGTACCTGTCGCAGCCGGAGCTTGGCGCCGAGCGGCCCTCCCGCATCGTCGTCTCCGATCGCAGTCCCGAGCGTCTTGCGGAGGTCAGGCGCATCCATCGCGAACTCGGCGTCGCCGTCCCGGTCGACTACGTGGTCGCCGCCGGACTTGAAGACAACGATGCGGTGGTGGCGGGCATGAAGCCGGGCTCGCTGGTCGTCAACGCGACGGGGCTGGGCAAGGACGCGCCGGGCTCGCCCGTTTCCGATGCGGTGCGCTTCCCCGAAGGCGGCATCGTCTGGGACCTGAACTATCGCGGAGATTTGGTCTTTCTCCACCAGGCGCGGTCGCAGCAGGCCGCGCGCAACCTCCAGGTCGAGAACGGCTGGACCTATTTCATTCACGGCTGGACCCAGGTGATCGCGGAGGTCTTTCACGTCGCCATCCCGACCTCCGGCCCCGGCTTCGATGCGATCGCGGCGATCGCGGCCAAGGCTTCCGCTGCGTGACGCGATGACGGGACGCATCCTGGTCACGCCGCGATCGTTGACGGCTTCGCCGCATCCGCGTGTCGAAGGGTTGCGCGAGCAGGGCTTTGAAGTCGTCTGTTCCACGCCGGGACAACAGCCGAACGAAGCCGAGCTGATGCAGCTCGTTCCCGGCGCAATCGGCTGGATCGCCGGTGTCGAGCCGGTGTCGCCGGCGGTGATCGACGCCGCCGATGCACTTCAGGTGATCAGCCGCAACGGCGTCGGCATCGACAACTTGCCTTTGCGGACGCTCGCGGAACGGAACATTGTCCTGCGCACCGCCGACGGCGCCAATGCCGCCGGCGTCGCCGAATTGGCGATCGCGCTGATGCTCTCCGCGCTCCGCCATATTCCTTTCACCGATGCGGGCATCAAGGCGGGCGAGTGGCCGAGACGGCGGGGCATGGAGATTCGTGGCCGCAGGGTCGGCGTCGTCGGTTGCGGCAGGATCGGCGGCGAGGTCGCGCGGCTTGCCGCCGCGCTCGGCGCGACCATCCTCGCCTGCGACCCGCAGCGCCCGCCGCTGAAGGTGCCGGGCGACCGGTTGAACTGGGTCGACCTGCCGGACCTTCTCTCCCGTGCCGAGATTATCACGCTTCATTCGCCGCCACGCGACGACGGCGGCGCACTGATTGGCGACGCCGAGCTCGCGCTTCTTCGCGGCGGCGCAGTCCTGGTGAACACGGCGCGCGCGGCGCTTGTCGACGAGGCGGCTCTGCTTGCGGCCCTCGATGCCGAGCGCCTCGGCGTCTACGCGGCCGACGTCTTCGCCGAAGAACCGCCCCGTTCGCGCGCCCTCGTCGGACATCCGCACGTCATTGCCACAAGTCATATCGGCGGGTTTACCGAGGAAAGCGTGGAGCGCGCGACCGAGATGGCCGTGTCGAATCTTCTCGCTGCCCTCGCGGTGAGGCGCGTCGCATGACCACCCTGGCCTTGCACGTCGCCGGGCGATGCATTGCAGTCAGGTCGCGCGCCTGTGGTGTCGCTCGATGGGTTGAGCTAGGCTTTGGCGGCTAGGAATTATTCCATGTTGCTCTCCGATCAACCGGTCGCTCATTCCGGCAGCCAGAACGTTCTGGAGGTCGTGCGGACGACGCACGCGCAGTTGCGCAAGTCGGAGCGCAAGGTGGCCGACTTCGTCCTTGCGCATCCGCGCGAGGTGCTCGGCGCGACGGTTGCCGAGACCGCGGATTTTGCCGAGGTCAGCCAACCGACGGTGATCCGCTTTTGCACCGCCGTCGGATGCCTGGGCTTTCAGGACTTCAAGCTGCGGCTCGCGCACAGTTTGGCGCTCGGGACGCCCGCGACCCATTCCGTCCTCTCGGAGGACGATTCTCCGCCGACCGTGGTGGAGAAGATTTTTGACTATACGATCTCCAGCCTCGACTGGGCGCGGCATCACATCGACAGGGGAGCGATCGAAGCGGCCGTCGCAATCCTGGAGAAAGCCCGCTCCATCGAGTTCTTCGGTTTCGGCGCCTCCGGCATTGTCGCAAGCGACGCGCAGCAGAAGTTCCCGCTGTTCGGCGTTCCCTGCGGCGCTCAGCCCGACTCGCACCAGCAGATCATGGCCGCGACGATGATGGGGCCCGGCGACGTGGCGGTCGTCATCTCCAATACTGGGCGCACCCGCTCGATCCTGGACGTCGCCCGCACGGCGCGGGAGAACGGCGCGCAGGTCATCGGCATCACCGGGTCGCGGTCGCCGCTCGTCGATGATTGCGACGTCGCCCTGATCGTCGAGACGCTGGACAATACCAACATCTATACGCCGACGATCTCGCGCATCGCGGCGCTTGTCGTGATCGACATCCTCTCCACCGCCGTAGCGCTGAGGCGCAACGACGAGCGCCTGCAGCGCTTCCAGACGATGAAGCAGCGGCTGAACGAGCTGCGCACGATCGAAGGGTAATCGTAAGAGTTCGTGCCGCTTTCCGTCCGCCGGCAAAACAAGCAAAAGCAAAGGATTTCAGGGATGAAACTCAAAGGAAAGGTGGCCGTCGTGACGGGCGGTGCGCGCGGAATTGGGGAGGCGATCGTGCGCGCCTACGCCGCCGAAGGCGCGAAGGTCGTGATCGCCGATGTGGAAACCGAGAAGGCGGGCTCGCTTGCCGCCGAGCTCGGCGCGGATGCGCTCGCGGTCAAGCTCGACGTGCGCGATGGTGCGGCAATTGAAGCCATGGTTGCCGCCGCAATTGCGCGGTTCGGCGGCATCGACATTCTGGTCAACAATGCCGGTATCTTCAACATGGCGCCGCTCGGCGAGATCACCGAGGAGGACTTCGACCGCCAGTTCGGCGTCAACGTGCGCGGCATGCTGTTTGTCACCAAGGCGGTCGCCGCGCAGATGATGAAGCAGGGCCGCGGCGGCAAGATCATCAACCTCGCCTCGCAGGCCGGGCGGCGCGGCGAGGCGCGCGTCACGGTCTACTGCGCGAGCAAGGCGGCGGTGATCAGCATGACGCAGTCGCTCGGGCTGGAGCTCATCAAGAGCGGGATCAACGTGAACGCCATCGCGCCGGGTGTCGTCGACACGCCGATGTGGGACCGCGTCAATTCGCTCTTCGCCAAGTATGAGCACCGGCCGATCGGCGAGAAGAAGCGCCTGGTCGGCGAGGCGGTGCCGGCGGGGCGTATGGGTGTTCCGGATGATTATCGCGGTCCCGCCGTTTTTCTCGCCTCGGCCGATTCCGACTACGTGGTCGCCCAGACGCTGAACGTCGACGGCGGCAATTGGATGAGCTGAAGGCACGGCAACCGAGGACGACGCCCCCATGTATCTCGAAATGTTCAAGCTGGAGAATGAGCTCGCCGTCGTCACCGGCGGCGGTCGCGGCATCGGTCTTGCCTGCGCCGACGCGCTCGGAGAGGCGGGCGCGCGGCTCGCGATCCTCGAGCAGGACGCGGCGCTTGCCGAAGCGGCGGCCCGCGCGCTCGCGGCGAAGGGCTACGATGTCGTCTCGCGTCTCTGCGACGTGACGGATTCCGGGCGTGTGACCGAGATCGCGGACGCGTTTGCCGCGGAGGGAGATCCGGCGACCATTCTGGTCAACAACGCCGGCATCGCTCTGAGCGACGTTCCCGCCGAGGAGATGACCGATGAGCGCTGGCTGAAGGTGCTCGATGTCAACCTGAACGGCACGTATTGGTGCTGTCGCGCCTTCGGCCGGCACATGCTCGCCGCCGGGAAGGGCTCGATCGTGAATGTCGGCTCGATGTCCGGCTTCATCGTCAACCGGCCGCAGCCACAGGCCCATTACAACGCATCGAAGGCAGCCGTGCACCACCTGACACGCTCGCTCGCGGCGGAGTGGGGCCCGCGCGGCGTGCGCGTCAACAGCGTCGCGCCGACCTACATCGACACGCCTCTCAACGCGCTCGCCAAGGATCGGCCGGACATGTACGACCGCTGGATCGACGGCACGCCGATGGGGCGCATGGGCAAGGATTCCGAAATTGCGAGCGTTGTGCTTTTTCTCGCCTCGCAAGCCGCGAGCCTGATGACCGGCTCGATTGTCCTCGCGGATGGCGGCTATACGGCGTGGTAGAGCGCGCGGCCGCCGATCCGGCCGGCGCGTCAAAGCAGCGAGATAAAGAGGATCACGACGAGCAGCGCGCCGATCAGCGCGAGATAGACGTTCAGGTGTCCGGACTGAATCGCGCGCAGTCTTCGTGCGACACGTTTTGCAAGCCGTTCGAGCGGCGCGAAAAGATAGGGCCCGAAGATCGGCGCGACGTCATGCGCGAAGACGAGCCGCCGCGTGAAATAGGGGTGGCCGTTTCCTGCCTCGGGCTGTTGTCGCTCGGTCGTGACGGTCGGGCGGTAGACGAAGCTGTAGAAAGTGCGCAGCGCGTTGGAGAAGGTGAGCGCAGTCGTCGTGGCGCGCCGCGGGTTGAGGTTCCGCCCTCCGTACCAGACGGGGACGCGTCGCGCTTTCTTGCGCATGCTCACAAGGAGGAGGCTGATCGGCAGCAGCGCGAGCAGCGGCATGGCGATCACGAGCTTGCTCGGCGAGATGAAGGCGAATTTTGCGGTGAGCGGGACCAGCAGCCAGCCGTCGTGCATTCGACCGGCGGCGTCGGCGCCGAAGGTCGCGGCCTCGACGGGCGACAGCGCGCGAAGCCAGACCGGCATGCCGACCGCGAGGACGAGAACAAGAGCGCCGAGCGCGCCCACGGCAAGAGCGGTTCCCGGCGGCACCGGCTTTGCATCGTCGCCGGCTCTTCCCAGAAGGCCGAGCCCGAACACCTTGATGAACGTCGCAAGCGCGATCGCCGCGGTCAGCGCCAGGCCCGCGCCGGCGAGCGCCGCCGTCAGGCGGCTCGTAAGATTGACGAGATGAAAGCCCTGGAAGAAAGTCTGGAACAGATACCACTCGCTGACGAAGCCGGCCTGCGGTGGCATGGCGGCGAGGCTCATTGCGGCAAAGAGCGCACCGAGGCCGAATATCCACGAGCTCTTCTTGAGCACGCCGCGCTGCACGAGCGCGTAGCTCGACGACGACCTGAAGACGCCGTCGGCCGAAAGGAACATGGCGCCCTTGGCGAGCGCGTGGCCGGCAAGATGGAGGAGCGCGACCGTCCAGGCGAGAGCTGCCAGAGCGCCGAGCCCGTCCTGGCGGAACATGAGCGCCGCGCCGAGCAGGGCCACCGAGATCGACCCGTTCTCGGCGGAGGAGAGGCTGAGCAATTCGCGCCAATCCTCCTGCTGGAACGCGTAGAGCGCCGTCAGGATGGCGCTTACCACGGCGGCGGCGACGATGCTGATTCCGGCGACGGAGAACGGCAGCGCTGAGGCTGCCGGCAGCCAATCGATCAGCGCGCGAGCGAGCGCGAAGAATGCGGCATTGAGCACGACGCCGGAAAGGATCGCCCCGGTCGCGCCGCTTCCCGCCCCGTAGGCGCCGGGGAACCATTCATAGAACGGCAGCAGGCCGAGCTTGGCGCCGAAGCCGACGAGGAGAAGCAGCGCGACGAAGAGCTGCTCGGCGAGCGGCATCGCCGCCGCGCCGGCGGCGAAGGCGGAGAAAGAGAGGCTTCCGGCCCGACCGGCAAGCAGAATGAAGGCGAGCATCAAGGCGACGGAGCCGGCTTCGAGAAGCGCAAGCATCAACAGCACCGGGCGCCCGGAATCGGGGGCGAGATCCTCGCCGAGGATCATGACGGCGCCGCCGAGGCTCATGATCTCCCAGGCGACGAGGAAGCTCACCGCGTCCTGCATGCCGAAGACACCGAGCGCGCCGACGAGACTTGCGGCGACGCCGAAGGTCCACGTTCGCTTTCGCGGCGAAGGCGTGCCGAGCCATGCCGCCAATGCCGCCCCGGGCAGACCGAAACCGAAGAGCCACAGCGCGTCGGGCGAAAGCGCAAACCGCGCACCGTCCGGACCCATCCCAAGAAAGGTCTGAACCGGCGGCACGCCGCTCGATACACTGGAGACGGCAAGGCCGAGAAGGAGCAGAGCGCCGACCACGATCAGCGCCCGCGCGAGCGTCGGAGCGCGGCCTCCGAGAGCGACGACGGCGCTCACGAGCCACGCCGCGAGCCCAACGGCAAGGACGCTATGCACCAACGCGGCCTCCCTTGACGCGTTGCGGGATGCGGTCGAGGAACATCAAGAGCGCCTCGATCACGGCCGCAGGATTGGGCGGGCTTCCGGGCAGATAGAGATCGACCGGGAGGACCTCCTCAAGCCCCGTCCCGGCGGCGTAAGTGCCGCCGGTGAGGGCGCCGGAGACGGCGCAGGTCCCCATCGCCATCACCCATTTCGGATCCGGCATCGCCTCGTAAGCGCGGCGGAGCGGTTCGTGCATCGCATAGGTCACCGGCCCGGTGACCAGCAGGAGGTCGGCAAAGCGCGGCGACGGCGTGAAGAAGATGCCGAGCCGGTGCAGGTTGTAGAACGGGTTGTTGAGCGCCTGCAGCTCCGACTCGCAGCCATTGCAGGAGCCGGAATCGACATGGCGAATATGCAGGCTGCGGCGGAAGCCGCTGGTCGAAGCGCGACGGCTCTCCGCGGCGGCGACCCGGGCGGCCCCGCTCGACAAATGCAGGTCGGCGCGCTCGCGTACGCCGAAGGCCCAGTCGAAGGAGGGGGCCGCGGCTCCCGTCGGACAGGCTTCGACGCAAAGCTGGCAGGCGACGCAACGTCCGTAATCGACCGCAAGGCGCTCCTTGCCCGCCTTGTCGCGCATGACCTCAATTGCACCGGTCGGACAGGATTCGGCGCATTCGGCGCAGCCTTCCTGGCAGGCGTCCGGCGCGAAGCGGGGCATGCCGAGAACACCCTCCTGGCCGTCGCCGGAATCGCCGCGCGGCCAGCGCGTCGTCGCCCGCCCTTCGATCAATCCGAGAAGTGTCCAGGCCGGCATCGGCGCTCCTATCGGTCGCAGCCGGCGACGGTCAGCCCGAAGCTCGCCTCGTTGATGGCGTAGTCCATCATGTTGCTGTCGTGCACGGTGAACGGGAAGACGCGCCAGTTTGAAAAGGACGGCGATTTGATCTTGACGCGCACGAGTTCGCCGCGCGCGCCGAAGTGGACGGCGTAGAAGAGACCGCCGCGCGGCGATTCCGCCCAGCCGAGGCCTTCGGAGAGCGGGGGAGGCGAGCACGCCGTGTTGATGGGGCCCTCCGGGAGAAGGGGGAGGATGCGCTGGATCAGTGCCATGCTTGCGTCGATCTCCGCGACGCGCACTTCGGCGCGCGCGTGCGCGTCTCCGGCGGTTTTGACGGGCACCTCAAGCGGCAGATCGCCGTAGGCGGCGTAGGGGTAGTCGCGGCGGAGATCGCGATCGAGCCCCGACGCCCGCTCGATCGGGCCGGTCGCACCCTGGTCGAGTGCCGTCTGGCGGTCGAGAGGACCCGTGGTCAAGAGCCGGTCGAGATAGCTCGCGGTGTTCTCCAGTCGCCCGGCATAGGCGGATGTGTCGGCGCGCAGCTCTTCGAGCGCGACCCGCAGCCGGTCGTCAGGCCGCGGATCGCAGCGCAGTCCACCCGGCACGAGCAGGCTGCGAAGAAAGCGGCTCCCGGTCAGCCGCCCGTTGATCTGCTTCGCTCTTTCCTCCAGCAGCCTGCCTTCCGCCTGACCGACTTTCAGCGTGGTCGTGTCCGCCAAGTGGCCGAGATAGTGGAGGTGGTTATAGATGCGCTCCAGTTCCGCCAGGAGAGAGCGGAGCATCAAGGCGCGCGGCGGAACGGTGCAGTCCGCGGCGCGCTCGACGGCCTGGCAGAAGGCAAGCGCGTGGGCGAAGCTGCCGACGCCCGAGACGCGCTCGGCGAGCACCGTCGCCTTGGCGAGCGGCATTCCCTCGAAGCGCTTCTCCACGCCGCGATGCTTGAAGAAGAGCTGCGGGTGAAGATGCAGGATATGCTCGCCGACATAGAGGAAGATGAGCTCGGCCGATTCCACGACGTCGGCGCGGATCGGGCCGAACGGCAATTGCTGCACGTCGGCGTTCGCGATTTCGGGAAAGCGCGTCTCGGCCGGCGTGAAAGCCATGGGCTGGCCGGCGGGGTAGCGCCGGTCGAAGGGCGGCAGCGCCGGTGCCGCGCCTTCATGGAGGACGAGCCGGTGCGGCTCCGGGTGATCGCTGAATTCGACGCCGAAGAGATCCGAAATCTCGCGCTCGTACCAGCCAAGGAGCGGGCTGATGCCGGCAAGGCTCGGCACCGGGCCTTGCGGCGTCGCGCGCCAGACGATGAGACCGCCGCCGTCCCGCGCGCTCGCCAACATAGCGCAATTCGAGCGGGTCGCCCGGCGGATACCAGGCATAGGCCATCAGCATTCTGCCGCCGGATTTCACGAGCGCGGCGACGGCGTCGCGGAGGTCCGCCGCATCGACCGCCTCATGTGCGACCGGGTTCACGGCGTCACCGGCGAGAGCGCGTTGGCAGCCGAAGCGAGATAGGACCAGACCTCTGCCGGCCACCAGACGCCAAGCGCCAGAAGCGGCAGAAGCGCAAGCCACATCGGGACGATGCACCATGCGGTGACGTGTCCGCTCCGATCCGCCTCGTGCCGACCCCCTCCGTAGAACATCGAGCGGAAATGCCCCATGAACCCGACGAAGATCACGATCAGGAGGACCGCCATCAGATAGACCGCCCAGGAGAACGATCGCGTCATCCCGGCGCGCATGATGGTGAACTCGCTCAGGAACAGGCCGAAGGGCGGTGCGCCGGTAATCGCGATGGCTCCCGCGAGCCACAATGCGCCCATCGATGGGAAGCGATGGCCGACACTGAAGATGCCGGCGATATCCTTGGTCCCGTAGGCGCGCATCGCATTGCCGGCGCCGAAGAACATCAGCGACTTGTTCAGCGAATGGTTGAGCATGTGATAGAGCGCGCCGGCGACGCCGAGCGCTCCGCCGAAGCCGAAGCCGAGCGCGACGACCCCCATATGCTCGATGCTCGAATACGCCATCAAACGCTTGATGCCGCGCTGGCGGACAATGAAGAAGGCGCCCACGAAGAGCGAGAGCGCGCCGAACGCGACGACGGCCAGCTGCGGCAGCAGCCCGAGATCGGCAGCACGCGCAATGCCGAGAAACCGGGCGACTCCGACCATCGCCGCATTGAGGAGCGCTCCGGAGAGCATCGCCGATACGGGCGCCGGCGCTTCGCTGTGCGCATCCGGCAGCCATGTGTGCATCGGCGCAAGCCCCACTTTGGTGCCGTAGCCGACGAGGACGAGCAGGAAGGCAAGCGTCAACAGAATGGGGTTCATCTTTGGCGCGGCGCTGGCGAGCATCGCCCACGTCATCGTGTATGTCGGGCCGAAGACGAATGTGCCGGCCCAGTAGAACAGAACCGTGCCGAGGAGAGCGAGGCTGATCCCCGCCGACACGACCATGATGTATTTCCACGCCGCCTCCATCGACTCCGCCACGCGCTCGAAGGCAACGAGGAAGGTGCTGACCAGCGTCGTCAGCTCGATGGCGATCCAGTAGATGCCGACATTGTTCATCAACGGCGCGACGAGCGTGGTGAATGCGAACCCGGCAAAGAGGGCGTAGAAGCCCGGCAGCCGGCGATCCTCGTCGAGGAGGCGCATGTAGCCGACGGCATAGATCGAAGCGAGCAGGTAGACGATCGCCGTGCACAGCACGACCCACGCGCCGACGCGGTCGATCATCACATAGTCGTTCCAAAAGAGCGCGGTCCCGCCTCCGGCCCGTCCGACGATGAAGGGCAGGGGAAGCGCGCAGGCGAAAGAGACGACGCTTGCGAGAGTATTGAGGGTCTCCGCAACGCGTGCGCGGGGCGCGACGAGACAGCCGATCGCGGCTGCGACCGGAGCGAGCGACAGGCCGAGGAGCAAGCCTCCGATCATCAGCCCACCAGCCGGTTGAGTTCGAGGCTGCTGGTCGAGCCGACATGCGTGATGAGGTAGCCGACGAGCACGCCGAAGCACGCGACGACGATCAAGAGATCGAACAGAATGACGGTCTCGATCAGGAGCGGCATGCCCGGCACCAGGATTTGCGAGCCGAGAAAGATGCCGTTCTCGAGCACGAGCAGCCCAAGAATCTGGCTGATCGCTTCGTGGCGGACGGCAAGCATCAAAAAGCCGATGAGTTTCATCGACAGCATCACGGTCAGCGCCAGCACGACGATGGTCAGCTCCAGCCCGAGGTCGCTGGAAATCCTGTAGGAAACGGCAAGCGCGAACATCACCAGGAGCCCACCGATGACGAGGCTCGCGCTCGGCTGCAGGATCACATGGATTTCGCGGTCGACGTTGAGACGCCGGATGATGCGCCAGATCAGGTAGGGCAGGAGTAGCCCGCGGAAAAGCGCCGTCAGGATCGCGATGAGGAAGAGCTCCGGATAGCCGCCGTAGAATCCGACCAGCGCCGAAAGAGCTGCGATGACCCACGATTCTGCGGCAAACGCATAAAGATAGTTCTTCAACCAGCGCGACCCGAGCATCACAAAGGCCAGGAGCAGGCTGGTGATCGTGAGCAGGCTGAACAGCGAGGATGCCAGCGGATCGAGGTTCTGGGTCAGCATGGTCAGCTCAGCTGCGTGCCGACGATGGCGAGGACGGCGAGCAGGAACGAGGCGGCGAGGGGCTCCTGGTAGCGATAGAAGCGCAGGCGCGACTGCGCCGTCTCGACGCAGACGACGGCACAGGCGACGAGCGCGAACTTGATGACGAGACCGATCGCCGCCCCAAGGGCGCCGACGGCCGTGCCGGCGATGGAAAGGCCCCAGGGCAGGATCAGGACGTTGCAGAAGATGGTGTAGAGGATGAACTGCTTCATCATCGACGCCCATTTGAGGAGCGCGAGCAGCGGCCCGGAATATTCGAGGATCCTTGCCTCCTCGATCATGTAGACCTCGATATGCGTGCTCGAATGGATCGGCATCCTGTCGGTCTCGACGAGGAGCAGGATGAAGAAGGCCGCCGCCAGGAAGATGTGCGCGGGGCTCCAATAGACGGACCAGCTTGCGACAAGCAGGTGGTTGACGACGAAGGGAAGCATGGCCTTCGCAAGCAGCGTTATGCCGACGAAGACGAGGATCAGCGTCGGCTCGGCGAGGATCGTGATCATCACCGTGCGGCTGGAGCCGATGCCGCCATAGGCGCTCGACGTGTCGAGGCCCGCGAGCGTGATCATGAAGGAGCCGAGCGTCAGAACGAGACCGCCGCCGAGGATGTCGCCCATATCCGAAAGCGGCAGCGGAAAGTTCGTCAGGACCGGGATCAGGATCGGCACGACGAGCATGCAGGTGAAGGCGACCACCGGGGTGATCCAGAATAGCCAGGAGGCTGTCTCCGGGACGACGACGCCCTTGTGGAAGAGCTTCCAGAGGTCGCGATAGGGCTGAAAGACGCCGGGCCCCTGGCCCCGCTGGACGCGCTCCTCGAACTGCAGGACGAATCCCTGGATCAGCGGCGCAAGGGCGAGGACCGTCAGCACCTGAGCGATCTGCAGGAGGATGTCGCGTGTCATGCCCGCTGCCCCACCGGCTGCTTCCTGGGGACGCACGACACCGAACCTGCCCCTCTGGTGGCCTTGCGGCCTGGCGGGGGAGTGTTGGGCATAAAAGAACTCCTTCTGCGCGGTCAGCGAGAGAAGGAGTTATCAGCCCTTGGGGCAGTTATACGGCGAACTCCATCGCCGTCTCGAGTATGAATGTAGATTCGTCGCGACCAATGTCAATGATCGAAAATTCGCCGCGGCTTTGGAAGACACAACGGAGTCGAAAAGCCGGACGCATAAGCGGCTGTCCGCGCGGGCGCCACCGGTCGCGCCGAACCGACCGGCCGCGGGTGATTTGATAACGCATGGATGTGTGCCACATGGGTGACGCCGAAACCGGACGGAGGGTTGCTCTGCCCGGTTGCGCGGACGGCAAGGAGGACCGGCGCTCGTGGCGCAGAAGGTAGTCACCCTGAAGGATGTCGCAGCCGCAGCTCGCGTGTCGCGCGCGACGGCGGCGCGGGTGCTGAATGGCTACGGCTACGTCAGCGCCCAGACGGCGCGCCAGGTGCGTGAGGCGGCCGACAGGCTGGGCTACCAGACCAACCTTGTCGCGCAGGCGTTGCGCAGCGGACA
Source organism: uncultured Alphaproteobacteria bacterium (assembly GCA_963750115.1). Taxonomy (GTDB): domain Bacteria; phylum Pseudomonadota; class Alphaproteobacteria; order Rhizobiales; family Afifellaceae; genus DASWJZ01. The sequence continues at coordinate 144,260 of CAVVPM010000001.1, read as the reverse complement.
GCTGCCGATCGTCGGATTCGTGCCCGGCGATATTCAGAACCCGTTCTTCGCGCGTATCGCGCATGACCTCGAGGTCGAGCTGCGCGCGCATCGCTACAATGTCTTGATTGCCAGCAGCGAGGAGGACGTCGAGCAGGAGAAGGAGCTGCTCGACAGCCTGCGCTCACTCAGCATCCGCGCCTTCATCCTCGCACCCGCGTCGGTCACCAACAGCCGGCACATCGCGCGCCTCGCCCGCGAAGGCGCCCCGATCGTGCTGATCGACCGCGTCGCAAAGGGGGTCCGCAGCGACAGCGTCGTCGTCGACAACGAAGGCGGCGCGCGTGAAGCCGTGGACTACCTCGTTCGCAACGGACACCGGCGCATCGGGCTACTGCGAGACGAGTCGCGCATCTTCACCGCGCAAGAGCGCCTCGCGGGCTACCAGAACGCATTGCAGTCGCACGGCATTGCGCTCGACGAGTCGCTGATCAGCGTGTCGCGCTCGACTGTCGAGCATGCCATTGAGGCTACCATCCGGCTGTTCAGCCAGCGCAACCGCCCGACTGCGCTGTTCACCGTGGACAGCTTGATGACCCAGGGCGCGCTGCTCGGGCTCCGCTCGATGGGGCTGTCGATCCCCCGCGACGTGTCTCTTATCGGCTTCGACGATTTCGATCTCGCCACATTCACCGACCCGCAGATCACTGTCGTCGCCCAACCGATCTCTGAAATCGGACCGCTCGCCGTGAAGCTGCTGCTCGAGCGGCTCGCCGGCGAGACCGGCAAGCCGCGCCATGTCCGGTTCCCGACGCGCTTGATCGTCCGCGGCTCGGTTTCGCGACCGCAGAAACGTTGACGCCGAGCCGGGATCTGCCCGCTTCGCAGAGGGCGTCTCGCGCATCATGTTTCGATTAGCCCTCCTCTCGTTCGGGGTTGTCACCGGCGAAAGCAGCGTGCTATATCCATGCGTATGAGATCGATCTCACATTGAGCGAGCGTCGATCGCCGAAACATGGGGCAGGGTCGCGCGTGTCGCGATTTGCCCGCGCCTGCGCGGGCGTGCTGTCGCAGTCCTGAAGAAACGACAAGGACCCTCATGCTGAACTTTGACAGGGACCGCTTCATCGACATTCAGCGCGGTGCCCTCGCCATTGCCGACGATGTACGATCGCTCGTCGGCAAGCTGCTTGCCGATGGCGCCGAGCGCCTTTTCTTCATGGGCACCGGCGGTGTCCAGCTCCTGACGTTGCCGGCCGTCGACCTGGCACAACGCTCCTCCGCTTTCCCGGTCAGCGCGCAATATCCGGCTCAGCTGGTGCTCGACCCGCCGGCCGCGCTCGACGCCAGGGCGCTGGCGGTCATTCCGTCGCTCTCCGGCACCACGAAGGAAAGCGTCAGGGTGCTCTCGTTCCTGAAAGCGCGCGGCGTGCGCACGCTTTCATTGACGGGTCACGCGGAAACGCCGGTCGCGCGGGAAGCGGATCACAACTTCACCAACTTCGCCGAGGACGACACCTCGTCGGAGTCATTCTATTTGCAAACGCTGCTGATCGTGTTGGCGCTTCTGGCAGAGCGCGGCGAATACGATGACTTCGATGCCACGGTCGCGGAATTGCGGCGCCTGCCGGAGCTGCTCGCCGACGCGAAGGCAGCGTTCGAGGGCGCGGCCGCCGAACTCGCCGCGACGATCAAGGACGAGGCCTACCACATCTTCACCGGCGCCGGATCGGTCTGGCCGGAGGCGCACTATTACGCAATGTGCATCCTGGAAGAGATGCAGTGGATCCGCACCCGGCCGGTGCACGCCGCGGACTTCTTTCACGGCACGTTGGAGCTGGTCGAGCCGGGCGTCAGTGTCTTCGTGTTCAAGGGCGAAGACGCTTGTCGCCCGCTCACCGATCGCGTCGAGGCCTTTGCCAAGCGTTACACCGACCGCGTTCGGGTGCTCGACGCAGCCACCGTGAAGCTGCCCGGCATCTCCCGCAAGACACGTGCGCTGATCTCTCCGATTCTGCTCGCGACGCTGCTTGAGCGGCTGAGCGCGCACCTGGAAGTCATGCGCAACCACCCGCTGACGACGCGCCGTTACTACAAGCGCGTCGAGTACTGACGTCCAACCCAGCATCCGGAAGGAGCGGCTAATGAAGCACTCATCGAAGCTCGTGGCGGTCGCAATGACCGCAATATCGGGGCTGGCCCTGTCGGCCGGCATCAGCTCCGGCAGCGCCGCGCAAAAGGCGGTCGTGGCCGATCCGAATGCCAAAGTCGAGTACAAGGGCACGCTCTCGATCCTGACCAAGTTCGGATTGCAACAGCTATCGCCATACTTCGTCGGCATCGCCAAGGAATACGAGAAGCTCCACCCCGGCGTGAAGGTCTCGCTCGACCAGGAAAGCGACGACAGCGTCAAGGGCAAGACCAAGACGCTCGTCGCGTCGAACTCTCTCCCCGACATCTACTTCTCCTGGACAGGGAACTGGGGCGAGAACTTCGTGCGCGGCAACCGCGCCGCCGACCTCACCAAGGTCGTCGGCCCCGGCTCTGAATGGGGCAAGACGCTCTCGCCCGCCGCCGTCAAGGCATTCGTGTATAACGGTAAATACTACGGGATCCCGCTCTATATCGACGGCAAGTTCATGGGCTACAACAAGGCGGTCTTCGCCAAGCTCGGCCTGAGCGTCCCGGCGACCTATGAGGATCTGCTCTCAGACTGCGATGCCATCCGAAAGTCCGGGATGACGCCGATCTCGCTCGGCAACAAGGAGGCCTGGCCGGTGGTGCATTATGTCGGGCAACTCCTCGCCTATGACGTGCCTGAGGCGACGCTCGAGAGCGATTTCGACCCGAAGACGGCGCAATACACCGATCCCGGCTACATCGACGCGCTGAAGCAGTTCAAGGATCTTGAGGCGCGTTGCACCGACGGCGCCTCGACGAATGGCACGTCCTATGCTTCGGCCTTGCAAGACTTCTCCAACACCACCTCGGCGATGTACTATCAGGAGATCCTGGAGTTCGACCAGAGCGCCACGGCGGACACGCCGCTCAAGGTTGCCGACTTCGGCTTCTTCCAGCTGCCCGCTCCGAGCGGCGCCAAGGGCGACCCCAAGGCCATCGAAGGTGCACCGGAGGGCTACATGATCAGCTCCGCATCGAAGCACATCCCGCTGGCACTCGACTTCATGAAGTTCGTGACCTCGCAGGATAACGCCAAGGTCCTCTCGGCGCCGCCCTACGGACAGCCGAGCGCGGTGATTGGTGCGGTCACCACGGCGAATTCGAGCCCCTCTTTGGTCGAGGGCGTCGACGAGATCAACGCCGCGACCTACCTGATGCCCTGGCTCGACACCGCCAACACCCCCGGCGTCGCCGCCGCCTGGCTCTCCAGCCTGCAGGCGCTCGCCGACGGCTCGATGTCGCCCGAGGAGGTGATGAGCAAGGTGCAGCAGACCGCCGCGTCGGAAGCTGCGCGACAGAAATGACGGATACGGCCCCGTCGGCGATCCATTTCGGCGCCGTCGGGGCCGCCTTTCGACGAGTAGGGAGGCGGTGGCGGGTCGAGCCGCGCACCCTGCTGTCGTTCCGCTGGGTCGCGATCGCGCTGATTCTTCTCGGCTGGTTCGTCTACTACCCGATCGTCGACAACTTCATCATCAGTACCGACGGACCAGGACATCTATACCGGTGAGATCACCGACGTCGGCCTCGCCAACTACGATCGACTGCTGCACGACCCGGTCGTTTGGCACGCATTGTGGAACAACTGCCTCTATGCCGTGATCTCGATTGTCTTCCAGGTGTTCGGCGCCTTCGTGCTGGCGGCGATCATTGAAGGGCTTACCCACGAACGCTGGCGTCGGTTCTGGCGCGCCGTCTATTTCATCCCCTCGGCGATCTCGATCACGGTGACCGGCCTCCTGTTCTATTTCATCTACCAGCCGAGAATCGGTCTGCTCAACGCGGCGCTGGATTACCTCGGTCTCGGCAGTCTGATCCAACCCTGGCTGGGCAGCGAACACACCGCGATCTACGCGATCATCGCCATGAGCCAGTGGCAGGGCTTCGGCTACTCGACGCTGCTCTTCGCTGTTGCGATTCAGAAAATCCCGCGCGAGTTCTTCGACGCCGCGACGGTCGACGGGGCGGGCGCATTGCGCCGTCTGTGGAACGTAACCTTCCCGCTCACCCGCGAGATGACCGGCCTGATGGTGATCGTCACGGTCACCGGGGCATTCCAGGTCTTCAACGAGGTCATGGTGATGACCGCAGGCGGCCCTAACAACAGCAGCCAGGTTCTTGGCACCTGGCTCTACCAGCAGGGTTTCGTCGAGGACAACTTCGGTTACGGCGCGGCGATCGCAGCCGTCGTTTTCGTCGTGACGATGCTCGCCGGCTCGGCACAGCTTTGGTACACGAAGCTCCGGAGAGTCCGGTGGTGAGGGCGCCTCTAGGGGTCCGCCAGGGGCCGCCGCCCAACGTTTGGGCCGTGATCGTCAAGACGTTCCTGCTGGCGTTTCTGGTCTGCCTGGGTGTCGTGGTGCTCTACCCGCTGATCTGGATGGCGCTGAGCGGGTTCAAGGACAACGGGCAGATATTCGGCAATCCGTTTGCCCTGCCGACCCGCTGGTCGTGGAGCAACTACGTCCTCGCCTGGAACCAGGGTGTGCGCAACTACGTGACGGTCAGCGTGCTCGTCACCGTCGCCTCCGCGATCTGCACCGTGCTGATCAGCGCCTGGGCGGCCTTTGGGCTCACGCGGACCCCGATGCCGGGAAAGCCGGTCGTCGTGGGCATCATTCTCGGCGGATTGATGCTCAGTCCGACCGTCGCCCTCATTCCGCTCGTGAAGATGCTTCAGGCGCTCGGCCTCTACAACACCTATTGGGCGCTGATCGTCCTCTACACGGCGTTCCGCATCCCCTTCACGACGTTCCTGATCCGCGCCTACATGGTCGATCTGCCGGCCGAGCTCGACGAGGCGGGGCTGATCGACGGCGCGAGTGAGGGGCAGCTGTTCTGGCGGATCATGCTGCCGTTGTGTCGGCCGATCATCGTCTCGTGCGTCATCCTGCACGTCCTCTTCGCCTGGAACGAATATCTGTTCGCGATGGTCTTCACGAGCGGCACCGACATGTCGACGCTGCCGGTCGGCCTGACCGCGATCATGGCCAAGCACGGCGCCAACTACGGCGAAGTGTTTGCGGCCATGACGATCTCGGCGCTCCCCATCGTCGTCGTCTTCTTCGCCGCGCAGCGCTACTTCATCCGCGGCCTGTCCGAAGGCATCGGCAAATAGCCGTCATCCCGATAAGGAATCCCCTGTGTCAACGCTTGCTTTCAATCAGCTGATCGGAGCCAACTTCGGCTTTCAGCACTATCCCTTCGATCGCGTTGCGGAGGTGCTCCACAGGTTCGGCTTGCGCGAGATCGAGCTTTGGGGGATCGCCCCGCATCTCGATCTCTTCCACGCGACCTATGCCCGCGTTGAGTCGATCCGTCGTGTGCTTGCCGATAACGACCTTTCCGTTTGGTGCTTCACGCCCGAGCAGGTGATCTACCCGATCAATATCGCTTCGGGCGACGCTGAGCTGCGTCGCGACAGCATCGACCGGTTCTGCCGCGCGGCCGACATCTGCGCGGCGCTGGGCGCGCGCTACCTCTTTCTGACCTCGGGACGCGGATACGAAGACGAGCCGCCGCAGAATGCGTGGGCTCGCGCGGTCGAAATCGCTCCGCACGATCGCCGAACATGCCGCCCGGCAGGGCGTACAATGTCTGCTCGAGCCGCTGCAGCGGCGCGAGACGAACGTGCTCAACGACGCCGCCGGCGTGCGACGAATGCTCGACGAGGTGGACATGAATAGCATCGATGTCGTGCTCGACACGGTCGGTATGGCCACGGCGGGCGACACGGTGGCGGATTACTTGCGCCTGTTCGGCGACAGGCTGGCGCACGTCCAACTCGTCGACGGCACGCCCGCCGGCCACCTCGTATGGGGGGACGGGTGGCTGCCGCTCGGCCGATATGTCAGCGAGCTGGCCGATGCCGGATATGCGGGCAAGATCACATTCGAGCCGTTCGGTGACGGGTCGTACGCTCTCGACCCGGTCAAGGCATGGACACGCTCACTCGACGCAATCGAGCCTTACCTGGATCGGGCGGCGGTGCTGGCATGACGGGTGCAGCATCGAGGAAGCTGGTTGCGGTCGGGGACAACTGCCTCGACGTCTATCTGACCGAGGGCGTGGTCACCGTCGGCGGCAATGCGCTCAATGTCGCCGCGCAGTGGCAGCGCAATGGTTGGCCGGCGCGCTATTTCGGCGCCGTCGGCGATGACGCCGAGGCCGAAATCGTGCTCGCCGCGCTGGCTGCGGTTGGGCTGTCTCCGGACGACGTCGAGCGGCGCCCGGGCGACACCGCGGTGACATTGCTCAGGCACGAGCGCGGCGACCGGAATTTTCTGCTCGAGGCGCTCGGCGTCGGCGAGCGCTACATGCCGCCGGCGGAGGGATACGCGGACATCGCGGCCGCCGACTGGGTTCACCTTGGCACCAATTCGAGCGGCGAGCTCATCCGTCGCCTGGTCGCCGACCACGTGCCGTTCAGTGTCGACGTATCGACGGCGCACCGATCTCTCTCGCTCGTCGGGGTCCCGATCGTATTCGCTTCAGGCTCCGACGACGGCGATACGCCGGTTGAGCCCCAGCTTCGGGCGCTGAGGGCGGCCGGCGCACGCCAAGTGGTGCTGACCTGCGGGCGACGCGGCGCATATTTCGACGACGGAGGAGCCGTGTCGCACGCGGCCGCGATGCCGGTTGAGGTCGTCGACACGTGCGGTGCCGGCGACAGCTTCATTGCCACCTTCCTCACATCCTTCTGCTGCGAGGGCTTCGGCGCGGCCGACGCGCTCCACCGCGCCTCGGCTGCGGCGGCTGAGACGTGCACGCATCTCGGTGGATTTCCGCAGCGGCCTCGCCCCACCCCGGACTGGCTTCTCGCCAAATACGCCGGTTCGATCTTCGACGCGGCGAGCGGCTGAAGGTGCCCACACTTCGCCTACGCCAGCCGAAAGTGGCGGCGCCTTCCGATCGATCGTTCTGGCTGCAAGACGTCGGCGCTGATGCGGCGACAAGGCAGCTGGAGGGGACCGAGCACGCCGACGTTGCGATTGTCGGCGGCGGCTATACCGGACTGTGGACCGCTCTGCGTCTCCGCGAGCTCGCGCCGGAGATGCGCGTCGTCGTGCTCGAAGCCGACATCTGCGGGTCGGGCGCTTCCGGCCGCAACGGTGGTCAGGTGCATTCGTGGTTCGCCCAGCTGGACCGGCTCAGCGCCGTCGTGGGCGTCGAGGAGGCGCGGCAGCTCTGCGCCGACTCGGTGGATGCCATCACCGAGCTGGAGCAGCTGCAAAAGCACGGCTCGATAGATATGGACCTGCGGCTCGACGGGTGGCTTTGGACCGCGAGCTCGATCGCGCAGGAAGGCGCGTGGGATCGCGCGGTCGCGATGACGGCGGCAGCCGGCGCCGGCCGCTTCGAGCCGCTGACGGCCAAGGACATCGAGCGCCGCACGGGATCGTCGGCCTCCTATGTCGGTGTGGTCGAGGCGAATGCTGGGACGGTGCATCCGGCGAAGCTCGCGTTCGGCTTGCGCGCCCTTGCGCTGTCACGCGGCGTTGTCGTTCATGAACGCAGCCCCGTGCTTGAGATCGAGCCCGCGGCGACATGCACATTGCGCACGCCCGCAGGCGAAGTGCGCGCAGCGAAAGTGGTGCTGGCGGCGAATGCATGGCTCTCGGCCCTCGCCGAGTTGCGGCACCACCTTTACGTGGTTGACAGTCAGGTCATTGCGACCGCGCCGGTGCCCGAAGCACTCGAGCGCATCGGTTGGCGCGACGGCGCCTCGATCTGCGATTTGCAGGCCCAGGTGCTTTACTACCAGCGCACCGAGCAGGGCCGGGTGGTGTTCGGCCGCGGAAGCGGCCGCGTCGCTTTCCGCGGCGACTTCGGCGCGAAGTTCAACCGCAGCCCGGACCGTGGCCGCGACAACGTGCGCGAGCTCTGCCGGGTCTATCCCGCCCTGCGTGGCGTGCCGATCGAATACGACTGGGCGGGTCCGATCGACTGCGTGCCCGAGCACGTGCCGGTCTTCGATCGCCTGCGCCGCCACCCGAACGTCTTCTACGGAATCGGCTTCAACGGAACCGGAATCGCACAGACGCCGATCGGCGGCCGCATCCTCGCGAGCCTCGCGCTCGAGCGCGACGATCGCTGGAGCCGCAGCGGTCTGGTTGGAATCGACCGGCGTCGGACACTGCCGCCGGAGCCGTTCCGCTACATCGGCGCCAAGCTCGTCCGCGCGGCGATCCGCCGCAAGAACGAAGTCGAGATTCGCAATGAGACGCCTGATCCGCTGACGCGCCTGGCCCTGCGGCTCATGCCGGGAGCCCGCGAACACTAGCCGGCGATTGCTGCATCGGGTAGCGTCGGCCGCGCGATGCGCGACGGCAGATACGGCGAAGGCGCGCATCGCAGCTTCACCTTGAAAGAAGGGCCGCGAGCGTCTTCCGAGCGGCGTTCTCGACTGCGTCGCGGGCGACATGGCGGCCCGATTTCACCAGATGCCGGCCGGCGGCCCAGACATCCTCCACCTGAACGTCGCGGCCGAATATCCATCGATCGAGCAGCGTGTCGCGGTCGACGCCGAGTTCCGTCCGGTCGGCTATCGCCACGAGATCGGCGGCAGCGCCGGGCGCAATTTCCGGTCGCGGCGCGCCGAGCGCTTGCGCGCCTCCGGCGAGCGCCTCGTGGAAGAGACGTGCGCCCGTTGAGCCACGACGCTCGGAGATGATGTTGCGCGCCCGCAGCGCGAGCCGCTGACCATATTCGAGCATGCGCAGCTCGCCCGCGAGCGTGATCTCCACGTTGCTGTCGGTGCCGATCCCAAACCGCCCCCCGGCGGCGAGGAAGCGGTCCGCGGGAAATATCCCGTCACCGAGATTGGCCTCGGTAATCGGACAAAGCCCCGCGACCGCACCGGAGGCGGCGACGGCCTCGGTCTCCGCGTCGGTCATATGCGTTGCGTGGATGAGGCACCAGTCGCGGTCGACGTCGGCGTGGTCGAGCAACCATTCCACCGGCCGCGCTCCGGTATGGCCGACACAGTCCTCGACCTCCTTCTCTTGCTCGGCGACGTGGATGTGGAACGGCTTGCCGCGATGTTTTGCGGCAAGGCGCGCGATATCTTCAGAACTCGCCGCGCGCAGCGAATGCGGGGCGACACCCAGGCGATCCTGTGGACGGACCAGAAGCGCCGCGCAGCCAACCATCAGCCGCTCAAAGGAGTCGGCGTCGTTCAGAAAGCGCCGCTGGTCTGCACCGGCGGGCACTGGCCCGAAGCCGCCATGGGCATAGAAGACTGGAAGATGCGTAAGTGCGATTCCAGTCGCCTCGGCGGCGGCGAATATCCTCGCCGACATTTCCGCCGGGTCGTCATAAGGCGCGCCGTCGTAGGCATTGTGGAGATAGTGAAACTCGCCGACCCGGGTGTAGCCCGCCTCCAACATCTCGACATAGGCGAGCGCGGCGATGCTCTCCATCTCTTCCGGGGAGAGCCTGAGGGCGAAGTGGTACATCATCTGGCGCCAGGTCCAGAAGCTGTCGCGCGCTTCGCCTCGACGCTCGCTCAGCCCCGAGAAGCCGCGCTGGAAGGCATGGCTGTGCAGGTTCGCCGTTCCGGGGAGCAGCGCCGCAACAACGATGTCGCCGGGTTGCGGCGCCGTATCACGCGCGATTTCCGTGATCCGATCCGCGCCGATCCCGACACGCAGATCCCGCACCCATCCCTCGGGCAGGAGCGCGCGTGCTGCATGGATTGCCATCTTCCCACCACGTCGCGGTCGATTGAAAACGCTTCTTGATATGTATATACTTATTCGCAGACACGGAACATCAAATCATATCGTGGGGCGAGGACCATAAGCACGCCAACGATCTGGGCCAACGCGCGGGTGCTCACGGCTCGCGCGGGTTCTTGCGAGGTCTCGCCGGCCGGAACCCTCGAGATCGAGACGCGTGACGGGCTCATCGTCGCGGTTGCGGCCGGCCTTGAGCGAGAAGGCCGGAGCGTCGTCGATTGCGACGGGCGGCTGCTGACGCCGGCCTTTGTCGATTGCCACACTCACATTGTGCATGGCGGCAACCGGAGCCTGGAGTTCGAGGCGCGGCTTGCGGGCGCGGACTATGAGGAGATCGCCCGGCGAAGCGGTGGGATCGCCTCGACCATGCGCGCGACGCGCGGGCTCGACGTCGAGGGGCTCGTGGCGGAGACGCTGCCCCGGCTCGACTGTCTTCTGGCCGAAGGCGTCAGCACCATCGAGGTGAAGTCCGGCTATGGGCTCGAAATCGAGGCGGAACTGAACATGCTGCGCGCGGCTCGGCATCTGGCTGAACTGCGCCCGGTGCGCATCAAGACCACGTGGCTCGCCGCTCACGCTCTTCCCCCTGAATTCATCGGCGACCGGCAAGGATACATGCGCGACGTCGCGATGCAGGGACTGCGGCGCGCGCATGCCGAAAACCTTGTGGATGCGGTCGACGCCTTCTGCGAGGGTATCGCCTTCAGCGTTGATGAGATCGAGCCGCTCTTCGGCCTTGCCCGCGACCTCGGTCTCCCGGTCAAGCTTCATGCCGAGCAGCTCTCGCATTGTGGTGGGGCCGCGCTCGCAGCGCGCTATCGCGCGCTCTCGGCCGATCACCTGGAATATGCGACCGCCGCCGACGCCGGTCTCATGAAGGATGCAGGCTCCGTCGCGGTCCTCTTGCCCGGCGCCTTTTACACGCTGCGCGAGACGCAAAAGCCACCGATCGAGGCGTTCCGCGCGGCGGGCGTGCCGATGGCGCTGGCGACGGATTGTAACCCGGGCACCTCGCCGCTGACTTCGCTGCTTCTCACCATGAACATGGGAGCGACGCTCTTCCGCATGACCGTCGCCGAGTGCATCTTGGGCGTCACCGCTCACGCCGCGCGAGCCCTCGGTCTGGATCGGATCACCGGCACGATCGCGCCGGGCCTTTCGGCCGATTTCGCGCTTTGGGACGTCGAGACCCCGGCGCTTCTGGTCAACCGGATTGGATTGAACCCGCTGCATGCTCGAATCTTCCGCGGAGAAATGGTCTGAACATGGCGGAATTTCTCACCCCTGGATCGGTGAATTTGTCGACGCTCGCCGACGTCTACTGGAACCGACGTTCGATGCGGCTCGATCCGGCTGTGGCGCCCGCCATCGAGCGCGCTGCCGCGCGGATCGCCACGATCGCCGCGGGCGGTGCCCCCGTCTATGGCGTCAACACCGGTTTCGGCAAACTCGCCTCGATCAAGATCGACGTGGCCGACGTCGCCGTGCTCCAGCGCAACCTGATCCTGTCGCATTGCTGCGGCGTTGGCGCGCCGCTCGACGAAAGCGTGGTGCGCCTGATCATCACGCTTAAGCTCATGTCACTCGGACGCGGCGCTTCCGGCGTGCGACCGGAGCTCGTGGCGCTGGGCGAGGAAATGCTCGCGCGCGGCGTCACCCCGGTGATCCCCGAGAAGGGCTCCGTCGGCGCCTCGGGCGACCTCGCGCCGCTGGCGCACATGGCCGCGGTCATGATGGGGGCGGGGGAGGCCTTCGTCGCGGGCGAGCGTCTCCCCGGCGCGGGGCGCTGGCGAAGGTCGGCCTCGCGCCGGTCGCGTTGGCTGCAAAGGAAGGGCTTGCGCTCATCAACGGCACCCAGGTCTCGACCGCGCTCGCGCTGGCGGGACTGTTCCGCGCCGAACGGGCCTTGCGCGCCGCCGTCGTGACCGGCGCGCTCTCGACGGACGCGCGCGATGGGCTCGACCGCGCCCTTTGCGGAGGAGATCCACGCTTTGCGCGGCCATGCCGGGCAGATCGACGTGGCGGCGGCGCTGCGCGCGCTGCTCGAAGGCTCGGCGATCCGCGAAAGCCACATCGAGGGCGACGAGCGCGTGCAGGACCCTTATTGCATCCGCTGCCATCCGCAGGTCGCGGGCGCCTGTCTCGATCTCTTGCGGCAGGCGGCGCGCACGCTCGAGATCGAGGCCAATGCCGCAACCGACAACCCGCTCGTGCTCTCCAACGGAGATGTCGTCTCCGGCGGGAACTTCCACGCCGAGCCGGTGGCCTTCGCGGCCGATCAGATCGCGCTCGCCGTCTGCGAGATCGGCGCCATAGCGCAGCGACGCATTGCTCTTCTCGTCGACCCGGCGCTGAACTATGGCCTGCCGGGCTTCCTCACCAGAAAGCCGGGACTGAACTCCGGGCTGATGATCGCCGAGGTGACGACGGCGGCGCTGATGAGCGAGAACAAGCAGCTTTCGCATCCGGCTTCCGTCGACTCGACGCCAACCTCGGCCAACCAGGAAGACCATGTCTCGATGGCCTGCCACGGCGCCCGCCGTCTGTTGCAGATGACGCAGAACCTCTTCTGGATCATCGGTGTCGAGGCGATGGTCGGGGCGCAGGCCGTCGAGCTGCGCGGACCGACCAGGACCTCCGCTCGGCTCGAGCGCGCGATCCAGGCGATCCGCGCCCGCATCGCTCCGCTTCATGAAGATCGCTACATGGCGGGCGACATCGAAGTCGCGGGCGAGCTCGTCGCCGAGGCTGCGCTCGAAGCCGCGGGCGCCGATATCCTGCCGAAGGTCGCCTGATGGCGCCGGTGCGATTGATCCGCGCGCTGCGATCGCCGCCTCTTATCACCGAGATTTTCGCCGCGCGCGGACGCGTGCCGGCCGGAACGGACAGGACCTGACCATGACCAATTCGCGGCACAACATGCGCGACGTCTATCCCGCCGACCGGCACCGAGATTTCCGCCAAGAGCTGGCTGACCGAGGCGCCGATGCGGATGCTGATGAACAACCTTCATCCCGACGTGGCCGAAAACCCGCACGAGCTTGTCGTCTACGGCGGCATCGGCCGCGCCGCCCGCACCTGGCAGGATTTCGACAAGATCTCGCGAGCCTGCGCGATCTGGAAGAAGACGAGACCCTGCTCGTCCAGTCCGGCAAGCCCGTCGGCATCTTCCGCACCCACAAGGACGCGCCCCGCGTGCTGATCGCCAACTCGAACCTCGTGCCGCACTGGGCCACCTGGGACCATTTCAACGAGCTCGATAAGAAGGGGCTCGCGATGTACGGCCAGATGACCGCGGGGTCGTGGATTTACATCGGCACGCAAGGGATCGTGCAGGGCACCTACGAGACCTTCGTCGAGGCCGGCCGCCAGCATTATGCGGGCGACCTCAAGGGCCGCTGGATTCTGACGGCGGGCCTCGGCGGCATGGGCGGCGCGCAGCCGCTCGCCGCGGTGATGGCCGGCGCCTGCTGCCTTGCCGTGGAATGCGACGAGAGCCGGGCCGATTTCCGCCTGCGCACCCGCTATTCGATGCCAAGGCCCATACGCTCGACGAAGCGCTGGCGATGATCGACGGCTGGACGGCGGCGGGAGAAGCGAAGTCGGTGGCGCTGATCGGCAACGCCGCCGAGGTTTTCCCCGAGACTCTGCGACAGGCTGCAGGCCGGCGAGCGCTGCCGAACGGCCGCCCCGACATCGTCACCGACCAGACCTCGGCGCATGACCCGCTGCACGGCTATCTGCCTGCCGGCTGGACCGTTGCCGAGTGGCGCGCCAAGCAGGAAAGCGACCCGAAGACCGTCGAGAAGGCCGCGCGCGCCTCGATGAAGACCCATGTCGCCGCGATGGTCGAGTTCTGGAATGCGGGCGTGCCGACGCTCGACTACGGCAACAACATCCGCCAGGTCGCCATGGAGGAGGGGCTTGAGAACGCCTTCGCCTTCCCGGGCTTTGTCCCCGCCTACATCCGCCCGCTCTTCTGCCGCGGCATCGGGCCCGTTCCGCTGGGCGGCGCTCTCCGGCGACCCGGAAGACATCTACAGCACCGACGCGGCGATGAAGGCGCTCTTCCCGGAGAACGAGCACCTGCACCGCTGGCTCGACATGGCGCGCGAGCGGATCGCCTTCCAGGGCCTGCCCGCGCGCATCTGCTGGATCGGCCTCGGCGACCGCCACCGCGCCGGGCTGATGTTCAACGAGATGGTGCGCGAGCGGCGAGTTGAAGGCGCCGATCGTGATCGGCCGCGACCACCTCGATTCAGCGGTTCGGTGGCGTCGTCCCAACCGCGAGACCGAAGCGATGCGCGACGGCTCGGACGCGGTCTCCGACTGGCCGCTCTTGAACGCCATGCTCAACGTGGCGGCGGGCGCGACCTGGGTCTCGATCCACCACGGCGGCGGCGTCGGCATGGGCTTTTCCCAGCACTGCGGGCATGGTCATCGTCTGCGACGGCAGCGAGGACGCGCGACCGCCGTCTCGCCACGGTCCTCTGGAACGACCCGGCGTCGGGCGTCATGCGCCATGCCGATGCGGGCTACGAGATCGCGCTCGATTGTGCGCGCGAGCACGGCCTGCGCCTGCCGGGAATCCTCGACAACTGATCGCGGCGGGTGATGGCGGCGGGGGCTCAGCCCTCGCCGGATCGCGGTGCGAATTGCGCCAGGAGCTGATGCTTCGAGCCGGGATAGGTGTGCTGCGCGAGCGTGACCCATTGCCCGGCGATCTCGGTGCGGCGCACGACTTCGAGGCACGCCTCCCCGGGATCGAGATCGAGCAGCTTCGCGGTGACGCCGAGCGCGTTCACCGCGCGAATGCGGTGTTCGGCCGAGGTCCAGGGAATCTCCTTGAGCAGCCATCTGCTCGGCCCTTCATTCGAAAAGTCCTGCTCCCGGGCATTGGGCGCGGCCTCGAGATTGATGATCCGTGCCTCAAGGCAGAAGGGTGCCTTTCCTGCGAAATGCACGCCGCAGAGATAGAGGACATCGGCTGGCTCGGCGGCATCGATCCTGGCCCCCTCGCGCTCGGTGTCGTTCGCCGCGCGGATCGCGCGCGCCTGGAGCGCGAAGCCGTAGTCGAGCCCGAGCGCGCGGACTTCGGTTTCGATGTCGGTGATTTCCATCACGGCCGATTGCGTACGCGGCGTCGCGACGAAGGTCCCAAGCTTGCGCCGCCGCTCCAGAAAGCCCTCCCGCGTAAGCTGGGTGAGGACCTTGTTCATGGTCATGCGTGAAACGCCGTAATTCTTGGCCATTTGCAGTTCGAACGGCAGCCGGAAACCCGGAGGCCACGCGCCGGTCACGATGTGGTCCTTCAGGTCCCCCAGGATCCGTTCGTGTTGCGTTGTGTCTTCGGCGCTCGTGACATGAAGTCCAATCGTCTCGCTTTGGCCGTGCCGTGGGGTATTAAATATATACATAATCGGCGGCCGGAAAAAGCTGGCGAGCCAGAGATGATCGTCGACCTGTTTGATGCCGACGGTCCGGCCGGCGAAGACCTGGCTGAGGTTGATCTTCCTGCGCTTGGGGCGGATGCGCCCGCATGTGGTGACGGTGACGGCCTTGGGAGCGCCCTATCCGCTCGCCCCCTGTCGCTCGTTCTCCGGTCGCCGACTTGCTCCCGGTCTGCCGGCGTCCTGTCCCGATGTGGAGCGCAACAGGGTCTCCCTGGCCGAGGCGAGATGAGCCCGGCAGGCGAGCTCCACCATGGTGACGTTCCGGCTGAGCAAGCGCCTCGACATAGGTGAGGTGCTCGCGCATCGCGACCTCGTTGCGCTGGCGCTCATCGTGCTTGTTCCACTGGTAATGGTAGTGGAAGATCAGGGTGATGACGTCGTAGAAGCCGTCGATGAAGCGGTTGGGCACTGCCGAGTTGATCAGGCGGTGAAAGCGGCTGTCGAGATCGGAAAAGTCATGGAAGCGCTCCTCGATCTCATCCAGCAGCGAGAGGTGCTCCTGACGGAGCGCCGCGATCTGCCGCCAGAGCGGCGAGCTCTCCGGCAGCGTCGCAAAGATCCGCGCCGACCGCAGCTCGAACATTTCGCGGATCTCGAAGAGCTCGAGCGCGAAGTCCGTCGTGAAGCCTTTGAACACCCAGCCCGAGTTCGGGCCGCTTCTCGATCAGTCCGAAGCGCTGAAACCGGTTCAGGAACTCGCGGATGCCGCGCAGTCGCGACCCCGAACTGCCGGGCCATTTCGAGCTCGTGGATCGCCGTTCCCGGCCGGGCGTTGTCCCGCAGCATCCATTCCATGAAGCGCTTTTCCACCTGCGCCGACATGGGGACCGTCTCCGCTTCGGGAAAGCGCTTGACCTTGACCGACTTGCGCCCGGAACGCACCACGCGTCGGCGAGCGTTCCCGCTCACCACGCCGTGCTCTACGAGCGTTGAAAGGACCTTGCGCACCGTCGTGCGGCTCACGCCGAGCCGAGCGCTCAAGGCATTCTCCGACGGCAGCGCATCTCCGTGCGAAAGCTGCGAAACCAATTCGAGCGCTTGATTGAAGGCGCGTTTGTAGACCGTGTCCGTCTTCATGGCTGTCCTGCCGCCAAATGCACTCTTTTGATAAAGTACAACACCTTCCTCCATAAAAAACAATTTGACGCAGCCAATCGTTGCTTTTTACCTATAAGGGACAATTGGACCGCAGAGCCCAAGTGCAGAGGAAACGTGAGCATAACGCCGTCATCAGCTTTGCTGCCGGGCTCCGCGAGTGAAGCCGTGACCCCGGTTCTCGACGTTAAGGGCCTGCGCAAGTGCGTTCGGCCCGGTCGAGGCGCTGTGCGGCGTAGATTTGCAGCTCTATGCCGGTGAAGTGCTGGCGATCGTCGGAGACAACGGCGCCGGAAAGTCGACGCTGATCAAGCACATTGCCGGCGTCTACCGAGCAGGACGCTGGCACAATTCGTCTCGACGGCGAGCTGCTCAACCTGTCGTCTCCGCGCGAGGCCCGCAAACTCGGCATCGAGACCGTCTATCAGGACCTCGCGCTTGCCGACGACCTCTCCGTGGGCGCGAACATCTTTCTCGGTCGCGAGCCCATGCGACGCCTTCTCGGCCTTCTGCCATTCGTAGATGACAGGTCGATCCGGCGCGAGACAGCCGATCTTCTGACGCGGATACGGAGCGAAATTCCGGCCGCGGCGCGGACGGTAGCGCGGCTTTCGGGCGGACAGCGCCAAGCCGTGGCGATAGCGCGCGCGATCTACTGGCAGGCAAAGGTCGTGATACTGGACGAGCCCACCGCTGCGCTTGCGGTGATGGAGCGCGAACGGGTGATCCATCACGCGCGCGATCTCGCCGCCCACGGCGTGGGCGTTATCTATATCGGGCACAACCTTTCTGAAATCCTGAAGGTTGCCGACCGGATCGTGGTGATGTTCCGCGGCCAGACGGTTCACGTGACTCCGGCCGGAGAGACGGACCAGGAGACCCTCATCAAATACATGACGGGCTACAGCGAATTCGAAGGCAGCCTGAGCGCTGCGCAATATGGGAGGGACCGATGCATCGGAAGATTTTACTTGCAGCTTCAATGGCGGCCATGGCGCTGATCGGCGCTTCCGCGGCCCATGCCGAGGATTCAATCGCGGTCATTGTGAAGGCGACAACCTCGGAATACTGGCAGTGGGTGTTCAGGGGCGCGGAGGAGGCCGGCAAGCAGCTTGGCGTCAAGATCGACGAATTGGGCACGCCGAAGGACGATGCGGCCGGCCAGATATCGGTGCTTGAAAGCGCGGCGAGCGCGAAGCCCGCTGCGATCGTGATCTCGCCGACCATCTTCGAAGCGCTCGGCGATCCGATCGCTGCGGTCACCGATTCCGGCGTTCCGGTGATCGTGATCGAACTCGGGAGCGAAGACGGACAAGTACGCCTCGTTCCTCACGACCAACAATGAGGCGGGAGGCAAGGCCGCGGCTGATGCGTTGGCGGCTTGCATCAAGGAGCGGACCGGGAAGGCCGCCGGCAAGGTCGGTTACCTGACCGCGATGGCGGGCCACGAATCTCTCGAATTCGCGCGACAAGGGCTTCGTTGATGGCATGAAGGCCTATCCGGACATCACCGTCGTCGGCAACCGGGTCGCCAACAACGAGGAGGCGGAAGGCATGAACCTCACCGCGGACATGCTGACCAAGGACTCCGACCTTATCGGGCCTGTTTGCCGACAACGCCCAGATGGGGACCGGCGCCGGCGCTTCCGTCGCCGAGCAGAAGATAGGCGCCGAAGTTCTGCCTGGTGGCCTTCGATTCCGATTCCGGCGAGCTGGAGCATCTGAAGGACGGCTCGATCTACGCGCTGGTGATTCAGGACCCCTACATGATGGGCTTCGCCGGCGTCTGGTACGGCTACGCTGCCGCGCACGGCGCGCGGCTGCCGAAGGATGTCGACACCGGTGTCGGCGTCGTGACCATGGCCAATATGGGCGACCCGAAGTTCGCGGGCCTGCTCGACGTCACCAAGCGCAAGCTCAGCCCGTTCCTGGGTAACTGACCTGCCAACCAACTCCGCGCATGGAGACGCCGCGGCGTCTCCATGCGCCCATGCATTTTTTTCGAATACCAGGACCATGACGATGCCGTCAGCGTCGCGTAATCTCGATCGCGCAACGGGCTTATCCGTACAGAGCTTTCTCCAACGCCTGCCGATCGAAACTTACGTGGTCGGTTTCACGGTCGCTCTCTGGATCGGGCTGTCGCTGGCAACGCCCAATTTCCTGACCGACAACAACATCAGCAACCTGATGCGGCAGACGCCGATCGCTGCGATTGTTGCGACCGGCGTGATGTGCACGATCATCATCGCCGGCATCGACCTGTCGGTGGGCTCGGTCGTTGCGTTTTGCGGTGTCGCGTTCGCGCAGATGTGCGGACATGGTTTCGGCCTCGCACCTGCCGCCGTGCTGACACTGCTCGCCGGTGTCCTTGTGGGGTTCACCAATGCCGTGGCGATAAACCGCTTGGGGATTCCCGCCTTTATCGTGACCTTGGCCGGCCTTCAGGTCTATCGCGGCCTGGCGCTGCTCGTGTCCGGCGGCATGACCGTCGGCGGACTGCCTGCCGAGGTCAAGGATTTCGCACGCGGCACCACGTTCCTTCCCAACCTCTTCTGGACGATGTTGGTCGTCGGATTCGTGGTCCACTATCTGCTGCGCTACACGCGGACCGGGCGTTACATGTATGCGATGGGCTCGAACGCCGAGGCCGCACGTCGTCAGGGCATCAGCACGTTCCGCATCACCATCGTCGCCTATGTTACTGAGCTCCGGCCTCGCGGCGCTCGCCGGCATACTGATGGTATCCCGCCTCAGCGTAGCCTCCCCGTCGATGGCGAACGCCTATGAGCTGCAGGCCATTGCTGCAACGGTGGTCGGCGGCGCAAGCCTCTTCGGCGGCAGAGGCACTGTGCTCGGCACCATCGTCGGGGCCATACTCTTCACCACCATGAGCAATGCCGCGGTGCTTCTCGGCGTCGACCCCTTCTGGGAGATGGTGCTGGAAGGATTGCTCATCGCGCTGGTCGTCTACATCGACAACGTTCAGAAGCGGCGGCAGGCTGGCGTCTGACCTCGCTTCGCGCGGCATGTTCTAAACGACCGGAGGACGTTATGCGGGCGATCGTTTGCGTGAGGCCGGGGGAATTGAAGCTTGCAGACAGGTCCGCGCCGAAACGAGGGGACGATGAGGCGCTCGTCCGTCCGCGCCGGGTCGGTATCTGTGGCACTGACTACCACATCTACGAAGGCAAGCATCCTTACCTTGAATACCCCCGGGTGATGGGACATGAACTTGCCGTCGAGGTGGTCGAAGCGCCGCCCGACTCGGACTTCGCCCCGGGCGATATCTGCGTCGCCAATCCTTACATTTCGTGCGGACGATGCGTCGCCTGTCGGACGGGAAAGCCCAATTGCTGTGTCAACATATCGGTGCTCGGCGTTCACCGGGACGGCGGCATGGCGGAACTCCTGTCCCTGCCCACCCGAAATCTCATTCGCGCCGACGGCCTGTCCAACGATGAATGTGCGACGGTTGAGTTTCTGGCGATCGGCGCGCACGCGGTCAGGCGCGGCATTGTTTCGAGAGACGACAATGTTCTCGTCGTGGGGTCGGGCCGATCGGACTCGGCGTTGCGCTGTTCGCGCGACTGGCCGGGGCGAATGTTTTCGTGTTCGATCGCGATGAAGAGCGGGCTTCCGCGGCGCAGTCTATTACCGGAGCGCGCGGACTTCCCTCATCGGGCGACGTCCTGAAGTCGGTGGAAGCAGCCACGGGAGGCGACGGCTTCGGCGTCGTGTTCGACGCGACCGGCAGTCGGGCGGCAATGGAGAGCGGGCTTTGGTCTGGTGGCCCATGGCGGGAGGTATGTGTTTATCAGCGTGGTCAAGGATTCGATCACGTTCAGCAATTCGGAGTTTCACGGGAAGGAAATGACCCTGTTCGGAAGTCGCAATGCCACCTCGCTCGACTTCGAGCATGTTGCTGCGGCCATACGAGGCGGAGAGGTGCCGATCGAGCACCTGATCACTCACCGCACGACGCTTGCGGACGCCGTAGACGACATCCCGTATTGGGCAACGCAGAAGGTCGGGCTGATCAAGGCCCTCATCGAGATTGGCGACTAAGCGCCGCCGCTCCAATCATAAGCGTTCCCATTGGCGCCGAACAATCCGTGCGAAAGCAAGCGCCAGACGTGGCGTGGGTCGACACCGGGCATAACCGACTTCGCGAATGAGCGCGCGCCGCCCGCGGCTGCTAGCTTGGACTGTATTGCTGCGTCGTCGCCGGGTCGTCGGTCGCATAGGGGAGCGCCGTTAGTTCGTCCCACGCCGCAGCCGGGATTGACCAGTCGGCCCACTCGAGCGTCTGGGCGACACGCTCCGCCTTGCTGATGCCGATGACGGTGGAGGCAACCCGTTGGTCGCGCATAGAGAACTGCAGGGCCGCAGCGCCGGTCGGCACCTCGTAACGGTCGCAGATTTCCTCGATGCGGCGGATCGGGCTCAGCATCTCTTCCGATGCTTCCTGATAGGCGTACCTCTTGTAGGTGTCCGATCCCTTGGCCAGGACGCCGCTTGCGTAGGGCGCCGCGTTGAGCACGGCGATGCCCTTGCTGACACAGAAGTCGATCATCGGCTCTGCATTGCGATTGGCCAGCGTGAAGCGGTTATGCGTGATAATCACGTCGAAGTCCCACTCGCGCAGAAGCGGCATCATCACGTCGACGCGTCCCGCGGCCAGGCCGATCGCCCCGACCAGCCCTTCCTCTTTGATCTTGAAGAGCTCGCTCAGCGCACCGCCGGGCCTGGTGATATCTCCGGCATCCGACGCATGTTCCGGGTCGTGTAGGTTCATGAGTGGAATGTGATCGAGGCCGAGCGCCTCGAAGCTCTCTTCCAACGAGCGCCGCACCCTGGCGCCGTCGAACACGTTGCTTTCGAAGTGGCGGTCGACCTTGGAGCTGATAACGAACCCTTCTGGCAGGCCGCCGATCGCCTTCAGCGCCGCGCCGATGCGCTGTTCGCTACGTCCGTGGCCGTAGATGCGTGCCGTATCGAGGAAATTCACCGGGCTCGCGAAGATCGCAGCCAGCGTCGCCCGGGCCTGGTCTTCATCGACGGCATAGCCAAAAGCCTCCGGCATGCTGCCAATGGCGGACGTGCCGAAGCACAGTTTTGAGACGGCCAGGCCGGTGCGGCCAAGCGTCACCCTTTCGCTTCCAGCTGACATGAGTTTCTCCGCTGGTGCCCGCTCCAGGTGGAATCGCGGTGAGGGTTTCACGGGCGGGCCAGTTCCAGGCCGTTGATATATTCTCCGGGCTGCCGCCCATCGCGCGAGATCACGAGCCTCCGGCTTGCGCAACCGGCCAAAGCCAGGTCGATCTCAAATTGCTCCGCCCTGATTGCCGACCTCTCCTCGTCCTGCTGTCCTCCCGCAGCGCCGTACCGGTAGAGCCCGAGGTTGCGTTGCAAAGCGGCGTCGAAATGCGCGTGCAGCGCCGCGACCGCCTCCGCCGCATTCCGCTTCCGACACGCTTCGATGATCCGCATGTGCTCGCGCAGAGTGTGCAACACCAAAGGTGGCGTCAGGCGTCGATCAAGCCGCAGAATGCGAATGTAGTTGTGGATGCGTTTGTAGCTCGAATCGATCAGCTCGTTCTTGAGGCTGGCCACGATGGAACCGTGCAGCAGGTTCTCCAGGGCTTCCAGTTCCGCGACAAGCGCCTCGTTCATCCCGTCACGCTGTACACGAGCTTTGATCTCGCCGTGTCGCCGGGACAGCGTTTCGATCTCGCCATCGGAAGCGGTTTCGGCAAATACGGCGACGGCCGCAGCTTCGAGGATGCCGCGAAACTGATAGGTGGACCGGGTCAGTTCGAGTCCCGGCTTGACGAACTGGATCCCGGTCCGAGGATGGATCGTCACGACACCTTCCGCATCGAGCACGCGAAGCGCATCGCGCAACGGGCCCACCGGAACGCCGGTGAGCTCGACGAGTTCGCCTTGAGAGACAAACGAGCCGGCGGGCAGCTTGCGTTCAAACAACACCTCAAGGACGCGCGCGTACGCCAAATTGCTCAGGCTACGACCACTGCCGGCCTGCTCATCTGTCTTCCGCGGTATCTTGCTGGCCACCGCTTACCCTCCGCGCTGGTACGTTCTATCACTCATAGCTGCTCTGTCGTGCTTTGATCGAGCAACGTCCACCCGGCGTGACCGCATTTGGGCCTAGGCTCCAGGTCTGGATTTCCGTTCACCGGATTCTCGGCGCGTGCTGATTCCATCGACTGCGTTAGGCATGCCCCGGACCGCGATGCGGCTCGCCGATCGGGCGGGTTACTTTCGCCTCCCATGCGTGTACGATGCTGAGCTCACTTCACGGCACCCATGGTCAGGCCCTCAACCAGATAACGCTGCATAAGGAAGGCGAAGATGATCACGGGCAGGGACACCATGAATGCGCCGGCGCTGATCGCATCCCATTCCACACCGTAGGAGGAACGGAAACTCAGCAATGCAACCGGAGCGGTCGTCGCGTGCCCGCTGGTCAGGATCAGCGCGAACAGGAACTCGTTCCAACAGCCGACGAAAATGAAGACTGCGGTCGCAAGAATTCCACCCCGCGAAATGGGCGTAGCGATTCGGATCAGAACCTGCCATTCGGATGCCCCGTCGACGACGGCGGCCTCGATCATGTTGTCGGGCAGGTCGATGAGGAAATCCCCTGATCATCCAGATGGCGAACGGAAGGTTGAACGCGATATTGACCGCGATGAGCACCTGATAGGTGTCGAGCTGATGCAGCAGGTTGCCGACGATGTAAATCGGTACGGCCAGCGCGATCGCCGGAAGCATCTTCGCGACAAGCACAAACAGCAGGAATACCTGCCCTCCGCGCTGATTCCGGATAAGAGCGTAAGCGGCAGGCGTCGCGATGAGGATGGTCATGGCGACGCTTAGTGTCGTCACGAACACGCTGTTGAGCAGATACGGGGAAAAGTTGGTCCTGAAGACCTTATAGAAACCGTCGAAGGTGACCTCGAATATGAACTTCGGCGGAACTGCCAGCGTATCGACCGGGTGGCGAAAAGCCGACAGAACCATCCACGTGTAGGGGAACAGGTAGATGAGGACCCCGACCGTGACCGCAACGCTGATGAGAACGCGCTTCAGCATTCTCTAGCGCCTGACCTGCGCCCGTCTGCCGCGCAGGAGATAGGCGATGAGCGGCGACGCGACGACCACCGTGACGATCGCGATGATCCACGACATCGCGGAAGCTCGGCCGATGTTGAAGGCGACGAAGCCGAGCTTGTAGTTCAATAGGCTCATCGTCGTCGTGGCCGAACCGGGACCACCGAGCGTCAGCATGTAGACCTTGTCGAATTCCGAGAGCGCGCCGATCGCGCGAAATGCGGCGGCGATCGCGATGTAGGGAAGCAGGTGGGGTAGTGTCAGGTAGCGTATGACCTGCCAACCCGAAGCGCCGTCGATGCGCGCCGCCTCGACTGCGGACTTATCCTCCGTCTGCAGACCGGCCAGCAGCACGAGCATGAAGAATGGCGAGGTTTCCCAGATATCCATGAACAGCACCGACGGCAAAGCCATGGCACGGCTCAGCCATGACACGTGCGGCAATCCGAAGAGCGACAGGGCGTAGTTGTAGACGCCGTAGTCGTCGTCGTAGAGCAACTTCCAGAACATGCCGACGACCGCCGGGGTCAGGACCATGGGCAAAATCATCAGAGTTCTGAGAATTCCGCGTCCCGGAAAACGCTGCCTGAATATCAACGCAAGGACGAGCCCGAGCGCCGCTTCGCAGGCCGCCCCGACGATCGTGTAGGTAAGCGTCACAAAGACCGCATTCCAAAACGCCTTGTCGGACAGAACGTTGAAATAATTGCCGAGCCAGACGAAGCGGCTCTGGCTGCTGGCGACGGTGAGCATCCAGCCGGTGACGCTGAAATAGGCCGAAAGCGCGAGTGGCACGGCCAGTACGAGCAGCGTCGCCAGCCCGGCCGGAATGAGAAACACTCCCGCTCCGGTATGACGGAGGATCTTAAGGCGGGCGAAGCGCATCGATATCCGTGCGTCTCAAAAAACACTTCCCCACGACGCGGAGTCAGCGTCGTGGGGACAGACTTCCAATTCCGGCTAAGCTATTTCCGGATGTTCAGCGCGGCAATGAACTGCTCGGTCTGGTTCTGCATGTCCGCCATTGCATCCTCGGCCGACTTGTCGCCGCTGATCGCCGCGTTGAGCTCGTCATAGAGGTAGGCGACAACCTGCCCCGATTGCGGAACGTTCGGGAATTGGGCGAGCTTGCCGCTCAGCGCCTGCAGCACCGCCGGATATTGCGGGTGTGCCTTGGCGAGTTCGGGATCGCCGAGGACGGAGATGCGTGCCGGAGCCGGGCCCTGCTTCTGGGCCTCGGCCGAAGCCAGATAGGCCGCCCACAGAGCAGCAGCCTGCTTGTTCGCCGAGCTGTCGTTCACGCCGACCGCCCAGCCGCCGAGCAGCGAAGCATCGGGCGTCGCCTCGTAGGATAGGTTGTCGGCTTCCGCCGATTGCTTCGGATCGAGCATCCGCCCGAAGCCGCCCGGCCACATCATGCCCTGGGCCGACACGCCCGTGGCGAGGCCGTCGAGCATCTCGGAGAAGTCCCAGGTCAAGTTCCCGCTCGGCGCGAGCGGCTGCAACTGGTCGACCATGAACTTGGTCGCATTGAGGGCGGCATCCGAGGTGAACTGCGGAGCGAAGTTCGCACCGAAATACTCTCCGCCGTACTTGGCGAAGAGGATCATCCAGAGGCAGGCCACCTGATAGCCCTTGCCGGCCGGCAGGCCGAAGCCGTTCTTGCCCGCGTCCTTTAGCTTCTGACCGTTGGCGACGACCTCTTCCCAGCTCTTTGGTGCTGCTGCCGGGTCGAGTCCTGCATCCGTATATTGCGCCCTGTTCCAAACAAACATGGTCGCGTCGCCGAGGACCGGAAGCCCGATGAGCTTGCCATTGGAGCGGCCATAGACGTCCACCACCTGGCCCGGATAGTCGTCGAGGCCGAGCGGCGGCGCCGATTCGATGGACGGCACCAGCTTCTCGAGATCGGCGAAGCCGGCCTCAAGCTCGCCCTTCCAGAAATAGGTGTAGAGGTAGGCGTCAAACGAGTTCGTCCCCGTCGTAACGTCGAGCACGATCTTCGAGTAGTAGTCGGCGTCGGGAAGCGTGGTGTAGTCAAAGCCTATCCCGGTCTCCTGGGTGAATGTCTCTGTCATCTTCTTGTAGACGTCGAACGCGCCGCCGCCCGCGCCGAGCATCACCCGAAGCTTGGTCCCACTGTATTTCTGAGTGAGCCCGGCGGCTCTGCTGAGATTTGCCGGCAGCACAGACAGCGCTGACGCAGCGGCTAGAGACGAGAGAAATGTCCGGCGATCCAATGCAGCCTCCCATGGTTTTTGTCACTTCCCACCAGCGCCTTGGCGAGGGGACCTGATAGCGGGCGAGGCGTTAGTTGGTGATCGCGGAGCCGCGTGCTGTGACCTTGAACTACACGCGTCACAGGCAATCGCCCTCTCGCCCGAGCCTGTCAGAGGCATATTAATCACGCGGGTAGCGATATCACAAATGAAAATTGATATTTCAGATATTCGGCTTGGTGGGCGAGAGCGGTCGAATTGGGAGCTTCTGAAGGATGTGCCAGATCGCTCACGCGACCGCCGCTCCTTAGCCGTCTGTCGCGGGAATCTTGCTCGCCACCTCTTGTCCCCGGTCACTCCTGTGGCCTATTACAGATGATGGTTTGATATATCATTGGCGTTTATTGGTCGAGCACGGTGCGCATTTCATCCTTCGAGATCACCAGGTTTCAGTTCGCACGGGATCGTGTCATCGGCGACAGCCAGATTCGGGTCGACGACGCCAGTATCGCCGCGGTTGAGGTGTTCGACGACCAGGGCCGTTCCGGCCTCGGTTTCATGCAGAACCTGCATCGCACACTCCCCGCGCTCGAGGAGCTTAACCGGGTTTTCAGGACTGAGGTCTGGCCACGCCTTGAGGGCCAGCCGCCAGCCGCACTTGTCCACCGCGTCGAGCGCCCGCGCGGCGGTAACCGGAGCGGCTACAGCTTGCCGTTCGGGGAGGCGGTGCAAGTCGCGCTGTGGGATCTTGCCGCCAAGCAGGCCGGCCTGCCGCTTTACCAGCTTCTCGGCAGCCGGCGCGACCGCGTGCGGGCCTATGCCTCGGGGCTCGATTTCCACCTGGGCGACGACGCATTCACCGAATTCTTCGGGGACGCCGACTCGCTCGGCTACCGCGCATTCAAGATCAAGGTTGGCCACTCCGACTTCGAGCGCGACCTGCACCGCCTCGACCTCCTGACGAAAGCGGTCCGTCCCCACGCACTTATCATGATCGACGCCAACGAAGCGTGGGGCGCGAAGGAAGCGCTGGTCAAACTCACTGAGATCCGCGACGCCGGCTTCAGGCTGACCTGGGTCGAAGACCCGATCTTGCGTGACGATTTCGAGGGTCTGCGGATGCTGCGTCAGGGCGCGCCGTGGACGCTGATCAACTCCGGCGAATACCTTGACGCGGCCGGGAAGAGACAGCTGATGCTGGCGGGCGGAACGGACATCTTGAATGTCCACGGCCCGGTGACCGACGTGATGCGGATCGGCTGGCTTGCCGCCGAGCTCGGAATCCCGGTCAGTCTCGGAAATACCTTCCTGGAGCTCGGCGTGCACGCGGCGTGTGCCCTGCCAGAGGTCGAATGGCTCGAATACTCGTTCCAGAATTTCGATCACCTCGTCGAGCAGCCGATTGAGATCCGCGACGGCTGGATTTACGCCCCCGACCGTCCCGGCCACGGCCTGGTGCTGTCCGAAACCACCCGCCACGACTGGGCGCGACCCGACGTCTTGGCCCGCGCCGACTTGGGCGCTGCTCCGTTCAATCCGCGGCTCAAACCCGCACCCCATCTCGTGGCGGATGGGGCCGACCCGGTCCGGCCGAGAACCGTCGCATAGGACAACAAGAGCCTAAACGTTAGAGAGGAGGAAAACCGTGAAGTTGCCGCACATCACTCTGGCGCTTTCGGCGTTGCTCGCCGCCGGCCCAGCCTTTTCCGCTGACAATAACGCCATCACTGTCTGGGTTGACGCGGTGCGCCAACCGGCGGTCGAGGCGTTCCAGGCAGCCCACCCTGAGGTCAAGGTCGACATGGTTGTGGGCGACGCCTCATCAGGTGCATCGGGCTCGCTGCAGACGAAGATCGGGCTCGCCGACCAAGCCGGCGAGGGGTGGCCGGACGTCGTGTTCTCCACCCAGGTGAACGACGCCGCCTGGGCGGCCAAGGAAACCAACGGCGTTCAGGCATTCGCCGCTGTGCTCAATGATGGCATGTTTGACCAGAAGTTCCTCGATGGCTTCACCCCGGGTGCGCTCGCCCCCGTGACCGTCGACGGTAAGATCGTCGGGCTCAGGAACGACCTCGCGCCGGTCCTGTTCTGGTACAACAAGACCCTGCTCGACAAGTTCGGCTACGACGTGCCCAAGACCTGGGAGGACTACCAGGCCCTCAGCGACAAGCTCGCGGCTGATCACCCTGGCTACTTCCTGGGCGTGGTTGGCGACGGCTTCGAAGGCCCGTACATCTACTACTGGAGCGGAGAGGCGCCGATCTTCCAGATGGACGGAGACACGTTCAAGTCTGACGTGAACGATCCGAACTCGAAAAAGGTCACGGCATTGCTGGACCACATGCTGAAGAACGGCACGATCACGCAGGACAGCGCCTTTAGTGCCGCTTTCGCCGCCAAGGCGGATCACCTCGTCGCAATTCCAGGTCCGGCTTGGTATGCGGGCGCGCTTTTCCAGAACAAGACATCGGTCAATGCGAAGTCGGGTGAGTGGGGCGCGGCGCCTCCGCTTTACTGGGAGAAAGGCGACAAGGTCACCGGCAACGTGGGCGGCGGCATGTGGTACGTCTCGAGCCATTCGAAGGACAATATCGCCGCCATCAAGACGTTCCTCGAGTTCATCATCACCAATGAGAAGACGGCCGGTACGGGTGGGCTTCCCGCCTATGCGTCCGCTGCCGATGCGTGGCTTACCAAGCAGGCCGCCAGCGGCTTCTACGCCGGCGATTTCAAGACGGCGGTATCCACGGCGGCGTCAAGCGTCTGGAGCGGTTGGAGCTATCCGAAGTTCTCTCCCGAGACCGCCTGGTCCAAGATCATTGTGCCGGGACTGGCAGCCGGAAAGACGATTGCCGACCTTTCCGCGACTTGGCAGCAGGAGATGAAGAACGAAGCTCAGGTCGAGGGTTACGACACCAACTGACCTGATGCCTTGTTCGAACGTCGGAGTCTGACGACGTGAACACACCAACTGACGCCGCTGCCCGCCCCCGCCAGGGCGGGCAGCGGTCCGTTTCGCGGAAAATGCCTAGCATGGACCGTGTTCAGGCCCGAACTGGAATTATGTTCGTAAGCCTCTACACGCTCTTTCTTCTCGCTTTCGGCATCCTGCCGACGGCCTACGCGATCTATCTCGCCTTCACCAAGCGCGGCGCTTTCGTCGGCTTCGCCAATTTCGTCCGGGTGTTTCACGACTTTCGGTTCCTACCGGCCTTGCAGCATGTCAGCCTCTACCTGCTCGTTTGGCTCATCAGCCTGGTGGTGCTGGTCGTGCTCCTTGCCCTTATCATCCACGCCATCGGCGTTCGCTGGCTGTCAACCGGTGTGAGGTTCGCCTGTTACATTCCCGGCGCCTTGGCCGGGGCCGCCAGCGTCATGTTGTGGCTCTTCGTGCTCGATCCCACGGTGAGCCCGGTTTCCTTCGTTCTGAAAGCCCTCGGCTACAAGACATTCGTCGACGTCATACAGGTCGACCATCTACACGTCGTTCTCGCTGTTGTCGCATTCTGGACTGGCGCGGGCGGATGGATCGTCGTGATGTACGGTGCACTCAACAACATCAGCTACGACCTGATCGAGGCCGCGCGCGTTGATGGCGCCGGCCCCATCCGCACTGCCTGGTCCATTCAGATTCCGCTGTTGCGGAAGTGGATCTCGTACATGGTCATCCTGTCGTTCGCCGGCGGCACGCAGCTCTTCGTCGAGCCCAAGGTTCTCTCCCAGGCGAGCCGGGGGGTGGTCACGCAGGACTATTCGCTGAACCAGCTCGCTTTCCTCTATGCGTTCAAGCAGAGCAACTTCAACGGATCGGCCGCGATCTCGCTGGTTCTCCTGCTTATCGCCGTCGTGCTGAGCGCGTTTTTCGTTTTCCGGGGTGGCCTCTTTGAGCGCGCATGAAGGTCAGCTCCGCGGGAGGATGCAGCGCGACGCAACGCCGGGAGCATGGCTCGGTCGCGTTCTGGCGGCGCTGCTTCTCGTCTTCTTCGTGCTGTTCTTTGTCATTCCGCTCGGCTGGTTCGTTCTGGCTCCTACCAAGACCGACCGGCAACTTCTGCTCGGAAACCCGTTCGCACTCGGCGACATACCCACGTTCATCCACAACTGGGGCACGCTGGTCGACTTCCAGCATGGCCTGATCTGGACCTGGCTTGCCAATTCAACCTTCTACTGCCTGGCGTCGCTCGCGATTACGCTCGCGATCAGCATCCCTGCGGGCTACGCGCTGGCGCTGACGGAATTCCCCGGTCGCAGAGCGCTCCTTGCCCTGACGCTCATCGTCATGCTGGTGCCGAGTACCGCGCTGGTGCTTCCAATTTTCCTCGAGCTCAGCGCCGTGAGGCTGATCGGCAATCCGCTTTCGGTGATCCTGCCGTTTTCGTTTTTCCCGTTCGGGGTCTATCTGACCTACATCTACTTCTCGACCGCCATCTCCAGGAATCTCTTGGACGCCGCCCGCATCGACGGAGCCGGTGAATTTCAGGTGTTCAGGATGGTGGCCATGCCACTTGCGACGCCGGTCATCGCCCTGGTCGGCTTTTTCAACTTCACCAGCAACTGGAACAACTACTTCCTGCCCTTCGTGACGGTTCCGGGACGAAAGGCCCCGATTCAGGTTGGCATCACGGAGCTCTTGTCGAACGTGGGTCAGTTCAACCCGACCAATGCGGCATCCACCACGATTTCGCTCTCGACCCTCGCCCTGGCGATCCTGATCGCGGTGGCACCGGTGCTCATCGTGTTTCTCTTCTCGCAACGTTTCCTTGTAACAGGCATGACGGCGGGCGGGACGAAGGAATAGCGGCGCAGGACGGCGAGGAGCATTCGACGTATGCCCTGAGCCAGCTCGCCATGTGACCAGGAAATGGCTGGCCCGAGTTCGCCGTCTACCTGAAGGCGGAGCACTTGCGCTCTAATATGCCGACAAGGGCTCTTGCGGCCGGGCTGAAATCGGCGCCTTGCCGATTGATCAGGCCGGCTTGGCGGACGGCGCGCGTGCCTGGAACTTCGACCGGCGTGATGAAACCGGGGTCGAGTGCCGTCAGATGTGCGGCCGCGTGGTAGCTCAGATACTGGCTGCCGCGCATCAGCGCGAACTTGAGCGGAATGACATCCGTCTCGATGGCCGGTGCAGGAGCTGGAAGACCGGCCGCCCGCAGAATGTGCTGCAGGCGTCCCACCATGTAGGTCGTGGCCGGGGGGAGGATCCACGGATACCCCAAAAGGTCGTCCGCTTTGATACGCCGGCGGCGGCGAAGGGGGTGTCCGACGTCGGCGATGACGCAATACTCGTCCGCCAGGAGAGGCCACCACGCCAGCTCCGGTTCGAGCCGCGGCGTCTCCGGCACAGCAGCCAGGACGAAGTCCAGCGCGCCGCTCCTCAATTGCTCCTTGAGCTGGTCGTCCCCGCCGCCCGTCACATGGATTTGGACGCCCGGCCGCGTGGCACGCAACTCCGCGATGGCGTCCGGCAGCACTGCGTCCTGCCATGACGGGCCGGCGCCGATCTTCACAAAGCCCGCGCCGCCCATGCGGAGTGCGTCGACCTCCTCGCGCGCGGCCTGGAGCGCCGCCTTCAGGTCCTTGGCGTGGCGCAGCAGCGCCTTGCCGTAGACGGTCGGCGTGACACCGCGTGCGCGCCGATCGAAGAGCGGCGCACCGAACGAATCTTCCAATCTTCGGATGGCCTTTGTCAGTGCCGGCTGGGTGACGCCGAGATCCTGTGCGGCGGCGCGGAGCGAGCCTCGGGCCACGGCCATGAGGAAGTAGTCCACGATGCGCAGATCGAACATGCGATTACCATGCGTTATCGTTCGTCTTCCTGTTAGCGCTTGTCCCGATTTTGGCCCGCCGTCAATATTCCGACCAAGAAGACGTGGCTTCACCACGGAAGCTTCAAGGGAGGATATCCATGAAGAAACTGCCCCGTCGTACCGTTCTGAAGGGTATTGCCGCGACGCCGATCTTGCTCGCGGGTCGCCGGAGTTGGGCCGCGGACGGTGCGCCGACCATGGCGTCGGAGATCGACATCGCGAAGGCCAAGACCGAGGGAAAGGTGACGCTTTACACGAGCCTCGACACCAAGATCGTCGATGCCATCGTGGGTCCATTCAAGGAGAAATACGGCATCGCCGTCGAGTACTTCCGCGGCGGATCGGCGGACGTGACGTCGAAGGTGCTGGCCGAAGCGGATGCCGGCCATATCCAGGCGGACATGGTCGACGCGTCGGATCTCGCGGCGTTGCTGGTGATGAAGGAGCGCGGCCTGCTGCTGGAGAAGAAGTCCGATGCCGACGCAGTCATTTCGCCCGATCTCCGCGACCCGGACGGAGCGTGGATGGCCGACCGCCTGACCCAGGGCGTGGTGCAGTACAATGTCGACGAATTCGGCGGCGACAAAGCCCCGAAGACGTGGGCGGACCTCACCAAGCCCGCGTTCAAAGGACGCCTCACGTTCTTCAGCAGCGCCAACGGCGACGGCGCGCCGCGCCTCTACACGATGGCCAAGCACCTCGGATGGGAGTTGCTCGAAGCGCTTGCTGCGAACGAGCCGATCCGCGTGGCGTCACCGCAATTGGTCACGCAGGTCCTGGAGAGTGGCGAGCGCGGCGCGGCCTTCGCCACCAACGACAACATCGCGTGGCGCTCCAAGCAGCAGGGAAAGCCAACCGACTTCGTCTACCCGTCGGAGGGCGTGCCGACCGAGCCCGGAGCCGTGGGTCTGGTCAAGGGTTCGGCAAGCCCCAACGCGGGCTTCCTCTTTCATGAATACTGGATGAGCAAGGAAGCGCAGGAGCTCCTGGTCAAGGGCGGCAAATACTCAAGCCGCACGGACGTCGCGCCGCCGACCGGCAGCCCGCCGCTCGACCAGATCAAGCTGCTGACGCTCGACTACGCCGAATACAAGCAGAAGCGGCAGGACATCTTGCAGCGCATGACGGACGTGTTCGGCGGCGAGTGGGGCATCTGAGCTTCGTCCGCAGAGAGCCCGAGGAAGAGTGATCGTGGCGTCGGTGGAACGCGGACTCGCGCGCCGTCACGGCAGGTTTCAGGGGAGCACGCTCGTATTCGCCATTGCGATCGGGCTGCTCCTCCTGATCGTCGGCTACCCGCTTCTGTGGCTGTTGATGGCGGCCTTCGGAATCCCCGGCGACTTCCAGCTCGGCTACATCACGCGCGTCTATGCGCGGTCGCAGAACTTCGCGCCGCTTGTGAACACGCTGATCCTCGCCCTCGGAGCCGGGGCCATCAGCGTGCTGCTGGGCGTTCCGCTGGCCTGGGCGACGGCCCGCAGCGACATTCCGCTGCGGCGAACAGTGCAGGCGCTTGTTGCGCTCGCCTACATCACGCCGCCGTATCTCACCGCGATCGCCTACATCATCCTGCTCGGACCGGACGCCGGCTATTTCAACCGCGCCCTGCAGTCGCTGTTCGGGCTGACCCGCGGGCCGCTCAACATCTTCAGCATGGGCGGGGTCATCTTTGTCATCGGGATGCACGTCTTCCCGTTCACCTATTTCATGACCCATAGCGCGCTTCGCTCGGTCGACGCATCTTTCGAGGAGGCGGCGCAGCTTCTCGGCGCGCGCCGCTGGGGCGTCCTGCTGCGCATCAATCTTCCCCTCGTCGCTCCGGCAATTACCGGCGGGGCGTTGCTTTCCGCGATCGATTCGATGGCGCTGTTCGGGCCGCAGGCGTTCCTGGGACTGCCGGCGCAGATCACTTTCCTGCCCACCCGCATCTACGGGGTCATCGGCGCCTACCCGCCGCGCTGGGCGGAGGCCTCGGCGCTTTCGATGATGCTGGTGCTCCTCACTGCCGCCGGTCTGGTCGTCCAGCGCGGCTACCTGGAACGTCGCTCGCACACGACCGTCGGCGGTCGCGGATTGCGCTTCGAAACTGTGCGGCTCGGCGCATGGAAATGGCCGCTCTTCGCATTCTGCATGGTCGCGGTCTTCTTCAGCGCCGTCGCGCCGGTGGCGGTGCTTGCCATCGCCGCCTTCAGCCGCAGCTGGATCGAGGCCCTGACGCCGGCGAACTTCACGCTGGCCAATTTTGACGAGGCCCTCTTCAGCAACCAGATCGCCGTGCGCGGCATCATCAACAGCTTCCGCCTGGCGGCGGCGGCGGGAATCTGCGCCGTCCTCATCGGCGCAACCGTCGCCTATATGGATCTGCGCACGCGGGCGAAAGGGAGGCGCCTTCTCGACTACCTCGCGATCCTGCCGCTCGGACTTCCGGGCACGGTGATGGCGGTCGGCGTGCTGCTTGCCTTCATCCGCCCGCCCTTCGCCATCTACGGCACGATCTGGATTCTGCTTGTCGCTTATGTGGCGCGCTTCGTGCCGTTGGCGACGCGCAGCGCCAATGCCACGCTTCGCCAGATCGACCCGTCGCTGGAAGAGGCGGCGCGCATCGCAGGCGCGTCGCAGCTCCGCGCATTGTGGCATATCCTTCTGCCGCTCGCGCGGCCCGGTCTGGCGGTGGCATTCCTGCTCGTGTTCATCCCGGCTCTGAGCGAGCTCAGCGCCACCATCCTGCTTTATTCCGGCGGCACCGAGACGATCTCCGTCGCGATCTTCCGCCTGAACGATCTCGGCCAGCTTGAGGTGGTGGCGGCGCTCGCGGTGTTCACAATCGTGGTCACGCTGCTGGTCAGCCTGCCGCTCAACTGGCTGTCGAGCAACAGCCGCATCCGGCCGACCGGCGACACACCGGCCATCTGAGGACCGCAAGGACGTGGCGTTCATCACCATCGAAGGGCTGACCAAGAATTTCGGAGCATTCCGCGCATTGCGCGGAATAGACATTGCCGTGGAAGAGAAGGAGTTCGTCACGCTTCCTTGGCCCCTCCGGCTGCGGCAAGACGACGACGCTCAGGCTTCTCGCGGGCTTCCTCGCACCGGACGGCGGCACGATCACCGTCGGCGGTGACGTGCTTTCCTCGCCGGCCGGCGTTGTGCCGCCCGAGCGCCGGCGCATGGGAATGGTGTTCCAGAACTACGCCGTATGGCCGCACATGTCGGTCGTCGAAAACGTGGCGTTCGGCCTTCGCTACGCGCGGGTCGACCGACGCGACAGGAAGTCCCGCGTCGACCAGATCCTCGCTGCCGTCGGGCTGGAAGGCCTTGAGGACCGGCATCCCGGCCAACTCAGCGGCGGCCAGCAGCAGCGCGTGGCGTTGGCGCGGTCGCTGGTCGTCGAGCCCTCGATCCTGCTGCTCGACGAGCCGCTTTCCAATCTTGATGCGAAGCTGCGCGAACGCATGCGCTCGGAGCTGAAGAGCCTGCAGCGGCGGACCGGCATCACCTTCATCTACGTGACCCACGATCAGGCGGAGGCGATGGCGCTTTCCGACCGGATCGCGGTTTTCCATCGCGGCAAGGTCTTGCAGGTCGGTTCGCCCCGCGACGTGTACGAGCGGCCGGCGAATCTCTTCGTGGCGGATTTCATGGGTCAGGTGAACCAGGTCCCCGTCACGATCGTCTCGCGCGGTCGCGAAACGGCCGTCGTCAGCGTCGGAGCG
Source organism: uncultured Alphaproteobacteria bacterium (assembly GCA_963750115.1). Lineage (GTDB taxonomy): Bacteria > Pseudomonadota > Alphaproteobacteria > Rhizobiales > Afifellaceae > DASWJZ01. Next base: position 108,934 of record CAVVPM010000001.1, on the reverse strand, counting down.
CATCGCCTGATCGCGACCGACTGCGGCAATGCGGCGGCGCGATTCCGTCATCGTCGCCATACGGCCGGAGGCCATCCGGTTCGCTTCCGCCGCCGACGCCCCCGACGCGACCAATCAGTTGAAGGGTGTGGTCAGTGAAGCGGCTTTTCTCGGCAACATCGTCGATTACCAGATCGACGTCGGCGGCGGATTGACGCTGAGGGTGCAGGGCGACCGGAAGGATTTCCGCCAGGCCGGGACCGCCGTGGTGCTGACCGTGCCGGTCGCCGACTGCGTGTTGATGAGCAACGAAACGGAATTAACAGAGGAAGCGGACAGCGGCCCGTCGGTCGCCTGAACGCCAGTGAGAAGAAGGCAGCCATGCAGGGACGCAACGTAGTCTTCATCATGTCCGACGAGCACAGCCGGCGCGTTCTCGGCTCGTACGGAAACAGCGTTGTCCGATCGCCCAATCTCGATGCGCTCGCCGGTGGCGGGACGCTGTTCGAGAACGCCTACTGCAATTGCCCGATCTGCGTACCGAGCCGCGCGAGCTTCGCCACCGGGCGCTACGTTCACGCCATCGGCTATTGGGACAACGCCTTCCCCTATCGCGGCACGCCGGCGTCCTGGGGACACCGGCTGCATGACACGGGCCATCGATGCGATTCGATCGGCAAGCTGCATTATCGCGGCAGTGAGGATCCCAACGGCTTCGACAACGAGATCCTGCCGCTGCACGTGCTCAAGGGCGAAGGCGACGTGCAGGGCATGCTGCGCCGCCCGCCGCCCGCGCGCGACAGCACCGGACAACTGGCCGGCGACGCAGGGGCGGGCGACTCCACCTACCTCCAGTATGATCGCAACATCCGCGATGAGGCCGTGCAGTGGCTGAAGAACGCCGCCGCGAAGCGGCCCGACAAGCCGTGGTGCCTGTTCATCTCATTCGTGTGCCCGCATTTCCCGCTGGTGGCGCCGCCGGAGTTCTTCAACCTCTACGACCTCAAGAAGTTGCCGTTGCCGCGCCTGCGCGATCCCGCCGATTTCCCCGACCACCCGGTACTGCGCAAGCTGCGCGAGGTGCAGAACTACGAGGATCATTTCCGCAGCGAGGACCATGTGCGCATCGCGCTTGCCGCCTATTACGGCATGGTGTCGTTCCTCGACGACAACATCGGGCGCGTACTGAAAGTGCTGCGTGAGACCGGCCTCGAGGACGACACGCTGGTCGTCTACACCAGCGACCACGGCGACAATCTCGGAACGCGCACCTTCTGGGGCAAGTCGAATATGTACGAGGAAGCGGTCGGCGTGCCGCTGATCCTGAAGGGGCCGGGCATTCCCTCCGGTCATCGCGTCTCCACGCCCGTGTCGCTGGTCGACATGTATCCGACGATCATCGACGCGGTCGGCGAGACCGCAGCGCCGGAGGAGCGCAAGCTCCCGGGGACATCGCTCCTGTGGCTGCTTGACGGCGCAGGACGCGGACCGGACCGTCTTCAGCGAATACCATGCGGTCGGGTCGATGACCGGCATCTTCATGGTCCGCTTCGGCCGGTATAAATACGTGCACTACGATGGCTACCGGCCGCAGCTCTTCGACCTCGACGCCGATCCGATGGAAACGCGCGACCTTGCCTTGGTGGGCGGTCACGACGCGCTGATCGCCGAGGGCGAACGCCGGCTGAGGGCCATCTGTGATCCGGCGGAAGTCTCGGCGCGGGCATTTAACGATCAGGAGCGGCGCATCGAGGAGTTGGGCGGAGCCGAGGCGGTTCTCAAGCGCGGCAGCTATCCATACACGCCGGCCCCCGGAGAAGCGCCGCGCTTCTCCTGAGACCTGCGCAGTCTCCTCGGCGCAGTCTCGGAGCGGGTGCGGGACGGCTTGGTTGAAAGCGCAGTCGGTCGGGCATGCCGCATGTCCCCGTTCGGGAACTCGTTGCGGTCTCCTGTCCTCGCCGCGTGTGAATGTCAGGCCGGCCGATCCGCCCGCGTCACGTCATCGCGTCAGGTCATCGCGTCCTGCAGCCACGCTGCAATGGCGAGCGCTTGGGCGTCGCGGCCCGGCGCGGCGACAATCTGCACGCCGAGGGGAAGCCCGTTCGGACCCTCCCCGACGGGGACGGTCACGCATGGCCCGTGGAGCGCGGTCCAGAGCTGGTTGAAGGCGGGATCGCCGGTAAAGGCGAGGCCATGCGGCGCCTCGCCGGGCGCGCTCGCCGTAATGATAGCGTCGTGCGCTACGAAGATGTCGACGAAGGCGCGGCGCGCATCGACAAAGGAAGCGCGCGCCTCGGGCAGGGCGTCCGGCGGCAGCGCGCGCGCTGCGGTCAGCTTTTCGCGCAGCGCCGGGGAGAGTTCGTCGCCGGCGTGGTCCATCTCCCAGGCAAGTGCCTCGGCGGCTTCGCTGAACATGACGGTCGGGTGGCGCGCGAACGCCGTATCGGCTTCGACGGGAAGCGACAGCGCGCGAACAGTGGCGCCGGCGTGCGCTGCCGCCCGGGCGGCGCGTTCGATGAGCTTGACCGTTTCAGGTCTCGCTGTCGCCGCGTCCGGTCCGATGGTGACGGCGAGACGCGGTGCGTGGTCGAGCCGGCTCTCCGGATCGCCGAGATCGAGGCGCGTCACCGCGCGCACGAGGAGGGCGCAATCGGCGACGGAGCGGGCGATGGCGCCGATCGTATCCAGCGATTCGCTGATCACCTTCATGCCGGCGCGGTGGATCGTGCCGTAGGTCGGCTTGTAGCCGACGACGCCGCAGAAGGCGGCCGGCCGGATCACGCTTCCCGCAGTCTGCGTCCCGAAGGCGAGGGGGCACGAGAAATCGGCGACGGCGGCCGCCGAGCCGGACGAAGAGCCGCCGGGCGTGTGAGCCGGATTCGACGGATTGACGGTCGGCCCCGGCGTCATCGTCGCAAACTCTGTCGAGACGGTCTTGCCGATCAGCGTACCTCCGGCGCGACACGTCAGCGCCACGGCGGCGGCATCGGCGCGGGGACGGTGGCCGGCCCAGATATGCGAACCGTAAGTCAGTCGGCATGTCGGCGGTATCAAGGATGTCTTTCGCCGCGAACGGTGTTCCGGCGAGCACGCTGTTGTCCCTCGCCGCGACAATTGCGGGCGCTGCGTCCCCGGAGCGCAGATGCGTGAAGGCATGGATCGCCGGTTCGCGGGTCCTTGCCCGGTCGATGCAGGCCGCGACCCAGTCGGTTGCGTCGAGGCGGCCCGCTCGAACGAGGGCGATGCCCGCGACGGCGGTCAGGCGATGAAGGTCAGGCACGGGATACGTTCAATCCGATCTTGATTGTCCTTGCCGGCGCTGTCGCGCCGTGCGCACGACGGTCCATTCCGGACACATAGGTGACGGTTTATTCCGGAGACATGGGTAACACTTTTGCCCCGAAGGGATTGGCGATCGGCTCCAGCCTGCAGGTCGCGTCGTCGAAGTAGCCTAAGTCATAGCGCACGAAGCTCGCGAGCCGGAGATACTATCGGCCGATCCAGAGGTTTCAGCATGGAACTGCTGAAAGTGCCCTCCATATCGCGAAGGTGAAGGTCTATAAGGTCGCCGAACGCCTTGTCGCCTTGCACCTTCTTCGCTGTCGGGGTCCGGCCGAGGTCGATCTCGCGCTCGATCCGCCGCGCCCACAGCTCGGCATCCTTGCGCAGGAAGAGCGTCTCGCCGCGGTAGCGGCCCCTGCGTCGAACCTGCACGCGCCACTTACCGGAAGGGCGTTTTGAGAAGGTGGCGTAACGTGTGCACCTCGTGTGCAGGGAGCGGTCGTAGAGGGTCGCATTGGGTCGTAGAAACGCCTACAAAAAGGCGAACTTGCACACGGTCTAGGTGTCCGAAAAATACGGGAAAAATGCAGAAATATCAACGACCTATCATCGCCGTGGCGCCTATGATGGACTGGACGGATCGGCACTGCCGCTTCTTCCATCGCGGGCTGACGCGGCGGGCGCGCCTCTATACCGAGATGGTGACCGCGGAGGCGGTGATCCGCGGCGACCGCGCGCGCCTGATCGGCTTCGACGCCGAGGAGCACCCGGTGGCGCTGCAGCTCGGCGGTGCGGAGCCTCGCCGTCTCGCCGAGGCGGCGCGGATCGGCGCCGATTTTGGTTATGACGAGATCAACCTGAATGTCGGCTGCCCTTCGGATCGGGTTCAGTCGGGCACATTCGGCGCCTGCCTGATGCGCGAACCGGCGCTGGTCGGCGAATGCGTCGCGGCGATGAAGGGGGCGGTCGGCGTTCCGGTCAGCGTCAAGTGCCGGATCGGCGTCGACGACCAGGACCCCGAGGAGGCGCTCGATCAGCTCGCCGATGCGGTGCTCCAGGCCGGCGCCGACGCGATCTGGGTGCACGCGCGAAAGGCCTGGCTCTCCGGTCTTTCGCCGAAGCAGAATCGCGACGTGCCGCCGCTCGACTATGCCCGCGTGCATCGATTGAAGGCGCGGCTCGGCGGCGTCTTCGTCGGCGTGAACGGCGGCCTCCGCGATCTCGACACAGTGCGGGCGGAGCTTGCCTTCGTCGATGGCGCGATGCTCGGCCGCGCCGCCTACCAGCATCCGGCAATGCTTGCCGCGGTGGATCGCTTGATGGGCGGCGACGCGGACCCGGTCACGCCGGAAGCGGCGGCGGAGCGCATGATCCCTTACGCCGAGGCGCACTGCGCCTCGGGCGGGCGCGTCTCCGCTGTCACGCGCCACATGATCGGGCTCTTTCAGAACCGGCCGGGCGCCCGCCGCTGGCGGCAGATCATGACGGAGGAGGGAACCCGCCCCGGCGCCGGCGCGGAGGTCATCCGCCATGCGCTCGCCGCCGTTGCCGGGTCGGGCCAGATCGACCGCATCGAGCCCCATCTCACGGGCGGATCGGCCCTCGAAGTGAAGGCGATCCGAATCCGGACCGAAGCGACGGCAGTCGTCTGACCTTCGGCCGGTTTGACCGCGTCGCGCGTTCGTCGAGCCCGCCCGTCTCACGAAGACCGGTCGCCCGGTCTACTGCAGGCGTCAATTGCGCGGCGCAAGGTCGTGATTTTCCTGACAGGAATTGACAGGGAGACCGGCTTCAAGCGGCCGCCTGAGCGGCTACGGCACCAGCATCATCTTGTCGCCCTCGACGCGCCAGCTCGAGAAGCGGTTGATCGTATTCATGCCGAGAAGGCTCGTGTCGATCTTGCCCGCCGGCATGACGCCGACCGGCACCGAGGCGAGGTGGTAGGGGCCGATCGACAGGCTGGAGAGCGAAGCGCTCGCATAATAGGCCATGCCGTTCGCGGTCTGCACCGCGCGATCGTAGCTGAGCGACGACGGGTCGATTCCGACGCGCGCTGCGTCGGCGGCGGTCAGCACCGTGGTGCTCGCGCCGGTGTCGACGAGGAAGCGCACCGGCACCCCGTCCGCCATTGCGTCGAGATGGAAGTGTCCGTCGTCGGAGCGCCGCACGACCAGCTCCTGCTGCCCCTGCGGGCTCGTCGCCTCGGCGACGCGGCTCGGCGCAAGCTCCTGGATCACCGGCGCGGCGGCTTCGAGGACGCGTCCGCGGTAGGCGTAAACGACGACGAGCGCGATGGCGATCAGCAGCCAGACGCCGAGATGGCGGAATTTGGCGGCGCGCCGGTTGCGGCCGAGCCCGACGCTCCCGACCAGCATCACGAGGAGCGCGGTCAGATAGACGAAGCGAAGCGAGTTGTGGTCGTTCAGGCCGAACATGGATTGACTCTAGGGTCGATCACGCCGCGGCGGAAGTGGCGGCTGCGAGCCCTGCAAAAAGAAGCGCTTCGGCGACCTGCTGGGCCGCCCCGATCGTATCGCCGCTGTGGCCGCCGATCTGTCGATTGGAGAGGCTCGCGAAAAGCCGCACCGCCGCCGCCGCGAGAACAAGCCCGAGGAGCGCCGCGAACTTGAAAAAGAGGAGCAGGAGGATCGCCGCGGCGAGCCCGAGGATGCTTGCGACCGCAAGCGATTCCGGGTCGGGCCGGCCGGCCGTCGCTGCCATCCCGTCGGGTCGGGCCGGCAAAGTCGTGTTCCAATACCAGAGCGCCAGCGTCCGCGACGCAACGGCGGCGCAGAGGATCGCGAGCGCGGCGCGCCACGGCGAATGGCCGATCGCGCCGATCGCCGCGACCTTGATGAGGATAGCGAAGAGAAGCGCAAGCCCGCCGAATGCGCCAAGCCGGCTGTCGTGCATCAAAGCAAGCTTTTCCTCGCGTGTCTTCCCGCCGCCAAACCCGTCGGCGGTGTCGGCGAGACCGTCTTCATGCATGCCGCCGGTGAGGAACGCCATCGCCGCAAGCGAAAGCGCCGCCGCGACGAGCGGCGGAATCCGCAAAAACGACGCGACGAGGAAAAGAATTGCCGGGCCGAGCGCCAGGACGAAGCCGGCGGCGGGCCACGCGCCGGCGATGCGGCGGAGATCGAACGAGAGCGGTTGAGGCTTTACCGGCACGCGCGAGAAGAAGGCGAGCGCGGCAAGCGTGTCGTCGGGGAGCGAACGGAGCCGCGCGGCGATATCGGGCATCGAAATTCCGCCTTCCGACCGGGCGGCGACGTTTTGAAGCGATTGCCCCGGCCCGACTCCGACCTATAAACCCGCGGGCCCGCCGGGAGAACCCGGCGGCAGAAATCGGGCGGAGGGGCCGCATGAAGCTTTCCGAGAGCGGCCTGCCGTTCGATGACATCAGGGATCTTGTCGCCGGCTTTCCAGGCCCCGACGTGAACGCGCGTGACGCTGCGGCCGCCCGCCAGGCGGTTCTCACGAAGCCGCCGGGGAGCCTCGGCCGGCTTGAGGAGATCGCGCTCTTCATGGCCGCCTGGCAGGGGCGCGAGAAGCCGGAGGTGGCGCGCCCGCTCGTCGCCGTCTTCGCCGCCAACCACGGCATCGCCGAGCGCGGTGTGTCCGCCTTCCCGCAGTCCGTCACCAAGGCGATGGTGGCGAATTTCGCCGCCGGCGGCGCCGCCATCAACCAGCTCTGCACCGCCAACGGGCTCGGGCTCAAAGTCTTCGAGCTCGCCCTCGAGCAGCCGACGCCGGACATCGTCGAAATGGACGCGTTCGACGAGAAAGCCTGCGCGGCGACGATCGCCTATGGCATGGAGGCGGTTGCCGGCGGCATCGATCTATCTCTGCCTCGGCGAGATGGGGATCGCCAATACGACGGTCGCGGCCGCGATCTACCACGCGCTTTACGGCGGCGACGCGGCCGACTGGGTCGGGCGCGGCACCGGCGTCGACGACGCGGGCCTGAAGCGCAAGGCGGAGGCGGTCTCCGCTGCCGTCGCGCGCATCGGGTCGAACCGCGACCCGCTTGAAGTGCTGCGCCGGCTTGGCGGGCGCGAGATCGCCGCGATGGTCGGCGCCGTGATCGCGGCAAGGATCGAGCGCGTGCCGGTCATCGTCGACGGTTTCGTCACGACCGCCGCCGCCGCAATTCTCCACGCCCTCGACCCGAAGGCCATCGACCACTGCCTCTTCGCGCATTGCTCGGCGGAAGCGGCGCACCGCGCGGTGCTTGAAGAAGCTCGGCGCGCGGCCGCTTCTCGACCTCGACATGCGGCTCGGCGAGGGAACCGGCGCCGCGCTCGCCGCCGGCATCGTCAAGTCCGCGCTCGCCGCCCATAACGGCATGGCGACCTTCGAAGAGGCGGGCGTGGCGGGGAAGGCGTAAGCGGCCCCGCGGGTTCGCCGAGGCGAGGATGCGGAGGCGCTGAAGCCCGCTAGCTCGCTTTCCTGAGCGACGACGTGGTGTGGCGAAGCTCGCGCGGCGGCCTCGCCCTGACGGCGCGGGTGAAGGCCGAGACCACGCGCTTCGCCGGCAGCGTGGCGATGGCCTCGGTGCCCACGCCGACGCGGCTCCTGAGCGTGAAGTTGCCGCCGTGGAGATGCATCAGCGCCTGCACGATCGGGATGCCGAGGCCGGTTCCCTGCTCGGCCGTCTTGATGGAGATGGCGCCCTGGCCGAAGGCGGAGAGCACGATCGGAATCTCCGCCTCGGGAATGCCGGGTCCATTGTCGCGCACGGCGACGTATTGGCCGCCTGATTGCGTACGGCCGATCTTGACCATCACCTCGCCGCCGTTCGGCGTGAATTTCAGCGCGTTCGACACGAGGTTCAGCACCACCTGCCGCATGGCCTGCTCGTCGACGATGATCTTCGGCAGGTTCTCCTCGAAAATCTCGTTGACGGTGATCTCCTTCTGCCGCGCCTTCAGATGCAGGAGCGAGCAGGCCTCGCGCGCGACCTCCGTCAGCGAGGTGAGCTCCTCGCGAAGCGCACGCTTGCCCGCTTCGATGCGCGACAGGTCGAGAATGTCGTTGATGATCCTGAGGAGATGCTGGCCGCTCGAATGGATGTCGTCGAGATAGGTCTTGTAGGCCTCGTTGCCGATCGGGCCGAGCATCTCGCCGCGCATCAGGTCGGAGAAGCCGAGGATGGCGTTCAAGGGCGTCCTCAGCTCATGGCTCATCGTTGCGAGAAACTGCGACTTCGCCATGTTGGCCGCTTCCGCCCGGCGTCGCGCTTCGTCGGAGACCGCCTTCGCCTGCTCGAGCTCGGCGAAAAGCGCATCCTTCTCGGCGCGATAGGCAAGGCTCCGCGCGTTCTGCTCGTAAAGATGGCTGGTGAGATAGAGGAAGAGGATTTCCGCCGTCAGCGTGCAGAGCGCGACGGTGATGTTGAAGAAGTTCGGTTCCAGGATATGCACCGCCGCCATGCAGAGCGCGATCGGCAGCGTGCTTGCGACGGCTGCGGCGGGAATCGGCGAGGAGAGGAGCGCGCCGACGGAAAGGACGACGATGACGGCGGCGAGCCTGACGACGGCGATCCCGCCGGACATCTCGATGCTGGCGCTCGGCGGAATGAGGAGCGGAAAGACCGCCCAGGCGAGGCCGTAGGCGAGGTCGCGATTAACGAAGCGCCGCTTCCAGATGTAGAGGCTCGCATTCGAGAGCCCCTCGCGCAGGAAGTGACGCGATGCGCTCATCGCATAGATGTGCATCGCGAGCACGGTCGCGACCCAGCCGAGCGCCATCCACGGATTGCCGAGGACGCCGATCGCGACCCCCATCGAGATGACGAGCACCGGGATGACCGCATAGGAGGAGAGGCGGTTCTTGGCGAACTGCTCCGCCATCTCCTGCTCGAAATGGAAGAGATTGCGCCGCGGGTCGCTGCGTCGGGAAGGTGGCTCGAGCAGCGCGCGCGTGATCAGCCGTCGCCGCGCGGCGCGCGACTCCGGAACGGCAACGGACGCGGCGCCTGCCTCGTTCTCGGCGACCATTCGGATCCTGGTGCGTTTTAGTTTGCTTTTTCAAGGCATTGCACGGGCGCCGTTAAGATTGCGCGAGCCGGTACTGGTTAAGGATGGGTTGCGTGGCGGCGGTGCTGCCGGCCGGTGCGGGGGGCGGGGCGATGACGACCCAATCAGCGGTCGGAACGGTCTTTGCGGAATGGACGCTATTTTCGCAGGCCGGCAGAAATCCATTCCGGGATGGGGCCTTCGGGAAAGATTGGCGACAGAGAATTCGGTTCAGAAAACAGTTCCGATCCGACTCTCCCAAGGGTGACCCGATGGACCGCCTCGACCGCATGATCCTGACCATCCTGCAGGAGGACGCCACCGTGCCCGTCGCCGAGATCGGCCGCCGCGTCGGCCTTTCCACGACGCCCTGCTGGCGGCGCATTCAGAAATGGAGGAGGAGGGGGTGATCAAGGCGCGCGTCGCCGTGCTCGACGCCGGCGCAAGGTCAACGCCAAGGTGACGGTGTTTGTGTCGATCACCACCAACCAGCACAACGAGGACTGGCTGACGCATTTCTCGAAGGTGATCGCCGAATTTCCCGAGGTCGTGGAGTTCTATCGGATGAGCGGCCAGATCGACTATCTGCTTGAAGGTCGTGGTGCCGGACATCGAGGCCTACGACATCTTCTACAAGAAGCTCGTGTCGAAGATCGACATCATGGATGTCTCCTCCGCCTTCGCCATGGAGACGATCAAGAACGAGACGGCTCTGCCGCTCGGCTACATGCAGCTCGACCCGATGGCGAAGAGCCGAGGGTAACTCCTGCGCCGATGCAGGCTAACCTCCCCGCAAGGGGGAGATCGAAATTTCAGGGTCGGAGTTGCGCTGCTCCGGAATCGATGCCGGTGCCCGGGCCGCGGCACGGCAATATAGCCGCTATAACCGTTGCGGTCAGTCCGCCTTCGCCCGCGCCTTGATTCTCGCGATCTGTCTCGGATCGGAAAGCTCCTGCGCTGCGTCCTTGCCGATCCAGCGCGCGGTCTTGTCGTTGGAGGCGGCGAGCTTTTCGGCGAGCGCGAGGGCGGGGGCGTGGAGCGCCGGCGAGCGCTTGCCGATCTGGCGGAGCGCCCAGTTCACCGCCTTCTTCACGAAGTTGCGCGGATCGGTCGCATGCCTCTCGACCAGGCCGAGGAAGGGCAGGAAGGCTGCGTCGGGCGCGCTCTTGCCGTGCACAGTGTAGGCGGCGATAAGTGCGAAAGCGGCGCGGCGGACGAACTCGCGCTCGTCCTTCGCCCATTTCGCTATCTTCGTCTCCACGTAGGGCGTGCGGACGAAAAGGTTGCTTGCAGACCTGGTCGCAGAGATCCCAGGAATCGAAGTCCGCCACCCAGGGGTCCATCTGCTGCGGCGTCACCCTCTCCGGCTCGTCGACGAAGGCGGCGAGGATGCGCGCCTCGTGCACGCCGCTCTCCCACAGCGCCGCGGCGAGGTCATGGTCGTGCTTCAGCCGCCGTGCGATCGGCCGGAGATTGGCGATCGAGACGCCGTAGGCGCGGGCCGTGTTGATGCCGAAGCGCGCCTGCCCGCGCGGTTCTCCTCCGAGCCGAGCGCGCGAAGCTCCGCAAGGATCGCCTCTACGTCTTTGCCAAGGTCCCGACTCGCCATCATCTCAGGCATCCGCAGGCGTCGAGGAGCTAATCTCCCTGCAAGGGGGAGGTTAAGCAGCTGCCCGGTTCGGCACCGCTACTTCCGCTCCAGCCGCGCGATCAGGCTCGACGTGTCCCAGCGGCTCGCCGCCCATCGCCTGCACCTCGGAATAGAACTGGTCGACCAGCGCGGCGACGGGCAGATGCGCGCCGTTCGCGCGCGCCGTCGTCGAGGCAGATCGCCAAGTCCTTGCGCATCCAGTTGACCGCGAAGCCGTGCGTCGAAATGGCCCTCGTTCATGGTCTTCCAGCGGTTCTCCATCTGCCAGGATTGCGCGGCGCCCTTGGAGATCACGCCGATGACCTTCTCCACGTCGAGCCCGGCCTTCTTGGCGAAATGGATGCCCTCCGACAGGCCCTGCACCAGCCCGGCGATGCAGATCTGGTTGACCATCTTGGTAAGCTGCCCGGCGCCGGCCGGCCCCATCAGCCCGACCATCCGCGCATAGCAGTCGATCACCGGCCTCGCCTTGTCGAAGGTCGCCTGCTCGCCGCCGACCATGACGGTCAGCGCGCCGTTCTCCGCGCCCGCCTGGCCGCCGGAGACCGGCGCGTCGAGGAAGCCGACGCCCTTTGCCTCGGCGGCCTCGGCGAGCTCGCGCGCCACCGCGGCGCTCGCCGTCGTGTTGTCGATCATAGATCGCGCCCGTCTTCATGCCGGCGATGATGCCGGTCTCGCCGAGCGTCACGGAGCGGAGGTCGTCGTCATTGCCGACGCAGGAGAAGACGAAATCCGCGCCCTCCGCCGCCTTCGCGCGGGTGTCGGCGTGCCGCGCCGCCATACTCGCTACCCACTGCTTCGCCTTCTCGGCGGTGCGGTTGTAGACGGTCAGCTCGTGGCCGCCCTTCTTCGCGAGATGGCGCGCCATGGGATAGCCCATCACGCCGAGTCCGATGAAGGCGACCTTCGCCATGTCATGCTCCCTTCGGTTCGTTGAATGGAATCGGAGACGATTCTTACCGCGTCGCGGGCACGAGGTCAGCAGCCTTTGCGGCTGGCCGCGCTGTCGCGCCGGAGATGCCGCGTCAGGCGGGCGTCCAGCATATTCCAGATGCGGCGGATCGCCTCGACGATGAGCAGATAGAGCACCGCGGCATAGAGGTAGATCGTGAGGTCGTAGCTGCGCGAGAAGGCGAGCTTCGTCTCGCCCATCAGATCGTAGACGGTGACGATGCTCGCGACTGCCGACGCCTTCACCATCAGGATGATCTCGTTGCCGAGCGGCCGCAGCGCGACGATCGCCGCCTGCGGGAAGACGACCTTCCAAAGTGTAACCATTCGCCGGAGGCCGAGCGCATCCGCCGCCTCCCATTGTCCGCGCGGCACGGAGCGGATCGCGCCGCGATAGATCTCCGCCTGGTAGGCGGCCGTGTTGATGGCGAAGGCGAAGGCGGCGCAGTTGAAGGCGTCGCGGAAGAAGGTCCACAGCCCGATCGCCTTGAGTGTGCCCGACGAACTGGCCGGCGCCGTAATAGATCAGGAAGAGCTGCGCGATGAGCGGCGTGCCGCGGAAGAAGTAAACGTAGCCGAACGCGATCGCGCCGATGACGCGGTTCTTGGAGAGCCGTGCGGCCGTCAGCGGCATCGCGAGCAGCGCGCCGAAGATGATCGAGACGGCGACGAGCTTCGAGCGTGACGCCGAAGCCGTCGATCAGCTGCATGCCGTGGTTCCGGAGGAGATCCGGGATCACGGCGCGGTCGCCTTCTGCGGCCCGGCCCTCGGGATCGTCTTCGGCGCCACGCGCGTGTCACCGCGCTCCGCCCAGCGCTCGATCGCATTGATGCCGAACGAGGAGACAATCGACATCACGAGGTAGATCAGGCAGGCGACGAGGTAGAGGAAGAACGGCTGCTTCGAGTAGCTCACCGCCTGGTATGTCATGCGCAGGAGGTCGTTCACCGAGATGACCGACACGAGCGCCGTATCCTTGAGCAGGATCAGCCAGAGATTGGCGAGGCCGGGGAGGGCAAGACGGATGAGCTGCGGCAGGACGACGAGCCGCATCGTGTGCCCGCGGCCGAGCCCGATGGCCTTCGCGCCCTCCCACTGCCCGAGCGGGATGCCGTTGAAGGCCGCGGTGAAGACCTCGCTCGAATAGGCGGCGAAGACGACGCCAAGCGCCACCATGCCGGCGACGAAGCCGCTGATCTCGATCGGCGTATCGGAGAACAGTTTCCAGACCGACTGCAATGCGAGCGAGAAGCCGAAATAGACGATGAAGATGGTAAGAAGCTCGGGCAGACCGCGGAACACCGTGGAGAACGCCTCGCCGAAGAAGTGCAGCCCGCGCGACGGGCTGCGCTTTGCAAGCGCGACGAGGAAGCCGATCGCCAGCCCCACCGGAAGCGTCGCGACGGCGAGCCGGACGGTAAGCCAGGTGCCGGCGAGGATCTCATCGCCCCAGCCGTTCGGGCCGAACGACAACAGCTTCAGCAGGTCAGACATCGTCCGGCGGTTGCCCCCTCACGCCGTGCCTCCGTCACCCTCTATACGAATGCGGCGGGGATTCCTCCCCGCCGCGGCCTGTCGTGGCATCGTCCGCGGCCGTTCAGCTGCCGTAGACGTCGAACGAGAAATACTTGTCGTTGATCTTCTTGTAGGTGCCGTTCGCGCGGATCGTATCGATCGCCTTGTTGAACATGGCCTTGAGGTCGGTGTCCTCTTTGCGCACCGCGACGCCGGCGCCCGGACCCGTTGATCACCGGATCGATCGGCAGCACGCCGAGAACCTTGCAGCACGAGCCGGCGTCGCTCTTCGTCCATTCGTCGAGCACGACGACGTCGTCGATCGCGGCGTCGAGGCGGCCGTTGGAAAGGTCGAGCTTGTACTCGTCGGGCGAAGGATAGATCTTCACCGTGGCGCCGGGGAACTTCTCCTGCGCGTAGTTCGCGTGCGTCGTGGACGTCTGGGCGCCGATGGTGATGCCCTTAAGGTCGTCCGGGGTAACGCCCTTCAGCGGCGAGTTCTTCGGCACGGCGATTGCCGGCGGCGTGTTGTAGTATTTCTGGGTGAAGTCGACCTGCTTCTCGCGCTCTGCGGTGATCGACATCGACGACAGGATGGCGTCGTATTTGTTCGCCAGCAGGCCGGGGATGATGCCGTCCCATGCCTGGTTGGTGAACTCGCACTTCACCTTCATCACGTCGCAGAGCGCGTCGGCGATGTCCTTGTCGAAGCCGACGATCTGCCCGCTCGGGTCGAGCGACTCGAAGGGGGGATAGGTGGCGTCCATGGCGATGCGGACGGTGGTCCAGTCCTTCGCCTGGGCGAAGCCGGCGCCGAGAGCGAGAATGGCGGCTGCGGCCGCGAGACGGGTCAGGTTACGCATTTTGGCTCCCTGTTTCGTTGCCCGCCACAACGTCCTGTGCCGGGTATCCGGGGAGTTTGACGCAATTTCCGGGCCAAAGCCAAGCCCCCTCACGACCGGGGTCACGGAAGGGGCTAGATCGCGCTTGACCTTAGGCGGCGGGTCGCACGTCGAGGGCTCGTGCGATCTCTTCCGCCTTCGCCGCATCTTCCGGCGTATTGACGTTGAAGAAGGGGTCGACCGTCTCGCCGTCAGGCAGCACGATGTCGTCGAAAACCACGTTGAGCCGCATGAACCGGTCGGCGAATTCAAGCACCTTCGCGGCCTTGCCGGCCTTCATCGCTCGATCCAGCACGTCGGCGAGCTTGACCGGCCAGAGGCCGAAGATCGGGTGCGTACCGGCGGAGGAGGCGGCAAGAGCGACGGTGTTCTCGTCACGGCCGCAGCCCTCCGACAGCCGCGCTACGAGGTCGGTCGGAAAGAACGGCGTGTCTGTCGCGACGCTTGCCATGAAGCGTGCCTCGGGAAAATTCGCTTCTGTCCAGCGGAGACCCGCATGCAGTCCCGCGAGCGGGCCGGGAAAGTTCTCGAAAGTGTCGGGAAGAACCGGCAGGCCGAAGGCCGCGAAGCGGCTCGCATCGCCGTTCGCGCTGATCACCATGCGCTCCACCTGCGGCCGAAGCCGCTCGATCACGCGGGCGATCATCGGCTTTCCGCCGATCGGCATCAGCGCCTTGTCTTCGACGCCCATGCGCTTGCTCAGCCCTCCCGCGAGGATCACGGCGGCGTGCGGCCCAAGGCTGTTTGCGGAATTTTCCATGACGTCTCGCGGGTCGGTCGAAGATAGCGGCTTGCACCGCCCGGTCAAAGCCCGGTGGCTCGCGCCGGTCGGAATTTGATCTTACGCGCATGAACCCATATGTCAGCGGCGGATTGGACGGGTCGAAACGCATGGCTTCAATCACCAAGGACGACGTTCGCGAGGCGCTGAAGGCCGTGATGGGGCCGGACCGCACCGGCGACATCGTGGGCCTCGGCCTCGTCTCCGATATCGTTGTTTCCGACGGCAAGGTGATCTTCTCGATCTCCGTTCCGGCTGAGCGTGCGCGCGAGCTTGAGCCGTTGCGCCAGGCGGCCGAATCCGTGGTCCGCGCGCTGCCGGGCGTCACACAGGCGATGGTGGCGCTGACCGCCGAGCGCCGGCCGGGCACGGCCGCTCCGCAACCGCGACAGGCGCCGGCAGCCGCTCCGCATCCGCCGCACGGCGCCCCGGCGCCGAAGGCCGGCGTCCCCGGCGTCGGCGCCATCATCGCCGTCGCCTCCGGCAAGGGCGGCGTCGGCAAGTCGACGGTCGCGGTCAACCTCGCGCTCGGCCTCGCGGCGCTTGGCCTGAAGGTCGGAATTCTCGACGCCGATATCTATGGGCCCTCGATGCCGCGGCTCCTCGGGCTCCGCGGGCGGCCGGAGGCGCTCGGCGGACGCGTCCTGAAGCCGCTCGAGCGCTACGGCTTGAAGGTGATGTCGATCGGCTTCCTGGTCGAGGAGGAGACGCCGATGATCTGGCGCGGGCCGATGGTGCAGTCGGCGCTGGTCCAGATGCTGCGCGAGGTCGCCTGGGGCGATCTCGACGTGCTCGTCGTCGACATGCCGCCGGGTACGGGCGACGCGCAGCTCACCATGGCGCAGCAGGTGCCGCTTGCCGGCGCCGTCATCGTGTCGACCCCGCAGGACCTCGCGCTGATCGACGCGCGCAAGGGGCTCGCCATGTTCGAGCGTGTCAACGTGCCGGTCCTCGGTATCGTCGAGAACATGAGCTATTTCACCTGCCCGCATTGCGGCGAGCGCACCGACATTTTCGGTCACGGCGGGGCAGAGCACGAGGCGGCGCGGATCGGCGTTCCCTTCCTCGGCGCCGTGCCGCTGACGATGCGCGTGCGCGAGCTTTCCGACGCGGGCACCCCCGTCGTTGCCGCCGAGCCCGATGGCGAATACGCAGAAGCGTTTCGTCGCATCGCGGCGAATGCCTGGGAGTCCGTCAAGATGGAGCGCGGAACGGCGCGCCAGCCGCCGAAAATCGTGATGGAATAGGCCGCCTCAATCCGAATGGCGGCCCGATCGATCAGCCGCCGGTGACGCTCATATGGCGGCCGACCGCCGGCGCCTTGGTCCGCCGGTCGATGACGAAGTCGTGGCCCTTCGGCTTACGCGAGATCGCCTCGTCGATTGCCGCAGAGAGGAGTTCGTTCCCCTCCGAGGCACGAAGCGGCGCCCGCAGATCGGCGGCGTCATTCTGGCCGAGGCACATGAAGAGCGTGCCCGTGCAGGTCACGCGGACGCGGTTGCAGCTCTCGCAGAAATTATGCGTGAGCGGCGTGATGAAGCCGAGCCGACCGCCGGTCTCCTTGACCTCCACGTAGCGGGCGGGTCCGCCCGTCTTGTAGGGGATGTCCTGAAGCGTGAATTGCTCGGAGAGCCGTGCGCGGAGAAGCGAGAGAGGCAAATACTGGTCGGTGCGGTCGCCGTCGATGTCGCCCATCGGCATGGTTTCGATCAGCGTCAGGTCCATGCCTTCGCCATGTGCGAAGCGCATCATCTCGGGGACCTCGTCCTCGTTGACGCCTTTCAACGCCACGGCATTGAGCTTGATCTTGAGCCCCGCCGCCTGCGCCGCGCGGATGCCGGCCATCACCTTCGAATATTCGCCCCAGCGTGTGATCGCCTTGAACTTCTTCGGGTCGAGCGTGTCGAGCGAGACGTTGATGCGGCGAACGCCCGCCGCCTTCAGTTCGCCGGCGAAGCGGGCCAGCTGCGAGCCGTTGGTGGTCAGCGTCAGCTCGTCGAGCGCGCCCGTCTCTAGGTGGCGGCGAAGCGCCCGAAAGAGGCTCATGACGTTGCGGCGGACGAGCGGCTCGCCGCCGGTCAGGCGCAGCTTCCTGACGCCCTTTTCAACGAAGGCCGTGCACAGCCGGTCGAGCTCCTCGAGCGTCAGAAGGTCCTTGCGCGGCAGGAACGTCATGTCCTCCGCCATGCAATAGACGCAGCGGAAATCGCAGCGATCGGTGACGGAGACGCGCAAATAAGTGATCGCCCGCCCGAAGGGATCGATCATCCCGGGCGCGCCGGTCTCCGCGGCGGCGAAATTCTGCCTCACGAGGCCTCCCGAATTGGCTTTCATCTGGGGTGGTTGGTGCCGCGCCGCAAGGCGGCGGCGCGGTCCAAAGCGCCTACTAGACTCTGTATTCCTGGCTTTTGAAGGTCAAGTGCTGGACGCTCCCGGGCGCGTCGGCGATCTTGCGGATATTTCCCCAGGTCTGCTTGTAGTTCGGGATGATGAGCTCGTTCACGCCTTTCGACACGACGTTGCCCTGCACGCCCATCGGATTGGCGAAGAGCATGAACGTCTCCTTCGGCTTGGCGGTTGGCGTCGGATAGACCATCGCCTGCGTGTAGCCGTTGTCGTTGTAGACCTCGACGAGATCGCCCTCCTTCAAGGCCAGCTCATCCATGTCGGCCGGGTTCATCTGGATGAATGGATAGGGCCAGCGGTCCGACACCAGCTCGTCCTCCTGGTCGAGATAGAAGCTTTGCCACACATGGTTGGTGCGGCCGTTATTGATGAGGAAGGCGAACTTGTCCTTCTCCTCTTGCTTCCCCTCCGCCTGAAGGCCCCGCCACTGCGCTTCGAAGAAGGTTGCCTTGCCGTCCTTGCCGCCGAATTTGCCGTCAGCGTAAAGACGCTTGGTGCCGACGATCTTGTCGTTCTCGAAGGCGGTCGCGGGTTCCTGGAAGCCGTTCGTCCCCATGGCGCGCAGCCGCTCATAGGTCACGAAGGCGCCGCCCGAGGCGTTGGCGTGGTAGCCGTCCATAAAGGCGTCTTCCTCGGTCTGCCAGTCGAAGCCTTTGAACTTGTCGGCGACGTCGGCTTTCCCCATCTCGCGGAAGACGCGCTCCAGATTGTTGGCGAGGCGGGCCGCGATCAGGCAGTCGGGCATCGCCTGCCCGGGTGGGTCCATGTAGCGTTCGGTCAGACGCATGCGGCGTTCGCCGTTCATGGAGGTGAGATTCATTTCGCCGGAGGTCGCGGCGGGCAGCCAGACCTGGCATGCCTCGCCGATCTTCGTCGGGATGATGTCGACGTCGACGGCGAAGAGGCCGCCCTTGCGGATTGCTCCCATGATGGCATCGACGGTCGCAGCGCGATCGCCATAGGGGACGTTCGACATGGCGTCCTTCACCATATCGGTCCGTTCCTTGTAGCGGCGCTTGAACGCAAGCGCGTTCAGTGTCGTCTTGTAGTGATCGCAGGCCCAGACGTGGTGCACGCCGCCCTGGCCGCCGATCAACAGCTGGTCGATGTAGGGCGCCGGCCGCGGGCCTGGATAGTCGGGACGGACATAGCCTTCCTGGTGGCCGCCCATGCGCACGCAGCCGCCGCCCGGCCGGCCGATATTGCCGGTCGCGAGCGCAATGTTAACGAGCGCTGCGTTGGTGCGATAGTTGTCGTTGCCCCAGATCAGGCCCTTCTCGTAGGCGAACATGGTGCGCCGGCGTGCCCCGCCCTCCTTGGGCTGGGCGATCCATTCGGCCGCCTTGACGATGTCGTCCGCCGAGAGACCGGTGATCTTGGCCGCGTCGTCGACGGTCGTGCGGTTCGCCGCCACCGCCTTGTCGAAGTCGTTGGTCGAGGCCGCGATGAAGGCGCTGTCCGTCCACCCCTTGTCGGCGATGATGGTGAGCAGCGCGTTGAAGAGGGCGAGGTCGGTGCCCGAGTTGATCGCGAGGTGGAGCACGTTGTCCTTGCCGGCCTCGGTTTCGCAGGCATTCGCCGTCACGGTTCGGCGTGGGTCGACGATGACGATGCGGCCCGGCGCGTGCGGCTCGTCGGGGAAGCTGCTCCTTCTTCTTGTCCATCGAAGTGCCGCGCAGGTTCGGTACCCAATGGTTCAGGAAATAGTTGGTCTGGGTCTCGAGCGCGTTGGTGCCGACGGCGAAGATCGTGTCGGCAAGCTCGGCATCCTCGTAGCAATTGTTGAGTTCGCCGACGCCCATGTCGCGCGTCGCGTGCACTTCCGAGTTGTAGGCGGGCCGGTTGTGAATGCGGATGTTCTTGACCTTCATGGCGCCGAAATAGAGCTTGCCGGTGCCCCAGGTATTTTCGTAGCCGCCGCCTGCGCCGCCGTGGTCGAAGGCCGAGACGAAGAGGCCGTCTTCGCCTTGCTCGTTGATGACGGCGGCCGTTACGCGCGCCACGAGGTCGAGCGCGTCGTCCCAGCTCGACGGCTGCATCTGGCCGTAGCGCCAGACCATCGGATCGGTGAGTCGCTGCAGCTCGGTGTTGCGTTGCCGGCTGTAGCTCATCTCGGCGATGCGCGCGCCGCGGATCGAGCCGAGGCCTGAATTCACGGAGCACTCGGGGTCCGGCTTGATGACGATGTGCACGTCTTTGCCGTCCTGCTTGACGATGTTGTACATCGACGGCGCGTACCAGTTCGTCGTCATCGCGTCCTGCTGCTTCGAGAGATCGGTGCCGAAGACGTTGTCGCTCGGCGCCGTGCCGCCCTGCGTGTTCACGTCCCACGAATAGGCGTGATAGCCGCAACCGACGATGCAATAATGGCAGGTGACGTTTTGGACCTTGGCGTTCGCCGGGATGATCGGCAGCCGGTCGATCTGACGCTTGTAAGCCATGTTCTTTTCCTCCCCTCAGAGCACGTTCGAGAGTCGACCGTAGAGGAGCTCATCCAAGCCTTCGGCGTAGATGTCGCCCTTGTCGTCGACGCGCAGCGTGTATTGCGGGAGGTTTTGCGTGGCCTGTCCCCAGATTTGCAGCCCGCCTTTTTCGGGGTCGAAGCGGGAATAGTGTCCGGGACAGTTGAAGGTGCGGTCGGAGGCATTGTAGCCGAGCGGGAAGCCCTTGTGCGGGCAGGTCGTGGTGAAGCCGACGATGTCGCCGTCGGGGCCGACGCCGCCAGAAACCTTCGTCCCGAGCTTCAGGAGCACGCCGGGCGCCTCCGCGTCCGGATAGGCGACCTGGAGAGGCTCGTTGACCTTGAGGTCGGCGAGGCTTGCGAGGCGGCTCGACGGATAGTCGATCCGCGCCGCGCCTTGCGCCCTGGCCTGATTAGCCAGTACACCCGCGGCGGCCGCTCCGGCCGCCACGAATGCGCTGCCCTTCAGGAATTGCCGACGGCCGACCGCGACCAATGCGTCGCATCGTTTCATGGCTTCCTCCCTTGCTCTCGACTTGACTATCGATGATTCTAGATTTCTCGATATGACGATAATAGATGGATTAATTCGTGTCACCTGGAATTCACGAAGCTGCGGGACTATGCCGCCCCCGCTGAGGATGAGGTGCATGTCAGGTAGAAAGTTGGCCGTGGTGGGCCACACAAGTTCCGCTCTCGGTGACACGATGTCGGAGCCGGTTGCGCTCGCTGCCCTGGCGGCGCTCGGTCAGCCGACGCGGCTCGAAGTGCTGCGTCTCTTGATGCGGCATGAGCCGGCAGGCATGCCGGCCGGCGCGATCGCCGACGCGGTAGGCTGCCCGCAGAACACGCTCTCCGCGCACCTCAGCATCTTGGCCCGCGCCGCGCTGGTGCGCGGTTCCCGGGAGGGCCGCTCGATCGTCTATCGCGCCAATGTGCAAAGCATGCGCGATCTGATCACGTTCCTCGTGCAGGATTGCTGCCACGGGCATCCCGAGCTCTGCGCTCTTGACGCCGCAACAAAAGCTGTCAACTGCGGTTAGGCGCCATAGCGGCGCGAAATGTGGCTCGCGTCACTTTTCAGGCGCCGGCGGGGTAGGGGAGAGCAGCTTGGCCGATCCGTGGCCGACCGAGATCCGCCTGTCGAAGGACCGCCGTACGCTGAATGTGGCGTTCGACAGCGGGGAGAGCCATGCACTTTCCGCCGAGTATCTCAGAGTCTTCTCCCCCTCCGCCGAGGTGCAGGGCCATTCGCCGGAAGAACGGAAGACCGTCGGCGGCAAGGCGAATGTTAAGATCGGCACGGTCGAGCCGGTCGGGAACTATGCCGTCCGCCTGCATTTCGACGACACGCACAGCACCGGCATCTTCACCTGGGGTTATCTCCTGAAACTCGGCCGCGAGCATGAGGGGCTCTGGGCCGGCTATCTGGAGGAGCTTGGGGCCAAGGGCCTGTCGCGCTAGGTACGGCAACGCTGACCGGCAATCAATTCCGCCCCTTCGACGCCTTTTTCACCCCCTCTTGCTGAGGTGTGAGCGAAGCGAGCCTCGAAGCGCGGGGCGATAAAGCGCCTCAGGATGAGGGCGGAATAGGGTGGCGGCTCGCTTACCGCGGACGGATGGCGCGCGCGCCGGCCAGAATCCCGAGCGCGATGATTGCCGGCGCGACCGCGGCCCAGCTCGCATTGGCGGCGAGGCCCGCCGTCGCCGCCCAGGAGATCGACGAGAACGCTTCGGCGAAGGTCGCGACGCGCGAGGATGTCTGCCGGCGGCGGAAATGGCTGCGCTTGGCCTGCTTGCGGAACCAGAGCTGGATCAACGTCGCCGAGCCGCTCGCGACGAGCACGCCCACGCAGGCGACGACCGCGTAGATCGGCGCGGTGAACGCGAGCACCAGGATGACCGGCGCGAGCACGACGAAGACGCCGCCGAGCACCGCCTCCATCTTGGCTCTCAGGACGGTCTTCTCCGCGACCGGCGCGGTGGCGACGAGGTCGGGCGCGTCTTCGCCCGAGACGGCAAGCCAGGCAAGCCCGCCGGCGAGCTGGCCCGCGGCCATCACGAAGACCGGGACGAGCACGAGAAGGGCGTCCGGCGCCCTTTCCGAAATTCCGCCACAGAAGCAGGGCCGGGGGCAGGAGGTAGAGCACCTGCATCAGCGTCTGCGACACGAGCCATGGATCGCGCGTGAGAAGCGTCCACTCCTTGCGACGCAGCATCGCCGAGGGCGTCGTCTTGCGGAAGTCCCCGCGCGGCGGCGCTGCCGGATCGTCGTCGCCGAGATGCCGGCAGCCGCGGTGGCGTTTTCGGCAAAGCGGCGAGAGAAGACGAGGGTGGCGAGCGCAAGCAGCGCCGCGCTCACCGCAAGAACGCCGAAAAGCGCCGGCAGGTCGCCCATGATCGCGCGCGCCGGCCACCAGAGCGGGCTCGCCGCGCCCGGCGCGAACCGCTTCAGCGTATCCGATTGAAGTGCGGCAAAGCGCGAGAGCGTGTTTGAGGAGAGGATGGCAAGCGCCTGCACGCCGATGACGAAGATCGCCCCGACCACTGCGGCGATGATCTGCGCGGCAAGCCGTGTCCGCCGCGCCCCGAGCGTGCGGAAGAGGCCCATCGTCACCGCCAGCGCCAGCGCCGAGGCGACCATCCCCATCGCGATCACGACGCCGTAGGCGCCGAGCCAGCGCGGCCCGCCGGCATAGGCAAGCGCATCGATGAAGGGCATGGCGAGCGGAATCGCGAGCGCGGTGGTGGAGAAGGCGATCGCTGCGACGCGGACGGCAAAGACCTTGCGCGCCGAGATCGGCGAGGAAAGCACGAGGTCGAGATCGGCACGCGCATAGAAGGCGCGCGTCACCATCTCCATCGCCTGCGACAGGGTCAGCGACCAGGAGAGCAGCGCCGAGCCGCTGACGAGGATGAGCGTCGATCGATCCGGTTCGACGCCGGACGGCACGTTTGAGCCGATCATGTGATAGGCGATCCAGTGCATGAGCGCGGCGACGGCGAGGATGCCGACCACGACGCCCGGAATGCGCGCGCGCCTGCCGCCGGTCATGAGGCCGAGCCATTCGCGCCAGGAGAGCCTGAGCTCGTGGCGCGCGAGCCACATGAGGGAGGCGGCCTCGCTCACGCCGCTTCCGCCTTCTCGGCGACGAGCGTCAGAAAGATGTCTTCGAGATTCTTGTCGCGCCGGCCGGCCTTGATGCGAAGCTCGTCGAGCGTGCCCTCTGCGATGAGGCGGCCGTTGGCGATGACGCCGATCCGCTCCGCCATGCGCTCCGCGACTTCGAGGATGTGCGTCGTCATGATGACGGTGTTCCCGGCGCGGACACGCGAAAGGAGCACGTCCTTCACCTGCCGTGCGGAGCCCGCGTCGAGACCGGTCAGCGGCTCGTCGAGGATGATCAGGCGCGGCTCGTGCACGAGCGCGCCGGCGAGCGCCACCTTCTGGCGCATGCCGCGCGAAAAGCTTTCGCAGCGCTCGTTTGCGTGCGGCTCAAGGCCGAGCCAGCCGATCAGGTCCGCCGCACGCGCCTTGGCGGTCGCCGGGTCGATCTCCCAGAGGCCGGCAACGAATTCCAGATATTCATACGGCGTGAGCTTGTCGTAGATCATCGGCTCGTCGGAGACCCAGGCCATGATTTGCTTTGCCGCGACCGGGTCTGCGAGCGCGTCGATGCCGAAGATGGAGATGGCGCCGGCGTCGGGCTTGAGGAGCCCCGCGACCATCCGAAGCGTCGTGGTCTTGCCGGCGCCGTTCGGGCCGAGCAGCGAGTAGAACTCGCCGGCAATGAGCTTCAGGTCGAGGCGATCGACGGCGGGCCGTGCGAAGGTCTTGCTGAGCCCGCAAAGCGCAAGCGCCGGCGGAAGTCGGTCGATTTTCATGCAATGCGACGCTTGCGCGTCTCCCCATCTTTCAAGCCTCTCCTAGTCCGGGGAGAGTTTCAGGGGCGTAAACCGGAAACGCCGGGCGCTTGGGCTTCGCGGCCATGCACCGCCAGCCGGAAGGGAGTTGCCCTCGGCTGCGCCAGCCCTGATAGTGGAGCCCTTGAAGGGGTCACTCGTCATGGCGACAAGCGAGATGGACGGCCGGCCCTTGGCGCGCGACGCCATGGCCTATGTCCTGGCCGGCGGGCGCGGCAGCCGGCTCATGGAGCTGACCGACAAGCGGGCGAAGCCCGCCGTCTATTTCGGCGGCAAGTCGCGCATCATCGACTTCGCGCTGTCGAATGCGCTGAATTCCGGCATCCGCCGCATCGGCGTCGCGACCCAGTACAAGGCGCACAGCCTGATCCGCCACCTGCAGCGCGGCTGGAACTTCTTCCGTCCGGAGCGGAACGAGAGCTTCGACATCCTGCCGGCGAGCCAGCGCGTCTCCGAGACGATGTGGTATGCCGGCACCGCCGACGCCGTCTTCCAGAACATCGACATCATCGCGAGCTATGCGCCGTCCTACGTGGTCGTGCTCGCCGGCGACCACGTCTACAAGATGGACTACGAGCTGATGCTGCGTCAGCACGTTGAGGCCGGCGCCGACGTGACCGTCGGCTGCATCGAGGTGCCGCGCATGGAGGCGACCGGCTTCGGCGTGATGGCGATCGACGCCTCCGACCGCATCACCTCATTTCTGGAGAAGCCCAAGGACCCGCCCGGCATGCCGGACAACCCGGACATGGCGCTCGCTTCGATGGGCATCTACGTCTTCGAGACCAATTTCCTCTTCGATCAGCTTCGCCGCGACGCGAGCGACCCGAACTCGAGCCGCGACTTCGGGCGCGACATCATTCCCTATCTGATGAAGCACGGAAAAGCCGTCGCCCACCGCTTCGCGAGGTCCTGCGTGCGCTCGACGGAGGAAGCGGAGGTCTATTGGCGCGACGTCGGCACGATCGATGCCTATTGGGAGGCGAATTTCGATCTCTCCCACCCGGTGCCCGCGCTCGACCTTTATGAGCGCAACTGGCCGATCTGGACCTATGCCGAGATCACGCCGCCGGCGAAATTCGTCTTCGACGACGAGGATCGCCGCGGCATGGCGGTCGATTCGCTCGTCTCCGGCGGCTGCATCATCTCCGGCTCGAAGCTCAGGAAATCGCTTCTCTTCACCGGCGTGCGCGTCCATTCCTATGCGAGGATCGAGGAGGCGGTGATCATGCCCTATGTGGAGGTCGGGCGCGGCGCGCGCCTCTCGAAGGTCGTCGTCGATCGCGGGGTCAGGATTCCGGAAGGTCTCGTCGTCGGCGAGGATCACGACCGCGACGCGCAGCGCTTCCGCCGCACGGAGCGCGGCATCTGCCTCATCACTCAGAACATGATCGACCGGCTCGCGAGTTGAGGCGGCCGGCTCGACGGAAGGTCCTCTCGGTCGCTTCCGAGATTTTTCCGCTGGTGAAGACTGGCGGCCTTGCCGACGTCGTGGGCGCGCTTCCCGCGGCGCTTCTTCCCCATGGCGTGGAGATGCGCACGCTGGTGCCCGGCTACCCCGCCGTCCTTGAGAAGCTGCAGCGCCGCGCCGTCGCGCATCGCTACGCCGACCTCTTCGGCGGGAAGGCCGCGCTGATCGCCGCGGAGGCCGCCGGTCTCGACCTTCTCGTGATCGACGCGCCGCATCTTTTTCGGCGGCCGGGGAACCCCTACCTCGACCGACACCGGCCACGACTTTCCCGACAACGCCGAGCGCTTCGCGGCGCTTTCGCTGGTCGCTGCCGACATCGGTGGCGGGCTTCTGAAGCACTACCGGCCGCACGTCGTCCACGCGCATGATTGGCAGGCGGCGCTCGCGCCGGCCTATCTGCACTATCGGGCCCGCGATCGGCCCTCGGCCGCCAGCCCCGCGACGGTGCTGACGGTGCACAACCTTGCCTTCCAGGGGCGCTTCCCGGCCACGCTTCTTTCCCGTCTTGCGCTTCCCGCCGACGCGCTTTCGATCGACGGCGTCGAATATTACGGCGGCATCGGTTTCTTGAAGGCGGGCCTGCAATTTGCCGACCGCATCACCACCGTCTCGCCGACCTACGCGGCCGAGATTTGCACGCCCGAGGGCGGCATGGGGCTCGACGGCCTGCTTCGCCTCCGCTCAGGCGTCGTCTCCGGCATTCTGAACGGCCTTGACGACGCGGCGTGGAACCCGGCGAAAGACACTGCGCTTGCGGCGAAATATACGCCCGTGCGCTTTGCCCGGCGGCGCGACAACAAGCGCGCCCTGAAGCAGCGCCTCGGCATCACGACCGGGCCGGAGGCGCTGCTTTTCGGCGTGGTCAGCCGGCTTTCGGAGCAAAAGGGGCTCGACCTCTTGGCCGAGGCGCTGCCGCGGCTCCTGGCGCTCGGCGCGGACCTCGCGCTGGTCGGCTCGGGCGATGCCGCGCTCGAACGGAGCTTCCGTGCGGCCGCGGAAACATACGCCGGACGGGTGGGGGTCTTGATCGGTTATGACGAGGCGCTCGCCCATCTCGTTCAGGGCGGCAGTGACGCGCTGCTCGTGCCGTCGCGTTTCGAGCCCTGCGGTCTCACGCAGCTTGCCGCACTTCGCTACGGGTCGGTGCCGGTCGTTGCCCGTGTCGGCGGCCTGAACGACACGGTGATCGACGCGAACGAGGTGGCGCTCGCGGCGGGCGTCGCGACCGGCATTCAGTTCGCGCCCGTGACGCGCGACGCGCTGGAACATGCGCTGGCGCGCACCGGGGCGCTGTGGAACGCGCCAGGACTGTGGCGCACGATGCAGAAGAACGGCATGGCGACGGCGGTCGGCTGGGAGAGGCCGGCGGAGAAATATGCGGCGCTCTACCGCGACGTTCTGGGCGGGCGCCGCAAGGTGAGCCGGCATTGATGCTTTCATTCTTCGATCTCGCCGCAATCCTGCTGTCGCTCACGGCGGCCGCCGCCTGGTTCAATTCCCAGTTCCTGAAACTCCCGAATCCGGTCGGGCTTCTGGTCATCGCGATCGCGATATCGCTGCTCCTCCTCGGCGTACGTTTCGCCTTTCCCGACCTGCCGCTCCAGGCGGACGCGATCGAGGCGATCAAGGCAATCAATTTCCCGCAGACTCTGTTCAACGGGATGCTTGCCTTCCTCCTCTTTGCCGGTGCGCTGCACGTCGACATATCGGGGCTCAGGGAGCGCGGCTGGGTCGTCTTCGCGATGGCGACGTTCGGTGTCCTGATTTCCGCCGCCTTGGTCGGCAGCGGCATCTGGATCATCGCGCGCGCTTTCGGCGCCGATATCCCGTTCGCCTCCGCTCTCGTATTTGGCGCGCTGATCAGCCCGACCGATCCGGTTGCCGTTCTCGCCACCTTGAAGAACGCGCCGCTGCCGCCGGCACTCGAAACGGAGATCGTCGGCGAGTCGCTTTTCAACGACGGCGTCGGGATCGTGCTCTTCACTGTGCTCTTGTCGGTCGCGGTCGGCGGCCCGGAGGGGCAGTTCAGCGTCAGCCGCATGATCGAGCTTTTCGTCTTCGAGGCGCTTGGCGGCGGCATCGTCGGGCTCGTCATCGGCTACGTCGCCTATCGCGCCATGCGCCGCATCGACGAATACGGGATCGAGGTGCTGATCTCGCTTGCAACTGCGATGGCCTGCTACGCTGTCGCGCACCGATTGGGCACGAGCGGTCCGATCGCGGTCGTCGTGGCGGGCATACTCCTGGGCAACCGCGGCGCCGAGTTCGCCATGAGCGAGCGCACGCGCCGCTATCTCTTCGGCTTCTGGGACCTCGTCGATCAGCTTCTCAACTCCATTCTCTTCCTGCTGATCGGCTTCGAAGTGCTGGTGCTGCGGTTCGGCGCCGCCAGCCTCCCGGTCGCGCTCGCCGCCATCCCGGCCGTGCTTGCCGCCCGCCTCATTTCCGTTGCGCTGCCGGTCTTGGCGCTGCGGAGCATCGCCGAATTCGTGCCGGGCACGATCGGGGTGCTGACCTGGGCCGGCATCCGCGGCGGCATATCGGTGGCGCTGGCGCTGTCGCTGCCGGGCGGCATCGAGGGGCGCGAGACTTCTCATCGCCGCGACCTATCTGATCGTGGTCTTCACCATGGTGGTGCAAGGGCTGAGCCTTGCCTCAGTGGCGCGGCGCGTGATGCGGCGGACCGGCGAGGCCGGTTCCGGCGACACCGCCGCGTGAGGCGATCGCCTAAATCCTCTCCTTGACGCCGGCTTTGATCAGCCACCCGGTCGCCGAGTAGCAGGTAACGAAGCCGGCCATCATGGCGATGCCGATAGGCGCTTCTCGGTGAATTTCCTCACATCTTATGCGCGCGCCGGGGTCCATGCTGGATACTACGCGCGCCAAGAATGACCTGGCGTAAGCGTGTCGAGAGGAACGAAGATGGCAGACATCATCACGGCGGCGGTGTTGGCGCGGTTTGCTCCGAAGGCGGACCCGCGGATCGCGGCAACGATCGCGGACGGATCGCACGACCTTGCGCAAGCCGAAATCACCAGTCCGCTTCGCGCCGCGCATTTCCTCGCGCAGGTCGCGATCGAGACCGGCGCCCTCGCGCATGTCGAGGAAAGCTTGAATTATTCGGTCGACGGCTTGCGGCAAACATTCGGAGCGCATCGCATCTCCGATGCGGACTGCGCAAAATTCGGCCGTATCGACAAGGTTGTCGATGGGCGAAGAACCGTCGAGCGGCCGGCCGACCAGGAGGCGATCGCGAACGCCGTCTACGGCGGCGCGTTCGGCCGCGCGCAGCTCGGCAACACCGAGCCAGGCGACGGCTGGCGCTATCGCGGCGGCGGCATGCTGCAGACGACGGGTCGCGCGAACTATCGCAGGGCCGGCCACGAGGACGATCCGGAGACGCTGAGAACGCCGCAGGGCGCCTTTCACTCCGCGCTGCACGAATGGGAGACGCGCGGCATGAATGCGCTCGCCGATGCCGACGATATTACCGCCGTCAGGAAGGCGATCAACGGCGGCACGATTGGCCTCGAGGATTGCAAGATCTTTTTAAAGAGCGCGAAGCGTTTGCTTGGCGTGTAGCGAGGGAGACGCGGTCGTTGCCACCAAGCTACCAAAATCGATGGTGGGCGGTACTGGGATTGAACCAGTGACCCCACGCGTGTGAAGCGTGTGCTCTCCCGCTGAGCTAACCGCCCGGCCGAAGCCGGTCTATAGGTGCGGCGGATTCGCGAAATCAAGGCACGGCAGCGGCCGGCGGCTGCGCCTGCCGGGCGTCCCGCTGCCGGCGCTTCAGAAGCGCCGCCGAATCCTCCGGCCGGATCGCGTCAAAACTGTCGACGAGGACGTCCGGCTCAAGCGACGCCATGGGGACGGGCGTGTAGCCGAAGGTGACCCCGATGAAGGGTAT
Source organism: uncultured Alphaproteobacteria bacterium (assembly GCA_963750115.1). Classification (GTDB taxonomy): domain Bacteria; phylum Pseudomonadota; class Alphaproteobacteria; order Rhizobiales; family Afifellaceae; genus DASWJZ01. The sequence goes on along the minus strand of CAVVPM010000001.1, from coordinate 79,680 downwards.
GTCCGCCGCGCGGGCGGTATCGCGATCGGTGCGGGAATCCCCCACCATGACGGTCGCCTCGCGCGCACCCGCCGCCGCCGCGACCGTGTCGAGAAGGTGCGCCGGGTCGGGCTTCTTATGAGGAAAGCTGTCGCCGCCGCAGATCGCGGCAAACCGCTCCGCGACGCCGAGCTTCTGTAGCAGCCGCCGGGAAAGCTCCTCCGGCTTGTTGGTGCAGATCGCGAAGCGCCAGCCGGACGCGGCAAAGCGGTCGAGCAGGGCGACGGCGCCCGGAAAGAGCCGCGAGCGGACGCAGATATTCGCCTCATAGTAGATAAGGTAGTCCCGATACATCGCGTCGAGCGTCGCCGCATCGACGGCCGCACCCTGCTCGGCCAAGGCATATTCGAGCAGGTAGCGCGCGCCGTGGCCGACGCCCTCGCGGATCGTCTCGCCGGATCCGCGGCCGAAGCCATAGCGCGGCAGCACGACGTCGAGCGTCGCCAGGAGGTCGGGGGCCGTATCGGCGAGCGTGCCGTCGAGATCGAAGACGAGAAGGGGCGGGGTCATCAGCGGCGACTATCCCGCCTTTCCGGCCTTGGCAAGAAGGCTCCGCCCCTTGGTCGAAGAAGGGGTGCGTGTTAGAGCGTGATCCCGAAAAGCACGCCCCGGACCTGATCCGGGGTGGGAATCGATTTTCGGACAAGATCATGCTCCGACGAAGGGAAATGGCCACGCTCCTCGATCGGTCGGGATGGAAACGGCTGTAGCGCGCGCGGGCGCCAGCGAGACCGGTGCGGGAGAATGTCGGAGGAATTGAAGCGCCGCGCCGCGGAAGCCGCGCTCGATTATGTTGAGGACGGGATGCGGCTCGGGCTCGGCAGCGGGTCGACGTCGGCGCTTTTCGTCGCGATGCTTGGCAAGCGCGTCGCCGCCGGGCTCGACGTCGTCGGCGTCCCGACTTCCGAATTGGTCGCGACGCATCGCCCGGCGCGCCGGTGTGCCGCTCACCACGCTCGACGAGGCGCCCGCTCTCGACCTTGACGTCGACGGCGCGGACGAGATCGGTCCCGGGCTCGCCTTGATCAAGGGTGGAGGCGGAGCGCTTCTGCGCGAGAAGATCGTCGCCAACGCCTCCGACCGGATGATCGTGATCGCGGACGCAACCAAGCGCGTCGCGGTGCTTGGCGCCTTCCCGCTGCCGATCGAAGTTGTGAAATTCGGCCTTGCCGCCACGTTGCGGGCAATCGAGCGCGCCGCGGCCGAGCTCGGCCTTCAGGTCGCAACCAATCTCCGCAAAGAAGCCGGTAACCCCTTCGTGACGGACAGCGGAAATCGCATTATCGACGCATCATTTGGCCGCATTCCCGAACCAGAAGCGCTGGCTGAGAAGCTCGCCGGCATCCCCGGCGTTGTGGAGCATGGGCTCTTCTTGGGCTATGCCGATCTCGCGCTTGTAGCTTCGCCGGAGGGGGTGGCGAAGCTTGAGGCATGAATCCATCGGCTAATGAGTGAGACGGCGCCGCAGCCGTCCGACGGAGGTTGAAATGAAACGTATGTTTGCCGCTCTCCTTCTTGCATCGGCGGCAGTTCTGAGCACCGTTCCCGCGATCGCCCAGGATGCGACGCAGCCTGCCCCGACCGCGCAGGACAATGCGGCGCTCGACAAGGTGCTGCGCGCCGAGCTTCCGCCGGCGCGGATGGCGCTCGCGCTCAAGCTGGTCAAGCTGTCGGGCACGGCGCGGATATTCGATACGCTGCTTCCCGACATCGCCGATCAGGCCAAGAACGACTTCATCCGCGCCAACCCGCAGATGCAGCTCGGCATCATCAACGTGGTCGACAAGATCGCCGTTGAGCTGGTGAGCCGGCGGCCGGAGCTCGATCACTATCTCGCGCGCGTCTGGGCTTCCGGCTTCACCGACAAGGAAATGCAGCAGCTGGTCGATTTCTACAGCACCGACACGGGCAAGAAGCTCGCCGCGACGTTGCCGCAGATACTGGCGGTGCAGACCGCGGCGGCGCAGCAATGGGGAAGCTCCATCCGCGCCGAGTTGAATCAGAAGGTGAAGGAGCAGCTTGCGGCGGCAATGGCGGCCGAGCAGCAGGCGCTGCAGAACGATACGGCGGGTCCCGCCGCTCCGACCGCTCCCGCTCCATCGGCGGCGCCGCAGCAATAGCGACTTGTGGCCTACGACTACGACCTCTTCGTCATCGGCGCGGGATCGGGCGGCGTCCGTGCTGCGCGCCGGGCGGCGGAGACCGGCGCGCGCGTCGCCGTTGCGGAAGCCGACCGCGTCGGCGGCACCTGCGTCATACGCGGCTGCGTCCCGAAGAAGCTTCTGGTCTACGCCTCGATGTTCCGCGAGGAGTTCGAGGACAGCGCCGCCTATGGCTGGCAGGTCGGGCCGGTTACGTTCGACTGGCCGACGCTGATCGCCAACAAGGACAGGGAGATCGCGCGGCTTGAGATGGTCTATCGGGCCAATCTCGCCAAGGCCGGCGCGGAGCTGATCGAGACCCGCGCGGTTCTGGCCGGCGATCACCGCATAAGGCTCGAGCGGACGGGCAAGACCGTCACCGCCGAGACGATTCTGATTGCGACCGGCGCGCGCCCGAACCCGCATGCCGCGCTCGACGGACACGAGCACTGCATCACCTCCGACGACGCCTTTCACCTGAAGAGCCTGCCGAAGAAGATTCTGATCGGCGGTGGCGGCTATATCGCCGTCGAGTTCGCCGGCATCTTTTCCAGTCTCGGCGTCGACACGACGATCGTCTATCGCGGCCGCGAGGTGCTTTCGCGCTTCGACATGGACTTGCGCCGCCTGTTTCACGCCGAAGCCACGAACAAGGGCCTGCGCGTCCTCTGCGGGGAAGTCTTCGAGAAGGTCGAGAAGCGGGCGGACGGCCGCCTCGTGGCGCATCTCTCGGGCGGCGGCGTCGAGGAGACGGACGCGATCATGCTCGCCGTCGGCCGCGTGCCGAACGTTGCCGGGCTCGGCCTTGAGACGGTCGGCGTCACGCTCGACAAGCGCGGTGCGATCGAGGTCGACGCCTATTCGAAGACGCGCGCCGATCATGTCTGGGCGATCGGCGACGTGACCGACCGCATCCAGCTCACGCCCGTCGCGATCCATGAAGCGATGTGCTTCGTCGACACCGTCTTCCACAAGCGGCCGACCAAGCCCGACTATGACAAGGTGGCGACCGCAGTCTTCTCGCAGCCGGAGATCGGCACAGTGGGGCTGACCGAAGACACTGCGCGCGAGCGCTACCGGAACCTCGATATCTACAAGACCGCGTTCCGGCCGCTGAAAGGCACGCTGACGGGCCGCTCCGACCGCATGCTTCTGAAGCTCGTGGTCGACGCCGACAGCGGCATCGTGCTCGGCGCCCATGTGCTTGGCCACGGCGCCGGCGAAATGGCCCAGCTCCTCGCCATTCCCGTGAAGTTGCGCGCGACCAAGGCCGACTTCGACGCCACGATGGCGGTGCACCCGACCGTCGCCGAAGAGCTCGTCACCTTCTCGGCGCCCGCCGAGCGGGTCAGGAACGGCGAGACCCTCGCCGCCTGAGCCGGACCGCCCCGTCGTCCCAGGTTAAGCCGCGCAGCCCTCGAGCGTCTCGGCGACGAGATGGTCGACGACGCCCTTGAGCGCCGCGTCCTTGCTTGCGCCCGCGGCAAGCGCGGCTTCGTAGACCGCGAGCTGCCGGTCGGCGCTCGTGCCGTCCGCGGCGATCGTCCGCAGCCGCTCGACCTCCGTGCGGCAGCCGAGCCTTTCCGCTTCCTCGCCGACGAGCGCGATCAATTCCTCGACCAGATCGGGGACGGGCACCGCCGCGCCGCGCCCGAAGTCGATCAGCTCGCCGTAAACACCATGCCGCTGGGCGATCCAGCGATTCTCCGCGATCAAGGCCGGCAGGTACTGCCGCCAGCGCAGATTGCGGCGCTTCAGCGAGATCAGTACCTCGATGATCGCCTGGACCGTGGCGGCAATCGCGATCCCGTCGTCGAGCCGCGTGCACACGTCGGTGATGCGCATCTCAAGCGTCGGAAAGCGCGCCGAGGGCCTGAGGTCCCACCAGATCTTGGAGGCGTCCTCGATGCGTCCGAGCTTCACCAGGAGATCGACCATGCGGCGATATTCGCTGGCGCTGGTGAAGGTCTGGGGCAGCCCGGCGCGCGGCAGCTCGACGGTGACGGAGGCGCGATAGGATTTCAGCCCGGTGTTCCGCCCTTGCCAGAAAGGCGAAGACACCGAGAGCGCCAGAAGGTGCGGCAGGAAGTAGACGAGCTGGCCGTGGAGATCGATTTTGAGGTCCTCGTCGTGCACGCCGACATGCACATGCATGCCGCTGATCAGAAGCCGCTCCGCGACCGTTCTGAGATCGGCCTGCAGCTTCGTATAGCGCTCCTTGGCGGTCGTGACCTGGGCGCTCCAATCGGCGAACGGATGCGTGGAAGCGGCCATCAGGCCCATGCCGTAGCGCTTTGCCTCGCCGGCGATCGTGCTTCGGTAGGCGGCAAGCTGAGAGCGCGCTTCCGCCATCGTGTGACAGACCGCGGTGCCGACCTCGATCTGACAGCGGCGGAACTCGGGCGTTACATGCTCGCCGAGGATTTCCCGGCACGACCGCATGAGCGCTTCCGGCGGATCGACCGCGAGGTCGCGCGTCTCGAGGTCGACCAAAAAATACTCTTCCTCGATCCCGATGCTGTGCTCGCCTGCGCGTGTCATGCCGCGACGCAATCACGCCGTGCGAAGAATTTCCAGCGTTTCTATTGAGACGTCCTGCCTGCGGCGCAACCTGCCGCCGCCGCGGCGAATTCAGCGCGTAGCCCGGATGTCGCTCGGAAAGTGGTGCGGCCCTTCGCGGAAATGGAGCCGCACCTTGTCGATCAGGTCGCGCAGCGATTCCTCGAACCCGGCGGGGGAAGTCTGGCAACGCCCGACCCGCAACAGCCACGGCAGCACGCGGGCGAACTTGTCCTTGTCGCGCAGGAGCCTCGTGACCGAATCCCTGACGCCTGCAAGCGGCGGCGCCAGATTGCCGACCCACAGGTCGATCAGCTCGGAAGGCGGCAGCATGAAGCCGCCCGCCGCCGCTTCCGCCTTCGCGTAGGCGACCACCGCCTCGCGCGCGTCTTCGCCGAGCCGCCCGTCCGCCATGGCGATTTGGAGAAGTGCAAAGACCCCGTCGCGTGCCGCGGCCTGCAGCCTGGTCAGCGCGCGAAGGTGCGGACCCGGCGCGTCGTTCGGAAGATATGGAGCGAGCAGCGCCAGATGCTGTTCGCTTGAAACGATGCGGCCGGTTCGAAGATCGATGATCGACACGATCCGATCGAGCCGGAAGCCCATGACCATGCCGCGCACGTGGCAATAGGCGTTGACGCTGGCAGGGTGGCGCGGATCGATGGCGAGGCAGCGGATGGTCCGCGTGCTCATCCAGCCGTGCGAATCGAAATACTCGATCGCGAAGGCGACGCCGCAGATGCTGTCGGATAGGTTCTCGTCGAGGGGCGGGTCGGGATTGTCGGTCAGCGGGCAGTATTCGCGCAGGTCGCACGGCGGTACGAGCGGAATCTCGCCGCGCCGCTCGAACCATCTGACGACCCCCGCCATGGCGCCCCGCCCAAGCGTGATTCCCCCGCCCGCCATTGCAGCATTGGCGGCGCTTACACACAAGGGCCGGATCGTCGCAACGCGTGCATTCCCGTTCGCCGGGCCGGCGCCCCTTGACGCATCGCAGCAGAACCGCGCGGCGCTGCCGCGACGCGCCAATCTGGTGCAGCTGCATGGACTTAGCGCAGTCCGTTGCATCACGTTCTCCGGCGGCGGACCGGCCCCCTAAAAGGCCTTTCATCGCGCGCCGCGGGGACTGACGGGGGCGAGGCGCGCCAAACACGATTGCGCGAGGCGCTGCGTCGAATACGATCCCGGCCGCGGTGACGCGCCTGAAACGCATTTTCAGCCGCGGCTTGACGCTCGTTGAAGGTCAAGGGCTGGGGCATGGCAAGTGTGGCGATCCGCGGCGTGGAGATGCATTTCGGCAAGGTGCCCGCGCTGGGCGGGATCGATCTCGCGCTTCAGGACGGCGAATTTTGCGTGCTGACCGGTCCGCACGGCGCGGGCAAGACCGCGCTGCTCCGCGCCATCGCCGGACTTGAGCGGATCGATGCGGGCACGATCGAGATCGACGGTCGCTTGGTCGACGGCGCGGCGCCGCGCGATCGCAACGTTGCCATGGTGTTCCAGAACGACGCGCTTCTTCCGGCGCTCTCGGTCTATGACAACATCGCCTTCGGGCTGAAGACGCGAAGACTGCCGGCCGCCGAGATCGGAAGCCGCGTGAAGCGCTTCGTCGATCTTCTCGGCATCGAGCCGCTGCTCGCGGTCGGCACGCGTGAGCTTGCGGCCGACGCGCGGCGGGTCGTGGCGATCGGCCGGGCGCTCGTGCGCGACGCGGCGGTCTGCCTCTTCGACGATCCGCTCGTCGCACTCGATCAAGAGCTTCGCGAGCCGATGCGCGGCAAGATCAAGCGGCTGCACCGTGAGTTTCCGACGACCAAGATTTTTGCCACGCGCGACCCCGTCGAGGCGATGACGCTCGGCGATCGCATCGTTCTGATCCGCGCCGGCCGCATCGAACAGGAGGGCGCGCCGCTCGATCTCTTTGAGCGGCCGGCGACCCGTTTCGTGGCCGGTTTCTTCGGGACGCCGCCGATGAATTTCCTGCCCGGCTCCCTGGCGCGCGCCAACTCCGGCGACGTCGTGCGGTTGACGGGGGACGGCATGAGCGTGCCGCTGCCGCCGGGCCGCCTCCGCCCGAATATCGCCGACGGGCTTTCGGTGGTGCTCGGGGTGCGGCCCGAGCACATGATGCGGGCGGTCCGCGTATCGCCGCCGGACGGGATGCTCCGCCACGACGCCGAGATCGAGCTCCTGCAGCCGATCGGGCCGCGTACCTACGCGACCTTCATGCTGGCCGGCGTCCCGGTTATGGCTGAGCTGCAGGCGCATGACGCGAGCCGGCCCGGCGACCGGGTGCCGATCGACATCAATCTGAAGCGTGCCTCGGTCTTCGACGCGGAGACGGGAAAGGCTCTTTAATAGACGGCGCGGCCGCCCGACGCGTCGAAGACGGCGCCGGTGGTGAAGGAGCATTCCTCGCTGGCAAGGAAGAGCACAGCCGCCGCGATCTCCTCCACCGTGCCGAAGCGCCCCATCGGGATCTTCGACAGCATGAAGTCGATGTGCTGCTGGCTGATCTGGTCGAATATCGGCGTGCGCACCGCCGCAGGCGTGACGGCATTGACCGTGATCTTCGTCGTCGCGAGCTCCTTGCCGAGCGATTTGGTCAGCCCGATGACGGCGGCCTTCGATGCGCTGTAGGCGGAGGCGTTGGGATTGCCGTCCTTGCCGGCGATCGAGGCGATGTTGACGATGCGGCCGTAGTTCGATTCCCGCATGAACCGCACGACGGCGCGGTTGCAGTAGAAGAGGGCGTTGACGTTGATGTCAAAAACCCTTCGCCATTCCTCGAGCGGATATTCCCACAGCGTCGCATTGAGGCCGGCGACGCCGGCGCTGCAGACGAGCACGTCGATCCCGCCGAGCGCCTCGGCGGTGCGGATGGCCGCGGCCTCGACCGCGTCGGCGTCGGTCAGGTCGAGCGTGATCGAGTGGATCGAACCTGGCGCCGCGCGATCGCCGGCCGGTGCCGCCGCGCGGTCCCAGATTGTGACGGCGGCGCCCTCCGCCGCCAGTCGCTCCGCAACGGCGCGGCCGATCCCCGACGCGCCGCCGGTGACGACCGCGTTTTTCCCCTGAAACCGATTCATTGCCTGCGCCACTTCCGCTCCCCCGGGTGTCGTCCTGCCGAACGGCGCTCTCTTCACGCCGAATTGGCCGCCGTCAAGCCGGCTCTGAAGCGTCGCTATTCCGAGCTGTAGTCGGGGCAGGGCCAGGCGGGCGGCCGCGCCATGCCCGGCGGAAGCTGTGTCTCAGCGGAGCCGCATGCGAGCGCCAGCTGTTCCTTCGTGAGGCCCTTGGTCTTGCTGAGGTCGGCGCCGCTGAATTGCGTCAGGAACAAATAGGCGCCGGTCAGGTCGGCGTTTTCGAGGTCCGTGCCACGGAAGTCGGAGCGCGCGAGATTGGAATAGGTGAAGGTCACTCCGGAAATGACGGCACCGGTGAATGTCACGCGAGCGAGTTCCGCCTTCGCCATGATCGCGCCGGTCAGGTCCGCCTCGTTAAAGGTCGAGCGGTTCATCTCGGAGTTGGTGAAGTCCACGCCGGAAAGGTTCGCGCGCTCGAAATTCGAGCGGGAGAATTCCGCCGCCGTCAGATCCGCGCCGGTCAACGTGGCTTTGGAGAAATCAGCGCGCGTCGCGACCGCCTTCTCGAGCTTCGCGCCGGAAAGATCGGCGCCTGCGAGGCTCGCACTGGAAAGCTCCGCGAGGCTGAGATCGGCGCCCGCGAGCTTTGCCTTCGAAAGGTCGGTCGAGGTGAAGAACGTCTGCACGAAATCGCCGTTCTCCAGATCCGCCGAAGCGAACACCAGCCGGCTCTTTTGGCAGCTCGACCAGTCGACGTCGGGCGCCGGCCGATCGCCGCAGTTCGCGAGCGCCGGGCCGGCCGGCAGTGCAAGCGCGATCATGGCGAGCGCGAAGAGGGCGGGCCGCCGACTGAGGGATCGGCGAGAGAAATTCGAAGCGACGGTCGTCACTCCTGAACCTGGAAGCGTGGCTGGCATGGCGGCGAACCTCATGGGGCTGCGGTAATTATTCGAGGGATCGGCATTTGCGCGCAAGCGCTCTTGAGCGAGATGGCAAATCGTGTGCGGTCGCCGCGGCCGCCAAGCCCGGTAGGCCGGTGCGGGGCGGCGGTCAAGCGGGTGTCATTGCTCCCGTCAAACAGGCGCTGAAACGGCCGGCTTTCGCGGCCGATCCCGTCCCGATCCCGACTTGTGCGGCGGCTCACAAACGGCGGCCCCGCCGCGTTTTACATCACCGTCATCGCAACCGCCCAAGGGCAAGCCAAGCCCAGGGGGCAAGAGATGGAGATGAAAATGAACCTCTTCCGCACCGCCACCGCCGCCTTCGTCGTCGCCGCCGGCCTCGCCGCCGCCAGCTCCGCCTCCGCCTACGAGCGCTGGGTCGACATCCACAACGTCGCCGACACCACCGTCGTCGCCATCCAGATCAGCGACATCAACAACAACCATTGGGGTCCCGACATCCTCTCCGGTGTCATCCCGGCGAACGGCGTCGGCGAAGTCGACCCGGTCAACACCCGCGGCTACTGCCGCTTCGACATCCGCCTGACTTATGCCGACGGCAGCGCCGCCGACATCCACGACGTGAACCTCTGCGAAGCGACGGACGTGGTGACCGACGGCTACACCTACGACGTCTACTCGATCTGATCCGCCCGTCCGCGCAACCCAACTCCCAAACCCCCGCCGCCGGAGAAATCCGGCGGCGGCTTTCGTTCGCGTCAAGCAATGGGAAGGTGAGGGCTCTTTTCGGGCCGCTCACGCGAATGCCTGGATACCCGTCTGCGCGCGGCCAAGGATCAGCGCGTGCACGTCGTGCGTGCCCTCATAGGTGTTGACGGTTTCGAGGTTCTGCGCGTGGCGCATCACGTGATAGGCCTCCTGGATGCCGTTGCCGCCATGCATGTCGCGGGCGGCGCGCGCGATGTCGAGCGCCTTGCCGCAATTGTTGCGTTTGATGAGCGAGATCATCTCCGGCGCGATCTCTGCCCTCGTCGAAGAGCCGGCCGACGCGAAGCGCCGCCTGCAGCCCGAGCGAAATCTCCGTCTGCATGTCGGCGAGCTTCTTCTGCACGAGTTGCGTCGCCGCGAGCGGCCGGCCGAACTGCTTGCGCTCGAGCGTGTAGCTCCGCGCCCTGTGCCAGCAATCCTCCGCCGCCCCCATCACCCCCCAGGCGATGCCGTAGCGCGCGCGGTTCAGGCAGCCGAACGGGCCTTTCAGTCCCGACGCGTTCGGAAGCAGCGCCGCCTCCGAGACCTCGACCCCGTCCATGACGATCTCGCCGGTGACGGACGCGCGAAGGCTGAGCTTGCCCTCGATCTTCGGCGCCGACAGGCCTTTCATGCCTTTTTCCAGGACGAAGCCGCGGATGGCGCCGTCATGGGCCGCCGATTTCGCCCACACGACGAACACGTCGGCGATCGGCGCGTTCGATATCCATGTTTTCGCGCCGGTGAGCCGGTAGCCGCCGTCGATCCGCTCGGCGCGCGTCTTCATGCCGCCCGGATCGGAGCCGGCCTCGGGCTCGGTCAGGCCGAAGCAGCCGATCCATTCGCCGGTCGCGAGCTTCGGCAGGTACTTTTGCCGCTGCGCCTCGTCGCCATAGGCGTAGATCGGATGCATGACGAGCGAGGACTGCACGCTCATCATGGAGCGGTAGCCGGAATCGACGCGCTCCATCTCGCGCGCGACGAGGCCGTAAGAGACGTAGCCCGCGCCGGCGCAGCCGTACTCGGCAGGGAGTGTCAGCCCCAAGAGCCCGAGCGCCCCCATCTCGGCGAAAATCGCCCGCTCGGTCTTCTCCTCTCGGTAGGCCTCGATGATGCGGGGAGCGAGCTTCTCCTGCGCATAGGAGCGCGCCGTGTCGCGGATCATCCGCTCGTCGTCGGAAAGCTGCTCTTCGAGCAGGAACGGATCGTCCCAGACGAAATGGCCGTCGGCGGAGGCCTCTTGATGCCCTGTGCTTCGCTCAGCTTCCGCCATCGCGCTCTCCCGTAACCGCGGCGTATCCGCGAGCGGCGCTCGTGGGCGATGCAGTGTGCCGCCGCCACGCTTACCGCCACCACCGCGGGATTTTGGTGACCCCGGCAGGATTCGAACCTGCGACCAATAGCTTAGAAGGCTACTGCTCTATCCCCTGAGCTACGGGGCCTTGTTACGCCCTTCAATGCGTCCAGGGCGTCGCTCTGTCACGGCGAAAATTGTCGGAATAGGCGATCGCCGGCCGCACGCGGTCATTGGGCTCGAACACCCGATAGGCAATGCCGCTGCGCTTGGCGTAATCGATCGCCTCTTCCTTGGTCTCGAAGCTGAGCCGGACCTGGCGGTTCATGTCGTCCGACGACGTGTAGCCCATCAAGGGCTCGATCGACTGCGGCCGCTCCGGTTCGAATTCGAGCACCCAGTGATGCGTCTTCGCGCGCCCCGACTGCATCGCTGTCTTCGCCGGCCTGTAAATGCGTGCCACCATCGTCCTCTCCAACCGATATCCCCTTCTGGCCGCAAAGCCGCTGCGTTGCAATGTGCATCCTATGGCAAACCGGAAGTATACCGGAACAAGGGGCTAGACGCATTGAGAAGGCGGGGGGAGTAAAGGGCGGTCTCCCTTTCGCTGCGCGCTGCGCGCCCGGGTTCGGAGCCGGTGATGACCGAACGGGATGCTTTGCGTCGCCCGCCGTCGCGGTCCAGCATGCCGATCGCCCGCGATCCGGCTCAATCCGACGTCAGGCACTCCAACGGATCGGCCTCGCTCGGGTCGTCGGTAATGCTGATCCAGGTGGCATCCGCCTGCGGATCTTTTGTGACATAGAGCATCAGGTCGCCCGCCTGCGGCGCCGTGTGAATCTCGTCTTGGCTGACCCAGCATGCCACCTCAGAGACATCGTCAGAGTCGGTGACAATGTAGACGGTGACATCGGCGCCTTTCGGTGAATCGGTCAGGAACACGCCGGCCGCAAGGGCCGGACTTGCAGCCATGATTCCTGCGGCGGCGAGCAGGGAGGCAATCGGCCTTGGCGAGAAGCCGCCGAGGCTCCGCGGCGCAGATCGCAACATGTGGCACCCGAATGCGTTGGCTGAGCGTTCATCGGTCGAGCGGACAACGCCGTTGACCGACATTCAGCTTAGCGGGAGTTGGCAAGCCCTCCAAGGCTGACGTGCTCTGCGTCGCCGCGACCGGCCGTTCATCTGAGGTCGAGGACCAAACCGACCCCGTAGCAAGACTTGGGCAGGCAGACAGATTATAAGTCTTTGAAATCATTGGTCGGGGCAAGAGGATTCGAACCTCTGACCCCCTGCTCCCAAAGCAGGTGCGCTACCAGACTGCGCTATGCCCCGATGGCCGCACGCCCGGTAGGCCGCGGCGGCGCGGCGGTCAAGCGCCAACCTGATAAGGTGGCGGAAACCCCTCCGCCGAGCCGGACTTGCGAAGCGCGCGGGGCCGCGGGTCTCAGCGCCCGATGCGGGCGAGCACGTCGGCCCGCACGAGCCGCTCCACCACCAGCATGAAGAGGATCGAGGGGGCGAGCAGGATGAGCGCCGTGATCGAGGCGATCTGATAGTCGCCGCCTGCGGTCGTCCTGTAGAGGAGGAGCGGCAGCGTCTGCACGATCGGCGCGCCGACGAAGAAGGTGCCGGTGAATTCGTCGAGCGAATCGAGGAAGACGAAGATGGCGCTCGCGAGGATGCCGGGTGCGGCGAGCGGCAGCGTGACGGTGGCGAAAGTCCGGATCGGGCCGGCCCCGATATTGCGCGCGGCCTCTTCCAGTTCAGGGTCGAGCGCCGCGAAGGCGGCCGAGGCGATCCACACGGCGTAGACGAGGCCGTGCGTCGAATGCACCAGGATCACGCCGAGATAGGTGCCGTTCAGGCCGATCCCATAGAAGAGCCGCGCGATGTTGATATAGACGGCGAGGTTCGGGAAGGCTTGCGGCAGGAGGAAGCAGAGCAGGATCAGGCCCCGCCCGGGAAGGCGGAGACGGGCGAGCGCGTAGCCGGCCGGGATCGCCATCGCGAGCGAGACCAAGACCGTGCCGCAAGCGATCGCGATGCTGTTCGTGAGCGATTGGATCGCGCCGCCGCGCGGCGCGAACACGCGGCCCCAGAAGCTGAAGCCGTATTCGACCGGCAGCTTGTGCGGAAAATACCATTTCTCCGTCACCGTCCACAAAAGCATGTTGGCGATCGGGCCGAAGATGATGCAGGCGAGAAGGATGAGGAGCGTCGCGCGGAGAAGCCAGCGCCACAAAGTGCCGCCAGGCACCCGCGAGGTGAGCGCGCTCATTTCGCGCCTCCGTCCTGCGCCAGGCTGTAGCGCAGATAGAGCCAGGAGGCGGCACCGGTCATCAGATAGGAGATCAGGCCGAGCGCGTTGGCGACGCCGTAATCCCCGTAGGCGTTGATCCGGAACGCCATGTTGGCGGTGATCATGGTCGGCGACTGGGCGTTGATCATGAGCGGCACCGAGAGCACCGAAAGCATGATCACGAAGGAGAGGATCAGGCCGACGAAAAGCGTCTGGCTGACCTGTGGCAGCAGGATTTCCATCAGGATGCGCAGCCGCCTCGCGCCGAGATTGCGCGCCGCCTCGATCGTCGAGCGGTCGAGCGACGCCATCGCGCCGGCGACGAGGAGCGCGACGAAGGGCGTCTGCTTCCATACGAAGGTGATGACGATGCCGCGCCAGTCGAGAAAGCTCGTCGTCTGCAACGGCGTGAGCAGCCCGATCTCGGTGATGATGTTGTTCATCATGCCGTTCTTGGCGAGGAACGTGCGCATCAGCTGCCCGGCGACGATGAAGGGGATGAAGAGCGGCCAGCGATAGAGCCAGCGCAGCGCGGCGACCGCGGTCGGGCTATTGCCGAGCGTCAGATAGCCGCCGATCGCGACCGAGAAGAAGCCGATCAAGAGCGTCGAGAGGCTGACGATCAGGAAGGTGAAGACGATGTCGCTTCGATACAGCTCGTAGGCCTTGGCGAAGTTGGCGAAGGTCCATTGCCCGTCGGCCTGGAACGCCGTGACGACTGAGTAGCCGAGCGGATAGACGAAGAGGAGGACGATCGTCGAAAGCGCCGGCAGGACGAGGAAGATTGCAAAGGTGCGGCGCTGCGGCATCGGCAAGGAACCAGCGGGAGCGGCAGGCGCCGCCCCCGCGTCTTGGGCCTAGTTCGTCACCTGGCGCTCATAGGCTTCCAGGATCGCATCGAAATAGGGGCCGATCGGAAACGGCTTGCCGTTCGCCGCGAGGTCTTGCGGCGTGACATTGGTGAAAAGCTTGTTCCAGGTCGCTTGATCAAGCTGCGATTGCACGTATTTCGCGTCGATCCCCGGATACCAGTTGAACTTCTTCACGATGCCGTCCGCCTGCACCTCCGGGCTCGTTGCCATGTCGACGAATTTCTCGGCGAGATCCTTGTGCGCCGTCTTCGCCGGGATCACGTAGTACATCGGCTGCCCCGGCATGCCGGGGCTCGGCAGCACCAGCTTCAGGTCGGGGCTGAGCCGGCCGTCGGATTGCCACGTGTAGAACATGTCGACCCAGACCGGCCCCATCGAGATCTCGCCGCGATTGAGCATGTCGAGCGTGCCGGCGTTCCCGGGGGTGAACACGACGTTCTTGTTGAAATCCTTGAGCTTGGCGAAGGCCTGCGTCCAGTCGCCCGAGATGTTGGCGTCGAACGGCCCGTTCATCAGCTGCTGGGCGTCCTTCGTGTAGGCGTACATCCAGCCCATCACGAAGCTGACGCCCGACATCCCGCCTTTGATCCCGTTATAGCCGAACTGGCCCGGATGCGCGTCCACCCAGGCGACCAGGTCGTCATAGGTCTTCGGCGGATCCTGCACGAGCGTCGGATTGTAGGCGATCGCGGTCTGGCTGTTGAACATCGGCATGACGTAGCCCTTGACGTCCGCGCCGAGCGCCATGTCGGCGTTTTCGTTGCTGACCATGCTGCCGGTGTCGATGTCGCTGCGATAGGAGGCGAGAAGGTCCTCCTTCACCATCTGCCCCGCCATCTTCTGGTGGATGACGGCAACGTCGATATCCGACTGCGCCGCCCCCGCGCTCGATTGGGCGGAGAGCCGCTCATAGATCATCTGCGAGCCGGCATCGCCTGGGCCGGTGCCGACGGCCTGCACGGTCACGCCCGGATTCGCTTGCTCGAATTTCGGGCCGAGATACTCGTTTACGTAGTCGACCATGTTCTGGTCGCCGGCCGTCATGACGGTCAGCGTCTCCGCCGCGGCGGGAACGGCCGAAAACGCGAGCGCGCTCGCACAGAGGCCGGCAAGGAATTTCACGCGTGGAATCATTTTGCTCCTCCTTGTCTTGTCCATTCCGCCTCATGGCGGTTCGTTTTCCTGCCAGGGTAAGCCCTTCACTTCTTCGGCGAAAGGTTCTCCACCTGCGGAAACAGGAACACGGCGCTGCCAGGGAGGCGGATACGAACAGGCGTCGACGGTTCGTGACGACGCGCGGAGTCCACTTGGATCTCTCGCTCGCCGACGCTGACCGCGTGACGCCAAGTACCGCCCGGATAAGACACCTGGATGACGCGGCCCGAGAGGACGACTGCATCGCGCGCCGGATCGAGGCTAGCCGTGTCATCGAGTTCGGCGATCTCGGCCAACTCGCCGCGAAAATAGGCGGTCATTGGCGTGGGCCGTGCGCCCGCCTGCGGCTTCAGATCGAAGTCGTGCCGCGGAAGTAGCGCGCTTTCGTTGTGCGGCCCGGCGGCGATGACGATCCCGCCATCGGTGGCGACCGCCGGCAGATCGACGGCGTTTTCCGCGCCCATGAAACGCGCGACGAAGGCGGTGCGCGGATGATTGTAGACGTCTTCCGGCCGGCCCTCCTGCTCGATCCGCCCGCCGTTCAGGATCACGATCCGGTCGGCCATCACCATCGCCTCCTCGCGGTCATGCGTCACGTGGATCGCGGTGATGCCGAGGCGCCGCTGGAGCGCGCGGATCTCGTGGCGGACGCTCTGCCGGATGCGCGCGTCGAGGTTGGAGAGCGGCTCGTCGAGAAGCAGGATGCGCGGGTCGACGGCGAGCGCGCGCCCGAGGGCTACCCGCTGTCGCTGCCCGCCGGAGAGCGCCGTCACGTTGCGCCCGCCGAGATTCTGCAGGCCGAGCATGGCGAGAAGCTCGTCGACCTTGGCGGTGATGTCGCGCGACGCGACGCGGCGGAGCTTTAGCCCGTAGCCGATGTTCTGGCGCACGGTCATGTGCGGCCAGAGCGCGTAGGACTGGAAGACCATGGCCATGTCGCGCCGGTCGGGCGGGAGCGCTGTGATGTCTCTGCCGGCGATGCGGATTGAGCCGCTCTCCGGCGCCACGAAGCCGGCCACCGTCCGAAGCAGGGTGGTCTTGCCGCAGCCGGACGAGCCGAGGAGCGCGACGAGCTCGCCGTTGCCGACGGAGAGCGAGATGTCCGTGAGAACGGGCGTGCCGCCGTAGCCGACGCTCACGCGCTCGACGTCAAGAAATGCGGGCGAAGAAGCCACGTCCCTCCCCAAGCGCAGCCCCAAATCCGGGCCAACCTATCAGATCGGCTTAGGCTCTTAATGACTGCGCCCGCAACCCCAAGCAGGATGCGGGAGCTCCGCCTTGAACCCCCCGCGATCCCGCAATTTTCGCGGCCGATCCCGTCCCGATCCCCACTTGTGCGGCGGCTCACAAACGGCGGCCCCGCCGCGTTTTACATCACCGTCATCGCAACCGCCCAAGGGCAAGCCAAGCCCAGGGGGCAAGAGATGGAGATGAAAATGAACCTCTTCCGCACCGCCACCGCCGCCTTCGTCATCGCCGCCGGCCTCGCCGCCGCCAACTCCGCCTCCGCCTACGAGCGCTGGGTCGACATCCACAACGTCGCCGACACCACCGTCGTCGCCATCCAGATCAGCGACATCAACAACAACCATTGGGGTCCCGACATCCTCTCCGGCGTCATCCCGGCGAACGGCGTCGGCGAAGTCGACCCGGTCAACACCCGCGGCTACTGCCGCTTCGACATCCGCCTGACTTATGCCGACGGCAGCGCCGCCGACATCCACGACGTGAACCTCTGCGAAGCGACGGACGTGGTGACCGACGGCTACACCTACGACGTCTACTCGATCTGATCCGACCGTCCGCGCAACCCAACTCCCAAACCCCGCCGCCGGAGAAATCCGGCGGCGGCTGGTCCTAGATCGCGGCGGTTGCGGCGAAGCCGCGCTGAAGGTCCTCGATCTGGTCGTCGACGTCCTCCAGCCCGATATGGAGCCGGATGACCGGCCCCTCGGTCCAGCGTCTGATGCTGCGCGAGCGCTCGAGCTCGCTCGGCACCGCGAGGCTCTCGAAGCCGCCCCAGGAGGCGCCGATCCCAAAGAGCTTGAGCGCGTTCAGGAATGCCTTGGCGTGGCTGATCTCGCCTTTCAGCACGAATGCGAAGAGCCCGTTCGAACGGCCGAAATCGCGCTTCCAGATCGCGTGGCCTGGATCGTCGGGGAGGGCAGGGTGGAGCACGCGCTTCACCTCCGGCCGCGCCTTCAGCCAGTTCGCGACCTTGAGCGCGCTCCGCTCGTGCCGTTCGAGCCTGATGCCCATGGTCCTGAGGCCGCGCAGCGTCAGCCAGATCTCTTCCGTTCCGGCCTGCAGGCCGAGATTGCCGTGCAGCTGCTTCAGCGCCGGCCAGCGCGATGCGTTGGCGGAGATTGACCCGATCAACAGGTCGGAGTGGCCGCCCTGGTATTTTGTGCCGGCGTAGAGCGCGAGGTCGATCCCGTGCTCCAGCGGCTTGTAGATCAACGGCGTCGCCCACGTGTTGTCGATCATGGTGGTGACGTCTGCGGCCTTCGCCGCGGCGACCATCGGCGGGATGTCGGGCATCTCGAAAGTGTGGGAGCCGGGCGCCTCCAGGAAGAGAGCCGATGCGTCGTGAAGGAGATCGGCAACGCCCGCCCCGATGAGTGGGTCGTAGTAGATGGCCCTCGCGCCGTAGGTGGGCAGCGTCTCGTCGCAGAAGCGTCGGGTCGGGTAATAGACATTGTCGGGAACGAGGACCGTTTTCCCGGGCCGCGCCGCAACGAGGATTGCGATCGTGACCGCCGCAAGTCCGGAAGGGACGAGCACGGTTCCCGCGGCCTGCGGGCCCTCAAGCGCGGTCAGCGCGGTGGTCAGCGCTTCGATCGTCGGAGTGTTCTGGAGGCCGTAGGAATACCGCACGTCGCGCCGCTCCAGCATGGCTTCGGCGTTTTCGAAAAGCACGGTCGAGGCCCGCACGATCGGCGGGTTGACGAAGCCGTGGAAGCTCATTGGGGAAAGGCCGGCATGCGCGAGCAGTGTATCGGCGCGCCAATTGGCCTCGTTCTTGCGGTCCTCGTCAGCCATGTGAGCTCCTGGCGTTTTCGCTTCCGCAATAGGCGAAGCCGCCGGAAAGTCAAAATCTCGCGGCTCGGAGGCAGGCTTGACCGCTGTGCCGTTTGCATTTCGATGACGACAGCATGGACGAAAGGTGACGGGAACGTGATGTCTTTTGCCGCCTGCTGCGGGAAGGGCCACCGCGCCGCCGCCCGGGGAGCCATTCAAACAGGGAAGCGGGTGGATCATGAGAAAACTAGTTGCACCGATCATCGTTGGCGTGGCGCTTGGCTTCATCGCAAGTACCGCGTCGGCCACAACGCTCGAGCGACGTGAAGGCGAAGGGCTTCTTGCAGTGCGGCGTCAATACCGGCCTGCCGGGCTTCGGCAATCGCCGACGCCAACGGCAACTGGACCGGCCTCGACGTCGACTACTGCAAGGCGGTCGCCGCGGCGGTCTTCGGCGACCCCTCCAAGGTGAAGTACACCCCGCTCGACGCCAAGGAGCGCTTCACCGCGCTGCAGTCGGGCGAGATCGACATGCTCGCGCGCAACACCACCTGGACGATGTCGCGCGACACCCAGCTCGGCTTCATCTTCTCCGTCGTCAACTACTATGACGGCCAGGGCGTCATGGTGAAGAAGTCGCTCGGCGTGAAGTCGGTCAACGATCTCGACGGCGCCTCGATCTGCGTGCAGTCCGGCACCGACACCGAGTTCAACCTCGCCGACTACTTCAAGCACCACAACATCACCTACAAGCCGGTGGTCTTCGAGAAGCTGACCGGACGCGACTCGCCGCCTATGACAGCGGCCGCTGCGACGCCTACACCACCGACAAGTCGGGCCTCTACGCGTCGCCGCCTGCAGCTCAAGAACCCCGACGACAACATGGTCCTGCCCGAGACCCTCTCCAAGGAGCCGCTCGGACCGGTCGTCCGCAGCGACGACGTGCAATGGGCCAACATCGTCAAGTGGACCGCACTTCGCGCTGCTCGACGCCGAGGAACTCGGCGTGACCAAGGCCAATGTCGACGACATGCTGAAGTCCGACAACCCGGCCATCCAGCGCCTGCTCGGCGTGCAGGGCGATTTCGGCAAGGGCATCGGGCTCGATCCAACAAGTGGGCCTACAACATCATCAAGGCGCGTCGGGAACTACGGCGAGATCTTCGACGCGACCGTCGGCAAGGATTCGCCGCTGAAGATCGATCGCGGCGCTCAACAAGCTGTGGACCGATGGCGGCCTGCAGTACGGCATGCCGATCGTCTGACGTTCTGCAGGAAGCGTCGGGGCCGCGTGCTCGCCGACGCTGCCGTCCTTGCCGAGCGGCGACGACTACAGGGAGCGGGCTGCATATGGCCGTAGCGGATGCTGCTGAGCCGTCGGGCGGGGTCGTCTTGGCTCTACTAATCCCGCAAGTCCGCAGCTTCGTCTTCCAGGCCGCCCTCGCTGATTGCGGTCGTCGTGCTGCGCCGGCTGGTTCGTTCGCAACACCGCCGTCAATCTCGCCCAGCTCCACATCGCCTCGGGCTTCGGCTTCCTCTCCGACCGCGCCGGCTTCAACGTCGAGACGTTCCTGCCGTTCTCGCCCGACGACACCTACGGCTATTCGATCCTCGCCGGCCTCGTCGACACGATCATCGTCTCCGTGCTCGGCATCGTCATCGCGACGGTCGTCGGCATCCTCGTCGGCGTCGCGCGGCTTTCGAGCAATCTGCTCGTGCGCATGCTCGCCACGACCTATGTCGAGACGTTTCGCAACATCCCGCCGCTGCTGGTCATCTTCTTCTGGTATTTCGCGGTCATTGCGGCCCTGCCGGAACCGCGCAACGCCTTGCAGTTCGGCCTCGACATCTCGCTTTCGAACCGCGGCTTCTTCATGCCGAAGCCGGTCTTCGGCCATGCGTTCCTGTGGACCGTCGTCGCCTTCCTCGTCGGTCTCGCCGGCGCCCTGATGATCGCCGCTGGGCGCACGCCCGGCAGATGCGGACGGGCGAGACGTTCGCTTCCTTCTGGGCGGGCCTCGGCTTGATCGTCGTGCTGACGCTTCTGGTCTTCTTCGTTTCCGGCAGCCCGCTCAGCTTCGACCTGCCGGTCAAGACCCGCTTCAACCTGAGCGGCGGCATGACGGTCACGCCCGAATTCACGTCGCTCCTGCTGGCGCTCGGCCTCTACACCGCCTCCTTCATTGCCGAGATCGTCCGCGCCGGCATCATGGCGGTCAGCCACGGCCAGACGGAGGCTGTCGCGCGCCCTCGGCCTCAGGCAGGGCCGCACGCTGCGGCTCGTCATCCTGCCGCAGGCGCTTCGCGTGATCATTCCGCCGCTCACCAGCGAATATCTGAACCTCACCAAGAACTCCTCGCTCGCCGTCGCCATCGGCTTTGCCGATCTCGTCGCCGTCGGCGGCTCGATCCTGAACCAGACGGGGCAGTCCGTCGAGGTCGTGCTGATCTGGATGGTCGTCTATCTCGGCCTCAGCCTCATCACCTCCTACGGCATGAACGTGTTCAACCGCCGCATGGCGCTGATCGAGCGGTAGGGGAAGACCTCATGTCGGACATGCAGGCCGAAACCGATCTCTTCTTCGTCCGCGAGCGGATGGTCGAGCAGGAAGCGCCGCCGACGCGCAGTATCGGTCCGGTCAGCTGGCTGCGCCGCAATCTCTTCGCGAGCGTGCCCGACACCATCATAACCCTTCTCGGCGATCGCCTTTCTCGCCTGGGCGATCCCGCCGCTCTTCAGATGGGCGGTCACGAGCGCCGCCTGGAGCGGTGCCGATCGCGAGGCCTGCGTCGCGCATGGGGCAGGGGCCTGCTGGGCCTACGTCAAGGCGAATTTCGGCCAGTTCATCTACGGCCGCTATCCGGATGGCGAGCGCTGGCGCGTTGATCTCTTCTTCGTGCTGCTCGCCGCCGGGCTCATCCCGATGGCCATCCCGTCGCTGCCCTATAAGCGGCTCAACGTGATCTATCTCGCGATCGGCATGCCGATCATCAGCGTCTTCGTGCTGCTCGGCGGCATTCCCGGCCTCGTTGCCGTCGAGACGCCGCTCTGGGGCGGCCTGATGCTGACCCTCGTGGTCTCGATGGTCGGCATGATCGTGTCGCTCCCCTTCGGCATCCTGCTCGCGCTCGGCCGCCGCTCGAAAATGCCGGCCGTCAGGATTCTCTGCGTGATCTTCATCGAGTTCTGGCGCGGCGTGCCGCTGATCACGGTGCTGTTCATGGCTTCCGTCATGCTGCCGCTGTTCCTGCCGCCCGGCGTCAACTTCGACAAGCTGCTCCGCGCCCTGATCGGCGTCGCTCTGTTCGCCTCCGCCTATATGGCCGAGGTGGTCCGCGGCGGCCTGCAGGCCGTCCCCAAGGGCCAGTACGAGGGGGCGATGGCCGTCGGGCTGAAATACTGGCAGATGATGCGGCTGATCGTGCTGCCGCAGGCGCTGAAGATCGTCATCCCCGGCATCGTCAACACCTTCATCGGCCTCTTCAAGGACACGAGCCTCGTCTACATCATCGGCCTTTTCGAGCTGCTCGGCACCGTCCGCCAGAGCTTCGCCAATCCCGACTGGGCGTCCGCACAGACGCCCGCGACGGGTCTCGTCTTCGCCGCTTTGATCTTTTGGGTCTTCTGTTTCGGGATGTCGCGCTACTCGCAGTTCATGGAGCGCCGATTGTCCACCGGCCACAAGCGCTAGGAGTTCTCATGATGACACGGGAAAACGTCGTCTCCGCCGCCGACCTGCCGCACATCGCCGAGCACGTCGATAGCGCTCACGCCGCCGTCGAGATGGTCTCCGTCAACAAGTGGTACGGCGACTTCCACGTGCTGCGCGACATCAATCTGAAAGTCATGCGCGGCGAGCGCATCGTCATCTGCGGCCCCTCCGGCTCCGGCAAGTCGACCATGATCCGCTGCATCAACCGCCTGGAGGAGCATCAGAAGGGCCGCATCGTCGTCGACGGCATCGAGCTCACCAACGACCTGAAGAAGATCGACGAGATCCGCCGCGAGGTCGGCATGGTGTTCCAGCACTTCAACCTGTTCCCGCATTTGACCATCCTGGAGAACTGCACGCTGGCGCCGATCTGGGTCCGCAAGATGCCGAAGAAGGAGGCGGAAGAGATCGCCATGCATTACCTGACGCGGGTCAAGATTCCCGAGCAGGCGAAGAAATACCCGGGCCAGCTTTCAGGCGGTCAGCAGCAGCGCGTGGCGATCGCCCGCGCGCTCTGCATGAGCCCGCGCGTCATGCTTTTCGACGAGCCGACCTCGGCGCTCGACCCGGAGATGATCAAGGAAGTGCTCGACGTGATGGTGGGGCTCGCCGAGGAGGGGATGACGATGCTCTGCGTCACCCACGAGATGGGCTTCGCGCGGCAGGTCGCGAACCGCGTGATCTTCATGGACGCCGGCCAGATCATCGAGCAGAACGAGCCGGAAGAGTTTTTCCTTCACCCGCAGCACGAGCGGACCAAGCTGTTCCTGAGCCAGATCCTGCATTGAGGCTCGCCGGCGGCGTCGCATGCGCCCCGACGCGGAGACCGAACGGGTTCTCATCTGCGCCGTTGACGCATTCTTCGATCATCTCGCCAATCGGCGGCTCGAAGAGGCGCTCGCCGCCTTCGCGCCGGACGCGGACGCCGCGCTCTGCGGCTCGGAGGAGAGCGAGGCGGTGTGTCGTCAGCCTCGCCGCCGCCGCTTCTGTGCCAGCAGCCCGATATAGTGCATCGCGACCGTCGCCGCGGCGAGCGCCGTGATGTCGGCATGGTCGTAGGGCGGCGAGACTTCTACGACATCGCCGCCGACGAAATTCACGTCCCCGAGGCCGCTAAGCGCCATCAGCGCCTCCGATGACGAGAGGCCGCCCACGACGGGAGTTCCGGTGCCCGGCGCAAACGCCGGGTCGAGGCAGTCGATGTCGAAGGTGAGATAGGCCGCCATCCCGCCGACCTGGTCGGCGATCCGCTTGGCAATGCCGTCGGGCGAGAGCCGATGCGCGTCGTGGGCGGAGATGACCGTGATGCCGCAATCTTCAGGCGCCTGCGTGCGGATGCCGATCTGGATCGAGCGTTCCGGATTGACGATCCCCTGCCGCACCGCGCGGCCGACGAAGGTGCCATGCGAGAGCTTCAGCCCGTCGTCGCCCCACGTATCCTGATGCGCGTCGAACTGGACGAGCGCGAGCGGGCCGTATTTTTCGGCGTGCGCCTTCAATAGCGGCCAGGTGATGAAATGGTCGCCGCCGAGCGAGAAGAGGTGGACATCCGCATCGAGGACGGCGCGGGCTTCCTCCTCGATCGTCTCCGGAATGGTGAGCGGGCTATGGAGGTCGAGCGCGACATCGCCGCAATCGACGGCCGCGAGTTCCTCGAAAATGTCGAACCCGAATGGATATTGCGGATCGCCGTCGAGGATCGCCGAGGCGCGGCGGATCGCCTGCGGCCCGAAACGCGCTCCCGGGCGGTTGGTGACGGTCACGTCGAGCGGCACGCCGAGGATCGCGAGGTCGACGCCCGTCAGGTCGCGGCTGTAGCGCCGGCGCATGAAGGAAAGCGCGCCCGCAAAGGTCGGATCGTCCGCGCCGCCTTTCAGCGTCGGCGAGCGGAAAGCGTGGTCGATCGGCGGTTTTCCCGGCGCTCCAGCCATGACGCGCTCTGGTTATGCGGAACGCGCCGCCAAGGGAAGAGGCTTGCGAACGCCGTCCGGGGAATGATAACCGCCGGCCGCGGCTGAGCCGCGGCCGGGGAAGATTTGGGGGTCGGAAAGCGCCGCTACGCGCTCGCGCGCTCGCAGCCCTCCTGCCGCAACGCCCTCCGGCGCTCTGTGACGGTCACCGCGACACCCATTCGGGCAGCCTCCCGCGAAAGCTGCTCGGAGATGTCTGCGACGCGGACCGACAGCGGCGTATAGGAAACGATGCGCTCGGCGATATCGTCAGCCCAAAGCAAGCTCTCCGCCAGCTTGGCTTGCTGAACCGCCGCCTCGATGATGGCTTGGAATTGCTGATCCATGACGGCCTCCATTGAGGCTCTCTATCGCACCCGGCCATGGCGCCATTGTGACGCGCGGCGTGGAAATTGCGAATTGCGCCGCAGCATGAACGAGACGTTACGGGTCGTGATGTGAATACGCACGCAAAACGCACGCAAGGGCGGACGTTTCGCTCCCAGGATTGTGCCGCGCAAGAGCGCATCGCACGTCAGGCACAAGTTCATTTCATCGCCGCATCGGAATGCAATGGCTCAGCAAGAACGACCGCCCCTGAGGGAAAGGGCGGGCCGCGCCCCTCCTTCGCTTGTCGGCCGGACCGTGCTCAGCGCTTCGAGAACTGGAAGCTCCGCCGCGCCTTGCGCCGGCCGTACTTTTTGCGCTCCACGACGCGTGCGTCGCGGGTGAGGAAGCCGTTCCGCTTCAGGACCGTGCGAAGCTCCGGCTCGTAATAGGTGAGGGCCTTGGAGATGCCATGGCGAAGCGCGCCAGCCTGGCCCGAGAGCCCGCCGCCCGACACCGTCGCCATGATGTCGAACTGGCCCGTCCGGTCGGTCAGCATGATCGGCTGGCGGATGATCATCTGCAGCACCGGCCGGCCGAAATATTCCGTGTATTCCTTTTGGTTGACGGTGATGCGGCCGGAGCCGGGCTTCACCCAGACGCGGGCGACCGCATCCTTGCGCTTGCCGGTCGCGTAGGCGCGCCCGAGGCTGTCGAGCTTTTGCACATGAACGGGCGCTTCGGGCTGAGCCGGCGCCTCGTCCTTCAGCGCGCCGAGATCTTCGAGTGTCTGAGCCATGTCAGGAAATCCGTGCGTTCTTCGAGGAGAGGGCGGAAATGTCGAGCGCCTCGGGCTGCTGCGCCGCGTGCGGGTGCTCCGGTCCGGCATAGACCCTGAGGTTCTTGAGCTGTTGGCGCCCGAGCGGTCCGCGCGGCAGCATGCGCTCCACCGCCTTTTCCACGATGCGCTCGGGGAAGCGCCCCTCGATCACCTTGCGCGCGGTGCGGTCCTTGATGCCGCCCGGATAGCCGGTGTGCCAGTGGTATTTCTTCTGGTCGAGCTTGCGGCCGGTCAGCGCCACCTTTTCCGCGTTGATGACGACGACGTTGTCGCCCATGTCGACATGCGGCGTGAAGGTCGGCTTGTGCTTGCCGCGCAGGCGCGTGGCGACGATGGTGGCGAGCCGCCCGACGACGAGGTTCTCCGCGTCGATCAGCACCCACTTCTTCTCCACCTCCGCCGGCTTTGCGGAATAGGTCTTCATCATGTCCTCTTGGAATGCCTCCGCAATCGGCCGGGCGTCTCTCACGTTCCTGCGGAAGGAGCTTCATCGGGCGAGGTAGAGGTGCGGCTCCGCAGAGTCAAGTCCGAAATGTGCAAAACGGAAGCCAAAATCGCCCTTAGAACAGAGCGTTACGGGACTGGTATTGAGTTACCGCTTTGGCGGTATGGCATAGGTCGCGGTCGCCTGCGCGATGAGCTCGCCGCCCGCTTCCGGCCGGACGCCGACCTCCACCACGCCGAGCCGCGTGCCGAGCTTCAGGATACGGCATGTCGCGACGAGCGAAGCAAGCGGCGAGCGGCGCAGGAAGTTGACGTTGATATTGGTAGTGAGGATCAGCGGCTCCGGACCGACATGCGCGAGAAGCGCCGCATAGGCCGTGACGTCGGCGAGCGTGACGAGGGTCGGGCCGGAGACGGTCTCGCCCGGGCGAAGGTGCTCTTTGCCGGGAATGAGCCTGAGCGTCGCCTCGCCGGGCCCAATCGAAACGATCGCAAGATCGCCGACCGCCGCGATCTGGGGAAAATGCTCGGCCCAGAAGGCGGTGATCGCCTCGGCGGTCATGACGGGCTGAAAGGACATCGGCGCTGGCCTGAAGAAGGGGAGGGAACTATAGACGTGCCGAGCGAAGAAGGTGACGAATGAACCGTCCGACCGCAAGCGCCGATCTGACCGCGACGGCCGATCTGACCCCGACGAATGTATTGCGCAGCGAGCGCCCGCGCGCCGGCGAGCTTCGCCTGACGCTTGCCAATCCCCCGGCGAACGCGCTTTCCGAGGCGCTGCTCGACGCTTTGCAGGCAGCGCTCGACCAGGCCGCGCGCGATGCTTCGATTCGCGTCGTCGTGATCGCCGCCGAGGGCAAGCTCTTTTCCGGCGGCCACGATTTGAAGGAGATGACGGCGCATCGAGGCGAAGCGGATTGCGGCCGCGCCTATTTCGAGGCCGTGTTCGGCCGCTGCTCGCGGCTCATGCAGTCGGTCCTGGCGCTTGAGAAACCGTGGTCGCGGAAGTCGCGGGGCTTGCGACCGCCGCCGGCTGTCAGCTCGTCGCCAGCTGTGACATCGTCATCGCCGCCGATGCCGCCCGCTTCGGCGTGAACGGCATCGACGTCGGGCTCTTCTGCTCGACCCCGATGGTGGCGCTGTCGCGGAACGTCAGCCCGAAAACGGCGCTCGACCTGCTGATGACGGGCGAGATGATATCCGCAGCGCGCGCTCGGGAAGCCGGGCTCGTGAGCCGAGTCGTTCCGGCGGCGGAGCTTCGCGCCGAGACCGACAAGGTGGTCGAACGTCTCCTCGCGCGCCCGCCGAAGGTGCTGGCGCTCGGCAAGCGCGCCTTCTATGAGCAGCTCAAGCTGCCAGTCGCCGATGCCTATCGCTTCGCCACCGCGACGATCGTCGACAACATGCTGATGGAGGACGCTAAGGAGGGGATCGGCGCCTTCGTCGAGAAACGCGCGGCGACCTGGCCGCAAAGCTCGGACAAACCAACTTGAACGCCACGTCCGGCGCCGCGCTCGCCGCGGCCGTCGCCATCTTCCTGATCGCCGCGTCGACCTCCCGCCTCTATGTCGCGGACGGCCGGCTTCTCGTGCTCGCCCTCGCCATGGCGCTCTACGTCGTGGGCAATCTCTTGATGGTCGTGGCGATGCGTGGCATGGGCCTCGGCATTGCTATCTCCGCCGCCACCATCGGGCAGCTCGTGCTGATCAACGTGATCGCCTTCGCGGTCTTCCACGAAAGGCCGGCGCCCATGCAACTCATCGGCATCGCGCTCGGCGTCGTCAGCCTGGCGCTCATTCTCGTACCCGCCGGACAGAAATAGCCGCACCAGAGAGCGTACCGTCGAATGGATCGTGACCGCTATCCCGACGCCTTTATCCGCGGCATCCTGGAAAGCGTGAAGTCGATCGCCATCGTCGGCGCCAGCCAGAACGACGTCAGGCCAAGCTTCTTCGTCACCCGCTACCTGCTCGAGAAGGGCTACCGCGTCTTCCCGGTCAATCCCGGCGCCGCCGGCCGGGCAATTCTCGGGCAGCCGGTCTTCGCATCGCTCAAGGACGTGCCGGAGCCGATCGACATGGTCGAGGTCTTCCGCGGCGCCGAATTCGCGCCGGCGATCGTCAAGGAAGCGCTGGCGCTCGATCCGAAGCCCGGCGTGATCTGGATGCAGCTTGGCGTCCGCAATGACGAAGCGGCCGCGATGGCCGAGGCGGCCGGGCTCAAGGTCGTCATGAACCGCTGCCCGAAGATCGAATATGGAAGGCTTTCCGGCGAGATCGGCTGGGCCGGCGTCAATTCCCGCGTCCTCTCCTCGAAGAAGCCAATTCTGCGCGCCGGCTATCAGCACCGCGGTCTTCGCCGCGAGTAAGGCATTCCAGCCAAGGCCGGAGATTCCGCAATTTCTGCCTTTGCGCAGCGCAACGCCGCTGGGCTAAAGGCTCAACGAAACGCCGATGGGAGGAACTTCATGGCCGAAGAACGCAAGCCCGGTTTCCACACGCTGTCGATCCATGCCGGCGCCAAGCCGGATCCGGCGACGGGCGCGCGTGCGACGCCGATCTACCAGACGACGGCCTACGTGTTCGACGACGCCGAGCACGCCGCCTCGCTCTTCGGACTGAAGGCCTTCGGCAACATCTACACCCGCATCATGAACCCGACGCAGGCCGTGCTTGAGGAGCGCGTCGCCGCGCTTGAGGGCGGCACGGCGGCGCTCGCCCTTGCCTCCGGCCATGCCGCGCAGGCGATCACCTTCCACACGCTGTGCGCGCCCGGCGACGAGATCATCGCCGCGAAGAGGCTTTACGGCGGCTCGATCAACCAGCTCGGCCATTCCTTCAAGAGCTTCGGCTGGAACGTGGTGTGGGCCGACACCGACGACCTTTCCACCTTCGAGGCGGCGGTCTCGCCGCGCACCAAGGCGATCTTCATCGAGTTCGATCGCCAATCCCGGCGGCATCGTCAGCGACATCGAGGCGATCGCGAAGATAGCCCACAAGGCGGGCGTGCCGCTCATCGTCGACAACACGTTGGCGACGCCCTATCTCTGCCGGCCCTTCGAGCACGGCGCCGACATCGTCGTCCATTCGCTGACGAAGTTCATGGGCGGCCACGGCAACTCGATCGGCGGCGTCATCGTCGACGGCGGCTCCTTCAACTGGTCGGCCGAGGGCCGCTATCCGCTGCTCTCCGAGCCGCGTCCCGAATATCACGGCGTCAAGCTGCACGAGACTTTTGGCAACTTCGCCTTCGCCATTGCCGCGCGCGTGCTGGGCTTGCGCGATCTCGGGCCGGCGATTTCGCCCTTCAACGCCTTCCTCTTCATTACCGGCATCGAGACGCTGCCGCTCCGCATGCAGCGCCATTGCGACAACGCGCTCGCCGTCGCCGAATGGCTCTCGAAGCACGACGAAGTGACCTGGGTGAGCTATGCCGGGCTTCCAGGCGACCGCTATCACAATCTCGCCAAGCGCTATGCGCCGAAGGGGGCAGGGGCGGTGCTGACCTTCGGTGTGCGCGGCGGCTACGATGCCGGCGTGAAGGTCGTCGAGGGCGTAAACCTCTTCTCGCACCTCGCCAATATCGGCGACACGCGTTCCTTGATCATCCATCCGGCCTCGACCACCCACAGCCAGCTCTCCGACGCGGAGAAGGTCGCCGCCGGCGCCGGGCCGGACGTCGTGCGCCTCTCCGTCGGACTTGAGGACGTGGAGGACATCATCGCCGACCTCGACCAGGCGCTGAAGGCGGCGGGGTAGCGCCGAAGCCGTCCCGCAGATGATGCGCGGAACGCGCCGGTCCGGGACCCATGAACGCAGGTCGTTGAAGGTTTCCGGGGCGTCGCCGCGGCCACTCTCCGAGCGTCGGGGGGAATGGATCCCGGTCTCGGCCTTCGGCCGAACCGGGATGACAACGAAGAGACGTGAGGCAGGTGGCGATCGCAAACCTTCCCACGCCCGCATATCTCCTCCGCGCCGCGATTGGTGGCGCGAAGGCGGCGGTTTCGCTATCTAAGCGGGGCTTAAGATAACCAACGAACGCCGGGGAAGCGCCGATGGCCCAAAGCTACGACATCATCATCATCGGAAGCGGACCGGGCGGCTATGTGGGGGCGATACGCGCCGCGCAGCTCGGCCTGAAGGTCGCCGTGGTCGAGAAGAGCTATGTCGGCGGCGTCTGCCCGAACTGGGGCTGCATCCCGACCAAGGCGCTCTTGCGCTCCGCCGACATCTATCATGCGATGCTGCACGCCAAGGACTACGGGCTCGTCGCGAAGGACGTGGCGGTCGACATCGGCGCCGTGGTGAAGCGCTCGCGCGGCATCGCCGATCGCATGAGCCAGGGCGTCGGGTTTCTTCTGAAGAAGAACAAGGTCGACGTGATCTGGGGTTCTGGGAAGATCGCGGCGAAGGGCAAGGTCGCCGTCACCGCGGCCGACAATGCCCCGAAGGGCGCGCTCGGGCCCGGGGACTATTCCGCCAAGCACATCATCGTCGCGACCGGCGCCCGCCCGCGCGCGCTGCCCGGTCTTGAACCCGACAAGAAGCTCGTCTGGACCTATTTCGAGGCGATGGTGCCGCCGGAGCTGCCGAAGTCGCTCCTCGTCATCGGCTCCGGCGCGATCGGCATCGAGTTCGCCTCCTTCTTCAGGACGCTTGGGAGCGACGTGACGGTGGTCGAGATCCTGCCGCAGATCCTCCCAGTCGAGGATACCGAGATCGCCGCCCACGCGAGGAAGCGCTTCGAGAAGGAGGGCATCAAGATCCACACCGAGGCGAAGGTCGCGAAGCTCGACAAGAACAAGAACGGCGTGACCGCGACGATTGAGCTGAAGGGCGGCAAGACGGAGACCGTGAAGGCCGACCGCGTCATCTCCGCCGTCGGCGTCGTCGGCAACATCGAGGGGCTGGGCCTCGAAGCGCTCGGGGTGAAGACCGAGCGCGGCATCATCGTTGCGGACGGCCTCGGCCGCACCAATGTCGACGGCATCTACGCGATCGGCGATGTCGCCGGCCCGCCGATGCTCGCTCACAAGGCGGAGCATGAGGGCGTCATCTGCGTCGAGGCCATCAAGGGGCTGAAGCCGCACCCGATGGACAAGCTGAAAATTCCCGGCTGCACTTACTGCAGCCCGCAAATTGCATCGGTCGGACTGACCGAGGCGAAGGCGAAGGAGGCCGGCCACCAGGTGAAGGTCGGGCACTTCCCCTTTATCGGCAACGGCAAGGCGATCGCGCTCGGCGAGCCCGACGGCCTGGTGAAGACCGTCTTCGACGCCAAGACCGGCGAGCTCCTCGGCGCGCATATGGTCGGCGCCGAAGTGACGGAGCTGATCCAGGGCTTCGTCGTCGCCATGAACCTCGAGACGACCGAGGCGGAGCTGATCGAAAGCGTCTTCCCGCACCCGACCATCTCGGAGACCATGCACGAGAGCGTGCTCGACGCCTACGGGCGCGTCATTCATATGTGAGGGGTGGGCGTCTACTCAGTCGGCGCTCCCCCACTGGTCTTCGCCGTTCGTATAGCCGGTCGTCTCGATCGTATAATCGTGCGCCTTCGCCCAATCGGACGCCGCCTCTTTCAGCGTGTCGTTGCCGGCGTTGAGGAAGCGCTCGGCCATCACCTTGTTGCCGTACGCGTTGAGGCCCGCGATCAGGAAGTCGAGCGCGTCGTTCCGCCCGTGGCGGATGAAGTAGCCGTAGCCGCCGATGCCGGTAAGCTCGTTCCCGGCCGCGGCCGCGTCGAGGAGCTTTGCCGCCTGCTCCGCCTCGCTCCGCATCTCCTCGGAGGCCGAGCTGTCATAGTCGGGGCGCGCATTGAATTCGGCGAGCGCCTCCGCCGCGCCGAGGCGCGCCTCCGGTGCACCCTCCTGGAACGCTGCCACGACGAGTGGGAAGCTGTCCTCGGTGAAGTAGGAGAGCACCCGCGCAAGCACCTCGCGCTCGGTCGGGTCGGGATCGCCGAGTTCGGCGATGAGCGGCCCTATGGCGCTCTTGTCCCGCAGGTCGCCGAGCACATTGGTGGCATCGGCCCTGATGTCGGGATCCTGATCCTTGAGGAAGGTGACGAGCGGCGCGACGGCATCCTTGAGCACCGAAGGATCGTCGCCGTTCTCGCGGACCGACATGATCGAGAAGCCGAGCGCGGAGATCGCCGCGGCCCGAACCTTCGGCGATGCATTGTCGAAGAGCTTGATCAGCACCGGCACGCCCGCCGCCCCGAGATGACCGATCGCGTCCGTGATGTCTTTTGTCTGCAACTCGTCGTCCGCGTCGTAAAGCGCGGTGAGGAGCGCCGGCGCCGCCTTTCCGTCCCCGATCTCGCCCAGAACCTTGGCGAACTCGACCCGCTGCCAGGGATTGCTCTCCCCGGCGAGCGCATCCATCAGCGGCTCGACCAATTCCGGGGCCTTGCGCCATCCAAGCGATTGCGCTGCGCTGACCCTGATCGAATCGTCGGAGTCTTGAAGGGCGGCGATGAGTGCGGGGATGACCGCCGGGTCCTCGCGCTTGTCGAGCACCTCGATCGCGGCCGAGTGTTGGGCTTCATCGGCCGGATTTTCGAGGACCCCGACCCAGTAGCCCGTCGTGTTGCGGTACCACACCATGCCTGCGACCGCCGCGCCGGCGGCGATCACGGCCCCACCCGCAAGGCCGAAAATCAGGCTTCGTCTCATCCGTTTTCCCGAATTGGCTCGAACGGAGGCCGGGAGGAACCGATATTCCGCAGAGCCGCATTGTGTCCAGCGCGCTCCCCGAGCGCGTGCTTGACGGTTATGTTACGCTCATACACCTATAGAAGTGACGGCGGGATCGGCGCCGCCGCGGACCGAGGCGTGGGAGGGCATGATGGAAGGTGTTGGTTGGATCGGGACGATCATTCTTGGCGGGCTCGCAGGCTGGATCGCCGAGAAGCTCATGAAGAGCAGCATGGGGATCGTCGGCAACATCATCCTCGGCATCGTCGGCGCTGTGGTGCTGAACGCCATCCTGCGCGGCCTTTCGATCATGCCTCCGGAGCGCATGCTCGGGCAATTCATCATCGCGATCGTCGGCGCCTGCATTTTGATCTTCGGCTGGCGGCTGATCCGCGGCCGCACCTGAAGGGAGTTCCGTGGTCACGCTGATCGACACGCTGGCGAGGGAGGCGGACGGCAAGCCCCGTCCGCGCCATCCGGAAAAGGCGCATCGCCCGGACAACCCGGTCGCCCGCAAGCCGGAGTGGATCCGCGTGCGCGCGCCGGGCTCGCCCGAATGGGCGAAGACGCGTGACATCGTGCGCGAGAACAAGCTCGTCACCGTGTGCGAGGAGGCGGGCTGCCCGAATATCGGCGAGTGCTGGGCGAAGAAGCACGCGACCTTCATGATTTTGGGAGACACCTGCACGCGCGCCTGCGCCTTCTGCAATGTGAAGACGGGCCTGCCGGGCGCCGTCGAAGCCGACGAGCCGGCGCGCATCGCCGACGCGGTTGCCAAGATGGGGCTTAACCACGTCGTCGTCACCTCCGTCGACCGCGACGACCTCGACGACGGCGGGGCAGGGCACTTCGCGGCCGTGATCCGCGCCGTGCGGAAGAATTCGCCGGAGACGACGATCGAAGTGCTGACGCCGGATTTCCTCCGCAAGGAGGGCGCGCTCGAGATCGTGGTCGAAGCGCGGCCCGACGTCTTCAACCACAATCTCGAAACCGTGCCCTCGCGCTACCTGACGGTTAGGCCGGGCGCCCGCTATTTCCATTCGATCCGGCTCCTGCAGCGGGTGAAGGAGCTCGACCCGCAAATGTTCACCAAGTCCGGCATCATGGTCGGCCTCGGCGAGACGCGGAACGAGGTCTTGCAGCTCATGGACGACCTGCGGACCGCCGACGTCGATTTCCTCACCATCGGCCAATATCTGCAGCCGACGCCGAAGCATCACGCGGTGATAGAATTCGTGACGCCGGCGGCCTTCAAGTCCTACGAGACGATCGCCTATTCGAAGGGTTTTCGGCTCGTCTCGGCTGCCCCGCTCACGCGTTCGTCGCATCATGCCGGCGAGGACTTCAAGCGACTGCGGGCCGCGCGCGCCGCCCTCGCCTGACTGCCGGGACGCAAGTCCTGATGCCGGAATTCCGGACGACCCGCCGCGTCGAGCACTCGGCCGAAGAGATGTTCGCCCTTGTCGCCGACGTCGAGCGCTATCCGGAATTCGTGCCGTTCTGCGAGCGCCTGACGGTGCGCGGACGCAGGAGCGAGGGCGGGCGCGAGGTGCTCGTCGCCGACATGACCGTCGGCTACAAGCTGGTGCGCGAGACCTTCACCTCGAAGGTGACGCTCGACCGCGAGGCGCTTGAAATTCGCGCCGACTATCTCGACGGCCCTTTCCGCACCATGGAGAACGGCTGGATATTCAAGCCGCTGGAGGGTAGCGGCTCGGAGATCAGCTTTTCCATCGCATACGAGTTCAAGAGCCGTGCGCTCGCGCTGCTGATGGGCGCCGTCTTCGAGCGTGCCTTCCGCCGCTTCGCCCAGGCCTTCGAGGTGCGCGCCGACAAAGTCTACGGCAAGAGCGCGGCTTAGCCCGGATAGCCGCGGCTCAGATTGCGCTGGCGTGCAGCTCGGCGAGCCAATGCGCATGCCGCTCCTTCAAGGCATCCTGGCGCAGGTAGTCGCTTTCCTTCTCCTCAAGCTCTTCGACGATCTCGAACGTGAACGCGTCGGCGCCGTGCTTCTTCAGCGCCGCCTGCAACGAAGGATGCGGATGCGATCCCTGCCGCAGCGTGAACGTGATGCGATTGGCGATCTTGGAAACATCCGGCGCCTGGCCGACCCAGGTCTCGCCGGACGGGCGGCAGCGGATGGCATAGATGCCCGCCGCCACCTTCCGCTCTTTGTAGGCGCTGATCGCAGCCTTGCGTTCCGCCTTGTCCATCGATCCCTCCATCCGGTGTCTGGGGGCCCGCCCTGACGGCGGCTTAGATGAGCGTTTTGACCAACGCGAGCGCCTCGGCGACGCTTGCCAGCCGGATCGCGCGCCGCCCGATATCGCCAAGGCGCTTCTCGCGGTGGATCACCTTGCCGCCGCGCCGCGCCGCGCCGAAATGCACGAGCCCGACCGGCTTCGCCGCCGTGCCGCCGCCAGGGCCGGCGACGCCGGTGATGGAGACGGCGATGTCGGCGCGTGAGTTCTTGAGCGCGCCTTCCGCCATCGCCCGCGCGACCTCTCCGCTCACCGCACCATGCGCGTCGATCAGCGCGGCCGGCACGCCGAGCATCTCGATCTTCGCATCGTTCGAATAGGTGACGAAGCCGCGTTCGACGACATCGGATGACCCCGGCACCTCCGTCAGCATCGCGGCAACGAGCCCGCCGGTGCAGGATTCAGCCGTCGTGAGCCTTAAGCCCGCGCCGCGGCAGGCGGCAAGGAGCTCCGCCGCCTCCGCGACGAGCGCGTCGAAATCCGGTTTCACGTCTTGATCGGCAGCGAGACGGTCGCGATCGCCATCGCCACGATCCCCTCGCCGCGGCCGATGAAGCCCATCTTCTCGTTGGTGGTCGCCTTGACCCCGACGCGGTCGGCGGAAATCCCCGCGATCGCCGCGATCCGCGCCTGCATTTTCGCGCGGTGCGGCCCGATCTTCGGCGCCTCGCAGACGAGGGTCACGTCGACGTTGACGATGCGTCCGCTCCTTGCGTGCACGCGGCCGACCGCGTCGGCGAGGAAGTGGTCGGAGGAGGCGCCCCGCCACTTCGGATCGGAGGGCGGGAAATGCTCGCCGATGTCCCCGTCGCCGATCGCGCCGAGAAGCGCGTCGGTCAGCGCATGCAGACCGACATCCGCATCCGAGTGCCCGACGAGGCCGCGCTCGTGCGCGATCTCCACGCCGCATAGCCAGACCCTGTCGCCCGGCCCGAAGGCATGCACGTCGAAGCCCTGGCCGGTGCGTGTCTCGCGTGCCGTCGCGAGCAGGCCCTCGGCCACCGCAAAGTCCGCCGGGTTGGTGATCTTCATGTTGGCGCGGTCGCCTTCGACTACGCGGACCGCAAGGTCGGCGAGCGCGGCGACCGCGGCGTCGTCGGTAAGATCGTTCCGTCCCTCCGCGGCGGCGCGCCGATGCGCCTCGAGCAGCGCCGCGAAGGGGAAGCCTTGCGGCGTCTGTGCCGTCGCGAGCCTTTCGCGTGGGATCGTGGCGGCGACTGCGTCGGCCTCGATGCGCTTTATCGTCTCGGTGATGGGAAGAACCGGGATCGCGCCATGCGCCGCGTCGCAGGCGCCGATCACGCTCGCGATGACGCTCGCCGGCACGAACGGGCGCGCCGCGTCGTGCACGAGAACGACCCGAGGCGGATCGGCGGCGAGCGCTTCGAGGCCGTTCCTGACGGATTGCTGCCGCGTGGCGCCGCCGATGACCGGCGGCAAGAGCTTCGGCAGGCCCCGGACCGCATCGTCATAGAGCGCCCGGTCGCCGTCGCCGATCACCGTCAGAACTGCGTCTATCTTCCGATGCGACGAAAGCGCCTCGATGGTGCGGCGCAATATCATTCGGCCGCCAACGACCGCATATTGCTTCGGCACGTCGCGCGCGGCGCGGCTGCCGCGCCCGGCGGCAACGACAATCGCGGCGGTTTTCGGGGAATTCTGGGCGTCCGGCATGGCAATTCGAGAGGATGTCATGCGCTCATAGCATAGGTCGATTCCGGCGTCGCCCCTTGCCTGCCGCGCCCGCCAGTGTCTATTCTACAGGCAAATCTCTCGGTGATGAATTTTTGAGCAAATCTGACGCGCGGAGTCTCGGCCTTCGCGGCATATTGCGCGGCTCGCCCCGCCGAGGACGGGCGGGCGGGCGCGGCCTCGCGGCTGCGATGGGGCCGAGCTTCGACGGCGGCGCCGCCGCGGTCCTGAACGCCTTGCCGCATCCCGTGGTGATGACCACGCCCGACGGAAGCATCGCCGGTGCCAACCAGGCGGCGGAGATCTTCTTTCAGAACTCGGCCGCGGTTCTCGCGCGCCACGACCTCTCCTATTTCGTGCCGTTCGGCAGTCCGGTCTTCAGCCTCATCGAGCAGGTGCGCGAGACCGGCGCTCCGGTCACCGAGTATCGGGTCGACATCTCCTCGCCGCGGCTTGGAATTGAGCGCGTCGTCGACGTCTACGCCTCGCCCGTGGCGGAATGGCCCGGCGCACGTGGCGGTGATGCTCCTGCCGCGCTCGGTGACCGAGAAGATCGACCGCCAGCTCACGCATCGCGGCGCGGCGCGTACCGTGACCGGCCTTGCGGCGATGCTCGCGCATGAGATCAAGAATCCGCTTTCCGGCATCCGCGGCGCCGCGCAACTTCTCGAGGCCGATGCCGACGAGGGCGAGCGCGCCTTGACGCGGCTCATCTGCGACGAGGCCGATCGCATTGTTGGCCTGGTCGACCGCATGGAAATATTCGCCGACGAGCGCCCGACCGAACGCGCCGCCGTCAACATCCACTCGGTGCTCGAACGCGTGAAGGCGATCGCGCGCAACGGCTTCGGGCGCAACATCCGCATCGTCGAGGAATATGACCCGTCGCTTCCCGCGGTCCACGCCAACCGCGACCAGCTCATCCAGGTCTTCCTGAATCTTGTGAAGAACGCCGCCGAAGCGCTCGGCAACACCAGCGATCCGGAAGTCATTTTCCGCACCGCCTTCCGCCCCGGCATTCGCCTTTCGATGCCGGGAAGTCGCAGCAAGGTGAGCCTGCCGCTTGAATTCTCCGTGATCGACAACGGTCC
This sequence comes from uncultured Alphaproteobacteria bacterium, assembly GCA_963750115.1. GTDB lineage: Bacteria > Pseudomonadota > Alphaproteobacteria > Rhizobiales > Afifellaceae > DASWJZ01. The sequence goes on along the minus strand of CAVVPM010000001.1, from coordinate 42,550 downwards.
GGGCGTGCCCGACGATCTTCTCCCATATCTCTTCGACCCCTTCGTCACCTCGAAGACGAACGGAACCGGGTTGGGTCTTGCGCTCGTTGCCAAGATCATCGGCGACCACGGCGGCGTCATCGAATGCGAGTCACAGCCGCGTCGCACCACCTTCCGTATCCTGATGCCGGCACATACTGGCGCTCCGTCCAGTGAGGAGTCCGAAGAGCAATGACCTCCGGAACCATTCTGGTCGCCGACGACGACGCCGCCATTCGCACGGTGCTGAACCAGGCGCTTTCCCGCTCCGGCTACACTGTTCGCCTCACCTCCAACGCGGCGACGCTCTGGCGCTGGGTGGCGGAGGGCGAAGGCGACGTCGTCATCACCGACGTCGTGATGCCCGACGGCAACGCCTTCGATCTCATTCCGCGCATCAAGCGCACGCGCCCCGATCTCCCGATCGTGGTGATGAGCGCGCAGAACACCTTCATGACGGCGATCCGCGCGTCGGAGAAGGGAGCCTATGAATATCTCCCGAAACCCTTCGACCTGAAGGAGCTGACCGCGATCGTCGGGCGCGCGCTTGCCGAGCCGCGCGGCTCGCGCAGCGCCGCCGCCGAGGAGGATGCCGGCGACGCCATTCCGCTCGTCGGCCGCTCGCCCGCCATGCAGGACATCTACCGCATGCTGGCGCGGCTGATGCAGACCGATCTGACGGTCATGATCTCCGGCGAATCCGGCACCGGCAAGGAGCTGGTGGCACGCGCGCTCCACGATTACGGCAAGCGGCGGAAGGGGCCGTTCGTCGCCGTCAACATGGCCGCGATCCCGCGCGAATTGATCGAGTCGGAGCTGTTCGGCCACGAGCGCGGCGCCTTCACCGGCGCGCAGGCGCGCTCCGCCGGACGCTTCGAGCAGGCCGAAGGCGGCACGCTCTTTCTCGACGAGATCGGCGACATGCCGATGGAGGCGCAGACGCGTCTCCTCCGTGTCCTCCAGCAGGGCGAATACACGACCGTCGGCGGGCGCACGCCGATCCGCACCGACGTCAGGATCATCGCCGCCACCAACAAGGATCTGCGCCAGCTCATTCGCCAGGGGCTCTTCCGCGAGGACCTCTTCTTCCGGCTGAACGTGGTGCCGATCCGGCTTCCGCCGCTGCGCGAGCGGACCGACGACATCGCGGATCTCGTGCGCCATTTTCTGAGTGTCGCCGAGCGTGAGGGGCTGCCCGCCAAGATCATCGAGCCGGGCGCGCTCGAAGCCATGCAGCGCTACCGCTGGCCCGGAAATGTGCGCGAACTCGAGAATCTGATCCGTCGGCTGACCGCGCTCTACCCCCAGGAGACGATCACGGCGCCGATCGTGGAAAACGAGATCGGTCCGATGTCGGAAATCGAGGCGCCTCCGCAGGCCGACGACGACAACGTCGGCGGCGCGCTTGAGCGGCATCTCGCGCGCTATTTCGGGGAGTTCGGGGAGGGGCTGCCGCCCCCCGGGCTCTACCAGCGAATTCTTCGCGAGGTCGAGGTTCCGCTGATCAGCGCGGCCCTCGGCGCGACCCGCGGCAACCAGATCAAGGCCGCCGAGCTGCTCGGACTGAACCGCAACACCTTGCGCAAGAAGATCCGCGAGCTCGACATCCACGTCATGCGCCGCGGCGTTTGACTGCCGGTTCCGTCGTGGTCTTAATAGTGACAAATTGGTCACGCCTGTTGCGCGCGCGCATCTCTGCGATGTGACCGAACCCGAGGCCTGTCACAGACCGCCATGACCTCCGACGCCGCAAGCGCATCGAAATCCGATCGGACGGGCGTCATCGACGCGCGCCGGGTCTCGCGCGCCTTCGGCTATGTCGTCGTGGTGTTGGCGGTCGTGACGTCGATCGTGTCCTTCCTGATCTTGACCGGCCAGACCGCGATCGAGCCGACGTCGCTCGTCGTGCGCACTGCCGGAATTGTCAACGGCCTGATCGTCCTCCTTTTGATCGGGATCATCGCCTACGAGGCGGCGGGACTCTGGATCGCCCGCCGTCACGGTCGCGCCGCGGCGCGGCTGCACGTCAGGATTGTGCTGTTCTTCTCTTTCATAGCGGCGTTGCCGGCGATCCTGATGATGGTCATCGCTTCCGTCACCTTGAACAAGGGACTCGAACATTGGTTCGGCGGCCGCACCGAGACCATCATCGAGACCTCGCGCGCCGTCGCTCAGGCCTACGTGCAAGAGCACAGCCGCATGCTCGCTTTGGACCTCCTGGCGATCGCCGGCGAGTTCAACCGCGTGACGCCGGATATCCAGGCCAACTCCGCGGCGATATCGGGCTACCTCACCAACCAGGCGCAGCTCCGCGGCCTGTCGACGATTCAGCTGATCCGCCGCGACCGGAGCGTGATCCTGCAAGGGCAGACGTCGAGCAATCTCCCGGCGCCGCCGGCACCGTCGGAGATTTTCGACCAGCTCGATTCCGGTCAGCCTGCCTTGATCGCGCCAGGGACGACGAACCTCGTCGGCGGCGTCATCAAGCTCACGGGATTCGACGACGTCTATCTCTATCTGGCGCGCCCGATCGATCCGCGCGTGACCAAGAACCTCCGGCTGACGGAGGAAAACGCCACCGAATATGAGCAGCTGCAGGCGAACAAGATCGGCGTTCAGGTGGCGTTCGGTATCGTCTTTGCCGGCGTGGCGCTGGTCGTCCTCCTGTCGGCGATCTGGATCGGCCTCGGCTTCGCGAGCAGCCTCGTCTGGCCGATCCGCAGGTTGATCGGCGCCGCGCAGGAGATTTCCGCCGGCAATCTCGACGTGCGCGTTCCCTCGCGCGGCTCGATGGGCGATATCAGCCTGCTCGCGACCACCTTCAACACGATGACGAGTCAGGTGCGCTCGCAGCGCGACGAGCTGCTCTCCGCGAACGAAAAGATGGACCAGCGGCGGCGCTTCACCGAGGCGGTTCTCTCCGGCGTCTCCGCTGGCGTCATCGGCCTTGACGGCAATGGCCGCGTGACGCTCGTCAACCGTTCGGCGCTCGAGGCGCTTGGCGAGAGCGAAGGCGAGCTGGTCGGCCGTGATCTCGGCGAGGCGATACCCGCGCTTGCCGCCGTCATCGGCGAGGCGCGCCAGCGGTTTCGCGGGCCGTCGCATACGCAGATTCAAATCAATCGCGGCGGCGACCAGCGGACGCTGAACGTGCAGGTGACGCAGGAGCGCTCGGAAGGCAAGGTCGAGGGGCTCGTCGTCACGCTCGACGACATAACCGACCTGATGGCGGCCGAGCGGCGCTCGGCGTGGGCGGACGTTGCCCGCCGCATCGCCCACGAGATCAAGAATCCGCTGACCCCGATCCAGCTTTCCGCCGAGCGGCTCAAGCGGCGCTTCGGGCAGCGCGTCAGCGAAGAGGATCGCGGCGTCTTCGATCAATGCACCGAGACGATCGTGCGCCAGGTCGATGACATAAGGCGCATGGTGGACGAGTTCTCCGGCTTTGCGCGCATGCCGAAGCCGATCATGGAGGACCGCGACCTGAACGCCGTCGTGCGCGAGGCCGTCTTCCTGCAGGAGGTGGCGCAGCCGAACATCCATTTCCAGCTGGACTTGCCGCAAAGTCCGGTGCTCGCGCGGGTCGACCATCGCCTCGTCACCCAGGCGCTCACCAACATCGTGAAGAATGCGACGGAATTGATCGAGGCTGCCGGGCGCGGCGACAGCGAGCCCGGCCTGATCAAGGTGAGCGTGCGCGAGGAGCCGGGACAGGCGGTCGTCGACGTTGAGGACGACGGCAAGGGGCTGCCGTCTGAAGATCGCGAGCGGCTGCTTGAGCCTTACATGACGACCCGCGAGAAGGGGACGGGGCTCGGCCTCGCGATCGTCCGCAAGATCATGGAAGAGCACGGCGGCTCTATCGCGCTTCTCGACGCGCGCGCGGTCGTCGAGGGGGGGAGGGGCGCGCTCGTGCGCCTTGTCTTCCCCGTCGAAGCGCGGGCAGAGCAACCGGTTGCCGTAGCCGCGGCGACCTAACAGAGTTCCGGGAGAAGAAAAATGGCGGCAGATATTCTCGTTGTCGATGATGAAGCCGACATTCGCGAGATCGTCGCCGGCATCCTCGGTGACGAAGGCCACGGCACGCGGACGGCGGGCGACAGCGACAGTGCGCTCGCCGCGATTTCGGCGCGCCGGCCGAGCCTTCTCTTCCTCGACATCTGGCTGCAGGGGAGCCGCCTCGACGGCCTCTCTCTGCTTGACGAGGTGCACGGGCAGCACCCCGATCTTCCGGTCGTCATCATTTCCGGGCACGGCAACATCGAGACGGCGGTCTCGGCCATCAAGCGCGGCGCCTACGATTACATCGAGAAGCCGTTCAAGGCCGATCGCCTGGTGCTCGTCGCGCAGCGCGCGCTGGAGGCCTCGAAGCTCCGCCGCGAGCTCGCCGAGCTCAAGCAGCGCTCCGGCGAATTGGAGGACATGATCGGCTCCTCCGGCGTGATGAACCATCTTCGCCAGACCATCGAACGCGTGGCGCCGACCAACAGCCGCGTGATGATCTTCGGGCCGTCGGGCGCGGGCAAGGAGCAGGTGGCGCGCGCGATCCATGGCCGCTCGCAGCGGGCGGCCGGCCCCTTCGTCGTCTTGAATTCGGTCGCGATCTCGCCTGAGGGCATGGAGGCGGAGCTTTTCGGGACCGAGCCGCAGAACGGCACCGCCCGCCGCGTCGGCGCGCTCGAGGAGGCGCATGGGGGCACCCTCTACCTCGATGAGATCGCCGACATGCCGCGCGAGACGCAGAACAAGATTCTTCGCGTCCTCGTCGACCAGACATTTGAGCGGGTCGGCGGCGCCAGCAAGGTGAAGGTCGACGTGCGCATCCTTTCCTCCACGGCGCGCGATCTTGAGGCGGCGATCCAGGAAGGCCGTTTCCGCGAAGACCTCTTTCATCGCCTCGGCGTCGTCCCGCTCCGCGTCCCCTCGCTTGCCGAGCGGCGCGAGGACGTGCCGGAGCTGGTGGCGCATTTCATGGCGCAGCTTGCGAGCTCGACCGGCCTCCCGTCGCGCCGCATCGGCGAAGACGCGATGGCGGTGTTGCAGGCGCATGATTGGCCCGGCAACCTCCGGCAGCTCAGGAACAACGTCGAGCGTCTGATGATCCTCGCGCGCGGCGACCCCGAGGCGGTGATCAGTGCCGACATGCTGCCGACGGAAATCGGCGAGATTCTGCCCTCGACGCCTTCGCAGGGGAGCGCCCACATCATGTCGCTGCCGCTGCGCGAAGCGCGCGAGGTCTTCGAGCGTGAATATCTGACGGCGCAGATCAACCGCTTCAGCGGCAACATCTCGCGCACCGCCGAGTTCGTCGGGATGGAGCGCTCCGCGCTTCACCGCAAGCTGAAAAGCCTGCGCGTCTAAGAGCATGATCCCGAAAAGTGGGAACCGGTTCTCGGATAAGATCATGCTCCAGGGAAAGGCCATGATCCCGAAAAGTGGGAACCGATTCTCGGATAAGATCATGCTCCAGGGAAAGGCCATGATCCCGAAAAGTGGGAACCGGTTTTTCGGATAAGATCATGCTCCAGGGAAAGGCCATGATCCCGAAAAGTGGGAACCGGTTTTCGGAAAAGATCATGCGCAAGCGAAGAGACAGAGCCTCAGGTCTGTTTCAATTCAAAGGAATGGGCTCTCGTTGATGGCGCGCATCGCTTACGTGAACGGACGCTATGTCGCGCATCGCGACGCGGCGATCCATATCGAGGACCGCGGCTACCAGTTCGCCGACGGCGTCTACGAAGTGTGCGAGATTTGGGATGGCGAGATCGTCGATGAGACCCGCCACCTCGATCGGCTGGAGCGGTCGCTTCGGGAACTGTCGATCAGGATGCCGGTGGCGCGCACGGCGCTGAAGGTCGTGATCCGCGAGATGGTGCGCAGAAACCGCGTCACCAATGGCATCGTCTACCTGCAGGTGACGCGCGGCGTCGCGCCCCGCGACCACGCTTTCCCACCCGCCGATACGCCGCCGGCGCTGGTCGTGACCGCGAAGAGCATTCCGCGCGCGAAGGCCGACCGCATGGCCGCCGAGGGCGTCGGCGTCATTACGCTTCCCGACAATCGCTGGGGACGGGTCGACATCAAGTCGATCGGCCTGTTGCCGAACGCGCTTGCCAAGGAGAAGGCGAAAGAGGCCGGCGCCCGCGAGGCCTGGTTCGTCGACCGCGACGGCTTCGTCACCGAGGGCGCATCGACGACGGCATGGATCGTGACGCAGGCGGGCGTGCTCGTCACCCGCCCGAACGGCACCGACATTCTTCCCGGAATCACGCGAATCACCGCCTCCGAAGTGGCGCGCCGCGAGGGGCTTTCGATCGAGGAACGGAAGTTCACGGTCGCCGAGGCAAAGGCGGCGCGCGAGGCCTTCATGACGGCCGCGAGCACCGTCGTCATGCCGATCGTGAGGGTCGACGGTGCCCCGATCGGCGGCGGCAAGCCGGGGAAAGTGGCGCTTCGCCTTCGCGCCGCCTTCCACGACGTCGCCGAGAAGGCCAGGTAGAACCCGATAGAAATATCAGGCGTGTAGCGGCATTCGCGCCCGCTCGGGGGGTGACAGTGCACTGCAAAAAGGGCAATCTATCGGTGAAATTCGATAAAAAGGCCGGACCGAAAAAGCAATGGCTGACAAAAGTCACAATCTACAGGACACGTTCCTCAATCATGTCCGCAAGGCCAAAATCCCGCTCACAATTTTCCTCGTCAACGGGGTGAAGCTGCAGGGCGTGGTAACCTGGTTCGATAACTTCTGCCTGCTTCTGAGGCGCGACGGGCATTCGCAGCTCGTCTACAAGCACGCCATCTCGACGGTCATGCCGTCGCATCCGGTGCAGCTCTTCGAACCGGAATCGGAAGAGGCGAGCGAGTCCGATTGAAGCCGCGTGACAGGCGCCGTGACGGCGAGGGCCTGCGCACGCGTTCGCGCCAAGGCGACGACGGGGCGACTGCGCCGCCGCCGACCCGTGCCCTCGTCATCCTGCCCGAGCGGCATCGAAGCGCCGGCGACAGCGGATCGTCGCTTCCACGCCTCAGCGAGGCGCGCCTGGCGGAGGCCGTGAGCCTCGCCGAGGCGATCGGGCTCGACGTCGCGGCGTCGCTGATCGTGTCCCTTCGCCGCCCGGCGCCGGCGACCCTGATCGGGGCCGGCAAGGTGGAGGAGATCGCCGCCCTTGCCCGCGTTCATGATGCGGAGGTCGTCATCGTCGACCATCCGGTCAGCCCCGTGCAGCAGCGCAACCTCGAAAAGGCGTGGTCCGCAAAGGTGCTCGACCGCACCGGATTGATCCTCGAGATTTTTGGCGAGCGCGCACAGACGAAGGAGGGGCGGCTGCAGGTCGAGCTTGCGCACCTCACCTACCAGAAGAGCCGGCTCGTCCGCTCGTGGACCCACCTTGAAAGGCAGCGCGGCGGCTTCGGCTTTCTCGGCGGGCCGGGCGAAACCCAGATCGAGGCGGACCGTCGACAGATCCAGGTCCGCATCGGCAAGATCGAGAGCGATCTCGACCGTGTGCGCAACATGCGCGCCGGACATCGCGCCGAGCGCAAGCGTGTGCCGCGCCCGATTGTGGCACTTGTCGGCTACACCAATGCCGGCAAGTCGACGCTCTTCAACCGGCTGACCGGCGCGGCCCTCGTCGCCAAGGACATGCTCTTTGCGACGCTCGACCCGACGCTTCGCCGCATAGCTCTGCCGCACGGCGAAGAGGCGATCCTCTCCGACACGGTCGGTTTCATCTCCGATCTGCCGACGATGCTGGTCGCGGCCTTCCGCGCGACGCTTGAGGAGGTGCTCGAAGCCGACCTGATCCTGCATGTCCGCGACATCGCCTCGCCGGAAACGGCGCAGCAGGCCGCCGACGTGATGCAGGTGCTCGCAGGGCTTGGCGTCAATCCGGGCGACGAGCGTAGGATCGTCGAGGTCTGGAACAAGATCGATCGCCTCGCCCCCGCCCAGCGCGAGGCGCTAGCGACGCGGGCGGCCGCCGCCGAGCCGCCCGCCGTTCTCGTCTCCGCGACGAGCGGGGAGGGCGTCGGCGCGCTTCTCGCGGCGATCGAAGCAGCGCTCGCGGGCGCCCGTCCGACGGTTACCGTCGAGCTCGGCGTGGACCAGCTCGGCGCCGCGCCCTGGCTCTATCGCAACACCGAGGTCTTGGAGCGGAGCGACGATCCGGAGACCGGCCGGGCGCGCCTCAAGGTCCGCGTCGCGGAGAAGCGGCTCGCGCCTTTCCGTGAATGGGCGCGGCGCGAGCATGTGGCTGTCGCGGCGTCGGAGATGCGCAAGAGCGCCTGAGACCGGGCCTGAGACCGGGGCGCCGCCCCGGAGACGGTCGCCGACGCCGAGCGCGCGAAGCCACGCGAAGTGCCGCCTGAGCGAAGCCTCGGCGACCATGGGCGTTTCACAACTCTTAACCGAAAAAACATGGGGATTATGAATTCGATACCCACCGAGTAGTTGTGGGCTGCCTATGTTGTAGGCTGATTGAGTTGCGGTCGTGCGTCCCGTCGGGGTGCGCCTTCGCGGCAACGTTGGGGGAACGGAGTCAAGGCATGACCGAAATCCAAGGTTGGATTGTCATCGTATTGATCATCATTGCCATCTTCTCGCAGTGGTTCACGGCGCGAAGGTAGTCGGGCTTCATTTCGGTTGATCGGGCGCCGGCGCGGCGCCCGACGGCCGTTGACGTCAGGACTTCGCAGCCACGACCAGCAGGCTGCAGGGCAGGTTCTTCATCAGATAGGCGCCGACCGGCTGGTTCAGCCATTGCGCCCACAGTCCATGCGGGCGGTGGCCAATGACGACGAGGTCGGCCCCGACTTCGCTGGCGACCTCCGAAATCTGCTTCGCCGGGCTGCCGAAGGCCAGCTGCCCGGTCGCCGTCAGCCCTCGCCTGCGCAGGCGGATGAGGCCCTCGTTCAGCACGTCCTTGAACTGTTCGACCTGCTCCTCGCTGCAGGCGCTGCCGGCATAGCCTTCGGCGATTGCGGTTTCCGTGCCGGAATCGACGACCGCGAGAAGCGTGACCTCCGCGTCGCAAAGCTGCGCCAGCTCGGCGCCCTCGATCAGCGCGACGCGGCCGTCGGCCGATCCGTCATAGGCGAGGAGCAGCTTCTTGTACATCCGCGTGTTCTCGTTCCAAGGGACGTCCGTTGCGAGGCTACCGACATAGTGCCATCCGAGACAAGCCAAGGATAGCACGCGCCGAGCCCGGCTCGGCGCCGCCGCCACAGGCCGCCGGGTTCATTCGGCCGCGGACCGGCGAGCTTCGGCGGCGCCGCCTTTTTCCAGAGCCTTCGCCTCGACCCAGAGCGCCTCCATCTCGTCGAGTGTGGCGTCTCCGAGGGGGCGTCCGCGGTTCCGGAGTTCGCTCTCGATATGGCGGAAGCGGCGGACGAACTTGGCATTGGCGCGCCTCAGCGCCGCCTCCGGCTCGACCGAAAGATGGCGGGCAAGGTTCGCCACCGCGAAGAGAAGATCGCCGACCTCATCCTCCAGACGATCCGGATCGCGCGCGGGCTCTGCCAGCTCCTGCTCGATCTCCGCGATCTCTTCGCCGAGCTTGTCGAGAACGGCGCGCGGATCGTTCCAATCGAAGCCGACCTTCGAGGCGCGCCGTTGCAGCTTCTCTGCGCGCGTCAGCGCCGGCAGCGCGACGGGCACTTCGGCCAGGAATTCGTCCGCAGTCGCGCCTTCGCCGTTCGCCGAACGCTTGGCCGCGCGCTCCGCCTTCTCCTCCGCCTTGATCGCGTCCCAGCGCTCCTTCACGGCGGCGGCGTCCTTCGCGTCGAGATTCCCGAAGATGTGCGGGTGGCGGCGGATCAGTTTCGTGGTGATCGCTTCGACCACGTCGCCGAACGCGAAGCGGCTTTCCTCCGCCGCCATCTGGGCGTGGAAGACGACTTGCAGCAGCAGATCGCCGAGTTCGTCCTTGAGATCGTCGAGGTCGCCGCGCTCGATCGCATCGGCGACCTCGTAGGCTTCCTCGATCGTATAGGGCGCGATCGAGGCAAAATCCTGCTTCAGGTCCCATGGACAGCCGGTCTCCGGTGTTCGGAGGCGCGCCATGAGGGCGATCAGGTCCTGGATGTCGCGGCCGGGCTTCATTCGTCCAATCCTCCTTGCGGGCGGTCGATATGCCCGAGGTCGCGGTCGGGGTCGATGCGGTCGCGCACGAGCTGTTTCAGCGTCTTCACGTCGGGAAAGCCGCCGTCGCGCTTGCGCTCCCACACGAGCGCGCCGTCGATCTCGATCTGAAATGCCCCGCCGGTCGAGGGGACGAGCCTGACCTCGGAAAGATCCTCCGAAAAGGTCGAAAGCAGCTCCTGCGCCATCCAGGCCGACCGCATCAGCCAGTTGCACTGGCGGCAGTAGGTGATCGAAACGCGCGGCTTCCGGCTGTCCATGGCCGATCAGCTACAGCATGCCCTCGATGGTTTGAAGCCCGGCGTTGGCCGCCGCCCCCCGCCCGGAAAGCCGGCCCCGCGGCAGGCTGCGGCCAAATGTGAGTGGAATTTTCACAGGGGAGGGACTACTTAACGACCATGCCGCGTCCCCGCTTCCAGGTCGTCAGCGTTACCGATCGCGCCGCCGAGCGCGTGCGCGAAATCCTCGCGAATGCCGAGGCGCCCGCCGCGGGCATCCGGATCGGCGTCAAGAAGGGCGGCTGCGCCGGCATGGAATACACGGTCGATCTGGTGCGCGACGCCGCGCCCAAGGACGACGTGGTCGACGTCGGCGGCGCCAAGGTCTTCGTCAACCCCGAGGCGACGCTCTTCCTGCTCGGCACCGAGATGGACTTCGAGGTGACGAAGCTCAGGACCGGTTTCGTCTTCCGCAATCCCAACCAGACTTCGGCCTGCGGCTGCGGGGAATTGGTCGAGATCAGGCCGGCGTCGGAGTCGATGCTCGCCGAGGTGCGCGGCTGACCGGCCGGCACGAATGGCTTCTCGATCTCTTTGAGCCTTTCGGCCCGATTTCCGTCCGTCGCATGTTCGGCGGAGTCGGGCTCTATTTCGATGGGCAAATCTTCGGCCTCGTCATCGGCGGCGAGATTTATCTGAAATGCGATGCCGAGATCGAGCCGCTTTTCCGCGCCGCCGGCTCCCGGCCGTTCGTCTATGACAAGCAGGGCAAGACGATTACCGTCGCCTATTGGAGCCTGCCGAGCGCAGCGCTTGACGACAGCGACGCGCTGAAGCTTTGGGCCGGCCGCGCCTTTGAGGCCGCGCTTCGCGCCCGCGACCGGCCGAAGAAGCGGAAGAGCGCTGCGCGTTAGGCGTCGCGACCCGGACGCGGGTCCCGGCCCGATCCCAACTCGCGCGGGTTAGGCCAGTTTGGAGGAATGAGTTTTCCGCCGCCGACCTTTGCGCTAACGCACGCGGCGAAGCCCGGCAAGGCGGCGAATCGCGCCGGGAGGTCAATGAGGATTGACGCGATGCGGACGAGCCTGGCGATAGTTCTCGCGGCCGGCGAGGGAACGCGGATGAAGTCGCGCCTGCCGAAGGTGCTGCATCCGATCGCCGGCCTTCCGATGATCGCCTACGTCTTGAAGGCACTGCAGGCGGCAAGGATCGACCGTATTGCGGTCGTCGTTGCCCCCGGCCAGGAAGAGGTTGCGAGGGTCGTGTCGAAATTCGCGCCGCAAGCCTCGATCCACGTTCAGCGGAAGCCGCTCGGCACGGCCGACGCCTTTAAGGCCGCCCGCGAGGCCATAGCGGGCGCCGACGATGTCTTGGTGGTTTTTGGCGATTCACCTTTCCTCTCGCGTGCTGTGATCGGAGCGATGCGCCGACCGCTTGCGAAGGGGGCGGCGATCGCCGTCGCCGGCATGCGTCCGGACGACCCGACGGGCTACGGCCGCTTGATCACCAAGGGGCGCGAGCTCCTTGCGATCCGCGAGCACAAGGACGCAAGCGAGGAGGAGCGCGCGATCGCGTTCTGCAACGGCGGCATCATGGCGCTTGCCGGCGCGACAGCGCTTTCGATCGTCGACGCCGTCGGCAACGAGAACAGCAAGAACGAATTCTATCTGACCGACGCCGTCGGCATCGCGAATGCGCGAAAGCTCGCGGTGACCGCGGTCGAGGTCCCGGCCGAAATCGTCTTCGGCATCAACGACCGCGCGCAGCTCGCCGAGGCCGGCCGGCTCTTCCAGGAGCGCCGCCGCGCCGAGGCGATGGCCGCCGGCGCGACCCTCGTCGCCCCCGACACCGTCTTCTTCTCGCATGATACGAGGCTCGGCCGTGATGTGGTGATCGAGCCGAACGTGGTCTTCGGTCCGGGCGTGAGCGTCGCCGACGACGTCACGATCCGCGCCTTCTCCCACATCGAGGGAGCCTCGATCGGCGCGGGCGCGATTGTCGGGCCGTTCGCGCGCCTGCGTCCGGGTGCGAAGATCGGGGAGGGCGCGCATATCGGCAACTTCGTGGAGATCAAGGCGGCCGACGTCGAGAAGGGCGCCAAGATCAACCACCTCTCCTATGTCGGCGACGCGCGTGTCGGCGCGAAGACCAATGTCGGCGCCGGCACCATCACCTGCAATTACGACGGCGTTTCGAAGCACTTCACCGACATCGGCAAGGGCGCCTTCGTCGGCTCGAATTCGGCCCTCGTCGCGCCGGTCGCGATCGGTGACGGCGCCTACGTCGCCTCCGGCAGCGTGATCACCGAGGACGTGCCGCCCGCGGCGCTCGCCTTCGGCCGCGCGCGCCAGGTCAACAAGCTGGGCCGCGCACCGAAGGGGAAGAAGTAGGGGCTACCAATCTTTCAGTTTGTCATCCCGGATGGCGCGGAACGCGCCCGTCCGGGACCCATGAACACCGAAAGCGGGCAGGCGGTGGCAAGTCGGAGCCGTTAACCGGCCCACCGCGATTTAGTCATATTCTGCAATTCACTTTGATTTCCGCGCGAAGCGGCGCTTCCCTAGAAGCTCGGTGCGGGACACGAGGAGTTGGTCGATGTGCGGGATCGTCGGCATTCTGGGCAGAGAGCCGGTCGCGCCGCAGATCGTCGACGCGCTGCGGCGGCTTGAATATCGCGGCTACGATTCGGCCGGCATCGCTACGCTTGAGGACGGCCACCTGGCGCGCCGCCGCGCCGAAGGCAAGCTCGTCAATCTCGAGGCGCGGCTCAAGCGCGAGCCGCTTTCCGGCACCACCGGCATCGGCCATACGCGCTGGGCGACGCATGGCGCTCCGACCGAATCGAATGCGCATCCGCAGGCGACCGACCGCGTCGCCATCGTCCATAACGGCATCATCGAGAATTTTCAGGCGCTGAAGCGCGAGATCAAGGCCGCCGGGCGCACGCTGACGAGCGAGACCGACACGGAAGTCGTCGCGCATCTGATCACCATGGCGCTCGACCGCGGGCTGAAGCCGGTCGAGGCCGTGGCGGACACGCTGAAGCGGCTTGAAGGCGCCTTCGCGCTCGCCGTCCTTTTCGCCGGCGAGGAGGATCTCCTCGTCGCCGCCCGCCGCGGCAGCCCGCTTGCGATCGGCCATGGCGACGGCGAGATGTTCGTCGGCTCCGACGCGATGGCGCTCGCCCCCTTCACCCAGTCGATCACCTATCTGGAGGACGGCGACTGGGCGGTGGTGACGCGCCATTCCGTGCAGATTTTCAACGACCAGGGGAAGAGCGTCGAGCGCCCGATCGTGCATGCGGTGGCGGCGAGCCTGACGGTCGACAAGGGCAACTATCGCCACTTCATGCAGAAGGAGATATTCGAGCAGCCGGAAGTCATCTCCCACACGCTCGCCCACTACATCGATTTCACCGACCGGCCTGACGGCGCTGCCGCAGGGTGCCGATATCGACTTTGCGCGGCTTTCCCGCCTCGCGATGGCCGCCTGCGGCACCGCGAGCTACGCCGCCCATATCGGCAAATACTGGTTCGAGAAGCTCGCCCGGCTTCCGGTCGAGATGGATATCGCGTCAGAATTCCGCTACCGCGAGCTGCCGCTTGGCCCGGAAGGTCTTGCGCTCTTCGTCTCGCAATCGGGCGAGACCGCCGACACGCTCGCCTCGCTCCGCTACGCGGCCGCCGCCGGCCAGAAGATCGGCGCGATCGTCAACGTCCCGTCTTCGTCGATCGCGCGCGAGGCCGACTATCTGCTGCCGACTCTCGCTGGCCCAGAGATTGGCGTCGCCTCGACCAAGGCTTTCACCTGCCAGCTCACCGTGCTCTTCGCGCTTGCGGTGAACGCGGCGCGGCAGCGCGGCAGATTGTCGGCCGCCGAGGAGGAGCGGCTGGTCCAGGCAGCGATCGAGGTGCCGCGCCACGCAGCCCATGCGTTGAAGCTCGAGCCGGAGATCGAGGCGCTGGCGAAGGATCTCGCCAAGGCCTCGGACGTCCTCTATCTCGGCCGCGGCACGTCCTATCCGCTGGCGCTCGAAGGCGCGCTGAAGCTGAAGGAAATCTCCTATATCCACGCCGAGGGCTATGCCGCAGGCGAACTGAAGCACGGGCCGATCGCGCTGATCGACGAGACCGTCCCCGTGATCGTGATCGCGCCGCACGACGCGCTCTTCGAAAAGACCGTCTCCAACATGCAGGAGGTGGCGGCGCGCGGCGGACGCATCATCCTGCTGACCGACCGTCGCGGTGCGGAGGAAGCTTCGCTGGAGACCGTGGCGACCCTCGTCCTCCCCGATCTTGCGCCGGAAGTCGCGCCGATCGTCTATGCGATCCCCGCGCAGCTCATCGCCTATCATACCGCGGTCGTGCGCGGCACCGACGTCGACCAGCCGCGCAACCTCGCGAAGTCGGTCACCGTCGAATAGCCGGGCCGATCGCGCCTTGCGGCCCGCGCCCAACTATCCGACACTGCGGTGGTTGAATCGTCGGTAGCGGGCGCGAGCGCCGCAAGCGATTGACCCGGCCGGGAGCCCGCTGATGGCTCTGAATGATCTCGTGCAAAAATCGAAGCCGCCCCGGAAACGGCGCGGGCGCTTGCGCGTGCGGCTGCGCAACTATTTCCTCACTGGCATCGTCGTCGCGGCCCCGATCGGCATCACCATCTATCTGACCTGGAGCTTCGTCCATTGGGTCGACAGCCGCGTCAAGCCGCTCATCCCGCGCGTCTACAACCCCGACAATTATCTGCCGTTCTCCGTGCCGGGAGTCGGCCTGCTTTTCGCGATCCTGGTGCTGACGCTTCTCGGCTTCCTGACCGCGAGCTTCGTCGGCCGCACGGTCGTCGCTTACGGCGAAGGCCTGCTCGATCGCACGCCGCTCGTGCGCAACCTCTATCGCGGCCTGAAGCAGCTCTTCCAGACTGCTCTGTCGCAGACGAACCGCTCCTTCCAGAAGGTGGCGCTGGTGGAATACCCGGTGAAGGGGGTCTGGCGCGTCGGTTTCGTCGCGACGCGGGCGCGGGGCGAGATCAAGGGCCGCCTGCCGAACGACGACATGCTTGCCGTGTTCATCCCGAACACGCCGAACGTCACGGCCGGCTTTCTCGTCTTCGTCCCGCGCAAGGACGCGATCATCCTCGATATGAGCGTGGAGGAGGCGGCGAAGATGATCATTTCCGCCGGGCTCGTCGCGCCGGAATATCCGCAGGGCGGAAACGCCGCGCCGGCAACGCCGTCGAAGCCGGTCGCCGAGCCCGCCGAATGACGAGCGCGCGTGCCGGCGCGTTCACGTTGAAAGGCGTGGGGCGGATGCCGGGACGACTCCTGCAATGCCCGCCATCGCGAATTTCAAGCTTCCTCGCGGCCGGGGCGATCGCCGCCGTCACCGCCGTCACCGCCGCGCCGGCCCTCGCCGCTGACCCGCCCAAGCTGCCGGCCAGCGCAATGCAGGTGCCCGGGCCGAAGATTGCCGCGCTCTATGACGGCAAGACGTTCGCTTATAGAACCTACACGTTCTTTGGTGTCGTGACCGGCGAGGTCACCTACGACTTCAAGACCAATACGAACCACGGGACCTACCGGCTCGGATGGCACCGGGGAACGTTCGACGGGCAGATCAGCGTTTCCGGAGACAAGTTCTGCTACAAGACGTCGTCCTATTCGGAGCGTTGCAACTATGTCTACGCGGACGGGGACGAGCTCTACGAAGTCAAGCCGAGCGGTATCGTCGACAGCGTGAACGAGGCGAAATAGGTCAGCCCGCGCGCATCAGTCTGACCGCCTCGTCGCGGCCGAAGAGGTAGAGGAGGAGCCGCAGTGCTTCGGCGCGCTCCGACTTGAAATCCGGGTCCCGGGAAAGCGCGAGCTTCGCCTCATCGCGGGCGACTTCGAGGAGCGCGCCGTGCGCCTCCGGCAGAGCGATGCGGAATCCCGGCATCCCCGATTGGCGCGTACCGAGAAGGTCGCCCTCGCCGCGGAGCCGCAAGTCCTCCTCCGCGATCAGGAATCCGTCCTCCGTCTCGCGCATGATCCTGAGCCGCGCGCGGGCGCTCTCGCCGAGCGGCCCGCGATAGAGGAGGAGGCAGGCGGAACGTGCCTTGCCGCGCCCCACGCGCCCGCGAAGCTGATGCAGTTGCGCGAGTCCGAAGCGTTCCGCATGCTCGATGACCATGATCGTCGCATCCGGAACGTCGACGCCGACTTCGATGACGGTCGTGGAGACCAGGATCGAGGTTTCGCCGGCGCGGAACCGTTCCATCGCCTGGTCGCGCTCCGCCGGCTTCATCTGGCCGTGTACGAGGCCGACGCGCGGGCCGAACTCGGCGGAGAGGGCCGCGAAGCGTTCCTCGGCCGCCGCAAGGTCGCTCTTCTCCGATTCCGCCACGAGCGGGCAGACCCAATAGGCCTTTTCGCCCGCTTCGATGGCGCTGCCGATCCGCGCCACGACTTCGGCGATCCGCTCGAGCGGCACGGCGCGGGTGTCGATCGGCTGTCGTCCGGCCGGCTTCTCGGTCAGCCGCGAGACCTCCATGTCGCCGAAATAGGAAAGGACCAGCGTTCGCGGGATCGGCGTCGCGGTCATCACCAGCGTGTCGGGCGCTGCGCCTTTCGTCGAGAGCGCCAGCCGCTGGTGCACGCCGAAGCGATGCTGTTCGTCGACGACCGCAAGCCCCAGCCGCTTGAAGTCGACGCCCGCCTGAAAAAGTGCGTGCGTGCCGATCGCGATCTCGGCCGTTCCTTCGGCGATCTGCGCGAGCGCCTCGCTGCGGCCGCCGGCGCGATCGCTGCCGATGAGAAGCACGGCACGAAGTCCCGCCGCCTCCGCCAGCGGGGCGATGGTTGCGAAATGCTGGCGCGCGAGAAGCTCGGTCGGCGCCATCAGCGCCGCTTGCCCGCCGGCCTCGGCGACGTCCGCCATGGCGATCAGCGCGACGATTGTCTTGCCGGAGCCGACGTCGCCCTGGAGGAGCCTGAGCATCCGCCGCTCGCCGGAAAGGTCGGACTCGATCTCGGCGAGCGCCTGCCGCTGTGACCCGGTCAGCTTGAAGGGGAGCGCCGCTTCGATCTTTGCGCGGAGCCGGCCGCGCGCTTTCCAGGCCGTCCCGTGCCCGCGCTTCATGCTGCCGCGCACGATGGCGAGCGCGAGCTGGCTTGCCACGAGCTCGTCGAAGGCGAGCCGCTGCCAGGCCGGCCCCGAGGGGCCGAAATCTTCGGTCGCCGTCGGGTGATGAACCGCATTGAGGGCGGCCGAAAAGGAAGGCCAGCGCCTCGCCGCGATGAGGTCCCGTGACAGCCATTCCGGCATTTCCGGCAGGCGCTCGAGGCCGGCGACGATCGCGCGTCTCAAAATCTTGGGCGAAAGCCCGGCCGTGAGCCTGTAGACCGGCTCGATTGCCGGCATCTCTTCTGCGCGCTCGACCGGCAGCACGTAATCGGGGTGGCGAATCTGCGGCCGCATGTCGAACCATTCGACGTCGCCCGAAACGACGAGCCGCGCGCCGAGCGGATAGAGCTTCTTCAGCCAGTCCGCTTGCGCCTTGAAATAGACGATCTGGATCGTGGCGTTTTCGTCCGCGAGCACGATGCGCCAGGGCCCGTCGAAGCTCCGCGGCTTTTCGATCCGCTCAACGACGCCCTCGACGGTGACCGGGCCGGACGGCGGCATCTGATAGAGCGGCGGGCGGTTGCGACGGTCGACGATCCCGCCGGGCAGGTGGAAGAGGAGGTCGCGCACGAGCGCCTCCTCGCCCTCCGCGCCGACCGCCTTTGCGATCAGCGCGCCGATCCGCGGGCCGACGCCCGGCAGCGAGCGCGCCGGCGCGAAGAGCGGATCGAGGCGGGAAGGGCGCATGCGGGCCTTCGAACATTGGAGCTAGCTGACCCCTAGCCACGCTGTCGGGATTTTGCCACTCCCTCACTGGAGAGGTGGCGTGGCGGCCGCCCGGTCGAAATGCTAAATATCCGCCTATGGTGGCGCTTCCGAAGCACAAGATGACGGTCGACGAATATCTCGCCTGGGCGGAGGATCAGCCCGGGCGCTACGAGCTGTTTGACGGAAAAGTCTACGCGATGTCGCCGGAGAGGGCGCGGCATGCGGAAGTCAAGTTTGCGGTCCAGGCGGCGCTCTTGGAGGGAATTCGGCGGACCGGGATTCCGTGCCACATGCTTCCTGACGGAATGACGGTACGCGTCGCCAGCGACACGGCCCACGAGCCCGACGCGCTTGTCTATTGCGGTGAGAAGGCGCCCGCCGACTCCGTCGAGGTGCCGAATCCGGTCATCGTCGTCGAGGTTCTCTCGCCGTCGATCCGCCACATCGACGCGACCGCCAAGCTCGCCGGCTATTTCAGCCTCAAGAGCGCGTGGCACTACCTGATTGTCGATCCGGACAAACCGCTCGTCATTCACCATGCGCGCGGCGAGGGCGATACGATCGCCACCCGCATCCTGAGCAAAGGCTCGTTCCGCCTCGACCCGCCGGGGCTCGATGTCGCGGTCGAAGCGTTCTATCCGCCTGCGGCTTGATCAACCGCCCCGCTGCCTCGTAGAGGCTGCGGGCATGACCGGCAGCACCCGATCGAGCCACGACCTCGACCCGCGGCGAAGACGCGCGCTCTTTCGCGCCTGGCGCCGGGGAACGCGCGAGATGGACCTGATACTCGGGCGCTTTGCGGATGCCTATATAGGAGGCCTGAGCGACCACGATCTCGCCGATTTCGAGGCGCTGATGGACGCCCCCGAGCAGGAACTCCTATGCGTGGCTGACGGGAGCCGTCGCCGTCCCCGCCGATCACCGCACGCCGCTTTTCGACGCCATCCTTGCCTTCAACACCCGACCCCATGAAGACCGCTGAACTTTTCTCCCCGACCGATCCGCTCTCCGGCCTCTTTCGCGGCCGCCGCAGCGTGACCCTCGGCGGCGTGCCGGACGGGCTTGAGGGCCGCGTGCTCGCGCGCCTTGCCGAAGCCGAGGGCACCGTGCTCTTCGTCGGGCGCGATGCGCGCGAAGTTGCGCTGGCCGAGACCGCGCTCCGCTTCTTTGCGCCGGACGTGCCCTCGCTTTTCTTCCCGGCCTGGGACAGCCTTCCCTACGACCGCGTGTCGCCCAATCCGGAGATCGCCGCGAGCCGCATGAGCACGCTCCACCGGCTGCTTGAGAAGCACGCCGGGCCGCGTGTCATCTTCACCACCGCGAACGCCATCGTCCAGCGCGTGCCGGACCGGGAGAGCGTGGCGGGACGGGCGCTCTCCGCCGCCGCCGGCAACGTCGTCCCCATGCAAAGCCTTGTCCGCTTCCTCGAGGCGAACGGCTTCGACCGCACCGCGACCGTGCGCGAGGTGGGGGAATATGCCGTCCGCGGCGGCATTCTTGACCTCTTCGCGCCGGGGACGCCTGAGCCGATACGCCTCGATTTCTTCGGCGACACGCTTGAGACGATCCGCCCCTTCGATCCGGCGACGCAGCGCACGTCGGGTCAGCTGAAGCGGCTCGACCTCGTGCCGGCGAGCGAAGCGGTGCTGACCGAGGAGACGATCGAGCGCTTCCGCAAGAATTACCGCGCCGCGTTCGGCGCCGTGCTTGGCAACGATCCGCTCTACGAGGCGGTGAGCGAGGGCCGCCGCTTCGCCGGCATGGAGCATTGGCTGCCGTTCTTCTACGAGAAGCTTGAGACGTTTTTCGACTACGTGCCCGCCGCGCCGGTCGTGATCGGGCACCTCGTCGAGCACGGGCTCTCCGACCGCCTCGACCAGGTGCGCGACCACTATGAGGCGCGCCGCGAGGCCGTCGACAAGGGCGCGAGCGCCGGCTCCGTCCCCTATAAGCCGGTCCCGCCCGAGGCGCTCTATCTCGGCGCCGAGGAATATCGCGCCCGCCTTGCCGAGCGCCCGCATGCGCGCCTCAGCCCCTTCGTCGAGCCGGAGGAGGCGACGCCCGCGATCGATATCGGCGGCCGCGCCGGCCGCTCCTTCGCGGCGGAACGCGCGGCGGGCGACGTGAATGTCTTCGACGCGCTCGTCGGCCATGTCGAGACGCTGGAGAAATCCGGCCGAAAAGTGCTGCTTGCTTCGTGGAGCGAGGGCGCGCGCGACCGTCTCGGCCAGGTGCTCGCCGATCACGGGCTGCTCGCCCTGAAGCCCGTCGATGACTTTGCTGGCCTCCGCGCGCTGCCGCAGGGCGTCGTCGGGCTTGCGGTGCTGCCGCTTGAGACCGGGTTTGAGGCGCCCGACCTTGCCGTCATCGGCGACCAGGACGTGCTCGGCGACCGCTTCGTGCGGCCGGCGCGGCGAAAGCGCGCCGCCGACGCGCTGACCGAGGTGTCGAGCCTCGCCGCCGGCGACCTCGTCGTGCATGTCGACCACGGCATCGGCCGTTTCTCCGGCCTGCGCACCATCGAGGCGGCGGGCGCCCCGCACGATTGCCTGGAAATCCTCTACGCCGGCAACGACCGGCTCTTCCTCCCCGTCGAGAACATCGAGCTTCTGTCGCGCTATGGCGCGGAGGGCTCGGAGGCCGATCTCGACCGGCTCGGCGGTGTCGGCTGGCAGAACCGCAAGGCGCGCCTGAAGAAGCGCATCCGCGACATGGCGGAGAGCCTGATCAAGACCGCCGCCGCGCGGCTGACGCGTCAGGCGCCGGCGCTCGTTTCCCCCGCCGGCCTCTATGACGAGTTCGCCGCCCGCTTCCCCTATGAGGAGACCGACGACCAGGATTCCGCGATCGAGGCGACGCTCGACGACCTTGCCGTCGGCCGGCCCATGGACCGGCTCGTCTGCGGCGACGTCGGCTTCGGCAAGACCGAGGTGGCGCTCCGCGCCGCCTTCGTGACCGCGATGGCGGGCCGGCAGGTCGCCGTCGTGGTGCCGACGACCCTTCTCGCCCGCCAGCATTTTGCCACCTTCAGGGAGCGCTTTCGCGGCCTGCCGCTTGAGATCGCGCAGGCCTCGCGGCTCGTCGGCTCGGCGGAGCTCGCCCGCGTGAAGCAGGGGATCGCCGACGGCACCATCGACATCGTGGTCGGCACCCACGCGCTCCTCGGCAAGGCGATCGACTTCAAGGACCTGGCGCTTCTGGTCGTCGACGAGGAGCAGCATTTCGGCGTCCGCCACAAGGAGCGGCTGAAGGAGCTGCGCGCCGCGGTCCATGTGCTGACGCTTTCCGCGACCCCGATCCCGCGCACGCTGCAACTGGCGCTGACCGGCGTCCGCGACCTTTCCATGATCGCGACGCCGCCGATCGACCGGCTCGCCGTCAGGACCTTCATCGCGCCCTTCGACGCGCTGACGATCCGCGAGGCGCTCCTGCGCGAGCGGCTCCGCGGCGGCCAGTCCTTCTACGTCGTGCCGCGCATCTCCGACCTCGCCGAGGTGAAGGAGTTCCTGGAGAACAACATGCCGGAGGCGAAGGTCGGCGTCGCGCACGGGCAGATGCCACCGAGCCAGCTCGACCAGGTGATGAACGCCTTCTACGAGGGCCAGTACGACATCCTCCTCTCCACCACGATCATCGAATCCGGCCTCGACATTCCGCGCGCCAACACCCTCGTCGTGCATCGCGCGGAGATGTTCGGGCTTGCCCAGCTCTATCAGCTGAGGGGCCGGATCGGCCGCTCGAAGCTCCGCGCCTACGCGCTCTTCACCGTGCCGGCGACGAAGAGGCTGACCGATACCGCCGCGCGGCGCCTGAAGGTGCTGCAATCGCTCGACACGCTCGGCGCCGGCTTCCAGCTCGCTTCGCACGACCTCGACATCCGCGGCGCCGGCAATCTCCTCGGCGAGGAGCAGTCCGGCCACATCAAGGAGGTCGGCTTCGAGCTTTACCAGGAGATGCTGGAGGAGGCGGTGGCGAGCCTCAAAGCCGGCGGCGAGGAGCTCGTCGAGGATCGCTGGTCGCCGCAGATCACCATCGGCATGGCGGTGATGATCCCCGAGAACTACGTGCCGGATCTGCAGCTCCGGATGCAGCTTTATCGAAGGCTGGCGGAGCTCGACGAGGCAGGCGAGATCGACCAGTTCGGCGCCGAGCTGATCGACCGTTTTGGGCCGCTGCCTGAGGAGGTCGAGCATCTCCTGAAGATCGTCTACGTGAAGTCGCTCTGCCGCGCGGCGAATGTCGAAAAAGTCGACGCCGGGCCGAAGGGCGTCGTCATCGGCTTCCGCAACAACATCTTCGCCAACCCGCCGGCGCTGATACGCCTGATCCAGGAGGAGGGGACTTTTGCCAAGATCCGACCGGATCAGCGGGTGCTCTTCATCCGCGGCTGGGAGAAGGCGGAGGAGCGGCTGAAAGGCGTGGCGACGATTTTGACGCGGCTGGTGCGGCTGGCGGAGGAGGGGCGGGAGGCGGCTTGAGCGGCGTCGGTTGCTCGCCGTCGGCCGGGCTGCGCTCTTAACCTCCCCCTTGCGGGGAGGTCGAACCCTGCGGAGCTTCAGCGGAGCAGGGTTCGGGAGGGGGTCATTCCCCCGGAGGGGGTTGGTTCCGCCACTCCCCGCGCGACGCGGCAAGGATCGCCTCGCAGACCGCGTCGAGGTTCTGCATCACCTCGTTGGTCCAGAAGCGGATCACCAGATGACCTTGAGATTCCAGCCAGCGGGTACGCTCTGCATCGGCTCGGCGATTGGCGTCGGCTGAGTGCTGCTCGCCGTCCACTTCCACGATCAGCTTCTTCTCAGGACAGAAGAAGTCGACGATGAACGGGCCGATCGGATGCTGCCGCCGGAAGCGAAGGCCGCCGAGGCCACCGTTTCGAAGCTCGCACCACAGACGGAACTCCGCGTCCGGCATGTCGCGGCGCATCGTCTTCGCGAACGTCCTGTTTCGCTTCGGGATGATTTGATGATGCGGCATGACCCCCTCCCGAAGCTTGCTTCGTTCGCTCGGCAACCTTCGACCTCCCCGCAAGGGGGAGGTTAGGGGCAGTCCGTCCGCCGCGGCAACATCTGCTTCGATCCGCAGGCGCTGATCCGCGCTGTCCGGAAGGAGGGAACCTTCACAAGAACCCACGCGTAACCTCCCCCTTGCGGGGAGGTCGAAACTGGCGTCAGCCAGATCGTGCATGGCCTGAAGGTTCATCCAGAACTCCGGGCTCGTGCCGAAGGGGCGGGCCAGGCGGAGGGCGGCGTTGATTGCACGGAACTGCTCCGATTTTCGCCGGCGGCCGAGTGTGCTAGGCTTCCGCCATGACCCGCCTGGAACGCATTGAGAAAGAGATAGCCGAGCTCACGCGAGGAGCTTGAGCGTTTCCGCGCGTGGTTTGAGGACTTCGATGCCGCGCGCTGGGATCGGAAGCTTGCGCGCGACGTCGAGGCGGGCGCGCTTGACCGGCTGGCGGAAGACGCGCTCGCCGATCACCGAGACGGGCGCACGAAGCCCCTTTGAGGCATTTCGCGAGCCCGGCATTCTGGAACGCCTATCGGCGGCTGCCTGAGCATGTAAAGCGCGTCTGCCGACCGCAACTTGTGGTCCTGAAGGATAACCCGAAACACCGGGGCCTGCATTTCAGGCGGATCAGCCGAAGCGGATACGCCGCGTCCTTACCGTCCTGGACGGAGCAGGGAGGGTCGAAGACGTGGACCTACTGCCGGGCATGCGACTTCACCGTCTGAAAGGCGAACTTGCAGACTTCTGGTCCGTCTCGATCTCGGGAAATTGGCGCATCGTTTTCCGGTTCGAGGATGGAGATGCCTTGGATGTCGATCTCGTGGACTATCACTGAAGGATTTCGCGTCATGCCGATGAGAAACCCTACGCATCCGGGCGAGATCGTTCGCGAAGAGTGCCTGCGCCCGCTCGGGCTGACCGTGACCGAGGGCGCCAAGGTGCTTGGGGTCACGCGGCAGGCGCTCAATAATCTCGTCAACGCGCGCGCGGGCATCTCGCCGGAGATGGCCATCCGCCTGGAGAAGGCGTTCGGCTCGTCCGCCGATATGTGGCTCAGGCTTCAACTCGCCTATGACCTCGCAGAGGCGCGGAAGCGGGAAGGGGAGATCGCGGTCAGGCGCTACCGAGCGCCCCGCGCCGCTTGACGCGAAGGAACGGCGACGGAGCGAGATTCAAGCTGCCCGCGGTCGCACATCGCTCTCGATCGTCTTCCCAAGCTCCATCTTCGCCTTCGTGAGGTCGTGCATGGCCTGGAGGTTCATCCAGAATTCCGCGCTCGTCCCGAAAAAGCGGGCGAGGCGGAGGGCGGTGTCGGCGCTGACCGCGCGCTTCCCCTTCACGATGGCGCCGATCCGGTTCGCCGGCACGCGGAGCGCCAGCGCCAGCGCATTCGAGGACATGCCGAGCGGCTCAAGGAATTCTTCCGCGAGGATTTCGCCGGGGTGAGACGTAATGCGGTTCGGAGTCATCGTCATGTCCCTCAATGATAGTCGACGATCTCAACGTGATCCGGCCCTTCAGACGTCCAAACGAAGCACAATCGCCATTGATCGTTGACCCGTAGGGAATGCTGTCCTTTTCGGTCGCCTCGAAGGGCTTCGAGCCGGTTGCCGGGAATAGCGGCGAGTTCAGCGAGGCTCGTCGCCGCGGCGAGCGCGTCGAGCTTGCGAAGCGCCCGAGTCTCGATCGCGGCGAACTGCCGTACCTTCTCGCCCAACCAAAGGCGCTCGGTGGCGCGGCTCCTGAAGCCTCGGATCACGGCCCAAGATAATACGCGCCGCATAGCACGTCAAGAGTTACAAGAGGTAAGCCCTGACGAGCGACACTTGTCGCACTCGATCCGCTTGAAGTGCAGGCCCGGGTGTTTCGGGTTATCCGTCAGGACCACAAAGTTGCGGTCGGCGACGCGCTTTACATGCTCAGGCAGCCGCCGATAGGCGTCCAGAATGCCGGGCTTGCGAAATGCCTCAAGGGGGCGGCCGGCCCGTCCTCGGATCGCTCCCCCGCTATCCGCCGCCTATCTCCCCCAAGGGAGTTGCGCGATGATCGTGTTCATGCCGGCGATGGCGCCGACGATCAGGATCACCACCGCGACGGCGACGACCGCCGCGCGCTCCCATTCCGGGCGGTCGCGAACCGGCCGCCGCGTGCCACGATCTTCCGTTTCGTTTTCGGGCCGCGGCGGGCCGACTCGACCCTCTCTGCGGATCATCGCCGCACCTCTCTTCCAAGCATGCGCCCGCGCATGGCAGCGGCCCTCGGCGGGCGCGGGGGCGCTGGCGACCCGCCGGGGCGAGGACGGCCTCGTGCAGCCGGCGCGAGGTCGCGCAGAAAAATACGCGACGCGGCGAAGTGGCGTGCACGAACCACCTCCGGCTGCATTCTTCGCCGCGCCGGTTAACGCCCCGCTAATGCCCGCGTGAGGGCCCGACTTCGCCCGAAACCGGTTCCCGCTTTTGGGTCCGATGCTCTACGGCTCGAACACCACGCGGTCTTTGACGGCGTAAAGGATGCAGTCGTCGGGCGAGTTGACCTTTGTGCAGTCGGCCGCGGTGTTGGCGATGGCTTCGAAGACCGTCTTGCCGGTTTCCCAGAACCAGTTGCCTGAACCGGTGATGACGAGCGCGCGCGGATCGGTGGATGCGGCGTAGGCTTGGATCGCCCCGCGGTCTGCGGCGGAAACGAACGGCACGCGCGCCGGGTCGAACGGGCTCGGCCCGCTCGTCAGCATTGGCGGCTGCACCGGCCACGTCCCCGTCGCGTCGCGCGCGTCATGGCCGTTGACGGAAAGGATGTAGCACGGCGCGTTGTTCCAATATTCGCAGGTCTCAAGTGCCTTCCGGGCCAGATCCTCCACGCTTGCAACTTCCCCGTCGGCCAGCTTGACGGTTCGATCGGACCAGGTCTTGCCGTCCGGCGAGGCGACGAAGACGAAGGCCTCAAGGTCGCCTGAATTGAGTTTCTTGACCGCGTCGGCGAACGCCAGGCGCGCGTCATTGCCGACGAGCGGCAGCGCCGACGGGTCGAGCGCGGCCGAATTCATGATGATGATCGGATGCGCGTTTGTCGATTGCGCCGCCGCCGCGGAGACCATCGCCGCGAGCGCGAAGAGCGTCGTCGTCAGTCCCCCCAGAAACCATTTGTGCTGAAGCATGATTGAACCCCCAAGCGTCCGCCCCGGCCGCGCCCGGGCGGATGCGAGGTCTCCGTGCTTCGTCTCTGGGGACCTGGTCGAGCCGCGGCCGACGGAAGGGCAGGGCATATTCGGGGGCGCCGCCGGGCCTGTCCAGCGGCTGCCTTTCGCGACCGCCCGCGGCCTAGTGGCTCATCATCCAGCCGGTCGCGAGGAGCGCGAGCATCACGGCGGCGGCGATGCCGGAGAGGAACACCGCCCGCTGCCACGGGCGGATCAGAACGATTTGGCCCTGGCGCGCCTCGCGCGCGGTGAAGACGCGCGGATGTCGCGCTTCGCGGGGATGATCTGCCATGCGTCTCTCCTTACCCTTCCGCGCCGGGAGGCGAGAACCGCTCGCGATCTAGCCCGCCTTCTTGTGGGCCGACTTGCGGGCGTTCCGCTTCCGCGTCGCTGCCGCCTTCTTGGCGGAGGCGGAGCGCGCCGCCGGCGGACGGCTCGCCGCGGCGCGGCCGCCGATGCGGCCGCCCTTCCGCGATGCGGCGTGCGATTCCGGCTTCCCGCGGCCGGAGCCGCTCTTTTTGCCGCCGCCCGATTCCTTGTTGACGGTCGCCCAGGCGCGACGCTCGGCCTCTTCTTCGGAGACGCCGCGCTTTTCGTAGCCTTCCTCGATGTGCTCCGCCTTCCGCTTCTGTTTTGCCGTGTAGCTCGACTTGTCGCCGCGTGGCATCTCCGCCTCCTTGCGCCTGCGCCGTCGTCTCGCACCCCGCGCGGGACCGGCGTTTGAAGCGGAGAATGCGCATCCGGCGATATGGTTGCCGAAAGGCGTCTCGAAGAGGGGCACCTCAGCCCTTGCTGCGGGTGCGTGCGAGCCGGGCACGGACGGCCCTCTCGGCCGCCTTGAGCGCCGGGCTCACGCCGACCGGGTAGGGGCGCGCGGCCTTCTTCAGCGCCCTGAGTTCTGCCGGAAGTGCTGAAATCGGCCGTGCGGCAGCGTGCGCGGGTCTCGGCAATCGGAGGCGTCGGCCTGAGCCGCTTGCCGTCGCGCATGACCGGCTGAAGGAGGCGCGTGCCGGCAAGCGTTTCGCCGGCTTCCGCAATCGTATCGCCGCAGAAGACGTCGCCGTCGAGCATGCGGAATACCTGCTTCCGGCCCGGCAGCGTGCGCTTCCCCTTGGAGAGCTTTATCCTCCCCTCGCCGCCATATTCGGTGAGCTTGTAGACGAGGTCGAGCGACGGCGCATCGCCGGAAACGACGAGGTCGGTGCCGACGCCGAAGGCATCGATCGGAGCGCCGCCGACGACGAGCGCTGCGAGCTTCGCCTCGTCGAGCCCGCCGCTTGCAAAGATCGAGACCGCGTGGAGCCCGGCCGCGTCGAGCATCGCGCGCGTCGCCCGCGACAGCGCCAGAAGGTCGCCGGAATCGAGCCGCACGGCATGCACTTTGAAGGCGGAGCCCCGCTCGTTGGCGAGCGCGATCACCTTCTTCACGCCCTCCAGCGTGTCGTAGGTGTCGACCAGAAGAACGGTATCGGGATAGACGCTCGAGAAGGCGCGAAACGCCTGCATTTCGTCGTCGAAGGCCTGCACGAAACTGTGCGCCATCGTGCCGGAGACGGGGATATCGTAGAGCCGCCCGGCGAGCACGTTCGACGTGGCTTCGGCGCCGCCGACGAAGGACGCCCGCGCAGCCTTGATCGCGGCATCGAGACCCTGCGCGCGGCGGCTGCCGAAATCGATCACCGGCCGCCCCGCGGCGGCTTCGACGACGCGCGCCGCCTTCGATGCGATCAGCGTCTGGAAGCCGATCTGGTTCAGCGCCAGCGTCTCGATCAGCTGCGCCTCGCCGATTGGCGCGACGACCTCAATGAGCGGCTCGTTCGCGAAGCAGGGCGTGCCCTCCGAAAGCGCATGGATTTCGCCACAGAAGCGGAAGCGCTTGAGCCAGTCGAGGAAATCGTCGGGAAAGCCCTGTTGGCGGAGATAGGCGATGTCCTCGGCGGCGAAACGGAACGCCTCGATCTCGTCGAGAAAATCTTCAATCCCGCAGGCGACCAGGAAATTCCGCCCCTTTGGCAGGCGGCGGACGAAGAGGCTGAAGACAGCCGTCCGATCGAGCTTGAGCGCGCGATAGGCGCGCAGCATGGTGAGCTCGTAGAAGTCGGTGAAGAGCCCGAGACTCCGCGCCCGTCCGGGAAGCCCGGCGACAGCCCCTTCGGCAGCGCTTGCCATCGTTTCAGCGGCGTTGCGCGTCGGCGAAGATGCGCGCGTAGCCGCAATAATGCTCGACGATCGTTGCGATCAGCGCGCGCTTCGCGGCATCGAGCGGTGCCATCTTCACAGCCGGACGCCGGCCCCACAAGAATTCGCTCTCGAGCACCTGGCCGGGAATTGTCTTTGCGCCGGCGGCAAGGAAGACGTCGTCCTCGATGATTGTGCCATCGGCGACTTCGCTGCTGATGCCGATCAGCGTGCGCGCGCCAATCGTGCAATCGCCGAGCGTCACGTTGTGGCCGATCGTGGAGTTGTGTCCGATCGCGAAGCGCTTGGCCCGCCGGCAGCGGATCAGCGTGTTGTCCTGGATGTTGGTGTTCTCGCCGATGATGATCTCGCCGCCGTTCGCATCGAGGTCGCAGCCGAACCAGATGCTCGCATTCTTCGCCGCGACCACGCGGCCGCGAAGCCGTGCCGTTCCGGCGACGAAGACGCTTGCGTCGAGGTTGCCTTCGGCGAGCGCATGCGGCTGCGCCATTGCGGCGTCGGTCCGGGCGCGGAGCGCGGTGGCGCGCGCTTCGATCTCGCCCGGATCGAGGTCGCGAACGACGCGCGCCGGCATGCCCTGATAGAGCTTGCCGCTCTGAAGCTCGGAGCGCGGAAAGACGATCGCGCCCGGCTCTATCACGACGCGATCGCCGACATTTGAGCCGTCGAGGATCACGGCATTTTCTCCGACGACGACGTCGCTTCCAACCGTGCAGGCGTGCACGACGGCATTGTCGCCAACGCTCACACGGTCGCCGATGATCGCCGGATAGACATCGTGCACGATATGGACGGTGGCGCGGCTCCCGAGCGAAAAGTCGTCGCCGATCCGCACGAAGTGACCGTCGGCGCGGATGACCGAGGAGGCGCCGAGACGGGCATTCCGGCCAAGAGTGGCGCGGCCGAGCACGGCGGCGTCCGGAGCGGCGGCCGGCGGCGCGGCGAATTTCGGCAGGGTTGAGGCATAAGGCAGCACGAAGGGCTCGCCGCCTTCAGCGAACACCGGCTCGGTCAATTTCGCGGCTCCCTTCTCGCGGGTCGTCATTTCTCCTCCCCGTGGGTACGGCGCGCCGCGATCATATGGGGACGGAACGGGTGTACCTAGGGGCGGTTCCGACACGCATTTCCGGCGGGGAGGGGAGCGGGAGGAAACGGTTTCACCGGCGCGACGCAACACGCCCGAAACGCCCGGTGCTTAGCTACGAGATGTCACAGCGCGGGAACCGTAGCGCCTTTTCGTGAATTTTCCCGTCGAACGCCTCGGTCTCGACGAAGGATAGAGGGTCAGATGAGCACAGCCGTCGCAACGCCATTGAGCGAGCTTGAAACCCGCGGTGATGAATTCGGCCGCGAGCTGGCAGTTGCCCTCGTCCTTGCCGGTGAAAGGGCCGACCGCGACCACGCGACCATGCGCGCGATGACGGCGGTGGCAGCGCGCGAGATGCGGGCGGCGGTGGACTACCTCCGCGCCGCCGAGCTTCCCCAGCACCTTGTCCATGATTACGAGCGCGCCTGCCGGAACGGTTTCCAGGCCGAGCTTCACGGCGCCATGGAAGCATGGCGCAAGGATACCGCTACCGAGCGCGGTCAGCAGGCGGCCTGATCTCGGCGAAAACTTGCTCAGCCGGACGGCCGGCGTCCAAGCGATGACTTGCGAATTTGCGTCAGCGACTGCGACGGCGTGATCGCTTCCGGGTCGAGCTCCAGATGCAGCACGGCGAGGCGACCCGCCCCGACCGCGCGCTGGAAGGCGGGCGCGAATTCGCTCGTCTCTTCGACCGTCTCGGCAAACCCGCCATACGCCCTCGCGAGCGCCGCGAAATCAGGGTTCTTCAGGCCCGTCGCGATGACGCGGCCGGGAAAATGCCGCTCCTGGTGCATGCGGATCGTCCCACTCGGGCGGGCGTCAGGATAGCCGCTTGATCAGGAAGCTGAAGACCTTGCCGTCCTCTTTCAATTCGACGAGCTCATTCCCGGTCGTGCGGCAGAACGCCTCGAAATCACTAACCGCGCCGGGATCGGTCGCGATCACCTGCAGCGTCGCCCCCATCGGCACATCCTTCAGCGCCTTCTTGGCGCGCAGGATCGGTAGCGGGCAGTTCAGCCCTTTTACGTCGAGAACTTGGTCAGCCATGCGAATTCCTCCGGAACCGTCGTCGCGCGGTCGGCTCAGATGAAAAGGTTGATGTCGCTTCGGGTCGCATTCTCGATATAGGTCGCGGCGCCGCCGAGCACCGGGCCCTCGATCATGTCGTCCATCGTGTATTCGAAGAGGTCCATGGTCATCTGGCAGGCGATCATCTCGACCTCCGATTCGATCGCGAGGTCGCGCAGCTCCTCGATCGAGGCGATGCCCTTCTTCTTGATCAGGTTCTTCATCATCGCCGTCGCCGCGGCGTCGACCCCGGGCAAAGCGGAGACGATATTGGGCATGCCCATATGCATGCCGAACATCGGCATCGCCATCGCCGGGTTGCCGAGCGTGGAGACGCTCAAGTCGAGCTTCTTCTTCAGCAGCGTCAGGCCGTAGAAGGTGAAGAACATCGACACTTCGAGGCCCATCGCCGCCGCCGTCGTCGCCAGGATGAAGGGTGGATAGGCCCAGTCGAGCGAGCCCTTGGTGACGATCATCGACAGCCGCTTGATATTGCTTCCATCATCTTGCGCCATGGCATCACCTCGTTTCGGCGCGGGCTTATGCTGCGGAGGCAAAGCCGGCGAAGGCGATCTTGCGGGTCCCGCACCTGATCCCGCGTCCGGATCCGATGCTGCGCTGTCGTGTCAGCGCTTGCAAAACGCGCGGTAGAGCGCGCCGATGATTTCGACCACTTCCGGCCGCGCGATCGAATAGTAGATGTTCTTGCCCTCGCGCCGCGCCTCCACCAGGTCGTCCGCCCTGAGCCGGGCGAGCTGCTGCGAGACGGCCGACTGCCGCAGGTCCATGATCCGCTCAAGCTCGCCGACGGTTCTTGCGCGCTCGATCAGCAGGCAGAGGATGAGGAGCCGTGATTCGTGGGCGAGCGCCTTCAGGAACTCGCTCGCGTCGCGTGCGCTATCGAGCATCTTGTGAACGTCGAGAGGCTGTTGGCCGCCGTCGGTCGGCCTGTCCAAAGCCCGAAGCGAATGTTCCATAAAGGGTACCGGAGCTTTCTCGGGCCCCTTCATCGGCGTTTCCGGCGCCGAGTTCAATAGATGGCCAGACCGATGCTTGCAGGCAGTGTTGCCGGGCGGGCGTTCTGCTCCGGCCGTTTTCGCCGTCGCCCGATACCTTCGGATGGGGCATCTCGGGCGGGTTGGGCGGCGGCGAACCGCCAGTTGATTGCGACTGTTGATGTAATCAAATGGCAAATCGGTAGCGGGTGCCACCGCCGATCTGCATTTGCGGAACGTCTATCGTTCCGCGGCCGCCACTCGTCTTTTCGAGGCGACTTCGCTGCCGGGCGGGCGCGGCCGAGCGGTCGCCAAAATTCGCAGCCGCTTCACTCATTCAGCTGTGTTCATTGGGTCATTGCCGTCCGCGAACGAGGGCGTTACGGAAAGCTGGTGCCAAGGGTAGATTTGAGCGCTGCACAAAGCCTGCAAGGACAAAGGGGTCGCATGGCACACTCGTATTACGTGTCGGGTCTGTCCGTCGACAGCGAGATTGTCCTACCGGGGCTGATTGCCGCGGAATTGGCCCGCGGCGGCCCCGACGTGACCATCAGGCGGGGCTCCGTCCCCGAAGTGCTTTCCGACACAAGCGCTGCCGGTCCGACTTGGGAGATTGCCGGCGATCGGTTTCTCCTGCGCGTCCCGGACATCGCGCGCTTTCTTTTGACCGGCGGGCAGGAGATCGCCTTCGAGACCGAAAACGGGTCGGCGCCCGACGACATCGCGATCTTCCTGGTCGGCACCGTTTTCGGGATTCTGCTGCATCAACGTGAGCAGATCGTGCTCCACGCGAGCGCGGTACGCGTCGGCGACAAGGCCGTGCTGTTCTGCGGCCCATCCGGTGCCGGCAAGTCCACGCTCGCTGCGGCTTTGGGCCAGCACGGTTTTCCGCTGGTTACCGACGACGTGTGCGCCATCATGCTCGACGGCGCCACCGGCCCGATGGTCCAGCCGGACGGCCGCCAGCTCAAATTGTGGGCCCAGGCGATCAAAGAGCTTGATCTCGCGCAATGCCGCGGGGCGCCAGTGCGCAAGCAACTGGAGAAGTTCTACGTCGAGCCGCGTGAAGCGTTTGCCAAGCCTCTGCCGCTTGGCGCGGTTTATGTGCTGCGCGAGGCGCGCCCGCCTCACGAGCCCGGCATCGAACGGCCGAACGCTGTCGATTGCGCCCTCGCGTTGCGGCGCAACGCCTACCGGCCGCTCCTTATCCGTCGCATGGGGCAGAAGTCGAACTATTTTCACGCGGCGGCGACGATCGCAAACGCGGCCGGCATCTTCAATCTGACGAGAGCGCTCAACTTCGCCGCGGTGCCCGAGGTCGTCTCTCGGCTCAAGCGCCACTGGGAGGAAATCGGGCTCGCGGAGAAGGTTTCGGCGTGACGCGCAGCATCTGGCTTGCTTCCTACCCAAAGTCCGGCAACACGTGGTTTCGGATGTTGGTGGCGAATTTGTCGGCGAACGAGGGCAAGCCGGTGGACATCAACGATTTGCCGGAGCGGGGCGGCATCGCCAGCGCTCGCGGCCCTTTCGATTTTCTGCTTTTGATCGACTCCTCCCTGCTTACCCACGACGAAATCGACTGCCTGCGTCCGCGCGTCTATGAGGAGCTGGCGCGCGGCGCCGCCGACGACGAATACGATGAGCCCGAGGAGCGGCAGCCGGTCCGTTTCGTCAAGACGCACGACGCCTACACGTTGACCCCGAAGGGTGAGCCGCTTCTCGCCGGCGCGGGCGGCGCTGACGGCGCTGTCGTCATCGTGCGCGATCCGCGCGACGTGGCGCCGTCGCTTGCCAATCACCGCCACTCGACGATCGACGACGCCATCGCCTTTTTGAATGACCGCGGCGGCGGCCTTCTGCGCAACACCGAAGCGGCTGCACAATCAGTTTCGCCAGCAGCTTCCCGGCTGGAGCGGACACATTGCGACTTGGCTCGATCAAAAGGATATTCCGGTCCATCTCGTGCGCTACGAGGACATGCAGGCCGATACGGTCGGCCGTTCTGACTCGTGCGCTTGCACTTCGCGGGCCGTCCGGCGACGGCCGAACAGATCGGTCGGGCGGTCGCTTACGCGGATTTCGCGCAGTTGCGACAGCAGGAAGCAGGAAAGGGGCTTTCGCGAGGCGCCGCGGCCGCGCCCGGGCGGTCAATTCTTCCGCCGCGGCGAGGCGGGCGCCTGGCGCGATGAATTGACTGCCGAGCAGGTGGCGCGCATTGAGGCGGAGCATGCGCCGATGATGCCGCGGCTGGGCTATGAATTGTCGGCTGCGGCGCGGTTCGCACGCACCGGATCGAGGAGCGGCGGCATGATGGTTCGCAAGCAGGGCGATTGGCTGGCCGCCAAAGTGGGCGACGAACTCGTGATGATGAGCGCGGAGAAGGGCAACTATATCGGCCTCAGCGAAGTCGGCGCGCGCATCTGGGAACTTATCGAGACGCCGCAGGAGCGTCGAGGCGGTCTGCGCCCGCGCTGCAGCAGGAATATGATGTCGCGCCCGAGACCTGCCGTGCCGAAGTCGAGAGCTTTCCTGACGAGCTGGTGAAGCATGGCGCGATTGCGCTTGATCCGCCGCCTGCTGCGTAGGTTCGGCGAGGTCGACCGCGCGCCGCCGCGCGCTGCTGGTCGAAGCGGTGGCTGTGCCTTGTGCGCGGCGCGGCTGGCGCTGATCTTCGTTCCGTTTCCGCGCCTGGCGCGCCGCCTTGGCGACTTCGTGCCGCCGAGCGATGCCCGCGCGCGCTTGCTCGCCAGGTCGCGTCGCACCGATCAGGCGCCGCTTGCAGAGGAGATCGGCTGGGCGGTGACGCGCGCGGCGCGCTACCTGCCGTTCAAGGCGGTGTGCCTGCCGCAGGCGATGGCCGCGCGTGTCATGCTGAAGCGCCGCGGCGTCGCGAGCGTCATGCATTTCGGCGCGGCGAAGGGCGAGGAAAAGCCGCTCGATGCGCATGCCTGGCTCGATGCAGCGGGCGTCGAGGTCACCGGCTATCCGGTCGGCGAAGAATTTCGCCGAGATCGCATGCTTTGTGTGAGTCCCGGTTGGCTCTCAATCTCACGCTTGGCGTGCTGAGGGCGGGACAGTGGCCGGCGCGGAAGCCGTGGCGGCGACCGCCCGCCGCGTCATGCATTGCCGCCCTCGACCCAGCGGATGAAGCGGCCGACATGGACGCCGCGGCTGAAGGCGCCTCGCCACTCCAAATGACGCTCCTGCGCGGCGTCTTCGTTCTGCGGCCATTCGTCCAACATGCGTTTGAGTTTGCGGCACATCAAGAAGGCGGCTTGCCAAGGGAGAAGCCTGCAATTCTTCGACCTCGGCAGCAATTTCGTGGCGCCGCGCATTCAGGCGGCGAAACCAGGTCACGCCTTGAGCGCCTCGACGTCGTTCGTTCAGTATCTCCGGCGGCAACCGATCGGCGAGCACGGCACGGGCGAAGGAGCGCGTAATCCCGTTGCGCCGGTACATCGGCTCGGGCACCGCCAGCAGAAATTCGAGCAACCGCCGATCCGCGAGCGGATCCCGCAATTCGATGCCGTGCACCGCCTGGCTCGTCGCCCTGGCGTCGCGAGCAACTTGGTTGTCGTCGAACAGAAAACGGGCGCGCACACGGGCAGGGTGCCACCCCTCATGGCCGGACCACGGGTCGAATCCTTCCTCCCGCCACTGACGTGGGAGATTCAGTTCGGCCGTCAGAGCGGGATTGAGAATGCTGAAGCGCGCGGCTTTGTCGGGGTCATGGCCACGTAGGCGATGGAGTTGATAACGCAGCTTCGGTGGCATGCCCGATCACGCTATCTCGCCCGCAAGGGTACCGAAATAAGCCGCGCCCATTTTGGCGAGGAGACGCGGCGAAGTCGCGCATGAGCGTCGCGAACTTCCCCTGGCGCAAGAGCGTCAGAAGGGAAAACTGACCGGTCCAGCTCAAGCCATAGTTGCCCATGCCACCGACCAACTCCACGCGGTGTCCCGTGGCCGCTATGCGATCAGATAGCAAGCTGAACGGGCCCAGGTTGTCCGGGTTCCTGACCGGGTAGCTCGTCGACGCGAAGTAACGAGTGGGGTCTTCCTCGAACGGATGCAGGTCGCCTTCCACACAAAATTCCAACATCAGCGTCGGATGCATGCACGCGAGCGCCGCGACTTTGTCCCGCTCGTCGAGATAGCGGTTCGGGCTGACATGGAGCCGCAGACCTTCAGGCGGCACGATACAAAAGCAGCGGATCGATTCGCTGCGTCCAAGCCGGGCTGCCGTTGCGGCGACGGCGCTTGAATCAGACCGCCGCTCGTAGAAATCGCCACTCGGGGCGTATCCGCTGTGGCCGTCGCCACCGCTTGGTCCAGCAGCTCGCGCGCGCGTTCGACGTAGTCTTCATCGCGTTTGTAAGGCGGCCTCGCGTCGAAATCGGGTGACCAATAGTGCCGGTGCGTGGTGCGCTGGCGGTCGATGGTCACGAGCGTCCTGCTCGGAACGCGTTCGATGTCTCGAAAGAGCGTATGTTGCGAATCCCTGAGATCGAGCGCGAGAAAATTCGCCATCATGCGTTCGTCGATTTTGCGGGGAACGCATGGAAGGTTCAGCAACGTATTGAGCTCCGATGCGAATGCCACGAAGCCGTCCCCGCGATGAAAGAACATCGTGCGCTCGCCCAGGCAGTCGCGACCGAGCGTCAAGCGCCGCTCGTCCGCGACCCGATGCTGCAAAGGTGAAGGCGCCGAGACAGCGGGCCACCCCTAGGTCTCCGAATCGCGTGGTACCAATCCAGGATCAGCGCGCGGTCGGAAGTCTGGTCGAGTTCAGGCGCCGAAATCGACAGCATCGCTCCGAGTTCGGCCCGATTGTCGAGCCGCGTGTCGGCGGCGAACAGCAACCGATCATCACCCAGGGTGCAAGGGCGAAGGCTTCCCGAGAGACCGAGATCCGCTTGCCATTGCGCAACCAGCGCCCCCTCTGCGCGTGCAAGGCTTTGTGGCGCCCCAGTCGGATTCCGGCAACGCGGCCAATTTCTTGAACTGCGGCGGAATCGATCGCTGCTCCGGCCAGCGATACGATGCCCAAAATAGGCATCAACCGAAACCCACCCCACGGCTAGCTCGGGCGGCTACCGATGGTGAACGGGCCTTCGTATACCGAAGGCGTGATAGGGCCGGCGCCAGCCCCGCGCAGCTCCGACAATATGACTTTCGGCGTGGCCCATGGTTTGCGTAGGGCAGCCGACAAAACATCTTCCGGCACGGGTTCAAGTTCAGACCGACTGATGTCGGATTGGCGCATGAGATTAATCCAAGGCGCATAGTACCGCGCCACTGGAAGGGTAGCTTCGGGCGCGTCAAAATGCAACCAGAACGGCCCCGACGGTGCTAACAATTCGCCGGGATTACGTGCTTTGTTTGAGGCCTGCATCGTGGACACGCCATAATGTCGAAGACTCCTGAAGAAATTCTGGGCTTGCGGTTCGGCGAAGCGACGGTCGCGGAGATATTCTTCAGCGCGCGATTGAATTGGGCAAGTTGATTGAGAATCCCGACGGAACCCTTGAGGTGCCGCACAATCGCATAAGCGAGCTGACCGCAGACAACAGCAGTGAGCTCGCGGACTACCAGCCCAACGGCAGAAATTGGGTAATCGTTTTCAACGGGCCTCCCCTGGAATGCCGGTTCTTGATGCAGCTGATGTTCAAAATTGCCTATGGGCGTTCGGCTGCTCCGCATGGATGCAGCGCCTGCTACAAAGTGAAGGTTGCGCCGGGAAGCCTGCGCGAGCTCGTCGCCGCATGGCGCATCGCAAAACGCGTCGAATGCACATCCAAATGGGGAATTGATTTCTTCAATCCCTATTCGCAGGATGTCTACGCCGGCTATTTCTACACGTCCGGCCTCGATGCGGCGCGTAGATTGCTCAAGGTCGTTCGTGAAGCCTTCGACGCGGACCCCAATCTTGGCCCTGGGATTCCAATCACGATCAAGCGGGGGTGTTCGGAATATGAGATAGCCCTGGGACCGCTCGACCGCTTTGATTTCAAGCCCGAAATGGCGGAAGTCGAAGATTATTTGAAATCCAGATTTCGGTGGCCCCAACGTGCGGGTCGTGGAGATGCGGTCTTAGCGCATTGGATCGATGTCGCTTTCCGGATGGGCGATGACACCTATTTGGATTTCACCGATGGCAAGCGGCTGCGGCCGAGGACAACGACCTACGACGTCTGAGGCATGATCCATGCGGACTGAACCGGTTCCTACGCTTTGGGCTTGAACTGCACCATGTCGCGCTCGGCCCAACGTGACAGCAGTCCCCGCACGTCGTCCGCAATAACGGCTCGATCCGCGTTGTAATCGGCGGCCAGTTTGTCGATGAGCGCGTTCAAGCTTTGTGGTGTTTCGAGACGCGCCCAAATATCTTTGCCAATTTCGTCGAGCTCGAAACAGCGTCCGTTCGTCGGCTGCATGATGACAACTTCTTCGTCGACCGCCGCCGATACGACCGAGGGACTGCGATGAATCAGCGCTGTTGCATCGATTTCAGGAAGGGGTGCAGGAGCCCTGAGCTTTTGGTTGGTTGACATGGCGACCCAGCTTCCTTGCCGTCGGCTGCATCTACCGCGGAGCGATGCGCTAATCGAGTTCACGGTTATGCGTTGCCGCCCTCGACCCAGAGGATGAAGCGGCCGATGTGGAGGCCGCGGCTCAGCGCCAGGTTATATTCGAGCTTGTGCAGTTCGGCGGCGTGCTCGTCCTTTGGCCAATTGGACATCAGCCGTTTCAAATGCGGCAGGTCAAGCAACCGTGGCGCCAGCTTCGAGGCGTCGAGGCGCTCGATCTCGGCGGCTATCTCCGGCCGCCGCATGTCGAGGCGACGAAACCAGGCCCCGCCCTGGGCACCCCTCCGGCGCTCGTCGAGGATTTCTGGCGGAAGCCGGTCCGCGAGCACGCGTCGCGCGAACGAGCGCCCGATTCCGTTTTGACGATACATCCACTCCGTAACCGACAATGCGAATTCGAGCAGGCGCCGATCGGCCTGCGGGTCGCGCAAGGCAATCCCGTGCTGCTCCTCATTCATGGCCATGCTGTCGCGTCCGAACTGGTTGTAGTCGAATAACCCTCGAGCCCGAAGCCGCGTCGTGCTCCAGCGCGTCATGCGGTGCCAAGTTTCCCGGATCCCTCGCCTGCCATTGGCGGAAGAGATCGTGTTCAGCGATGAAGGCCGGGTTGAGCACGCAATAATGCGCCACGCTCTGGTTATCGTACTCGATCGGCGGAAAGCGGAGCCGTCGAAGCCAAGCGGGTCCGCCCGGCAGGAGCACCTCCGACACAAAGGTTCGCGGCAGGCTGCGGCCGGTCTCCCGCGCGACAGCAGGAAGTTCGCGCGCGAAGTCGGTCAATTTCCCGGCCCGCAAGAGGGCGAGCAGCGAAAAACGCCCGCCTGCCGTCAAGCCGAGATTGCCACGCTGGCCCGTCAACAGCACCGAATGCCCGTCGGCCACTGCCGCGTCGTAGAGGTTGCTGAACCAGCCCATGTTCCCCGGATTTAGTTGGGGCAGGCCGTTGCGCACGAAGTAGCGGGTATCGTCCAGCTCGAACGGATGTGGCGCTTCGGGTGCGATGAACCGAACGTCGAGCCCAGGATACGCGCGCGCGAGCGCCTGCATCTTGCCCGTCTCATCAAAATACCTGGACGGGCCGACGTCGATCTTCGTGCCTGCAGGCGGCACCAGCGTGTAGCAGGTGATGCTCTCGGCGCGCCCAAGCCGAGCCGCCGTCGCCGCGACCGCGCTTGAATCAAGCCCGCCGCTGGCCGAGATCGCGACGCGCGGCGTGTCGATTGTGGCGGCGGCGACCGCCTGATCGAGCAGCTCGCGCGCCCGCTCGATATAGTCTTCGTCACGACGATAGGGCGGCGGTGCGTCGAAATCGGGCGACCAGTAGTGGCGGTGGTGGGTACTTGCGCGCTCGATCGTGACGATGGTTCGGCTCGGAACACGCTCGATCCCTTGATAGAAAGTGCGTCGGGCCTCGACGAGGTTGATCGCGAGGTAGTTGGCGAGCACGATCTCATCGAGTTCGCGAGGCACCATCGGCAGCGCGAGCAGCGCTGCCAGCGTGGTCGCAAAGGCTACGAAATCGCGCCCACGGTAAAAGAAAAGCGCCCGCATCCCGAGGCAATCGCGACCGAGAACCAGACGCCGCGTCCCTGCGTCCCAGTGGGCAAAGGAGAAAGCGCCAAGGCAACGCGCGATGCCCGCTTCGCCCGAGCGCTCGAACATGCGCAAAATGAGTTCGCTGTCGCTGGTAGCGGCGAGTTCCGCCGGCGTGAGTTCCAAGGCCGCGCGCAATTCCTCGCGATTGTCCAGCCGCGCGAGAGCGGCAAACAGGGTGTTGCCTTTGGCGCCGATTAAAGGCCGCTGCGGCTCGTATCCGCCCCGCGCCGCGGCGCGTTGCGCGAATAGTGCACCCCCGAGAGAACGACTGAAAACCTTCCCGCTGCGAAGTTTGGTGATCGCGCTACCGAGTTGGTCCTCGATACGCTTGTTGGCAGGAGCATCGTCAAACGCCGCGATGCCCGCGAACGCATCCATGAGTTTGCCGTCAGCCTGGCGACGTAAGGCGGATCGCCGACTTGCACGCCCGCAAGGATTTCGCCCAGGATTTTAGCTGTGCAGACTTATCGTCTGTGGTCCGTCGTCGGTAACACAGCTTGCGCTAAACGTGCTCGCATTACCGGTTCCCCTGGTAATCGCCGACTCGATCACCCGGGGGGAGTGCCACTGTCGGCGCTCCGAAGTGGAGGGTTGCTGCCCGTCCGGCGCCCCCGCTTTGTCCGCGCTGACTTCAGTTCTGGGACTGCGAACGTCCATCGGTAGCCTCACTCCTGCCGATCGCTGCAACCATACCTGAACCTCGCGAGAAGTGCCAGCGGGAATTGAAATTCCCCACTCGCGGAACGGGCGGCCGCAATCAGCGAGCTTCGTCGGCCCTAAACTGGGAGCGACGATCATCACAACCGTCGACGTGTATTATAGGTTGCACATTCAGGTCCTTTTTGGTTGTAAGGCTTGCCGGCTTCTGCCAATCATTCTGGGTGCGAGGTGGCGCGGGGAAAAGGAAATGAGCCAACCGTTTATCGGCCAGATCCAGCCAATGGCGTTCAACTTTCCACCGAAAGGGTGGGCGCAGTGCGACGGCCAGACGCTGAACATTGCACAGAATGCGGCCCTCTTTTCACTGCTCGGAACGACCTTCGGCGGCAACGGGACGAGCACCTTCATGCTGCCCGACTTGCGCAGCCGCGTCCCCATGAACGCCGGCAAGGCGCCCTTCGGCACCTACACGCCGGGCGAGAAGTCGGGTGCCGAGCAGGTGACGCTTGGTCAGACCACCATGCCGGCGCACGGTCACGGGTTCTTCGGCACCGGAAATAACGCCAACGATTCGCAGCCAGCGACAGACGCGGCGGTCGCCCATATCGCCCAGGCGAGTGCGCCCGGAGACGGTTATTACGCAGCGGACACGACGCCGCAGCCCCTCAACAACGGCTCGATCGAGGTCGTCGGCAACAGCCAGCCGCACAGCAACATCCAGCCCTATCTGGCGATCAACTGGTGCATCGCTCTGGCGGGCATCTTTCCGTCGCGGAACTGAGGGGCGACCGGCTAGGCGGCAAGGGGAATTTCTGCATGAGCGACGCATTCATCGGACAAGTAAGCATGTTCGCGGGCAACTTCGCACCGCGCGGCTTCGCCATGTGCGACGGA
The DNA here is from genome assembly GCA_963750115.1 of uncultured Alphaproteobacteria bacterium. Classification (GTDB taxonomy): domain Bacteria; phylum Pseudomonadota; class Alphaproteobacteria; order Rhizobiales; family Afifellaceae; genus DASWJZ01. The sequence continues at coordinate 1,016 of CAVVPM010000001.1, read as the reverse complement.
GCGACGATGAGCATCAGCCAATATCAGGCGCTCTACTCGCTGATCGGGACGACCTATGGCGGCGACGGGCGTGCGACGTTCAAGTTGCCCGATCTGCGGTCGCGCCTGCCGGTTCACTATGGTCAGGGCCAAGGACTTTCCCAATATGTGCTGGGCATGTCGGGCGGCGACCCGAGCGTGACGATCACGATCCAGACCTTGCCGAGCCATTCGCACACATTCAACGCGACCAAAGACATGGCGAGTTCGGCCGCAATCGCGAACAACCTGCTCCCCGGCCAACCGAGTGTGGGCAATCCCCCGGCATTCTATGGCGTCCAACAAAGCGGGCAGCCGCCGCTCACGACCTTCGCGCTTAAGGCGGAGTCGTGCGGCCTGACCGGCGGCGGGCAGCCCCACACGAATCTGATGCCGTCGCTGTGCATCACCTTCATCATCTGCTTGGATGGCATCTTCCCGAGCCGCAACTGAGGAGCGCGAGATGTCAGAACCGTATATCGGGGAAATTCGCTGCTTCGGCTTCAGCTTCGCCCCGCGCGGCTGGGCCTGGTGCAACGGCCAGTCGATGGCGGTGGCGTCGAACGAGGCCCTATTTACAATCATCGGGACGACTTACGGCGGCGACGAGAGTCACCAACTTCGCGCTGCCCAACCTCCAGGGGAGGATCCCGATGCATTGGGCAGCGGCGGCGCAGCCGGAAATACCGTGCTCGGTCAGCTTCAGGGCCAGTCGACGCAAACGCTGAGCGTGACGCAGATACCCGCCCATAGGCACGTCGTGGAGGCCGCGACGACATCAGTCGCAGGCGAGCGGACCGCCATTGCGACGGACCAGGCCTATCTCTCAGGCTCGCGCCCTCCCCAATCGCGCTTACCAAAATCCGTCGCAGCCGCCGCTCACGGCTCAGTTCTCGCCCAAGGCGATTTCGCCGAACGGCGGCTCGCAGCCGCACGACAACATGCAGCCCTATCTCGTGATGAATTTCTGTATTGCGCTGGAGGGTATCTACCCGTCG